>JAOTXU010000004.1 GCA_029862165.1 Gammaproteobacteria bacterium
GCGTGGGCTCCTTTTCGTTCAACACAAATAGCCGTTTAGGGTCAGTTATTGCCGCTCCAAACTCTAGCTCGACGTCCGCTCCGAGTCGGAAGCGGTCTTACGGGCGAGATCCAGCATGCGGCCTAACTACTATTGGATATGAAAAACACTGTGTTATTTTACTGCAATAGTGCTGCATAACACACATGTGCAAATGCACAAGTGTTTATACTTAAATGGTTAGGTTTTTAAGTGCTGCGTGAGTGGATGGGAGATAGGCAGGGCTCAACCTGTGGGATTTTGTGTTGCGAGTCGCGGCTGAAACCAGCTCCTACGAGTCAGTGATTTCCAGGAAGCGACGCGCCATGGCAGGACCGGCACCCTCGTCTTCGTGCTTGAAAAAGACAAAGACTTTTGACCACGGTTGTTCGGCGATACGGTCGGCCCGGGTTTTTAGCATATCGTCGTCGTAATCGGGTCGACGCAGGCGCAGATAGCCCCAGTCGGCAGTCGAGATTCGCTCGGGTATCTCACCGCCCTCGCTCTCGGAAATCACCAGCGCAAAATTGCGTTTTGCCAGCATGTCACCAATTTCATTGTCGAACCAGGATGCATGACGAAATTCAAAGGCGGCAGGCAATGCTTCGGGCAACCCGTCTACAAATTTCTGTAATCGTGCCGCGCCTTTGTGCAAGAACGGCGGTAACTGAAACAAGACCGCACCCAGCGTTTCGCCGAGGCTGTCCAGATTCCCGGTCAAAAACGCGACTTCATCCTCGGTGTCGGCCAGTTTCTTGTTGTGTGTGATACGACGTGATGCCTTGATCGCAAAACGGAACTCAGCCGGTACCTGCGCGCGCCAGTTTTCCAATACATTGGTTTTTGGCATGCGATAGAACGTGTTGTTGATTTCTACGGCGGGTAGCTGCTCACCGTAAAACCCAAGCATCTTCGCCGCCGCCAGTTTCTGCGGATAGAAATGACCCAGCCACTCCTTATAACTGTACCCGCTAGTGCCCGCATAGACTTGCATAAGGCACCGATGTTAGCGCTTCGTGTCAGGCACGAATAGCCCCAGGCGCTACGATGTCGCTAGACTGGCGTCGAGTGCAGCGCGAACACACCGCCCTGTGGGTCCAGGCACTGGACGATAAAGTCGTCACCGGGCACCTTCATGGGGCCGTTCAGAATTTCACCACCGAGCGCCTTGATGGGATCAACCCGGTCGTGTACGTCTTTCACTCTGAAATACATTAGCCAGTGCGGTGGCGCGGGTATGACCTCGGGCTTGTTGTAAATGCCGCCCAGTGTTTCATCCTGGCGGCCAAACATTTGATACATGCCCGTCTCACCCATGTCCATGGCGTCGGCTTTATCCCAGTCGAACATCGTTTGATAAAAACGCATGGCAGCAGCGTAATCAGTCGTGGCCAGCTCGTGCCAGGACACATCGCCTATTTGCGGTTCAAATTGGTCATCGTCAGGCACAGGCGTCGGTGCATAGACCGCAATGGTCGCGCCTTGTGGATCGGCAATTACCGAAAAACGGCCTACTTCAGGCAAATCTGTCGCTGGCACCAGAACCCGTGCGCCATTGTCAGTGGCTTGCAATACCGATTTGTCCACATCAGGTGTCGATACATATGCCAGCCAATGCTGGGGGGCGCCTGCCTTCAATGCGTCCGGTGGCATCGCCATTGCCCCGCCGATTGGAATCTGGTCACGCGTGAACATCGTGTACGGATCACCGTTGCCGCCATTCCATTTCTCGGTTTTCCAACCAATGATCTCCGTATAAAAGTCTATGGCTGCATCGAGTTTAGTGGCGTTTAACTGATACCAGACGAAACGACCTAGTGGTATTTCGCTCATTTTGATCCCTCCATGACACGAGGATATGTCAGACTATAGTTAATCAGGCTAGCAAACGATCAAGAGCAATGCCCGCCGCTGCGCAGCAACAACGTCAAGACCGTCGCAACAAGTTGAGTTTGTTGGCGCCGGCTGATGTCAGCGTTATACCGGCGTTGTACACGACAAAAAAAGCCGCAGAAATAACCCGCGCACTACTGGTCCCTGGGGAACTGACGTGGCGCTGCGACGAAATAAGCATGTACGGACGACGCGTAAAACAACCGAGACTTACAGTTTGGGTTGCCGATCCGGGTGTGACCTACCGTTATTCCGGAATAACAATGTCGCCTGAAAGCTGGACACCGCAACTGGTGCAGATAAAAAAAGACGTCGAGAATGCCGCCGGCTGTTCGTTTAACAGCGTACTGATCAACCAATATCGAGATGGTAACGACTATGTAGGCTGGCACCGGGACAATGAACGTGAATTGGGCCCTGAACCCGTTATTGGGTCACTAAGTCTGGGTGCTACCCGTTTTTTTGATCTGCGACACCGTGACTACCGGGAAAACAAAATACCGCTACAGAGATATGAGCTGAACTCGGGCGATCTGATCATAATGCGCGGCACGACCCAACAATACTGGCAACACCGGGTGCCAAAACAAAAACGCATCACCGAGACCAGAATAAACTTAAGTTTTCGTATGACCAGGCCATGACGATATTTGAATTTATCTCCGTTGCCTTGTCCTTTGTCATCGGCCTCGGTATTGCCCGGCTGCTGACAGCAGTGGTCGAATTGTTTCGGGCGCGCAAAACCGTACGTCTGCACTGGATGCCTTTTGTGTGGGCAGCGCTGGTGTTTCTTTGGATGATTCAATACTGGTGGGCCATTTTTGAGCTCAGCCTCGTTGTCGAATCGTGGGAAATGTGGCGATTCGCCTTTCTGCTATTGCTCGCACTACTGCTTTTTGCAGCCGCCGCGCTGATTTTGCCAACCCGGCCCGCCGAGACTAAAACCGACCTGCTCGAAGACTTCCAGGCCGACGGGCGCTGGGCTCTGATTGTGATGGTGAGCTATTTTTTGGTCGCTGTGACGGCCAATACAGCCCTTTTCGGTCTGGCACTCACGGCGCCGTTGAATCTGCTGACCTTGTCTTTAACGGTGTTACCGCTGGTTTTTCTATTTTCGAAAAACTACCGTGTGCAGACGATTGTGACGTTGTTAAGCGTACCGCTGAACCTGTACGCTTTCTTAAAATTTTCGCCCAACCTATACTAAGGACGCCTGCGACGCACATTGTGCACAGTTTACCCACTGTGCTTTGCCATCGGCGTAGTGTTCTTTTTTCCAGATCGGCAGACGCTGCTTTATTTCGTCAATAATATAGCGGCAGGCCGCAAACGCATCAGCGCGATGTGGCGCACTGACCCCCACCCAAACCGCAAGATCGCCTACATCAAGAGCACCGAGCCGGTGTGCGCTAAGCGCATTGTTGATTTCGAAACGCTTTAACGCTTCGTTCACAATACGGTGCGCTTCGGCAATCGCCAGCGGTGCATAGGCTTCGTATTCCAGCCGCGATACCGCCCTGCCTTCGTTTTCGTTGCGTATCCACCCTTCGAAACTTGCATAGCCACCGCAATCCGGATCGGCCACGCGTTGGCGCAATGCAGCGGTGTCGATGGGTTCTTTCTGCAACAAGAAAGTACTCATCCACCGGCCACCGGTGGAATAAAGACCACACGATCACCGTCACTCAAGTTCTGCGACCAATCGCAAAACTCATCGTTGATGGCGACGCGCAACCGCGCCTGAATCAGCTCGAAGCCGTATTGCTCGCAGAGCTGCAAGTACAAATGTGCCGGGGTTTTTGCATCTGTCTGCAGAGTTTCACGTTGTCTACCGGCTTGTTCACGCAAAATTGCAAAATAGTCGATGTGGATCTGCATTATCTCGGACCCAGTATGCCCATCGCGTCGGCGTGCCCTGCAGGTGTATTAATGTTTTCCAGCGCCGATGCCGAAATCGGGTTTAACAAGTGAGTATCGCCGCGAATGAGGATCTTACGCGGACAAACTATTCCCTGGTCCACCATTTCGCGAAGATACGCAAGACCGGTCGGCTCCCAAATTGTGCAAAGCGGTTCGGGTAGCCGGTCGTTCGCGCTGCGGTAGGCCGTGGCCATGCTGCTTGGATCTCGTTCATCAATCAGATTGTTGATCGTTTGCGGCGTAATAAATGGCAGATCGCAGGCGATGGCAAGCCAGGCCGCGTCCGGTGCCATTGCCGCGGCGGCCAGCAATCCAGCACCGGGACCAAGATTATCCACGGTATCCTCAATACGCGGCAGGGCATCGCGAATCTCATCGTGCTGGTCGCTGCGCACAGATATATAGGTGTGATCACAGAGTTTGTCGATCAGATCATAGGCCCACTGGAGTTGTGGCTGCCCATGGTAATTCAGCAACGCCTTGTCGCTCTGCATACGTTCGCTGTTTCCGCCAGCGAGCACCAGACCGTGCAGGGTTCTATTCATCGGGATCAACCAACGCGTTAAAATCGTGTTCGCCACCGCGTTTGATGAGCAGACGCGTCGAAGAAATTGTGATCTCGTGTGACAGTGCCTTGCACATATCGTAAATAGTAAGCGCAGCCACGCTCGCGCCGGTAAGCGCCTCCATCTCGACACCGGTGCGATGCTCGATCGATACCTGGCACAAAATAACTACCTCGTCAGCTTCCATATCGATGTGAATGCGGCAATCTTCAATAGCCAACGGATGGCAAAACGGTATGAGTTCATGCGTCCGTTTAGCGGCCATGACGCCCGCGACTACCGCGGTGTCAAAGACGGGGCCTTTTTTGGTCTTGCCACCAGTGTCGCGTAATACGTCTGCAACGGCAAGCGGCAGGCTGACGCGGCATTCCGCAACAGCGGTGCGTCGCGAAACGGTCTTTCCACCGACATCAACCATCGCTGGCCGGCCGGCAGCATCGACATGTGTGAGTTTGTCAGCCACCGATGTAATACATCTCCACTTTATGGGGGTCTGCGTCGCTGGGCATTTTGGCACGCAACTCGCTGTAGCGATCCTTGCGTTTTTGCCAGACAGCAGTAATCAACTCCAGAAGCTCCTGATCGCTGACCCCGCCGCGTAACGGCGTACGCAAATCCAGGCCTTCGCTGGCAAACAAACAAGTGTACATCTGGCCGTCTGACGACAACCGTGCCCGCGTGCATGAACCACAAAACGGTTCCGTAACCGAAGAGATAAAACCGATTTCCCCGTTACCGTCATCAAAATGATAACGATTGGCAACCTCGCCGTGATAGTTTGCGTCTACCGGTGTTAGCGGCCAGCGCGCCGCAATCATCTGCAATAACTCTGCCGACGGTACCATGTCGCGTCTGCGCCAATGATTGATGTTGCCGACGTCCATGTATTCAATAAAACGAACAATTATGCCGGTACCCCGAAAATGTTCGACCATGCTCAATACCGCGTGATCGTTCACGCCCCGTTCGACGACGGCATTGACTTTTATTGGTGTGAGACCGGCTTCCACCGCCGCGTCGATACCATCGAGTACCCGCGCTACCCCGCCTCGTCCGCCAGTCGTCCGGCTAAACGTTTCCTCGTCGAGCGCATCCAGGCTAACAGTAACCCGCGATAGTCCCGACGCTGCAAGCTTTGCGGCATGTTGAGCAAGCAACACGGCATTGGTCGTCATTGCAACGTCGGATACGCCATCTAACTGGCTGAGATCGGCAATCAGATCGGCAACCCCTGTGCGTAACAGGGGCTCGCCACCGGTAATGCGCAGCTTGTGTGCCCCGAGCTGTACAAACAAACGCGTAAGCCTGCCGATCTCTGTAAAAGTAAGCCGCTGGTCACGATCCAGAAAACGAAATTTGGGATGGTATTTGTCTTCCGGCATGCAGTAGGGGCAGCGGAAATTGCAGCGGTCCATAACGGAAATCCGCAGGTCGTGCAGAGGCCTGGACATAGCATCCAGATGCTCAGGCATGGTGCGCAAGGGCACCACCGTGTCGCTTGTTTTCGAGTCTTTTCGCATGGTGAATCCGGCCAGAATACAGCAAAACAGTCTCCCAACCGACTAGGGGCCATCAGACGACTTGGGTTCGGCAGTTCCGGCAGCTAGAATCGGTGGCCCGCCGAACCCGGCACCCAGGAGTGCAACGTGAGCGAAACCACAAAGAAGCTGATATCAGCCCATCCTCTGTTTGCTGATCTGGATCCGCAGCACATCCATACGCTGGCCGAGTTTTCGGACGAACGGGCAATTCCGGCGGGGCAAAACCTCTTCTCGCAGAACCAACCGGCAAAATCGTTTTATATGATTATCAGCGGCAGGGTGGTCGTTGAAACACCGGCCATCTATGGGCCAACGCTCACTTTGCAGGAACTGAGTTCCGGCATCCTGGGCTGGTCCTGGATGATCCCGCCTTACCGCTGGCACTTCCAGGCGCGCGCCGAAGTGGATTCGACCGTCGTCGAGTTTGACGGCACGAAGTTATTGGAACTTTGCGAGTCCGACCCCGCCTTTGGTTATCAACTGCTGAAGCGTTTCGCCGCACTGATGGGTGAGCGTCTGGAATCGGCACGTAGCAGCATGATCGACGCCTGGAACCCGTCGGGGTTTGCCTAAGCCCTAGACCTGACGTAGTTTCCAGCGCCCCTTACGAAAAACCGCGAAAGCCAGCAGTGCAATCAATGACTCGGCAATTGTAATTGCCGCGAATACGCCGCGCGCACCAAACCCTGCGGTCTCGGCCAGATACCATGCCAGCGGTAACTGAATGACCCAGAAACAAATCAAATTGATGATCATCGGCGTAAACGTGTCGCCGGCACCGTTCAGTGCCTGGACCATCACCATGCCAAGCGCGTAAAAGCCATAGCCATAAGCCAGATAACGCAAACAGGCCGCACCGTAATCAATCACAATTGGATCGGACGTGAAAATACGCACAAATGGATCCGGTGCAATAATAAATATCACACCGATCAGCCCCATAAAGCCAAAGTTGTAGCGCGCAGTAATTGCAACAGCGAGCTGCGCACGCGTGGCCTTGCCGGCCCCCAGCGCCTGACCCACTAGCGTGGCCGCGGCGTTGCTCAAACCCCATGCCGGCAAAATGACGAATTCGACTATGCGCATGGCGATCGTGTAACCGGCAACGGCGGCCGTGCCCGATCGCGCAACGATAGTCATCAGCATAATCCACGCCGAGGTCGCAATACCGAATTGCAAAATGCCATTTGTCGACAAGACCAGCAGACGTTTCATCACCGCCGGCGCCAGACCCAGATCGCGCCAACCCAGGCGTATACGATGATTGCCTGTGCTGAGCGAGACCAGCTGATAGAGCACACCAATACTGCGTCCGGTCGTAGTCGCTACAGCCGCACCGGCAATACCAAGCTCGGGAAACGGGCCGAGACCAAAAATCAGTATGGGATCGAGCACAATGTTTATGCCATTGGCCAGGAACAGCGATTTCATGGCGATACTGGCATCACCCGCACCGCGAAAGATCGCATTGATCAAAAAGATATAAGTGATACTGGCGGAGCCGCCGAGGAGAATTTTTGTGTAGATCGAACCACCCTGCACGACTGCTTCATCGGCGCCCAGCCAACGAAGTATCTGTTCGCTCAGCGTAAAACCGGCAATAGCCATCAGCGCGGACAGCGCGGCACCGATCCATAAGGCCTGGGCGGCCGCAACCGAAGCACCTTTTTGGTCACCTTCACCGATTCGCCGTGCCACCATCGCGGTGGTTGCAGCGGACAGTCCGATAGCAACGGCATACACCAGAGTCAACACGGCCTCGGTCATGCCGACGGCGGCAACGGCGGCCGAACCCAGACGCGCAACAAAAAAGATATCGGTGACCGCAAACACCGCTTCCATCGCCATCTCAAGCATCATCGGGATCGCAAGCAACACGATGCTTCGCCGTACAAGACCACGGGTGTGATCCTCGTCGGTTCCGCGTATGGCATCACGCAGCAGCTCGATAAAGCCGGTGTTACTCATTGCTAAATAAAGAATTCGTTTCCGGGCGTCAGAATAGGTACTCTAGGGCCCGCCGCAACACAGGTAAATGGCTCGAGGACTATTCATGGGCGCAAAAGGCACAGATGTCAGCCGCAATGTAGGCATAGATGCGATGGCCTTTCATGGCCCGCACTGCTATCTGGAAATGGCCGATCTCGCCAACGTACGCGGGGTCGATCCCAATAAATACATTCATGGTCTGGGTCAGCGGCAAATGGCAGTTGCCACCCCGTGCGAGGACACCGTGACCATGGCAACAGTCGCCGCGTATCGTGCGCTGAAGCGTTTTGACATAGACCCCGGTGAAATAGGCACATTAATAGTGGGTACCGAAACCGGCGTGGACCACAGCAAACCAGTCGCGGTGTATGTCCACGACATGCTGGGGCTGGCACCAAACTGCCGTACTTTTGAAACAAAACACGCCTGTTACGGTGCGATGGCAGGTTTGACCTCTGCCATGGACTGGATTTCTGCCGGCCGAGCACGTGGACGCAAGGCACTGATCGTTGCATCCGACATCGCACGTTATGGTCTGAAGACCGCAGGCGAGCCGACACAGGGTGCCGGAGCCGTCGCAATGATCGTCGGTGAAAAACCACGCCTTTTGCAACTCGATCCGGATACCTTTGGCGATTACACACGACAGGTAATGGATTTCTGGCGGCCGCTGTATTCCAAATACGCTTTTGCCGACGGACATTACTCCATCGATTGTTATCTCGATGCATTTACCGGCGCCTGGGGCGACGCCTGCGAAAATGCCGGCACGTGGGATCGCTTGCGGCTCGATCAACTCGCCGCCTGTTTTTATCACGTACCTTTCGTCAAAATGGCGCGCAAGGCCCATCATCGTCATTGCGAAACCGAATGGGGCGATACGGTGACTGGTGATGACGAAAAAATGGTGCAGCTAAAAGCTTCGTATGACCGTCAGGTCGCACCCTGGTTGGAACTGAACAGCGTGATTGGCAATATCTATACCGGCTCGATGTTTTTGTCGTTGATGGACTATTTGCGCAAGGCTGAACCTGCCGGTGGCGAGCGGCTGAGTTTGTTTTCCTATGGCAGTGGTTGTGGCGCAGCCTTTGGCACGGGTGTAGTTACAGATTCCGCAACTCGTTACGCCGCCAATATCGATCCGGCCGAGCACTTGGCACGACGCAAACGACTCGATATAGAGCGATACGAGCAACTCATCACAGCATCTGAGACGGCAGATCATAATGAGGCGCCCTACCCCGACCCGGCAGACTGGGATCTGGGGCCCGGACTTTACTTTGTCGGTACGCGCAATCATATTCGCGAATACACGGGGAGTGCGTCGGATACGCTGTGAGCCCGACTGAAATTCCCGCTGAAGTATTACAACACTGGCAATGTCTGTCAGATACCAGCAGCCGCCGCATTACCGCTGGACTGATCAACGATACTTACCAGCTAACTTCTCGCGACCACACGAAGTACGTATTACAACGTCTGCACCCGGTATTTAAAGCGGAAGTCAATCGCGACATCCGGGCGATTACCGATCACCTGAAATGGCAGGGCATGCGCACACCCTCAGTCATGCCTTGTGACGATGGCGCTTTGTGGTGTGAACATGACGGGCGAGTCTGGCGTCTGCTCAGTCACGTATCCGGTCACACCGTACACGCCGTGGCCGATGCCAACATGGCATACCAGGCCGGTCATATAGCCGCACGCTTTCATGCGGCGCTGGGCGACTTTGAATACGAGTACCGTTCCGGTCGTTTCAACGTACACGACACCGCGGCGCACCTGGAAAGACTGACCGATGCTTTACAGGACCAACACGATCACCGGCATTACCCCTCTGTCGCCCGGCTGGCTCTCAGAATCCTCGCCACAACCGATCGTTTTGATGACATAGATAAACTGCCAATGCGCCATTGTCATGGCGATCTGAAAATATCCAACATCGTTTTTGACGAGGACAACAGTGCGATCTGTCTTATCGATCTCGATACCGTCGGTCAAATGGTCTGGCCACTGGAGATGGGTGACGCATTGCGTTCGTGGTGTAACCCGCGCACGGAAGATAAGTTACGTGCCGACCTGGATCTGCAGATCCTGGATGTGGCTATGATTGGCTACGCCGCTGCCATGCCCGCGTGGCTGACAGTGACGGAAAAAGAGAATCTGATCGCCGGTCTGGCGCGTATTTGTCTGGAGCTGTCGGCGCGGTTTTTAACCGACGCGTTACGAGAAAGTTATTTTGGCTGGGATAACAAAACTTACGCGACACGCGGCGATCACAATCTCGCACGTGGCAAGGCGATGTATTCTTTGTACGACGATGTTATGAAAAAACGCGCCGCCGCCGAAAAAATCGTAAAGAAACACCTTTTGTAGTTTTCTGTTTTAGTGCTGTCTCTCCTCTTCGAGTGGCAAACACCTTCGACGCCAACTATGCTGGTGTGTATTGCTCTTGGCCCTGGAGGGACCAAAAATGCCCAACTACTTGATCGCGCAGGTAAAAGTAAATGACGATAGCTGGATTCCAGAATATGCGGCACATGTACACGATATTGTCCATCGCCACGGTGGCAAGTACCTGTCGCGCAGCGGCAATATTACGACGCTTGAAGGTAAAGAGTGTACCGCCAGTCTCGTCGCCGTCATCGAGTTTCCAACCGGGGATGCCCTCCAGGCGTTCCTTTCGGACCCGGACTACGCCCCGTACGCCAAAGCGCGGCAGGACGGTACCGATAGCGACTTCATTGCCATTGACGCAACTGACGTAGCGGGAACGATTCCCTATTTGAGCGCTGGCGGCTGACCCGACGCTTTTCCAAATCATGTCACCGAGAGCGCGCCCTTTATTCGGGGACGGGCTCGCCATCCTTGCGCATGATCATGACCCGACGGGAATACGGTATCTCAATGCCATTCTCATCAAAAGCGATCTTGATCCGTCTGCGCAGATCTCGCTCGACCTCCAGGTGGCAACCGGGTTTTACTCGGGTGACTGTGCGGATCAACAGTTGTGACTCGGCAAAATTGTCCAGGCCCTTGACGGACGTTGCCTCCAGCGCCATATCGTTTTCAGCTTTCAGCTCTTCACCGGTCGTCTTGAGTACATCAAATACCTTGTTCAGATCTGACTCATAGGCAACACCAACTTCAACAACCGCATGTGTGTAGTCTTTCGAGTAGTTGATGAGTTCGCTGATTTGCCCGTTGCGAATGATGTGATGGCGACCAGCATTGTCCCGGATTCGCGTCGTACGCAGGTCGATTAACTCCACGATGCCTTCCGCTTCGCCAATCTTGATGAAGTCCCCGACTAGAAAATGTTCCTCGAATAACAGGAAAAAACCGGACACGACGTCGTTGATCAGATTCTGCGCGCCCAGACCGACGGCCAGTCCGAAGATACCGGCGCCGGCAAGCACAGGGGTCGGATTGATGCCAACTTCTCTTATGATCATTACGCCAGCAAAAAAGTACACAGCGTAGGCAATGATGCTGCGATACAATGGCACAAGCGTTTGTCGGCGCTGTCGCTGTGGTTTTGTCAGCTCGGCTTTGTTGATCAAAAGCTCTTCGATCAGATAGTGCGCCAGCACTATCACGAGCCGGGCGAGGAATATGATCCCGATAATGCGGATAATGCGCGGGCCCCATTCGGCCAGCGGGGCGATCGCGTCGACTTGCATGACGACCAGCGTCGCTACCATGACCATAACGACGTATTCGATGCTGCGCCGGAACAACTTTACGAGTGATCGTAAGCGTTCGTAAGCGCCAGCAAATTTCGATTCGGTAATGTATTTCGCGCTGAGCGCATCGGCACTGTCGATTAGCGCCCCGAGCGCGCGCAATATCAGAATACCAACGGAGATAATCAGAAATATCCGCAACACCAGCATGATGAACGCATAAACTGCCGCAGGCAGACCGAGCCACGCGGCCGCAAGCGCCAACACCATGAGCCAGGCAGCAACGCTTAATGTGCGGCTTAGAGCGCCAAAGAACTTCTCGATGCTTTCGTCGTTGGCAGCGAGCCCCTCAAACGCTTTTGTGCGCGTGCTCAGAAAGGCAAGTACACGGCGCACGTATCGCAAGACGATAGTGGCTGCAATGACGAGACCCAGAATTTTGGCAAGTGCGATGCCAGTATCGATCCAAAATTGTCTTGGAATTCCGCGGACCAGCTCGAGTGTGTACTGAGGCAGGTTCTTGCCCAGATACATCAGGTATAGATTGGCACCGATCACGCCTAGGATTAGCAACGTGGCCAGCAGGAACAGGAGTGTCCGCAGGTTCGCTTGCGTCTTTTTCGCGATTCCTTGCCAGCGGGCCAGTGCGGGTGCCGCAATAATGGCGGAAATGATACGTTTCAAAATCCAGTTCAGGATGACAAACGCAATGGCGACGACGACGATTTCGACCGCAATAGTCGCGATATTAAGAATCAAGGGATCCAGTGCGAGGATCTTTTCAATCATTGTTGATCCTTGTTAATTGATCACATTTCTGATTATGGCAGACCCAGCCCGCCGGTAAAATCAAATATTGGATGACTCAAGGGCAAAGTCGCCGCTTGCTATTTCCTGGATTGATCGCGGATCATGCCCTGCCAGGGCTCGAGCAGATGTGCTGCGTCCAGGTCAAATAACTCCATAAGCCGACCGACCGTGTGATCAATCATGTCTGCGAGCGTGGCGGGTTTCATGTACAGGGTGGGTACGGGTGGAAAAATAATGCCGCCCATCTCTGTCACCGTTACCATGTTTCGCAAATGCACAAGATTCAACGGTGTCTCGCGTACGAGCATTACCAGACGCCGGCGTTCTTTAAGCACAACATCGGCCGCGCGCGCAATGAGATTGTCGGCAACACCTGTTGCAACACAGGCCAGAGTCTTGACTGAACACGGCGCGATAATCATGCCATCGCTATGAAAAGAACCACTGGCGATCGAGGCGCCAATATTGCGCACATCGTGGACCTCATCGGCCAGTCCACGTAGTGTCGCACGGTCCATATCCAGCTCACTGGCCACATTCAACATGCCCGGACCGGACACCACCAGATGGGTTTCCACCTCCGGTTGCTGGCTGAGCTCTTCCAGCAATCGCACGCCATAGGCGGCACCGGTAGCCCCGGATATTGCGATGATCAGCCGCTTGTTCATAAGCTCCAAGTTTACCGAGACGTTTTACGGAGACCAGTATGCCTTCCATAACCGAGAAAAAGCGAATAATTGCTGCGTTTCTGGCCCGTTGTAATGTCTATGCGGCAGACCGCATCAGTCACTACCGCAAAGAACTTGATACAGCCGGTCAGATGGATGCCATGGCAATCCAGGACAAGATCGGACACTGGACGGCGTATCGCGCATTCAATGAATACACGATCGGCGAGCTCGACGGCACTGAACTCGACGATTGGTTTGAAAACTGAGCAACCAGGGGACCGCCGAGAATAACTTAGTCGCGTGATTGGCCCCTCCCCCTTCCATGGAGGAGAGAGGGGAAAGAGGAATCTCTCAAGCAAGGAACGACCGGGTCCCGCAACGACGGAACCCGGCCATTCAGGCCGTGAAGTCCACTCTCCTAGTCGTCTTGTTCTTCCAGCTCGATCTCGCTTGCAAGAATGACGTTGCCGCTCAACACGGTTCCTCGTATCTGCACCGGCGTGGCAACGCCGACCTGCGCAAAAAAATCATCTGCGGTGATTGGGGTTTCGTTGATATCTTCAAAGTCAGTATTGCCATCGGTTTGTATAGTCAGACCGAGTACCTGCAGATTTGGTCGCGTGACAGACTCTACCGGCGCTTTGATTTCGACCTCGTCCTCGGCATCGTCGCGCTCGACCTGCGCCGCGATGAGATTTCCCGACCCATCCATGAACGCCTTGATCTCGATCCAATCTCCGGTGGCAATGTCTTCGAGGCCGAATGACGGATCTTCCAGATCGCTGTCATCTTCAAATTGGGTAACTTCGTTTGTGCCAATGACCAAACCCAGCACCGTGATCGTTCCCGCCGCTGTGTCGACAGCATCGACAGTGGCCTCCAGTTCGATGTCAGCGTTTTGTCGCAGACTCACCTCTTCGGCTACCAACACACCACTGCTATCCAGGTTGCCTTCGACTTCTACTTTCACACCTTCAGCCAGATCGGCAGCAGTACCGTTCTCGTATTCGGTCGAGCCGGTCGTGGTAACTGGGTGACCCGTGACATCGAAGTCCGTCGCCGAAACGAATCGGGTAATGAGACCTTCGATTTCGACATCGTCGCCGTCGTCGCCCGGCAGGTCATCGTCTTCAAACTCAACTTCGGTGGCGATGAGTTCGCCGGTGGCCCCAAACGTCGAGCCTTCGGCCTCCACTCGCATACCTTCTTCAATCTGCCCGGCGGGAAAATCCTCCAACGTCGCACCGGAGTAGTCGATCACCTGTGCATTAATTTGAAAAGTCATGACACCGGTGTCGAGTGCCACAACTATTCCAGTAACTTCGAATTCAGTGTCGTTGGTCAGCTCGATGTGCGTGGCCGTAATGCTGCTGTCGGCTCCGACGAACCCGCTTACTTCGACGACCTGTCCCTCGCTCAGACCCTCTATAGAGTTTGGAACAAAGCTATCGTCAAAACGCGTACCGGAATCGACTATGACAGTCTGACCCATAACCACCAGGGTACCGGCGGCAGTATCGATGCTGTCGATGGGGCCTTCGACCTCGTCGTCAAAAATGACATCGTCTGCCGTACCGTTCTCACCATCGTCATCGATGGTGCCGATCACTGTTACCACCTTACCTACATCCAGGTCGGACTCCGTCCCCGGGCTATCGTCGATGGTGAACGTGGCAGCGCTGGTATCGAAACGGACCCCGTTGACAAATATGCTGCCAAAACCGGTAATAACGCCCTGAGCAACACCGCCTCTATCGATACCGCCGTCAGGTGGCGGCGTGTTGCCACCGGGTGGCGTGAACGTTGCACCGCCTCCTCCACCACAGGAAACAGCCGCGAACGCCATTAAAACAATTAACAATTTTCGAGTATTCACTTCATTTACTCCTGGAGTCTTCGATAAGATACATTCCAATCCCCGCTCTGATTCCGCCTTCCTCGTCTTCAGATTCATGACTGGAGAGCCATTGATCCGTTTCTTCGAGCAGGGCTTCCCCTTTTTCTTCGATCATCTGATAGAGGGCTTTCATGGCCTCGGGGCTAACTTTTCGATTCGTGGCGCGACCCTCGAAACGACCTGTCTTTTCTTCACCACGTGTCAGGTTGTGGTTGATCGTTTCACCCAGGTCGTACCAAACGCTGCCGGCACGCAGAACTGCCTTAGGATCCAGCGATGCAGGCATGTAAAAACGGCTTAGTACTTCAAGCGTTCCATCCGGGTTTTCCCGCACCGCGCGAACGCTTAGTAGCTCCTTAAAAAGAGCAACCGGTGGGATATCCCCGGCGTAGCGCTTCATCAAACTTTCAAAACTCGGATGAGCCCCACCCCGCCTGAGGGTTAAGGGTCTCTTTTTACTGTCGAGAAATTCCGGGTCCTGATGCCAGCCCGACAATACCCTTGCGGCGTAACTGATCTTGCTTTCGAATTCGGCAGATTCATCGCTGTCAGTGGACTTTCGCAGACGCGTGACTTCACGCCGGCTCAGTCCGGTCAGTATGGCAACCCGCGACACATTGGTCGGTCGGCCCTTGCGACCGTAGTCTTCAGTCGCCACTTTGACAAAAATCTTGCGTGACAAGTCCGTAAACTCTTTCCAGGTAATTCCACTACGTAACAACATGGCCACCACTGGTCGCAGGATCTGCTCACAGGCTTGGAGCACCTGGTGTCTCAGATTCGTTTGCATGTCCATATATGTGCGATATTAGCACATATATGGATAATGTAAAGTCAAGGATAACCAAGCCAACCTGGACAGATCGGCCCGGGATTTAGAAACAAACCTTTGATGTGTCAGTAAATTTCGCGCCGGTAGATGGTGCGGTCATCACCACGGAAAATTCCGAACGTGACCCTTCCAGCGGGATGCTCGTCCCCGGCCAGGCCGGCATCCCAGTCGTATTTGAGCCAGTCCGGCACGGTGGCGGTGACGGTCACGGCGCCATCGTTTCCGGCGCCCGGCGCTAACAGGAACAGATTGAAATCACCTGCCAACGGCGGCTCGCGGTATTGGTTTGGCGCCGGAGCGGGTGCGGCACAACCTGCCCCACTGTCGCCTGGCGCGCCGCTGTCCATTACACAGGTTTCACCGGCAGCGAGATTACCGGCAAACGCTGAAAACGAAATCGATACTGAGTCGCTGCAGCTGTCGTCGGTATGGGCGACAAATCCGGTGGCATCGTCGATGTAATATTGCGCTCGCATCGGCACTGCCAGATCGACACGCTCTGACCCGAGCGAACTTTCTACTACGACGCGGCCATAACGCATGCTCCGGCCGCTATTAAAGGCAATCCCGCCAGGATTTCCAAAGCTAACCGGATTCGAAGTTGCTGCAACGGTATCCGCATCGATTATATCAATGCTGAGCTGTATATCCGCATCAAAGGGCGCGACCGCTGTACTGCGCACAAATGTCAGACCACTACCAGACGAAAACGTCAGTGATCCCAGTCCAGCAGTCAAATCTGCGATCACTGGATCGGTAGCTGTAGGCGGCAATCCGCTCGTGTCGAGTGTCCCAGTCGCTGCAGAATACATGCGATTCGCCAGAGATGTGTTACTGAGTTTCCAGAAAGCTCCGGTGTAGTTTTGTGTTGTCGTATTACCGGCCGCCTCTGCAGTCACGGTAATCACCGGAGAAATGAGGTAATCGAACGGCTGCCCAATGAGGCTGAAACCACCGGCGCTGCACGACGTGTCGAAGCTGGGTGTATTCAGCGCAGTCGCGAAGTGATGCGGCATGAATCGACCGACATTGCCGCTGGTCGTACCCGTGACATCCGCCGTGCCGAGATAACTGCCATCGGCCACCGACGGTGTCAACTGAATGATGCCGACTTCCGGCCAAGTGAAATCCGTTCCTGTTGCCTGTCCACCAAAAAATGAACCAAAACCGATCGTCGCACCAATCGCCGGATTGTTGCCACCACCGGGCGCAACGAGTACGGGTGTCAGTAAGACCGATTCCGCCACTGTCTCCTGTCCGTAATTTGGTGTCGCGTCGCCTTCGGCATCGACTGCAGTCACCGTTACCGAAAACGGATCGCCCGCAGCAACAAATACCGGTCCGTTTTCATCTGCCGCGCCCGGGTTTGGATTCGCCGCGCCGTCGACAATATTGCTCAACACAAAATGATCCGGTCGGGAAACGAAGGCCGCCGTAGCACCACCAATGCCATTAGGCAGTTCCGGGTGCGATGCACTGTCATCTTTTAGCAGAATCTGTATTCGCCCGGCATCCTTGTACTTGGCGACCACGCTGGCCTGGCCGTTGGCAAATACGACTGGCTGCGGCGTCGAGGCTGCTTCTGTCGTGGCGATGGCGCTACCGTCAATGGTGACCGGAACGGTCCCTGTCCCGGGGTCAACGTAGCTGGACCAAAACTTGAGATTCTGTACGCCTGTGTAGCTTTCGATAACACCACACTGCGGGTCGGTAGGCGTTTGGCCATAGACGGCAATATATAATGAAAAATTGGTGCCGGCGGTGACGGGTCCGGCAAACGGATTAATCACGCCCGGCGGCGGATTGCTGAGCGGTGCAGCAGTAACAGAAAATCCGCTTGCCGAGAAAACCATATTTCCCTCAGTGTCGTCGTCGCGTATTGCCGGGTCCGTCGTGTCAAATGTATCAATGTCAAAAACGGACGCACCCTCAGGATAAGAAAGTGCAAAGGTCGCCGTTGTTTCGCCCACTGGCCAGTCATATATTGCGAGCCCATCATTGGCAACGGCATCGGTCAAAACACCGGAACCGATGGTGAGCGACCAGGTACCGGCCCCGGTCTGTGTGTCCAGCGTGATCTCGCCGTCAAAGGTCGGATACGGATTGCCACTAATGATGTCGATTACGTCCACCCGCACCGGCTCATCCAGACAATGGATGCCGAATCCATCGTGCACAAGCAGAAACCCAGGCACGACGCAGTCGCTACACTGACAGGCGGTCAGCTCACCCTTCTTGCCTGCGTAGTACGCATTACCAACACTGGATACCCACACGTCGTGGAAGTCATCAACACCTTCGTCGGTCTCCGTCCAGGCGCTCCCGTCATAATCGAGCACGCGGCTACCCTTGCCAACGGCAATTATGCGACCGGCACCGCCGTGGATACCGAGCAGATCCCTGCTGGCAGTTGCGACCACCGTGCAGCTGGAACCGTCGTGGAGATAAACTTTGTTCCCCTGGACTAGATACAGATTGCCGGCAGCGTCTCCCCACAGATCTCTGAATAGCCCACCCCCGACATCGCAGGTTGTATCGGGCGTATCCCAGATCCCCGTCATTCGGTCGTACCGGTACAGGATGCCCGCCTGGTCCAGAGTGTAGACACTCAAGGCATCTCCCCACACGTCCTCCATTTCTCTGCCACCGGCTTGTGCCAAAACCGTGACATCACTCCAGACGCTACCGTTCCGAAGGAGCACAACGCCATTGTGTCCGACTGCCCATGCCTCGCTTGCCGAATCGGCCCAAACACCATGGAGTTCCTTGCTGGTCGGTGTGGGTTGCTGCACCCATATGCCCCCAATCAGCTGCAACGCAGTACCGTTCCTGCCCACAGAAAAAGCCGTGCTCGCGTCGACGACCTCTACGTCGAACAACGCTTCACCACTGGGGCTGGTCATCGACGACCACGCGGCACCGTCCCATTGTGCAATCGTGCCGCTGGCACCCACGGCGATGACATGCGAGTCGCTGCTACCGGAAATACCATTGATGTTCTGGTTACCGAGCGTCGTGGTCGTGCAAACCTGTGTCGCACCGACCACGCCTGCCAGTAGACAAGCGCAAAATACGAACTCAAAGCGTACTGCAGTGATCATTAAAGAGTCTGACTTACAACCGCGCTTTGACGACGCGAGACATAATCGGGACTGCCATAGTTCCCGGCGTGAGCGAAGGCGTCGAGTTGATAGACGGTGGTTACCGCCGTGCCTTCATTGTGGGTGCTGCTGCTGCAATCGATATCGACAGTAAAGCCGTTAACGCCCACCTCGGTTAGAGTCGTGCTTGCGGCGGCACAGGTTCCACTCGATAGTGCGCGATAAGCCGCCCACTCGATCCCGCTCCGCGAGGCGAGCAACGCACGTTCCGACAACAGGGAAAGATTCACCGTTTGTTGTTGCACGCCGGTCAGGCGAACAGCGACAGCACCGAGCAGCGCCAGGACAACGATCAGGAAAATGGCGACAACCAGTGCGGCCCCATGTTGCTTACCACGTTTCATGGTGCGTTCTCGACGTGTATCTGCTGTTGCAACACGATGCTTTCACCACTTTGCGCCAGCTCCACCCTCGCACTCACCAAACCCGCTCGCCATGCCGTGCCCGGCGCATAATTGACTGCGCAAGCGGTGATGTTCTCGGTAACACGTGTGGCGGCAGCGCCTGCCGCGGTTAGCTCAGCGTCACTGTCGCGCGTTGTCTGGTCAGTAGCGACAACATAGCCGTTATAGCGCGTCAGCGTGCCCGCACCGGTATCACAAAGCCAGGTGATAGGACCGTCAATCAGGTACATGCGTTGAGTTGGCGAGGGGAAGGCAAACTGGAAAGGTACCGACAAAGTGACATTGTCTTCATCGGGTATCGCGTCTGCCCCAATATCGATCTGGGTTCCAGGTGGCGTGATGACATTGGCCAGTTCCCAGGCATTGGCACCCGGCACACCGACGTTGTAGATCGAAAGATAATGTGTCACCGATGAAAAGGGTGTGGCCGTGCGATTGAAACGGCCAATTGCATTGAACTGACCGTCCGCGGCACTGAAGTCCAGGACCCTGGCTGCATTAGCTGGTGGCGGGCCGCCACGGTAGCGCGCGCCATCGACAGCGTTAAGCATCTCGACCGCAAAACCCGTACCCACCGCAACTACCCGTACGCTATTGGGTAGCGCACTGCGGATATCACGACCGAGGCGATGCAGAGCGCTTTCGGCGCTATCGACCAGCATCACTCGCCGGTTCTGGTCGGTGTAGCCCTTTACCGGCCCGGAAATAAACATTGCCGCAAACGCGGTAACGATAACCGTTAAGGCCAAAGCGATAACCAGTTCAATCAGCGTAAACCCGGTTTCTCCCTTTCGCTTGCTCATCGTGTGCGATATCCGCTTAAGGTAAAACTAAGCAAAGGCGCACGCGATACCGTCACGTCTACACGTAATGCGTCGGCGACGGGCACACCCGGCAATGCACCGCTACCATTTACATCTACGGCAACGGTATAGTCGGCGAGGCCGGCTATGGCGTTATCGAATTGATTCCGGGCGCCGACGTCAACCAGAGCGTCATAGTCGTCGACATCATCGAAATCGACACGCGCCACTTCGCCATCGATCCCGTCAGGATCATCGAAATCATTCAACAAAATCTCTTCCATATAGGCCCGGGCGACTGCGACTGCTTGTTGCCGTACCATGGGATCCGCACTGGCGCCGACGTTGCTGCTCAAAAGACCCAGTATCACGCTGGCCGCGATGCCGATCACGGTGATCGCAACTACGAGTTCGACCAGTGTCACACCCTGTTCGCGTCGACGATAAATCATGGCGAAACATAGCCGCTGCCTGCATGCAGCGTAAATGTGCCACCGCCAACCGTGATGAGTTGGTCGCCAGCCAGATTCGTACGCCCGGCGGCATCGAAATCAATTATCAGTGCCGGCGCGAGCGTCACCCCGGCCGGTGCGGTACCGCTAAACGCCTGACCGTCGGGTAATTGCACCGTCACCGGCCAGGTAGTATCGGAAGTGTCGCAATGCCCGGCGAAGACGGCTTGTTGTGTCAGTGAGTAGGAAGCCGCATTAAGCGTGGCCCGCGCAGGGCAGCCACTGCCAACCGCGAGATTTCGCGCGTATCGCAGAGCTGAGATGACTTCGTCCCGGTAAGCGCGTTCTTCAAAAACGGTATTCCCAAAAAACCGCGGCACTGCGACGACAGCCAGCAGGCCTATGACGACCATTACAACAACCAGCTCGACCAGGCTGAAGCCAGCCTGCAATCCGGTGAGCTCGGGGCCGGCCGTGTCGGCGCAGACTGCGCGACACGGTTTCATGGAACGTTTAGCAGCCGCCGGTGGCGACCGTCACCACCGGAGCGGCGCCAGCACCCGGTGGTGCGTAGGTAACAGAACACGTGGCCGGAGTGGGCGCGCCGACTTTGGTCCAGACACCGTTGGCGCCGGCGGCAAAGGTATAACCGGTAAAATCGGCCAGCGTGTCATCAACCGTTGCAGCATCCGGATACCCGTTGGCCATCGTGATGGTCGCACCCTCCATATCGACTGTCGCCGGTGAAGCCTGAGCAAGCCACAAGCCATGTGACAAAGCGGCAGCACTGCGTACGCTGCCGGCCAGGCCTTGTGTCGTCGCGATCCGCGCTTCCGTCTCCAGCGAAATAAACCGTGGGATGGCAAAAGCAGCCAAAATACCCAGGATGCTGATTACTACGACCAGTTCAATGAGCGTAAAACCACTCTCGTCTTTCATTTTTGCCTCCGATGCTTTGGCGACCACGGGCCCGCCAGCGATAATCTGTCGTCATTTCCTATATCGGCAACAATGCCGTTTACTTAACCCGCCGATTCGTGTCTTCTTCCCGGATACCGGCTGCCCAGATTCGGCCCCCGGTTCAGGGCAGATCGGTCTTGCGTCCTCAGCCAGCCTTCTCCTCCCAGGCGGTGCAGGCGCACACCCAAAAGTCGATCATGTGCCGCCGTGTAGTCACCGTCACCGTTGCGATCGGTATAGGCAATTCGTATGTCATAGGAAATGTCTTGCGTGGCTTGCGAGCCGGTCAAATCACCGCCGCTACGATAAACGAGCCGTTTTATGTCCACATCAAAAAACCAGTGCCGTCTGGGCACTGACTTCGCTGCATCTCCATCAATTTCACCGAGGTAATTTATTGGTGTCTCGAGCATCAGCGCCATGGGGTTGCTGTGCGCCAGTGCCAACACGGTAGGCCCACCGGGATTCAGAATGCGTTTCGCCATTTCCAGCACAAGTACATTTCGTATCTCACCTTCCAGTGTGAGAACGGCTACACGTTCGGCCTCTCTCACATAACCGGCCATTTTCCACAACGCAATGACCAACAAAATTCCGATCAACGCGACTACGACGACTAGTTCCAGCATTGAAAAACCACGTGCGTGTTCTGGTGAATGGTTCACGCTCAAAGTCCCTTTGCCTGACCGACCATGTCCCACATCGGCAGGAATACACCCAGCGCCAGAATCAATACACATATACCCACGCCCACAATCAGAATGGGCTCAAGTGCAGCGCTGAGATTTTCCAGCCGGTAGTCGACTTCACGCTGATAGAAGTCGGCCGTTTCATCCATTAGTTCTGGAATCGCGCCAGTTTCTTCGCCGACGGAGATCATTTGCAGCACCAGCGGTGGAAACAGTTCGGCTTCACTCGCGGCCCAGGTCAACGAGCGACCGCTTTCTACTGCGCCACACATACCGCTGACGCGGGCAGCAAGAAAGACGTTTCCGGTACTCTCGGCAATTGTTGCCAATGCCTGATTCATCGGCAATCCGGCACCGATGGCAACTGAAAGAGACCGTGTCACGCGAGCGAGCGCAGCCTCGAGCATGATTGCGCCGATCACCGGAAGCTTTAGACGCCGGCGATCCCAGGTTGCCCGCCCGGGTGCGGTTCGCAGATACGACCGTGTCGCCAGAAATGCGAACACCATTCCAACCAGCAAATAGGGCCAATAGTTAACGGTAAAATCTGACACGCCCATGATAATCCGTGTTGGCATTGGAATATTGTCACCGAGCGCACGAAACAGTGGCGCAAAGTTTGGGATCACAAAAACTGAAATAACACCGAGAGCCATTGCGATGGCGGCGAGCACAATTATTGGATAGCGTACTGCCGATGCCACTCGTTTTTTGACTTCTTCATCCAGACTCAGATATTCGTAAAGTCGATGAAACGCGGTATCGAGAGTACCGGTAGTCTCGCCGACTTCCACAATACTCACGAACAAAGGCGTAAATATATTGGGGTGTCGCCGTAGAGATTCTGACAAGCCCCGGCCTGCGTGCAGGCTCTCGATGACTTCCGCCAATGCCTCGCGCAACATCGCGTGATGTGTAGATCGTGAGAGGCTGCTCAAACCGCGCAATAGCGGTATGCCGGAACGCGTGATCGTGTGCATCTGACGACAAAACATCGTCAGGTCTTTGGTCGTAGGCCGGCCGCCACCGAGTCTGCGCCAGATGGCTTCGGCGCTGTCGTGCGCAACATGCGCGACGGGCCGGATTTCCACCGGCGTAATACCACGCTCCATCAGGCGTGTGGCAACGAGATCCATGCTCTCGGCCGCAAGTTCTCCTGTTACCAGACTGCCGCCGGACGCACGACCCTTATAAGCGAAATCCGGCATCTCAACCCACCGGTTCAGCGACGTGTTCCAAAGCACGTCCGCCGGTCAAACCCGCGGTGCCGGTCATTTCCTGAACCAGCCCACCCGAGACGCGGATTACTTCATCTAGCGATGTAACGCCTTGCTTTGCGTAATCTAGCGCGCAATGCACGAGTGGCTTGAAATTCGGACTGGCATTGGCAGCCGACACAAAACTGTCTGGGTCTGTGCGCAACGCTTCGGTGAGATTGCCGTCCATTTCCAACATCTCGTAAACACCGATGCGACCCAGAT
The DNA here is from genome assembly GCA_029862165.1 of Gammaproteobacteria bacterium. Taxonomy (GTDB): domain Bacteria; phylum Pseudomonadota; class Gammaproteobacteria; order Steroidobacterales; family JABDKV01; genus JABDJB01. The sequence goes on from JAOTXU010000004.1 coordinate 23,774, forward strand.
AGCCCGTGAGATGGCAATAATTGCACCCTGTACCGATCATGAATTGATACTGATCGAGTTGTTCGAGACCGATTAATGCCTCAAGCCAAACACGCTGATGCGGATTGAGTTGGACCGGTTCGCGACAATGCTCGCAGACACGACGCACCAGGCGTTGCGCGAGGATGCCGTGTAGTGCGGCCGCGACCAGATACGGCGGCGCACCCATATCAAGCAACCTGTGAACAGCGCCAGCCGCGCTAATCGTATGCAACGTCGAAAAAACCAGGTGGCCGGTCATCGCAGCACGCAAACCGATTTCGACAGTCTCCTCGTCACGCATTTCGCCGACGAGAATAATGTCGGGATCCTGTCGCAATACCGTGCGCAATACGCGTGCAAAATCCAGCCCGATCCGAGAATTGATGCCGACCTGATTTATGCGCTCAAGGCGATACTCAACCGGATCTTCGGCCGTAATAATTTTGCACCCAGCCCGATTCACCTGGTTGAGGGCCGAATAGAGGGTTGTCGTCTTACCGCTACCGGTTGGCCCAGTAACCAGGACCATGCCGTTGTTGTGTGCAATAAGACGCTCGAATCGCGTACGCAAGTCGGCCGGCAGACCGAGCTCGTCGAGTTGCAAGAGGTTGGCCGATTGATCCAGCAAACGCAACACCAGTGATTCGCCATGTTGAATCGGCATCGTGGAAATGCGCACATCGACGCTGTGATCCTCGACACGCATTGTAAAGCGACCGTCCTGCGGCAATCTTTTTTCAGAAATGTCCAGGCCACTCATGAGTTTCAGACGAGTAACCAATGCCGATGCGACGCCCCGCCCTTCTATTATTTGCTCCTGTAACTCGCCATCGACCCGAACTCGGACGCGCAACACTTTTTCATCCGGTTCAATGTGAATATCGGATGCTTTCGATTTGAGTGCATCGCCGAACATGGACTGCAGCAGCCGGATAATCGGTGCGTCAGCGGCCTGCTCGTCCTCCAGCAGACTGTCCAGTTGTACATCGCCGTCGGCCAGTTGTTCGTCGACTTCTGCGGCTAATGCGGTGATCTCATCAGTGTTGCGATAAAGTACGTCAATAGTACGCAACAGTTCCGATTCACTGATCAATGCGACGCGGATCGGCTGACCGACTGCACGGGAAATTTCGTCATAAGCGAACAGATCTGACGGGTCGGCCATGCCTACAAGCAGACCACGCTTGTCCTTGTGCAGAACCAACGCGCGGTAACGTCTGGCCTGTGCCTCTGGCAGCAGGCCAACGACGGCCGAGTCGAGCTGCAGATTTGCCAGTTCCAGGTAGTCGATACCCAGGTGCTTTGACAGCAATACGTGCAAATCCTGTTCACTGATCACACCAAGATCGGTCAGCGCGCGTCCCAGCTTCTGACCGGTTTGTTTTTGCCGGGCCAGGGCTTCCTGTAATTGTGCTTCCGTAATAATGCCTTCGCTTTTCAGCAGGTCGCCGAGCCGAATTCTCTTGCGCTGTACACTCATGACCCGTTCTCCAGAGAAACCAAACGCGCATGCGCATAGCGTGCCAGCGTGTCGTCCAGAGTCCCGGCCAGGGTCGCCGTCTCGAAGGACTTCCTGGCGTCGCGTGTCCGACCGTTAGCCTCTTGCGAGATCGCGAGGCCGACCCACCAGACACCGTTGCCAGGTTCGCGCCCGACTAAAAATTCGTAAACGTCCTGCGCCGATTCATGATCGCCGGCACGCTGGTGGGCTGCCGCAAGAAGCGCTTCAAACTCGAGATTTGTCTGGTCTGCCGGGCGATGTGTCTCCAGCAAGACCAATGCCTGAGTTATTTGGTCTGCATCGAGCAATTCGCGCGCCAACACCTGGACCAACGGCAGCGGGTCGGTTGCACTGTCCAGTCCGGAAAGCAAGACTCCACGTGCCGTGCCACCACGGCGGGGTTGCGCCTTAACTGCTCGGTGTAGCAGCAAATGCGATTCGCTATTGCGCGGATCGATCGTTACCAGCTCCCGAAACTCGCGTTCTGCCTCTGTCGGTCGGCCACTGCGCAGGGCCGCCAGTCCTTCGCGACGCAAACGTACTTCTGGCGCAACGACCGACTTGACGTTCACCGCTGCTGCATCAGTAACAGTTTGCGGCGGCGCTGCCGATGCGGCTACGGTCGCTGTTGTCTTTTTTCTCACTGGGGCCGACGGTTGGTCAAGTGTAGCCGAGTTCGGTTTTGGCTCGGTCCGAACCGCAGCAATTTGCGGCGTGGCACTTTGCAATAACTTCAGTGGCGCGGACAACTGATATGAAAGCGCGAGATCTGGCTTTGTCTCAACCGTTTCAGTAGTCGCAGAGATTTGCGGCACTACTGCGGGGACAGGCTTTGGCTGCACAAGTACAATTGGCTGGGACGTTATCCTGGTCGCTTCGGTACGCGGCCAAAACAATGCTACTGCCGCCACGATGATTCCGGCTGACGCGGCGATGTACCACAACCGTTTCGGAGGTACCGAACTGACAGGTCGTGTCGTTCGCACCACACGCAAGCCAGCCAGGGGTTTTGCATCCGGGGCTTTTCGTTCCTGCAAATCCTTGAGCATTTCATTGACAAGACTCATACCGCGGATCTCCGCGTGCCCGGAAACGACCGGGCCAACCAGCGTGCCATGCGCGTCCAACCCTTATCCGGTTGACCCAAAACATGGGCGCTGTCAACGATAGCTCGACGCATGTGTGCCATGTTGACGCCATATTCACCACGCCCAAATGCGACCATCAACGCCTTGTGACACAGCATGTTGATGAGTCGCGGAGTTCCACCACTTGCGTCGTAGACCGCGTTGATCGCCGCGGGAGCAAACAGCGGATCCGTCTTTCCGCCTGCCACGCTTGCCCGGTGTGCAACATAGATTGCGGTAGCCTGACGATCCAGTGGCTCAAGCGTGCAGCGAAAACCAATGCGTTGTCGCAGTTGCCGCAGCGACGGCTGAGCCAGTCGTCTGTCCAGTTCCGGCTGACCAAACAGTATGACCTGAAGTAGTTTGAATTTTTCCGTTTCCAGGTTCGTTAAAAGACGAACCGCTTCGAGCGTCTGCGGCGCCAATTGGTGGGCTTCGTCCAATAGCAAGACAACTTTGCGTCCTGCGTTTGCCTCTTCGATCAGACGCTGCTGGATCCTGCCCATCAGTTGATCCTGTGTGCAATCGTTGTCCAGTGAGATCCCCAACTCTTCCCCTAGCGCGAGGCGTAAAGTTCGTGGCGAAAGCTGCGGATCAGGGATGTAGGCCGTCGTGAAATCTTCACCGAGCTCGCGCAGCAGCAGGCGGCACAATAAGGTTTTTCCCAGCCCGACCTCTGCAGTAATGGCTATAAATCCCTCGCCCGAACGCAACGCGACTTGCAACACATTGAGCACATCGCTGTGACAACTGTTGCCAAAAAAGTATTCCGTATCCGGAGTTAGAGAGAAGGGATACTCACGAAAACCAAAATGTTGCAGATACACCGGCGCGTCCTATTCAGTAGCCGCGGATGCGCTCCAACGAATCTTGCGCGGTCTGTGTCCAGGTTTCGTCGCTCTCGACAACCATTGGACGCAACAAGATAACCAACTCCGTTTTCTTGGCGACGACACGTTTGCTTCGAAACAGACCTCCGACACCCGGCAGGCGGCCTAACCCGGGCGCGCCAAAGCTCTCGTTGCGGCTGATGTTACGCATCAGTCCGCCGATCACGACAATTTGACCACTGCGCGCCCTCACTATGCTGTCGGATTCGCGAATCTGACTGAATGCCAACGGCAAACGATCTGTCTCACCGGAAACGGTCAGGTCCTTACGCTGATCGCTGACGTCGCTTACCGTGGGATGTATATGTAGCGTGACCTGCCCGTCCTCGCTAATCTGGGGTGTGACATCCAGCGCGATTCCTGAGAAAAACGGCGTCAGTTCGACATCACGGCTGGTAGCTGATGCGGTACCGGTCACAGTGTTACTGGATATGTCAGTTACGAAGAACTCGTCCGTCCCCGCCTTGATCACGGCCTTCTGGTTATTCAGGGTCGCGACGCGGGGACTGGATAACACGCGTGTATCGCCCTGCACTTCCAACAAATCGATAAACGCATTGAAATCTCCCAGGTCGAATGCCAACGCAAAAGGACCGCCCAGCGTATTGGTATCTGCGCCCAGCGTCGTGACCCCTGGTGCAACCGTTATGGGATTTGTCGTGAGATCTTCTAGTTCCGTCAGAAATGGCTGATCCGGTGTCACTTGACCAAAGAAATAGTTATCGCCTGACGCTGTCTGGGCGACCGCCGCCCAATTAATTCCCGCCTGAAAAGAGTCAGCTAGTTCCACCTCGAGAATCTTGGCTTCCAATATGACCTGACGATGAGCAGTCGCCTGAATCTTTTGCAAGAACGCATTAACCGAATGCAATTCGTCGGACATAGCGCGCACAACAACCACGCCACTTTGCGCGTTGATCACAACACGTCTGCCCTCGCCGGGACCCACAATCGCTATCAGCGCCTGCTGCAGTTCACCCCAAAAGTCTGTCTGGTACACAGTATCGATGTGGCTGCCGGTGAGCTGACTCGAGCCGGAACGATCGCCGCCAGAGCTATTCCCGTTTCCGTTGGCCGCGACGTTTGACTCGCTTTGGTCGTTGGAATGACTAAGTTGTCCTGAACTCACGCGCGTCCGCGAAAACCCACTGCGGTGCAGATTCAGATAATCAACCTGAAATATCCTCGTGCTTAACGTAGGTGGCAACACGATCCACCCGCTCTCAGTGGGTTTAAAATCGAAGCCATACACTGCGCGAACTGTCTCAAGCACCTCAGCGACGGTCGTGCCCTTCATCGCTAGCGAAATCTTGCCGCGAATTTGTGGGTGCACGACAATGTTGTAATCCGTACCGTCAACCAGGCTGAGGAAAAACGCGCGCGCCGACGTATCTTTCACATTGACGTCAAAATGGGGTTCCGGTGCCGCATTTGCATGCACCGGAGCAGCCGGTGGCAATAATGCGTCGGTCACGACACGGGGCGGTTGATGAACAGGCGTTTCAGCGCTGTCGCCGACTTCCGCCAGGGATCGTTCAATCGCCTCCGCAGCGCTATCACCCCTTTCCGGAACGGTTGTGCAGCCGCCTGCTAAAAGTAGCGATATGAGTAAAATCGTATGCCAGCGCATTCGCGGACTCCCGTTCATTTTGTTCCCTTCGCGGAGTGCAGTTCGAGTTTCAGGATTTCACCATCAACTTCCAGCACAACGTGACCACGGTTTATTTGTCGTACTAACGCACCGCCCACGCGTTCGTTTTCGGAAACCGGTTGCCCGTTTACCACCGCGACGCGACGTTCCGCCGAGTACACAATGGCGCTCAAGGCAAAACCCTTTCCGCCAAAACTTTGTTCGACCGGTGTCTTGTGCTTGTACGGACGCATTGGATCATGCAGCACTTCGGCGCTTGCACTCGCCACGAGTGCTATCCAGATAATTGCGCTACCGGCAATTTCAAACACCGATCCAATCCTCGTGCAAACTCAAAGTTGCTACCTCGATGCGAATCCGGTTCATCGGATAATCGTCAGCATCAATCTCGAGTACTTGCCAGTAGAGTCGCCACGGTAGTGCTTCCAGATCTTCGAGATATGCCAGTACCGCCAGATACGGGCCTTGCAGCTCCATCTCCAGTCCGTGACGATAAAGGCGGTTTTGCCCGGGCGAATCTTGGGGCAATAAATCTTCTGCGCCGATGTTATGCAGTCTGGTTAATCGCAAACTGCTGCGTCTTTCCAGAACACGCTCCAACAAACGTGCCATTTCAACAGGACTGATCAATCCTGCCGCATAGTTCTGAATCATCCCGTCGACAGTTGCGGTCCGCGTCCGCAGGTCGTCCAGTCTGGCTTGCATGCTGTCAGTGCCGTCGCCGGGCAACTGCTGAGTCATTCTGGCTTCCACATCGGCGATCTGAGTGCGTATATTGTTCAGTTCAGCTCGCATGCGCTCGTGACGCGCCATGGCTTGTTCACCGGCCAGCACATACCAGGACAACACGATCACAACGACGCCTGCGGTCAGAACAATCACACGCTCACGCACAGTGAGGCCGTCGATGCGATCGCGTAGCCTGTCAAACTGATCGCGCATGTCTATTCCTTTACCAGACGAACAACGTCGGCATCGTCACGCCGGTTCATTGAAAACCGAATTGCTTCGCCCTCTTCTTCCGGCCTTTGGATCTCGAAAATGTCGAATCGTTGGCCAGCCAACGCGGTTTCTTCTGAGAGTTGTCTCAGATACAACGGCACGGCCTCCGGACTGAGCGCCCTGCCCTCCAAGGTGGTACGTGAACCCGGAGAGGTCACGCGCACCCGAGTGAGCCAAACACCACTGGCCTCCTGTCTGGCAAGAGAGCGCAACTGATCGGAAAACCCGTCGATATCACCGGCTGTGTTGCCACTGACCAGCCCGAGAATGGTTTCACGCAGATCGAGCTCCCGTAGGGCTTCGTTGAGTCGTGCTTCCAGCTCGCTATCACCGCCAGCGACCCGCGATGCCGTCATTGCATTCAGCCTTTCTTCGGCACCAACCAGATCGAGCTGAACCCGCTGCGTCTTATTAATCGTCGCAGTATTACGTTGTGCGAGCCAAACCTGGTATGCAGTTGCTATAAGTAAAGTTGCCGCCCAAATAAGAAAAATGTTTTTGGAATTGAATGTGCCACCATCGCGCCGAGCGACAGGCTGAAAGAGATTGATATTCTGCTTCACGCAGCTAACTCGACGATGTCCGGACCACGCAACGCGGCGCCGATTGCAAGCAGGCAATCCGATTGTTCCTGTGGTGTCAGTTGATCCGGCGTTTCCAGAATTTCATTTAGATCGAGTAAGGACACATTTACAGCGAGTTCCTCGGCTAACGCAGCACAATGTGAAATACCGTCGGCCGATGGTGCCAGTACAACATCACGGATCGGTCGCTGATCGTAATGACTCTCGAAATAATCGAGCGAGCGCTGCAGCTCCAGGGCGACTCCCGACATGGCTTCGCCTGATAAGGCTGCATCATCAATACCGGACGGGATTTCCATCTGGCGGATCACGTAAAGGATCTTGTCGCGTGTCACCGTCAGCAAACCCTGATGCCCGCGGATCAATAGAAATGCGATGCCAAAGCGATCCTGCTCTAACTGGGTCGCGATGTTACGCATGCACAGTTCCGCAATGTCAATTGACTCAAGTGGCACGCCACAACCCCTGATCTGATGGGCCAGTTGTTTAACGGACTCGGACTGTGACGCGACGGCGTAAACCATATTGCGACTACCGCGTGCTTGTGGTGGAACGTCGAATATATCGACGACACTGTCATCCACTTCGGTGGTCATGAATTCACGTATCTTCCAACGCACTGCAGCCGCTATCTCCGCGTCCGGCACATTGGGCCGATCCACCAGCAGCAACTGATAGGTCCCGTCAGAGGCCACAGCGTTGAGTGGCTCATGGTGCTCGCCTAGTAACGCGCTGAGCCCGGAGTGCCAGTCGCCGTCGGCCGGTGCAGCGCAGGTGCCCCGGTGACGGAGCCGCAGACGGCTACCCAGGCGCTCAATGACCGCCACCGAGCCACCACGCAGCGGATCGAGCGCGATGCCGATGCGGGAATCTCGTGATGCACGCTTGGAGAATGGCCAGATCAATCCCGTTACCGCCTGTTTTTCAAAGGATTACAGCATTACTCGTGTACTCGAGGCCGACCGCACCAACGCGGGCGTGGGTCGCCTCAATCCTCTATAACGGACAATTTCACCAAGAATTTAACAATGATCGGATTGATCGGGACGCTGAAACCCCCATTTTTTGCAGCGGGCGGGCCTGCCAGCGACTACACTGCTGTTCTTGGGGTTTATTTTACGTCGAAGGAGTGGATATGAAGGCTTCTGATCTATTCGTACGCTGCCTGGAAGAAGAAGGAGTGGAATACATCTTTGGTGTGCCAGGTGAGGAAAACGCCGACTTCATGATGTCACTGGAGAAATCGGACAAGGTCAAGTTTGTCCTGGTTCGACATGAGCAAGGCGCAGCCTTCATGGCTGAAATTTACGGCCGCGTCACCGGTAATCCTGCAGGGTGCCTGGGTACCCTGGGTCCTGGTGCAACCAATCTGATTACCGGCGTCGCAGACTCCAATATGGACCGCGCGCCGATGCTCGTGCTCACCGGTCAGGGTTCCACCGACCGCTTGCACAAAGAGTCGCATCAGATCATGAATGTCGTTGAAATGTTCAGGCCCGTTACTAAGTGGGCCACAACCATTTATCATGCCGATTCCATACCGGAAATCGTGCGTAAATCAGTACGCCTGGCAAGAACAGAAAAACCGGGCGCGATACACATCGAACTACCTGAAGACGTAGCCAAGCACGACACTACGGCGGCGCCAATGAAGCCAAAACGATTCCGGCGCTCCGTCGCCGACGACAAAATTGTCGATAAGGCCTTCGAGTCTATTCGCAAGGCGAAACGACCGATCATTATTGCCGGCAATGGCACCATTCGCAGACGCGCGTCGCAACAACTACGCAAACTTTGCGAAAAATCAGGTATCGGTGTCATCTCAACCATGATGGCCAAAGGCTGCGTCGATATGGATGCCGATTACTGTCTCTACACGATCGGCCTGGGATCCAAGGATCGCGTGGTACTGGCCGTCGAAGACGCTGATCTGGTGATTACACTCGGTTTCGATATGGTCGAATATCATCCTCGGCTTTGGAATCCGAATGGTGACAAACATATTATTCATGCTGATTTTCTGCCAGCCGAAATTGACCAGAACTATCACCCCGATGTGGAACTGATCGGCGACCTGGCACACACACTGTGGATGCTAAACGAACGCTTTGATCGCGATGGCGTGCCAAAATATGACCTCGACCAACAACGCAAGATTCGTACCGAAATGGCCGCGGATTTTGCCGAACATGCCAATGACGACACGACCGACGCCATTCGTCCGCAAAAAGCCTTGTGGGATGCACGTCAGGCATTGGACAAAAATGGTTTGCTCTTGTCTGATGTCGGTGCACACAAAATGTGGATTGCCCGCCATTTTCAATGCCACGAGCCTAATACGTGCCTCATTCCAAACGGCTTTTGTTCGATGGGTTTCGCACTGCCCGGCGCAATTGCCGCCAGTCTGGTCGACCCGGACAGAGAAGTACTCGGCATCAGTGGGGACGGCGGATTCCTGATGAATGTCCAGGAAATGGAAACCGCAAAACGCCTGGGCAGCAATATTGTCATGATGGTGTGGGAAGACAAGCGTTATGGTCTCATTGCCTGGAAACAAACCAATGAATTCGGCAAACACACCGATTTGGACTTTGATAATCCGGACTGGATGCAACTCGCCTCGGCTTTTGGCTGGCACGGTCACCAAGTCAATCGCAGTGTTGAACTCGAAGGCACGTTGCGCAAGGCCCTGAAAGAAAAAGGCCCCAGCCTGGTCGTAATCCCGATCGATTATCGGGAAAACCAGATACTGACCAAGAAATTGGGAGAAATCACCGCGAGCATCTAAACACGGGCCTCATCTCTGCTGCTCGTCGACGCTGTTCGATTTCAATGAACAAGGCCCGCGCACCACTGCGCGGGCCTTGTTTGTGATTATTTCTGGTGCATTCGCGCCGTCTGGCGCCATAGGTGCAACCGGTCGTTTTTCCGGTCCCTCGGAGGATGCATGAGTCCAAACAAACCAAATAACGTACAACTCAGCGATCACGGCTTAGTGCGGTCGTTGCGTCGGTGGGAAACCCTGGCAATGTCATTCGGCGCCATGATCGGCTGGTCATGGGTCGTGCTAATCGCGCCGTTGATGCAACGCAGTGGTTCGGTCGGTGCGCTGGTCGCAACACTGGTCGCAGGATCAGTGATCGTGGTTATTGGCAGCATCTACGCCGAACTGACCTCTGCGATGCCGGAAGTGGGCGGTGAACACGCCTATAGTCTGCGCGCCATGGGCCGCAATGGGAGTTTTGTCTGCACCTGGGCAATTGTGTTCGCCTACGTCTCTGTTGTTGCCTTTGAAGCCGTCGCGTTGCCTACCGTAATGACACATCTGTTCCCGCTGCTGGGCAATGGCGCCCTTTGGCAAATCAGTGGCAGTGATGTGTACATCGACCAGGCACTCATCGGTGCCGGAACCTCTCTTTTGTTGACCTGGATCAACATTAGGGGTGTTCGCGTTTCCGCTACACTACAAACCATAGTCGTGGTCGTGATTCTGCTCGCCGGTCTTTCTTTGTTTACCGGTCTTGGCTTTTCCGGTGAAAGCAAAAACATGACGCCGTTATTCAACAACGGCCTGACTGGAGTTTTTGCAGCGATGGCATTGGTCCCGTTCATGCTGGTCGGTTTCGATGTTATTCCTCAGGCCGCTGAAGAAATTGACTTGGCTCCGCGAAAAATCGGCCAGCTGCTGGTCGTGTCAATCGTGATTGCCGTTGCATGGTATCTGCTCATCGAACTGGCTGTCGGCATGTTGCTGACAATGCAGGAACGATCCTCGGTTGAATTGGCGACCGTCAGCGCCGCCCAAGCCGCATGGGGACGCCCCGGTGCAGTCCTGTTACTGGTGGGTGGTGTGGCAGGAATACTCACCAGTTGGAATGGTTTCCTGGTCGGGGGCAGCCGTGCGTTGTTTGCGCTGGGTGCATCCGGGATGGTGCCACGCTGGTTTGGAAAATTGCACGCCACTCACCACACTCCGGTCAATGCTCTGCTGTTTATCGGTGTGCTCGGCGCACTGGCGCCTTTCCTGGGTCGTCAGGCCTTGATCTGGTTTGTCGATGGTGGCGGCTTTGGACTGATTATCGCTTACATTTTGGTCTGCGCCAGCTTCATCATGCTCCGACGGCGCGAACCTGATCTGTCCAGACCGTTCAGATTACCCGGTGGCGCTGCAACCGGGTGGTTTGGGCTAGTCGCCAGTGTCGTTATGGCGGCGCTGTATTTGCCGTCGATGCCCGCTGCATTGGTGTGGCCGCAGGAATGGTTGCTGGTGCTAAGCTGGTTCGGTCTGGGAATAGTGCTCTTTCGGACATCTCACTGACAGTTCTCGGGAACCACGCGGGTTCCGCGTTGCCTATTGCCATAGCATCGATAGATAATGACATATGCGTTACGACTCCACACCAAGAATCCTGTCATCGGAAATCACCGATGAAACAGACTATTTGAATCGTCGTGAATTTTTGCGATTAGCCGGTATTGCCGCAGCCGGCGCAGTAGCCAGCAGTGCATGTCAAGCTGACGTCAGTGGCGCCACCACCAGTGATGGGCTTTCCCGGGGTACTGATCTGGGAAAACTAGAAAAAAGCGTTCTGAGCATAGATGACAAGCCCAACTCGTTTGAAGATATCACGACTTATAACAACTTTTATGAATTCGGCACGGACAAATCCGATCCACACCGCAATGCGAAAGATTTTGTAACGGAACCGTGGACGCTGACAGTTGCCGGCGAATGCAGCAAACCCGGTACCTATGATTTCGATGAACTGATGCGTGGCTCGACAATTGAAGAACGCGTCTACCGCCTGCGCTGCGTGGAAGCCTGGTCGATGATTGTTCCGTGGGCTGGTATCTCCATGGCAACATTGCTAAAGCGCTTCGAACCCAATTCTCGGGCAAACTTTGTCAAGTACACAACTTTGTACGACCCCGATCAGATGCCGACCCAACGCCGTCGTATTCTCGATTGGCCCTATGTCGAAGGATTAACCATCGCCGAGGCCATGAATCCGCTGACGATCATGGTAGTGGGTCTCTACGGCAAAGTCCTGCCGAATCAAAACGGCGCACCAATGCGGCTGATGGTTCCCTGGAAGTATGGCTTCAAGAGCATCAAGTCTATCGTTCGTATCGAGTTCACGGAAAAACAACCGCTGAACACCTGGCAAATATCAGCGCCACACGAATACGGCTTTTACGCCAACGTAAACCCTGAGGTCGACCATCCGCGCTGGAGTCAGGCACGTGAACGCCGTATTGGTACGGGTTTATTCGCCGAAAAAATACCCACACTAATGTTTAACGGATACGCGGAGCACGTTGCACACCTTTACGACGGTCTCGATCTGGCCAAAAACTTCTAGTCCGTGCGATCCACACCCTCTCCCGGCACGCTGCGATTGCTGAAGGCGCTTCTGTTCCTGATCGCGCTGCTCCCGGCATCGGCACTGATTTTGGCGACATTTGGCGTCGCCGGTTTTTCTTTGGGCGCCAACCCGATCGAAGAACTCTTGCACAACGCCGGTAAATGGGGACTGCGTTTTCTACTGCTCACGCTGGCCATTACGCCCTTGCGGCGGGTGACCGGGCTGAACTGGCTCATCCGTTTCCGCCGCATGCTGGGACTGTTCGCGTTTTTTTACGTTAGCACGCATTTCCTGATCTACGCCTTGCTTGATCAACGGCTCGAAATGGGCGCGATCGTCGAGGACATCATCGAACGGCCATACATCACGCTGGGTATCACGGCGCTAATCATGCTGATTCCACTGGCGCTGACCTCGACCAATGCCATGATGAGGCGTCTTGGGCGCCGCTGGCAGCCATTACACCGACTGATCTACCCGGCCGCGCTACTGGGCGTCTGGCACTTCTGGTGGCAGGTAAAAGAAGACATCCGCGAACCGCTCGTCTACGCGATCATTCTGGCGATTCTTCTGGGATTTCGTATCTGGTGGCGAAGAAATCGCGGCCAAAGCCGCGCCCACAAGGAGTGATTTACCTATCCCCTGAGCAGAAGGATGGCCTCGAATGCGGCGAGAGAGAAGACGATCGTTTGTTTGCGGCGACTTTTTTCTGGAGCCGCAAGCAAATGTGGGCTTCTAGGCTCGCCCCTTTGGGATTACGGGTGATTTGCCCCCCACCCTAACCCTCCCCCCGGAGGGGGGTTGGGAATAAATAATCGCGGGTAAAGCCACTCCCACAGAATCGCAGCTGAAGCCGCTTCCACAGACAGGTAGAATACGGCGCTTGCCGATCACTATACGCGGAGACGTTATGGAGATTTTCACCGTTGAGAATCTGATTACCCTGGGGATGCTCACTCTGCTGCAGGCCGTGCTGGGTTTCGACAACCTGCTCTATATCTCGCTGGAATCGAAGCGCGCACCGCCTGAACACCAGGTGAAGGTACGACGACTGGGCATCGGCCTGGCAGTCGCACTACGTATCGTTTTGCTGTTCCTGATCATGCAGGTAATCCAGCTTTTCCAGAACCCGATGTTTAGCATGAATTGGAAAAACGTCGTTGAAGGCACTTTCAATTTTCACGCCGTTATCGTGCTGCTGGGTGGAATCTTCATTATCTACACCGCAACCAAAGAAATCTGGCACATGATGAGCATTGACGATCTGGGGCATGAAGAAAGAAACCCCAGCTCGGTTGTAAAAATAATCGCATTAATCGTGGCGATGAACCTGGTGTTTTCCTTCGACAGCATTCTCAGCGCCATTGCCCTCACTGACGTATTCATGGTGATGGCGATCGCTATTATCATCGGCGGCATACTGATGATTTGGCTGTCCGATCATGTTGCAACATTTCTCGAGAAAAATCGTATGTACGAGGTGCTGGGCCTGTTCATCCTGCTGGTCGTCGGCATCATGCTGATCACCGAAGGCGGTCATCTGGCACATCTCAAACTGTTTGGCAACGCGATTGTGCCGATGACAAAAACCACTTTCTACTTTGTAATTGTCGTAATGGCTCTAAGTGACGTCGTGCAATCACGTTATCGAAAGAAACTGATGGTAGAAAGCAGCTTACAACGTGGCCGCGCGAAGGCCTGAGGACTAGACGATGGCTCAGGACACAAACACCAGCGAAAATACTCAAGTCGTACTCAACGAGGGACCTGCAATCGCCGAGCAACTACCCGATTTTGTCGATTACCTGCCGGATGCACTGCAACCCTATTGGGGAATCGTCGCGCAATACCCAATCGTCGGCGCCCTAATCATCGCGCTGATCTTTTTTGCCATTGCTTACGTGGTTCGTGCGATCGTATTGCGCAGCGTCCTGCGACTAACAAAGCACACATCCAGCACTCTGGATGACGCGATAGTCCAACTATTGAGCCGGCCCATTTTTAACACTGTGGCCATATTCGGGCTGACACTTGCAACACGTGCGGCGCAATTACCCGAATCCATCACTGGAATCACCATAAACCTGTTATTGTCGATAATCGTCGTGATCTGGATGATGGCGGCCTTCAGGCTTGCCGGAATCCTGTTCCGGGCACTGGCCGGCGTGAGCGACCGCTTTCGCATCGTCGAGGAGCGAACCATCCCGCTGTTCGATCTCATCACAAAACTTGCTGCAATTTTGATAGGCAGTTATGCGTTGTTGATGATCTGGGGTATCAATCCTGCGGGCTGGCTAGCGTCTGCAGGTATCGTCGGTATCGCCGTGGGTTTTGCTGCCAAGGATACACTGGCCAACCTGTTTTCCGGTTTTTTCATTCTCGCTGATGCTCCCTACCAGATCGGCGACTACATCAACCTGGACACCGGTGAGCGCGGCAAGGTAACTCACCTCGGTATGCGCAGCACGCGCTTGCTCACGCGGGACGATATCGAAATCACCGTCCCCAACGCGGTTATCGGCAACGCGAAAATCATCAATGAGAGCGGTGGGCCATGGGAAAAACTGCGTGTGCGAATTGCCGTCGGTGTGGCATACGGTTCCGACGTCGATGACGTCTGCAAGGTACTCATGTCCGTGGCCGACGGTCATAGCGAGGTGTGTCGCGATCCACGAGCGCGCGTGCGTATGCGCGCCTTTGGCCCTTCAAGTCTCGATTTTGAACTACTGTGCTGGATCAACAGGCCGGAGGACCGCGGTCGCACGCGGCATGAACTGTATATGGCCGTTTACAGGGCGCTCAACAATGCTGGTATTGAGATTCCTTACGCCAAACAGGATGTCTATATCAAGGAGATGCCCGTTGGTTAACAGCGGACTACGCCGTAGCAATACGCAAGGGAGGCATCGTCGAGCTGGATCAAGACCGCGGCGGCGGGGCGCTCAACTGTAGCTGCGGGCGAGCCTCGTCCAGCTGGTGCTGACGCCATTGCGTGGGGCTCATGTTGTGCGCCTTGCGGAATACTCGGCCAAAATATGACGCATCGCGAAAACCGACCGCGTAGGCCACATCGCTGACACCCACCGTAGGATTCCGCAGTAGCTCCACGGCTTGCTCGACGCGAAGTCTCAAAAGATAGTCCTGGAAGGTCTGGCCGAACGCTGCGTGGAAAACCCGGCTGAATCGGAACGTGCTCATGCCACACAGTTTGGCAACCTCGGTCTGGGCAATCTTCTCGGAATAATGCGACTGGACATAAGCGATAGCAGGCGCCAATGCTCGCTGATCGCCGGAATCGTGCCGACGCAGCCTGTTTTGCGCTGGGACCGGCGGGTTGGTGCGAACTGATCGTCTGCCAGAACGCATAAGATCGATTTTGCACAGCGCCTCGTAACAGCGTTCGACATCACGTCGCTCGATCGGTTTAGCAAAATAATCCCAGACCCGCGCCCTGAACGCCCAGACAGCCAACTCTTCCGAGTGTTGTAGAGTCAGCATCAGGATGGGAATGGAAGGATGCCGGCGCTTGGTCTCCTCGAGAAATTCAAGGCCTGGCCTATCCGGAAAATCGTAGTCAATGCATAAGGCATCGGGTCGATCTGCTTCCGTGTCAGTCAGGGAGCCATGCGAATTTTTACGGATAGTGAAAAATTCATCAAAGTAACGCGTCGCTGGAGTTCGCGATTCCTGCAACGTGAGATCTATCCAAAGTAGCGTCCGTTCGGTCATAGCCTCCGGATCCTTATTTATTTATTGTTTATTATTTGTCTGGGTCAAACGCTCATTCTTTGACCGTGCTACCCAGCACTCTCTCACCTTAAAAATAGCCTAGTTGACATTACATCGCAACTTTTTGTGACAATTATTTTTCATAATGTTCGGTAATGATTTCAGCTACTTGGCATAACACGACAAAATAATCATAGTTTTGGTGCAAGAGAATTCCGAAATCGGGTTGAGAACAAAATAATCCAAGAAAGAAACATGATCGTTCTAACGCTGCCATCCGGTCGTTCTTAAACTTGGCCATCAGGAGTCGTGTACGAACGTTCGTTCGCGGCACAAGGATGTGTGGCCCCACCATCGTTTGGATGCCATGGGCCGTTTAACGTAATACAGCGCGGTCAAACGCGCGCACTTTTGGAGGCTAAAATGGCTAAATTCAATAAAAAACTTCTCGCGTTTTTGCGCGACGAAAAAGGCCTAACAACTGTCGAATATGCAATCGCCGGTGGTTTGGTGGGTGCAGGCGCGATCTTCGCGTTTAGCGAACTCGGTAGAGAGGTTGCACGCGTGATCACTGCGATGTTCACAGCGCTTTCGGGCATTGCAATCGACACGGGCGCCCCAGCAGGACCCTAGGTCCAACGCCAGAAAGGGACAACGCCGGGATACATCGCGTATCCCGGCGGTTTTCCCTGGAACAACGAGTTTTTCAATCACCCCGGGGTAGACAGTGACCGAGTTAGGCAACGCATATCTGTTTACGACACCACTGCTTCTGGTGTTGTTGACCATCGCGACCTTCGATGACTTCATTGAGCATCGGATTCCGAATGTTGTAGTGGTATGGGGCATCGTCCTGGCGTTGGGCATCGGTGGACTCACCGGCAGTCACGCCGGTTTTCTTTCCGCTATGGGCGGTCTGATACTTGGCGGCGTGCTGCTGTTGCCCTTTTATCTGATGGGGGGCATGGGTGCCGGCGATGTCAAGCTGATGGCCATGGCCGGCGCCTTTCTGGGACCGGCCGCGACGTTGTTGGCGGTTGCAGTAACCCTTGCAGCTGGTCTCGTGCTCGCGCTGTCGATACTGGGTGTATGGCTTGTCATGAAGTCGAGTATTGGTCTCGAAATGCTCACGACGCTGCGCAACCATCTGCCACCGCGTCTGCGGCCGTCTTATCCGGGCGATCGTCCCGCATACTTCCCCTACGCCGCGGCCATCGCCGTCGGCGCGATGGTTGCCCATTGGTGGCCAGCCCTGGGGACATCACAGTTCATTGGAGGCTGACCGATGTCCACGGCAGCTTCAAAACTTGTGGCTACAAACCGACGGCCTACTTCGGTCCACGAGCAGCTGGCCCCGCGCCCAACCTCAATCGAAGAGACCGGCCTGACTGATGCGTTCATTGCCGAGCTGATTGTCAAGCACCTGTACGAGGGCGGTGTGCTGTCGATGCCGGATCTTGCTGGCCGCATAAAATTGCCAGGCAACATAGTCACGGAACAAGTGACATTTTTGCGGCGTGAAGCGCGTGTGGAAATCCGCTCAGGCACCCAGGCAGGCCAGCGATTTGCGCTGACCGACAAGGGGCGGGTCATGGCACTCGATGCACTCATGCGCAGTGGCTACGTTGGCCCTGCCCCGGTCCCGCTCGATATGTATACGCGTATAGCGAAAGCACAGACCGTTCATACCGATGTCACAGATCGCGACGGCATGATCGCCGCTTTTGATGAAATCGTACTGAATCAATCCTTGCTTGATCAGCTTGGATCCGCCATGAATTCCGGTCGTGCCATCTTCATTTACGGACCGGCAGGAACAGGCAAAACCTATATCACTCAGCGCCTGGCGCGACTGTTAGGCGATACGATCCTGATCCCCTACGCTATTTCAATCGGCGAAATCGTCGTCGAACTCTACGATCCGGTACTGCACAAGCAGATCGTCCCGGATAACAACAGCGAAAAACACAGATTGGCGTTGGACACCGGTCACGATGAGCGCTTTGTCTCGTGTCAAAGGCCTGTCGCGATTGCCGGCGGTGAATTGACCCTGGACATGCTCGAGATCCTTTACGATCCCGCCCGCAAAACCTATCGCGCCCCGTTGCAACTGCGTGCCAACAATGGTCTGTTGATCATCGATGACATGGGTCGCCAACGGGTCGCGCCTGCCGATCTGCTCAATCGCTGGATCGTGCCATTGGAAGAAGCCAGGGACTTTCTCCACCTGGGCACCGGCATGCACTTCGCTGTACCGTTCGATGTAATTCTTATTTTTTCCACAAATCTGAACCCACTGGAACTGGCCGATGAGGCTTTCCTGCGCCGCATCGGTTATAAGATACGCTTCGATCACCTGACACCGGAAGATTACACATTGATCTGGCGTCAGAACTGTGAGGAATTCGGGATCCCCTACGATCCGCATATTGTGCAGTTCACTATCAACGAACTGCATCGAACCCGCAACATCCCACTGCTCCCCTGTCATCCCCGCGATCTGCTCCATATGGCCATGGACCATGCCGCGTATTTCGGAGATGACGGCAATATCACCACGGAACGCATGCAGTGGGCGTGGGACAACTATTTTGTAAGCCTGGACACTGACGGTGACGGGCAGTCATTGCGCAATCGCGCAGAGAGGTAAGTATGATCGCCACGCGTAGAGGAATTATCCTTTTAATCTTTTCATTGGTGATGGGCGTCGGTGCTGCCTGGGTCGCCAATAACTGGGTAACACTGCGTCTCCTACCGCAAGCCGAGGCAGGTGTTAAAACCGATCAGGTTGTCGTTGCGGGGCTGGAAATCCCTTATGGCACCAAGGTTGATAGCAGGCATCTGCAGGTCATCTCGATGCCAAACGGCACCGCACCTGAGGGTGCCCGCGGGGATCACGCCGAATTCGAAGGCCGGGTTGCCACGCAAACTATTCTCCCGGGAGAAATCCTGCTAGTAAACCGCTTTGCCGAACATCTCAGTGGCAGCACACTTTCGGCGATAGTAAGCCCGACAATGCGTGCCGTGACCGTCCGTGTCGACGATGTGGTCGGTGTCGCCGGATTCCTGCTACCGGGTAACCGGGTCGATGTTCTGGCAAGCCGCAAGATCAAGCGGCGGGCTGTCGCGGATATCATTCTGAGTGACCTGAAGGTCCTCGCCGTAGATCAAACCACGTCGACGGATAAGAACGAACCGATAATCGTCCGCGCGGTGACTTTGGAGATGACCCCCGAACAATCGGTGGAGCTGATCAAAGCCAGACAAGAAGGCAAGATCCAGTTGACGCTGCGCAATCCACTCGATGACAGCAGCCACGTCGAGGTGGTAGAGCCGCCCCCACCGGTGAAGAAAGAAGTCAAGGTAGCCGCCGTCAGGAGACCGGCCCGTACGGTCCATAAAGTGACCGTTATTCGTGGCACCACTGTCTCGACCGTCAAACAAACGAAGTAGAGCAACATCATGAGCGAAATAAGAACAACACAAAACGATAGGAACAGGACGATGAACAAACTTTGTCGATATCTGGTGATCTCCCTGCTCTCGGGACTGATGAGTCAGCTGGCGATTGCGGATGAACACTACGACTTGCAAAACGGCAGTGGCGAGTTAATTCGTCTGCCGGTATTCAAATCACGTGTATTGCAACTCGATCGCCCGGCACGACGTGTGTCCGTCGGCAGCCCGGACATTGCTGACATACTGATACTTAGATCCAGTCAGTTATATGTTCTTGGCAAACAAATCGGCACGACAAACGTGCTGCTGTGGGACAGAAACGATCAGCTGATACGCGCCATCAATGTGGAGGTCACGCACGATCTTGATGGGCTGAAGGCTTTGCTGCATCAACTGCTGCCAAATGAAGCCATTGAGGTACGTAGCGCACTGCGATCACTGGTTTTGAGCGGATCGGTTTCCAGCCTGGACAAAATGAAATCGGCGTTGAATATCGCCGGCAGTTTCCAGCAACAGATTGCTACCGCAGAGGGCGGCGGCAAGGATCAGGCCGCCGGTGAGATCATCAACATGATGACTGTATCCGGCAATCATCAGGTGATGCTCGAAGTTAAAGTTGCAGAGATCGCGCGGACGGTACTCAAGCGCTTCGAGATGAATTTCAACGCAACCGATGTCGGCAGCTCGCGGTGGACACTGGGTGGTGTCAATGGTGGCGCGACCCTTCCGGATGCCCTGTTCGAACCGGGTGACCAGCGCATCCCGATATTTGGCGACGGCTCTGGTGAGCAGGCCATTATTGGCCCGGTTATCGACGAGTTCCGACCCAATGATGCCACCATCGGCGATGCCGGCTTTTTCGCCAGCTTTCTCACCGATAATTTCCTGCTAAACATGGTGCTGGATGTCGCCAAGGAAAAAGGATTGGCAAAAATCCTGGCTGAACCTACGCTCACAACACAATCGGGCAAACAGGCCGAGTTTCTGTCCGGTGGCGAGTTCCCGATACCGGTTCCCCAGGGTCTCGACACGATAACCATCACGTTTAAGGAATTTGGTGTCGGGCTGCGCTTCCTGCCGGTCGTTTTGGATAAGAACCGAATCAACCTGCAGCTAAGCGTTAGCGTAAGCGATCTGGTGAGCGCCGATGCCGTGACATTTCAGCCCAGTCTCGTATCCCAGGGCTTTTTTATCCCGGCATTGAGCAAACGCAGCGCGAGCACGACAGTAGAGCTGTCTGATGGTCAGACGATCGGTATTGCCGGTCTGATCAACGAGGATCTGCGGGAGGTCATCAACAAGATCCCCGGCCTGAGTGATATTCCTATCATTGGGCACATTTTCCGCAGCCAGGAATTTATCAAGGGCGAAACTGAATTGGTCATCCTTGTGACACCACACCTGGCAAAACCGCTTCCGCCGGGCCGGATTGAGTTACCGACGGATAATTTTGTGGAGCCCAGCGATGCTGAATTCTACCTGATGGGCCGTCTCGAAGGCCGTCAGAAGCCAGAAAAGGATTCCGGCGCGATTGTAGACGAAATCGCTGAAACCGAAGAAAAAACAGGCGCCGAAGGCAGCTTCGGCCATTCGATTGAGTGAGGCAAACGACCGTGAAATACAAAACCAGTTTGATTATCGCAGCGACACTGATTCTTGGCGGCTGTGCACCGTCCAGCATGCGACTCGACGACACCTATGGTGAGTCGGTTCGCAGCATGATTCACAACCAGATAGCTGACCCTGAAACCGCGGCCAACCCGGACCCCGAAGCGGTGCTCGGTTATGACGGGTCTAAAGGCGAGAGGGTCTTGCAGACACACACGGACAACGTCGCCAAAGCTGAGCCGACCATCAACAACGAAATCACGTTGAATATCGGGAAATAGGGTCAGAAACGGGCATGGATAAGCATAGGCTACGCAAATACAGTTTCACGGCGCCGCCAAAACGACAGGAAGGCGTCATCGTCGTTATCGTCGCGCTCGGCGCTGTTGCACTGCTCGGTGCCGCGGGCCTCGCCTTCGATGTCGGCCATATAATCCTCAGCAAGACCCGACTGCAAAATTCAGTCGATGCCGCAGCATTGAGTGGAGCAAAAGAGATTATCGTTAGCTCCGGGGACATCACCCTCGCAACCGCTGCGGCGAGAAATACGTTCTTTCGCAACGCTGAGGCAAGCGGCAATCACGACATGCTCGAATACTACAACGGTGGCGGGGCGGTCGACGTCGAGTTTTCCGCGACACTGTATCCGTTTGCTCCAGGCACGACGCCACCGGAATTTGTGCGCGTGCGGGTCGCTACAATGCCGCTCGACACCTGGATCGTCAGCGCCATAGGTATTACGGAGAAAAGCGTCGCAGCGACAGCAGTCGCCGGCCCCAGCCCGCCACTGGGACCGGAGAGTGACGCCTGCAATCTGGCGCCAATGATGGTCTGTGGCGATCCAGCCTCTCCCGAGGGAACACATTTTGGCTACGCGCTGCACGACGTACAGGTCCTGAAGACGTCTTCTACGCATGGTAATTTCGAGGTCGGCCCGGGCAATTTTCAACTCATCCGTCTCGACGACGGACAGGGTGGCGCCGATGTACGCGACGCGATGGCCGGCACCTACGGCGGTTGTTTGTCCGCATCGGAAGACATCGAAACCGAACCTGGCAATACGATCGGCCCTGTCGCTCAGGGTTTCAACACCCGTTTTGGACAGTATTCGGGAGCGATGAACAGTTTGCCTGATCCCGAGGGGCTATATCCACCGGATGTGATCACGACCGAGAACACAGTGGATATTCAATTCGATGCGGAAGGTCACGTCACAACGCAGGTGGGTGAACTCGATTTCAATCATACAATGTATACCGCTGCCTCAGCAGGCGGACCCTATGACTATGCGCCGGCACCCGCTGGACTAGGTCATTTTGAGAGACGGGTACTGGCAGTGCCAGTCGGCGACTGCACTGAGACGACCAGCGGTCACGGATTCGTGCCGCTGCTGGGTTATGCCTGTTTTTTCATGCTGCAAAAAGTTTCTCAGCAGGGCAACGACGCGCACATCTACGGACAGTTTATCGAGAATTGCCGGGCCTACGGCACACCGGGACCACAACCGGGTGGTGGCGGTGGCGCCACCGGTGTCGGACCCATTGTCATCCAATTGTATGAAGACCCGGACAGCACCGATTCATGAACCGGTTCATCCACAAACACAAGCAAGGTGGCACCGCGGCCGTGGAATTGGCCATAGTGCTGCCATTTCTTCTGCTCATGATGCTGGCCATCGGTGAACTGGGCCGGGCGATCCTGCAATACAACGAACTTACAAAATCCACGCGGGACGCGGCACGTTACCTGGCCAATCACGCTATCCACGGAAGTCTTGATCTTATCGACATAGATGCAAAGCCAACGCTGAAGGCAGAAACTCAGAATCTGGTCGTCTACGGCAGTACCGGGGCCGGAACAACCCCTGTGCTGCCAGGCCTGTCTACGGCCGATGTAAGCGTGATAGCGCATGTCGATACCCAACATGTGCGGGTCGACGTGGACTATGACTATGTCCCCATGTTGGGAGGCATCACGATGCCGATGTTCGGGCTCGGACCAACTTTCAACATAGCAATCCCTCTACGCGCCAGTGTGGCGATGCGAGCATTGTAATGCGGCATTATCTGGAAAGAGGCACGACTACCGTTGAATTCGCCATCGTCGGCTCCCTGTTCTTTATGGTGTTGATGGGTGTGCTCGAATTTGGCCGCGCCTTGTACACCTGGAACACGCTGAGCGAAGTCGCTCGACGCGGTGCCCGGGTTGCTGCGGTGTGCCCGCTGTACCACTCGGCCATCGAGCGTGTCGCTTTGATCACGTCACCGGGCGATACCGGTGGCAGCCCGTTTGTCCACGGACTGCTACCCGAGCATATCCAGACACAGTATTTAGACGAGGACAGCAACAATATTGCCGACCCGATCGGCAACTACTCTGACATTAAGTTTGTCCGGGTTTCCATCAACGGTTTCCAATACACCACACTCATACCGTTTGTTGGGCCCCATCGTATTTTTTCGACACCAGGATTTGACGCCACACTGCCTCGGGAAAGCCTCGGCATCTCGGCGGACAGCGCCACTCCGGTGTGTTTTGGCAGTCAAACCTAGGGAGAGATGACAGGATGGGCAATAAAATACAAGTTGTCATCGCCGGGCGCGATAAGGACTTCCTCGAACACCTGGCGCCGATCACGCGCGAATATTTTGGTTGCGACCCTGTCCTGCAACACATTTCCAATGGCCACGCGGATCCTTTGCATGGTCACACGGACGACATTGATTTGCTGATTGTCGATCTTGCCGCCGACTGGCGCGAGCAGCTCGGTTCGATCTGCGCCCGGCCCGCGGCCGCCCGGCCCCCGATGCTAGTTGTCGGCCCTGCGACTGAGGTCGAAGCGATGCGTCTGGCGATGCGCGCCGGTGCCCGCGACTATCTGTCCACACCGGTCAACACCACTGAGTTTTTGCAGGCATTGTCTCTAATCGAACAGGAAGAACGCCGGCACGATCATGGCCCATCTCAGTGGACGTCCATAATTGGCGCAAAAGGCGGCATCGGCGCAAGCATGATCGCATGTAACCTGGCGCAGTTGGTGTGCCAGGCGAATAAGCACACAGCTCTGCTGGATATCAATTTACAAGCGGGCAGTCTGGTCAGTTATCTGGATCTGGAACCACGCAACGATTTCCAGGACGCTATTGAGGGGGCCCCGGATCTCGATAGTGTCGCTTTGGAGGGTTTCATGACCAAAACAGCGGACGGTCTCCATCTGCTCGCGGCGCCCACGAGTCAGATAATCCTGCCCGATCAGATTCCGTCAGACAATCTGACAACACTTTTTGATCTGATCGCGACGAACTACGAGCACGTAATAGTCGACCTCCCGCGTAATCTCGACCACGTGGTCGCTGCTGCGGTGGAACAAAGCGACCATGTTTTTTTGGTAATGGAACAATCCGTTGTCGCGATGCGTGAGACGCTGCGCATCCTGGACGTGTTGTGCCGTGAGTTCGGTCTTAGCGAGTCACAGATTCGGATCATCATCAATCGATACTCGAAGAGCGCCGATGTCACCGAGGGACAAATACGAAAGAATATCGGCGATCTCGACATTCATACTATCCCGAATGACTTTCGGATCGTCAGAGAGAGTCTGGATATAGGCATTCCCGTCGTGCGTCATGCGCGCGGCTCGGCCTCTGCCAAAGCTCTTACAAAACTCAGTCAAGAACTCACCGGGCAAAAATCCGGGCGTGGATCACTGGTCAGCTCCCTGACCAGTATATTAAGGAGCTAAAACCGTGTGGGACCGAAAGCCAACCAAACAATCAGCTGAGCCAGCCGCGGAATTGACAACCAAGAGTCCCCGATTGAGCGCACGCGACCGCAATGGCAGCGGTCAGGAAGCCAACTGGAAGATGACCGTTTATCAGCGTCTGTTGAAAGTAATGGACCTGTCACTGATCGGCACGCTGGACGAAGACGATGCACGCACACAGATCCGCCAGATTTGCGATCAAATCATGGTTGAGGAATCAGTGCCCCTCAGTCGCGGGGCACGCCAACGTGTCATCAAACAAATCGAAGACGAGGTGCTTGGGCTCGGGCCGCTGGAGCCGTTGCTGGCGGATTCGACGATCTCCGACATTCTCGTAAACCGTTACGACAGCGTTTACATTGAGCGCGCCGGCAAGCTGGAAAAAACCGATATCAAGTTTAATAACGACCAACATCTGCTGAACATCATCGACCGCATCGTATCGGCAGTAGGCCGGCGAATCGATGAGCTCTCGCCAATGGTGGACGCCCGTCTGAAAGACGGGTCTCGCGTCAATGCGATAATTTCGCCTCTCGCAATAGATGGCCCATCGATGTCAATTCGTCGTTTTGCAGTCCAGATTCTCGGCATGGAAAACCTGATCGCGTTGAAATCGATGACGGAAAGCACTGCAGAACTGCTCAAGGGGATTGTCAAGGCCCGTCTCAATGTTCTGGTTTCCGGGGGAACCGGCACCGGTAAGACCACAATGCTGAACATACTCTCAGGCTGCATACCAGCAGATGAACGCATTGTGACCATCGAAGATTCAGCCGAGCTGCAATTACAACAGCCACATGTCGTCCGTCTGGAAACCCGCCCATCCAATATCGAGGGTAAAGGCGAAATAACCCAGCGCGATCTGGTCCGTAACAGTCTGCGCATGCGCCCCGACCGAATCGTGATCGGCGAGGTACGCGGCGGAGAAGCGCTGGACATGCTACAGGCCATGAATACGGGGCACGATGGCTCGCTGACCACTATCCACGCCAACACACCGCGCGATGCCCTCTCTCGCATCGAGAATATGGTCTCGATGACTGGCATCAACTTTCCGCCGAAGGCCCTGCGCACACAGATTGCGTCGGCCATTGATGTCGTACTTCAGATCGAACGGCAGGAGGACGGTAAACGTCGATTAGTGAGCGTGCAGGAGATTGTTGGCATGGAAGGCGATGTGATCACGATGTCGGAGTTGTTCAGGTTCGAGAGGACTAGCGTTGATGACGAAGGAAATGTACACGGCGTATACCGCGCAACCGGCGTGGTGCCGAGTTTCCGCGAGCATCTCGAACGACGCGGCATCGATTGCCCACTCACACTTTTTGATCCGCAAAGGACAGAAGAATGTTAGATCAGCTGCTAAGTCCAGGTCTGGGTCTATATCTGGTGATGGTTTTTGCGGCGGTTTTCATGCTGTCGCAGGGGCTCATCGTCCCGGCATTTGGCGATGCCCGCAAGACAGAGAGACAAATCCGCAAACGGCTGGCGCAGGTCGCCTCGTCGTCTCATCGGGGGCAATTGCGTTCATTGCTACGCGACAAATACCTGCGGCGTCTCTCGACAACGGAAAGATTTCTTGAATCGCTGCCGGGCATGGAATCGCTGGCACACCGAATCGAACAGGCAGGACACCAGACGCTCGCCTACAAGATTGTATTACTGGGTTTCGCCCTGAGTTTGTTGTTGGCCAGTGTGTCGTGGTGGCTGACCCGGGAACCGGCCGTGGCGGTGGCATTTGCCTTAATGGGTTTCTATGCGCCGTTTCTCAAGATCAAACGTGACCGTGCAAATCGGATTGCATCGATTGAAGAGCAGCTGCCCGACGCTGTCGACATCATGAAACGTGCGTTGCGCGCAGGACATCCGTTCAGCGATGCGGTCAACATGGTGGGACAGGAGATGGAAGGACCCGTCGGTCGCGAGTTTGCGCTTACATTTGCCGACATAAACTACGGCAACGACCAGCGTAATGCCCTGTTGGGGCTGATCGAGCGTGTACCCAGCATGACGGTTACCGCCATGGTCACGGCGGTCCTCATCCAAAAAGAGACCGGTGGTAATTTGGCCGAGATACTGGATCAACTCAGTCGCCTGATTCGGGCGCGATTCCGTTTTTACCGAAAGGTCAGAACGCTTTCCGCCGAAGGTCGGCTGTCGGCCTGGATACTCGGCATGATTCCTCTGGTGTTGTTTGCCGTGGTTTGGATCACCACACCGAGCTATCTGCCAACACTGCTGGAAGAACCCCTGGGTCGGAAACTGGTAATGGGTGCTGCGGTTCTAATGCTGATCGGGACAATGTGGATTCGCAAAGTTATTCGTATCGAGGCCTAAATGGACTATTTACTCGCAATCATTGAGAAGTTCATAGAAGACCAGTCCCAGGTCCGCATGGTATTCGTTGGCCTGATCACCATGGCCTTTGTTGGCTGTGGCCTGGCGTTGAGCTTGCTGGCCGCCAGCGCATCGAGTCCCATACGCCGCCGACTTCATATTGCAGAGGGTCGCAAGCCCAAACAAGGGGTCGCAGCAAGCCGGCTGGCAAAGTCAGTCGCGCCAGTCTCACATTACATTCTTCCAAGCAAGGAAAAAGAACGCTCCCACGCAAGGGAGCAACTCGTGCATGCCGGTTATCGTGCCCAGAATGCAATGACAGTGTACTACGCGACCAAATTACTCTTTGCGCTGAGTCTGCCCTTCATCGTACTCATGTTCGCGCCGCTGTTCCCGACTATGGAAACCAGCGCCGTTATTTTTGCGATGATGGCTGCAAGTGCTATCGGTGTCATGGGCCCAAATATGTTTCTTCGGCACAAGGTCAACAAACGGCAGCGCGCCTTGCGGCATGGCTTTCCCGATGCATTGGATTTGCTCGTCGTGTGTGTCGAAGCCGGGCTGGGACTGAGTACCGCGATACAACGGGTAGCCGAAGAAGTCTGTGTGAGCCACCCCGAACTGGCAGACGACATGCTGCTGGTAACGACAGAGATACGCGCCGGTATTGACAGCGTCACTGCGCTGAAGAACCTGGCGGCACGCACCGGACTCAATGACATACGCGGCCTCGTAACTTTGCTCGCTCAAAGCATGCGTTTTGGCACGAGTATCGCCGATACGCTCAGAGTCTATTCCGAGGAATTCCGCGACAAACGCATGCAAGCTGCCGAAGAACAGGCAGCGAAGCTTGGGACAAAACTTATTTTTCCATTGGTTACCTGTCTTTTCCCCGCGTTTTTTGTGGTCACCATAGGCCCCGCAATTCTCAAAGTGCTGGCCGCAGTAGGACGGATTTGATGCGTTTATTGGTATTGATTTTTTCAGTCGCCATTGCCGGTTGTGCGACGACGGCGCAGCATGCAACGGACAGCGATTATTCCGATTTGTACGCCGGCCGGTCTCCGGTGGTATTCGCGACAAAGCTGCCGGCTGATTCAGCATCTGCGGCAATCACCCTGGGCGACCAGGCCTATCGCAGCGGCAAACTGGACCAGGCACTTTTTCACTACCTTCAGTCCATCAAACTCGATGACTCCAAAGCTGTTGGCTTTTATCGTATCGGTCTCGTTCACCGTCAACGTGGGAACCTGCAACTGGCGTTACGCGCATTTGGTCATGTACTTGAGCGGGATGACCGTCACGTCGGAGCGCTTGAGGAACTGGGTCTGATAAGCCTGAAGGAACACGAGTTGGATTCGGCCAGCCGCTACTTCGACCGAGTGCTGGCCGTTGATTCGGACCGCGCGCGGGCACACAACGGACTCGGCGTAATTTCTGATCTCAATGGCCACCACAAGCTTGCAGCAGACCGTTTTCGTCGGGCGCTGGAACTTCAACCCAATGCAATCCACATCGTGAACAATCTCGGGTATTCCCTGTATCTGAGTGGAAACTGGGACGAAGCAGAAGAAAAATTTGCTCAAGCCCTGAGACTCGACCCGAAACATGAACTGGCAACGCATAACTTGGCACTGCTTCAAGTGCGGCGTGGACAGCACGAGAAAGCATTACACCTGCTCGCACAAGTCACGAGTGAAGCAGTGGCAAACAATGATCTCGGCTATCTTTGCATGCTGGATGGACAGCATAACGCTGCCGAGCGTTTCTTCCGGGCGGCCATAGAATTGTCGCCGACATACTACGAAATGGCACACCGTAACTTAGACAAGAATCGCACGCTGGCACAAAGCATAAATCCACGGCTGACCCGTGTTCTCTCGCCCGCCCCCACACCGGTCACGGCAGTGAGCGCGCCACTGAAGCAAGTCATCGAATCGGAGCCGATGCCAACATACAGGCAGAAACCCGCAGCAGTACGATTGGCAGAGACACGGTCTTCGACGCCCCGGTCGAATCCTATAACTGCCGAGCCGACTGCATCCGACCGCGATAATCTCTATCTGAAACGCTATGTAACGGCCAACTCCCTCAATGTCCGAGACGACTCCAGCGAGTCCGGTTCGGTAACGGACAAGATTCGTCGTGGCCGCGTCGTACGGGTGCTGCAAGAGTCGGGCGACTGGGCCTATATACTTTATTGGCGCTACCACAACGATGGCGTTTTACCACGCAGGGGCTGGGTGCATGCATCGTTTCTGACGGAAGTGCTGGTCAGAGCTTAAACTAGTGAAGCGCGGCGATACACTCAATCTCAACGCGCGCGTTGAGCGCCAGACCACTAGCACCCAGAGCACTACGCGCTGGTTTGTTGGTCGGAAAAAACTCTGTGTATACCGCGTTCATTTTGCCCCATTCAGCCATATCAGCAAGAAATACAGTGCACTTGACCACTTGATCCAAACTGGCATCGTAGCGTTGTAACGCGGCCCGAATATTTTCCATAGTTTGTCTCGTCTCGCCCTGAATCCCACCTGGCGCCAGAGCCATCGTGCCGGGCACGTTGCCGATCTTGCCTGACAAAAACAGCAGCTTGCCGGCTCGCACGGCATCCGAGAACGGCAAATTCGCGGCCTTCATTTCCGGTGTACTCAGAAATTCAGTCCGAGGACCTGGTGCGTTCGTCGTTGTACAACCGACAACCAGGCACAGAACAATCAGCAAATACTTGCGCATCGTTAACTCCCTTAGATCTCGTTGCTTTTCGCGAATCTTGCGATGTGCTCCGCGGCACGAAATGCCAGAGCCTGTATCGTCATCGTTGGCTGTCCGCGCCCCGACGTCACAAAGCTGCTGCCATCGCATATAAACAAATTATCTATGTCATGACTGCGGTGATAACGATCCACCACCGAGTGTTCCGGATCGTCACCCATGCGACAGGTGCCCAACAAGTGCGCACCCATACGCTGTGGCTCTACTGGGTCACGCCAAATCTTCTTTGCACCGGCCGCTTCGAGTATCTCTACCGCCCGTTCCTGCAGAAAGCCAGCCATCGCGAGATCATCTTCGTGATCGGTATAAGTGACACGCAAGGCCGGCAATCCGAATCGATCGTTCAGCGTCGGATCCAGACTGATGTTGTTTGAAGCAACAGGTAATGAAGTCGTACTGCCGAGCACTGCCATGTTGCGAGTGAAGTACTCAGACAGCAGTTGTTTGTAGTCCGATCCCCAGGTAGGCGCATCAGGTGGCAGACCTGACATACCAAACAGGATAGGGAACGAATTCAGGAATGGCCGTGCATCGAGACCGCCCCCGCCATAAAAACCGCGTTTTGCATCGCTGTTGTAAAAATCGAGAGAAATACGCGTGCACTGCACGCTCTTGTATTCGTTTAGCTGATGCTCAAACACGGCGTGGGTGACGGAGTGGCAATTGAACATCAGGTATTTACCGACCAGCCCGCTGGAGTTGGCCAGGCCCTGTGGAAATCGCGACGAGGCTGAAAGAAACAACAAACGCGGTGTTTCGGCACCGTTGGCAGCAAGGATCGTGGCTTTGCATCGCTGTGCCTGCTCGTTGCCATTCTTATCGTAATAGAGGACTTCCCGGATTCGTCCTTTATTATCAGTGGGTAGATTGAAAACGGTCGATTCGCTGCGTATTTCACATCTGCCAGTTGCCTCAGCTTCGGGAATCATTGTCGCCAGTGTCGACGACTTTGCGTTCATCTCGCAGCCGAATGCCAGACAAAAGCCACAATGCATACAGGCCGGCCGGCCATTGTGCGCTTTCGACAGAATTGCCATGGGAGCCGACTGTGGGTGCAGTCCCAAGGCCTTTGCGCCACGTTCAAACAACACACCGGATGACTTCACCGGCAGCGGCGGTACCGGATAGGGCCGGGAACGATAGGGATCAAAGTGACCCGGTGCACCGGAAACGCCTATCTCCCAGTCTACCTTCGTGTAATAAGGTTCAAGCTCATCGTAATCGATCGGCCAGTCAGCAAGACTCTCGATGTCACCCAACACGGAATGCTCATTAAAGTCGATCGGATGAAAGCGCCAGAAATTACCGGAATAATGCACGCTGGAGCCACCGACTGTGCGTGCGTACAGCGCTGGCGGTAAACCGGGTAATATTTCAGCTTTGTCCCCCTGGCTGGCGCGGAACGACTGCGGATGGTCACCGTCAATACCGCCGAGCATTTCGTTCATGAACAGGACACTGAATTCGTCATGAGTGAAGTCGGCCGCTTTACGATACTGACCCTGTTCCAGAACCACGACGTCAAATCCGGCCCGTGACAGTTCTCTGGCAAGCACACCGCCGGCTGCGCCGGACCCGACGACGACAAAGTCGACTTCTTGCTTGGTAGGAAACGTCGTCGCCTGGCTAGTCACCCGATGTCTCCTCGGCGTCGTAATGACCGAAGGGGGGCTGCCACCCGTGACGACTGTCAAAACCCAGCAAATCCCAACCCACCCGATCTTTGTTTGCACCATGTTGGGGCATGGCGAACATTCCGGCTACAGTCAAGAATCTCACGGTTCCAAACAACGCACTTTGCTCTTCGTCCCGAAGCACAGCGAGTTGCGCCTCCGTATCGAGCTGCGAAAAACGCTTGCTGCCATAGTGCTGTGTTAATCGGGCATTGAGCTCATTCACACCCTTGGCAAGCATGCCGCCGGCACCTTTCATGATCGTATCCAGCGCGCCGTCGATGAAATAGATTACACCGGCTTCGGTGGCGCCCGGCGTATCATCGGTAGGAATGATTTGCGCGGCGATAGCCGCAATATCGGCAGCCAACTCGGGGGCAAGGTGGGAAAATCCCAAGCCCTTGTCACGGGCTACACAGGCGCTCTGCGCGACTGCCAGCAATGCCGGCCAATGCGAGGCAAGCCATGTACCGCTAAAAGCGGACCCGGTCAGCTGCAGAAACTGACGTCGGGAAGAATCCTCAGGCATTTTTTTCAGGCGGGGCGCACCTACTACTCGCCGCCGGCCTGATCTCGCAACATTTCGTCGACTTCCCTCGGTGCCTGTGTGGGCACATCCTGATCCAATGTCGCAGCCCGCTCGATCTCGGTATCCACATGGGCTATCCATTGCCGGGCCACCCGAGCACTACGATTGTCGGATAACGCAGCACTGAAAGCGTTGCGTGCACCGCGTAATTTCTTTTGGTTGAACAGCGCCATGCCAAGCATCACATTGGCCGTGTCCGGGCGCTTGACCCCACCGCGGCGCAGTCCCTCTTCCACGGCTTCGACAGCCTCAGGCCATTGCTCAAGATTGATGTGAGATTGTGCCAAACGCACAAAGAGTTCCCCATCGCCAGACATTTGCGCGGCACGTGCCAGCGGAGGAATCGCCTTTTGGTCTTCTCGCGCCTGATACCAGGCCTGTGACAACAAACGCAAGTTACGTCCATTCGTTTCAATGCGACCGTTGCCTATTTCTTTCTCGAGCACTTGTGCAGCCTTGAAGGGCACTTCGTGCATCAAATAGAGATTGGCCATGTTGACCAAATGATTCGAAGTGTTGAGTTTCCCGGCTTCGTATAAGGCCTCGGTCAACACCAGCTGTTTCTTGGTGTCGCCCAGTTCACTGTAGGCCGCCGCCAGGGTCAAAAGATAACGATCTTTCGGGTAATAGCGGATCAACTCCTTAAGGACCGTCACCATTTGCGGGTAATTCTTTTGTTCAAAGTGAATTACGCGCAACAGCAATAGCCAGTTCTCCTTCGGTTTACGTCCCTGTTCACGGTATTTGTTAATTGCTGTTTGAATTGGCTGCAGCGCTCGGTTGTAATCGCCTTTTTGAAAATAGGCCTGACCCAACAACATATAAACATCTGCACTGGGTTCGGCGAGCGTGTTCATCAACCGTTGTACGGTACTCAGCGCCTGGTCGTAATTCTCTTCCTGGAAGTACAGCTGCGCCATTGTCTTCAGCGTGCTTTGAATCAAGGCCTCCGGCAATTCGCCCTGTGACAATACGTTTTCGTAGGCATTAATCGCATCGCGATATCGCTCTTCCTGATAAAAGGAGTACGCATCGAGGTTCCAAATCTGGGCTATCTCGTAGCTGGACATGCCACGCTTTTCGCGCAGCCGACGTAACTTCTGGTGCACGTCTGCGTAGCGCTTTTCCTCGGCCCATTCCTGTGCTTCCTGCAGCTCCTCGTAAACCGCCTGACTCATTGCCACGGTTTGCTTTGTCTCACGATTATCTTCGGCCCTGGGGTTCGACCTCTGCGCCGATGCCACGTCAGCCAGACATAAGAATGTTACAACCAAAACCGGAAATAGTTTACGCATCATCGTCAACTCAATTTTCTATTTGGTAAGTGAATTTGTTCTGTACTCCAGGTACTTCGATAGGCTCGCCATCGACTACGCGTGGCTTGTATTTAAACTTCATCGACGCATTAAGTGACGCACGATGAAATAGCGAACTGGTACATTGATCCTCCACAACAAAGGGATCACGCGTCCTGCCTTCCTTGGTCACTGTGTATTGCACGATGCAAAAACCCTCAATTCCCCGCGACAATGCCCTATCCGGATATATCGGGGAGACCTTAACGATTGGCAGATAATCACCCTCGCCGACACCCAAACTGAAACCAGCACCGGTAAGTTCGATCGAGGTTTCGACTGGAACCGCTGAAATCGCGATCTTGTCCGCCGACGCGTTCACGTCATCGAGTTTTGGTGTCGGTGGCGTGTCCGGTGGCGCTTCCGGTGCAGGTGGTTTTTCGGGTTTGATCTCCCGACGGTTGACGAATTCCGATCGCTTCAGCCGTACAAAATCAACCAGGCGGACGCTCTTGTCCTCGCCCAACTCGTCCTTACCAGTCGAGATCAAGTAGTGCATCGTCCAGAGCAAGCCTGTGGTAACCACTACGCCAAGCACCAGACCGATGCCTATCCTGGCTGCCATGCCTGCGCCCGAGCCGGCCAACTCTACCGCTTGGGATTGTACCGAATCGCCCTTTGTTGCCATTGTCCTAACCCTCGCTAATCGTTCGCTGCAATCGCTATGTTGTAGACACCAGCGGAGCGCGATGCGTCCATTACTTTGACCAACATCTCGTTGCGGGAATCCTTGTCTGCCTGTATCACCACGGTGCCTTGTGGGTTTTCAGCATGCAGCCTTTCGATATTGGGCCGCACCTGGCGAACATCGACCTTACGGCGATTAATCCACACATCGTCGTTCGCCGTAATAGCAATGAGAATATTCGCCTTCTCTTGTACCTCTGCTGTTGCCGCGTCGGGTCGATTTACCTCGATACCCGCCTCCTTAATAAAAGTCGCGGTCACGATGAAAAAGATAAGCAGAATAAACACGACGTCCAGCATGGGCGTGATATCGATCCTGGATTCCTCTTCTTCGACGTTGTCAAACAATTTTCTCATGATTTGTCTCTCTCAAAAATTCCAGGATCAGTGATCCATAGTCATATGTTCGCCCAGCAGTTCCCGCTCACGATATGCCTTGCCGTCCAACCAGGCGCTCATCGCCAGGCCGGATAAAGCGGCGACCATCCCCGCCATTGTGGGTACCGTGGCCATGGACACTCCGGCAGCCATCGAACGCGGATTACCCGAACCCGATATCGCCATGACCTCGAACACACTGATCATCCCGGTAACTGTTCCGAGCAAGCCCATTAAAGGGCAAAGCGCTACACAAGTCTTGACCAATGCCAGATTCTGGTCCAGCGCCTGTCCGACGACGGAGACCAGTTCCTCACGCACGCGGTGCGCATGCCAGGATTTGCGTTCGGGCCTGGATTCCCAAATATGCAGTGCCTTGCGCACCATGGACGGATAACGGGCCTTGAGGAAGAACAGTCGCTCGAAGATCAAGGCCCACATCACTAACGTAAGAAGTGCAATGAGCACCAGCACTTTGCCGCCGAGCTCCATAAAATCCCGAACACTTTCCAGTGCCGGCAGATAATAGAACAACGTCTCCATGCGCTACTTGCCCTCCGCCTGTCTGGCAATAATGCCGGCGGCCTGCTCTTGCAGTATCTGACCGACGCTCTTTGAACGGCTGGACACCAGCGTGTGCAAAAACAATGTCGGTATGGCGACGCACAGGCCCAAAACGGTCGTGACCAGTGCCTGCGAGATACCACCGGCCATCAGTTTCGGATCGCCCGTACCAAACAGAGTGATCGCCTGGAACGTGTTGATCATACCGGTCACCGTACCCAACAGACCCAGCAGCGGGGCGACGGCAGCAATAATTTTCAAGAAGGTCAACATGCTGTTTAACTTGGGCTGTTCTTTTAAGATCGCCTCGCCCATCTTGAGTTCCAACGTTTCCACGTCGGCTGCCTTGTTTTCTGTGTAAACGGCCAGCACGCGACCCAGCGGATTGTTGCCGGGATTCCCGGGATTCTTCATCTGACTCCTGACTTTGGCACTCGTGCCGGACAAAACGACCAGACGATAAAGAGCGGCCAGCAGGGCAATAATTCCCAGAACAATAATGATGTAGCCGATCCAGCCACCCTGATCAATACGCTCGCGAAGATTAGGCGTCTCGGTCAACAGACCAATCAGCTGACCACGTAGCGGGTCGAGGGCAAAAGCATGCATGCCACCGCCGGCTGACTCGAGGTCGCCAATCCGCTTCGTGTAACGCCCGGCGGGTTGACGGCCCAGCTCAATCAAACGACCGGTTTCGGTAATGTGCTGCAGATAGCTACCGTTTGACACAACATTAAAGAGCCCTATGCGCGTGACATCGCGTTGCTCCTCGTCGCCACTGGCGGCAACCACGGTGGTGGGAAAAGTCACCGTCTTGCCTGACTCTGTCATCTCGCGTTGTAACTCAAACCACAATCGCTCGATCTCCTCGAGCGACGCCAGGCGATTACCCTGCCCCATCTTCTGTGCGAACTCAGTCAGAAAATCGGAACGGTCCGGATACTGCAGTTGCGTAAGAGAACCTTCGAACTGACCCCGCGCGTCGCCGGCAGTTTGTTGTAAAACACCAAAAAGCTCTTTGAGAGAACCAAGCCGTTCCTGCAGTTGGATATCCAGATCGACGATTTCCTTGTCATGCACGTCAAACTCGGCTTCAAGTGTGACGGAGCGGCGCTCACCCTGAGTGCGAAGTCTTTTCGCGTCGGACAGTAACGCGGCCTGACGTGCACGATTGGCCTGAAATTCCGAGATCCGTTGACGATTAGCCTCGTTGTCGGCTGCACGACCTGTACGCACCTGCTGCAGTAGCTGATCCAGATTTACTGTCGCCTGGGCGGAAACAAATGCCGGGCTAGCCAGAACTGCAGCGGTGATTCCGCAAATCAAAACCTTGTTAATGAATTTCATCGGCTTCCCCCTGCTGCAGGAACCGGCACGATCAGTAGGTCCGGCGCCTTTTGTTTACGGGCAATACGCAAGCCGTTTGCCATTTGTGCCTTGTAAACTGCCGCCGAGATCTCCTCGAAGGAACCGGTCTCTTTGTTATAAGCACCGGTAAACTGACCGCCTACCGACTGATACATCAAAGAAATGCGGCCAACGCGCAAGAAGTCGACCTCCCGTGGTTTGCCACCCACCTCGACAGTGCCTTTATAGGCCTCGATAGTGCGACCGTACTCATTCTCGATCTGATAGGCCTCCATGACGCGACGCAACTGCTCTGCCGCAGTCACATCGGAACGCTCCATCAGAGTGCGTAATTTTTCAATGCGCCCGGAGCGTTCTTCCGTAAGAAAGGGGACATCCAGCCGGATGAATTCCTCGAGTGAATCGATCATGTTGATCATCAGGGGAACAATCTGCCTTTCAATCAACGAGACCTTGCCGATGGAATCGGAGAGTACAGTTTTCTCACGCAGCTGATTGTCAATCTGCCGCTGTAGCAAACCGTTGTATATTTCCAATCCTTCAACGACCTTGAGTTCCGTTCGATATTCGTTCAGCAAATTACCGGCCTGATCAGCAAGACCCTCAATTCGTTGTTGAGCCTGCGCACCTTCATTAGCGCGCGCTTCGCCCTGTGCCAGGACTTGATTAATCTGTGCGAGTGCGGACATGGGCAACAACAAACCCAGTAAGACGGTCCCCGCCAGATAACGACATCTAGTCATATCCGATTACCTTTGTTTCACAACTATTGTTCAGAACGACGTCGGCTATTGCCTGCGGTGTTCCCCCAGATTCTGATTTGCTACGCTTTCCAATACCCCCGCACGAAAGCGCCAACTCCCACGGCCGCATCACGGTGTAGGACGGAAAACTTTAGCGCCATTCCGTCCCCGGGTCGACCGGCGTTTCTCTGGTGCGCCGCAGCACCATCCGGCCGATTAGCCTCAAGAGTGCGACGCGCCGGCCGATCTTCCCCGTAGACATGGAGAATTACGATCTTTTGGCCAGCGATCCGTCCTGGCTGCTACTAGGACCCCAACTCGCCATGGGCCTGTTCTTTTTTCTTGTTTTGTACACCGTCGCATTGCGCGGGACTACTGCGCGCGCACCAATCCCGGGTTTGGGCTGGCTGAGAAGTCAGACAATCTACCGCGATCTGGTGCTGGGTTTGGGCTTGTTGGCTACGGTCCCGGCCGTGGCTTTGGTCGTCGTGCTTACATCACGGGCAGCGGATCAACGCGAAGAGCGTGCCATGGAATTACTCGCGGAAACCTCCGCCGGCATCGCTACCGGCCTGGATCAGTATTTCGAAAAATATCAGCTCGGCATCGCGAGCCTTACTGCGAGTATTCAACGCGCGGGCAGATTCGATGTGCGTTCACTGACCGAATGGCTGGAGTCGCATCACGCGCTCTATCGCGACTACCTCACCATGCTTGCAGCAAATACTCGTGGCGACATTGTAACGGCAACAACAATGGTGCAAGGACAACCGGAACGGATTTCGACACTCAACCAAAATATCAGTGACCGGGATTACTTCATCACACCGATGCGAGATGACGGTGTCTATGTTTCCGACGTATTCAAAGGCCGCGGGTTGGGCAATGACCCGATTGTTGCCGTCAGCGCAGTGTTGCACACACAAGACGCGGCAAGTTGGGGCATCGTGGAGGGCTCGCTTGACCTTGAGAGACTATCGCGTTTTCGTCCGGCCATGAAAACCTACGGCCAGCATGTTGACCTGCTCGTTCTCGATCAGCGTGCGCGAGTAATCTTTAGCAGCGATCCCAACAGATACGCGACGCTCGAAACTGTCAATGTCGCGCGCCTATTACGGGAGGACAACACTAGATTTGTAACCCGCGCAGAGTCAGACATGGGCTGGCAGGTTTTCGCTTCGGTTTCGCGACAACCTATCCACTCACAGGTCTGGTCTGACGTACGCATCACCCTCCTGTGGTTGCTGGCCGCAATCCTGATTGCAATCTCATTGTCGGCCGCAATTGCCCGTCGTGTCACACGACCGCTGGCCACTTTGAACGAGGCAGTCCGCGCCCTGGATCTTGAAGGCAGCGAAGCCGATATCTCGCCACCACCCGGTGCACCAGATGAAATTCGCGAGGTCTTCAGTTATATGAATTCCATGTCCGATCGGCTACACAACTCCTATCGCCAGCTCACGGCGGCCATCGAGGCGGGCAAGCATTATCGTGAACAACTCGAAACCACCTTGTCGCGCCGCGAAGTGGAAATACGCAGCCGCACGAATGAGCTGGAATATCAAAATCGCAATCTGCAAACTCTGAGCCATGTCGACCAACTTACGGGGCTGGCAAACCGGCGCCGCTTCACCGAGGCGGCGGAACAAGTATGGCGTCATTGCATCCGTGAGCAACAACCTGCCTCGATCGTGATCATGGACATTGATCACTTCAAGGCATTTAACGACACGTACGGTCATCAGGATGGCGATAACTGTCTGGCAAAAATCGGTGGCGCATTATCCGCCTGCATCTGGCGACCATTGGACCTGGTTGCCCGTTACGGGGGCGAAGAGTTCATCATGATCCTCGCAAATACGGATCTGCCCGATTCCCTGGCTGTCGCCGAGCGCACAAGACGCGTCATCGAAGACCTGGCGATCCCGCACGCGGGATCGACACTCGACTCAACCGTGACGATGAGTTTGGGGGCTGCCAGTGAAATACCGGCTCGTGACTCGAATTACAATGCCCTCATCCAATGCGCCGACCGTGCGCTGTATCATGCCAAGGATATGGGACGAAATTGCGTCGCATGGGCCGGTCCCGAAAAAATGGCGCTATACCAAGTCCAGGAT
Source organism: Gammaproteobacteria bacterium (assembly GCA_029862165.1). Lineage (GTDB taxonomy): Bacteria > Pseudomonadota > Gammaproteobacteria > Steroidobacterales > JABDKV01 > JABDJB01. The sequence goes on from JAOTXU010000004.1 coordinate 63,064, forward strand.
CCTACTACTCTGCCCGACGGCGATCAGGTTGTGAGGTTCCCAGCCGCTAAAGGAGCACTAGATACGACTAGGTTGTGACGCTACTTTGAAGTCATGACCCAAACGCCGTTCCAGTCTTTGGGCGTATTTTTCTTAAGGTGCGTGCAGCGATCGATGTAGGTGCTGGACAGTTTGTCGTCCGGGTTGGCCTTGAGCACTTCCTTAAAATTGGTGATGCCTTTGTCCCAGTTGCCCTTGCGATAGTGTCTTATTGCTTCATTGAAATAATTCACGGCATCCATCAGATTGGGAAAGGTCTTTTCGTTGTGATAGTCCAACACTTCATACACGCCTACCGGTTTGGTTTTGCCTTTTACCACGACTAGATCTACATCTCGCAGGCGATATGTGCCCCTGAGTTTTGCACGAGTAAACTCGCTGATTAGTATGCGCGCGGAATATTGCTTACAGGCACTCTCAAGACGCGCCGCCAGATTGACGCCGTCGCCGATCATCGTGTAATCCATTCTTTTTGGCGAGCCAATATTACCCGACACCACCAGCCCGGTATTCAGACCAACACCGTGATCAATAGGATCAAGATTCTGCTCGGCCCGGAAAACGTTCCAATCCCACAGCTCGACAATCATGGCGATGGCTGCACGAACGGCGCGGTCTTCGTTATCATCATGAGAAACCGGAATGCCGAACCCGGCCATGATTGCGTCGCCGATAAACTTATCAAGCATACCGCCTTCGCGCGTAATAACGTCGACCATGATGGTGAAATAATCGTTCAGCATCTGCACTGTGCCCTGTGCACCCAACGCCTCGGTAATCGTCGTAAAACTACGGATGTCAGAAAACAGCACAGTAACCTCGGAACTCTTTCCGCCAAGTATGTCCTCGCCTGAACCGTCGCCCATGAGCCGATCGGCGACTCCAGGATCCATGTACCGAGACATCGTCGATTTCATGCGTTTTTCTGAGCTGATGTCTTCAATTATCAACATCGCCCCCAAACTCTTGTCATCGGAACTTTTCAAAGGCAAAACACTGACGTTTGCAGAAATTTTTTCTTCATTGAATATCAGCTCAGCATCCATGAAAATTTCCGATTGCTCGGTCTCTTCAACACTTTGAATCTTGTCCATGATCCATGCATTCGCATCGACAAAAAATTCAGCAGTGCTCAAATCGACAATTTCATTCTCTTTGACCCTGAGTATTTCCAGACCGGCACCGTTGCAGGTAACTATTTTCCCATCTCCATCGATAGTGATGACGCCATTCGACATGCTCTGCAGCATCCCTTCGCTATAGTCCTTCATGTTCTGGATGTCTTCGAACAGCTTGGCGTTTTCAAGTGCGATAGACACCTGGGCGGTAAAAGCCTTTAGGCGGCTCTCGTCTCCCTCAGTGAACGGGCCACCGCGTTTATTGAGGGTCTGCGTCACACCGATGCACTTACCATTCTTATTGATCACAGGAACACAAAGAATGGAGCGCGTGAAGTAGCCTGTCTGCTTATCAAAAGAGGGGTTGAAACGCAGATCGGCGTACGCATAAGGTATGTTTATGGACTCCCCGGACGTAAATACAGCACCTGCTATCCCAGCCGTATTGGGCAGGCGGATTTCCCCTATTGAATCTCCCATCGCCACACGCGAAAACAGTTCATCGGTCTTATCATCATTCAGAAACAGAGTCGAACGTTCGGCCTGCAACATCCGGGTCGCCTCGCTCATGACCCGGCTAAGCAATGGCCCCAGGTCCAGTTCCGACGTAATGTCAGCAACGAGATCCAGAAATTCCATTTCCTTTTCCCGGTTCTTTTTCATGCGGTCGACAAACTGACTGCTTTGAAGAGCTACCGAGGCCTGTGTGGTAATCGCTTCCAGCAAGGCCAAATCATCTTCCTTGAACGCGCCGTTTTTCGGATTGAGCACCTGCGTCACACCAATGACTTCACCACGAACCGTCTTAAGTGGCGCACAGAGTATCGCCTCGGTTTTGAAGCCGGTTTGCTCATCGATAGTGCGGTTGAAACGGGGATCCCCGTAGGGATCTTCGATAATCTCCCCTACTCCACTGGTGAAAACTGCACCGGCTATTCCGGTCGTATTCAGTATTCTGATTTCCCGGGATAGACCACCGTGGGCCACGCGAGAATGGAGTTCGTCGGTGTCCGGGTCATTGAGAAACAAAGAACCTCGTTCAGCATCGAGTTTTTCCGTAGCGATATTGATCAGAACTTTTAGTACTTCGTCCAGACTATCGATTGCCCCGATTTGATGCGAAACACCCAACAGCATTTCTGCCCGTGAGGGTTTCTTGTCCGTTGCAACCGCCGGAGAAACGCGATCTGTGCTCCTTCTTAACTCGCCGGTATACTCGGGCGGCGCAGTATTGTCGGCGGGCCCTTGAGACGTAGTGGTGTCAGCCATTTCCATTCCTCAGGGTTTGTCTTTTCCGCTGTTGCATTATTTTATCTCTCATTTGCCGTTTCGTGATTGCGCTTTGGAAGTGCTCTGCGCATTCTCCAGTTCATTCCTCAGCGCTGCTGCCGTTTCCCGCAATTGTACAATCTCACTGTTACCTTCAGCGCGTACTCTCTGTACACTTTCTTCCTTCTTGATTTTCAGAGCATCCAACTCTTCACGCAACGACAGGATAGTCGCCTTGTACTGTGAAATCTCAGCATTGCCTTTTGCGATCGCAGCCTGTACGGCCGCTTCCATTTCAATCTTCAGCTCTTCCAGCCTGTCTCGCAACGCTGTGGCAGTCTCCGCTAACTGGCCGGACTCGCTGTTGTGAGCACTGGCCGCCTTTTGCATGGATCGTTGGTGCTCGATTCTCAATTCTTCCAACTGCTCGCGCTGGGCACCAATGGTTTCCTTCAACTGCCTGATTTCGCCGGCAGACTGCGAGACAGCTTCCTGAACCTTGTCTTGAGTGGAGGCTTCGATGGCCTCCATTTCTTCCCGCAGTGCAGCGACCGTTCCCTTCAGATAACGAACTTCGCCCAGTGCCTGCTGCAACGGGTCAATCTTTGACTCGGCCGTGTGCTTGTTATTGCCCATGAATAGAATGCCTTGTATGGTCCGTTATCATACAACCTTTGACATTGACCCGGGTTTTTTGAGTCTTGATAGCAGGCTAGTGGGGGTCCAGGCTTGAAAAAATTGGCTCTGTATGCGGGACCGGCGCTGGCTGTCTCAGGCGGTCTTCTACTCTATGCCAATGGCGCTACGCCAGCCGTGGCCTGGACGGCGGGCATCACGAGCCTGTGTGCGTTGTGGTGGATTTTCGAGCCCATCCCCATTCCGGCAACATCATTGATACCGCTTGCCCTATTGCCTCTGATCGGCGTCCTGACTCCGGCCGAGGTGGGCGAATCCTATGGCAATTCCCTGATACTTCTGTTGATGGGCGGATTCATGCTGTCTACAGCAATGGAACGCAGTGGCGTACATCGTCGTATTGCACTGAACATGGTGAACCTGTTTGGCGGTGGCGGTGGTCGTTCACTCGTATTCGGTTTCATGGCGGCCTCTGCCGTGTTGAGTATGTGGATTTCAAATACAGCGACGACATTAATGTTGTTGCCGATCGCACTCGCAGTAATAGAACAAACAGACAACCGCCGTTTGCAGCTCAGTTTGCTGTTGGGTATAGCCTATGCCGGCAGCGTCGGCGGTCTGGGCACGCCTATTGGCACGCCGCCGAATCTGATATTTATGAAAGTTTATGCCGAAACCACTGGTATACAACTGACGTTCACCGAGTGGATGCGCTGGGGTCTGCCGATCGCAATAATCATGATACCGATTATCGGACTATGGCTGACACGCGGGCTTGTACACAAAGAAACCCTTGAATTGCCAGAACCGGGCCACTGGCGCAGTGAAGAAGTCAGAACGCTTGCCGTATTTGCAATCACGGCACTGGCATGGATTACCCGGCGGGAACCCTTTGGAGGCTGGAGTGGATTGCTCGACCTGCCCACGGCGAACGATGCCAGTGTCGCACTACTGGCCGTTGTCGTGATGTTTCTCGTGCCCAATGGGCATGGCAGAAAACTACTGGACTGGAAGACGGCCAGCAGTATCCCCTGGGGTATCTTGATTCTGTTTGGAGCAGGCATCGCAATTGCCAAGGCTTTTGGAAATTCCGGCATCAGCGCCGCAGTCGGAGAAGCACTTTCGGGTCTGCAGCATCTGCCACTGCTACTGGTCATTGGAATGATTTGTTTGTCAGTGACATTCCTGACTGAAGTGACCAGTAATACCGCCACGACCGCTCTGTTGATGCCGATCATGGCTGCAGCCGCTGTTTCCAGCGAACTCGATCCGCGATTACTGATGGTTCCTGCCGCGATGACGGCCAGTTGTGCATTCATGTTGCCGGTAGCAACCGGTCCCAATGCTGTCGTCTTCAGCTCCGATCGCATCATGATCCGGGAGATGGCGCGCGAAGGCTTTGTGCTCAACCTGATCGGCGTTTTTGTAGTAACAACGGTGTGCTACTTATTGTTCCGTTGAGTGTCCTCTAGCAAAGGGGAGCTCGCAAAGGTTTTAGCGCCGGCCTTTGCGCCTGTGATTTTTCTTCCCGTTCGCACCGTCACGTCCGGAAATCTCGCCACCCCATTGCTCGCGGTGCGCCTGCATTGCAGCGCTATTCACACCGGCGTGTCTGTTGGAAAGTAGCAGTGAAGACGGGGGACAAGGTCTGGCCCGAATGATGCCCAGATCACGTGCTGCATCGAACAGGCTGGGATACCAACCTTCCCAATTGGGCAATAATTGTTCAACCCGTTGTCTCAGATTCATTTGAACCTGACCTTAGCGCAAGATTCGGCGTCAAACAATGCGCCAGTTCAAACTCTGCACATCGCGTGTGGCGGGCGTGACACAGCCTTTCAGTTGCAGCTATAAAACGTGCGATGGTCGAAGAAATGCAACGTCGTTTGCTATACTGGTGCGTTGATAAAGAGGTGGTTGCTGTTTAAGCGATTAATCCCGGCGACGCCTGGCCGGCCAGTCAGACGGTCTCGAAGTAGCGAATCATTTCCTGTCGCATGGCCGCGTCTGGCAAAGAACCATGGCAGGCACTCATATTCTCAATCATGTGATCGACCCGCGACGTGGCCGGAATTGCACAGGTTATTGCGGGATGAGAAACAATAAACTTGAGCAAGAACTGTGGCCAGCTATCGCACTCTATATCAGCGGCCCAATCGGGTAAGGGAGACCTGGCAACAGCGTTGATAAGTTGCTTGCGCCGGAAGGGGCGATTGATGATCACCGCCTTACCGTGTTCGGCGGCCAGGGGCAAAAGGCGTCGCTCGGCATCCCGATCGGCGATGTTATAAGTGAACTGCACGAAATCCAGGTCGGGTTCGTTAGCGATTACCTGTGCCATATCGTGGGTGCGCCGCCCATGCGATGTCGTGATCCCGATATAGCGCACACGGCCCTCTTCTTTCCAGCGCCGCAGTGTGCGCAGATGCGTTTTCCAATCAAGAAAATTGTGGATTTGCATCAAATCGAACCGTTTCACACCCCATAGACTTGCCGATTCGTTCATTTGATCGATGCCACGCTCCTGTCCCAGGACCCAGACTTTTGTGGCGGAAAACATTGTATCGCTGCCCGTCTCCTCCAGACAGTAGCCGATATTCGCTTCAGAAGACCCGTACATCGGGGATGAATCGATTAATCCACCGCCTTGCTTAAAAAAATTCTGCAGAATCGCCACGCGTTGTTCGCGCAACCTGGCGTTGCTACCAACATCAAACGTACCCCAGCTACCCATGCCAACAACTGGAATGTCTTCGTTCGTACCGGGAATTCTCTTGACCAGCTTCTGCCGGGACTGTGCGATAGCCCATGGCGTGACCGTCAGGGCAGATAGCCCTGCAATGGTCTGGAGAAATTGACGTCGGCCAGGTTTTGTCATGTTATTACTCAAAACTAGTTCACACTTCGGGCGATCGGATAAAGCCGGTACTCATGGTCGTGAAATGGTGTCTGTTCATAGAACCAATGTAATCGCGCAGTTGCATCGGCGGCGAAATCAGAATCCTGTTCGAGCTTTTCACGGAATCTCTGAGCAAGCTCCGGATCCCGCATCAACATTCGCTGTGCCATTGGTTCGATAATATAGGACTCGAAATACTCGGTACGGTTCATGATTTCCAGAAAATAACCCCATTGAAACAGAGAATCCGGTGACTGAGGTTCCAATAACAACATGGCCAGTGTGCCGAGGGCCTGGCTGGTATCGATATAGTAATCCCCCGGGCCTAGCCGTATTTCCTGCGCCTCTGTCTGCACCGCACCAGGTTCGATCCGCATTTGCCCCTCAAGGGGATTGGTGCCGTTGGCTACCGTCGCCTCGGGCAGGCGATAGTATTGCGCGTTTATCGTCTGCCGCGATTTGAATTCTTCTACTTCGATGCCATGCAAACGCAGTTTTTCAGCAATCTCAGACCAGGCCGCGGGTACGTAATAACGTTTCGGGCGTGACACAACGACACCCGGTTGATCGTTGGCAATGACGGCCACGCTTTGCTCGATCGGTACACCATTCCAACGAACTACACTGTCCCCCGACACAGCTGAGTACTCGCGTGTCGACTCGATTCCTTTCATCAGCATCGATTCGGGAAACAGCGAAGCACCATCAACCCAATTCAATACCAGCTCATCGCGTCGTAGTCGGCGATCGGCACGCACTGCCTTACGCAAGGCATCGCCATGCTCGCCCAGTGTGCGTAACGTCGATTCTAATAACACATACGTGCCTAAAACGCGTTGCATGTACGGCTTCAGGGAATGGTTTTCAACCAGCACGGTTGGCAAATGCCGTGCGTCGCCATAACCATTCGAATAACGGGGACTGGCGGTCCAGGACGACGTGCCTGCAGAGTAATCGCTGTAGTTCTTCGCAAAAATTAGCGGTCCCGGTACGTGCCCTCTCTCGCTTAAATCGCGATTGGCCGCAGATTCGAGGTGACTGCCCAACCATCCCGCAATGGCGGGTGACCAGGCGTGGGCGCCGTTATAACCCCACGTAATGTCATACTGATAGTCAATGCCATCGGTGACATGCACATCGATATAAAGATCCGGTTTCCACTCGTTGATTACCCGAACCACCGCGCGTATCCCCGGTGTTTCCAGCTTCATGTAGTCCCGATTCAGATTCAGGTTACGGCGATTGGTGCGCCAACCCATCTCGGCGGGTCCGCGTTGATTGATTCGCCCATAGCCTGAAAATCTCTCGTGACCGTCAACATTGAGTATGGGAATGAAAAGGAGGCTCGCACGCTGTAGCAATTCACGCCGTTTACCAGCGACGGTCATATCGCGTAGCAACATCATTCCAGCGTCCTTGCCGTCGATTTCGCCAGCATGAATTCCCGCCTGCACCAGCAACACGGGTCGTCTTGTCCGAGCGAGTTCTTTGGCTGATGAGGCACCATCGGCCGAGGCAATCACCATCCAGATATCACGATTCTGATCGCTGCGACCAATGGAGACCATCTGCAGTTCAGGCGCCTTACTGACCAGGCGACGCAGCCAGCTGATCGTCTCATCGTAACGGGGCGTCTCTGTTAGCCCGCTCAGTTCCGGCGGCGTGATCCACGGGTCGTCCCTGGCAACGATCAGATCCAGACTCTTTGCATGCCAGTTTGCCAGTGGCGGCAGCAGATCTTCATACTCCGCCGCCCGAGCGGACAATGTGGCTAACAAACAAACGCAGGCAAGCAAAATCTTAGTCGACATGGAAACGTTCTTTGAAATGTCGCCGGCATACCGACAAATAGCGATCGTTGCCACCGATTTCGATCTGCGTACCGTCGCGAATCGTGTTTCCTTTTTCATCCAACCGCACAACCATCGTGGCTTTGCTGCCACAATCGCAAATGGCTTTAATCTCTTTCAGATTGTCGGCCCAGGCCAGCAGGTACTTGCTGCCGGGAAATGGCTCACCCTGAAAATCGGTACGCAATCCATAGGCCAGCACCGGAATATTCAGCCGATCCGTTACTTCACCAAGTTGAAACACCTGCTCCCGGCTAAGAAACTGCGCTTCATCAACCAGCACGCAATTGACCGGTTGCTCCCTGAAACTGTCGCTTACGATCCGGAAAAGATCATCAGTCTCATGAAACGAATGAGATTCCGCCTTCAATCCTATGCGAGAGACGACGCGACCGGCGCCGTAGCGATCATCCATCTTCGGCGATAACAACATGGTGTGCATACCGCGTTCACGGTAATTGTAGCTTGCCTGCAGCAACGCGGTTGTTTTCCCCGCATTCATCGAAGAATAATAAAAATAGAGCTTTGCCATTGGGCGCCATACCTCTTGTTCACTCGACGGCGCATGCGATAGCTGCACCCCGCTTTTTCATGTTACTTTACATCCTCGACCTATGCACCGGTCCTCAAGGATCGGTGAGCCGGGGAAAAGCCATGTACGTAGAAGTCCAACATCCCTGTATACAGCACAAGCTGGCGCTACTGCGTGATGCCGAAACCGGGCACAAAAGATTTCGCGAGCTGGCGACAGAGATTACTATGTTTGTCTGCTACGAGGCTCTGAAACACGTCGAAGTCGAACAGGTCAACGTGCAAACACCCGTGGCAATCGCGTCCTGTCAGAAGATAGCCAATGACATCGTCGTAGTCCCGATACTTCGGGCCGGTGTAGGCATGCTCGATGGAATACTGGGCCTGGTACCGACCGCACGCGTCGGTTTTCTGGGCATGTATCGCGATGAAGAAACCAAGAAACCGGTCGAGTACTACAACAAGCTGCCGTCGGATACTACCGATGCATTGTATATCGTCGTGGACCCGATGCTCGCGACCGGGGGCTCGACAGTTGCTGCATTGGACGCAATTACAGGCGCGGGCGTTGAAAAAGCCATCGTGGTATGTATCGTTTCGTGCCCCGAAGGAATCCAGGCCGTCGAACGCTCCCATCCCGACATACCGGTTTATACCGCAAGTGTCGACGAATGCTTAAACGAAAAGAAATACATCGTCCCGGGTCTGGGTGATGCCGGCGACCGACTCTTCGGAACCCGCTAACACCGCATGCTATTCACTGACGTAATCCGCAAGAAGCGGGACGGTGATGCACTGTCGCCGGCGGAAATCGATTTTTTTGTTAGGGGCCTGGCAGACAAAAGCATTCCGGCGGAACAGGTATCGGCGCTGGCGATGGCTATTTTTCTGCGTTCGATGACGGTTGAGGAAGCCGGTCTGCTGACCGTAGCCATGGCACATTCCGGCACGACGCTGCAATGGGATGCTCAAGATCTCGGCGGACCCGTCGTCGATAAACATTCGACCGGTGGCGTTGGTGACAAAGTCAGTTTCTTGCTAGCTCCGATCGCCGCGGCCTGCGGTTGTTTTGTGCCAATGATTTCCGGGCGTGGTTTGGGTCACACCGGCGGCACGCTGGACAAGATCGGCAGCATCCCAGGCTATCAGGCAACACCGGATCTCAATCTGTTTAAGCAGGTGGTCAAAACAACGGGCTGCGCCATCATCGGTCAAACCGCGGACTTGGCACCGGCCGATCGCCGTTTCTACGCGATCCGCGATGTCACTTCGACTGTCGAGTCCATACCGCTGATTACCGCGTCTATCCTGTCAAAAAAAATCGCCGCCGGCCTCGATGGCTTGGTGATGGATGTCAAATGTGGTTCAGGGGCCTTTATGACGACGCTGGACCGGGCACGAGAGCTGGCCGGTAGCATTATCAATACTGCACAAAGCTGCGGTCTGCCGGCACATGCGATTATCACCGATATGAATCAGTCGTTGGGCGAAACGGCAGGTAACGCCATAGAACTTGCCGAATCCATGGCTTATCTGAACGATACAGACCGTGAATCGCGACTCGATGAAGTCGTCATGGCCCTGAGTGCCGAAATGCTGGTCGTTGGTGGCCTGGAACAAGACCGTGCCATCGCCCGCGAAAAAGCAAACCGGGCGGTGACCTCCGGCAAGGCGGCCGAAATATTCCAGCGTATGGTTGCCGCACTGGGCGGACCGGCCGATTTCGTTGAACGCTATGAACACCACTTGCCACAAGCCGCATTCAAGATGCCGGTGCACCCGGACCGTGGTGGCTACCTGGACACGGTCGATGCCTTTGCCGTCGGCAATGCCATCATCGAACTGGGTGGTGGCCGGCGCACATTGGAGGACACACTCGACTTGTCGGTCGGTCTTGGCCAAATTGCCGCAACGGGGAGCGAAGTCGATGCTCAGACACCGCTCGCTGTCGTGCATGCTGCATCCCGAGCCGACGCCGAACGAGCCGCCCCGGTGCTAAGAAGCGCGTGCACCATCTCAGATTCCACCCCCGACAAAAAACCCGTCGTCTACGACACGATCCTGCCCAATTAATCAGACTCCTTATTTTTTTCACGACCCCAGCACACGCAGTGAATCGCGGCCAGAGAGCTTCCCACAAGAGTGCATTTCCGCGAGTGGCCCCTATCCCTCGCCGACGGGGGAGGGAATAAAAATCGCGGCTGGAAGCCGCTCCTACGCGGGCACCGCGAGATAGCGGGGCTGCCGCGAGAAAGAAGACGGTCGTTTATTTGCGGCGACTGCGTTCCTCGCCGGAGCCGAAAATAAATGCCGGCTTCTAGGCTCGCCACAGCGTTATCGCGGCAAGAACAATGCTATAGAGAAAATGAACCCGGCAACAACTGTTCGATGGTGTGTTCGACCAACTCACCATCGTTATCCAACGAAACAATCCGCGTTTTATCATCAGCAAATTCACTGATGTGCTGACGACAACCACCACAAGGTGTGCAGGCAATCAGGTCCCCAATGCCCCCCACCACGAGGATCCGCACGATCCTTGTGCCACCGGACGCAATCATCGCACCGATCGCATTCGGCTCGGCACAACTGCCTTCCGGATACGCCGCGTTTTCAACATTGCAACCGACGTGAATATTGCCCTTGTCATCGACCAGTGCTGCACCGACCAGAAAGCCGGAATAGGGCGCATGGGCACGTTGTCTTACTTGTTGCGCAAGCGTCAATAGTTGCCTGTCGTCAGCCATTCGTTAGTCCTAGTCTGTAAATATCTTCGAGAATATTACCCTGTAACATTGTAGTCCCCCATTTTTAATCGCTGTAGCGAGTAGACGTTTAAGCAGCCATTGCCAGTTTTTGGTTTGGGGTGATGCCTCCAATGACCATGTTGGGCCGTTATTGTAGCGCCAGAGCCAACCTGTTGCAGTCAGCTGCGCGTGAGCTACACACTCGAACAGGTGTTCATCGAGTCACTCGTTCCGTGCCGTGCGAATGAAGCGGTCGCTGAGCTTCGCCTGGTAGCGATTGCAGGTCTCCGAGATACCGAAAACGCGGCAGGCCAAACGGATCGCTACGCCCTTTTCGTTCACCGCTCGTTATGCCCGCTATGTCGGGATGGCAGGAACGATCTCCGGCTTGAGGAAGCGTCAAAGACCCGCTCCGAAAATGCAAAAAAAACCGGAGAAAAATCTCCGGTTTTAAGTATTGAATTTATATTTGGAAAATTAAAATTCGTATTTCAGGCCGAACTGAAGCCGCCATACAGACTGGCTAAGCACTTCCAGGTTCGCGATGCTCCCGTCGCTATTCAGATCAAAGTACTCGTACTGACCGTTGTTGATTCTCGCGGAGACAACATCACGCTCGTACTCATAGCGGGTACGCTCAATACGTCCCCGATCAGAGCTTAGCAAGTTACCCAGGTTCTCAATGTCAAAGAACAAATGGAAACGATCGTCTGGCCTAAACCCTGGCAGCTCTTGTTGGATACGTAAATCTATGATCGTCGACCACGAAGAATTGTCACCATTGCGCGGTGCGACAGAGCCTTTGTATTGCGCCAATCTAGAGTTATTAATATAGTCGAAGAATGCCTGTTGATCCGCTGCGTCGCCATCGAATGAATCTGCTGAGAACAAGGGATCGTTCGGGCCAGATGGAACGTAAAGCAGGTGACCGGCGTCATCGTTACGGCTCTCACGTGCGCAGCGACCACCGCCTACATCAAATACACAGTTGTTGTTTTCGCTAAACGTGTAGCTATATGGTTGACCTGGGCGACGCGTGCCAAACAAAGATACTTTGGTTTCGTGCCCACCGAAAAACGCTTTACTCCAATTGAATCGCAGTTTGAACAAATGCTCGACTTGAAAGTTTGATATGCCAGCCCTTGGCATCTGGCGGTCAAATGCTGCAAAGTCGGAGTAGTTTGACGTCGCTGTAGATGAAGTACCGTAGCCGACATCTTCAACATCTGCATGGGTATAGCTTGTAAATAAATCGAAAATACCTGCAGAAGTTTCCCATTCTTTAGTTGCTGACAGCGCGAACAAGGTGCTGTCACCGTCGTCAACAGAACCAACAAGGATTGCTTCAGGCGCACCGCTACAATCATACACACCACGACCGTCTGGAGCAGTTTCTACTGGGTTTTCACAGCGCTGATCATACCAGTAGGATGCATTTTCTAGCTTGTTGTAAAGGAAGTCAGCAGATAGTACCCACTCTTTAATTTCATGTGCAACACCAATACTGAACTTCCAAGTTGTTGGAATTTCGAAATCGGGTCTAAGCGCGTTTACAGAGCCGTCAGGCGCTTCGTTTGCTAATGCATCAAGCACATCTTGTGGAATGAATTGACCGGTTGCTGCGTCCGGCGTGGTTGGTACTAAGACAGTGCCGAATGCATTTGAGCTATCCGAAATTACACCGTCGTTTGAATAGCTGTTTGAAATCCAAACGCCAGGCGAGCCGCCTGAAAAGCGACCAATACCACCGCGAACCGTCGTGACATCGCTCGCATCCCACTGGAATGAAACCCTTGGAAGAACGACATCCAAGCCATCTATATCTGTAGTATTAGAGAAACCATAGCGATCGACAAAGTTTTGGTTCTGACGAATTGAACCTTCTGACCCATACCAGTCGTAGCGAATACCCGCATCGATAACAAGGTCATTGCTTACATCCCAGCTATCCTGAAAGTACAAAGAGTTGAAGTCGTAACCCCAAATTGCACGTAAATCATTTTCATCGTTGGTGATGGCGTTGTTATATAACAATCCAGAAGCCGTTGCATTGCTAAGGTCAGCGATGCTGTCAAAGACGTAAGAACCTTCAGAGTTTTGCGCAAATAAGTTGTCTACATCGACTTCTTCACGCTCGAAACCCGCTTTTAAAATGTGGTCACCCATGGAGTATTCAGCGATTGCTTTAATCTGGAAGAAATCCTGGTCAAGTTGGTTACCGTGACGGAAGCGGTCCGGGCCAATGACCAGATAATTTTCGTCACCATCAACTTCACGCAGGAATACCGCAAAAGACGGGAATTCTGCACCATTTAAAGAATTCTGACCGGTAGCTTGGGTGGTGCTCGCAATCTTGAATTGGGTGGAGAAGTCTGGCGTCCAATCAGAGAATACGTGAGCGATCAGGCTCTCAACTTCCTCGGAACGGTCATACCATGCGGACGATGCACCAAGTGTATTGTCAGACGCTAGGAAGTTATTACCGTTTTGCTCGCGTATAGTGTTTCCTTCAGTACTGATATAGGTAAATTTCGCTCGGTGGTCATCGTTGATGTTCCAATCGATGTTGGCAAGGATCTTTTCATCTTCGGCAGGGGGTTTGCTAAAGCCACCAATGTCGAAACCCCAAACGTCAGAGACAATCTGACCGACTTGATCAACATCAGCTTGTGTTATGTTTTCTTCTTCGTTCAGTGCACCTGAACCTGCTGGACCATCGTCTAGCGGAGCAACTTCTTCATATTTGTCGTAAGCGAGGAAGAAGAAAAGTTTATCTTTAATAATTGGACCACCGAGTGTGCCAACGAGCGTTTCTTCTTCAAACGTGAAGTTGAAGTCGTCACCTTCGCTTTTGTCACCAATCTGTGAATCATCAGTGTAATAGTAACCTACTGAGCTATGGAATTCGTTCGTTCCAGATTTAGTCACGGCATTGATTGTACCGCCAGTAAAACCATTGTACTCAACGTCAAAGGGCGCCGTCTGAATTGACAGTGATTCGATCGCATCGTAAGAAATAGGCGAACGCTGCGTCGGGTAACCGTTAGCATTTAGGCCAAAACGGTCGTTGAGAGCAACACCGTCGATAGTCAATGAGTTAAAACGGTTGTTTGCACCGGCGATGGATAATTCTTTCGCACCACCACTTTGAACGTTCACGGATGCGAAGGGGTCAAGCTGAGCGGCATCTGTAATGTCACGGTCGATAGAAGCCAATTCGTTAAGGGCTTCAATGCCAAGGCTTGTGCTTAAGCCTTCATTAGAGAAACCGGCCGCCTGATAGCTGCCGGTGACGATAACCTCTTCTGTTGCTAACGCCATCAATTGAACGGTCACTGGAAGTGCAAATGTCTGGTCAAGCGACAAATAAACATTGTCGAGTTCAAGAGGTTCAATATTGGCACCGACTACTTTAATCGAGTATGGACCACCCACACGAAGACCGCGTGCCGAGAAAGTCCCACTTTCGTTAGTCACTGCAGTCCAAACTGTGCCCGATGGCGTGTGCGTGATAGTCACCGTAACTTCAGGAACGGTAGTTCCAGTTTCGCTGGCAACAGTACCTCGAATGCTGGATGTAATTGTTTGTGCCATTACTGCTACAGGCAAGCTTACAGACAGCACGCCCGCAACTACGAGGTTGAGCATATTTTTTTTAAAAGATGTAGAAATCATGATCCCCCCTTGTAGGAGTTCCTAGTGGTTAATATTAGTGAATATCTGGCTGAACTCCCTGCACCGGCGGCTGGAGCATCAATTCTCGTCATGGTGTGTATCCAACACTGGAAACAGACAGCAACATAAAAGCCGTAACGATGACGAACCCCAGTTTGCCAATAAACCCTGGGTAGTTATTCATTTTCGATCCCCGTTCTTAAGAAGCATAGGATGGAGCGTGACGGCAGTGTTACGCACATGGAAAACGAATGAGAAGGAGTCGGGCCGGCGAACTGCCGATCCGGCGCCTTTTGCTGTGTCTATTGAGTTGCAAGCTCACTGTCCCCTTTGAGCGAGAAACGGTGTCGTCCGGAGTCGGAAAACCGCCTGTTGACTCGCACGATGGCGCAACAATACGACAGATGAGAACGCCGTGTCACTGGCCGCGGCAGCACTCATACCGGCCTAACAGAAGCGACTTGCCGTATGTGCGCTGCACCACCGTATGTGGGTATCGAACCAGACTTGAAGTACGCGGTTAGCACTAAAGCCTGAGTTATTGTTTTGGCACCATTTCAATAGTGACCGCCAGCGGCCAGTGATCCGAGATGCCCGTGCCGGCAGGCAACTCAAAACGATTGGGTGTGCGGTCGGGCCTGGTCTGGCCGGGTGCCCGGTTGACCAGGACGGACGAGCCGGCGCGCATCCGCCATGTTGCTTTTTCACCACGCCCGGGGCGGGCCCACAGGATCATGTCCAGAAAGGACCAGTCGTCCCGGGGTGCGTAATAATGTGTTCCCGGACAAGCACTGCACGCTTCGTGCGCCACCAGCCATTTATCGCGTACAAAACGCCCGAGCATGTCTTGTTCGGCATCCTCAGGGGCTGTCGTGTTGAAGTCTCCCGCTGCAAACGCCATTCGTCCCGCCGGCAGATCTGCAAGGAACCTGTTCAAGGCGACATATGCCTGCTCACGCATCGGATAGGGATGAAACGGTGCAGGAAAGTGTACGGCGAAACCCGTCAACAACGAGCCATCGGGCAAACGAAAAGTCGCTTCGAGTATGCCACGAGTATCGTTTATCCTGGATTGCTCAAAACCTGCATGCGTTACGGAATGCAGAGTCGGTTGACCGGCCAATTCCAGCCGGCTGAGAAACGCAACGTCGATACCACGCAGGTCGTCACCTTCCAACAATATCGCCGGACGATAACCGGCACCAGCCAGATAGCCGGTACGCAGTTGTTCCAGCACTGACAGGTTTTCAACTTCCTGCAGCACTACGACGTCCGGCCCTCTGCCATTGCCGATCTGCAGGATCGCTCGCGCCAGCGCGGTCATCTTTTGCTCCAGCGCCGATTCGTTCCAGTCGTAGTTCAAGCACTGGTCGCGCCAGCGTTCGACCGGAATCTTTTCACAACCCTCGCGATGCGCCGCAGATTGTTTTTTGGTAATCGGCAGGTAGGTGGCATCGTCCTTACCGGCATCGTCAATCGTATCGAACAGATTTTCGACGTTGAATGTCATCAGCGTGACCGATGGGTGCGCTTGCCCGCTCAACGATGGGTCGTCGGTCACACAACCAGCAGACAACCATGCCAGCAGATAAATGGTCAGTAGCATCCGTTTGGAAATCATCATGGCTCAACCTTCGTTTTTCACGGCGCCGTCCTGCCGCGGCGGGACAGGCGCAAAATAGCCAACTACCAGCAATAATGCACCCACTCCGATAAATGACAC
This sequence comes from Gammaproteobacteria bacterium, assembly GCA_029862165.1. Lineage (GTDB taxonomy): Bacteria > Pseudomonadota > Gammaproteobacteria > Steroidobacterales > JABDKV01 > JABDJB01. The sequence goes on from JAOTXU010000004.1 coordinate 79,551, forward strand.
GATACGGGCGACCGTGCCGCTGTTGCCCAGATCTATGAGAAACAGCTTGATCACGACCAAAGCCATCAAGGCTGAACCAATCAGCCACAACCAGCGCAGATTCCGCCGCGCACCGAGAACCATGCCACCAAAACCTAGCAATCCCCAATAGATCGACAACGCAGACTGGACTTCCACCGATTGGCTCAACGAATACTGCCGCCAGGGAATCTGCGCATAGTGGTGCACACCCCGGACGATCCCGAGTGTCGTCAATACGAAGGCGACGATACCCAATACCGAAAGCATTGTGGGCTGCCATCGCCTATTACCAAAAGCCTCGCTGGTTTCGTTGATCCAGACAAATCCTGTTGCCAGCGCAGCCAGAGTGATCAGGTCATAGGGATTAAGCACTGGTAGATAAGGCAGCGGTAATGGGTCGCCTGGCGTATCCAGACTGAACGCCAGAATGAACAGAAGGTTGACGGCCAGCAGCACGCCGGCAGCGATGATGTAACTCATTTGTTCCTGGCGCAGCGGCCAGGCAAACAATGGTCTGGCCAACCAGCACAAGCCGGCCAGTACAGTCAACAACATACTGCTGGCAGCGTTGCTCCAGGTTTCGACCACGATCCACCAGTCGATTTCCCAGACGAGCAACCAGGCTGCAATCAATACACCGGCAACGTGCCATACCGCCGTTAACCATGACCTTGCGGCAAATGGCTTGAGGATATAAAAATGCGCCGCGCCCGCTAACAACCAGGGCACTGTAGAGAAAGACTCCAATGGATGACCACCGACAACCGATCGTCCCAGCAGCGTCACAAACAATAATGGCAGCATAACCAACGATCCGAAACGTGCCTGCGACCAACTCAACCGTCGACCGAGGAAACTCAACGCGACAGCACTCAAAACGATAAACGTAATGATGACCGGATATTCCATTGAGTGACGAACACGGTCATCGATTTCCAGCAGTCCGGTGGCCACCCACCAGCCCATGCCCCATATGAGCATTGCAGCGGATGCCCATTGACCGTAGGAATGATCGATGCGCTGCAATTGCCGAGCCGAGAAAAAACCAGCCAGGCTAATCAGTGTGCCACCGAGCACATTGCGGTTCAGGACTGTCAGACCGACATCGTTGTCCCAGCCGGCGGTGAGAAATGCACTACCGGCAAGCAGAATCAGCGCCACACCGGCGAATCGCGAGAGCAGGCTGGACTGCCGCACACTGAGCCACACCAGTGCGCTGCCTTCCATTGCCCAGGTGGCCGACGTCCAGCGCGCATCGAAAGCCAGCGGCACTGCGACTGTGGCAAAGGCAACCGACAGCGCGATGTAGGAATCGCGTAGAAACTGCATGGATTTGTCACGAGTGTGCAACCACCAGGCCATTAAAGCGTAAAAAATAGCCAATGCCGCCGCACTAAAGGCGAGACCATACTCGCTGTTTCTAAACAGACCTGCCTGCAACGCAATAGCGATGACAGGCGTGCCAAATATCAGAGTGCCGTCGACGATTCCACGCAAACGTGGTGGCTGACGATGCGCAAACAATATGGCGGCCGCCTGATAGAGCAGGAAATGCGCAATCAGAAAAGCTTCGGCGGTGGCAAAGTATTGCGTTCGATAAAATTTGTAACCCCATATCGAACCAATCACGAACGTGAACAGAAAACCAAGCAAATTGAGTTCGCGCCACGACTTGTACCAGGCGATGCCGATTATCGCGAGGTTCAGCAACAGGTAATAACTGAACAGGGCCACGTGACTGCCCTGGCCGGTTGACGCCAAAACGGGTGCCAGAAAGCCACCAGTCAATGCAAACACGGCCATCACACGAGCGTCCTGGATCACAGCCAGCGTTGCAGCCGGAACGGTAATCAGGGCCAGCAACACAAATGCCGGCACCGGTGGCAACAAACCGTACAGACGGAATGCGGCAAAAACAGTGAGGTAGATAATACCGACGCCACCGCCCTGCAGACTGAGCGCATAAACACGCATGCGATGACGCAGACGCCAGCCGACGATTAGCAAAACAACCCCAAATAACGCGGCGAATACCAGCCGCAACCACATCGGGACGTTAAGCAGATTGCGATCGACCGCGTATTTCAGCAAAAAGGCCACGCCAAAAAACGAGACGATGACCCCGACCTTGACCGGCACATTGCCGGTGGTGAACCACTCCTTGAGTTTTTCGACCCAAGGATTCGGTACTGTGTCCGATGTACCCGAGCCCAGCGGCGGCAACGGGCGATCGGCGCGCGACAACCGGACAGATTCCGGTTGAATCTGGTCTTTTTGCTCACGAGCGAGCTCGGGCTCGACATCGACAACAGGTGCGGTGATCTCTGTTCTTTCTGGCTCAGCGACAACAGGTCGTTCTGGCGCCTGCTGCTGCTCCAGTGTCGTTATGCGGTGTGCCAGACTGCGCAGTTCATAGAGGAAATAACCGGCCGCGGCGCCGATGAGGATGCCAAGCAGAAAAAAACCGCTGGACATGACGAATAGTCCGATCAGACCACCGACAATAACAAACAAGATCTTGTTCAGGCATCACCCCCGCTCTTGGCTGCATTGTAGCGTTTCTTAGCCGACTAGACCCTCGTACAGCAAGCGCAAGCCTACAATGAACAACAGCACGTAGGCGATTTGAAAAAACAATTTATCCGACACACGGCGGTGTAACCAGACGCCGATCGCAACTCCTACCGGTGCCAGTGGTGCCAGCACCAATGAGATCCAAAGATTGCCTGTATCGAGCAGGCCCAGCCAGCCGTACGGAATCAGCTTTGCGTAGTTGACCACCGCAAAAAACGAAACCGTCGTGCCGACAAAAAGTGTGCGATCGAGACCCTGGGTCAACAGGTATATGTTGATCGGCGGACCACCGGCGTGCGCTATGAAGCTGGTAAACCCAGCAAGCGCTCCACTGGACATTGCTGCAACCCGTCCTGCCCGGCGCGCCCGATCCGCAACCCACGCACTCAATCCCAACCAGTGATTGAGCGTGAATATAATTGCGATAACGCCCAGGATTATGCGTATAGCCGACGCACTGAGATAGCCAAACAGAAGCGTGCCAACCGCGATTCCGATTAGGGCCCCTGGCAACAACGACTTTTGCATGGCGATATTGAGATGGTTGCGATACGCCCAAAGCGAGAACAAGTCCATGAGACAAAGCAACGGCAGCAGAATGCCGGCGGCCTGTACCGGCGAGACGACCAGCGCCATCAACGGCACCGCAGCGACACCCAAACCGCCACCAAACCCGCCTTTGGCTATGCCGAACAACAATACAGCCGGCACGGCAGCCAAATAGAAAAGCGGATCGCTAATCATCTTAGGATTGTCAGGCCGAACGCTTGTTACGCAGGTATTCCCGGCCCCGTTCCATCACACGCGCAAACGCGGACTGATCTTTTTCGTCGATGATTTGCCGCAGACGTCGTAGCGAGACTTCCAACGCATCCAACGCGTCACGCCCGTGCTCGTTGAGTGCCTGGATTTCGTAGTACACCTCGGGACTCTCGCGTGACACGCGGCTGGAGACATCCAGCTGCGCATCGAAGGTAGTACTCGAAATTTCGGCCAACCTGGGAACAGATTCGCCGCTTTCGACCAGTGCGTTGAAAAAAGCGATGTTAAGCGCGTGTGAAAGACCCAATACAAAAGCGATCAGCCTGTCGTGCTCATCCAGATCCATCTCAGCTGTTTCGACCATCGTTGGTTCAAACAGCGCTCTGGCTTCTGTTACTGCGGCTGGCGCACCGAGATCGATGAATATTACGTGACGGCCGGACAACAACTCGGTGTCGGGGCCGAACATCGGATGCAGCGAAACCACACGACAACCGGCATTCACTACTGCTTTCAACCCATCTCGGATCGGCGTCTTTAACGAGGCAATATCCATGATCAAACCCGTTGGTTTGATTTTGGCCAATTCATACAACAATGCGGCGGTAATACCCAACGGGGTGGCAATGATAATCAGATCGTGCGTGAGATCGCAGTTGCGCCAGTCGGCAACATGAGCGTGCCCCGGAACCGGCCCGGCCGGGTCTGCCACTTCCACATCGAAGCCCTGTGTTGCCAAAAAGTCGACAAACCAGCGACCCATCATGCCGGCGCCACCAATTACCAGCGCCCGACGACCGAGACCGTGATCGGTTGCACTGACACGTGCCTGTTCCTGATGCACCAGTGAACTACGAATCAGCCGGCGCATCAGCGATTCAGCCAGATCGGTCGACAGGCCCAGATTATCTGCTTCTGCCCGTGCGAGTTCGATGACTTCACGCTCGCGTTCGTAATCACGAGTCGGCTGTCCCGCAGCGCGCTTAAGTGCACCGATGTCGCCAGCCAGCTTGTGACGCTCGGCCGCCAGACGCAAAAGCTGCCGATCGATTTCGGTCAGCCTTTGCCGCAAAGATTCCAGATTTTTTTCTTTCAAGGACTACGCCGCATCCGAGGGACTCAAGATTGTACCCTCGCAGGCTTACGACGAAAGGCTATCGAGCCACTCGTCGTCGGATCCCTCAATGAGGTCCTCGAACAGATAGGCACCGAGATAACGTTCACCGGTATCGGGCAGCATCGCGAGGAAAACCGAACCCGGTTTGGCGCTCTTGGCGACTTCGATGGCGGCCGCGAGGGTCGCGCCAGCAGAGATGCCGACAAAAATGCCTTCCTCCCGAGCAAGACGCAACGCCCATTCCTTGCCCGCTTCGTCGGTGACCGGTATCAACTGGTCAAGTACGTCAGGATTCAGAACGTCCGGCAGGAAATCGGGGGTCCAGCCCTGAATCTTGTGGGGTTGCCATTCCTTACCACCAAGCAAGGATGCTGCAGCCGGCTCGGTGGCAATGATCTGTACCTCCGGGCGAGCAAGTTTGATCACTTCGCCGGCCCCGGTCAGAGTGCCACCGGTGCCCCAACCCGTGACCCAGTAGTCCAGTCGCCGCCCCGCGAAATCACTGATGATTTCTGCGCCGGTTGTGCTGCGATGATAAGCAGGGTTCGCCGGGTTTTCGAATTGTCGCGTTAAGAACCAGCCGTGTTTCTCGGCCAGTTCTTCAGCTTTGCGAACCATACCGCTGCCACGTTCAGCGGCCGGTGTCAGAATTACTCTGGCGCCCATCGCACGCATGATCTTGCGACGTTCGACAGAAAAACTCTCGGCCATTGTTGCAACAAACTGATGGCCCTTTGCTGCGCACACCATCGCAAGCGCGATTCCGGTGTTTCCCGAGGTCGCCTCGATAACGGTTTGACCACGATCGAGGGTGCCCCTGCGTTCGGCGTCGTCAATGATGGCAATCGCCAGCCGGTCCTTGACCGATGCCATCGGGTTGAAAGATTCGATCTTGACGTAGATTTCGGTGTTCTTCGGTGCGATACGGTTAAGACGCACGATTGGCGTCTTGCCGATGGTCTCGAGTATGCTGTTGTAGATCATCCCTAAGCTCCTCAAGGTATGAGATGGGCGGTGCTTACGAAATATAGCTGTCTTAGTGGGGATGTGCCACGCATACCCACAACCCCGGCCACAACCGACGCCCGACCCAAAATGTGACCCATTTCTCACGACCGCCAAAAAAATTCTTCCCTATATTACTAGTCACTTGGTTTATTGCTTCACTTCGGGATGAGTTTGATACATGACTGATCGGCTGAAATTGCCAGAAACGCGCTGGGGTGCTTGCGCAGGTCACCTGATCATTAGCGGCTGTATCTTTCTGTTGCTCTTTTTGGTAATCGCGCTGTTGCTGTTCCCAGGTGCGCTGTTCCGGGTCGCAGGCGGCATCGATGGGATCAAAATCATTGCCGGCGTGGACCTGGTGCTTGGCCCCCTGTTGACCCTGATTATCTACAACAAAGCCAAACCCAGAAAAGAACTGTATCGAGATCTCGCAATGATTGGCACGGTGCAATTTGCCGCCTTGTTTGCCGGGATGTTTGTAGTATACGAGAGCCGTCCTGCGGTTGTGACCTACGTTTTCGATACATTTCACACGTCGAAAGTCGCTGAGTTTGTCAAAGCCAAACAAGCCGTTCCTGAATTGAATCTATTGACGCCGAAATTTTATTACCTGGATTTGCCAGAAGACGAACAAGCCGCCATCGCAGTCCTCGCACAATATGAGATGGTCGGTGAACAAGCACGCTTGCGTTCTGATCTGTATTTGCCTTTGAGGGGCGACAAGAAAGCGCTGCGTGGTTATCTTAGGGTCGGCTCACAATCGGCCGCTGAGGTGGCTGATGACTGTTTACTGCGAGAAGTTTCAACACCCTTTGTCATTGAAAAACTGTGCTTTGATGCCGAACGCTTCAAGTTTTTCAGTTCCCAAGGAGCAAATCCTTAGGCAACTGGGCCGGGCACGCCAAACCATGCGTCTTTAGATTGCGGTCCCCCTTCGGGGGAACCGCTTACAGTATTTTTCTGGTCGGGGGTGTAACAACCGTTAACTGACGGCTAACCGGGTTGTTCAGAATCCGAAGGCCTGCGTGCGTATCTTGAACTGAATGAATACGACGCCACCTATGGTCGGGTCGACCTCGTGAGCATTGGCAATATCGTGGACGGCTTTCTTCGGCAGATAAGTCAGGTTCATTCCGACATAACGGTTGCCGATGGTTACTGCAGGCAAAATGCCCGGGAACGGTCGATAATCATTGATATCCTTGCGTGCCATGAGAAACGCGACAGCGCCGGCATCGAAGTAGAGGCCTCCGAAGCGGTCCGTACTATATAGGCGGCGCTTCAGGCCTGCGCCGGTCATGTAGGACATGTTCTCCATGCTGTCGACAAAGGCGTTTGCATTCAGCGTCTTTATCCACGGTGTAGAGCTGTTCATCTCGTATTCCAGTCCCGCCCCGAGGTTGTTCTCGTTCCAGTCGTATTTCGAGTTGACGTGAAAGGACTTGCCATTGATGACGACGTCCAGGGATCCCGCTGTGACCGGCGTACTCGACAATGCGAGCAGCAGAACAGCAACGGCGGTGGTTATTGTTGAGTAAAAAATATTCATGCTTTTTATAAAGCAAGCCCCGTGCCAACTTTGTTTTTCGAGTAATAACAAAGACTTGGTTTTTTGCTCGTAAGACACCGTAAAACATTCCGACAGTAACCGTGCTCATAATCGCCTGTTTAACAATAAAACGGCTTCGCGCGAGCTTACGAAATACGCAACGCAGACGTTCTTTGATCGTTTATTGCAGCGAGTTTGTTTTTGCATGACGATGTGTCGCAAAAAAAAACGGGGCCCGTTGGGCCCCGTTTCGCGCGGTCTGGCCTGTGCCAACCGCGTTGATCATTGTTCTTATTTGAAGAATTTTGAAGCGAGACCGCCAAGACCCTTCAGGCCGCCGATCGAATCCAGCAACTCACCGCCACGGCTGGTCTTATCGACCAACTCAGGCAGAAACTGTGACAGCTGCTCGGCCGCCTGGTTCTGATCGATTCCAAGCTTGGAGGCAAAATCAGCAACCTGACCCGAACCCAGGGCTGACGTCACCTGATCAGCACTAACGCTCTCATTGTCGCCGTCGCCCAGCCACGACTTCGCGGCGCCGGCAAGTTCGCCACCCGTGAATTTCTCAACCAGACCAGCAAGCGGTGACCCACCCTCGCTGCCGCCCAGCAGATTGTCGAGCGCGGACTTGGCTGCGCCCTCATCGGCGTTGCCACCCAATTTGCTCATCAGCATCTGTGTCGCCATATCTTTTAGATCCATTGTTTGATCTCCATCAGTAAAGCAAAAACTAAGTCCTGCCAGTTTAGCCATACGACGCGCAAGATGTTGTTACGATTGGTCAAACAGACCACTCCTGACACAACTCTTTACCTCAATCTGACTCAGATTCCTGCTTCGAACCGTTACGGCCCTGGCCGCCATATTGCAGTGCAGGCTTGAATTGCCCTCGTCGTCCGGTACCTTGAGCCGGTCACGTTGGGGGAAAAACAAATGTCGCGCATTTACTTGCTCCTGGCCGGTCTATTGGCCTCTCTGTCGCTATCACTGCACGCTGCAGACGAAACAGAACCCGAACCGGGCCTGAACGAGAAAACCTTTGAAGGACTGAGCTGGCGTGCCATCGGCCCGGCCTTTATGTCCGGCCGCATTTCTGACATTGCAATTGATCCAAATGATCGCGCTACCTGGTACGTTGCGGTCGGCAGTGGTGGTGTCTGGAAAACGGTCAACGCCGGGACGACGTGGAAAGCTGTATTCGAAAAAGAAGCTTCCTATTCGATTGGCTCGGTCACCATCGATCCCAACAATTCACAAACGATCTGGGTTGGATCCGGTGAGAATGTCAGCGGCCGGCATGTCGGTTATGGGGATGGCATATACCGCAGTCTCGACGGCGGTGAGAGCTGGGAGAACATGGGGCTTAAGGATTCGGACCACATCGGCACGATCCGTATCGACCCACGGGACTCAAAGGTGATCTTTGTGGCCGCGCAAGGCCCTCTTTGGTCACCGGGTGGTGAGCGTGGCCTCTATCGCAGCGCCGACGGTGGCAAAGAATGGGAACAGATACTCTCCGCTGGTGAGTACACCGGCGTCGGCGAGGTCCACATGGATCCGCGCAATCCCGACGTCCTGTATGCCACCACCTGGCAACGGCACCGAACAGTTGCGGCGTTGCTAAATGGCGGACCCGAATCTGGCATACACAAGTCCACCGACGGTGGCGACACGTGGACCAAACTGGAAAAGGGCTTGCCGGAAGTCAACATGGGCAAGATTGGGCTTGCGATCTCATCACAAAAACCCGACGTGGTTTACGCTGCAATTGAGACAACTCGGCGCAAAGGCGGTTTTTACCGCTCCGAAGATGGCGGCGCCACCTGGGAAAAACGGAGCGATTACGTGGCCAGTGGCACGGGGCCGCATTACTACCAGGAAATCTTTGCCAGTCCGCACCAGTTCGATCGTATCTATCACATGGACGTCTACCTGCACATTTCTGAAGATGGCGGGAAGAATTTCACCAAGACCAGGCGTGGTGCCAAACATGTCGATCATCACGCATTGGCATTCGATGCAGATGATCCGGATTACCTGATCGTCGGCAATGATGGGGGCGTATACGAGAGTTTTGATTTGGGTAAGACCTGGCGTTTTATTTCCAATCTCCCGATAACGCAGTTCTATAAGGTATCGGTCGACTACGACGAGCCTTTTTATAACATCTACGGCGGTACGCAGGACAACAGCTCGCAAGGCGGTCCGTCGCGCACCGATCACGTATCGGGTATTCGCAATTCCGACTGGAAAATTATCCTCGGTGGCGACGGCCATCAGCCCTTCGCAGACCCGAGCAATCCCGACATCGTCTATGCACAATGGCAACAGGGAAATCTGAACCGTTACGACCGTCGTACCGGAGAGACGATTTACATTCAACCACAACCCGAAAAAGGCGCGCCACCCGAACGATTTAACTGGGACGCGCCGATACTGATTAGCGCACACGATCCGCAACGTCTGTATTTTGCCAGTCAGCGACTCTGGCGCAGCAACAACCGCGGTGATTCCTGGACTGCAGTCAGCACAGACCTGACACGCAACCAGGACCGGCTCAATCTGCCAATCATGGGACGCCGCCATAGTTTCGATGAGCCATGGGATCTCTATGCGATGTCGATGTATAACACCATCGCCAACATTGCCGAATCTCCGCTGGACGAAGAGCTCCTATACGCCGGTACCGACGACGGTTTGATCCACGTCAGCACAGATGGCGGCGAAAACTGGCGTCGCGCCGGAAAACTATCCGGCGTACCCGACTACTTCTATGTCAATGACATTAAAGCTGACTTACATGACGCTGACACCGTCTACGTCGCAGTCGATAATCACAAAGCCGGTGATTATCAGCCTTATCTGTTCAAGAGCACGGACCGCGGTCGTAGCTGGCGCAGGATCAGCCGTGGGATACCGGACCGTCATCTGGTCTGGCGCATCGTGCAAGATCACGTAAAGCCTGGCTTATTGTTTGCTGGCACCGAATTTGGTGTCTTCTTTACTATCGATGGCGGTGGCAACTGGACCAAGCTCAGTGGCAATACGCCAAATATCCCATTTCGCGATCTGGTAATTCAAAAACGCGAAAATGATCTAGTCGGTGCAACGTTTGGACGAAGTTTTTTTGTGCTGGATGATTACACAGCGTTGCGCCACGTTACTGTCGATATGCTGGAAAATAATATCGCTTTGTTCCCCGTCAGAAAGACGCGTTGGTATATGCCGCGCTTACCACTGGGCTGCATGATGCCGAATTGCCCGGAATCGCAGGGCAATGCCTATTTCGTCGCGCCCAATCCGCCGTTTGGTGCCGTATTCACTTATTACGTCAATGAGCCGATACGTTCGAAAAAAGATCAGCGACTCGAAACGGAGAAGCCGTTAAACGAAGCCGGCAAGGATATTGGATTCCCGGGCTGGGATGTCGTGAACGAAGAAAGCTGGGAAGACGAGCCGGCGATGGTATTCACGATCACCGATGCGCAAGACAACACGATCAGCCAGGTAGAGGGTCCCGTTACGGCGGGCTTTCATCGCGTTGCATGGGATTTACGTTACCCAAGCCCCGAGCCGTGGGTCGCAGAACCAGACCCTGAGCCCTGGTCTCCGTCTGCAGGCACGCTAGCCGCGCCGGGCACCTACACCGTGAGTCTGAGCCAACGCATCGACGGAAAACTCAAATCACTAAGCCAATCACAGAATTTTGACGTGGTTTCCATTCGCGAGCCGAGCATAGCAGGCATCACACAGGAAGCGCGGGTCGCTTTCTTGCGCAAGGTCGACGCAATCGAAAGAGACGTAAGAGCCTCTATCTCTGCCATCGATGAATTGATTGGCAATACGACGGCGATGAAAGAAACTCTGACACGCTCTATTGCCGATCCACAGCTATACGACGAAACACACCGTATAGAGAAACGTGCACGACAACTGCGAGAGCGCCTCGCCGGCAACGAACAACGCAACTTTATGAGTGAACCCGGACCGATGCCTATCGATAGCCGGATCTACGTGGCTGGCTCGGGAGACCGCACCAGCGCGCACGGCCCGACGCAAACTCAACGCCGCAGTCTGGAGATCGCCGAAGAAGAATTCGCCGTAGTCGGCCGCGACCTGAAAAACTTGTTAGAGGTCGAACTGCGCGAGCTGCGTGAGAAACTGGACACCGCCGGCGTCCCGTGGTCACCCGGGCGTGGCGGACTGTAAAAAAAGGGGCCGGCGTCAGCCGGCCCCGTTTTTAGGCGACGTGGTTTATTTCAGCTTAATTTCGCGAAACTGATACTCGCCGACGATCTCACGCATCGCCGGATAGTTTTTCTGCGCATACTCGGTGGCGTCATCGGCTTGGCTCTTACCCCACTCCTTGATGAAAGCGTCGTATCTTTTCTTGTTCGGCTCGAGGTCGCTGCCACTGGCAAACTTGATGACGAGCAGCAAATTAAAATCACCACTCTCAGGCAATTGACTGCGATAAATGTGGTAGTCCTCAATCTGGCCTAACTTCTTTGCAATCTCGTTACCTTTTACCCACGTATTCTTAATGCCTTCCAGGTAAGCATCACCCATATTCGAGTCTACTTTGACTGTCGTGACGCTCCAGACGGCCTCACTGGGCTCATAGTCCGTCCACGGGTCCAGGTCGGCAATCGCGGATGATGCATACAACAAGGCCGCTCCAGCGGCAACGGCTGAAAACAACTTCATTTGGTATCCCCTTTCAATTAGGTAAAAACTGACAAATACAAGTTACCAGTTTTTTAGACCTTGTCCAATCAATGCAACGAAATTGTTTCAAGGCGCGCGTTCTTACGACGCAGAAATACGGCCGGGCGCTGCGCGCATGGCGGTTGACGAATGAATGATTTCCAGCCAATCCATGTGCTTAGCATACTTGTTGTGCGACAGACGGGCAGTCAGTAGCATCACCTTATAATGAACGAAGAAACCAAGGGCCGACCGTCCAGCCGCGACTTGCAGCCTTTGCAACAATTATTCTTGTATGTGCTGCCGTACAAGTCGACACTGATCGCCGCGTTAGCCGCCCTCCTCCTGGCTGCGGCAGCGACGCTTAGTCTGCCGGTTGCCGTACGCCACATGATTGATAACGGTTTTGCCAACGCCGGCGATATCGACCGTTATTTCATTATTTTGCTGGCTCTCGCTATTTTTATGGCACTGGCCACGGCAACACGCCACTATTTGGTTTCCTGGCTGGGTGAACGGGTCGTCACCGATGTACGCTCCGCGGTTTATGCAAACGTCGTGCGACTCGATCCGGTGTTCTTTGAAACGATGCGCACCGGCGAGGTCCAATCGCGTCTTACGACCGACACGACTCTGGTCCAGACAGTCATCGGTTCGAGTGCCTCTATGGCGTTGCGTAGTGCTGTGATGATGCTGGGCGCCCTGATCATGCTGATTATTACCTCACCGAAGCTGGCAAGCATAATCCTGCTACTGATACCCATCGTGATTTTGCCAATCGTCGCATACGCTCGTCGTGTACGCGGGCTGTCGCGCACCAGTCAGGACCGCATTGCCGATGCCAGTGCACGTGCCGGCGAAACGCTTAATTCAATGCAAACCGTACAGGCGTTCACACAGGAAAGCGGTGAGAGCCGTCGCTTTCATACGAGCGTCGAGGCTGCATTTGTGGCCGCGATGGGTCACGCACGGGCCAGATCAATCTTAACTGCGATGTCGATACTGCTCACGTTTGCCGGAATCGTCATGGTGTTGTGGCTGGGTGCGCGAGCGGTTGTATCCGGCACGATGACGGCCGGGGAGCTCGGCCAATTTGTTCTATATGCGGCCACAATGGCCAGCACCACGGCGGTACTCAGCGATGTCTGGGGCGATTTGCAACGTGCCGCCGGGGCAACCGAACGACTTGTTGAACTGTTATCCGCCGAACCAGAAATACGCGCGCCAGAAAACCCAATATCGTTGCCCGAACCGCCACGTGGTCTGGTCTCATTCAATCACGTTTCGTTTTCCTATCCATCCCGGCCCGACACGCCAGCACTCAAACGATTTACGTTACGTGTTTCGACCGGGGAGACCATTGCACTAGTTGGTCCATCGGGTGCTGGCAAGAGCACGGTCTTCCAGTTGTTAATGCGTTTCTACGATCCGCAGAAGGGTCACATTGCACTGGATGGTGTCGATATTCGGCAGGCCGATCCCCGCCGCCTGCGTCAACGCATTGGGATAGTGCCACAGGATACGATTATTTTTGCAGCCGATGCGATGGAAAACATTCGTTATGGACGACCCGAGGCCACCGATGATGAAGTGCGCGCGGCGGCCCGTGCGGGGTTGGCAGATGAATTCCTGTCAGTCCTGCCCGACGGTTATCACACCTATTTGGGAGAACGTGGCGTGCGCCTGTCCGGTGGGCAACGCCAGCGCATCGCGATCGCAAGGGCAATACTAAAAGACCCACCGGTCCTACTACTGGATGAGGCAACAAGCTCTCTTGACGCCGCCAGTGAACGCATCGTACAAGAAGCGCTGGGACACCTGGTCAGAGACCGGACCACGCTGGTCATAGCCCATCGCTTCGCAACCGTATTGCGGGCTGACCGGATTATCGTCATGGACAACGGGCAAATAGTCGATGAAGGCACGCACGACCAATTACAGCGACGCGATGGACTTTATTCACGGCTCGCCAGGCTGCAATTTACGGACGACGCTGCCTGACGTGACAATGCCGGCCACTCTGTTTTAGTCTGACCGTATCGTCAAAACGGAAGTATGCCGTGGCCGATCGATTACGCGAACTGGAGAACGATACACTGCAGAACATGCTGCTGGGCGACTATGTGCCCGACGCAATCCACGGGGCACGTCAACGGCAGGATGAGTACATGATCGATCGTTTCCGCGACCGGAACCTTCGTATCGCCGACATAGGCAGCGGCGACGGCTACCACGGCTCAATTTTCGCACCGGGCTGCGAGTTGTATCACGGCTATGAAATCGCACCGCGCCTCGTGCAGATGTCACGCGAGCGCTGGGAAAAAGAGGGCCTGGACAACGCCCGGGTGTTTAGCGGCAATGTCGCTGAGGCGAAATTGCAGGATGAATTCTATGATCTCGTGATATGCATGTATTTCACGCCGGGCAATTTCCGCGACGTTTCTACAGATCTGACTATGTATACCGACGATTACCTGGATCACAACCCGGTATTCATTCAGATCATCTCAAGTTTTCATCGCGCACTGCGCCACGGAGGCGCAATGTTCCTTACGGTTTATCGTGACGTGCCGGAAGCGGAGGCGGCCCAATTCGATTTTTATACAACGACGGGACACCCACCCATTTCGCCTAAAGGATCGCGTTTTGTTGCAACCAGCGATGCATTCTGGTCAGTACGCTGGACCCGTGAGAGCATGTTGTCGAATCTGGCCGACTGCGGCATCGATTCGGCAACCGTGACTTTTCACGATCTTCATGAGATTGCCTGGCTGGTAGAAATCGAAAAACCGTGATTATCACGGCCTGTAGGGTATTTCGATTGCAATCTTTATAGGCTGACCGGAAGACAACACCACATTCGCTGGCAAGTCGTTCGCCAGCTGCGTTTCCTCGAGTGTCCAGCGATTGCCAGTCCGCTGACTCAGGCCCGTCAGCGACTCACCCCGTCTGGCCGCCACAATATCGAGATGTCGCTCGGTAATGCTGCCCCGCTCCGCCGCTGTCAGTGAGCGAAAACTGTCTGCCGAGTTTTCGAACACGCGTGCGTAAGAATTGAATTTTTCCACTGGTGCCATACCGGTTACACGGAACATCCCCTGTGGATGCGCGATCCAGGTCAGGTGCAGACCGAGCTGACCCTGTTCAGTCTGAGCCTGTGCTATCGCCTGAAACGCCGCAAAACCATTGATCTGCCCGCTGCCGCTGCTGGTGAAATCCAGGCTGTTTTGCCGGGCATATTCTGTCGCAGCCGCCGTCGGATCGCCGGTCCCGCCTTGTAACTCCAGGCGCAACATTGCGTCCCGCTCCGTGGGCGCTGCCAACACTGCGGCAGCCTGATTGTCGGTGTCCCAACCCGTCGGAAATCCCATCGCGAGATCCAGGTCCGGATGCAGCAGTAATGTATCGCGAAACACGCCACCGGCCGGATCGGGACCAACGAGCAAGTCGTCGAGCTGGTTGTAAAACGCATTCTGACTGCCAGCGATCGCCGGCATTGGTGTAATGGTCAATTCGCGCGCACGTGCCGTCGCCGTTTGCGAACGTTCCTGGGTTGGCGGATGCGAATCGAAATAAGTGGGCCGGCGTGCTGCACCGGTCACCAGGACGGTATAGTCACCGAGTTGATCCATAAAATCGGCCATACCCATCGGATCCCAGCCGGTTTGAGCGGCGAGCTTCTGACCAATCTCGTCAGATTGTCTTTCCTGGTCACGTCCGTAGGAGGCGATGAGTCCGGCACCGGCGATTTGCCCCAACTGTGATGCCGTTTCTGCCGCCTGCGAACCACCAGCGGCTCCGGCCAGCACGGTACCCAGCACTGTCAACAAACCCACACCCGTTGCCCGGGTCTGTCGCTGCGCCGAATGACGTGCTGCGACGTGACCTATTTCGTGACCGATTACGTTGGCAAGCTCTGCCTCAGAATTAGATATCGCCAGGAGTCCCCGCGACACGTAGATGTAGCCGCCCGGCAGAGCAAAGGCGTTGGGCTCTGGCATGTTGGCAACGTGAAACTGATATTGAACATCCTGGCGCGGCGACGCGGCAGCCATGCGCTGGCCGATCGCACGGACATAGGCCAACAGTTCCGCATCGTCGACCAGACCAATCTGCTGCTCGACCTGCTGCGCGGCCTGTGCCCCGAGGGTTCGTTCCTGCTCGGCAGACATCAACAGGATTTCACGTTTGCCGGTAACAGGATTTGTGGAGCACGCTGATACGATCAGGCTGGCGATGAGCCATGCAGATACGCGTGTCGTCAGAATTCGGATCATTTTCATCCTAAAGTCTCTTGCTGATGGGCAGTGCCGATGGTGTCCGGAGGGCATTTTACTGGCAATCGTCAGGCTAGAGCTTGACTAATTGACCGCGGTGAACGATCGTTAACGGCTGAGGGTGTGTGGTATAGGTGCGACGACTGAAGGGTTCGGTCGTAGCAAACCCTGCGTACAACCTTTCTACTCAGTAAATATAGGGGATTCGTGTTATGGGACTCATTATTCGGAAAAGCGTCATCGCGGCCGTCGCGGCGATTTTAGCGCTACCTGTTGCTCTTACGCAACAAGCCTTTGCGCAGGATGACGCGGCCGACTCTTTGGAAGAGGTAATCACAGTCGGAACGCGGCGAGAGGCGCGCTCCGCAGACGACACACCAGCACCGGTTGATGTAATCGGGGCCGACGAATTGCTGAACCAGGGCGACACCGATCTCAGCAACATATTGAGAACGTCGGTTCCGTCGTACAACGTCAATACGCAGCCGATTTCCGATGCGGCAACAATCGTGCGACCCGCCAACCTCAGAGGCCTCGCACCGGACTCCACGCTGGTCCTGGTCAACGGCAAACGTCGTCACCGGGCAGCGGTTATTTCTTTTCTGGGTGGCGGTATTTCAGACGGGTCACAGGGTCCGGATATCTCGGCCATACCGGCAATTGCTATCAAGCAGATGGAAGTTCTGCGTGATGGTGCGGCCTCCCAATACGGATCAGACGCTATCGCCGGCGTGATTAATTTTGTGCTGCATGATGCGCCGGAGGGTGGCTCGATTGAAGCTCAGTGGGGCGAAACCTACGAGGGCGATGGCGGCCAATACAAGCTTGCTGGCAATATCGGATTCCCCCTCGGAGACCATGGTGGATTCATCAACGTCAGCGGCCAGCTGGCAGAAGCCGATGCAACGAGTCGTTCAGTTCAGCGTGGCGATGCCGCCGCACTGATTACAGGCGGAAACACCGCTGTTGCCAATCCAGCCCAGATCTGGGGCCAACCGAATGTCAATGGCGACAAGGTTGTTTTCATAAACACCTCAATTCCGATTGGGGATAACGTTGAATTGTATGGCTTTGGTAACTTAGCGGAGCGTCAGGTAGAAGGCGGTTTCTTCTTCCGTAACCCAACCAATCGCGGCGCAGTGTATTCCAATGATGGCGGCGCAACACTACTGGTAGGTGATTTGACGCCTAATGGTACCGGTAACTGCGGTGTCTTCAGTGTCGACCCCAACGATACGGCCAACCTGGCTGCGCTCGACGCGGATCCCAATTGTTTTGCATTCACCGAGGAAGGCATCGGTGGCGGTGGACAAGCCCTCCCTGGCCGCGGCGGTTTCACGCCACGCTTCGGTGGGGATCTCGAGGATTCCTCGCTAGTCATGGGTCTACGCGGTGATCTTGAGATCGGTACCGGCCTGTCATACGACGCCAGCATCGGTCTGGGTAAGAGTGATGTGACTTTTTTCATCAACAACACCATCAACGCAAGCCTGGGTCCCAACACGCCGAGGTCGTTTACGCCAGGTCGTTACATCCAAAGCGATACCAATTTCAACCTGGACTTCGCCTACGGTTTTCCGGTGCAGGGGTTTGCATCTGATCTAAACGTGGCGTTTGGCTATGAAGATCGTAAGGAAGACTTTACAATCGGTGCTGGCGACCCGCTGTCGTTTGCGATCGGACCGCTAGCCGCACCTTCGGCGGCATTTCCAGCCGGTCAGGGCTTCTCATCGAGTTCCAATGGTTTTGGTGGCTTTACCGAAGCAAGCGCTGGTAAGAGATCACAGAAAAACGATGCGATCTATATCGACGCAGAAGCCGACGTAACCGATCGGTTGGTCTTGCAGGCGGCAGTACGCCAGGAAGACTTCGACTCATTTGGCGATACCACAAACTACAAGGTCGGCGGGCTGTTCAAGATAAATGAAGACGTCGCCATACGCTCGACCTTTAGCACCGGCTTCCACGCCCCGACGGCAGGCCAGGCCAATGTGACCAATATTACGACTGCGTTTAGCGGCACATTCCTCGTCGACCAGGGGACGATTCCGTTGTCCAGTGCTGCCGGTCAGTTTATCGCCGACTTTATTGTGTCAGAGGGTGGTACAAGACCGACCCTGGGTCCGGAAGAGTCGGAAAATTTCACGTTGGGCGGAGCGTTCAGCTTCGGCAATTGGGACTTCACGGTTGATTATTTCAATATCACAGTGGATGACCGTATCTCGATTTCCGATCAACAGGATTTCGTTGCGGCGCTTCAGACCACAGCGACCAACAACAGTGTGCCCTTTAGCCCCACCGACACGACCAGTCAGTTATTGAATCTGCTGGATGCAGCAAACGTGCTCAATGCGTCGGATTTCCAGGGCTCTGAAGATCTGACCAGTTTCGGTTTCTTCAACAACGCCTTCGACACCGAGACTCAAGGCATCGACATCATCGCCAATACCAACCTCAACCTTTGGGGCGGGAACACAGCGCTGGCAGTGGCGGTCAACTGGACGGACACAGAGGTGACCCGTGGCACGTTGGCGGGCGGCGACGGAAATCTCTCCTTCACGCGTCAGCGACAGCTGGAAGAAAATATTCCGACTGTACGTGGCAGCATCACCGCGAATCACACACAGGGACAGTGGCGTGGTCTTGCACGCCTGAACTACTTCGGGGACTTCTTCGAGTGCCATCTCGATGCAGTGGGCAGCGATCCAATCGGAACCTGTGATCTGCCGGCCGATGGTGACGCCGAGATCACGCTGGATCTTGAGGGTGCACTTCGTTTTGGAGACAACTATGAGGTCATACTTGGCGCGCGTAACGCCCTCGACTCAGAGCCCGATGACAACCCCTACGCGACAATCGTCGGCTCTAAATTTCTGCCGACATCACCGAACGGGTTCAACGGTGGATCTTACTACCTGAAATTCAAGGCCGGATTCTAAGCGTTTAGCTTAAAGGCTTTGAGGAAAATACCCGCACTTGTTGCGGGTATTTTTTTGGCCCGTTTCTTATTGATCGCTGCTATCGATCAACAGTTCCAGCGGCAGGCTGTAGTCTACCGAGGCCGGCGCAAGTGCCCGCGCACGGAGCAGGCTGTCTTGAGCCGCAGCGCTCTGACCGGATAAATACTGTGTTTTGGCCATCGCAAAGTGTAACCGGTGGTCATCTCCTTTTTTCTTAATCGCGCGTTTTAGCAGCCTGGCCGATTCTTCGAACCTCGATTCCGCCAGGGCTTCTTTGCTGAGCATCAACAGATAATAAGGGTTCTTCCGCCGGTAATGTTCGACCTTCCTCTGCAATTCCTCGGCGTCGTCCAGCCTTTTTTGATACCTGTAAATCGCGTACAGATTATTCATCGCTGAATATTCACGCGGATCGATCTGTAGCGCTGACTTGTGGGACAGTTCCGCTTCGGCCAGTTGCTTATTGCGCCTGAACACCACGCCGAGATTAATCCACGGGTCCGCCAATTGGGGCGCGGTATTGATGGCTTCAACCATATAGGCATATGCGGTGGCCAGATCGTTGTCGATTAAGGCCGCGACGCCCAGATTATTGAAGTACATGGCCTTCCCGTCACGATCCGATAATATCGTAATCCGCGCTTCCGGCCCGACGTGGATGCCACTGACATCCAAATGGTAAGTGCGTTTCGGACTCGTCAGTACGACATTGATGTGTTTTCTAATCAGCACGGTATCTTCGCGACTGGTCCATTGCGGTTGTATGGCTACCTGCTGGTAGTGGGCATCCAGACCCGCCCGCCTTGCCAGTGCGATCACCATATTGGCATGACTAATGCAATTGCCCGAACGGCTGCTGAAGGTCTCTTCCGCCGTTGAAGTTGCAGAATCGGCATAGTTGAAACCCAATACGCCGTTCTCCGCGACCGCAACTGCCAACAGATCGAGTCGGGTGTCTAAATTGGGGTACGGCAGGATGTATCGCTCCAGAAATGTTTCCATGGCGGGAGAAACAGCCAACACATTCACATCGGTAATCCGTACGGCAACATCAGTACCTTGCAACGCTGGCGGCGTGACTTTTATGGTGTGCTGTGTGGCGCAAGCAGAGCATATCAGCGCTATGGCTGACAAAAGAGCGCTTTTGCGGCCGGGTACGTGGCTGGTGCAGTGGATTGGTAGCTTCATGGCCGAATTCCGGCGAACGGTGTTATAGACAACAGTAACCCATCATAGTTCTTCGCCAAAATCCCTGAACAAACAGGTATTGTCGGGCCGCCGGTGGCACCGATCGGGCTGCTCAGCGGACATTAAGTAAACTGGCTTAGAATCAATTTCTTGACGTCAATCACATATATAAGGTGTGCGGTGGGTCAGGATTATGACCTGTCGGCAAGCTTTCTTAACGACCAGCAAAACGAAATGACGGAAACCAAGGAATTCGACGGTTCAGGAACGATGATTCTGGCTCCCAGCGAACTAAAGCTGGGTATGCATGTTTCCTATCTGGATCGACCTTGGGGCGATTCACCATTTCCGTTTCAAGGTTTCAAAATCGAGACAGAGGCTGAGCTCAAGAAACTAAAAGAAACGTGTGAATACGTTTTTGTTGATGCAGAGAACAGCAACCGAGATTACCAGAGTTACTTTGAAAACCGTGCCAGCAGCAAACCCGAGGAAGAACCACCGGAACATTCATCAACTCAAACTATATTGCTGCCAACCGAGGAGGAATTCCCGGCGGCGCGGGCGGTGCACGCGGAGCTGCGTCACGCAATGATTGAATGTTATAACGAGTCAAGCGCAGGCAGGCCCCCAAGCCTAACGCGTCTGGAACGCTCAGCGCGCGCTGTAATCCATAGCGTCAAACGTGCGCCGGATGCCTTACTGTATTTTGTGCGCACGCAGACGGAGGGCGATTATTTATATCGCCACGGAGTCGCATGTTCAATCATGCTCTGCGTCCTCGGTCACAGCATGGGTAAGTCATTTCAATCACTCAAACAGCTGACTATCGGCGGTGCGCTGCTGGATATCGGCAAGACGCGGGTCTCCAAAGAACTGCTCAATCGCCCCAGAGCTACACAACTCACTCCCGGAGAACTACAACAGCTCAAGCGACATGTCGAACGCGGCGCCGAGATCATATCGCAAGTTACTTCCGAAGGCGGGCCCATCGTGACAATGATCATGTCGCATCACGAACGTCATAATGGTTCAGGTTATCCACGCAAGCTGGCTGGTAGTCACATCTCGCAATTTGGCAAGATGGCAGCTATTGTCGACATGTTCGATGCAATGATCAGCGAACGTTCCTATGGTCGGCGGGCCACAGCCTATGAGGCAATGCGCCACATAAAGGCACAACGAGATCAAGACTTCGAGGCATCGCTGGTCGATGCATTCCAGGAAGCTTTTGGTACTTACCCCACTGGATCGCTGGTGCAATTATCCACCGGCGAAGTTGGAATAGTGATTCAGCAGACGGGTTCCAGACTACAGCCCCGTGTCTATCTGCTGTTGGATACCGAAAAAAAGCGTAAGTGCGAATTCCAGGTTATCAACCTAAACGAAAAAGAACACCGACAAACCGTAATCGAGAAATGTTTGAAAGCCGGCAGCTACGGCGTCGATTACTAGCCGGACCGCTTTACGACGTCACCCGATAGGGTCGCGAAATACCTTACGCAGACACTCCTGAAAATGATGTACACAAGCTTCGCGTGCGACCGACAGACGCCCCTGTTCGTAAGACCCTGAAGCCAGACCACGCTGTACCTGTTCACAGATCGTGCCGTCCTGTTGCTGCACCAGATCTCCAAAACGCAGATCTTCATCTATCTGCACGCGGGCGCTGTCTGATTCGGTATCGGTATAGTAATAATCGAAGTCGACACGGCATCGATTGTGCGCTAAAGGGATAACTACGTTGGTCTGTAGCCGGCCGGGCAGGATATTGAGCATCGTGTTCGGAAAAATAAAATAGTAATACGCCGCACCAGCACTGTAGGCAGACGTGGCTGATTCGATATTGCTGTATTGGAGCGAATAACCGTCAAGGATCTCGGTCTTATAGTCGCGATAGTCGAGTATGTCTGCCAGCTCGGGATGTACCTGGGGGATGTGATAACCCTCCAGATAGTTGTCCACATACACTTTCCAGTTACAGTCAATGGTATAACTGACACTGGTGTGGAATGTTTGATTGCCCAGCTGTTGTGGGCTGATTCGTGCATCGATTTCACGCATCACCCGGTCAATATCAGTGCCATTAGCACGATTCGTGTTTGATTGTCGTACAAACAGTAGTGACTCTGTAATGTGCGATTCAATGCCGTGCAGTCCGTGTGAACCGCGGTTAAAACCGGCCACTTCGCCCAGTTCTGGCGTGTGACGCAGCGTGCCATCAAGCCCATAGACCCAGCCATGATAACGGCACCGGAACAACGAGCATTGACCACGGCCGGCGGCCACCGGACCGGCGCGATGCCGGCAAACGTTGTAAAACGAGTTGATGCGTTGATCGCGGTCGCATACTGCAAGCACCGGTGCGCCCGCAATGTCGCTGACCAGGAAATCACCTGGGTTAACTAAGCTGCCGACGTGACCCAGTAACTGCCAGGCCGGCCGGAACACCGTGTCCAGCTCCCACGCATGCATGCCCGGATCGGTGTACCAGCAAGCCGGTGCCGTCCAGGCCCGCTCGAGTCGGGTAGTCTGTAAATGCTCATCCAGAAGGATTCTTGGCCGCTCAATCATTACAGCATTCTAAGAAAAGGGCTCCGTCGCCGCAAAAAAAGCCCTCTCCCGACCGGGAGAGGGCCTGAACTGCTCGCGATCGTTTACTCGCTCATCGACATTTCGTCGATCAGTCGATAAATCGTATACGTAGAGCCATGGAAATTTTCGCTAAAGCCACTCAGCATCTCGCCAGCCTTCGCTTCACCGACGTGTTTTGCCAAAAAGCCTGAAAACCCGCCTTCCGGTCCCTGGAGACCCGCGTAGTCTTTAAAGGGCGTAACGAGATTCAGACCACCGTCGCCCCCAACGGAATTGGACCACGACCAGTGACGTGACCAGCCACCGCTTTTCGCGGCCTCACTCAATTCGGTTTTGCTTTTTTCGATCGCCGCAGCACGTCCATTCTTGCTATCGAATGACGTCACGCCAAAAAGCTTGTACTCGGAATCATCTTCCGGCCAATTACCGTTCTTGAAATCAATACGGGCAAAATAGTGTTTGTAATCGGCGACATGTGGATCGACGTTCTCGTTCCAATGATCGTTCATTTTGTTTTTCTGTGACCAGGCACGATAATCATCCATCCCGGCATAGGTCGTACAACAAAAACGGACGACATAAAAGTTCAGGTCATCGCCAACGATAGGTGCATAGGTCTTCCACACACGCGGATCCTTCTTGCGCGCCCGATGCTTCAGGTGGTCCGTGAATGCTTTCTCGAACTCCTCATCGTGTCCGTCTTTGACGACCACTATCCACGAGTCGGCCAAATCGGCGGGCCGCTCGTCTGCACCAAACACCGGCGCTGCCAGCGCTAAAGCGATGAAAAACATAAAAATTAGCTTCATTCTCATTTCGAATTCCCCATAAATTAATACACAAACCTGTAGCCGCGACACGCAGCCAGGGTTCAAGCGTAGTAGACGAATAGCGACTCTGCCATTGTGCCCGGTAGCCTACAAGGCGTTGATAAAACTAGCAAATCCGCTGGTTTCTAGCGAGTGATGATGGAAAAATCCCCAAACTTGTACTCTCGATTGCCGTCGGTCACGACGTAGTCCAGGTGCCCACGGGCAATTTCATCAAATGCGGCCTGCAGATGCAGGAGGTAATCCGCACGAAGAGCTGGCTCATTATGACCGGGCATTAACTGATCGACCTCCGTCGACAACGCGGCTAGTCGAGCGGCCGTTTGTCTGTAGGCGTCGAAATCTGAGCCTTCGAGGTGCGTATACAACGGCGCCGGATAGAATGTGTCGCCGGTGAACAGCAATCGATTTTCTCGATCGATGACACACAAGGCATCTGGCGCGTGTCCTGGTGTGAACAGAACCTCGAGCTTCCGACCGCCAAGATCGATATGTTCACCGTCGCGGACATATCGATCAATAACAAAAGGCTTTATAGCATAGCTTTCGGCGTCGAAATCTTCCGGCGTAGGTTTCCAGATCCAACCCGGGGCCACCCCGGCACTGACTTGTGAGTGTTCCAGACCCAGTGCGCGCTTGCGCGTATAAGACGTGTCCATTCCCAGGACCTGACCAAAAGCATGATTGCCGCCGATATGATCGTAGTGTGTGTGCGAATTGAGAACTATGATCTCAAGATTGCTAAGCTCCCGGACTAACTTGTGCATATCGCCTATCCCAAGGCCGGTATCAAACAACAGCGCCGAGTCGGTACCTGCGATGAGGTATGAAATAACTTCTTCAAATTGCCCCGGCTCATAAATCGCATAGACATCCGGGGAAACCTCATAGACCTCAAACCAGTCCTGCGACTGATCGACTCTGGCAAAACCAGCCCAAGCCTCGCGTGGCAACGCATGCCACCATTGGTCTTTGCCTGCGCCGCGATTAGTGACCAGTTCGTTGTCTGCGTCGGGACCAGCCTCGCATGCCAACAGACAAAGGCAAAGTAACATCGAAAGCGAATACTTCATTTCAGGCCTTTTAGAAAAATAGCAGTTTGATGATGAATATTGTGAGTACGACATACAGGACAATATGTACAGTGCTATCACCCTTGATCGTGGTCGTGCGTGCACCCAGCCAGCCACCAACAGAGTTGCCGATTGCCAGCGACAAACCAACCGCCCAGAGCAACTTTAGTTGCGATGCAAAGACAATCAAGGCAGCAACCGTGTAAACCAGCACGATAAAGACTTTGTGCATGTTGACCCGCACCAGGTCCAAACCGAGGACACGGTACAAAATCGGCATCAGGATAAAACCAACGCCGATCTGGATGAATCCGCCCCAGAGACCGGCGCCAAACATGCAGACATGACCCCAGACCAGACGGGTGCGGGTCAACGCGACCGGTTGAGAATTCACTGCAGGCTCTGGGGGGCGCGTCCACATCAACACCATGACCGCTATCATGATCAGTGCCAGCGTACGATCAAACCACGGGCCGGACAGGCGCACACCAATCATGGCGCCGACAATCGCACCAGGAACCGAGGCCATTGCGAGACTAAGACTCAAGCGGAAATCGGAATAGCCATCCCGGAAAAAAGTCGTAACGGCCGTGATATTCTGCGCCAGAATCGCAATGCGATTAGTGCCGTTGGCGATCGGTCCCGGAATGTCCAGAAATAACATCACGGGAACAGTCAGCATCGAACCACCACCGGCCATGACGTTGAGCCAGCCGGCGATTACACCAACTCCGGCCAGCAATAAGACCTGCCAGATATCCACCTTGCTCCCAGTTCCAGTGGCCGGTCAGCCTAATCGATTAGCCCGACTGCCGTTTCAATTCCTTCCAGACGCAGACGCATAGCGTCACCAATAAATAGCTGTGGATCAGAAGCGCTGATGCCTTCTTCTTCTTCGCGTTCCGCAATGTATACGCGCGCATTCTCAAATGCCTCTATCAGCCCCATACCCTGCGCCAAACTTTGCCTGAACAACGCATCGGCAAACCAGGTCATCTCGCTCTCCCAATCACAACCGAATGAAGTCTTATCCGCGCTGGCCGCGGTCATGATCAGGGATTGATCATTGGCGAGGGTCTCAATGAATGAACCGGAATAACAAGCTGAAATCACAATAATACGCCAACGTATTCCGGCCTCATCCAGCGCCTGCTTTAACGACTCCGCCGTAAGCTGTCGCAATGGCAATGGGCGCAACGACGTGTCCAACCAACCGGCCTGTGAACCGTGAGAGGCTAGATACAGAAAAATTGAGTCCTCGTTTGGATCAATTATCTGACCGATACCGGCCAGAACATCTTGTAGATTATGCCGACTCGCCAGCGGTTCTGACTGAAGAGTCTCGAGGTTAGTCGACAACAGGACGGATCGATTAGCCGTACCATAATTTTCGTTAAACCATTGATGCACCCAGCTCACGTCGCGGTGAAACACGGGCTCGTCCGCGTTGCCGGCAAAACCCACGAAATAGATATCAGCCTGATCGGGGATCTGCGGAAGCAGCGTGTCCAGACGTGTCTGGATCAAGACGTCCTGGTCGCGAAATACTTTCTCAACGTCGACATCGTCGTATGTATCCGTATTTCCCGGAACGAAGCTGTAAAACACTGCCGGTGCAATGAAGCGGTGCCAGTCAAAGCTCCAAATGGTCACAGCCAAACCCAGCAATAGGGCAATCGTCACGGGCTTCATTGAACGAAAAGCACGTAACGCAACAACCAGCAACATGAAAAAAGCCAGTACTGTCAAGATTGGCCATGCCGCGCCCGGCCAAAAGCGGAACAAGATAAATGCGATTAACAAAAACCAAGGAGTACTGGCCATAAGCTGAGTCGCAAAAGGGATGGCCGACTCGTTTTGAATTCTCGAGATCACCAAGATAAGGACAGTCAACAAAAACGCGATCGCTGCCCAACTTGTCACCCCCGACCAAGCGAACATTGTCCGATCCGCGCCAAACGGGTAACTGAGGACGATGATCATGCTGACGCACACGAGGGCCAACGCACCAACCTGGTCAAGGCTTGCGGAAAACGCACTTGACGGCGCCATACGCAAGCCCGCCAAAAGATTCTGTCTCAGTGTCTTGAAGATAGCCGGCCTCCTTCCGGTCCGATCTGCCATCGTCCCGATGAAACTATACTCGGTCGCGTCCGATAACGCGGCATAATCATTGACCGCAAAAGCGATGTTATGATGCACCGACAGATGGAGATTCAATGCCCGTCCTGTCAGAGCGCTTATACGGTCTCCGGCCGCCCGGCTGGAACGCCGGTTAGCTGTCACTGCGGCGAGACTTTCAGTTTCCCGCGTCAGCCTGAATCGGCAACGTTGCTACAGTGTCCTGGCTGTGGTGCCCGAGCCAATCCCGGCGACCCCCGGTGTCAATACTGCGACATCCCGCTGCGCAGTGTCTGCTGCCCTTCCTGCTTTGCGATGATGTTTGATAGAGACAAGCACTGTGGTCAATGCGGTGCCAACGTCATTGCGCCTGCGCTGGCCGTGCACAGGGACGGCGGCACCGGGCTGCCGTGCCCACGTTGCAACATGGGGCTAACTGCCAACCTGGTCGAAAACCAACTGTTCGATCGCTGTGACCGTTGCGGTGGCATCTGGGCGCACCATATTGCGATTGAGGGACTAGTAACCCGCTCTCAGCAGAAGCGTTCTGTCCGGACATGGTTGCAGGCACTGCCCGCGCCAGCCGGCGGCAGCCAGGACCGTCGTGTGGCCGCCCAATGCCCGGACTGTGAGCAATTCATGGAACAGTACCGTATCCCGACTCACAAGAATATCGTCATCGACGCGTGCGGCATGCATGGCGTATGGTTTGATCACCGCGAAATACGCTCGATTGTCGGCGAAGCAAAGCGCAGGGTTTCCGGCCGTCGTCGACACCAGTATCATCGCGTCAGGAACCGAAGCCAATTTGCCACTTTCCTGGACGACGCTGACGATTGGTGGCCATGGGAGGCGCTGGAGGAACTATTGGATTTTCTCGAAGATCTTTTTGAATGAACTCATAGGAGTGGACCATGATAGGTTACGTGACCCTCGGAACTAACGATCTCGCAAGTGCAATTGCTTTTTATGATGAATTGTTGGCCGACATTGGCGCCGGGCGGGTAATGGAGTCGGATACTTTTGTTGCCTGGGGCGTTTCCCCGACGGCACCAGCATTATCCGTTATCAAACCCAACGATGGCGAAGCGGCAACGGCGGGCAATGGCACAATGATCGCATTGGTGATGGATTCACCTGAAAAGGTCGATGCTTTGCACAAGAAAGCGATGGCCCTGGGAGCGGTCAATGAGGGTGACCCCGGAGCACGCGGTGACAGCAGTTTTTATGCCGGCTATTTCCGCGACCCCGATGGCAATAAGCTCAATGCGTTTTGTATGACTCCCTCTTCCAAGTAACAAGAACTCGCTGGCGGCGCTATAGCTGTTTTTTGCCAGATATTGGGCTATTAATATGCCCGGGCAGTGTTACTTTTAACTTTCACGCGGAGGCCTGAGATCAGCTATGCCTTCACCTTTCAAACCCGGCCTTGTAGGATTCCTGCAGGATCTGCGCGATAACAACAATCGGGATTGGTTTGCGGAAAACAAAGCCCGTTACGAGTCGGAAGTCATGAATCCGGCGCTGGCCTTTATTACGAGCATGGCGGATCGCCTGCCTGGGTTTGCACCGCGTTTCAACGCTGTCGCCAAACGCCAGGGGGGCTCGCTGATGCGCGTCTACCGTGATGTGCGTTTTTCCCGCAACAAGGAGCCATATAAAACCAACGTTGGAATTCAATTCCGTCACGAAGCCGGACGTGATGTACACGCACCTGGCTACTACTTTCATATCGATCCCGATTCGGTCTTTATTGCGGCCGGTATCTGGCATCCCGATCGTGACGCCCTGGCAGGGATACGCGATGGCATCGTCGAGCACCCGCGTCAATGGCGAAATGCACGCGATGACAAGGCTTTTCGCAAGAATTTCAGTCTGGCAGGCAGCGCACTAAAACGACCGCCACGGGGTTATGACCCGGAACATGCGATGATCGACGACCTGAAACGCAAAGATTTCATTGCCGTGTGCAATCTTAAACACGCTGACCTATACAAACACACGATACTGAATCGCGTCGAAAGGAACTTCGCATCGGCCCGACCCCTGATGAGATTTCTGTGCAAGGCGACCGGGGTTCGCTTTTAACCGA
Source organism: Gammaproteobacteria bacterium (assembly GCA_029862165.1). Classification (GTDB taxonomy): domain Bacteria; phylum Pseudomonadota; class Gammaproteobacteria; order Steroidobacterales; family JABDKV01; genus JABDJB01. The sequence continues at coordinate 108,425 of JAOTXU010000004.1, forward strand.
CAAAGCTCCTGGAACTTGGTCTGCAGCCTGCAATCCGCGCGCAGTCACACGACCGCGTGGGGACTTGCGAAAACCTGCTATTTCTTTGAAACTAATGCAATGCCGGGGCCAAGCTCAAGATGATCGTCCAATGTCGGCGCTGTCATTTGCGCCACAATCTGACTGGCAGGCCGCCGGGAACGACGGTCAGCTGCCGCTGTGGCGAGCCGCTTAAGCTTGCTCCCGAAGGCGGCGAAACGGTTGCGCTGACATGCCCGCAGTGCGGCGGACAGGCGGACAGAAATCTCTCCCGCTGTCAGCACTGTGAATCTGCCCTGGCCACAATCCGTTGCCCGACGTGTTTCGGACTGGCCTTTGATGGTAATGCGCACTGTCCACAATGCGGTGGCTCGCTCGAGTCCCCCGCCGTAGTGACACACGACACCGGGCGCGAGCCCCTGCCCTGCCCGCGCTGCCGCACCGATCTCGATGCAACGGTCATCGACAAGTCACTAATCGATCTGTGCGCAAATTGCGGGGGCGTCTGGCTGGACCATTCTGCATTTGAGTCGTTGATCCGGGAACGAAAATTTGCCGATGTCACCACGACGCTAAATATCCCGGGCTGGGCAACACAACAGACGTACCAGCAGGTTGAAAAAGACCAGCTATACGTGCGTTGTCCGATTTGCGAACAGTTTATGCACCGGCGCAATTTTGCCAAACGCTCCGGGATTATCCTCGACGTCTGTGCTGCCCACGGGATCTGGTTTGACGCCAACGAACTGGCGCGTGTCTTCAACTACCGCATCACGGATGATCCGGTCAAAGCCGCTTCCATGCGCTACAAGAATGAAGGGACTCAGACCAGTTCAAGCAACACCGTGATCATTCACCAGTCGGGCCATAGTCCAGTAACCGGCGCGGGTGGTCTGGCCGAACTCATTGGGCTGATCGCGGGACTCTTCAACTAGCAGACTTTTCCCGGCCGGCTTCAACCGCAATAACCCTGACTTTGTTTCTTCAAACCAGAAGCGTCTCGAAGCCAAACGTATCGAGGTTGATATCGCGCAAAAAGATGCGGAAATCGAAGTCGCCAGAGCACGCGGTATCGCGCAGGCCAATGACATCATTAACGCCAGCCTGACGGCGGAGTATCTGCAACATGAGGTCAATCTCGCCTTGCAGGCCTTCGCCGACAACGAAGGGACGGCGGTTGTGATACCCGCCAACATGCAGGGTTTCGACTTGATCCTCGATCAGAGTCGACTCTCCAAAGCCAAGTAATCATTCCAGGCCGGCATTGCCGGCCTTTTTTTTCGTACAACGCCCTACGCGCCGCGTTCGTCGAGACTCATTGCCCGTTGATACGCCGGTCGTGTCAGACAACGATCCGCATAGGCGGCAATGACAGGTGAATCCGGCAGCATGTCAAACATTCGCAAAAACACAGCTGACGACCCGACCACGATATCGGCGGCAGAGAATTGCTCGCCCAACAACCACGGTCCGGGATCCAGACCCTGCTCCAATGTCTTGATCATGGCATCGAAATCTCCCCAGCCGTGTTGTCCGCGGTTTGGCTTCCAGCCACCCACTTTTTCTGCCATGGCCGGCTCTATGACAGCGGGGGTATACAGCATCCAGTAAAGATATCGGCCACGCAGGGGATCGTCGAAGGCTGGCGCCAGGCCGGCGTCGGGATAACGATCGGAAATATACAACGCAATTGCTGCGGAATCGGCCAGCGCCACCTCACCATCTTTCAATGCGGGCACTTTGCCCATCGGACTGGCGGCTAAGAAAGCTTCATTTCGCCCGGCATCAGGATTACGTATGTCAATATGCACGAGCTCATACGACACACCTGCCTCTTCAAGCAACCACACCGCGCGCGAGGCGCGCGTCCTGGGGCACCAGTATAATTTCACTAATTAGTCTCCACTCGAGTCGAACCGCAGCATTGCTACGTTAGCTGCTGCGGCCCGACTCGGTCTGTAAGACTAACGGCGATACGCCGCCATGATTGCACCGGATAACTCGCCGGCGGATGTGACTCGCGTTCCGCCTACGTCGACGGTCGTGCCGGCCAGATGAACGTTGAACGTGCCATCAGCATCGTTATCGCCACCTGCCCAGGCGTTGTTTCCCAGCGCAATCGATGTCATGCCACCCATTTCCCAGGACCTGTAGTCCCTGCCGAGGGGCTGACTTTGCGGATTCACTCCGATGTCGACTATGGACAATTCGGCCGTGTTGTCAGTGGTCGATGCAAAGTATTCCTTTAGCTGATCTCCGTTTTTGTCAGCACTCATTTTCGACATGCGGCCATTCTCGAACGTCATACGCAGATTTTCCACCGGAACGCCACGAAACATAGTTCTCTCAACGACCACTGTCCCGTTGGCCGAGCCGGGTTCCACGCACGCATAGGCTTCGCCTGCCGGCAACCACACCTGTGCCGGACCTGTGTCGGCATCAACGGCTGCTGTGCGACCGGCATTGATACGAGCCGGTTGCGCAGACAAGCGAAAACGCAGATCCGTTCCTGCTTTGGACTCGACGTGGACATCGGTGCCGGGTTGGAGCATGCCAGTGACCAGACTGGCGGCCTTTTCGATTTGATCCGGTGACACCTCAAGTGCCTTCCAGAAAGCCGCGGTCATTTTCTTGTGATCGGCACCGACCGATTTGGCATAAGCCTCTGTGGGAATTCCGCCTGTTTGCCCAAGAGACACTGAGCGAAAATCTGCATTCCGAAAAACGTCATTGAGTGGCGCGCCGGCCCGACGGGTAGCTGCCAGACGTTCTTCAGGCACATCTGCAAAAAGATCTGGATCTTGTACCGAGGCCACATTGATAACGCCGTCAAACATCCGTATCAATGAAATCTGGGATGTCGGCAGACGCTCCAGGTGTTCAATGGATGTTTCCATGACTGCCCGCTTATTGGCTTCGGGCAAATTCAGAATGATCACCGGCTGACCGCCGGCCTTGGATACGGCCACCTGCAAGGCAGCCATCAGGTCAATCTGGGATGGATTGCCACTGATCTGGATTGCCTCGCCGGGACGGACCTCGAGAGACTGATTCACCAAAGTATCGGCAATAGCATCGTAGTCAGGCTCACCGGCCCAGCCGGTTCCGCTGGTTAACCCCCAACCGACCAGTAATAGCGCTAACGCATTGAAATAGCTACGCATAACCCTTCCTCTCCTATGTAAGACACACTAAGTTCGCACAGTATAGTTCAGCCTCGACGGACTGATAAGGCTGTCTAAAGATTCGCACTTGAAACTCTGCGGCAACTACTCATTGACCGTGATCGCAGCCCTCAGCAGACTCACGCGGGGAACCCTGACATCGATAACCAATGAGAAAGCTCCAGTTTCGGCTAAAGACGGGTCTGGACGTGCCCATCTCGGGTACGCCGGTCGCAACGATAGACACTGGGGCGGCTGTCGGCTCGGTTGCGCTGCTCGGCCCCGATTATCTGGGATTAAGACCACAACTCAGAGTTACCGAGGGCGATCGGGTTCGGCTGGGTCAGGTGTTGGTGGAAGACAAGGCGAACCCGGCAGCCCGTTTGACAGCACCGGGCAGCGGAACCATAACTGCCATCCGCCGTGGCGCACGCCGGGTGCTACAAACCATCAAAATCGAGCTGGCAGGCGACGACGAAGAGCGTTTCGCCAGCTACCCCAGTCAACGTTTCAGTGAACTTGAACGCGACAAGGTCGTAGACAACCTGGTCGCGTCCGGCTTATGGACAGCCATACGTGCCCGGCCATTTAGTCGTGTTGCAACGCCTGAACAATCGCCACAGTCCATCTTTGTTGCCGCCATGGACACCAATCCATTAGCGGCAGATCCTGTACCAATCATTGACACGGACCCAGAGGCTTTCGCTGACGGCTTGCTCATTGTCAGCCGGTTGACCAATGGGCCACTGTTTGTGTGTTGTGCGCACAACAGCACGATACCGACACCGGCGTCGGAGCAGATTCGCGTTGCAACTTTTACCGGCCCACATCCTGCCGGCCTGGTTGGAACTCATATCCATCTGCTCGACGCCGTCGGCGAACAAAAAACCGTCTGGCACGTAGGCTATCAGGACGTAATGGCGATAGGACGCTTGTTTAGACACGGTCGCCTGGACGTCAGCCGAATCATCGCGTTGGGCGGGCCACTGATACACAAACCCAGACTGCTGCGTACCCGTCTCGGTGCGAGTCTGGCCGATTTGATTAAGGGCGAGGTTGGCGAGGCCCGTCGCCGAGTCATTTCCGGTTCGGTGCTGTCGGGTCGGCATGCCGCCGGGTGGGCGGCATATCTCGGTCGTTACGACACGCAAGTTTCGGTCCTTTCCGAAGGAGATAAACGCGAGTTCCTGGGTTGGTTGGCGCCAGGCAGCAAGCTTTTCTCTGCCACGCGCTTGTATCTGTCGAGCCTGCTGCGCAAACGCGAGTTTTCACTCAATACATCGACGCACGGCAGTCGGCGCGCAATGATACCCATCGGTAGCTTCGAGCAGGTAATGCCTCTGGATATCCTGCCAACACCTTTGCTCAAAGCTTTGCTAGTCGATGACAGAGATACTGCGAGGGCCCTCGGCGCGCTCGAACTCGACGAAGAAGATCTGGCACTGTGCTCTTTCGTTTGTTCGGGTAAGTACGATTACGGTCCACACCTGCGACGCAATCTGGATCGCATCGAGGCAGACGGCTGATGCGTAAATTCCTCGACAGTGTTGCACCCTACTTCAATCCCGGCGGCCAACTCCAGCATTTCCAAGCTTTGTACGAAGCCATCGACACGTTTCTTTATACACCGGGCGACGTGACACGCGGCGCTCCGCATGTGCGCGATGCTGTCGATGTGAAACGCGTTATGGTCGCGGTAGTTCTCGCGGTGTTCCCGCCGCTGCTGATTGGCGTCTGGAACACCGGTTATCAGGCCAACCTGGCGATGGCAGGTCTGGGTATAGAAAGCATGCCCGGCTGGCGTGGCGAGCTGGTCGGCCTGATCGGACTGGGCTACAACTCCGAAAGCGTAATCGATTGCTTGGTGCACGGGCTGGCCTATTTTCTGCCGATTATGATCGTGACGTTTGCCGTTGGCATTACCTGGGAAATTATTTTTGCAGCGGTTCGAAATCACGATGTAAACGAAGGCTTCTTTGTCACATCGTTCCTATATGCATTGATACTGCCGCCGACGACTCCATTGTGGCAGGTCGCGCTGGGTATCAGCTTCGGCGTAGTCATTGCCAAAGAACTATTTGGCGGGACCGGGAAAAACTTCATCAACCCCGCGCTGGCAGGTCGCGCGTTTCTCTACTTTGCCTACCCGATACAGATGTCCGGTACGAACGTGTGGGTTCCCGTCGATGGGTTTAGCGGCGCGACCGCGCTGGGCAACGCGGCTCTGGATGGTATGACCGGTATTGCAGAACAGGGATTGAACTGGACTCAGGCTTTCTTGGGAATCATGGATGGTTCGATAGGAGAAGTTTCCGCGCTGGCCTGTTTGATCGGTGGGCTTATTCTGATCTATACGGGTGTTGCTTCCTGGCGCATCATCGCCGGGGTGTTTATCGGCATGGTGACCACGACAATGTTGTTTAACGCGATCGGCAGCGACACCAATCCAATGTTCTCGATGCCCTGGTACTGGCACCTGGTACTCGGCGGATTCGCTTTCGGCATGGTGTATATGGCTACCGATCCTGTTACGGCCTGCCAGACGGACGCTGGGCGATGGGTGTTCGGACTGCTGGTGGGTTTTCTCACGATAGCGATTCGTGTGGCAAATCCTGCTTTTCCCGAGGGCATCATGCTGGCAATACTTTTTGCCAATGTCATGGCTCCGCTAATCGACTGGTTTGTAATTCGGGCCAACGTGCGCCGGAGGATTCGTCGCAATGTCACCTGATTCAAAACCCATTGCCGGCATCGGCAAGACACTAACCGTCGCGATGCTGGTAAGTCTCGTGTGTTCCCTCATTGTGGCTTCGGCAACGGTATTGCTGCGGCCTTTACAGGCAAAAAATGAGACCTTGTCGCGTCAGCAAAACATCCTTGCGGCTGCAGGCATCCTCCGAGCGGATCAGTCGGTTGCAGAGCAATTTAAGCGGGTTGAGATGCGTCTGGTCGACCTGGCCACCGGCGAATATTCCGACGACATTGACCTGAGCAAATATGATCCGCAAGCAGCTGCACGCGATTCGGTGTTGGGTGTCAACATTTCAGCAGAGAACGACATAGCCGGTCTGAAGCGACGTGGCAAGCACGGGGTCGTCTATCTCGTCAAACACGACGGCCGTATTCGATACATCATCCTGCCAGTTCGTGGCTACGGCCTGTGGTCGACGATGTATGGCTATCTCGCGCTGGAGCGCAACGCGAATACCATCGCCGGTTTACGATTTTATCAACACGGTGAAACGCCCGGATTGGGGGCGGAGATCGACAATCCAGACTGGTTGGCCCAGTGGACAGGAAAATATGTATATGACACGGACGGCAAACCTGTGATCGAGGTAATTCGCGGCAAAGTCATTGCCGATAGCATCTCGGGCGCCACACCAGGCGACGCCGAATACCAGGTTGACGGACTGGCCGGCGCCACGCTGACAGGGCGTGGTGTAACAAATATGCTGCGTTACTGGCTGGGCGCAGATGGCTACGGTCCGTACCTGGCTCGCATTTGGGACGAACATAGCTAATGGCTAGCAAAGCAAAACAAGTCCTCCTGCGACCACTGATTGACGAGAACCCGATCACTCTGCAAATCCTGGGTATATGTTCGGCTCTGGCAGTAACGACTTCATTACTACCGTCGTTGCTGATGAGTCTGTCCGTCATCACCGTAATTGCTTTTGCGAACGCATCGATCGGTGCGCTACGACATCATATTCCAACCAACATCCGCATCATCGTGCAAATGACTATTATCGCCTCGCTGGTAATCGTTGCGGACCAGATGCTTAAGGCGTTTGCTTATGAGTCCAGTCGTCAGTTGTCGGTTTTCGTCGGCTTGATCATCACCAATTGTATTGTGCTCGGCCGCGCCGAGGCGTTTGCAATGAAAAACAGCGTTGGCCTCAGCTTTCTCGACGGACTCGGAAATGGCATCGGATATAGTCTAATCCTGATACTGGTGGCCAGTACGCGCGAGTTGTTTGGCTCCGGCACACTGCTCGGTTATACGATTCTTCCATCGGTCAGCACCGGTGGTTGGTACGAACCAAACGGTCTGATGTTGTTGCCACCGAGTGCCTTTTTCATCATCGGCTTGATCATCTGGGCGATCCGTAGTTGGAAACGTGAACAGGTAGAGGGGCCAGAGTTCCGGATACGGCACGTACACCGGACTGAGGAGATGTGATGGAAGCGTATCTGAGTCTGTTTGTCCGCGCCGTCTTCGTCGAAAACCTGGCATTGGCCTTTTTTCTGGGGATGTGCACGTTTCTGGCGATTTCCAAGAAAATCGAAACTGCGCTGGGCTTGGGGCTGGCCGTGATTGTGGTGCAGACAATTACTGTTCCCGTCAATCACCTGATTTACGAACATCTGTTAAAGCAAGGTGCCTTGGCCTGGGCCGGCCTGCCGGATGTGGATTTGAGTTTTCTTGGATTCGTCACGTATATCGGGGTTATCGCGGCGTTAGTACAAATTTTGGAAATGTTTCTCGACCGACATGTACCGCGCCTATATCATGCACTCGGCATTTTCCTGCCATTGATTACCGTTAACTGCGCCATTCTCGGCGGCACATTGTTTATGGTCGAACGGCACTACACATTGCCAGAAAGTGTCGTGTACGGGCTGGGCAGCGGGTTTGGTTGGGCACTGGCAATTGCCGCTTTGGCGGGCATCCGCGAAAAACTCAAGTACAGCGATGTGCCGGATGGCCTGCAGGGTTTGGGTATTACGTTTATTACCGTCGGACTAATGTCTCTCGGCTTCATGATGTTCTCGGGCATACAACTGTAGGTCACGCTGTTGATCGAAATCATATCAGGCGCTGTCGTTTTTACATTAATTATGCTGATGTTGGCTGGCATTATTTTGATAGCCCGCAGCCGACTAATACCCAATACGAAGGTCGACATCCTCGTAAACGACGAGCGCACCGTATCGGCCGCGGTCGGACAAAAGCTTCTGGGCGTACTGACCGATGAAGAGCTGTTTCTTGGTTCGGCATGTGGCGGGAAAGGAACCTGCGGACAATGCCGTGTCCAGGTACTATCCGGTGGGGGTGCATTGTTGCCTACAGAAGCTACGGTAATCAGTCGTCGTGACGCGCGTCAGCATGTACGGCTTGCCTGTCAGGTAGCAGTTCGAGAACCGATGAAGATCCAGGTGCCTGACGAGGTCTTCGGCGTACGCCGATGGAACGGTACCGTACGCTCCACGCGCAGTGTGGCCACTTTTATCCGTGAACTGGTATTTGAGTTGCCTGAGCCTATGGAATTCAAGGCCGGCAGCTACATATTAGTGGAGTGCCCCGAGTTCGTAACAGATTACTCTGATTTTCATATCGAGCCGAAGTTTCGGCCTGACTGGGACGCTTTGAATCTGTGGCGATACCGCGTCGAAAACAAGACGCCGACGACACGGGCCTATTCAATGGCGAATCACCCTGGCGAATCGCAAATCGTGATGCTCAATGTGCGCATCGCGACACCCCCTCCTGGTGCAGCGGCCAATGTACCGCCCGGCGTCGTGTCATCGTGGCTATATTCACTGCAAGCAGGCGACACCATTACCCTGTCCGGCCCTTATGGCGATTTCTTTGCACGAGAATCGAAAAACGAGATGGTATTTATTGGTGGCGGTGCAGGCATGGCCCCAATGCGCTCACATATATTCGATCAGTTACTACGCCTACAATCAAAACGCCAAATCAGCTACTGGTATGGCGCACGTAGTCTGCGCGAACTATTTTACGCCGAAGAATTCGACCGGCTCGCTGCAGCGCACGCTAATTTCAACTGGACCGTCGCATTATCGGATCCTTTACCAGAAGATGATTGGGACGGGCCGATCGGATTCATACACCGGGTGCTAAACGATCAATATCTCGGCAAACACGCCGCCCCCGAGGAATGCGAATACTACATCTGCGGACCGCCCGTCATGCTAGCAGCAGTTCTGAAACTCCTGGATGATTTGGGTGTGCCGAACGACCAGATTTTGTACGACGATTTTGGAGGTTAATGCGATGCTGTTGACCTTGTTCTTTTTAAGTTTTGTAGTCTTCACGTTGACCGTATTTGCCATGGCAATCGGTGTCATTTTTGGGCGCACCGCGCTCCGCGGCAGCTGTGGTGGTCTCGACAAGGCAGGAGACTGCGAAGGGTGTAGCGGAAAGTGCATCAATGCAAAACTGACGTAGTTTAAGCGAGGTGGCTCATATGAACCAGGCCTTTACTGTCAAACATTTCATGAGCGCGGCACCGGTGACGTTTGCGCCGGAGGAGAACGTTCTGGACGCTATTACAAAACTGGTCAGAAACCGTATCTCCGGTGCGCCGGTGATGGATGCCCAGGGCAGCCTGATCGGCATTTTGTCCGAGCGTGACTGCCTCAGGGTCACCGTCACCGCCGCCTATCACGGAGACTGGGGAAGACCCGTTCGTGAATACATGAGCACTGAAGTACAAACTGTAGAGGCCGATATGGGTGTTGTCGAGCTAGCAGAACGTTTTCTTTCAGAGCCTTTTCGCCGCTACCCGGTCGTTGAAAACAACCGTTTGATCGGCCTCATCAGCCGACGCGACATCCTCCGTGCCCTTTTGCAACTGAGATCTTCCACATCTCAGTAAAGTAGCTCGAACCAGCGGTCCTCGGTGACCAGTACATTTTTCTTCTGCTCCCAAACGTCGGGACTACGGGCCTCGCTGAGTAGCTGATCCAACGCATCGGCAATTTTTTTAAGCCCTGCAACATATACGTAGGTGTCTTCGTCATCGAGCAAGTGCCAGATTTCTTCCGCCCGGTCTTCCAGGGCATAATCCCATGCAATTGGGTCGGCCCAATTGGGACGCGGGCTCAGTGCTTTGATGGCCTCGAAGGTATCTTCATCGTAGTACTTGGCAAAATCATCACGTTTGTCATTCATGTACAGTAATTCCAATCCTGAACGAGCGCCATACAATAACCGGACCTTTCCTTCCCAGTCACCGACATCGTGGTAGATATGTTTAATGAGTCCACGGAACGGCGCGATACCCGTGCCGAGACCAATAAGTAATAAATTTGACTTCTTGTTTTCTGGCACACTGAAGGGAATCCCAAAAGGGCCTGTAAGCGTCAGTGCATCGCCAGGTCTTAGATTACACAGGTAATTCGAACTTACGCCCTTGTATTCCTCACCGCTGTAGTCGTCGATGTAATTGCAACGCCGTACGACAATAGTAATTTCAGGATGGTCTGAGTCCACCGGACTAGGTGTGTCGGCCACACTATAAAGGCGGTGGTGATATTCCTGACCAAACTCGTGTGGCCCGGGGATCAACACGCCAACGGTCTGGCCGACCTTGTAATCTAGCTCACCGCCTTGCACTTCCAGCACAAGTTCGCGAACTTCCTCGGGCGAGGTGTTGTCGGTTATGCGTTCCGTACGCAACACTTTTGCCGGGAAACGCGGTTCAGTATCGTAGTCAGCCAGCCGCATGATCATTACTCCTATGGGGACAGACCCCATATTTCTCTTGAAGAACGGGGTTTGTTGCCGTTTTTGGTTGCACCGATTTGCAACCCCTCGTTATACAGGTATCAAAATTGGCCTTGCCGTCATGATCTAAGAAACGCCGGGACAGGAACCGCTTTAGCAACAAACGTGCACCTATCAGTGCACAGATGATCAGACTTGCGATGATCCAGCGCTCCAGCATCGTCAACGCCCCAGGCCTGCGAAACCCATGAAACTGAGGCTCAAAATTCCGGCCACAAAAAATGCCGCCGTTGTACCCTTTACGACATCAGGCACTGATGCCAGATCAAGCTTCTCGCGCACGCCGGCCATCAGCACTAGCGCCAGCGTAAACCCCGCCGCAGCACCCAATGCGAATACGATCGCGCGACTAAAATCATAGCCACGATTCGTTTGGAACAACGCCAGACCCAGAATGGCGCAATTGGTTGTGATCAACGGCAAAAAGATGCCTAACGCACGAAAAGTCGCCGGGCTCAACTTGCGCAATAACATCTCCACCAATTGAACTGTCGAGGCGATGACCAAAATATAGGAAATCAGTTTCAGATACGGCGCATCCATAGCCAGTAACAACATATTCAGCACGTAGGCGCAGATCGAAGCGACCAGCATGACAAACGTGACTGCTCCCCCCATGCGGATCGCGGTCTGCAGCTTTGCCGATACCCCAAGAAAAGGACACAGACCGAGAAAATACGCCAACACAAAGTTGTTGATCAACGCGGCATTGATGAAGATCGACCAGTGTGAGGCGTCGGCCATCATGCCGTTTCCTCCGCTGTCTTTGCCGACCGCTCCCGCGCGTCGTTCCACAATCCGATCGCCAGCAACCAAAATGCCAGCACAAAAAACCCGCCACTCGGTAGCAACATGATCGTCCAGGTCTGGAATGTGTCGGGGAACAGACCAATCCCAAACAAAGTGCCGGCACCGAGAACTTCTCGAATTACACCGATACAAAGCAACGCAATGGTAAAGCCCGCGCCCATGCCTGCCGAGTCGAGCACCGTCTTCCCGACCGTGTTCCTTGAGGCGAACGCTTCGGCGCGGCCCAGGATCAGGCAATTGACGACAATTAGCGAGATAAATGCACCGAGGCTTTTGTGCAGATCCAGACTGATGGCCTTAATCACGTAATCCACAGTCGTAACAAGACTGGCAATAATGCAGATGTAGCTGACGATTCGCGCCTCGCGCGGTATCAACGAACGGATCGACGAGATGATGACACCGGAACTCAGTAATACAAAGCTTGTTGCAAGCCCCATGGTCAACGCGTTAATTGCACTATTCGACACAGCCAACGCCGGGCAGAGACCCAGCGCCTGCACAAAGATCGGGTTTTGTTGCCACAGACCCTTGATGAACTGGTTTGTAGTCGGCTGTGCCATTAGTTCTCCACCGGTTCCGGGGCACCGATCAACTGTTCCCTGTGACGCACCAGCAACGGCACCCATTGCTGTGCGCTGGTGTCCAGTATCTTTCCTATCGCCTCCGACGACACTGTCGCACCGGTGATCGCGTCGATCTGCCACGGATGTTCCTTGCTACCGTTCGGTACGGTCTCCACTGCGTGCGCCAATTCGTTACCGGCAGCCGACAACGACACGTCCAGTTGTTCGAAATTGGCAACAAAATTCGGGTCGGTTTCGATCTTGTCGCCGAGCCCGGGGGTTTCCAGGCTTTGCAAAACACGCAGGCCGACGATGGCCGAGTCACTAAACGAATAGGCATAGATCACCTGAATCGTGTCCTGGTAACCCATTCCGGCTGCCGTTATTGCTACACCCGCCAGTTTGCCCGATTGGTCATAGCCAACGAAGGCCGGCAACTTCTGCAGCGAGGCGTCGACGTCGGCGATCCCGCCATCAGACGCGACAGCAATCGACCGCAGAACTTGCGCGGTCGGTAGCACCGCGGCTACGGCCTCAGCCAAGGCCTGCGCCTCGTTTTCGGCTATGCGTTCGGCCGTTGCCTGGTATATGCCAACGATCAGTAACGCGCACAACATGCCGATGCCCACGATGGCACGATACATCGCCACCGGTGTCGTTGGCAGGTGTTGCAACGGAAGGTTCACGCCCGACTCCCGTAGACACGCGGCTGAACCAAATTATCGATATGCGGCGAGACGGCGTTTGCCAGCAGGATCGCGTACATGACACCCTCGGCCATGCCGCCCCAGAAACGGATCACAACAATCAACCCGCCAATCAGCAACCCATAAACCCAACATCCGGTGTCGGTAATCGGCGAAGCCACCGGATCGGTTGCCATGAACACCGCGCCGAGCATGAGCCCACCGGACAACAACATGAACATCGGTTGTGGATACTCACCCGGCGCGAGCGTATTCGCGATCAGCGTCATCGTTGCCACAGTCGCCAGGATAGAAACCGTAATGCGCCAGTTCATCATGTTGCGCGCCACCAGATAGATGCCACCGACCAGGATTAGCACCGCACAAGTCTCGCCTACCGATCCGGAGGTCAGGCCCAGCATCAGTTCCATCGGATCGGTGCCAGTGTCACGGAATTTCATCGCCGATAGCGGTGTGGCTGCACTGATCGCATCGTATTCGGGGCGCGCAAATGGAAACGCTAGTGTCGAACTCGAAATGTGTGCGAAACGGTCAGCAAGAAATGCCGGTGACCACGTCGTCATTGCACTGGGGAACGCCGCCTGCAAAAAAGCCCGTCCCACGAGCGCCGGGTTGAAGGCATTTGAACCAAGTCCGCCAAACAGGAATTTACCGACACCGACGCCAAATATTCCGCCGACGGCGACCATCCACAACGCGAGTCCGGGTGGCAGCGTTAAGCCATATAGCAGGCCCGTGATCACTACCGACCAGTCGCCCAGTGTGTCCGGTGCGCCGGCCACCCGGTTTAACACGTACTCAGTCCCGACACAGGCCAGGACGGCGGTAGTCAAGACCAACAACGCGGACAAGCCAAATGCAAAGACTGCAAACACGACAACCGGCAATAACGCGTAAACAACATTGCGCATGATGTCGTCGACACTCGCGCCACTGGCCACATGCGGCGACGATGCGATTTCCATCGTTTTACCAAGTCGGCTCAATGTGTCGCCCTGAGCTTGCGGACCATCTTCTTGGCCAGACGGAAGTACTGCACGAGCGGAATATGTGACGGACACACATAATTGCACGCGCCACATTCGAAGCAATCGTACAAACTATGGTCGTCTGCCATCTGTTCGTATTGCTCGTTTTTTGCCAACAATCCAAGGTGTGACGGATTCAGGAATACCGGACAGGACTCCACACAACGTGCGCAATGGATACACGCGTAGACTTTGCGTTCCACTATGGCTGCGGTCTCATGCACCGTAAAAGCGAGTATGCCCGACGTGCCTTTGGTCACCGGAATGTCGAGATTCGACACCGCCGGACCCATCATAGGGCCACCCATGAACACACGGGTGATGTCGGGATCGGCGCCACAAGCCTCCAGCGCGAACCGCACAGGAGTGCCGATGGGTATCAGGTAATTGCCTTTTTTCTCCACACCAGGCCCAGCGATCGTGATGACACGTTCCTGAATGCCACGACCGCGTGGTAACAAGCGGCCAATCTCCGCTGTAGTCGCAACGTTAGTGCAGATCACGCCAACATCGATTGGTAAACCACCCTGTGGTACTTCGCGTTTGAGTAGTGCCTTGATCAGTATCTTCTCCGCACCCTGCGGATACTTCACCTTTAGCACGGTTACATCGACCGGCAGGTCGTCGGGCAACGCAGCACTTAATGCGGTCACCGCATCGGGCTTGTTTGCCTCCACGGCGATGATGGTGCGTACCGCGGAAGTTGCTTTCACAAGGTAACGAATACCAGCGATGACATCTGCAGACTGCTCGAGCATTACGCGATGATCGGTCGTGAGGTATGGCTCACACTCAACGCCATTGATTATTAGTGTGTCGACGTGCTTGTCATCAGGAAAACGCAATTTGGCGTGTGTCGGAAAGGCCGCGCCGCCCAGGCCCACAATGCCTGCGTTCTGGATCGCCGTCATGATCTGTTCGGGCGTTGCATTGTCCAGCCTGCAAGGCTCGCCGTCATCGACTTCCTGTGTGTCGGCGGGCAGCGGCTCGATAAACACGCTCTCGACCATGTCGCCACTGATAGTCGGTGCCAGCTCGATCCTGCGCACTACCCCTGATGCCGGTGCATGCATGGCAACCGACATAAATCCATCGGGTCGCGCAATGGTCTCGCCCCGCGCGACTTCCTGCCCGACGCGTACCACCGGCACCGCTGGCGCGCCGAGGTGTTGGCGCAACGGCATGATCAGCATAGGTGCGAACGGGAATTGTCGGATCGCAAGACCACGCGTGTCTTCTTTGTGTTCGCGCGGATGCACACCATGGCGAAAACTTGGTGCGCCCAGCGCAGTGTCCATGATCCCGGTCATCTACGCTTGCTCACATTAGTTCTTCTTCTGCCCGCGCTTTATCCACTTATCGATATCCTTGTCGCTGCGATCACGCGGCAACCCCGGATGGATGACCTCCGCTGTACATTTCTCGGCTGCTTTAACCAAATCCCTGTATGGCCCACCGTCGGGATTCTTGATGTACGCCTTGTCGTCAGCGTCATAAGCGAAGATGTCCGGGTTGATGTCGAGGCACTCATCACAAGAGGTGCACTCGGCCGTTTCGATCCACGGCGCCATGTATTCATCACTGACTGCAGCTTTGGCCGCCGCGGCCGTGACCGGTGCTGCTGCGGTTGCTGTTTGGGCTTCCGCAGGCGCTTCGCCGGCTCGTGCAGACGCCGGCTCGGCTGCACTCTCAGCCAACGCACCTGCCAACACCGCAACGCCTGCACCATCTGCCAGGTCCATCAGTCCGGACGTAATCTTTTGCACGACTTCCTGCCGGATGCGCGACTCCAATCCATCGTCTGGAACGGTCGCTACGCGCTCATCGGCCAGTGCCTTCAACATGATCCAGAAATCACGCCGTTCCTCGGTCGCAGTCACCATCGGCTCGCCGACCAGCACCCGCGCCAGTTTTTCATTTGCATCCAGCGCCCAGACATACGGCACGTATTCTTCACGGTCGCCCGCATCCAGATCGATGTAATCGGCCAGCGGCAGCATGTTGTCGTGCCAGGCGTCGCGTGGAATCTTGCGAAAATGTTTACGAAAACGGGTTTCGGTAACCGCGAAATCGGCGAATGTTGTCGGTATCTCCATCGATTTCTGACGACCGCGCTCTTTGTATTGAATCGTCGCAATGGGCCAGTCCCGGCCCAACGATGGGTTACCATCCAGGTCGAAGCATTCCGCTGGCGTCTTCCCGCGTGTCGGATCGTAACGGAACAGCGGATATGCTCGCGATTCCACCGCCAGCTTGGCCTGATGATGACCCATATCGTCGCCGATACCGTGTTCTGGCTGACACGACGTGTAGAGATTAAATAATGCCGGACCGCGAGCCATCAGACCCTGTACAAAGCCCTCGATCATGTGATTGGCGTGCGCGATCGTACTTTGCAGCACGTAGGTCGTGCGATGTGCCATCGCAATCAAACCGATTTCCTTGCGTATCTCCTGTTTGCCCTTGATGGCCTTGCCAAACTGCGCCATGTCGGAGATCTGCCCAAAGAAACCGGATGTACATGCCTGGCCACCGGTATTCGAGTAAACCTGCGTGTCGACAACCAGCACCTTGATTGGCATACCCGACATCATCGCGCGTGACAGATTCTGAAATCCGATGTCGTACATTGCCCCGTCACCGCCAACTGCAACGACGGGCGGACACAGATGAAACTCGTCGTCGGTAAAATCTTTCCAGCCAAAGCGGCTGAACTCCTCATCGTGTTTGGCAGGTTCATACTTGCCGGCCAACTCCAGCTCGGCCGCGCGTATTGCCTTGAATCCCTCCGCCATCTTGGCCATATGACCCTCGAATACACCCATCGCCATTGACACGGTGTCCTGGAAAAGATGATTCGCCCAGGGGAAGGGGTACGGGTTGAACGGATAGGTACTGCCCCAGACAGAAGTGCACCCGGTGGCATTGATCATTCCCATGCGCGCACGACCCGCGCCGGTGAGGCCTTTTTTATAGCGCCAACGCAAGTCTTCAAGCTTTGCGATGAGACTAGTCGTGCGCTTGAGCCAATCACGGTCGATGGGTTCGGCCTCATGGGCCTGCTCGACACGCTCGGCGATTGATGCGAGTGTCAGTTCGCCGTTGTCACTGGACAGCATCGCTGCAACTTCGTCCGAATCTCCGAGATCGATCTCTTTGACGAGATTTAGTTGCACGTGACGCTTTAGATTGTCGATCAGATCGTCCAGCTTCTTGACGTGCTCGACGATACGAGGCTGTATCAGCGACTCCACAGTGGCGACAAACAAATGCACCACCGTTTTTTCGGAACAACCCAGACAGGCACCATCGCCACTGGCAAGGGGCAAATAGGCATCTTTGTTGAGCAGTATGGTCTCCAGTGCACCGATGCCCTCCTCCAGGTCGTCCACCCGGATAAACTTCTCCGGCGTATTTGGCAGATCCAGCCAGAAGTCCCAGTTCTTGCGTAGCGAAGCAATCGTGTCCTCGGTTTGAGTTATGGGACGCAGCGCGTCGTCTTTGCAAACCTCGATGCATTCCATGCAACCCTTGCACGTATAGGGATCGACGGTAATGCTCAGCAGCCCGCCGCTACCGGACTGTTTCTTTTCCGGTGTCGTGAAATAGGGCCGTGACAACGCAAACTGGAAATCGCCCAGCTCCTCGCGAAACGCTGCAAACTCACCGGCCAATTGTGCGCGGTTACCGTTTACCAACGAGTCGTCGTTTAAGGTCGTCTCGATTGCTTCGTCCAACATGCCCTGAACGGAATCGGTCTCGGCAGCACCCTGCAGCAATTTACGCAACGTGCCTTCCATCTTGCGCACCGCACCTGGCAGCAACTCTACAGAAGAGCCGCTTTTGCGTACGCGCGCAACGACCGTGTCCAATACCTGGCCGATATCGTTGACCAGACCCGGAATCGCGGTATCCGGACAGACCGTGTAGCAGTCACCACAGGCCGTACAATTTTCTGGAATGAACTCAGGATGCTCGAAACGTATCGAAGTCATGTCGCGAAAATGCGATGAGACCGCCGGCATCAGGCTCATGCTCATAAACGGATCGGCCTCGACTTCATCACCCCTACCATGTGCATAGAGGCTGCCGGTCTGCGACCAGAAACGATGGATGTCACCACTGGCAGATTCACTTTGTGGTTGGCGTTTGACCATCACGGGTACAGGCAGATGCTCGTTACCCTTCTGTTTGCTGTCGTCAAGCGGCATCTCCGTCACAGCACGGACTTCCTCGAAACCGCGTTGCACGACTCGCATATTGTCCTCAACCACGCGTGCGCCCTTGGAACCAAACTTGTGCTGTAGCTGGTCACGAATGGCAGTAAGCAAAGTGCCTTCGCTCAATCCCTTTTTTTCGAGTATCGGCGAAGTGGCAAAGAATGCGCCCTGGAAAGCAATACCCTGCATGCGCAACTGCAGTTCTGGATCGGTGGCTTCGTCACGCGCGATCCTGAACGCGTCCAGATAAAAAACACGGATGTCGTTCTCGACGATTGTCTTGCGATAAGCCAGCGGGATATTCCGCCAAAACTCATCCTGCGATTTGGCATCGCTTTGCATCACTAGCACGCCACCTTTACTGAGACCCATTACCGCGTTGGTGTGTTTGAACACATTTGGATCGGGCGCCAGCACGACATCGACATAATTGAACTCGCAATTTACGCGGATCGGTTCCGGCGCCGCGGCCAGGTAATAACTGGTCGGCTGACCTTTTTTCTCGGAGCCGTACTTGGGGTTTGCCTTGACGTGATAGCCGAGCAGGTCAAACAAGGTCATCGCCAGGTTCTTGCCCGTCGTGATCGCACCCCAGCCACCAACTGAATGCATACGTACCGTGATGCTGCCATCAGGCATTAGATTGGGGTTTTCACTACCCTTAACGACCAAATCGGCTACTCGCGGATAAGCGTCGGTGACGGTCTGCTGATAGACCTTTTGTTTTGGCGTTAGTGCGGTGTTGCGTACGAAATCGATCGAAAGATAAAACTGCCGCTTATGTTCGCCGTCGGGCAGCATGTTCTCAACAGCACCGACGATGCCCTCGGGCTGCAAGTCACGACTGCCTAGGCCAAACGAACCCGAATACAATGCTGGCAGATCTTTTAGCGATTTGTAGACGGCCAGATCGGCGTATGGCTGCACGTTTTTGTCTCGTCCATTCTCCATGCACTTGGAAAGCGTTGCACGCACTTCACGCATCAATGGCAGGTCTGCGGCCAGCGGTTGATCAACACGCTCAAGCACCGCCACGCCTTTTTTGGCCTTAACTATCTCGCCCAACAGGTCGGCCGGGAAGGGCCGGAACATTGTGAGATTAACCACCCCCACCTTGATACGGCGCTTGGCTCGCAAGTAATCGGCGACGGCTTCGGCGGTGGGGATCAGGCTGCCCTGGCCGAGGATGAGGTAATCGGCGTCATCGGTCCTGTAGGTTTCTATTCTGGCGTAGTTGCGACCGGTCAACTCGCCAAACTCGGCAAAAGCCCGCTCGGTAAGCTCTGTCACGTGGTCAAAGAAAAACGGCCGTTGCGCGGCCACGCTTTGCATGTAGGAATCCTGGTTTTGTACGACACCTGACATCAGCGGTTCGTCTACATTCCATAATTCGGGAATCCGACGGCGCTTGTCGCCATAGATAATCCGCTGTGCAGGGGTGGGTGTGTCGATAATGTCTGCCGGTCGACCCAGATATTCCGCAATCAACTCACGCTCCGGGATCATCAGTGATTCGATCAGGTGCGTCGTCAGAAAACCGTCTTGCGCCACGATGCCCGGTGTGAGTGCCAACTCGGCGATACGGTGGGACATGATATTCAGGTCCGCGACCTGTTGTGCATTCTTGGCGAATACCTGGAAGAAACCCGTATCGTCCACACAATGATAATCGTCATGACCGGCGTGCACATTGAGCGTGGCCTTGGTCATCGCACGACAACCAATGTTGAGCACATAAGTCAGCCGCTTGCCGACCGCTGCGTAAAGCGACTCGTGCATATAGGCAATACCCTGACCGGAGGAGAAGTTCGCGGCTCGCAGACCCGTCATCGACAAACCGGCAGTCACTGCCGCCGCAGAGTGCTCACCTTCCGGTTCTATGAAAATGAGTGGGCGCCCGGATACATTGATATGACCCGCGGCTGCAGCCTCCGCCCAATACTCGCCCATCTGTGTGGATGGCGTAATCGGATAAGCGCCGGCAGCGTCGGTGGATTCGCGCTCGCACATGATGGCGGCGGTGTTGCCATCCATAGCAGCACGACTACCGGGGTACTTATTACTCGTCTGCTTTCTAGGCATTTTTTGCAACTCTGTGATGAATCTCAGGTAGGCGCCACATGACGGACGCTCGTTCGGAAAACTTTACGGGCGGCGGGCCCCTTTTGCGGCCCCTGATCTTTGTCGAACCAAACAATTGCACCGGTCGGACAACGATCGATGGCATGACGCTGGTCATGCGAGCGTGTGTAATCGACCACGGCCAGGTTGTCCTGCATGTTAATCAAACCACCGGTCGCATCCTTCGCGCACTTGGCACATGCCGTACATGCGACTTCGCAATCGGCAAGGATCGGATCGCCAAATTCCAGGTTCTTGCACGCCACCCACAGTCGGTGACTGACCGGGTGCAGTGTGAACAAATCCTTTGGGCAGGCATCAACACAATCTCCGCAGGCGGTGCACAGATCCTCGATGACCACCGGCAACTTATCCTGCGACATGATGATCGCGTCGACGTCGCATACAGCCTCGCAGTCGCCGTAACCCAGACAACCCCAGAAACAGCCCTTCCCGCCACCGGCAACCAACGCCGCCCCGCGACAGGAGTCCAGTCCTTCGTAAAAAGCGTGCATGCGGGCCACATTGGCACCACCGGCACAGGCAAGCCGTGCGACCACTTTCTCTACATTGCCGACGTCTACACTGAGTATGTCCGCGATGGCTTGTTTCTCTTCCTCGGTGCCTACCGTGCACTTTCCCGGGGGCACCTCCGCGGCGGCGAGCGCTTCGGCAAATGCCCGGCAGCCCGGATAACCGCAGGCTCCGCAATCAGTGTGCGGTAACAGCTCGTAGACGGGTTCGATCCGTGGATCTTCGTCAACCCGCAACCGGCTCTGAGCGACAACCAACGCGGTCGCTATCAGGAAGGTCAATCCACCCAGCGTGACCACGGCTACGAGCATAGGTCTGTCCCCGATTCTCGAGATGCACCACCGCGTGAATACGGCGATCTGATACTCAAAATTTAGCATCCGGACACGCTCCCCCTAATCGTGGAATACCCCTATGATTTTAGGGGCATAAATACAATTGAATGAGCGTGTCAGTCCGGCGCAGCACGCACCAGAACTTCACCGAACCCGAGAGGGTCGAATCGAATTGCGCGATTCACCCGAAGGGTACGCGCGAGCAATCCACTATTTCGAACCCCAGGGGGCTCTCGATACTCGAGGTCGACGCCAATCTGCGCGAATAATGCTTTTAGACAAGCCCTCTGAATCGTCAAACGCACTGCTTTTCGGCCCTAAGAGCAAGTCGCCTGATTGCTGTGGCAGCCAGTGAACCCCATCTGGAAATGAGTGGGCGAGTGAAAAAAGGGGTGTGACGGCCGGTTGCTATGTATACTTTGCGGTTGGATTGACAGCGCACCAGCGAAATTATTGAAGAGGAACAGGCTATGGGCATGACAGATTTCAACACCTTACGCAGCGTTTTTGCTAAGGGTGCGCCGACTGATATCGAACAGAAGCAGTTATTGACGGAAGTCGCGCTCGTCACTCTGGCTCGGGCGACGAGTGCGGATGCGAACATTCATCCGGTCGAAATTGAGACAGTCCAAAAGTCGCTGAAAGAAATAACAGGGGAGGAGTTCAGCGGGGCGGATATTCGGCTCGCGGCAAGCTCGGCATTGTTTGAAACGGCACCGCTGGGGAAGTATCTCAATCGCGCAGCCAGAAGGCTGGACTCCGATGACCGTGTACTGATTGCCCAGGCTCTGGAAAAGGTTATTCGCAGCGACGTGCGGATTAGCCCATTCGAGTCGGAGTTCTTTGACATGGTGACAAACGCCCTGCGATTGTCGCCTTCACAACTTGTGGGCCTGAAACCAGTCTAATACTGGACAACTCCGGGTATCCCAAGAGTCGGGTCCTGTTGTAATCAGGCACCGCGGCGTTTCTGAGTCGGCACCCGTCGTTGCTCGCTGGTCAGGCCGCGATTGCCTAGCGGTCCATCAAGGTATAAAGCGCGCGTTCGATCCGGGCGCGGAGCTCGTCTTCTGATGGCGTATCAGTGTCTGGTGCCTTTGCAACTTGGCTGATCGGTACGAATCCAGGTTTTAGTAACCGTGGATCGAGATGACCGAGCGCCAAGGTAGCCGCCGCCTTTGCTGAGGCGACCGTGTCACTAAGGATAGCTGAGCCACAGGCGCCCCCCACTGCATAGATCCCCGCCCGGCTCGTTGCACAGGGCTGATCGGATATGGGTGTGGCAACGAATCCGGCTTCGTCAAGCTTCAATTCGACGGTCTTTGCAAGCTCATCAAGTCCTTTTGCAGGACAGATTTCACAACTCAGTACTACCATGTCGTAGTCATTTTTTGGCATATGGTGGCTTGCGAAATCCGCATAGGAAACGGTGATTTTGTTATCCGGTCCGGCAACAACACTTTGCAACAGGCCCTGGTTGACCGTAACGCCTGCCGGTAATGCCTGCACAAAATCACTCTGCGTTTTTTCGTCCTGCTGGTCGGTAATCAACAACGCAATTTTGTCGATGTCCTGCTCGACGAGCTGGTGGATCTGACTAATCGCGGTGTAGGCCGAAAACGGCGTCAGTTCATCAACTATCAACAAAATACTCTCCGGGTATTCTTCGTTGGAGGGTTTTGCCACATAGCCCCCCGTCGGTCCCGGTTCGGTTAGCAGATATTGCAGTTCCACTGCGGTAACGATGTCGGGATGCACACCATAACCATATTCATTCAATCTGTTCGTGTCTGCGATTGCGAAGCCCACCGAAAGTATCACGGCGCCAACTTGTCTTTCGTGTAGTTGATCCAGCGGCAGATCGAAGTGAATCGCGTCATCGTCACAGACTTCAATACAACGATTGCATGGCAGGTAATTGGGTGGTTTGTTTAGACAACTGTCGATGTCGATGACGTATTCCTGCGGCAGGGTCTGCGGCAATGGCGTGAATATCGCCTTTCTATAGGTCAGACCTGCATCGTACTCGTTGGAGCTGACCGACGGGCACACCGGACGGCAACGTTTACAACGCGTACAGGCATCGGTGACGAAACGTGCGCGTTGGCGGACTGAAATATCGAAGTTACCGGGGCGACCCTGGATACGTTCGAGCGTAGCCATCGTCATGAATTCAATGTGCTCCGATTCGGCCAGCGTACTCAGCTTTGGAATTGCAGAACCGGCGACACCGGCACCGATTGATGACTCATCTGTCATTGCGGCGGCCAGTCTGCCACCGACGATAGCGGCATTATCGACGACTATGGTCCGCGCCCCGGCTTGAGCACACTCCATCGCCGCGGTTAACCCGGCGATGCCGCTACCAACTACCAATATAGAGTCAGTCATTCGGAGTGTCGCGGTCGGCCAGCTCAAAACCGGCATCCAGCGCGCGCATATCGAGATCCAGGTGCCGTTTGTTAACGGTCGCGCGAATGGCATCTTGCATGGCCTCGCGGCTGACGACCCCGGTGGCGCCAACCAGGTACCCAAGCAGTACGATGTTAGTCGCCAGTCTGCTCCCCAGTTCTTTTGCAATTTCGGTCGCAGGCAAACGGACGGCGTCCGCATCTTCGGCGCTCGGGTTGACCAGGTCGGCTTCGACAATCAATACGCCGCCGGGCTTGAGATCGGGACGAAATTTCTCGTAAGCCTCCGGAAAAAGCACTGCCAGTATGTCCGGGTGCGTGACAAAGGGATAGGCGATCGCTTTCTCGCCAATGATGACGTCGGCCCGTGAAGCACCGCCCCGCGCCTCCGGTCCGTGAGTTTGTGTGAATACGGCATTTTTTCCGTCGTAGATTGCAGCGGCCTTGCCCAGCAAAGTTCCGGCAAGCGCGATGCCCTGCCCACCGACACCGCCGAGGCGAATCTCTGTGTTTTCCTTTGCGACAGTCATTCGCTTCTAGGCCAGAAAAGCCGCGCGTTCGATGTCAACGAAATTCCCCACCGTAATGGTTTGTTCATGATCCACGATATCGATATCCAGGGGCTCCAGATCCTGCGCGCCATTTTCGATACGGCAACGCTGACGATACATTTCGACTTCATCCAGGCCTTCACCGAGATTGTTTCGACGCCCAAAACTGGTGGGACACGGTGCAAGTACTTCGATAAAACAAAAGCCTTTCTTGTTCATCGCCCGCAAAACGGCATCGGTGAACTGCCGGACGTGTAGCACCGTCCAGCGTGCAACGAAAGAGGCGCCCGCCGCCTTGGCCAGGTGCGGCAAATTAAACGGGTGCTCGACGCTGCCTTGCGGCGCCGTCGTACCTTTCGCGCCAACCGGTGTTGTTGGTCCAACCTGCCCACCAGTCATGCCATAGTTGAAGTTGTTAATGCAGATCACATTGAGGTTGGCGTTACGGCGCGCCGCGTGAATGAAGTGATTGCCGCCGATCGCCATCAGATCGCCATCACCACTGATGACCGTTACCGTCAGCTCGGGGTTGTATACCGCTATTCCCAGTGCAAAGGGCAACGCGCGGCCGTGTGTCGTGTGATAGGAATCAACATTGACATAGCCGGCTGCTCTGCCGCTGCATCCTATCCCGGACACGCAAACATGCCGGTCCTCATCGACCCCGAATTCGTTAATGGCATGCACATAACTGTGGATCACGGTTCCAATACCGCACCCGGCACAAAGTATGTGCGGTAACCGATCGGCACGCATAAGGTGATCGATCGGGTGTACGACGGAAAAACTACTATCAGTCTGGGTATTCACGACTTGATCACCTCGAGTATCGCTTTTGGCGTCGGCATCTCACCACCGGCGTGGTTCAGACCGACAACAGGCAACTGTGTTATCCGTTCTATCTCCCGGCGTAGTTGACCCAGATTGACCTCCGGAACGATGAATCGCTGCACCGAACCCTTGTTAATGAGTCGCTCTATCCGGGTTGCGGGAAACGGCCAGATTGTTTTGGGTCGCAACAGACCGCACTTCAGTCCGTCAGAACGCGCGTAGTCTACGGCCGCACGTGCCGAGCGCGCGGTACAGCCGTACGCAATTACCACGGTTTCCGCATCGTCTACATGCCGTTCCTCATAATCGATAATGTCTGGGGCGTTGAGACGCACTTTGTCAATGAGCCGGTTGATCAACTGATTGTGCGTGTCGGCGGTCAAATGCGGATAGCCACGTTCGTCGTGCGTGAGACCGGTCATATGAACCTTGTAGCCTTCGCCGGCATGTGCCATTGGCGGGACGAGATCTTTGTCGGGCGCGTAGGGCAGGAACGGTTCAACACCAGGCTTGGTTTGTGGACGTTTTCTTGAAACATGTGGAATCTTATCCGCGTCCGGGATAACCACACGCTCGGCCATGTGACCGACCACTTCGTCCATCAGAATAAATACAGGAACTCGATAACGGTCCGCTGCGTTAAACGCATCGATGGTGAGTTCGAAACACTCCTGCGGGGATGAGGGACAATAAGCGACGACACCATAGTCGCCATGCGAGCCCCAACGTGCTTGCAGGATATCGGCCTGCCCGACCATCGTCGGCAAACCTGTAGACGGTGATGCACGCATCACGTCGACTATCACTATCGGGATCTCCATCATCGCGGCCAGACCAATGTTCTCCATCATGAGACTGAAGCCAGGACCGGAAGTCGCGGTAAAACTACGCGCACCCGCAACCGACGCACCAATGATTGCGGCGATGCTGCCGAGCTCGTCTTCCATCTGCACATACTTACCCCCGACAGCCGGGAGCCGCGTGGCCAAGTGTTCTGCGACCTCTGTCGAAGGGGTGATTGGATAGCCGCCAAAAAAATCGAGCCCCGCTGCCATTGCGCCCTCGGCGCAGGCATGATCGCCAAGCATGAAATGCGTGCCGGTCACTACGCGCGAGACCGGTTGCGGCGGGACGATTTTTGCTGCGGTCTTAGCCATCTGAATCCCTGTCATCGTCGGAAGACGTCGTGTAGATCGCCAGTTCGGGACAAATCAGATCGCAGTACTTGCAATGTACACAGGATGTTTCCTTACCCTCGGCAACTATCGGATAGTGATAGCCCTTCGTATTCATCTCCTTCGTGTAGACCAGCACCTGAGTCGGGCAATATTCAATGCAGTAGCCACACTCTTTGCAACGCTCGGCGATGACGTGCACGTCGCCAACTGGCACACGGGCCAAAGGCATGTCCATAGGTCGTCGTTGTGTGATGTCATCGTCCGACTTCATCGATTTTATCCACGCTGCCTGGCACGAGCACGCCACGAACTGTCGCACACAGGTGATATTTGACCAAACCCCGGCGGACACCGGAATTACGGTATATGCCTACTCGGGCGGACCGGTAGGCCCTGGCCCAACAGATTGTGCTCGCTCCGCCCGGTCGGCTACAGTTTTCCGTGCTCCAAAGGCCGTTCACGGTGCAGCAGAATCCATTCTGCATGTTCATCCAGAGCTGCCTCGCCGAGCGCTTTCAGAATACCGAGCTTGTCATCGGTTGTGTCCGCACGATCCACGGATATTCGTGAAAATGCGTATGTTTTCAGGGAATTCCGCGAGACTGCATCCAATCCGGGTTCGGCTGGCATCTATGTGGTGAATACACCAAAAAGCCTTTAGTCAAACTTGGAGCAGAGTAATGGATGAATTTTGGATCCCCATCGTCATGTTCGTATCGATCGCAGCCGTTTTGGGTCTGTGGTTGTATTTTCGATTCCGCACACGCAGCGCCCTGCAGCTCACTGTACGCACGGCCATCGAAAAGGGTCAGGACCTGTCGCCTGAATTGCTGGACCGGCTCGGCCAGCCAAAATCATCGGCGTACGCCGACTTGCGGCGCGGCGTGATTTCGATCGGACTCGGCGCCGCTTTCGCAATTTTTGCATTTGTACTCGATGAGCAAGATGCAGTTCGGCCGCTGCTTGCCGTTTCAGCATTTCCTTTTGCTGTCGGTGTAGCATACTTGGCGCTATGGATGTTTGGGGGAAAAGACGACTCTTGACGGCGCAGCCGCTATGGGGTGCCCATGGCGGCGACTGATGAGTCATTAATCTCCCGGGCAATAGTCGATCATGATACGCAAGCCTTTGACGAGTTGGTTCAGCGACATCAATCGCGGGTACGCGGATGGTTACGACACCTGGCGGGTGACCCAGCATTGGCTGACGATCTGGCACAAGAAACCTTTCTTAGAGCGTGGAAGAAAATTGCAACGTACAAAGCAAAGGGAAGTTTTGAAGCCTGGCTACTCACGATTGCCCGCAACGAGTTCTTGCAAAACAAGAGAAAATCCGGTCGCGAAACCGGACACTTGGAGCGCCTGCAGGCCGAAACCACCACCGATAATAGTGAGTCGCAGGAATATCACGGTGAAGGCGCTGATGCCGATCGTTTTCTCGAGATACTCGGACCCGACGAGCGCGATATCATGATATTGGTTTATGGAATCGGCTTGAGTCACAACGAAGCCAGTCACGTTTCTGGTTTGCCGCTGGGAACCGTCAAATCGCATGTGCGGCGTGGTGTATTGAAAGTCCGTGAAAAGTTTGGTGTTACGGGACGATGAGTAACGAGATCGAAGGACAGGAGGAATTTGCGATGCAAGCCATGTTCGGCCGCGAGATACCGCCGGTCGCCGATGATGGTTTCTCAAAAACCGTACTCGTACGGGTACGCCGGAAGATCTGGAAACGGCGAGTGACACTGCTGTCTGCGACAGTGCTTGGTTTGGTAATAGCATTGCCTACCGTGGGCCAGTTGTTACTTATGCTGAGCAACGAATTGGTGGCGCTGGCTGCTCGCGCCGAGACGTCCGACACATTAGGCCAGCTTGGATCTCTCGCCTCACTACTGCCGTTACGCGAGACTGCCCAGATCGCAAGTGACGAGCTGAAGAATTTCAGCGCGCAGATAAGTCCGGTTTCCTGGTACCAGCAAAACCGCCTACTTGTCGGCGCCGGCCTGCTGTCCCTCGCCAGCCTGTTTATGACCCATATACTCGATCGCTAAGGGCCTTCGGCACGTACTGCCCCCTATTCGCCGGGTTTTCATGCAAACTAGGCCCATGCCGAACCGATCATCGGCGGAGACCCAATATGGAGCAACTATCAGGACTGGACGCCGGGTTCTTGTACCTGGAAACAGGCAACATGCCGATGCACATAGGCAGCCTGGCAATCTACGACCAATCGACCGCTCCGGGCGGGCACGTAGGCTTCAAGGACATCCTGAGTTACTTCGAAGAGCGGCTACATAAAGCTCGCGCCTTTCGTCAGCGCCTGGCGCGCGTACCACTGGGGCTGGATCACCCGTACTGGATCGAAGACCCGGACTTCGATCTGGAATTTCACATCCGACATATCGCATTACCACAACCCGGTGATTGGCGTCAGCTTTGTATTCAAACAGCACGGCTGCACGCACGGCCACTCGATCGCAATCGGCCCCTGTGGGAGGCCTGGGTAATTGAAGGTCTGGATAACGTACCGGGTGTGCCGCAAGGCAGCTTCGCATTGGTGACAAAATTTCATCATGCCGCAGTCGACGGAGTCTCGGCGGCGGCGATTGCAGCGGCGTTCCACGACCTCAGCCCGGATGCGACGACAAGCGAACCGGAAAATGTATGGCAGCCTGATCGGTTTCCTACATCGGTTGAGTTACTTGCTCGCGGCGCGGTCAATACCCTGCGACAACCGCTCGCAGTGGCAAAGCTAACAGCCCGTAATTTACCGACACTGCTAAGCCTCGGTAAAGGACTGCTCACAAATGAGTTCGGCATGAAGATAAAAGTGCCACGCACCAGATTCAATGACAACGTGTCGGCCCATCGCGTTTTTGATGGCCGAACTTTTTCGTTGGATGAAATCCGTACCATCAAGGAGAGCGTGGCAAATGCCACGGTCAACGATGTTGTTGTGAGCTTCTGCGGCGGTGCTCTACGTAAATACTTACAGTCAAAAAACGAGTTACCCGAGGAGAGCCTGGTCGCGATGGCACCGGTATCAGCACGACCAAAATCCAAGCACGCCGCCGCCGGCAACATGATATCGACCATGAGTCTGCCGGTATGCAGCAATATAGCCGATCCCCTGGAGCGATTACGTGCAGTGAACGCCGAGAGCCGGCGTGCCAAGAAACTGACCAGTACGATGGGTGCCCCACTGGCGGCAGAGGCGGCGCAATTCCTGCCTTCGACTACGACCGGTCTTTTTGCCCGGGCCTACGCCCGCGCCGGTTTGGCAAAACGCCTGCCACCGATTTACAACACCATCATTACCAATGTCCCAGGTGTAAATGCGCCACTGTATTCGATGGGCTCAAAGATGGTCGCCAGTTTCGGGCTGGGACCGGTTGCCCACGGACTGGGGCTGTTCCAACCCGTCGTCGGTTATAACCATGAGATCAGCATTAGCGCGATCTCCTGTCGGGAGATGATGCCCGATCCGTCTTTTTATTGTGACTGCCTGGAGGAATCGTTCGAAGAACTCAAGGCCTCCGCCGTCAAGAAAGCCATGCTAAGAGGCAAGGAAAAACATAACGGTGGTGGCGGCAAGAGATCCGAAGCACCGAAACCGGAAGGTGCATCGGAATCCATTTCACCCAACTGATCAGTGCCGAAACCTAAAACATTAACAACCAGAATGCGAGGTGTGACAAGGTGAGTGCCAGCGACATCAGCCGCCCATCCCTGACGATGCAGTTACTCGAAACCCGCGCAATCGGCGAGTTGTGCGCCTATGCCTGGTCGTATCCGTTTCTACACCTCGCACCCAGGGGTGACGGCCACGCTGTCCTGGTACTGCCGGGTTTTCTGGCAAGTGGCAGATCGACTTTTCCATTGCGTCACATCCTAAAGCGCCTGGGTTACAAGGGTCATCGCTGGAAACTGGGTCGCAACCTCGGACCGGCAGGAATCAATGACAAAGATGTGCTTGCTCGTATGCACGAATTGCGGGTCCGCTACGGCCGACGGGTGAGTCTGATCGGGTGGAGCCTCGGTGGTCTTTATGCGCGCGAGTTGGCCTGGCGGGCACCCGATGATGTACGCATGGTCATCACTCTGGGCAGTCCGTTTCGTCATCAGGAACATACAGCGGCAACCTGGATTTATAACGAACTCCACGGTAATCATCTCGATCATGTCGACCCTGAAGTGCTCGAACGCGTCGAAGATGTGCCACCTGTTCCCTGCACATCTATTTACAGCCGCAGCGATGGCGTCGTGCCGTGGCAGTGTTCACTGGAAGTGGCGTCTGACAGGACCGAAAACATCCGTGTCTATGGCAGTCACTGTGGTCTGGGCCACAACCCGGCAGCGCTATGGGCGATATTCGACCGCCTTGCGCAGCCCGCCGATCTATGGCAGCCGTTTGAGCGCAACCTGTGCAGGATGTTCAGCTATCCCAAGCCGGATACACTGATCTAAAGGTCGCCCTACGGGTCAAACTGGGCTTGATGCTGTGTTTTTTCGGTATCATGCGCAACGCGTTATTCTGGAGGCTCCATGAAATCCTTGTCTATCACTTTACTCTTGTCACTATCACTTGCGGCGTGCATGCAGCCCGCCTCGCTGCCGAGCCAATCGGCCTCCAAGCCTGCCTTGCAAAGCGGCGTGGACAAAAGCGGCTTTGATCCGAGTGTTCGGGCTCAAGACGATTTTTTCGAGGCCTACAATGGCGGCTGGCTCCAGAACACCGAGATTCCCTCCGATCAGGCGCGCTGGGGTTCTTTTAACATTCTTCACGAGAAATCACAGAACGACATCCGCGCCCTGGTTGAAGTAGTGAGCCGACAACAGAACGTGGCTGCTGGCAGCGCCGCACAAAAGATACGCGATTACTACAATGCATATATGGACCAGGAAAGCGCTGACCGCAAGGGCATTGATCCGATCCGCGATGAATTACAGCAGATTGCCTCGGCCCGCGACATGGACGATATCTACAGACTATTTGCAAACCTTGGTGTCGTTGGCATTAACAGCCCCTTGGGTGTTTTTGTTTTTTCGGATGCCCGCGACGCGAATACAAACGTCGTCTACATCAGCGAATCAGGTCTTAGCCTGCCCGACAGGGACTATTACCTGGAAGACAGCGAGCGGTATGCGAAGGGCCGCGAACTATTCAAGACCTATGCAACGGCCGTATTCGAAATGGCCGGTGTTGACGATGCTACGGCAAAAGCGGAACAACAATTGGCGATCGAAACCCGGCTGGCCGAGGTGCACTGGACCCGCGAAGACAATCGTGACCCCGTCAAGTCTTACAATCCAATGAACCCGACAGAACTGAAGGCGCTGACGCCTGCGATTGACTGGAACCTGATGTTTGATCAGGTCGGTATTCCGCCCAGAGACCGGTACATCGTTTCGCAACCCAGCTATTTTTCAGCCGTGAACGACATCCTGACCGAAACACCCGTATCGGCCTGGAAGGACTACCTGACCTTTCACACCGTGAGCACGTTTGCATCGATTCTGGGACAAGAACTCTTCGCGCTGAACTTTGAATTCCGCAGCAAGGGTCTGCGAGGCGTAGAAGAACCGCGCGCACTGTGGAAACGGGCGGTGTCCTCAACCAACGGCAATATGGGTGAACTATTGGGCCAACTCTATGTTGAGAAACATTTTAGTCCGGATGCCAAAACCCGCATGATCAAAATGATCGATAACCTCGTCGCCGCCTACGATGAGTCCATACGCGGCCTTGATTGGATGGGAGAAGAAACCAAGGAGGAGGCCCTCAGGAAACTGTCAAAGTTCACGCCAAAAATTGGTTATCCTGATAACTGGCGCGACTACAGCGCGCTAAAGGTCGTCGCCGGTGACCTGGTAGGCAATATCAAGCGCGCACGGACATTTGAGTTCCAGCGCAATATCAACAAGCTGGATCAGCCAGTCGACAAGACTGAGTGGTTCATGACTCCGCAGACTGTCAACGCTTACTATAATCCGTACTGGAACGAAATTGTCTTTCCGGCCTCAATTCTGCAGCCACCATTTTTCAACGTAGCTGCAGACGATGCGGTCAATTACGGCGCGATTGGCGCTGGTATCGGACATGAAATCGGTCACGGTTTTGACGATCAGGGCCGAAAATTTGATGGCGACGGAAACTTACGAGACTGGTGGACGGAAGAAGACAACGCAAGATTTGAAACGCGCAAAAAGAAGTTGGCTGCTCAATACAACAGCTATGAAGTTATCGACGGACTTACCATCAACGGCGAATTCACGTCGGGCGAAAACATTGGTGACCTGGGTGGTCTTAGTATTGCCCTGAAGGCCTATCGTATTTCGCTAGCTGGCAAAGAAGCGCCGGTAATCGACGGCATGACTGGTGATCAACGCTTCTTCATTGGCTGGGCACAAGTCTGGCGAACCAAGTCACGCGACGAAGAGACTAAACGTTTGCTGACAATCGACCCGCATTCACCCCCAAGATTTCGCGCCAACGGGGCGGTCGTCAACATACCCGAGTTCTATTCGGCTTTTGACGTACAAGAAGGCGACCAGATGTATCTACCACCAGAAGACCGCGTACGCATTTGGTAATAAAGATGAAAAAGATGCTCTTGACAACGGTGCTAGTCCTGGCCGGATGTACGGCGTACGCGCACCAAGGGAATTTTTCGGGCTACTTTGTCGATCGAACCATGCGTATCGATTTGTTTCATACGGGCGGCATGGGCACGGAAATCGTGGCGCTGGATCGTATCGTCGCCGACGGCGTATGGCCTGGAAGCAAAACTCGATTAATAGACGACACCAACCTCGGCCACTATTTGGTTGAAGTCATCGATCTGTCCAGCAATCGCGTTATCTACACACGTGGCTTCGCAACGATCTTTGGCGAATGGGAGACCACGGGCGAGGCCAAACGCCTGCATCGCACCTATCACGAGTCTCTACGTATTCCATGGCCACGTGCTGCGGTACAAGTCGTACTGAAAAAACGCCAGAGTGCCGGTGGGTTTGCCGAAATCTGGACGACCAATATCGATCCCGATTCACGTTTCGTGAACCCTGTTGATCTCGCACCGCTGGGCAAGGTCTGGACCTTGTTCGAAAACGGTGCACCTGAACGAAAGGTTGATCTGTTGCTGATTGGTGAAGGCTACACCAGCAAGGAGATGAAGAAGTTTCATCATGACGCCGAACGCCTGACCAAAGCACTGTTCGAGACCGAACCGTTCAAGTCACGAAAAAAAGACTTCAACGTGCGTGCGATCGATATCCCGGCGCAATCCAGTGGCGTCAGCCAACCCAGAGCGGACGATTTCAATCGCACGCCCGTGTCGCTGGAATACAACATCTTTGACTCAGAACGTTACTTACTGACCTATGACAATCGCGCACTGCGTGATGTGGCATCCGCGGCACCCTACGATTTTATCGAAATACTGGTTAACGAAGAACAATACGGCGGCGGTGGTATTTTCAACTTCCAGGCGACCACTTCAGTCGATACGGCGTTTGCCGAATACGTTTTTATTCACGAGTTCGGTCACCATTTTGCAGCACTCGCAGATGAATACTACACCTCACCGGTTGCATACGAAACCGGTGGCGATGGTGTGCGCCCGGAACCCTGGGAACCCAACGTGACAGCTCTAAACGACCCGGACAAACTCAAATGGCAAGAGTTGGTGGCCGAAAGCACGCCGCTACCGACACCCTGGCCCAAAGAACACTTCGAAGAAACCAGTCGCAATTACCAGAAACGACGCGCTGAGTTGCGCGCGGCTAATACGCCAGAGAGCGAAATGAACAAGTTATTCTATGAAGTGCGTGACCTGATGACGCCGCTGCTCGGCGAGCAAGAATACTCAAATACGGTCGGAGCCTTCGAAGGCGCAAGTTATGAGGCCACCGGTTTATACCGGCCGGAGATGGATTGCATCATGTTTACCCGGGACGACGTAGGCTTTTGCCGTGTCTGCAGTGCCGCGATTGAGGCCGTCATCGATCTCTACTCCGAATGAACGTTACTCTAGCGAGACCACTGATAAGTCTTGCAGCCATCGTATGGGTGACGGCGTGCAACATACAGGATCCCGAAACCGGCAATACGCTGCCAACCGTTACCGCACACGTCTCAGGCATGGAACAGATGACAGGTTTTTTCGACCTGTACTGGGATGCAGACAGCGGAAAACTCTT
The DNA here is from genome assembly GCA_029862165.1 of Gammaproteobacteria bacterium. Classification (GTDB taxonomy): domain Bacteria; phylum Pseudomonadota; class Gammaproteobacteria; order Steroidobacterales; family JABDKV01; genus JABDJB01. Next base: position 142,640 of record JAOTXU010000004.1, read on the forward strand.
CGTTGCCATCGACAACGAACAACCCTTTATCTATGTGAGCGGACTGGCGCGTGGCGTGGGTTCCAACGACCTGGGTTTGGATCGGGGTCAGCTGGGCGACAGCAAGCTGGTGCATTTTCTGCGATCAGGCCCAAAAGTGTTACTGATCGAAGAAAACGTTGACTACCTGGCAACTACAGAAAACCTGGACGAACGTCGCGCCGTGGAGGAATCTTTTGCGCGTTCGGTTTTGTGGGGCTTTGAAGCTGTGGCTGCGGAAAATGACACAGTCTTAGTCGATGCGACGGACTTCTTGTTGCGTGACGCACACGGTTTGGCGGCTACTCTGAAAGAGGCTGATGAGGGCGATTACCAGGTCGACGTCACACGCTCCGCCATCTATTTACCGCAAACCAGGACGTTTCCCGACAATAGCGAAATCGAAGCTATCATTACACTAATCGGGGAACCTACCGGCAGCATCCTGTCAACAGTGACACCAGATGCGCACGCGGTCACCGTACACATCCGCCATTCTCTGGTGCGTTTGCCTCAACCCGGTTATGAACCGCTGCCCTTTGATCCGCGTGCCGGCTATATCGATCCGGCATCCTGGGGTATAGGCATGTTGTATGACTATGCGACGCCGGTCGGTGAATCTGTTGTGCGCCCGCTCACTCTGCGGCACCGGCTGGAAAAGAAAAACCCCGAAGCGAAACAAAGCGCGGCGGTTGAGCCTATTGTCTACTACGTTGATCGTGGCGTGCCGGAGCCGATTCGCACGGCCCTAGTAGAAGGTGCGTCGTGGTGGAGCGAGAGTTTCGAAATGGCCGGCTATGAAAATGCCTTTCGTGTTGAACTCCTACCCCAAGACGCCGACCCACTGGATGTCCGTTACAACGTGATCCAATGGGTGCATCGATCCACGCGTGGCTGGTCATATGGTTGGTCGGTGGCCGATCCACGCTCTGGTGAAATATTGAAAGGCCACGTGTCACTCGGTTCGTTACGGGTGCGTCAGGACTATCTGCTCGCCGAAGGCTTGCTCGCCCCTTATGAAGATGGGTCAGTACCAGAAGAACTACTGGATTTTGCACTGGCACGCATTCGTCAACTTGCTGCACATGAAGTCGGTCACACACTTGGGCTGGGTCATAATTTCGCTGCAAGCACGACTGGTCGTGCTTCGGTAATGGACTACCCTCACCCACTGATTAGTCTGGACGCCAACAACGAGATAGACATCTCGACTGCATACGATATCGGCCTGGGCGCGTGGGACCAACGTGCCATTCTCTATGGTTATCAAGACTACCCCGACGGCGTCGATGCCAAGCAAGAACGACAGCAAATACTGATGGATACTTATGCGTCCGGATTGAATTTTGTCTCAGACCAGCATTCACGTGCCGATGTATTCGCCCGCAACTCCGGTGCAGCACACCCCTTGGGCAGTTTATGGGACAACGGCCCCGACGCTGTGAACGAATTGCGAAAACTCATGCGTGTTCGCAAACAAGTGCTGGAGAATTTCTCCGAAAAGAACATCCGTATTGGTCGGCCCATGGCAAGCATTGAAGACGCCCTTGTGCCGATGTACCTGCTACACCGTTACCAGGTTCGTGCCGCGGCGAAATTCATTGGTGGGCGCTATTTCAGCTATACATTGCGTGGCGACGGCCTTAGCCCAACCGAGCTCGTGCCTGCCGCCAAGCAGCGTGATGCTATCGATGCATTACTGGAGACGCTTCAACCCGGGGCGCTGCAGCTGAAGCCACAACTCATTGCGATGATTCCGCCACGGCCACCGGGACAGGGCCCCACACGCGAATTATTTCCACGCCAGACCGGTTATTTATTCGATCCGATGGCCGCGGCTGCGACGGCCGCTGGCATAACGATCGATCAATTGCTGGACCCTACACGTGCGGCACGGATGATCAATTATCATGCCGAAAATTCATCGCAACCTGGTTTCGGCGAACTCGTCGATGCTCTGCTCGTCGCGTCATGGTACTCGGGTGATGCCAATCAGGACGCCGAGTTGCAACGCGTCGTCGAGATCACCGTTTTGCAGCGCCTTCTTGCGCTGGCCGCCAATGCGGATGCACAGCCGCAGGCCCGTGCGATTGCGCTGGACCGACTCATTGAACTTTACGGGCGCATCGAGCGCCGAATATCATCGGCTACCGAGAACTGGCGTTCTCACTACCGTTTCGCAGCCGATCAGATTCAGCGTTTCCTGGATGACCCGTCCGCGGTAACGCCACTGAAGCCCCTTGCGCCGCCACCAGGCTCGCCGATAGGCGGTTAGGCCGATTCTGGCGCCAATTCACGCCGCAATCTTCTACACCAGGCAGTTAGTAGTGCGTAACTGCTTGTTTTTTGGTCAATAAGCGGTTCCCTCGTGCCCCTGCCTGACAGACAGGGCTCAAAATTTGTACTATTTTGATACAAATGGCTTTTAAGCCGACCAATAAGAATAAAGCAGGACAAAAATGATGAAAATTAGGGCGCTAGGCGCAGCAGTAATAATGGTCTTTGCCGGCATGCCGGCAATGGCGGGTTTTATCAGTGTCGACCGTGCAGCCTTCGCCGCTGCCGTTGCCGATGGCACCATCTCCAGCGAGGATTTTGAGGGCTTTGCCCCCGGCGACCTTCTTGGAGTGACAGCCGAGCTGACATATAGCGCCTCGCTCGGCGATCCCGTCGTGACAGGTTTTCTGACGACGACTTCTCCCAACGGCCTTGGCTCAACATCAGTATCCGGTGGCCCGACAGTTGACGAATTTTTTCTGATTGAAGAAAACGCCGCATTTGCTTTCACCGAAGCAATCACTGCGTTCGCTATCGACATCAATACCTTTGCCCGTGGCGATGCCGCCTATTCGGCGTCAACTAATACTGGCGATGTCATCACGAGTCTTTTTGAAGTCTTCCCGGGTGAAACAACCGGTCAGTTCATCGGCTTCGTTTCAGATACTCCATTTACGTCAGTCACTATTGCCGCATTATCAGGCTTTTCGTTCACGCTCGACACATTGGTCTATGGTGATGCCTCTGCCGTGGTGGTCCCTTTGCCAGGCACGGTGTTGCTCCTGCTGGGTGGATTACCGGCCCTGAGTTTGACGCGCAAGACTGCCTGCCCCTGTCAGTAAAGCGGTTGCTAATGCCTCGTATGTGCCACCGGCAACCGGACCATTCGGGTTTGCCGTTGTATTTCTAAAGTTTGCGGCCTGACTCGGGCAATCGCCTGTGCCAGGCAACCCCGGCAGTGCAGAACACGGGTGCACGGAAAAATGCAGATGCGGCAAACCTCCAGTATTACCCGTATTTCCTGACAGGCCAATGACGTCACCGGCCTGGACTGTCTGACCGATCGTTACGTGCACACCATTCAAAGTCAGATGAGAGTACAGCGCCACCGTTCCGTCGCTGTGTTCGATAGTAATCAGATTCGTGCGATTGGAATCACCATCCAGCGCACCATCCTGTGCATGGACCACTATGCCCTCGCGAGCTGCGGAAACAATGCTGCCGATCGGCATTTCGAAATCATAGCCAAACGCCCAGAACCCGGAGTGCCCAAAACCTGAGCAATTACCCTGGTTTAATCGATAGACTGCGCCGACGGGATAAGGCAGAACATAGCTGGAAGTCTCCCACAAACCAAAACCGGCACACGTCGCAGGTGCCACGCCCGTAGCAATTACGCCGGTCGGGCTATCGCCGGCGCAACCGGCTGCAACAAGCAGCAAAAAATAAACAATCCGGTTGTGGCTCATGGCCCATTATAAGCAGGCCTGCCGACCAGGGCTAAGAAAACCGCGGGCTGATCGCAAGAACAGGCTCGGCTGGGCTACACTGAACAATCTGTTGCATGAGAGATTATCGTGTCTGGCCTGAGTCTTTTTCTCGTATTGTTCGCGGCCGCGATCCTTTCCAGCGCATTAACGTGCCTGACTCTTTGGCTCTACTACCGGCAGGTCGTTGAACCGAAACTGGAGCAACGAATCGAAATTGCCCTCGAGGCGCTCGGTGAGAAAGTGGGTGAACGTGTTCGTACTGGCGTCGTTGACGGATTCACCGATATCGCTGCAGGCGATACCTTGAGACGAACGACGGAAAAGGTCGCCACCAGTGGTGCCGCGCTTGTGGACGAAGGTCTTAATGTCCTGTTGGGAAAACCACGACGCAAGCGCTAGACTCAAGACCTCAGAGCTTTCAGGCGAGCCAGACTGGCTGGTGACCACAGTTCGGCAGGACTGTAGTATTTTTCAAAAGCCGGAACACCCGCAGGCAACACCAGCCAGGGCTGTTTCGACGCGGTGAATATATGCACATCCGGTGGTAGTCGATCGGGCTCATCCAGCGTCCCGACGCGAACAAAACTCAACGTATCCCCCGCTCGGGCGTAATGACTCCACACGGCAATGCGGCACTTCGGGCAACGGACTATTTTTTGGCCCTTACCACTTTGCGATGGGGTAACAACAACATCCGGGACGCCCGAAAGAAAGACACGATCGGATTCGATCATTGCGTTGAGCGCAAACGACGCGCCGGTCTCACGCTGACACCACCGACAATGACAACAATGCACGATCAGAGGCTCACCGACGATGCGGTAGCGTATTTCGTCGCAATCGCAGCCACCTGCCAGAATAGTGTGTTCCTGAGTCATCGAGCCGTTATTGTCATTGGTTTAAGCCAAGCATAGCGCAAGTCCTGCAGACTGCCACTGCCGGCATGCGTTAATGCGTAATTTCGACGAATTGTGACAAGCGCTCCAGTCTCTCGCGCAGCTGTCCCAGATCTATCATGCCTGGGCCGGCATCGTTCAGATCCGCAGCGACCCAGCGAACTGCATGCTCGTGACAATGTCCCCAAAGCAAGCGCCCAATGCGCCAAAGGGCAGTATGCGTGCCGCAATTTGGGCACGCACCGACCTTGCGGCGCGACCAAGTGGGAAACGGCAGGACATTGTTTGCGGTTAGACTCATCGCGGAACATAGTGTGTATGTCCCGAAATCATCAACCGTACGGCGACGCCCGGCTGTGACACGCCTCTCATTTTCAGGTTCTTAGTCGGAGTGCTGGTACTCGTCGATTTTAGGGTGTCGCATGGTATACCAATAATTCGTACAGGTACGTGGCCACAAGGTGAACACGCGGCCTTTATTATCCTTGTACCAACTATTGCAATCGACGGCCCAAATCATTTTTTGCAGATCGGCCGTCAGACGAGATTGATAGGACTCGAAGGCATCGATTTGGGGCACAATAGTCTTCCAGCCACGCTCCTGCATTTCTTCGAGGCAGCCGATCACATAGCGCACCTGTGCTTCCAACATGAAAATCACGGAACTGTGCCCCAACGCGCTGTTTGGCCCTTGCAAGATAAAAAAGTTGGGAAAACCGGGAACCGCAATCGTACGGTGTGCGGCGATACCATCATGCCAGTACCCGGCTAATGACTGGCCATTCAGCCCAATGATTTGTGTCCCACCGGTGATATCAAACACATCGAAACCCGTTGCATAGACAATCACGTCGACTACGTGGCGTAGTCCATCGCGTGTTATGACGGCGTCAGCTTCAATACGATCGATGCCATTTGTAACCAATTCAACATTGTCCCGTAACAAGGCGGGATAGAAATCGTCCGAACGCAGAATGCGCTTGCAGCCGATCGGATAGTTTGGCGTGAGTCGTGCCCGCAGCGCTTCATCCGGTACTTGCCGCCGGAGATGCGCTTTGCCAAGCAACCGTCCAAGTCGATTGGCTATGCTGTTGCGCCGAAATGACGGCCAGCGCGCCTCGGCAATCCAGTACAGAAACCACCGGTACGTTCTGGCGGCGCCAGGCACACTTTGAAAACACCATTTCGTCAGCGCAGAAAAAGCTCTATCGCGCCGCGGGATAATCCAGTTAGGGGTGCGTTGATACAGATAGAGTTGATCAACTTCCTCTGCTATCGCAGGAACAATCTGGACGGCGCTTGCCGCACTGCCGATAACTGCGACACGTTTGCCCTTCAGGTCCGTGTCTGTCCAATTGGCGGAATGAAAAGCCACGCCATCGAAATTTTCCCGGCCGGCAATATCCGGCAGCTTGGGCAAATGCAGGCCACCCATAGCGCTGATCAGGATATTGGCTTTGTGATTGGCCCCGTCTGCCGTCTCGATATGCCACACGCCGTCCCCGAACTCGCAGCACATGACTTCACTGTCTACTCGAATGTATGGCCGAATGCCATTCTTGTCGACGCAACGCTCAGTGTACTGCTGGATCTCCCACCCAGGTGAATAAACATGACTCCAGGCCGGATTTGGGTCAAATGAATAGGAATAGAGATGTGAAGGTACATCACAGGCTAGCCCCGGATAGGTATTGTCCCGCCATGTTCCACCGATGCTGGCCGCCTTTTCAAAAACCGTAAAATGCTTATAGCCGGCTTGCTTGAGTTTGATTGCCATGCACAAACCACCGAGGCCGCCACCAATGATAGCGACAACGGGTTCTGTTTTTTTGCTGGTAGTGTTTGCAGCCAAGATGCAACGCAGAATTGCTTTAGGTGCTATTTCTCGAGTATCCCCTAGCCGCGACCGAGAAAATCAGACTTACCCAGCGGCACGCCATTGTGTCGCAAGATGTCGTAGGCTGTAGTAATGTGAAAAAACAGGTTCGGCAAAATAAAATTCAGCAAAAAACTTTGCCCATTGAAATCGATTTCATTACCGTTGCGCAACTTGAGTCGAATTGCGCGCTGCTCGCTCCCATCGATCTGCTCCGGTCGAAATGATTCAATTTGTTCCAGTGCATGACGAACACGAGCGCGTAACTCGTCAAACGTGGTTTCGGTATCTGGCATCGATTCAGGTTCCCGGCCGGCAATCCGACAGATGCCACGCGACCCGATATCGGTAGCGATCTGAACTTGTTTTAGCATCGGGAACATATCCGGGTACAGTCGAGCGTTGAGCAACACGGCCGGGTCTATCTCTTGCGCCTCGGCATGCGCTTTTGCCTTGGCGAGTATGGAATCGAGGGATTTCAGATTGTGGCTCAAGACCGGAACGGAAGCCTGGTACATGGATAGGGTCATTTTTCTGCTCCTCCAACGTGGGTCATTTCTTAATGCGGCTTAGCACCAAGCCATAATGATAAGGCGGTAACGCAATAATATCGCTTTTTGGTGTAAACCCAGCCTCTATCGCCCATTGCAGGCTTTGTTCCGGCCTGGGCCTGACATCCATTGGCGGGCCACGTGGTGTGGTCGCATCGTAGATCCAGTGCACAATCCCGACTGACCCGCCGGCTTTCAGATTGCGGTAGGCCTCACGCAGCAGGTTTAGTGGCTGCTCGTGATGAATAATATTAAACAACATGGCGTAGTCCACGCTGCCGGACGGACGTCCGGTGCCCCCGGTGACGAAATCACCGAGCTTGAAATTGATATTGCGCAAATCGAACCGCTCGGCGCAGCGCCTGGTTGTCGCAATCATCACTTCGTCGATATCCAGCGTAAAGACGGTACCAGTCACGCGACGGGCAGCCGGAATGGTAAACGTGCCGTAACCACAACCAAATTCGACTACATCATGACAGGCTGAAGTGAGCCCCAGTTTCGAGAGTATCGAATCCGGCTCGAAGTAGGCGTCCCAAGTATCGGGTGGCGGCATGCCGCTTTCACGAACTTTCATATGCGATCAGAGCATATGCGATCAGACACCATGAAACCTCCTATTTCTTGGACACGTCTCATTTTTGAAAGAAACCGGCTTTCTTGGCGGGGAATTCCGACGTATCCTTGCCTGTTCCGCATAACGACTGGCAATCCATGAAACCTGATGCAACGGCAACTAGAGGCGCCGGACTTGGCCGCTTGCCGACCCTTGAGGGTGCGAACCGCATCGTTATCAAGGTGGGTTCGTCGCTACTCGTGGATTTTGACACTGGCCGTTTGAATCGCCCGTGGCTGGAAACACTGGCCGGGGAAATCGCTGCCCTGATCAGGGCTGACAAACATGTCGCGATCGTTTCCTCTGGCGCGATCGCTTTGGGCCGAAAATACCTGGCCATAAAAAAAGACACGGTGCGGCTCGATCAGCAACAGGCCGCTGCGGCTGCCGGGCAGATTCTGCTCGCACACGCCTACCAGGACTTACTTGGAAGCCATGACGTCAGAGTCGCTCAAATTTTACTCACGCTCGGTGATACCGAAGACCGGCGGCGTTATCTCAATGCACGAAGCACACTGGAGACTTTGCTCGATCTCAGTGTGGTTCCGATAATCAACGAGAACGATTCAGTCGCCACCGATGAAATTCGCTACGGAGACAACGACCGTCTCGCGGCGCGCGTAGCCGTAATGTGCAGTGCCGATTGCCTCGTTCTGTTGTCGGACGTCAACGGCCTGTACGACTCCGATCCCGCCACTAACCCCGACGCGTCTTTAATACCGCTGGTCGATGAGATTACGCCCGCCGTCGAGGCACTAGCCGGTGCGAGTCGTACCAGTTTTGGCACCGGTGGCATGGTCACCAAGCTGGCTGCCGCCAAAATTTGTATGCCGGCCGGTTGCGCCACGGTCATTGCAAACGGTCACACACCCGAGCCGTTGGCAGCCATCGACAACGCCGCGGCATGCACCTGGTTTCTGCCTTCTACCACTCCCCGGGCAGCGCGAAAGCAGTGGATTGCAGGCACGCTGGAACCACGGGGCACACTGATAATTGACGCCGGTGCTGCAAAATCTCTCATTGACGGCAGGAGCCTGTTGCCCGTTGGCGTTGTCGGTGTAGAAGGCGAATTTGAACGCGGTGATGCAGTCATCGTTAGAAATCACGAGGGGCAGGATCTGGCACGGGGTCTTGCCGCCTATTGCAGCGCCGATATACGGCTGATCATGGGGCATCGGACAGCAGAAACGAAAGAGATCCTGGGTTATCGTGACCGGGATGAAGTCATACACCGGGACAATCTGGTATTGATTAAAGTTTGAGATATGAGTAAGGCGGAATTACAAAACGATCCTCTCACCACCGAAGGTCTGGACGGCTTGATGCGAAAGCTCGGTCAAAACGCCCGCGCTGCAGCACGTGGCCTGGCCGGTGCGAATACGACGCAGAAAAATGAGGCGTTGTCCGCTGCAGCGTCCAGCATCATGCAAGCCCGTCAAACCATTCTCGCTGCCAATAAGCGTGATATGGATGCGGCGCAGTCAAAAGGATTGTCCGCTGCCCTGCTTGACCGGTTGATGCTCGATGACAATCGTGTGGCAACGATGGCGCGCAGCATAGAGGACATTCGGGATTTACCCGATCCGGTCGGTCAAGTGATGGAGCAATGGACCCGGCCCAATGGTTTGCTCATCAAGCGCGTTCGTGTGCCGCTCGGCGTCATTGGCATCATCTACGAGAGCCGGCCGAATGTCACTGCAGATGCCAGCGCGCTATGTCTAAAATCGGGAAACGCAGTGATTTTACGTGGCGGTTCTGAAAGCCACCAATCGAGCACGGCAATCCATGCCTGCATGATCGCCGGTCTCGAGGCCGCCGGACTCTCGAACACCGGAGTGCAAATGGTCCCGACAACCAGTCGGGATGCGGTCGGAATACTGTTGTCGGGCATGTCCGAATTTATCGATGTGATCATCCCCAGGGGCGGCAAGAAACTGATCGCGCGTGTACAGACAGACGCCCGTGTTCCGGTAATCGGTCATCTTGAGGGCATCTGCCACGTCTATGTGCACCAGTCGTCGGATCCGGACATGGCCAGGGATATCGTGTTAAACGCAAAGATGCGGCGCACCGGTATCTGCGGGGCGGCCGAAACGCTGCTTATTGATCGCAATTGTCTGACGACACATTGGCCGGCGATTTCTGAGGCGTTATCGAATGCCGGGTGTGAGCTGCGGGGTGACACGGAGATTTGCCGGCTCGATTCGCGCGTTAACGTCGCACAGGAGTCGGATTGGGATACAGAATACCTCGACGCTATCCTGTCGGTGAAAGTGGTAGACGGTGTAGACGATGCAATCGAACACATCAGCCGTCATGGTTCGGGGCATACCGAATCCATTATTGCCAGTGATGAACAGGCGGTCGCAAGATTTCAAAACGACCTGGATAGCGCGATCGTGTTACACAATGCATCAACCCAGTTTGCCGATGGCGGAGAATTCGGTATGGGAGCGGAAATTGGCATTGCAACCGGGCGCATACACGCCCGGGGCCCCGTTGGCACCGAACAGCTTACAAGTTACAAATATCTGGTTCAGGGCACCGGCCAAACACGGTCCTGATTCCTCTACACTGATATTTTTTTACAGCAGCCAGGCACTCAATGACTCACAGCCCCGTCAGACCCTCCGACAGCCTCAGTGAGGTCCGTTATGAAATCCGCGGCGAGCTGGCAAAACGCGCGCACGAACTGGAAAAGGTCGGTTACGAGATCATCAAGCTGAATATCGGCAATCCCGGTCGCTTCGGTTTCCGCACGCCCGAGACGATGCGTCTGGCGATGATTGAAAACCTCGGTGCCAGCGAGGCGTACTGCGATCAAAAGGGAGTCTTCCCGGCACGCGAAGCCATTGTGATGCATCAGCAAAATCGTGGCGTGATGAATGTGACTGCCGAAGAGGTCTTCATCGGCAACGGGGTCAGCGAACTGACCGATCTGACTCTGCGGGCACTGCTAAATCCCGGCGACGAAGTACTGGTGCCATCACCGGATTACCCGTTGTGGACAGCCGCCACGATTCTCAATGGTGGCATAGCCGTCCATTACCCGTGCCGACCCGATAATAAATTTATGCCGGACCCGGAAGAAGTCGAGTCACTGATTACAAATCGGACACGCGCAATCGTTGTGATTAACCCGAATAATCCGACCGGTGCTGTCTATGATCGCGAACGTCTCGAGGCGCTGGCACGCATTGCCGAAAAACACAGTCTGCTTATTATGGCCGACGAGATCTATGACCAGATGACCTACGACCAGACCGAGTTCATTCCGATGGCCACGCTGGTACACGACACGCTATGCGCTACCTATAGCGGTCTGTCAAAAGTCTACAGAGCCTGTGGCTACCGCGTCGGTTGGGTTGTGTTCAGCGGTGAAAATCAGCATGCCGATGACTACCTGAACGGGGTCGAGCTGCTCGCGGCACTACGTCTTTGTGCCAACGTGCCAGGACAATGGGCCGTTCAGACTGCGCTGGGAGGCTTTCAAAGCGTTAACGAACTGGTCTCACCCGGTGGCCGCCTGCACCGCTCCCGGCAAGCCATTCTCGACGGCGCAGCATCCAGCAAGTACCTCGAACTGGTCAAACCCACCGGATCTATGTTTGCCTTTCCGGGTGTTAAGACCGCGACCTTGCCGAAGTTTGACGATCATCAGTTCGCACTTGATCTGCTGGAACACAAACACGTTCTCGTGGTTCCAGGTAATAGCTTTAATGTACCCTACCGCACCCATTTCCGAATCACCACGCTGCCCGACGATGAAACCATCCGTGAAGTCTTCAAGCGGATCGAAGAGCTGCTTGATGATTACTGTCAGTGAGGGTCGGCTACCTAAATAGGCCACTATTGGTGTGCGACGTTGAAAAATACATTCGTTTTTCATCTGCGGGATTGTTTGGAAGTTAAAGAATGAATGAACCTACTGCAGCTTCATTGAATGGCAGCTCGCCGGGCGCCGTGCTGCGGCGTTACTTCTTCGCAACACGGCCCAGGTTTTTTCCGGCTTCGGCGCTGCCGGTGATTGCCGGGACCGCATGGGGTGCAGTCTATGCGCGGCGGATTGACTTCGTTGCTGCCGTGCTCGCGATGTTGGCAACCATCGCCGTTCACGCTGCCAGTAATGTCTTCAACGATGTTGGCGATGAACTGAATGGCACCGATGTAAATAACGCAAAACACATTTATCCCTTTACCGGCGGATCCCGCTTTATTCAAAACGGCGTGCTCACGCTGGAACAGATGAAGCGCTGGGCCGTGGCTTTGTATGCCGTTGGGATTGTGCTGGGCGCGCTGCTCATACTTCACAAAGGGATCGGTGTTCTGTATCTGGGTCTCACCGGGATTGCACTCGGCATGCTCTATTCGCTGCCCGTTGTGCAATTGAGCGGACGCGGCGTCGGTGAGATTGCCATTGCAGTCGCCTTCGGCGTATTGCCAGTATGCGGTGCCGCCTGGTTGCAGTCGGGGGTTTTTGATATTGCAATTCTTCTGATTTCCATCCCAATCAGCTGCTGGGTCGCAGCAATCTTACTGATCAACGAAGTACCTGATCGCGTCGCTGACAAACAGGCGGGTAAGTTGACCTGGCCGGTCCGTCTCGGTTTGGCCGGAACGCGCTGGCTCTACGTGTCATTGCATGTTATTGCCGCCATCGCGTCCCTTTTGCTGGTGCTGCAGCAGGTCTTCCCGTGGTGGACCCTGATACTGCCGCTGGCCCTGCTGACCGGCGGCTGGCGAGCCGGCAAAACCATCATCAACGACGATAATGCCGTGCTGGAGAACGGTATAAAGTCGACCCTCGCCATTCACACCGCCGGCGCTCTCTGGTTGACGATAGTCATCCTAGTCACAAAGCTGTAGGCGTTTCTGCACTACGGTCACGTAGAAACCCACCTGGCCTGCCATGGCTATCGCATGAGCACGATATACTCGTTGCCTGACGGTTGAACGGGCCTTCTGTAACTGGGAAACTAGAGTTGTTTTGTTTCGGCAAAGTCATAAGGAGACAAGCATGAGCGAGCCAAATTGGAGGTTTTTCCAAACAAGTGCTGGCATAGGATCGTGGCCGAGGATTGTTAGGGGGCTCGGCGTGCTGGCGATGCTGCTGACGATTTCGCAACCTGTCCAGGCTCAGCAATCAGAGGTGATTGATAGTGGTAGAACGGTCTTCAATCGAAAGTGCGCTGTTTGCCACGGTCTGGAAGGAACCGGCGGCGGCCCGCTGGGAGCACATCTCAAAAAGAGGCCGGCCGACCTTTCCCACATTAGCCGCAGAAATGGCGGGACCTTTCCCTTTTGGAGTGTCTACAGCACAATTGATGGCCGTGATGAAGTCGGATCCCACGGATCACGCGAAATGCCAGTGTGGGGAACGAATGAGCCGACTGAGACCACGAGCGGCCGACTGACGATGGGACAGATTCTGGCGATCGCTTTCTTCCTCGAGTCCCTTCAGGAGGATTGACGCCATATTGCATCTAACGAAGGCTCAAAACGTCAAACCGCGTTTGTGATCCAGCGACTCGGCAGGAAGAATAAGAGAACCCGGCGATATCGGGAGATTGTGCTGGCGACCCGATACAGGCTACGCTTGCCGTTCCTGCCACCTACGTACAAACCGGCATTTTGGGTTAAGTGGCCACGTGGTACATAGGTCATGTGTAAGAAGATTATCGTGTAATGATGCGTAAACTATTTTTCCTTTTGAGTAGTCTTGTGCTGGTGGCCTTAGGCGGCTGCGAGCGTGCCGGGCCCAATGTGAGTTTTTCTACCGACGTGCATCCAATTCTGGAAAAATACTGCCTGGACTGCCACATGGCGGGAAAACCCGGGTATGAGGCCAGTGGACTGGACATGGAGAGCTATGGAGTCCTCATGAAAGGCACCCGATTCGGGCCGGTAGTCATTGCAGGTGACAGGCTAAACAGCGCGCTGACGATGCTTATCGAGGGGCGCGCTGATCCGTCGATCAAAATGCCCCACGGAGACCGTCCCGGACCCAACGCGGCCGACATCGAGATAATCGGCCGTTGGGTAGATCAAGGCGCTATGAACAACTAACGTTTATTGCCTGAGGACCTGGGAAAACCAATTGATGAACAGCATTATCCGGGGTCTGATGGCCGCCGCGGCAATATTCAGCTGCGCGGTGGCATCAGCACAGCATTCTGTCTCTGCACCACCGCTCAACGAAGATGAGCGCGCCGCTCTTTTCCCCGCTGCGACCGACATCGCCAAAGGTAAAACTCTGGCCGAGTCTTTCTGTGCCGGTTGCCATGGTTTGGATGGGATCAGCGCTGACGAGAACCTGCCGCACCTCGCAGCACAGCGGACCGTCTATATCTATCGGGTATTACAGGCATACCAGAAGGGAGACCGAGCCGATGAGGCCATGGCGCGCATCGTTCAATTCCTGAGCAAAGACGCACTACTGAGAGTATCCCAGTACTATTCCAACCTGGCGCCTCCAGCAATTGCCGTCGCACCAGAAAAAGACGAATCTGCTGCCGCCGCAACAGATCAGTTGACGGCCGGGAAAAAGGCAGCTGCGGACCGGTGCGCCGGATGCCATGGTGCCACCGGTAATAGCAGCATACCCGGAACGCCCAACCTAACGGCGCAACATCCAGACTACTTCTTGGCCGCCATTAAAAACTATCAAAACGGCAGTTGGCCGGCTGGCATTATGAAAACTCTGGTTTCGTTCCTGGACGAAGAAACGATTCAAAACATGGGTGCGTACTATGCTGCGCAAGAACCCCAGCCTACTGCGACGCGCGGCACAGGTGATTCTGAGGCAGGCGAAGCGCTAGCGCAGTCCTGTGCAGGCTGCCACGGGGCAGATGGCAATGCTGATGCAACTGATATTCCGACGCTGGCCGGACAGGACGCGCAGTATGCCGCCAAGGCGCTCAGGGAATACCGCGATGAACAGCGCGACCATGCCGTCATGGTGTCGGCGATTGAAAGTCTGAACGATGAGGACATTGATGACCTGGCGTCATTTTATGCCGAACAGAAACCACGGCAGGCTCGCCCGTTACTCAGTGCAGAGGACTGGATCACAAGATGTGACCGCTGCCACGGGATCGGGGGCAATAGCACCGACCCACGTTTTCCCTTGCTGGCAGGCCAACACGAAAAGTACATCGTGAAGACGCTGGAAACATACGTCAGTGGCGAGCGCAGCAATGTCGCTATGCACGCCATGTCGGCGCCACTGAGGCAAGCGGACATCGAGCGCATCGCAGCCCACTATGCGTCGAGCACGCCGAAATCGGTCGTGTACGTCGAGCTACCCTGTATCGCCGCCGACGAGGAGTGACCATGACAGATCGGCCCATTCATCGTATGTATCTGCACTTTCAGGAATTGCCGTTGAGCAGACGATTTCTGTATACGGGAACGCTGTTGGTGCTCGCCGCAGGCTACGCGTTCGCTCTTCTCTACATCTATACCTCTCACTCCGGACATGACGGGAATGCGATAACGCTCTCGTTTCAGGACATAGTCATTGCCTATAGCGGGTCTGACGAAGGTACGCGGCTCGAATCGGCATTACACGGGCCAATGTCCGGGATGCTTCCACGCCAGGACATAGTCAAAATTGTCAAATGGATAAACGACGGAGCGACCAAGGCAGACTATGAATCGAATGTCAGCACTGTGATCGACCGGTACTGCCTGAGCTGCCATGACGGCAGCAATCCACATCTTTCAAACCTTGATGGATACGAAAACTTGAAAACCGTCGTTGATCGCGACACTGGCATGGATATCTTCACTCTCGTGCGCGTATCCCACATCCATCTGTTCGGCCTGACATTTATCTTCTTTATTATGGGACTGATTTTCAGCCACGCGTTCCTGCGACCTGTGTGGTTCAAGTGTGCGGTGGTGATCGCACCGTTTATTGGTATCGCTGTAGACGTAAGCTCCTGGTACATCACAAAGCTATTCAATCCTTTCGCGGTGTTCGTGATGATAAGCGGAGCGCTCATGGCTGCATGCTTTGCTTACATGTGGGTCGTATCCTTATATCAAATCTGGTTTTACAAGATGCCGGACTATTTAACCGAGCGAGACGCCAGGCCAAACCGCACAATCGGCTGATCGAAAAACCGATCCAGGACTTACATCGCGCTCTAGGGCTTCGTCTGATCAGCGCGCCTGTTGCGTCGTACCCTCTGCTCCAAATTGCGTTGTACCGTGCGCCTGACTACAAACACTATGATCGTCATTACGATTAATGTGATTCCGCCGAGCCACCAGACACTTGTGCCCACATCTGCCTCACGCGAGAGAATCTCGCCAATATCGCGCGCGAGCGAACCGAGATAAGCGTACAACGCGACGACGGGCAGCATACCGATGGCAGTTGCAGACGCATAAATGAGAACCGGAACGCGAGTCAACCCATAAGCGTAATTCAACATATTGAACGGGATCACAAGTGCGATGCGAGTAAGCGCTACGATCGTAAACGCTTGCTCATCAAGCGCGTCGTCCAAAGCTAATAGCTGCTCATTGCCCGAGATACGTTGTTCCACCCAGCTGCGCGCGAGCGTTCGCCCGACAAGCATTGCGGCAGTCGCGCCGATCGTAATCCCCAGCAGCCCATACAAGACACCCGGAACCAGTCCGAACAACAGTCCCGCCAGCATCATCGGTATCCAGCCCGGCGTAAGTGCGACGATGGCGGTTACTGTCAGGCCCAGGTAAACAAAGCAGCCCGCAATCGGATGCGCCTGAACCCAGGCCTCCATGCCTGTCAGCCACTGGCTCACCGGTAGCAGACGAAGCATTAGGATGGCTGCGATAAGTAACGCCACAATCAACAGTCGGGTTATCGTTGTTTTCTTAATACGTTCTACCTCTCGGATGAGGATACCGCCGGTCGGCGCGGTGTGCAGCATTGGGCGGCGCCGAAACCGATCTGCAGTCCAATGCACAACAGAACGCGCGTGAGGCGACTCCCCGCAAGGCTCAAAGAGTTAGCACACAACTGAGGAGTGAGAGAGTAACTTGCGGAAACCGCGCTAGGACACGCCGGCATCGGTGTCTGAATCCACACCGACGCCGGCGTCTCGCAGCGACGGTGCGTAGATTTTTGAACTAATTGACTTGAAGTAGTCATCGAGTGGGGGCAAACCGGCGCGGAGTTGTCGGAAGTCACTTATGCCAAGTATCAGTACACTTGCATCTTCTGTCGCGGTAAGTGTTCCGTGAGTAAGATTCGTGCTCGACGCTGAACGCTCGCCCCAGTGGTCACCGGGTCCGAGCACCCGCACAAAGTCATCCTGGCCGTCGCCCTGGGGTATTCGCGACTCAAGATAGCCATCGAGAACGGCATAAAACCCATCGACATGCTGCCCGGGCGACGAAATCACGTCGCCCTTTTTATAATACCTGGTTATGGTTGCCGGGGTATCCCGATTCGCAATCTGCACGATACTGCGTGGCAACACGTAATCGAATGCCCAGTTGAGCGCAACACGCAGTCGCGTCGAAAATCCCGGTAGCATGCCGATATAGAGGAAGCGCCAGGTCATCCAGGCGATCAGCCCGGAAAAACTGAAGCCCATGATCTCGGCGACACCTTTGTAGCTGCCAATAGAGGCGAGAGCCCCCATTGGCTTGAATTCGAATTTTGTCGGCGCCTGTCCAGCAAGAATCGCTGCGATGTTTTTTGCTAAAGATTTTGCCTCGCGTACTGCAAACTGTGCAGTCGGCGGCGCAAATTCCGTGCCCTCATCATTCATCGGTATAAGCGCTGAATCACCGAGCGACCATATATTGTCCTGACCCCGTACGCGCATGCATCGATCAACTGGAATCTTGCCACGCTCCAGCTCCAGACCGAGATCTTCTGCAATCTTACGCGGAGCATTCCCGACGGTTGTGACGAGGAGACAGGTTTCAATGCGCCGCCCATCCGACAAAAACACGGCATTCGCCGTCGCTTCGCTTACGCGCGCTTGCAAGATTACCTCCACTTTGCGTTTACGCAGGATGCACGCGGCATACTCTCCAAGTTTCTCGGGCAGTTCTGGCAAAATACGCTTACCGGATTGCACGAGAATTGCTTTGACCTCATCCTCGTTTATGTTTGGATAAAAGCGTAGCGTACGGTGGATCATTTCCACCATTTCGCCGATTGTTTCAACGCCAGAGAAGCCACCGCCTGCAACGACAAATGTCAGCAGGCGGTTTTTTATCACTGGGTCTTTCGTGACATCGGCATGTTCTAGCCGTCGGATGACCTTGTTGCGAAGTTCGTGCGCATCCGCGAGACTACGCATGCGGATACTGTGAGCATTGAATCCGGGAGCAATACGCAGATTGGTCTTTTGCCCGACAGCCATAACCAGGTGGTCGTATAACATCGAATGCGGGGTGCGAAAGCTGCCTTGCAACAAATGTACACGTTGGGCTTCGATGTCGATGCCCGTCACCGTGGCCATACGTACGCGCACGTCGGGTAGCAGCTGACGTAGCGGAGTGACGGCGTCCGGGGCATTTATCGTGCCGGACGCAACCTCTGGCAATAGCGGCTGAAAAACAAAGTAGTTATCACGGTTGATTAGCTCGATTTGAGTATCCCGAGCCGCATACTTGCGCAGATACTTCGCCGTAAAAGCGCCGCCGAATCCCCCTCCAACGATTACGATTTTTTTGGCCAACCGAACTCCCTAATGACAACAGCTAATTCTGCAGTGGCCCAGTCCCATGCTGACATCTGCCAAACGTCACGACCCAGGATTTCATGCCATATAAGCTAGCTTAGACCACCGGGAACAATCCCGCGATCACTAAATCGCCCCCCGGAGGCAGCCAAGATTCAACACGTGATTCGTTCTATGTATCTGGGCCCTACCTTGTCCGGTTAACTGTCCAATCGTAGTCATCGAATTCGATCTTACACCCGACGCACGCCGCAATTGCCTTACGCAGTGGGTCAGGCGCGATACTGGCGATATATGCCTGTAATCCCTGGTCTGCAGACAGGCCACGTCGCCTCAAATCGTTGGTGAAGTCCTTTTCGTACCACTTGAAAATGGCAGATAGAACGATGCGCTGACTCTTCTGATCGATTCGTACATTGCGTTCATCGCTAACAAAATCAACCGCCGCCTGCTGAAGAAGTGTCTCCAACGCATCATCGGTCGGCAATTCTGTACGAAGAATGGGGCAGCTTTCGCTCCCGCAGTTCAAGACAAAATGGATTCTTGCATCCCGATACTCAGCACGAATTTTCTTATTCTCGATCGTATACAGACTGTAGGCCCTCCCGCCAAAGATAAAACGCAGTCGGTAAAAAAACCCGAAGCCTTTGACAATTTCGATTGGCGCCTTTACGTCGGTAACCGATTCCAGCGGCCACCGGTCGAGGATGCTTTTTATGACATAGGCATTATACGCATACAACCAGTACGCCAGCGCGTCGTTTGATGTAACAAACCTCTCCGGCGTTGTTTCGGGACTGTATTGAGTAACCGCGGCAAGATATGAATCCAGTTGGCCAACAGCATCAGTGTGTTCATACCAGGATTGATAGTCGAGATGTCCATTACTGTCGACGTAGGTTCGCAACAGGCGTTCGAAACTGCTGTGCGAAAACTCATCGGGGGGAAAATCGTCGGGAATGTTGGCAGAAACCGTCATTATTTGCGGGCGATTCAAAAAGAAAACACTCGCGACTATGACGATAGTCATCAGAACGACAGTAACGAATACATTCATTGTCTATCCCCGCGGCCCTGCGGCGCAGGACAATATTAAAGACCGTGGTGAGGCCGAAAATATTACCATTTCAGCGATAAAGCACCGCATAAGATGTGGCAACCAGTGGAAAACGACGAAGCCTCCTATCGAAGTTCAGGCAAATTGCCGGAAGAAATGCGACGCCGATCGCAACGACCCAGATACGTTATAGATAAAGTCCTGCCGGCGCCGGCCGATAACATTAGACAGGTCGGTCTGTGGCTGGCCTATGCGCTCGAGAACTCGCGGGTGGGTATCTGCTGTCTTTCTCGACCAACTTTATCGGTCAGCGTCGACGAACGGCGCACTCAAGATGTAGAGAAAGGATGCAACAAGACCACGCTCAACCAGTGTCAACCCTAAAGCATCTACGTAGCGTACTGATCCTGATTCTGGTATTCGGCATAGTCGTGGCAGGCATGGTCTGGCACGTATCGCAGCTCCAGTCAGGGCTGATGAGATCTACGGCCCTGAGAACAGCACAACTTTATTCCGTTGCGCTCACGCAATTCCGCACGCTCTACACCTCGGAAGTTGTCGATAAAGTCCGACGGAACGGACTCGAAGCTTCACATGACTACACATCGCACTCCGACACGATACCGCTCCCGGCCACTTTGAGCATGATGCTGGGTGAGCGCATCGGGCAGCATGAATCCGGAGCCAAATCACACCTGTACAGCCCTTATCCCTTCCCACACAGAGTTCGTCAAACGGATATAGAAACAGATGCTTTCGACAGCGATGCCTGGGTATTCCTATCTGCGAATCCGGACGAGCCATTCTATCGATTTGATACACAGGGCAAGGTAGCCGTGTTGCGATACGCAACCGCCGATGTAATGAGACCGGATTGCGTCGACTGCCACAACACTCATCCGTTGTCGCCGAAAACAGACTGGCAGATAGGCGACGTCCGTGGCGTACTCGAGGTCAGTCTGCCCCTAACCTATATCATTGCCCAAACGGACGCCGAATTGAAAGCGACTTCGATTGCCTACGCGACGATTGGTCTCGGAATCGCCGTAGTCATTGGCATCGTTATCATAAAACTGCGCCAACGATCCGAGGTGCTGAGACAGCTGGTGTCACAGCGAACTGCAAAACTGGCGTCCGAGATCGCCGAACGTAACAAGACAGTAGTAGCTCTGACGAAGTCAGAACGAACAAAGCACCTTCTCCTACAGTCTGCCGCAGAGGGAATTTTCGGTTTGGACCTGGAAGGAAAAATCACATTCGTCAATGCCGCAGTCTGCACGATGCTGGGTTATTCGGAAGCAGAGCTGCTCGGACAACGCATGCATGCGCTCGCACACCACACTCGCCCTGACGGCACTGCCTACCCTCGCGAAGAATGCCCGATGTATGCCGCTGCGACAGATGGCCAGATACACAGAGTGACAGACGAAGTCCTGTGGCATAAAGATGGGTCAAGTTTTCCTATTGAATACACCAGCACGCCTATGCGCCAGTTCGACGAACTCGTCGGCGCCGTTGTCATATTCAGTGACTTGACTGAGAGAAGAAAACTGGAGGAGCGCTTCCGCCTGGGAATCGAAGCCTCCCCAGCAGCAATGATCATGGTCAATGAGCAAGGACTGATCGTGCACGTCAATCATGAAGCTGAAAACTTATTCGAGTACTCCTCCGGGGAACTGACTAACGAGCCAATAGAAATCCTGGTCCCGGCTCATGCAAAGAAGAACCATCCAACACACAGAAACGAGTATTTGGCCAAGGCGTCCACACGACGAATGGGTGGGCTCGATCTCGTGGCCCAAAGAAAGGACAGAGAAACATTTCCAGTCGAAGTGCGGCTAAATCCAATCGAAACTCCGGACGGCATCCTTACGCTTTGCTCCGTTGTCGATTTAACGGAGCGGAAGAAAGCGGAGAACACTATTTTGGAGCAATCCAAACAATTGGAGCGGGCTAATAAATTACTTTCCGAACAGGCCACTACCGATAGCCTGACCGGTGTGGCAAATCGACGTGGCCTATTTTTGCAATTGGAGATTGTGCTCAGTTCCTGTCGACGGAACGAGCGCCCGGTTTCCATCCTGATGGCTGATGTGGATTACTTCAAACAATTCAACGACGATCTCGGGCATCCGGCTGGTGACAAGGCCCTGCGACGGGTCGCAAAATCGCTTCGCGATGAAACCAGGGGTGGAGACTTTGTTGCGCGTTACGGTGGCGAGGAATTCGCGATTGTACTTCCGGAAACTGATGCGACTGGGGCCATTGCAGCGGCGGAGCATATCCGCAAAGTTGTTCAGGCTTTATCCGGCTTGGACCGCGCGGTTACGATCAGCATAGGTGCAGCAACGCTTGAACTACTACGGGATGAGCCGTTCAATGTTGCCAAACTCGGCGAGCTCCTGATCGAGCAGGCCGATCAAGCCCTTTACCATTCCAAAGAGAACGGAAGAAACCGCGTTTCACATTTCAACATGATCGCGACCCGGGCACCGGACCCCTCCTCTGCAGAGGTCGTGTAAGACGTCATTGGGGTCAGAGTACATTTTCTCAGTAAGCCACGCCCAAAAACACCCGCTACCGGGCGAAAATTTCGGGACATATGTAATGCTTTTGGGGGAAATGTACTCTGACCCCATATTCAAACTTGAGTCAAACGGACAATCAAATGGCACAAACAGCACCAATGCCGATGTGTCCGATGGCAGAGACCTGCAGGGGCATGATGGACAAGCCGCGCTCTGGCCTTTGGCTGATTATTCCAGGAGTTGTTTTCATCATCCTAGCCCTAGCAATCATCATAAGCCCTCAGATACTTGGAGGGCTTGTGGCAACCGCACAAATCGTGATGGGTGTTGCAATGCTAATGATGGTCAATTTCATGCGGAATATCGGTAGACGGTTAAGGAACGTCCATAATTAGGCACAGCGACCTGGAAGCGCGAACGTAAACACCTGCGGGAGCAAATTTTGTTCTTGTGCGTATCTTCACGCCGCTGCCGCATTGCTCACCGTTATATACCGGGCGCCTGTTGCTGCCAATTTCTTAAGACAGTAAGCTATCACCGGCCCGAATGGGCTTCTACTACACTTCAATAACTGCAGACCGAACAGGTGGGCTTATGAACTCTCGTCAACTCCAGCGCCGCAGCATCGTCGCCGCTTTGGTCGCAGCCGGTGTCGTACCTTGGCATCGACTCCTTGCGGACAATGAACTACTGCCGGTTACACCGTCCGATGCCGAAGGCCCGTTCTATCCCGTGGAGATTCCCAACGACAGTGACAACGATCTGTTGCGAGTCATGGGGAAAAACGAGGTATCGCCCGGCCAACTCGCCTACGTTCACGGCAGCGTTGTGGATCGCAACGGCACACCTGTCGATGGCGCCCGCGTAGAAATCTGGCAATGCGATCATGGCGGTGTCTACCATCACCCTGGTGATGAAGGAAAGCCGGATTCACGCTTCCAGGGCTTTGGCGCTATGGTCACCGATCGCGCGGGCCGCTACCACTTCCGCACGCTGCGGCCGGTGCCTTATACAGGGCGCACGCCGCACATCCACTACCGGGTCACGGCTCCTGGCTTCGACCGTCTGACCACGCAACTCTATGTGGCCGAGGAAACTGAGCGCAATGCGGGAGATTTCCTCTACAAACGTCACTCGAAGGCCGAGCGTGCGCTAGTGACGCACACTTTCGGCCCGGTTAACGCCAGCGCCAGCGCTGCAGTCGCCGCAACGTTTAACATCGTCCTGGGCTAATAACTGATCTCCGCAAATTCCCGCAACGGACACAAGCCGGTTCGCGAGCGTTCATTTGATGGTACGTAATTCAAGATGGGAAATTGAGCGCGCACGTGACAGATTTTGCAGAACATAGACTAAGCAAGTGGCTTCTTGAAGAAGCACGCTACCTTGGATCTATACCAGAAGTTTTGAATGGTTTTTGCAGCGCTTTGGCCGACGAGGGTTTCGGCATCCGCCGAGCCACCCTGGCAATGAAAACTCTGCATCCGCAAATAGAGGTGCTCCGCTACGTTTGGATGGATGAAAACATAGCAGCTGAGAAGATGGATAACCCATTTGTATACCATCATGATACGTACCAATTTGAGCGGGGCAGCTGCATTGAAACGTTTCTGAGCTTTGGTTGCACAACCACTGCGCAACTACAAAAATCACCGTTCTGGCTCTTGTTTGAGGGAAGAACTTCCGTTTACTTCAAGGTCAACGATGAAAAAACCCAGATCCAATATCCGTTGTTTAAGGAATTGTCAGCAATTGGTGCGACAACTTATTTCGCCACACGTCTGAATAATGATGAACAGAATCTTCATATGATGAGCTTGGTGTCAAATAATTCCGATGGCTTTGATAAAGACCAGATCGCGCAGCTGGAACAGCTTATTCCAATATTATCCCTGTGCCTGGAACTCAAACTACAGGAGCTGGTGAAGACCACTTTACTGGACGTATATATTGGACACACTCCTGGTCAGAAAGTCCTCAGCGGGAGCATCAAGCCCGGGGATGTGGAAAGAGTTGAGGCGGCCATCTGGTATTCTGATTTGCGTAACTTCACCGGTCTTTCGAACGAAACCAAACCGCACGAGATGGTGACTTGGTTGAATGAGTATTTTGCCTGTCTTGTTGAGAGCATATACGGTTGCAATGGTGAGGTCCTGAAGTTCGTAGGAGACGCAATGCTGGCGATTTTTCCGGTAACGGAGAATGTTAGTTCACAGAAATCGTGCAGCGAGGCACTGTCGGCCGCAAGAGAAGCCAACCGGCGATTGGCAGATTGGAATGAGGCGCGATCAAATAAACGACTGCCTGCCCTAAAACATGGCATTGCTTTGCATTACGGAGAAGTACTGTATGGCAACGTAGGTGGGCTCAAGAGACTGGATTTCACGGTGATTGGCGCGACGATAAATCTTGCTGCCAGGATCGAGGGACTAAGCAGCCAATTAGATGTATCACTACTGGCTTCGAGTTCCTTCGTGGGTTACTGCGATGATGCTTTTGAGAAAGCAGGTGAATTCGAGGCTAAAGGATTCAAGAAGAAAATAGAGTGCTATCTTCCGTGTTGATGTTTACGGCGTGTTGAAGTGATTGTGTCTAGGAGTTTTCTCGGTGGTGAGGCCGTGTCCGCTAAACCCTGATCAGACCAAGGGTTATTTCCTAACGCAATTCGCGCGCTTTGCATCACGCGTACCGGCCGACACATTTTGGATCCCCCAAAATAAACCTGACACCTTTCCCCGCTTTGCACCACGCGTACCGGCCGACACATTTTGGATCCCCCAAAATAAACCTGACACCTTTCCCGCAAAAATAAACCTGACACCTTTCCCGCAATTCGGTAGATACTTGGCCGTTTTTTCGGGAACAATTAGTGCGCTGCGTCACGGCCTCTTTCGACCCCAAGCCGCCCTTAGAATAAGCGCCGCAAAGCCGGAATTCGTCACCCGTACCGGTCAGTTCGTCCCAACAGCGGCATTCGTATTTACTAAAATCATAATTGTGGGCGAAGTTTGATAACTAGCTGATTACATGCCCCAAATCAAGGTAATTGCTCATATTGATAAATGTGGCTATAACGTTCCTTCCATTGCCTGTAATACGTAAGGGATGATTCATGGCAGATAAAGTAAGCATCATAATTGTTTCTAGTCTTGTCGGCGCGTTGGTATCCTACATTGGAGCCGTAATAAAGAACACGCTGGATACAAGAAGTCGAATAAACGATTCTCTGCTAGAGAAAAGAACAGATCAGTACAAAATTCTTTGGGATAAAACACGGTTGCTACCCAAGTGGCCACGCGACACATCAGTGACGCATGAAAAGTTGCGGAAGCTGAGCGAAGGCCTAAGAGATTGGTATTTTGACGGAGGGGGTATTTATCTCTCCCGTAAATCACAAAGATTGTATGCATCACTCCAAGAAGTTGTTGCCGGTGTAACTGGAGAAGAAAAGACAGGCAACATCACAAGTGACGAGCACGACAATAATAATGAATACGACAGAATACGAAAAGCATGTAGCACTTTAAGAACTTCTATGACAGATGACTTGTTATCGCGAAGAGGCGCGCCCCAATTGGAGTTCATATCGGAGCTAGGAAAACGCATAACAAAACAATTCACGAGGACAAAGTGAAGCCGTGTTTGTTCCTCACTCGCCTCTTTTTGCTGGTGATTGCAACCATTGAATACGAACGGCCGCTTGTTCAATCTCGATTGACTCCTTCTGGCCGATAGTAGCGTTCGAAAATCTGAAGAAAAAGAGGGAGCGATCCCGCCTGCCGAAATCACCGCGTGCTGTCCTCTTCGAATTTACGTTATGCTACCGCATCATGCAGATGCGGAAGATCTACGGGCTCATCACCGCACAGTGGCTGGCGCATTTCGCCGACGAATGGATCTTCGGGCTTCCAGCTTGGGTCACGCGGCATTTCGAACCGCTTCCGGCTCCCTTTTGGATCAGCATGATGACTGTTGTGACCGTGCCCATGATCATGCTTGGCTGGGCGGCATCGAGACCGTCCGCGGGTTCGCGGATACGGTTGGTCTGCGCCGGTGTTCAGATGCTGTTCTTCAGCAACGCTTTCTTTCACCTGATCACGACCTACGTTTTCGGAGAATACTCACCCGGGACTGCGAGTGGGGTTGTTCTCTTTTTGCCCCTATCTCTGGTTCTCTGGCGGATCGTGTTGGGTGAGCCCGAAGTGACCAAGAGCAGCTTTGCTACGGCGCTTTCTGTCGGTTTTGTCGTCCATGGTCTCCTGCTCCTGAATCTGCTCGTTGACAAGAGCTCTTGGTAATTACGGGGACGGCGCAAGGGCCGGGTCGACGGAAACGCCTCAAAAAAAAGCCTCGCGTCAGCGATTCCTGGGCTATCCTTAGTGTTGCGATGGCCAGCGACACGAAACATGCGGTTTCGCTACTCGGTGATCTGAGGCGTCGCCATGTGTTCCGAGTTATCGCGTTGTACATCGTTGGCGCCTGGTTGTTGCTGCAAATAGCCGATGTCGTTTTCCCCGGTCTTGGTATTCCCGAAACGGCCATTCGCTATGTGATAATTGGCGCAATCGTCGGTTTTCCGATCGCACTTGTATTTGGGTGGATGTACGAGATCACACCACAAGGCATCGTGCGCACGGCACCACTTTCTGAAACCGACCAGGGCCCCGACCTCTCACTCCGCAACGCAGACTACGTCATTCTCGGCGCACTCAGCCTGGTTGCTGCCAGCGTAACTTACGGGCTCATCGTCAAGCTGGGCGATGTTGCAGAGATCGAACCGGCCAGCGTTGAACGCATGGCCTTTCCGTTGCCAGACAAGCCGTCGATCGCCGTGCTGCCATTCGACAATATGAGCGGTGATCCAGAACAGGAATACTTTGTCGACGGCATGACCGAAGACCTGATCACCGACCTTTCCAAGATCTCTGGTTTGTTTGTCATCGCACGCAATTCAGTGTTTACGTACAAGAATCAGCCGGTACTGGTATCGGATGTTGCAGAACAGCTTGGTGTTCGCTACGTGCTCGAGGGCAGCGTGCGCCGCGCCGGCGACACCGTGCGGATCAACGCACAATTGATCGATGCGTTGACGGGTGGGCACGTGTGGGCCGAACGTTACGATGACGTCACCGACGATGTCTTTGCGTTGCAGGATCGTGTCATCAAGAAAATCGTTTCGGCACTCAAACTAAGCCTTACACTGTCCGAAAAAGTGGTCATTCATGAAACAACCAATCCGGAGGCTCACGATGCGTTCCTGCGTGGCTGGGCACACTACCGACGCAATTCGCCAGAAGCTTTTGCCCAGGCAGTCCCCTATTTTGAACGGGCAATTGAACTTGATCCGAACTACAGCCTGGCCTATGCGGCGCTTGCGACGCTCTATCGTAAAGTCATGGACAATAACATAAGCACAAGAAATGACGCTTGGGTTGGCTTCCAGCGGCTCAGCTGGACAGAAGTCGGGGAACGCAGAGCCGAAAACTTCAGACGCGCAATGGAAGATCCAGGAGCGCTCACTTACCAGGCATCTGCGTTCGAATTATCCGATCGGGGACGCACGAACGAAGCGATCGCCGAAGCCAAACGCGCGATCGAAGCGGAACCAAACAATCCGGTCGGCTACGAGGCACTGGCCACCGCGCTGATCCAGGGTGGCCGTTCGGCTGAAGGTGCCGAGGCCATCCAAGCGGCGATGCGGCTGGATCCTCGATATCCGCATGAGTACCTGTTCTGGCTCGGGCTGGCGCAATTCAACCTGGAACAGTATGAGCAATCAGCGGACACATTGAATCGTGCGACTCAGGGTAATCCAGAAGATGGCCGGTCTTTGATCGTACTTGCCGCGGCGCTTGGACAGCTCGGCCGTACAAACGAGGCGATGCTTACGATTGATGCACTGAATCGGCTAAGTGTCGAACGTCATCAGATTCAGGAAGGCGTTGATTCCCTAATGTTTGGCCCCTACACACTTGAAGACGTTGATCTATGGACCTTCAATGTGGCCGATGAACGGGAACGTCTACGTGAAGGCCTGCGTTTGGCGGGCTTGTCTGCGACAGGCAAAGATACAGAAGTCTCACCCTCGTTTATTCCAGGGGCAACGTCGATCGATGTAATCGAGGCCAGACAGTTGTACGATCGCGGTGCGCTGTTTATAGACACGCGCCCACACGTTGACTGGAACAGGGGCCATGTCGCTGGCGCAGTTCTGCTCGAGTTGGAAAAAATGTTCACCAAAAAAGCGCTCAGTGAATTGGTCGACCGGGCCGAAGAGGTCGTGATCTATTGCCACGGATCCCGCTGCCTGCGCTCATCAAAGGGCACGGAAAAAGCGGTCTCATGGGGCTTTGAGAAAGTCTACTACTTTCGGGACGGATTCCCGGCCTGGAAGGCTGCCCAGCACCCGATTGAAACCGACTAATCGAAAGAAAAAGGCCACAATGAATTATTGAAATGAGGAATACCCGTAATGATGCGCGGAAATCGGTACGTTCGTTGCAAGAGATTCTGCATGACAAACTAATGTTCTCGTACGACTGCTGCAAGCCAAAGGTTGCACTGAAGGTTAACTGATTGTGTTCAGGAGTTTTCCAATAATGATGAGTGCGTCAACTGTTGTCGCCCGACTGATTCCAATAAGTGGCGTCGCCCGACAAAAATATACGGCTGCGTTTTCATGATCAAGGTGGGGATCTCCGGTGCCAACGGCACCATGGGTCGGTTAACAATCGAGGCAATTGAGGCTATCGATGACCTGGTCATTGGTGGGCTCTACGCACCCGGGCGTGACGATCAGGATATCCTGGGACACAGCGCCAGCGGTGATCCCGCGGCTCTGTCCGATTGCGATGTTGTAATCGAACTGACCAACCCATCGGCCGCCGACGAGAACGTCCCGCGGTGGCGAGACAGCGGCGCGGATGTGTTGATCGGCACCTCCGGTTATACCGTGGCTCGCATAGACGCGTTGCGTAACGCGTGGTCTGGCCTGGCCTCCCGCTGCCTGGTGGTGCCAAATTTTGCGGTCGGCGCGGTGTTGATGATGCGTTTTGCCGAACTGGCAGCGCCGCATTTTGAGTCAGCCGAGATAGTCGAAATGCATCATCATGACAAGCCTGACGCTCCATCCGGCACAGCTCTACATACTGCCTCGCGCATGGCTGCCGCACGCAAACATGACGGCCATAGTCGCGGTACCGAAATCGTGGCCGGGTCGTTGGGCGGTGATGTGGAAGGTATTCCGGTGCACTCACTGCGCCTGCATGGCTCTGCTGCACACCAGGAAGTAATTTTCGGCACCGTAGGCCAGTACCTCACCCTGCGCCACGATACGACCGATTATGAATGCTTCGCACCCGGCATCATTTTATCGTTGTGCAAAATCGGCTCGCTGGATTCAGGTGTCACCGTTGGTTTGGAAAGTCTGCTTGGGATTTGACGTTGGAGTCGATCTTTTTGTCGTTAGCTAGAGTGCCGGGTTTTGCGCATCCGTAGGCGAATAACCGTTTCGTCAAATGCGTCCAGCCGGTCGAGCAGTTGCCAGGCCGGC
Organism: Gammaproteobacteria bacterium; assembly: GCA_029862165.1. Lineage (GTDB taxonomy): Bacteria > Pseudomonadota > Gammaproteobacteria > Steroidobacterales > JABDKV01 > JABDJB01. Next base: position 172,192 of record JAOTXU010000004.1, read on the forward strand.
CCCTCTGTCACGACTACATAGGGGTCGTCCGGCCTCTCCTGCTTCATGACAGCCGCATTCGTAACACTCACTGCCAGCCGCGTCAGAATTAGTGGCCAGACCGCGTCAATTTCTGCTTCAGTTAACGGGTGAACGCTCTGATACCCATCCAGAAACCTCGCTAGCCTTTCGATCGGGTTGTCGCAATTCAGAACAAGATACGCGCCCGCGATAGCAACATCCGCCAAAATTGGCCCGTAGAGAATGTCGCCAAAGTCAATCAGACCCGTGACACGGCTGGTCCCGCCGCCATCGATAATTACAAGGATGTTGTGATCGTTCAGGTCGTTGTGTATCGCCTGCTGCGGCAAAGATTTCAGAAACAATTGGTGGCTGCTCTTGTAGTCAGCAAAAACCCGACTGACTGTTGCGATGCGCGCCGGGTCGTGAATTTGCGGCACAAAGGGCTCAAACCAATCGGCGGCCTTCAGATCCCACTTGAACGTCCGGTCAAGCCCCGGGTGCGTGAAATCTTTCAGCGCAACATGCAGTTGAGCAAGAGACACGCCGATATCCCGCATCAGAGAAAGACCATTTGGCGCCGCACTGGCCAGTGTCTGGCCCGGCAACAGGCTGATCATCCACGCCAAACGCTTTGTGCCTTCCGTTTCAACGCATTCAATTTCATTCGCCTCAAGAGAGGGGATAACACGCGGTGTCGGCAAATTGTCCACCTGAGCAAGGTGATTGAGCATTGCCACTTGAGTTTCGACAAGAGCGCGGTCACAACCGTGATGCATGATTTTCAGGATGCCAGTTGCACGTCCGGAAACTTTAAAATTCCGGTCATACTCTCCGGGCAAGCGAGTCAGTTGTGACCCTTCACCCCAACGACTAACCACTTCTCTTAAGAAATACTCCTGATCCAAGCGATGACCTCCATCGATAATTCTCACTTCGATTGTTAATCGCGTAAGACATCAACGCAGTCTAGCCGATTCGGCGAACAGCGGCTTCAGTCCGGTTGTTGCCTGCTGAGAAGTCGGTTATTTAATTCCGCGACCGTCCATTGATCGGCGCGGAACTTCCTTTATGTCTCAGAACGACCCGAAGGCGATATCCAAGATTTATGGAACTATTCGTTTTCTTGCTACGGATACTTTAATAAAGACAAACAGAAACGATACAGCAACCATAAGAGTTATCTCATTTAGAAACGGGTACTTGAGAAATAATGGCGCGTCGCCAAATCCTAAAAAAGCGCCTACCAATGCGCCAACGAAACCCACGACTATATTAGTAATGCTAAACATCTTGTCTATTTTAAGAAGACCTGGAAGTATTCCAACCGCTATGCCAGTTAGCAATATGTATATGATCAACTTTGCGCCCTCAGTAGCTTAGATGAGAGAAACAATAGCATTCCAATAAACAAGCCGAGCGCCGCCGGCAAGAAAGCACCCCCAATCGAGAACCCCGTGACGATAGACAGCGCAACAGCTGTCACGCTCATGATCGCCAGCGCTATGTGGTTGCCTTTCCAGGCTACCCGAACTGCCAAAAGATAAAGTCCACTGAAAAAAACAAGCCACAAAATACCCCAGAGACCTTGCGCTTCGTCCCAAGACTGCTCTCGGGTGAAAACCTCCACCATTGTGCTTGAGTCGCGCAACATGAGGCCTGTCACGCCGTGTGCCGATACTGGTGAGAAGAATATATAGAGCGAAGCTCCAACCGCCCATGTGGCAGCTATCACAACAAAGAATTTGCCGCTGCGGACTAGGAGCTTATGCACTTGACGGAGACCTCTTTATGACATTCAGCACACTCACACTGAGACAAGAACGGGCATCATAAATTCCGGCGGAGTGGTCATTTTCCATCAAGCAAATGAAGGCTCTATAACGGCTATTGACCAAAAACAAACATCAAAACAAAAAAAGTACCGCTTCCACCGCCGAAACCTCCCAACCCGACTCCGAGACACCCCTATTTAGGCTCGCTGACATAGAGGCTATGTTCACAATGACAGGAATGGGTCGAGGCTGACGCCCGGAATCGCGGCTGGAAGCCGCTCCTCCGGATTGTCGCGCGGGTATTAAGCTGTCAGCTCGGATGCCAGGAAGTCGAACACCCGCCGGACTCGCCGGCTCGTTTTGAGTTCGCGATGTGCAACCAGCCAGATCTCGCCAGTTAGCGGGTCAAGATCAGGCAAGGCGCGCTCGACCAGGGGTTCGCTGTCACCCAATTCCTCTGGCATGACCCCAACACCGGCTCCGTGCTTGACCAGTTCCCAATGTACGAGATGGCTTTCTGTAATGATCGGAAAGTTGCGTGCCGTCAGGTTGAACCCGAGTCCGTTAATCGCGTCGATCAGCCGGTCAGTTCGATCAAAACCGATAAAGTCCGCGGCGTCAAAGTCAGCCGGCGATGTTGGGTTGCCGAGCTGATTCAGGTAACCAGGCGTGGCGTAGACATACGCATTCATATCGCTCAGTTTCTTTGCGATCAGATCAGGCTGGGTAGGCCGAAACGCACGCACCGCAATATCGGCTTCGCGGCGCTTCAGATCGCGCGTGCTGTTCGATGCGATCAGTTCGACCTCGATACCCGGTTCCATGCGTCTGAGCTTCTCGACAATGGGTGGTAAGGCATAGGCAGCCGAGATTTCAGTTGCGGTTATGCAGATGGTTCCCTCAATGGAGTTTGACTGACCCGAAGCTGTCAGTGACAAACGGCTTGCCGCATCGCCCATGGCGCGAACATGTTCGACCAGTTCAAGCCCACTCGGTGTGAGTTCAAGTCCTCGACCACCACGCTCGAACAAGGCTACGCCCAGTTCCACTTCCAGTGCGCTCACCTGACGCCCGAGGGTCGGTTGAGTCATACCAAGTGCCCGAGCCGCGGCCGACAGGGATCCCTCCTGGGCCGTAATTAGAAAGGCCCTGGCCCGATTCCAGTCAAATCCTACTGATCGCCAATCCATACAAATATGTTCATCTGAAATGCCATTTTAGGGAATTCTAATACGTTTTCTGTATGGCTACCATGCTCGTGTGGTTGGAGGCGAACGCCGACCGGGGATCTGGAGATGAATATGAACAAATCTGTTGGCTTGACGGTGATCCTGCTTGCGGCAGGTCTTACCGCGCTTGGAGGCGGCAGCGCGTTGCTTTTGGCTCCAGCTGAATGGTCTGCGATGGCCAGTACTGACCTGACGCTCGACACCAATGTGCTGGTTGCAACGCGACTGTCCGCTGGCTTGTTGCTGGCGCTGGGCCTGCTGATCGTTGCCGCGGTCTCTGTCCCGACTTTCACCTACACTCCGATCGCTCTGTCGGTGGCGCATCGGGCCTATGGCATCTCGCGAGGCTTGAGCACCTGGCTGGACGGGCTGCCTACCGAATTATTCATTCAAACCGGCATCGTCGAATGGACCATGGGTTTGCTGAGCCTGTATTTCCTGCTACGCCGTCGAATAGTCAAATAAACGAGGAATGAAAATGAAACATCCAACGAAATTCTGGGACAGGATTGCACAACGCTATTCGGAAAAGCCCATTGCCGATGAAGATTCCTACCAGAAAAAACTTCAGGTGACTCGCGAATACTTTCGGCCGGACATGAAGGTACTTGAGTTTGGTTGTGGTACCGGTTCGACCGCCATTGCTCATGCACCTTACGTCGGGCACATTCGTGCAACGGACATCTCGTCGAAAATGATTGAGATCGCCCAGGCCAAGGCCGACGCGAAAAACATCGACAACGTGACTTTCGAAAAGGCGACCCTGCAGGAAGTCGATGCTGCCGATCAGAGCCTCGATGCCGTGCTGGGGCTGAGCATTCTCCACCTGCTGGAAGACCGGGAAGCGGCTATTGCCCGCGTTTTCCGGATACTGAAGCCTGGCGGAATATTCGTGACCAGCACCCCGTGTCTTGGCGATACGATGAAATTCTTCAAGTACGTTGGGCCGATTGGAACATTCCTCGGCCTGATACCGATGGTGAAGGTCTTTACCGTAGCGGATCTCGTGAGCAGCCTGGGCGCTGCCGGCTTTGAGATCGAACACCAATGGCAGCCGGGCAAAGGCCAGGCCGTTTTCATCGTTGCGAAAAAGCCGGTTTAACGAGGCTCAATAAAATGGCGCGCCCAGAGATTTGCATGCATTGGATCACAATGGATTTGCCGGTCGCACAGCGCTGACCGCCGAAACAATACAACTTCGCGATTTCCTCCTGAGCGCTGGTGCTGATCTCGAAAAAGGTGTCAGGTTTATTTCGCCAGTTTAAAGAAATGAACCAACACACACAATCTCAGAACGGCCCGAGATCCCAGTACAACAGGAATGAGCTCAGCCCCAGTGACGCGAGGCCCGTGATCAGGAATCCGAGCAGCGTGCCGATGGGCAATGGCTTCGTCATGCGAGTGCGCACGGTCTGCACGATGGCCGCGATCCCGAACAGCCCGGCCAGCAGACCCGCGACCGCGCCGTAGCGCGCCCAGGGAACCAGCCCGAAAGCGGCGAGCAGTTCCGATTCATCAAAAGTAACTGCTGCCGCTGCACCGATGACCGCTACCGCAGCCGTTGCCAGCGTTGCGGCCAGCCATGCGAACCATCGGGCACCGGCAACCGCGACGGGTTGACGCTTGTCTATGAAACGACCGATTGGCGCGACCGTCAGGAAAATAAACGCGATCAGCGAGACGAGCACGCTGACACCGCCCCATGCTCCAGGTGCAATAAGTTTTTTCTCATCTTCCACCGCCAGCAGCAACATTCGCGGCGCAATCGCGGTTCTGTAAAGCGGCGTGTGAAACTCGGGAGCCTGCATCTGATCGACACAGCTCAGGTCAGGTTCGCTGTGTGGGCTGTCGTAGAAAAGATTCAGCAGATCGCCACCGCAGTCGACCGAGCGCAGGGGTCCGTGACCGGCGAACGGGAACTCGACATAGGTGGCGTTTGAAAATCCCGGCAAAATCGCTTTCGCCAGTGGCGGCGGCGTGATCGGATCCATGTCTCCGGCGACGATCAACGACGGAATATCGGTCGAGACCGGCACATATTCTGCGGAGTCTCTTGGCGGCATGCCCAGTTCACGGCAGCGTTGCGCGATCTTCTTGTCTATCTCTTCTGAACCCAGCACGTTTCCGAGGATCGGAAATGCCTCACGATCGGCGGCGCTGGCCTGAATCTGCGCTTCCCGATAGCCGTCCAGACAAAAAATGGCATCGTACATACCCTGGCTGCCGCCGCCAAACCCGTCGTCGTCTCCGGCCGCCCCGGCAAGCGCCTTGAAGAAATCCTCGTCACGGCTTTCGATGATATCGGTCCAGGCGTAGATCATCGCGGGCAGGCCAGGGTAGTTGGTCTGCTCGTACAGCATGACGAATGGCAGGAAAGCGGCGAGGTCCTGGAAGATACTCGCCTCGCCAGACGGAAAGAGTTCGGTGTCCTTGACCCCGACGGTGATCGGATTATCGATGACCGTGCTGGTGGCCTGTCTCAAACGCTTGCCGAGATCCGGGTAACGCTTCGCGCAGCTTGGCTGCGCCTGACACAACTCGTCCAGTTTCTGCAGGTCGCGGTCGTACCATTGTACGACCTGCCAGTAGTGCGCCTCGTCCTGTGCATTGATCGGCACGATGGAGTCGAGCACGATCGCACGGATACCCTCCGAATCTTCGCGGATATAGGCCTGGCCCAAGATCGTGCCGTAAGAGATCCCCCACACGTTCCACTGGTCGATGCCGAGCGAGCGCCGCAGTGCATGCACGTCGCGTGCGTTTTCTATCGTGTTGTAGCCGCTGACATCGACGCCGCCAGCCAGCGCATTGATGCGGCAGTCGTCGCTTGCTTCGAGAGCGGCTTGCTGTTGTTCGTCGTAGGATTCGACGTCGAACTTCCCGGGCTTGCGCCCCCCGTAGTTGGGGCAGAAATCGTCCGAGTAACCGACACCGCGCTGCTCGAGTATGTACATATCGCGGTGATTGAGGATGCCGTGCTCCTTGAAGCGCTTGACGTAATATGCTGCATGAGAACCGGGGCCGCCGCTAAGGTAAATGACCGGATCGTCGCGTTTGCCGGGTCCGGGCTTGGTCCATTCGTCCTCGTCTTCTTCTTCCTCGTCCTCCTCTTCATCGTCCCAGGTCGAGTTGAGCTTCACGAAATGCAATTCGATAAAGCGCGAGTCAGGGTTCTCGCGATTCTCAGGCACCTGTAGCAATCCGCATTCGATCTCGCCGGGTTCGTATTCGATATCGCCCTTGAACGGACAAACGAAAGGATCGATGCGAAACGTGTCCCGCGCGAAAATATCCGTCGCCACCGGATCCTGTAACGTCGACACGTCGATCGCGTCATCCTGGGCAAAAGCCAGCGGGACGCACACAAAAAGGCAATGGAATGCCAACAGACGCAACATGGAATCCCCCTAAAAGCTGTTGTTTTTCGGTGAAAGTCAGCCTAACACATGACGTTGTTGGTGCCGGTGTTAGCCTATTCGCGAACTTGGAGAACTAATTGCGGCCGTAGGCAAGATTTAGGGTTCGTGATAAAGGCCACGGACCAATTCTTAGCGTAATTACTCAAGACCAAACTGTCGGAAATTTATCGGAAATAGAAAAAGGGCTAGGCCATCACTAACCTAACCCTTTGTTTTAAATGGCGCGCCCGGAGAGATTCGAACTCCCGACCGCCTGGTTCGTAGCCAGGTACACAAATGAATGATTTCAATTAGTTACAGGAAACATTCCCAAAATAAACGCCAGAAGTACCCCGTTTGTGGTCAAGTACTTGCAAGTTATTTTGGGAATGATTCCGGTGCCGCTCAACGGCAAGTTTCGAGTCAACGCAGGCATTGAGATAGTAGAGTTTTGGACGGCAGCTAACGACCCGAAGCGGACACTTTGGAGATCATTGACTAAACTGAATATTGAGTCTGCTTGCGACCCGAAGGGGACGGTCGCAGCCGGATCGGCGACTGAGTACTATTTACCCAATCGGACATCTGTTCATATTCTATTCCGACTCGCAATGAGGATAATGAGAGGTTGCCAAAATGCCTGACCAGTGGGAATTCAAGAGCCATACGTACGATAGTTGCAATTGTTCGGTCAGTTGTGGCTGTCAGTTCAACGAACCGACGACGCATGGCAATTGTCATTTTGCTTACACCGGCACTGTCGTCGACGGTCACTTCAATCGCACCCCGCTGGCCGGACTGAACTGGTCGCTGATTTGTCTGTTTCCGAATGAAATTTCAGAAGGAAACGGAAAGCGACAGATCGTCATTGACGAGCGGGCGGATGAGGCGCAGAGGAGCGCGCTCGAGACCATCATTTCCGGAGAAGCGTGCGAGCCATTGAGTAATCATTTCTCAGTCTTCGGATCTCAATGTACGGAGTTTTTCGACACCTTGTTTCTTCACATCGAGCTCCAGTTGGACCTGACGGGCAGGACGGCCAGGGTTGAGATTCCGGGAGTCATCAAGAGCGCCGCCAGCCCGATTGTGAATAAATTCAATGACGAGCCTTTTGACATTGCGATTGCCCGACCGGCCGGCAGTTTCGAGTTTACGGTTGGGGCGATCGGGCGCGGCTCGACCGCGACGACGGGGGACATCGAAATGGCTTTCGAAGATTCTTGGGCGATGTTCTGCGTTCATCACTACAATCAGGATGGGCTCATTCGATCGGAATCACCGCTCACCCAATGGATTGGCTCTTGAACTAATTCGGAGGCTACCCGGATGGCAAAACAGTGGCTCTTCAAAAGCGAAACATACGACAACTGCAATTGCGCCGTAAATTGTGGCTGCCAGTTCAACCTGCCAAGCACCCACGGCTACTGCCAGTCGGCTTTCGTCGGCAATATCGTAGAAGGATATTTTGGTAATACGGGGCTTGAAGGCCTGAACTGGGCGGGGCTCTTCAAGTGGCCGGGCGAGATTGCTGACGGAAACGGCAAGCGACAAATTGTAATTGACGAACGCGCGGATGATGCGCAGCGATCAGCGCTTGAAACGATCATCTCCGGCGATGCTTGCGCGCCGCTAAGCAACCTGTTTGCGGTTTTCGCCTCCACGTGCACCGATTTCTGCGACACATTGTTTCGTCCGATCAAGCTGGAGACGAACTTCGAGGCGCGGACCGCATGCGTTGACATTCCGGGTGTCATGACGAGCAACGGCAGGCCATTGATCAATGAGTTCAGTGGCGAGCCGTTTTACATTGCTTTCGCTCGCCCAAGCGGCAGCTTCGAATTCACGTACGCGGAGATAGCTCAGGGCTCCACAACGGTAACCGGCGACATGGACATGACCTACGAGGATTCGTGGGTTCACTTCTGCGTACATCACTTCAATCAGGATGGTCTGGTTCGCGAAAGATCAAGGCTCACGGCGTGGCTTGACAAGTGATCGACTGATCGTCGTTTCCGCGCTGCTCATCGTCGTGGGTTCGGCGTGGGCATACCTGTGGGCCGGTGCGGGGATGTCGATGATGATGCCGGCCGTGTGGACGCCCGGTTACGCAGTCCTGATGTTCTTCATGTGGTGGATCATGATGGTTGCGATGATGCTGCCCAGTGCCACGCCGATGATTCTGGTGTTTGCACGGGCCAACCATCACCAACTCGAAACTGGTCCTGCACGTGTTGCTACGAGCATTTTTGTGCTGGGATACCTCGCCACATGGGCCGCGTTCAGCCTGGTCGCAACACTGGCTCAGTGGGCCCTCCAGAGAATGGGCCTGCTTACACCGTCACTCGTTTCGACCAGCGTCTTGTTGAGCTCAGGTATTCTTATCGCGGCGGGCTTCTACCAGCTAACGACCCTCAAACGCGCTTGTCTGCGCCACTGCCGTTCGCCGCTTGCATTCGTAAGCACGTATTGGCGGCAGGGTGCCCTTGGTGCGCTTCGTATGGGCTTCGTGCACGGCATTTTCTGCGTCGGCTGCTGCTGGTTTCTAATGGGGCTCCTATTTTTCGGCGGCGTGATGAACCTCTACTGGATCGCGGGCCTCGCGCTGTTTGTACTGTTCGAAAAGACCGTCCCGGCTGGCCACTGGCTTGGTTACGCCACCGGAGTCGTTTTGCTCGTTTGGGGTGCCGGGATGCTGGCGAAAGCGATCTGAATTGAATGTCTGCTTCTGGCCTATTCTGTTGAAAAACTCGGTGTTGATTCGAGTGTTTTCTTGACCCCATTTATCGAGTCATAGCTTTTGCTCCGGCTGCAGCCGGATTT
>JAOTXU010000049.1 GCA_029862165.1 Gammaproteobacteria bacterium
ACACGGCAAGAATCATCAGCAGGGGACTGGCCAGCGGCAAAATCAGGCCCTGACGCCAAGACCAAAAATTACCCGCGATCACCAGACCGCTAAGGCCGGCTATCAAAAAGATTGTCCACTTTGGCGTGAGCCATCGCGGGACGATCAGCATCAAAGCGCCGAGAACCACCAGCACGGTCATTTCCAGTGCCATAACCCAGGCAGGCCGTCTGGGAATCCGGCCATCTAATATCCCGCTGACGATATTTGCGTGTACTTCCACACCGGGATAACTGCTGGACACAGGCGTTGCGCGCAGATCCAACAGTCCAGGCGCGGTAGTGCCTACCAATACAATGCGATCTTCAAGCTGCTCTGCCGGCACTGTCTTTTTCAGAATGTCTGTAATAGAAAAATACGGAAAGCTTCCCTCGCCGCCTCGATAAGGCACAGGCATCGAGGCTGCATGGTCCACCGGAATCAGCAAACTCCCTAACTGAACCTGTTCAATAGCGGTATAACCCTTGCGACTATTCTGTATCGGCGCATCGATTTGCGCGTTGCCCAATGCCGCGCGGGTTACCGCTAACGCGAAAGAGGGATACAGACCGTTTTTGTAAAGCTGGAAAATGGGAGCGCGACGGAACTGTCCATCCGAATCCAGATTCGGGTTGTCAAAGAATCCAGCACTGTTTGCATTCGACTGCAGGATGCCGAGGTTGGAGCTAAAACCCTTTGGCTTAAACAGCCGTAACTGTTCGGATGACGTATCGTCTATTTTTGTCACGGGCTCGGGAAGAAGATTGATTGTTCGATCTTCGTCCTGGTCGAACACATATCCGAGGACAGTATTTCGCCCTGATAATGACTCGGCAAAGCGCTGATCAAACGCGAACTGGGGCTTGAGCCCCTCTGCGATGAGCCGGTATTCGTCAGTCTTTCCAACCGGACTATTATCGAGCGACTGCAAGACCTGCAATCCGGCACTATCGTCCACCTCCGAAAATACCATATCAAATCCCACAACATTGACTTGATAGTGGTCAAACAACGTGTCTACCAGAGCAGCGATTTTGTCCCGGGTCCACGGCCAGTGCCCGAGATCGCCCAGACTTTTTTCATCGATGTCGGCTATTACAATTCGATCATCGATTCCACCAGGTAGCGTTGCCCGCAGACGGATATCTGATGCGATGCGTTCCAGCGTTTCGACAAATGGCAATTGGAATGCGGGCGTGACGTTGAGTAGTAGCAACAGGATAATCGCCAAATTGACGAGGTTCTTGCTGATTTTTCGGAGTTGTAGTTCGCTCATGTCTTAAACCGAAATTGGAACGATCACGTCATAAGTTTCATGGTAGCGATCGTCTAGTAACCCCGGCGAGGCGCGCTGTATCCCCGGATGGATGAAAACGGTGTGGTGCGTCCCACGATGGCTTCCAGCAACATGAGTTCCTGATCCGTATGGTTTTTGAACGGCGCGGGCTCGATCAGATCTCCGGCATAGCCGTCGGCATAGATATAGCGCGGCTTATCATGGTGTTCGGATTCAATCAATTCCTGACTTTCGGGATCGGCCTTGGAAACCAAATTGACCAGGCCATAGCAGGTACACACGTAACTCAAATCCGGTTCCGATTCCGTATAGATTCCGGTCCCGCGGATGCCGATGGTAGCCGTTGAAGTGTGTATCGTGTGAGTCTCGCCTTCGTTGCGACTGCCAAAAACCGACAGCACTTTGCCACTAACCAGACGCATGAAATCCTCGACCATACCGGTTCCCCCCAGTTCCATCTTGCTGTTCTCGCGCACCATGTGGCTGTCTGCGCCGACGACAAAACTGACATAACTGTTGGACCCCGTCTCCACAATCGAATTGGCCGTGATAAGCGTATCCATATTCGCCGGTTCGCCGTCGACTAACACTTCTCCACGCATGTCGTAAATGGACTTTCCGGGGGGCAGTTTTTTGGGTTTTTTTGCCAGGGCAGTTAATGGTGCCAGCAGCCCGCTGGCGGCCGCCATGGTCCAGACGCCGCTCTGGAGTGCGCGGTTCAAGAACCCACGACGCGCAGCAAAATAATCCCGATCCATCTTTATCTCTTTAATAACAACGTATTGTGATGACCTATGTTGGCGGTCACCGCCGTGCCCAAGCTGGCAATCTTGTCAGAGTAGTACGCGGCCGTGCACTTTACAAAGCCGTGCCTGTTCGCCTGCGTTGCACCCGACTATACTCACATAACCCTATCGGGGCGTGGGGTTATTAAATGGGGAGATTCACGATTCGCAACTTCGCGGGATTCAGCCTGCTAACGGCTCTTTGTCTGTATTCGCCGGTTCAGGCGACGGTTACTTTTGACGGGACCGATGGTACAGACAGCTCCGTCTTTACGCCGTCTTGTGCGACTGTGGGGTGTCACATCAGCGAGGGGGTGCCCCCGGATCTCAGCGACTTTGTCGGAGCACGCGACAACATCGTACGTAACCTGGTCCGCATGAACAGCGCCGGATCGCCCATGCCACCCGGGACGCAGTTGGACGCTGGACTGATCGCGCTAGTGCAGGCGTGGAGCGACGCGGGAACCCCTCAAAACGCCGCGCCCTCCGTTACGACAAACGGAGCCAGCTCCATTGGCAAAAATACTGCGACTCTGAATGCATCAGTCAATGATAATGGGATCGAGGCTAGCTATTCGTTTGCTTATGGCGCCGGCGATTTTTTGAACTCCGCCAATGCACCGGACAGCGCTACGACCGGTGGTGGCACAAACTTTGACCCGGTAACAGCGACAGTTTCCGGTCTGGACTGCAATACTTCTCATCAGTTTCGGATTCAGGGCAGCAATACGACAGGTGGCAGCACCGGCGGCACACAAAACTTTACGACTACGGCCTGTCCCACGGCTGTAGCACAGTCGGTCATGGTGGACGAGGATTCCTCGGTACCGATTACGCTCAGTGCCAACAACGCAGACGGTGTTAGTGTTTTTGCCGTAGATTCAGGGCCAACGAACGGTACTCTTTCCGGTACGCCACCCAATCTAAGCTACGCACCAAATGCTGATTTTAACGGCGGCGACAGTTTTAGCTTTTCCGTTACCGAAGCGGGCGGTTCAAGCTCCGCAGACATTACGATCACCGTAAATCCGGTCAACGACGCGCCGGTAGCCGATGCTCAGACGGTATCGACGGTGGAAAACGCCTCAATCGGAATCACACTTAGCGGTAGCGATGTTGATGAAGGCGACAGTCTCAGCTTCCAGGTCGTTAGCAATCCAATAAATGGCTCGCTCTCGGGCACGCCACCGAACCTCACTTACACACCGGCTCTTGATTTTGATGGCTCGGATAGCTTCACTTTCAAGGCCAATGACGGCGTACTCGACTCGGCACCGGCGACGATTTCCATCGAAGTCAGCAACGTACTGCCACCGGTCGCAGATCCTCAGTCTTTGACTGTCGACGAAGACGCGGCGCTGGCAATCACATTGACCGCGAGTCCGGACCCGACCGGCCCGGACATTTCTTCTTTCACCGTAACGTCTGACCCGGGCAACGGCACACTTTCCGGTGTAGCACCGAATCTCCTCTATACGCCAGATCAGGACTACTTTGGCCCGGACAGCTTCACTTTTACCGCCAGCGCGGGTGTATTTAACTCCAATCCCGCTACGATAACTATCACGGTAAATCCTGTGAACGACGCGCCGGTAGCCGATGCTCAGACGGTATCGACGGTGGAAAACGCCTCAATCGGAATCACACTTAGCGGTAGCGATGTTGATGAAGGCGACAGTCTCAGCTTCCAGGTCGTTAGCAATCCAA
>JAOTXU010000006.1 GCA_029862165.1 Gammaproteobacteria bacterium
TCTGGCGGAGAGGGTGGGATTCGAACCCACGAAACGGATTAACGTTTACACGAATTCCAATCGTGCGCCTTCGACCACTCGGCCACCTCTCCTCATTGTAAAACCTGGCGCAGCGTACACGCCGGCCAAAGCGCTTTCAATTACCCGCCTCGGACTCATCGTCCGTGTCCCGTTCAAACGGTGGTGGCTCTTCCAGACAGGCCCCATCCGGGCGCATAGTCGGCGCGTTGGCTTCGACATCCGGTGCCCGGCTGCGAACCCGCGGTTCAGACAGATCGTCAGGCACGGAAAGTGGCTCAATCGCGACGGTCTCCTGATACGGTCTGGGCTTTTCGCAACGCTGGGTCGATCCGCAACCTTGCAATGCGATAACTATCACTGCCGACAATACCAAGCACTTGTTCATCTAGTCCGAAACCTCCAATCCTGCACGCCGCATTGCGGCAACCACCCTACTCTCACATTCAGACGACAACGCAGTCATCGGCAAACGCAGACCGGCGTCAATCAACCCCAATCGATATAACGCATATTTTACCGGAATGGGGTTAGCTTCGATAAACAAGGCCTGATGCAAATCACGCAAATCCTCATCGATCGCTAACGCCCGCTCCCGGTCGCCATCGAGTGCTGCAGCACACATTTTTGCCATCGCTTCCGGTGCGGCATTGGCAGTCACCGAGATCACACCAACCGCGCCTGCGAAGATTAGCTCCAACGCCGATGAATCATCACCACTGAGGACATCAAGCTGTCCACCGCATCGGCTCAAAATGTCCCTGGTTCGTTGCACGTCACCCGTTGCTTCCTTGACCGCACAAATGCGTGGATGTTCAGCCAATCGCGCCACTGTCTCCGGCAGCAGATCGCAACCGGTTCGACTGGGCACGTTATAAAGAATCACCGGTACCGTTGCAGCATCCGCTACAACGGTGAAATGCTGGTAAAGACCCTCCTGCGTCGGCTTGTTGTAGTAAGGCGTTACGACCAGACAACCCTGGGCGCCGGCCTCGCACACCTGTTGCGTAAGTGCGACGGTCGTTGCCGTGTTGTTGGTACCACAGCCTCCAATCACGGGCACCCGCCCGTCGACGGTGTGCACTGCAAGACGTATCAGCTCACAGAGCTCCGTGGGTGTTAGCGTCGGCGACTCGCCGGTCGTGCCGCCGATGATAAATCCAGCCGTGCCGCGCTCGAGATGATACTCCAACAAACGCTCGTAAGCCTTTGTATCAACTCGCCCGTCCAACGCCATCGGCGTAACGAGCGCAACGTAACTGCCGCGGAACTGAGCCGTCATCCCTTCCCCCCGAAACCGGGCGCGATGGTAGCCGGGCACAATACCCGACGCAAGAAGCTCGTGCATGCTTGCCACGATCTCCCATACCGGTACACTGCCTGCGTGCTACTTGCAGCCCGAACGATTCCCATAAAATGACTGAATTGATCGTGATCTCCGCGGTTGGGCGTGACCGACCCGGTGTCGTACACGAATTGACCCACACCGTGCTCGATTGTGGCGGCAACATCGTGGAAAGCCGCATGACCGCTCTCGGTCAGGATTTTGCCATGCTTCTGCTCGTCTCGGGCAACTGGCACACACTGGGCAAGCTGGAAGGCAAACTTAAACGGGCCGCGGACGGTAATGACCTGAGCGTTTCGGTCCGCCGCACCGAACCACAAACCGTGCGCGAGAGTATGTTGCCTTACGGCGTCGATGTCGTTTGCCTGGACGAACCGGGCATCGTGCACAATCTGGCCGGTTTCTTTGCGAAACGTGAAATCGATATCGCCGAATTGAATACGCGCAGCTACGCCGCCGCCCATACCGGCGCACCGATGTTTGCCGTACAAATGAACATCAACGTACCCGGTCGTATTCACATCGCCGGGTTGCGTGAAGAGTTTATGGAGTTTTGCGATCGGCTGAATCTGGATGCCATTCTGGAGCCGGTCAAGGGTTGAGAGGACGCTTATGGCTACAGTAAAACTGGGACGCGTAGTACCGGACTTCAAAGCGTCGGTCACAGGTGATAAATCCGTCAGGCTCAAGGATCTTCGCGGGAAAAAAGTAGTCCTCTATTTCTATCCCAGGGACAATACGCCCGGCTGCACAACCGAGAGCCAGGATTTTCGCGATCATCATCAAAAATTCCGTCGCCAGAAAGCGGTGGTGCTCGGTATCTCCCGCGACAGCCTCAAATCGCATGAGAAATTTCGGGACAAGTTTGAATTTCCTTTTGACTTGATCTCAGATGAAGACGAACGCGTCTGTCAGCTCTTTGACGTTATCAAGGACAAGAACATGTATGGCAAAAAAGTGCGTGGAATCGAGCGTAGTACTTTCTTGATTGACGAAAAAGGTAAGTTGCGCAAGGAATGGCGCAAGGTCAAAGTCAACGGGCACGTCGAAGAGGTACTCGGCGCCGTAAAAGAAATCTAGGCCCGCCAAAAATCGCTTTTGCTCTGTGCCCGGCATGGAGTCAGGAAATGTTAATGACACCAATGCCCGGTACACGCATTTTTGTTCTGGACACGAACGTCCTGATTCACGATCCCACAGCACTGTTTCGTTTTGAAGAACACGATGTCTATCTGCCTATGGTAGTGCTTGAGGAACTGGATTCAGCCAAGAAAGGGATGTCCGAGGCGTCCAGAAATGCACGCCAGGCCAGCCGATTCATAGACGAGCTAATGCACGACATGAGCAAGGACCAGATTGATCATGGTCTGGCTC
Organism: Gammaproteobacteria bacterium; assembly: GCA_029862165.1. Classification (GTDB taxonomy): domain Bacteria; phylum Pseudomonadota; class Gammaproteobacteria; order Steroidobacterales; family JABDKV01; genus JABDJB01. The sequence goes on from JAOTXU010000006.1 coordinate 2,738, forward strand.
TGCCGTCGCGTCTGTCCGAATCGGGCAAAGACATGGGCAACGGCAGTGGCCGTCTGTTTTTTCAGACACGCTCGTTGCCTTACCTGCTGCCGGAAGACCTGCCCGGCAATCGGCCGGACAATGCGATCCTGGGTAACACGCTGGCATTGCTAAAAGAACACGACGACGTAGTAGTCACGCTGGTATCAAAAGACATTAACCTGCGCATCAAGGCCTCCGTCCTTGGAATCCACGCAGAGGACTATTACAGCGACCGCACGCTCAGTGATGTCGACTTGTTGTTCACCGGTGTCGATGAGCTACCAACCGACTTCTGGGAACTACACAGCAAGGACGTCGATTCCTGGCAGGAAAACGGCCGTACTTACTATCGTATAGCCGGACCGCGCGTCGTTGACTGGTACCCGAACCAGTTTCTATACACGCCTGCAGACCAGGGCTTTGAGGCAATCGCACGGGAGACCAATGCGCAGTCAGCAGTCGTCGAAATAGTGGACGATTACCGGTCCGAAAAAAACAACATCTGGGGTATCGTTGCACGAAACCGCGAGCAGAATTTTGCCATGAATCTGCTGATGCGCGATGACATCGATTTCGTCACAATTCTCGGCGTCGCAGGCACCGGAAAAACACTACTTACTCTCGCGGCCGGTCTCACTCAGACAATGGAGACCAACCGTTACTCCGAGATCATTATGACCCGCGTGACGGTCCCATTGGGCGATGACATCGGTTTCCTGCCAGGCACTGAAGAAGAAAAAATGGAGCCGTGGATGGGCGCGCTGATGGATAACCTGGAAGTGCTGACGCAACGCCAGGATGGCAGCCAATGGGAACGTGCTGCGACCAACGACTTGCTACGTAACCGGATCAAGATCCGCTCGCTGAATTTTATGCGTGGCCGCACCTTCTTAAATCGATTCGTGATTATCGATGAAGCGCAAAACCTGACGCCAAAACAGATGAAAGCAATCATCACGCGCGCCGGCCCCGGTACCAAGCTCATCTGTCTGGGTAACGTGGCCCAGATCGATACGCCCTACCTCACCGAAACGACCTCAGGTTTGACCTATGTGGTTAACCGGTTTCGCGACTGGGACCATTCCGGCCACGTAACACTTCTGCGGGGCGAACGTTCGCGTCTGGCCGATCACGCATCGGATATCCTGTAGTTACAGGAACACCGCCACCGAATGACTGTCTGAGGAACGAGGCCTGGAGAAACCAATGTCCCGACATTTTCTGACTACGCTGCTCAGTGTCATCATGGCGCTGCCACCGGCCACCTGGGCCGCCGCCAGCGAAAACCTGCCGGAACTGGGCGATGCGGGCGGCGCAGCAATCTCCAGAGATGAAGAGTACCAGCTTGGACGATTAATCATGCGTCAGTTGCGTGAGAGTGGTGCCCTGCTCGACGATCCGGCAAGTGAAGAATATATCCAGTCCATTGGCCGCAGGCTGGCATCACGAGCGCACGAGGGTCAGCACAAATTCAACTTCTTTGTCGTCGATGACCCAGGCATAAACGCCTTTGCGCTACCGGGTGGATTTATCGGTGTGCATCACGGGCTGATCCTTGCCACTGAGACGGAAAGCGAACTGGCCGGCGTATTGGCGCATGAAATCTCGCACGTTACTCAAAAACACATCGCGCGTTATATCGAGTCGTCAGGCCAGACCAGTCTGATGACAACTGCCGCGATACTGGCCGCGGTGATTCTGGGCAGCGCAACCGGGGCCGGTTCCGACGCCATTCAGGCGGCGATGACTGTCGCACAAGGTACAGCGATACAAAGTCAGATCAATTTCACTCGTAGCAACGAGTATGAAGCGGACAGGATCGGAATCGCGTTACTGGCCGACGCCGGGTACGACCCGCGCGCAATGGCCGCATTTTTTGAAACTATGGGACGCTACGCCGGTCTGGCCAGTCAGCGTGTGCCGGAGTTCTTGCGGACCCATCCGGTTAGCAGTGAGCGTGTTGCCGAGGCGCGCGATCGTGCCGCACTGATGCCGATAATCGATGCACCCTCCTCACTGGAGTGGGAACTGGCGCGTGCCCGGTTGCGTGTAGTTACGGTCGAACTGGTCGAAGATGCGGTGGACTTTTTTGAATCTAATATTCCCGCTGACCGAAACACCTGGAAAGAAGCTGATCGTTACGGTTACGCACTCGCCTTGCTGCAAGCGGGTCGGCCGGTTAATGCCGGGAAAGAATTTGCCTGGCTGCTGGAACGCCGGGAGAGCGTTATTGCCTACCACACTGGAATGGCCCGGTCGCAATTGGCAGCAGGCGACACCAGCATGGCCATGGTGACTTATGAAGATGCCATCGAATTATTTCCACGTAATGTGCCGCTGACCATGTACTACGGTCAAGCGCTGATTCAAACCGGTCAGGCCAAGAAGGCGCATGAGCTGTTGCTGGATCTGGTGAACAATCTTCACTACACGCCGTCACAGGTGCGATTGCTTGCTTTGGCGGCTAGTGCGGCCGGCGACACCGCCGATGCGCACTACTACATGTCAGAAGTGCATGTGCTAAATGGCGAATTGCAGCTGGCTATGGGGCAACTCGATCTGGCGCTTGCCTCCCCCAAACTCGATGGCGTTCAACGAGCCCGCTTTCAGGCACGACTGGACGAAATCCGTGAACACCTCCCGCGTAAAAGGCGACAACGCCGTCCGGCTCAGCCGGAAGAAGACAAACATGCAAGAAACGGCGGCTAAAGCCGCACCCCAACTTTAAGCGGCGCTCTCCATCGACGCATCGTAGTCACCGCTGCGAGCAAGGCCATTGAGCTTGGCGCGTTTAAAAAAGGCGTCCTTTGCGACTTCAATATTGTCAGGCCTTCCTGACCACGCCTGTAAAGGCGATGCCTGCAACGCACGGCCATATGAAAAGCTCACTTCCCATGGATAACGGCCCATCGCATTGATCGCATTGAGATGCGCTGTCGCCTCTTCGGAACTTTGACCACCGGATAAGAACACGATGCCCGGTACGGCACCGGGTACGGTTCGTAGCAGCGTCTGTGCAGTTGCCGCGGCGACTTCTCTAACACTTGCCTGAGTCGAGCATTTTTTGCCCGAGATAACCATATTGGGTTTCAGCAATGTTCCCTCGAGTACAACACGATGTAATGCGAGTTGACGATAGACTTCGACTAGCACTTCTTCAGTGACACGTTGGCACACTTCAATCGAGTGAGCACCATCCATCAATACCTCGGGTTCGACGATCGGTACGATATCGGCTTCCTGACAGAGTGCGGCATACCGGGCCAGCGCATGTGCATTGGCTTCGATAGCGAAACGCGACGGGATACCTTTGGCTTCATCGATGTCGATCACGGCGCGCCACTTGGCGAACTGGGCACCCTGCTCCCGATAGCCCGCCAATCGTTCACGCAAACCATCAAGACCCTCGGTAACTGTCTCGCCGGGGTAGCCGGCCAGGGCTTTGGCACCTTTATCGACTTTGATACCCGGAATCATTCCTTTGCTCGCGAGAAGCTTTGGAAAACGGACCTCGCCGTCCGAGGACTGGCCCAGGGTTTCCTCAAACAAGATAACGCCACCGATGTACTGTTCCGCACCCGCTGTTGTGAACAACATCTGGCGATAAACACGGCGGTTTTCTTCAGTTGATTCAGTATTGATCTGATCAAAGCGTTTCTTGATTGTCGGTGAACTCTCATCGGCTGCGAGTATTCCTTTTCCGGGCGCAACCATTGCGCGTGCCACAGAATTGAGTTGCTTGACGTTCATGTGTGTTCTCCCCTGAAGATACTGCGGATACTCGACCACCGGCGAGGGAAATATACGCGAGATTTGCCTACTGGTCGATACAGGACTAAAATAGTCCTAATTGGAGGTTTTGCCATGTTGAGAATGAGTCGGCTTACAGACTACGGCACCGTCATCCTGGCCCATCTGGCTCGCGACGACAGCAACGGTTTGCACACCACAAGTCACGTGGCGGAGCAGACACACCTGGCGTCAACTACCGTTAGTAAGTTACTGAAGATGCTGACGCGGGCCGGTCTGATTAGCTCGTTTCGCGGCGCAACGGGAGGCTACCGGCTGGCCCGGCCGGCAAGCGAAATCAGCGCCGCCCAGATCATCGACGCACTCGAAGGCCCCGTGTCGATTACCGAGTGCAGCGCGCAAACCCACAGTTGTGACCTGGTAACGGTGTGTGGCGTCGGTAACGCGTGGCAGCGCATTAACGTCGCCATCCGCACAGGTCTGGGTGACATCTCCCTTGAACAGCTTGCACAACCGGGCACAAAACTGCCGCCATTTGATCTGTCCGGCGTTTCGACGAGAGCAGGACGAGCACACTGAAATGAGTAATCGCGACATCGAACAACTCGTCGCCCGTCAGTACGAACATGGGTTCGTTACTGAGATCGAATCAGTCACGTTGCCACCAGGTATTGACGAAGACGTAATCCGTCACATCTCCAACATGAAAGGCGAACCCGATTTCATGTTGCAATGGCGCTTGCGTGCGTACCGCCACTGGCTAACCATGACAGAGCCAGATTGGGCGCAACTCAACATCGCTCCTATCGATTACCAGGGTATCAGTTACTACTCAGCACCAAAATCGGACGAGGACCGGCCTAAAAGCCTTGACGAAGTCGATCCCAAACTACTGGAAACCTATGACAAGCTCGGTATCCCGCTACACGAACGTGCCGCACTGGCCGGTGTTGCGGTTGATGCCGTATTTGACAGCGTCTCGGTAGCAACGACATTCAAAGAGAAACTTGCCGACGCTGGCGTCATTTTTTGTTCATTTTCAGAAGCGGTGCGAAACCATCCTGAGTTGGTGGAGAAACACCTCGGCATGGTTGTGCCCTACACCGATAACTTCTTTGCCACGCTGAACTCGGCCGTGTTTACCGACGGCTCGTTTGTGTTTGTACCAAAAGGCGTGCGCTGCCCCATGGAATTATCGACTTATTTCCGCATCAACGCGGCCAATACCGGACAATTCGAACGCACACTGATCGTAGCGGAGGAAGGCAGTCACGTCAGTTATCTGGAAGGTTGCACCGCGCCGATGCGGGACGAGAATCAATTACACGCCGCTGTGGTCGAATTAGTGGCGCTGGACGATGCCGAAATCAAATACTCGACTGTGCAGAACTGGTATCCCGGCGATGAGAACGGTGTCGGCGGTATCTATAACTTTGTCACCAAGCGCGGTGAATGTCGTGGCAAAAATGCCAAGATATCCTGGACGCAGGTCGAGACCGGCTCTGCTATCACCTGGAAGTATCCCAGTTGCATATTGCGTGGCGATAACTCGGTGGGCGAATTCTATTCGGTCGCAGTGACAAATAATCTGCAACAGGCCGATACAGGCACCAAAATGATCCATATCGGCCGCAATACCAGTAGCACTATTGTATCGAAGGGTATTTCAGCGGGTCGTGCACAAAATAGCTATCGTGGGCTCGTGAAAGTATTGCCTGGCGCCGAGTACGCACGTAACCATGCACAATGTGATTCGCTGTTGATGGGTGATCGCTGTGGCGCACACACTTTTCCGTATATTGAAGTGGCCAATCCGACGGCGAAAATAGAGCACGAAGCCACCACTTCAAAAATTGGTGAAGACCAGCTTTTTTACTGCCGCCAACGCGGTATATCGGAAGAAGATGCAGTAAACATGATCGTTAATGGATTTTGCAAAGACGTGTTCCGCGAATTGCCAATGGAATTCGCAGTAGAGGCGCAAAACCTGCTCAACGTAAGCCTCGAAGGCGCGGTGGGCTAATGGAACAAACCCATGCTTAGTATCCGAAATCTCCATGCGCGTGCCGACGACATGGAGATTCTGAAAGGCGTGAACCTGGAAATCCCGGCGGGTGAAGTACACGCGCTCATGGGCCCGAATGGGTCGGGCAAGAGCACACTTGCGCAGATCATCGCCGGTCGTGAAGACTTCAAGGTTACGGCAGGCGAGGTTCGATATCGCGATATCGACTTGCTCGAGCTGACACCGGAACAACGTGCCCACGAAGGCGTGTTTCTTGCCTTCCAGTATCCAGTGGAGATTCCCGGCGTAAATAATGTGTATCTGCTAAAAGCAGCGCTCAATGCTCAGCGCAGGCACCGCGGTGAAACTGAGCTGGATGCTTTCGAATTTCTGCAACTGGTGCGCGAAAAAATGCAGCTGATGCAGATGGACGAGAGCTTTCTGAATCGTGGTGTAAACGAAGATTTCTCTGGTGGCGAGAAAAAACGGAATGAAGTTCTGCAAATGACCATACTGGAACCGACGCTGGCGGTGCTGGATGAAACCGATTCCGGTCTGGATATCGACGCGCTAAAAGTGGTGGCCAATGGGGTGAACAGTCTGCGTGATGCCAGCCGCAGTATGTTACTGGTCACGCATTATCAGCGTTTGCTCGACTATATCGAGCCCGATGTTGTTCATGTGTTGGCTGATGGCAAGATTGTGCGTAGTGGTGGCAAGGAGCTGGCGCTGGAACTTGAGGAACGTGGCTATGACTGGCTGCAGTCAGGTAACGCTGCATGAGTGCGCAACCCGCCATAGATTATCTTGCTGAGCGACACGCCGAGCGGGTAGTTTCTGAACCGGACTGGCTCACGGCAACACGCAAGACGGCGATGGCGTATGTGGCCGAACGGGGTTTGCCAACGACCCGGTATGAAAACTGGAAATACACCAATCTGCGTAGCTTGCATCGCAAACAGTTCACGCCGGCCGCGGCGGTCACGATCGATGTCAACGACGTACCCCAACTGGGCGCAAACGGCTTCCATACCCTCAGTTTTGTCAACGGGCAGCCACAGGAAATACACCCCGGCTCGCCGGCACAACTCATGTCTACGGTGTTCGAGCGGCAACCAGACGCGCTCGCCGGTCGGTTGAGTGCTCTGGTCAGCTACGAAAGTCATCCGCTGGCGGCACTCAATACCGCATTTTTCGCAGACGGCGTCGTCATCGAGGTCAAGGCCGGCCAGCATTTCGACCAGCCGTTGCTACTTGAGTTTGTGTCTGCGCCTGCAGCCGGACCGGCGCTGATTTGCCCACGCGTCCTGATCGTACTCGAAGCCAATACGCGACTTCAGGTAATCGAACGCTATGTTGGTTTGCCGGATTCGGAGAATTTCACCAACGCTGTAACCGAAGTGCACCTGGCTAGCGGTGCACACCTCGACCACTACCGCCTGCAGGAAGCCACGCCGACCGATACCTGCGCTCAGTTATTGGCCGTGCATCAGGCGGCAGACAGCCGGCTCAACACGCATAGCGTCGATACCGGTGGCAAGCTCGTCCGTAACGATCTGCATACCTGGCTATGCGGCCCAGGTGCAGAAGCCCACCTGTCCGGGTTTTATATGGCCGTGCGGACACAGCACGTCGATAATCACACTGTTATTAACCACAACGCGCCCCACACGACCAGTCGTGAAGTCTACCGCGGCGTGCTGGCAGACCGTGCCCGTGCCGTATTCAATGGCAAGGTGGTTGTCGCAAAAGACGCACAGAAGACAGATGCCAGGCAATCCAACAACAACCTTATACTTTCCGGCAAGGCAGAGATCGATACCAAACCGGAACTGGAAATTTTTGCAAACGACGTCAAGGCCAGTCATGGCGCAACGGTCGGTCAACTGGACGATGAAGCGCTGTTCTATCTGCGAACGAGAGGAATCGGCGAACGCACAGCACGCGCGTTGTTGACATTCGCCTTTGCCGATGAAGTACTCGCCGCTATTGAGATCCCCGAGCTACGTAAGTATGTCGAAGAGACCGTTACGCGTCGCCTGCCTGACCACGAACGCCTGGCAAAGCTAACGTGACTGTAACAATGAAACATCGCGATGCGGCTGATTTCGATGTCGCAAGCGTGCGGCAGGATTTCCCGGCCCTGCACCAACGCATACATGGCAAGCCACTGGTTTACCTGGACAGCGCGGCCTCGGCTCAAAGACCCGTTGCTGTGCTCGACGCGATGGACACCTACTACCGTCACGATCACGCCAATGTTCATCGCGGGGTGCACACGCTGAGCCAACGCGCCACCCAAGCTTATGAAGGCGCACGAGAGAAAATCCGACGTTATATCAACGCCCGGACGACAGCCGAGATCATCTTTACACGCGGTACCACGGAGGCGATCAATCTGGTTGCGCAAAGCTATGCGCGTCCGCGGTTACAACCGGGTGACGAGGTCCTGATCAGTCTGATGGAGCACCACTCGAATATAGTCCCATGGCAAATGGCGTGCGAACAGACTGGCGCCACCTTGCGTGTCGCGCCGATTGACCAGCATGGACAACTGCGTATGGATGCTTTTAAACAGCTGATCAGCGACCACACACGACTTATTGCGATCGGCCATATATCTAATGCTTTGGGAACTATCAATCCAGTTGCGGAGATCGTTGCATTCGCACACGAACGAGAAATACCGGTGCTGATTGACGGCGCACAGGCCATGCCACACACACGCGTTGACGTTAGTGCGCTGGGCTGTGACTTTTATGCGTTTTCCGGTCACAAGATGTTTGGGCCCACTGGCATTGGCGTGTTGTATGGTCGCGAGGCATTACTGGATGCCATGCCACCCTGGCAGGGCGGTGGCGAGATGATTCTCGAAGTGAGCTTTGAAAAGACCACCTACGCCGCATTACCAAACAAGTTTGAAGCCGGCACGCCGGCGATTGCAGAGGCGGTGGGACTGGGCGCCACAATTGATTACCTCGAAAAACTCGGCATTGAGGCCATCGCTGGCCACGAACACGACTTGCTCGCCTATGCGACCCAGGCACTGTCCCAGATCGACGGTCTGGAAATAGTTGGTCAGGCGGAGAGCAAGGCGTCGGTCGTATCATTTACACTCGCCAATGCCCACCCACATGACATTGGGACTATTGTCGATCACGAAGGTGTCGCCATACGCACTGGGCATCATTGTGCAATGCCGGTAATGAATTTCTTTGGCGTCCCCGCAACAGCACGGGCATCAATGGCGCTATACAACACGCGTGACGATATAGACGCCTTGGTAGCCGCACTGATGAAAGTGCGCCAGGTGCTGAGCTGATGGAACTGGCCGACTTGTATCGTGACGTGATCCTGGATCACAATCGCAGCCCACGCAATTTCCGGCGTCTGCAATCGCCGACTAACACCGCACAGGGTTTTAATCCGCTTTGCGGTGACAAGTTGACGGTCTATCTGGTCATGGATGGCGATCGCGTAGACGATATCGCCTTTGAAGGCAGCGGCTGCGCCATATCGGTTGCCTCGTCGTCACTGATGACCGAAGCGGTCAGGGGCAAGACCGAGGCAGAGGCAAGGACATTATTTGAACGAATGCACGCACTGCTGGCCGGTGAGACCGGAGAAGCAGAAGCGCTGGGCAAGCTGGCCGCGCTCGGTGGTGTGCGTCAGTTTCCGTCCCGTGTAAAATGCGCGAGCCTCGCATGGCACGCTCTGATAGCAGCACTCGATGGCGCACAACAACCGGCAAAAACAGAATAGTCATGTTTCATCCCGAAAGTGAACCTGTAACGCTGCGACGTGATGTCGATGCCGTCATCATCCCGGCAGGCGAGCCTGTGCAATTACACGAAGGCACTGATGGATACATCACCCAGGCACTCGGTGGCAGTTTTACTGTGTATATCGACGGTAATCTGTTTCGGATCTCCGGTCAGGATGCCGATGCGCTGGGTAAAGAACCCGTAGCGGCACCGGAAGCACCACAAAATGCCACCGACGAAGACATCGAGAAGATTGTCGAAAAACAGCTCAGGAGCTGCTATGACCCGGAGATTCCCATCAACATAGTCGACCTGGGACTGATCTATCGTTGCGATATCGCGCGGGAGGACGACAACCAGCGGTCGATTGCGGTCGAAATGACTCTGACAGCGCCTGGATGCGGCATGGGTGAGATTCTTGTTCACGATGTGCAAAGCAAATTGGCCATCATTCCCACCGTGGCTACGGTTAAGGTCGAGCTTGTATTCGACCCGCCGTGGAACCACTCGATGATGTCAGACGAGGCTCGTCTGCAAACCGGAATGATGTACTGAGGATCGTCTTGTGAGTGAATGGATAGACGTGTCCGCCGAGGATGGACTCAGGCCGGGCGAATTTGAGGTCGTGGAATCGGGCAACACACTGATCGCGGTGTTCAATGTCAATGGCGACCTGCATGCCATCGAAGACATCTGCACGCATGATGGCGAGGAACTGACCGGTGGCCCAATAGAAGGTGACGAAATCATCTGTCCCCGGCACGGCGCACGGTTTTGTCTGCGCACCGGTGCTGCACTGACGCCACCGGCATATGACGATGTCACTGTATTCCCGGTCCGGGTAGAAAACGGCCGCATACAGGTCCTTGACGATAGGGATTTATGAAACAAATCGCTTTAATGCGCCACGCCAAATCGAGCTGGGATAATGCAGAGCTCGCCGATATCGACCGGCCGCTAAACCGCCGCGGATTGCGCGACGCACCTATGATGGGCCAGCGGTTGGCCGACATGGGCTTCGTCGCCGACTACATAGTAACGAGTCCCGCCACTCGCGCCGCTGTCACAGCACGAACCATTGCGGAAAAAATCGGTGTCAGTAGTTCCGCAATCAAGCTTGAAGAGGATATATATCTCGCAGATCCCGTGACTCTCTATCAAGTGATGCAGCAACTGGACGACTCTCACCAGACAGTGATGCTTTTCGGACATAACCCGGGCTTCACAATGCTGGCAAACGAAATCGGTGATGCAAGCATCGACCATATGCCAACCTGCAGCATTGCTGTTTTTAATCTAAAAATAGAGACTTGGTCTAGGATTGCGCGCGGCTGTGGCGAATTGGTTTTTTTTGATTATCCAAAAAGCATCCGGGAATTGTGACGCAGCGCACATCGCGCGGATTACTAGCGCAAACCCACCATTGATCTGTGAAACAGATCACTACAAAACTTCCCAAATTCCCTTAACACTAGGGCTTACGCCAATTGGATGGCAATGTCAATAGTGGTACGTGAAATGAACTTCGGTAGTGTTAGTGTTGTCACAAAAGTTCACGGCAAAAGGAATGTTCCTGCGGGGGTACTGGTGAGCGCGGTAAAACCAAACCGGGTATCGGCGATCGTACGCTTTGTGCCCATTGTATCGCTCTCCCTTTTGTTCGGCTGCACCTCATTTCAGCCAATAGCGATTGAGACACAGCACGCCAGCTATGTCCTTCATTACGAAGAACCGACGAGCTGTCAAACTCCAAACAGCATTGTTCTTTCTTCGGTCGTTCGTGTCGCCACAGGCGATGGTGGCGATGCCAGTGGCGTCGTCGTGAGCGACGGTCGTGTCCTGACGGCGGCGCATGTGGTAGTCGATGCTGGCATGACACTCGTGCGGGTCAATGAAGAGTATCGTAAGGCCTCGGTCATGGCCATCGACCAGAGTTCTGACCTGGCCTTGTTAGCGGTCGATACGGGTTATCTAACGCCGGTACAACTCAGTCACGACGATCTGAACAGTTACGAAGAGGTCTGGGCCATTGGTTTTCCACTGGCGCTGGATCAGGTAACGACACATGGTTTCTTCCGCAACGAATCACAAGGTCGGATTTTCACTTCCGCACCGATAAACGCCGGTGCCTCGGGTGGCGGTCTGATACGGTGCCTGAATGGTTCCTTTGAGTTGGCGGGTCTGATCCGCGGCTACGGCGCCTACCGCGTGGGTAATGAACTGATTCCGATGCGTGATTTGTCTATACATACGCCGGCCGAACAAATCTTAAGTTTTGTGCTGGCCCACGACGGCACGCGACTCTAGACATCCAGACGAAGTCTGGGTCAGCCAACAGTCTTCAACACTCAATTACATTTACGGCAAGACCTCCTTCGGAGGTCTCTTTGTATATAGACGACATATCCCTACCTGTCTGCCGCATTGTCGCAATTACCTGATCGAGTGAAACCTTATGCTGCCCGTCGCCCCGCATTGCCATGCGTGTGGCGTTAATAGCCTTGACCGCACCCATCGCATTACGCTCGATACACGGAATCTGTACCAGACCTCCGACCGGATCGCAGGTCAGCCCCAGGTTATGCTCCATGCCGATCTCTGCGGCGTTTTCAATCTGAGCGTTGCTGCCGCCCATCGCGGCTGCCAACCCACCGGCGGCCATTGAACAGGCCACACCAACTTCGCCCTGACAACCCATCTCGGCGCCTGAGATAGATGCGTTCTTCTTGTACAAAATTGCGATTGCACCGGCCGTCAACAGAATCCGGCACACGCCATCGTCGTCGGCCCCATCGACAAACTCCTTGTAGTACCGCAGCACCGCCGGCACGATGCCTGCTGCACCATTGGTCGGTGCTGTCACAACGCGTCCGCCGGCTGCATTTTCTTCGTTAACCGCGAACGCAAAGGCATTGATATGATCGAGCCCGCCGATCGGTAGAGCCCCGGTCGCCGCATTGATGTCTCCCCAAAGTTTTGGCGCACGCCGCGGTACCGCCAGGCGGCCAGGCAGTTTGCCATTTGCCTGCAAGCCACGCTCGATACATTCGCGCATCACCTGCCAGATGTGCAACAGATCAGTACGAATCTCGTCATCGCTACGCCAGGTTTGCTCGTTGCGCCAAACAATCTCATCAATGCGCAGCCCGGCATCCTGCCCATGCGCCAACAATTGTGCGGCAGAATCGAATGGAAATGGGACTGTGATCGACTCGCTGCTGTCGACGTCGCCCTGCATTTCATCGCCACGCAGTACAAAACCGCCACCAACCGAAAAAAATTCCTGCTCGGCCAGCAACTCGCCGTCCTGTGCCAATGCCCTGAAACGCATACCATTGGGATGCTGTGGCAGAGACTCCTTTAGATGCAAAACCAGATCGGTGTCCGGTGAGAAAGAAATCTCATGGGTGTCGAGCAAACGAATACGGTTTTCATCGCCAATACGCTGCAATATGGCGTCAATGGTAGCGGGGTCGACGGTGCTGGGCTCAGCGCCGCCCAGTCCCAACAATATAGCCCGATCCGTACAGTGCCCACGTCCGGTTAGGGCAAGCGAGCCAAATAAACCGATCTTGATTTGTGCGACCTTTTCCAGCGCTTCGATGTCAGCCAGGAATCGTCGCGCGGCTCGCATCGGTCCCACCGTATGCGAACTCGACGGTCCGATACCGATTTTGAAGATGTCAAAAATGCTGATCATGGCTATCAATCTGACAGCGATAAAAGCGATGCGTTACCGCCCACCGCAGAAGTATTAATCGTGAGAGTGCGCTCGGTGGCAAAACGATGCAGGTAGTGCGGACCACCCGCCTTTGGACCGGTACCGGACAGCCCGCAGCCACCAAATGGCTGTACACCCACAACAGCACCGATCATGTTGCGGTTGACATAGATGTTGCCCACGTCGATCCGTTCATGTATGTAGCGTGCACTCGACTCAATACGACTGTGAACACCAAGTGTCAGCCCATAACCCGTCGCACTGATGGCCTCAAGCACCTTATCTATGTCAGAGGCCCGATAGCGGATTACGTGCAAGACCGGGCCGAACACTTCGTCCTCCAGTTGTGACAACGCTTCTATCTCTACGGCACGTGGCGCGAAAAAACTGCCATGCGTCAGTTCTGTAGGAAGTTGTGCCTGGCAAATCAGTTTGCCTTCGGCACTGATACGATCAGCATGATCACTCAATAGCCTGCGCGCCGCATCATCGATTACCGGCCCAATATCGGTCCGCAACAAACCGGGGTCGCCCATTTGTAGCTCGGCAGTGTAACCGGTCAGTAGCTCCAACACGCGTGAGGCAATTTCTTCCTGCAGGAAAAGAACGCGCAATGCCGAGCAACGCTGACCCGCACTATTGAATGAAGACTGCACGACGTCCAATACGACCTGTTCCGGCAAAGCGGAGCTGTCCACAACCATGGCATTTTGTCCACCGGTCTCGGCTATGAGACTGGCTATGGGCGCATCGCGGGCGGCCAGCGTGCGATTGATGATGCGGGCCGTATCTGTGGAGCCGGTAAACGCAACACCATCAATACGCGGGTCGGCTATTGCACGAGCGCCGATGACAGAGCCACGACCTGGAAGGAAATGCAGGGCTTCGCCGGGTATACCCGCCTCGTGCAACAGTGACACGGCGCGTGCACCGATTAAAGTAGTCTGCTCCGCCGGCTTTGCCAGTACGACGTTGCCCGCAGCCAAGGCTGCGGCCACCTGCCCGGTAAAAATTGCCAATGGAAAATTCCACGGGCTAACACAAACAAAAATACCGCGTCCCTGCAGCTTGAGCTGATTGCTCTCGCCGGTCGGTCCGGGCAAATTTCGGGGCGCGGAAAACTCACGGCGACATTGCATCGCGTAGTAGCGCAGAAAATCCACGGCCTCGCGTAGCTCTGAAACACTATCTGGTATTGTTTTGCCAGCCTCACGCACCAACAGGGCCATCAGTTCGCCGGCGTTTGCTTCGAACAATGCCGCAGCACGCTCGAGCATGTTGGCGCGAACCCCGGCGTCGGATCGCACCCAAGCCGGCCGCGCAGCCGCGGCAGCATCGACTGCTTTGTCCACGATAATCTCATCAGCTTGTTCAACCATACCGACAACGCGCCGCGTATCGCTGGGGTCAGTGCTCGGGGCGGCCAGACCGGAAAGTTTCTCACCGTTTATCACGGGCCCGACATGCCAATCCTGCTTCATCGCCGATTGCATCGTTGCGGCCAATGGCAACAACTCGTCGGGATCGTGCAAGTTTACGCCGCGTGAATTGACCCGTTCTGCGAAAAGATTTACTGGCAAGGGAATACGTGGATGTGGTTTGCTTTTTTCACCCTCGATAATAGCCACGGGGTCGGCAACAATGTCCTCTACAGGTTCCTGTTCATCGACGATACGGTTAACAAACGAGGTGTTGGCACCGTTTTCCAGCAAACGCCGAACAAGATAGGGTAATAAGTCTTCGTGCACGCCCACCGGCGCATAAACTCGACAGGGATAATTCAGCTTGTCTGCGCCAACCACCTCTGCATAAAGTTCCTCACCCATTCCATGCAGACGCTGAAACTCCAGTTCGTGGTCGTCACCGGCCATCTCCAACACACTCGCCAGCGTATGCGCATTGTGGGTCGCAAATTGCGGATAAATCACATCGCGCGCGGCAAGCAAACGGCTGGCGCAAGCCAGATACGCCACGTCAGTCGAGGCCTTACGCGTAAATAGCGGATAGCCTTCCAGACCCCGTTCCTGTCCGCGTTTAATTTCGGTATCCCAATAGGCGCCCTTAACCAATCTGACCGGGATTTTGCGACCGACGTCCCGTGCCAGCCGCACGAGCCAGTCGACTTGTGGCAGACCACGCTTCTGGTAAGCCTGCACGGCTAGCCCGAAGCCCTCCCAATCGCTTAGCGTAGGCGATCGATAAACACGCTCGATAATTTCCAGGGTGAGGTCCAGTCGTTCGGCCTCTTCGGAATCAACCGTTAAAGCAATATTTCGTTTCTTTGCACGTTCTGCCAGGGCCAATAGCATGGGTGTCAGCTCGGCAATCACTTGCGCCCAACTGGCAAACTCAAAACGCGGATGCAACGCAGATAATTTTACGGAAATGCTGGGAGCAGCAAATATCGACAATGCCGGATCACGTTCACTGCCGATTACGTCGATTGCGGCGGAATATGCGTCGAAATAATTCTTCGCATCAGCACGAGTCAATGCTGCCTCGCCCAGCATATCGAAAGAATAGCGATACGCCCGATTGCCCTTCTTGGAGGCGCGTTTCATCGCATCGCCAATCGTGCGTCCCATTACAAACTGGTGACCCATGATCCGCATCGCCTGTCGCAATGCTGTCCTGACGACCGGTTCGCCAGCACGCGAAACCATATCGCGAACGAATCGACCGACATCCTTGACTGCATCCGTACCGGGTCCTACGATTTGGCCAGTTAACATCAATCCCCAGGTCGAGGCGTTAACGAACAAGGACTGACTACTCCCGAGATGACCGCGCCAGTCGCCACTGGCCAGTTTGTCAGCTATCAATTTGTCCTGAGTTTCTGCGTCCGGTACCCGCAACAAAGCCTCGGCCAGGCACATCAATACAATGCCCTCTTGCGAGGACAAATCGTATTCCTGCAGAAAAGCGTCCAGTCCCCCGCTGGCTTTGCGATTTTTTCTTACCGCCTCTACCAGTTCAGCTGACTTTTTCTGTACGCGATCGCTAGCGGCACGGTCCAATTTGGCTATCGGTATCAACTCATTAATTACGTCGGTTTCATCACGCAAGTAATATGCATTGATTTCGGCCCGTGTAGAGGGCAAGGGTTTTGCGTCAAAGATGAACGGTGCAGGTTCGGAAAGAGACACTCTGCGATCTCCTGTTAACGGGTGCCGTGGGGTGCGAAGTATAGCGTGGGCCACAAACCCTGGACAGGCGTTCCGCTTGATCTAGTCCGGCAACGGTCGTTTGCCGTTAGCACGAAATTCGCGGTAATCGGAAAGAATTTGGCCGTGGTCAAATGCCAGATCCGGTGGCCTGGCCGGATCGATGATTTGCAGGTTGCGGGCATCGTCAGCCGCCACCGGACTACCGCTGGCCTGTGCGACAAAAACCAGTGCTACGGTCTGACCGCGGGGATCGCGATCCGGTCTGGAATAACATCCCAACAGTGCCGTCAGTTCGACCGCAAGACCCGTTTCCTCCAGCGCTTCCCGGAACGCGGCGGCACCGACGGTTTCGCCAACGTCGACAAAACCGCCCGGCAGCGCCCAACCCGGCGGTGGATATTTGCGTTCTATAACGACGATCGGGTTGTCTGGCCGGTCGATCATCTCGATGACGATATCTACGGTAACAGGCGGAGTTTGTGGTCGTGGCATATCAGCGCCCGAGCAAACGACGTAGCAAACGGCGTCCTCGTTTGTCAGGTTTGCCTGCGGGCGTGGCAGCTCGTTCGGCACGCCGCCCTTCTTTGTCATCGGCACGCCGCGCCTGACTGTCTGTTGTTTCCTCGTAGAGCGTTGCAGCGAAACCGGCAGAACCCCGTTTATCACTGAGCCCGGTTACCGCCAGCTCCTTGCGCCATTCTTTGCGACTGATCTCAACAATGTCGCCGATGCGGACCAGACGTGATGTCTTGGCTTTTTGACCGTTCACCTGGACATGCCCGCCTTTTACTGCGGCGCTTGCCAAACTGCGGGTCTTGAACAGTCTCGCCGCCCACAACCACCGGTCAATACGAACTTCGGTCACGCGTCAGTCACCTCAGATATTCTTCAACCCGGGTAACCAGCCCGGCACGAGTCAATCCCGTCTGGGCTGCGATTGATAGCGCCTCCTCCTGCGACAGGCCGTGTTTTTGCACGAGGTAAAGCGCATACCAGGCGCTGACGCGGTTACCGGTCGAACAATGCAGCAGGATATTTCGATCGGCATTACGCGTGACAATATCATGGAGACTTTCAATTACCGCGCTATCAAAACCCGGACCCGTTTTGGAAACCGGCATACTTAAATACTGCACGCCCAGCTCACGCACTGCGGCTGCCTCGTCCCATTCCAGCTCGTTTGGCAAACGCATATTGATGACTATATCGATACCCGCATCACGCGCTGCCTCCAGCGTCTTCTGGTCGGGTTGGCCGGCGAAATAGAGATTGTCTGCTTGCACAATGTTGGTGCCGCCCCAGCTCACCGGCGCCTTGATTTCCACGCCCCCACAACCCGAGAGCAATGCCGTCGTAGCTGCCAGGCCGCAAACAGTTCTCGCGAGAATGGGTAATGAAATATCCATAAGCGTATGAAATAAATAAGGTTTACTAATCAAGATTCTGTCCATGATGCCAACCGCTCAAAACATCATAGTTATATACTGCGCAGATTGAAATTGGGGGAGAACAATGTGGACGATGCCCTGCTACAACGGCTGGACAACGATACTGCCGAGCTGGTGTCACAGGGGCTGTTTAAGGTCGAACGCGTAATCGCCTCGCCCCAGGCTGGGCAAATCCGGGTCGCCGACGGCGGAGAAGTCATCAACCTGTGCGCCAATAACTACCTTGGGCTGGCCAATCACCCCACCTTGATTGAAGCAGCGCACCAGGCGCTGGATCAATATGGATATGGCATGGCCTCGGTGCGGTTCATATGCGGCACACAAACAGTTCACAAGGAACTGGAAACACGGATCAGTCGTTTTCTGGGCACCGAAGATACCATTTTGTATGCAGCAGCCTTTGATGCCAACACGGGATTGTTCGAAACCATCCTTGGTGCCGAAGACGCAGTAATTTCTGATGAGCTCAATCATGCCAGCATTATCGATGGAATCCGACTGTGCAAGGCAAAACGCTTGCGCTTTAAACACAACGACATGGCCGACCTCGAAGCACAACTAAACGCGGCGGCGAATCAGCGTACCCGGCTGATTGCCACCGACGGTGTGTTTTCCATGGATGGCACAATCGCAAAGCTAACAGACATATGCGACCTGGCCGACCGGCACAACGCTACGGTCATGATCGACGACTGTCATTCGACCGGGTTTATGGGTGCCGGCGGTCGTGGCACGCACGAACATCACAATGTTATGGGTCGCGTCGACATTATTACGGGAACGCTGGGCAAAGCCCTGGGTGGGGCCTCTGGGGGTTTTACCAGTGGCCGCAAGGAAATTATCGCCTGGCTGCGACAACGCTCACGACCATATCTGTTTTCGAATACGCTGGCACCGGTGATTGCGGCAACTTCTATCCGCGCCCTGGATCTGCTCGAATCCGATAGCGAGTTGCGCGAAAGACTCTGGCACAACGCCAGGGTTTTCCGGGCTGGGCTAATCGAACTCGGGTTCGACGTGCGACCCGGAAATCACCCGATCATTCCGGTAATGTTGGGCGACGCATCCCTGGCCACCCGCATGGCGGATGAGCTGCTTGCGGAGGGTGTGTATGTCATCGGATTTTCCTTTCCTGTCGTGCCCAAAGGTCAGGCACGCATCCGCACACAAATGTCCGCTGCCCTGGACAGCCATCAACTTGACCGAGCCCTCGCGGCCTTTGCCAGTGTCGGCCGCAATTTGGGCATCATTCGATGATGAAGGCACTGGTCAAGAAGTCAGCTGAACCCGGGATCTGGATGGAAGAGGTGCCAGTACCCAAAGTCGGCCACAACGATGTACTGATCCGCGTTGCCAAGGCGGCCATTTGCGGTACCGACATTCATATCTACAACTGGGACAAATGGTCGCAGCAAAACGTCAAGATCCCCATCGCAATTGGCCACGAGTTCATGGGCGAGATTGTTGAGATCGGCAGTGAAGTACAAGGACTCAAGCCAGGCGACCGGGTATCCGGTGAGGGTCACATCACCTGCAGTTTTTGTCGCAACTGCCGGGCGGGACGCCGTCATTTGTGTCGCAATACTGAGGGTATCGGCGTAGAACGCGCCGGTTCCTTTGCCGAGTATCTCAGCCTCCCGGCCATGAACACATTCGTATTACCCGAGGCGATTACCGACGACATGGCCTCGATCCTCGACCCATTGGGCAATGCGACACACAGCGCGCTGTCATTTGATTTGGTCGGTGAAGATATATTAATTACCGGCGCCGGACCGATCGGCATTATGGCGGTGGCCATATGCCGACACGTGGGCGCAAGGCATGTCGTCATCAGCGATGTCAACGACTACCGCCTGGGGCTGGCAAAAAAAATGGGCGCGACGCGAACCGTCAACGTGACCGATACACCCATAGAAGATGTCATGCAGGAGCTTAAGATGCAGGAAGGCTTCGATGTTGGACTCGAAATGTCCGGCAACTCGGAAGCCTTACGGACAATGTTACAAACTATGCATCACGGCGGTGCTGTCGGCCTGCTCGGTATACCTCCTGACGACACGGCCATTGACTGGAACCAGGTGATTTTCAAAGGCCTCATGTTAAAAGGTATCTACGGCCGGGAAATGTTTGAGACCTGGTATAAGATGGCCAGCATGATTCAGAGTGGTCTGGATATCTCACCGGTAATCACGCATCACTATCCCGCAGCAGAGTTTCAGAGCGGCTTTGACGTCATGCGCTCCGGCCAATCCGGCAAAGTCATACTCGATTGGTCCTGATTTAGTGTTTAGAGGAATTTCCCATGCGTAGGTATCTGTTACCTGTACTGCTCATAGCAGCCTTGATCAGCGGTTGTGCTGTCAACCCGGTCACGGGTAAACGAGAGCTTCAATTCGTAAGCGAGCCGCAGGAAATCGCGCTTGGCGTTCAAAACTACTCGCCATCACAACAAATGCAGGGGGGCGAATACACGCTAGACCCGGCCCTTGCCGCCTACGTGCAGCAAGTCGGTCAACGACTCGCTGCCGTCAGCGATCGCCCGGATCTGCCCTACGAATTCTCAGTGCTCAACAACTCCGTACCCAATGCCTGGGCACTACCCGGTGGCAAGATTGCCCTCAATCGGGGATTGTTACTGGAGCTGGGCAGTGAGGCCGAGCTGGCAGCAGTACTCGGTCATGAAATCGTGCACGCGGCAGCACGACATGGCGCAAAATCCATGGAACGTAGTCTGCTGCTACAGGGTGCACTGCTTGCGGTGCAACTATCTGCGCGTGATAACCGTTATGCCAATTTTATCGTCGGTGGCGCACAAGTAGGCGCGATGTTGCTGACGACAAAATACGGCCGCAACGCGGAACTTGATTCGGACTATTACGGCATGCGCTACATGTCCGAAGCCGGCTACGATCCAGATGCAGCGGTCGATTTGCAGCAGACGTTTGTGCGTTTATCAGAGGGCAAGGGAACTAACTGGTTATCGGGCTTATTTGCCAGCCACCCACCCTCGCAGTCACGTGTAGACAAGAACAAAGAAACCATCCTGGAGCTAGTGGACGGCGGTGAATTCGGGCGCGAGCGCTACATGAACGCAATCGCAGGCATCACCCGCAACAAAGAAGCCTACGAAAAATACGACAAGGCCATTGAGTTATCTAACGAAAACCAGGTGGACCAGGCGCTGACACTTGTACATGAGGCATTGCGCATAGAACCGAGGGAAAGCAAATTCCATTCATTGATGGGTGATATTGCGGCACACCGTAACAACTATCGTGCCGCAGTTGGTCACTACGACGATGCCGTGGCCTACAATCCGCAATACTTCCAAACCTATCTCGGTCGTGGCCTGACCTATGAAGCGATGGGCGATCTGCGCGGCGCCGAAGAGGATCTGAAACGCAGTATTGCACTGTTGCCCACGGCGCCGGCACACATGGCCCTCGGCAGCATCGCTGAACGCAGCGGCCGCACAGACGAAGCCAAACAGCACTACGCGATGGCTTCTCAATCGCAATCCGATGTCGGTCAAGCCGCAAGCAAAGCATTGGTCAGGCTGGATCTGCCAAGCAATCCGGGCCAGTACGTGCAAACACGATTACAGGTGGATCCGCAAGGTCAGGTGGGAGTGGCCGTCGGCAACTCCTCTCCCGTGGCCATACGCAATATTGAAATAGTCGTCGGCGTACTCGACCCCACCGGCACACAGCTGCAGCAATCCAAGCCGTATCAAATCAGCAGGGTCGTCGGCCCAGGCCAGCAAATCCTGATTAACACCGGATTAGGCCCGGTTACTGAACAGGCACAGTTGCAGCGCATCAAGGTACAGGTGCGACGGGCCGCAGTGGCCGAATAGCTCCAGCCGGTGATTTTTGCTCGCAGGGGGGTATAGTCTGCCAACTCATTCGTTGGAGGGCAGATAATGATCATACCTATCACTGCTTTGTATGCTGGTTTGCTTGCGCTGGTGCTGACCTGGCTTTCGTTCAGGGCCGGTTCCCTGCGTGGCAAGAAAAAAATCTCTGTCGGTGACGGCGGTGATATTGAGATGCTCGAGGCCATGCGGGGTCATGCGAACGCTGCGGAATATGTCCCTATCGCGCTGATTCTGCTTGGCACAATGGAACTCAACGGCGCCAACAGCACGTTTCTGCATGTCCTTGGGGTTGTTCTCGTTATTACCCGGATTGCACACCCATTGGGCCTTAAGGCCGACAACATGGGCGATCCGCTGCGAGCCATCGGTGCCGGCGGCACTGCGCTGGTCATTGTCGTTGCCGCCGTTTTCAGTCTGTGGCAGGTCGCCACAGCATGATGTAGTTTTGAGTCCCGCAGCTTAACGTCCCCTCGCCTGAGGGGACGTATGTCATGCATGCCGGCCTGTTTCAGACCATATTAACCATGGCAGGATTTACATCAGCCCAAAAATACTATTAAATTTAGCGGCTTGGGCAGCGAATATCATCCTTTAGACGCAGCCTCCAATAAAGTACGGGACGACAGGGGATAACATGGTTAGCCAGCCCGTTTGGCACCCGGACGAATTGTTCGAGAGAGCCGAGCGCGATGCCCGGGACTATTCTATTTTTCCCGGCAACCGTGCCCCCAGTATCAGCACGCCAATCGATGGTCTACTGGATACGAAATTCTGCAACCGCCAGGCGTGGGAACTACGGCACCTTGCAGTTGATCAGTACATCACTGAAGTCCTGGAACCGGCCGAGGCACCATCGCGACCCAGCGCGAAGAAAATAATCGGCCAGTTACGTGGCGGGGTTGTCAAAGAAATCTCTAACGGTCCCTTGTATGCCGTCGAACTGGAACTGGAATTCGATTCCGGGCCACGGCGCGTTGGCATTCTCGCGCAGGATCGAGACAGCAACAATGGCGTCTGGGCGCCCGAGCATCATAAGGAGGCCGCCGAGATAGTCCGTCAGTATGGCGATCTGGCAATACCAATCGTTACGTTTATGGATACGCCGGGTGCCGATGCCAGCGCAGAAGCCAACAGCAACAACCAGGCTCACTCGATTTCGCGACTGTTAGCGGAAATGTGCAACGCGCCCACCGCATCGGTTGGCATTGTTTATGGTCTCGGTTATTCGGGTGGTGCGATCCCCCTTGCCACGACAAACGTCTTGCTTTGCGTGCGCACTGCTGTATTCAACACGATTCAGCCAAAGGGGTTGGCCAGTATCGCGCGTCAATACAACCTGTCCTGGCAGGAGTGTGCCCGTTATGTTGGGCTGTCGTCCTATGAATTACTCGGCAAGGGCGTGGTCGATGGTGTCATCGACTATGCACCGGAAGATAAGGAATCAGAAGTTCAGCGTCTGCAGGCGGCAATCGGCAGTGCAATCGAATCGATTGAGCAGTCCTCGCGAAACTTTGCCGCGCATGAGCCCATTGTGTTGCAACAGTACCAGCGGGCAGTTTCTCGCTACCTGAATCCACCACCGCAACTGGAACAGATCAAGTCACTGTCGGCATTCTCCTTTGCTGATGCGCGCCGTGCCGTTCCTGATGTATTTGGCCAAAGCATGCGGCACTTGCGCTATGTAGGATTGCGACGACGCATACGCACCTCCACGCTCGAAGTGTATGGCCGTCTTGCCGATGCCGAGATTCCAGCTGGTGACCTGGCGGAGCGGACACGGCTGGCACACGAGAGGACTTTTAGCGAGTGGCTCGAGGATCCGGATCGTATTGTTTACAGCGATCCATTGGCGAAAGCGTTAAAAGTGTATCGGCAGCGACGTGAGGGACTCGCCAAGGATCGGAGCCGGATAACAAGTCTGCTGCTCGGCGAACCACAACGCAATTACGAAAATGCCAGAGAGGCATTGTGCTTCAACCTGGCCCTGTATTTGTACAATCGCTGGAAAATGGCGTCGACTTATAACTTTCGTCGTCTTATCGACTTGCTGGCAGCGCGGGACAATCGCCGTCGTGGCGACGAAATCTTTGATATCCCTGATGCTGAGGTCACTGTAAGGGACATCGTCTTTGATTCTGAATTGCGTGAAACACTGACCCGCAACTTTGTCAATTTACTGATATTTGACGCCTTGTACGATTCCATCGTCAACGGATTCGCAGACATTGCCGAAGAAGCCCGTGTGGGTCACACGATTTCTGAGGCCTCGCTGCAGAAACTGCTGGAGGAATCGCTTGAGATTGCTTCAAAGCAGGTGCAAAGCGATGAAGAAATGGACGAGACGGGGCGATTTCTGCGTGCAAACTCGAACCTGTTCTCAAGCTGGATTCGATATTTCATCAAATTTAATGGCCGTGGTGCATTCCTCAAAGAGGTGGAGGAATGGAAGCGTGTTGCCTTCACGCGACTATCGGACGCCTTGCTGGTATTGATCACGTTTCTATTCGAAACATTAATCCCGGAATTTCTGACATCGCAAAGCAGCAAGAAGGCATATAGCGGCAATATCAAACCCAAGCGCATTGGTAAACGCAAGGATTTCTGGAATCAACTCGAGATTGCTTACAACGACGTACTCGTGCAGCGCATTCTCGACAAACTCAAAAAACAAAAACTTACGTCAGCCGAGGCCATCAAACAACGTTTTTTTGTCGATTTCGAAGAAATGAACGACAACCTGATGACTGCGGACCCGGTAAATTTTCCTGGACTTCGTCTGTCCATCGAACGTTCGCTAAACAAGGGTATTAAACCGTGTGGTGTCATAACCGGTATCGCACGGTTGGGCTTTGGCTCGGGTGCGCGTGTTGGTGTACTGATTTCCAACGTCGATTTTCAGGCCGGTGCGTTCGACATGGCTAGTAGCGAGAAACTGTCACGACTGCTGTCCGAATGCGTAAAGCAACGTCTGCCAGTAGTTTGTTTTGTTTCCTCCGGGGGAATGCAAACAAAAGAAGGCCCTGCTGCGTTATTCGCCATGGCGATCTCCAACGACCGCATAACCCGGTTTATCCGCGATAACGATCTACCCATCATCGTGTTTGGTTTTGGTGATTGCACCGGTGGCTCGCAGGCCAGTTTCGTGACGCATCCCATGGTGCAAACTTACTATTTCAGTGGTTGCAACATGCCATTTGCCGGCCGAGTCGTTGTGCCGTCTTTTCTGCCGTCGCAAAGCATCGTTTCCAATTACCTTTCGAGAGTCCCTGGAGCGATGCGTGGACTCGTCCATCACCCATTCGCTCCGACACTCGATGATGATTTGCGTGAAATTGACCCGGACGTTCCTGTCCCTGGCGAATCCGTCGAAGAAGTTATAACGCGGGTTTTCGAGGGGAGTTACCTGCCGAAGACCCAGCAACCTGAGGACACGAGTACACCTACCGCGCAAGCGCTTATGGGCCCGGTAAAACGCACCTTGATTCATGCCCGCGGCTGCACGGCAGTAAAGCTGACACGTATTGCAAAAAGGCTTGGGGTATCTGTCGTCCTGGTGCAGTCCGATCCTGACATGGACTCTGTCGCTACCGACATGCTTACCGGATCGGACGAGGTTGTCAGCCTGGGCGGACAGACACCCGACGAAAGCTATCTCAACGCGATGAGTGTCTTCGCGATCGCCAAACGCGAAGGCGTCGACTCGTTACACCCCGGCATAGGTTTCTTGTCGGAGAACGAGGATTTTGCTCGCACTTGTCGCCACCGCGGACTGAACTTTATCGGGCCGTATGCGAAGAACATGGCCGTAATGGGGAATAAGTCCAACGCCATCAACACGGCATTGCAAAATAACGTGCCAGTCGTTCCCGGCAGTCACGGTATTCTGACCAGCGGCACGGCCACACAAGAAGTTGCACAGCGCATAGGCTATCCGGTTCTGCTCAAGGCCGTGCATGGCGGTGGCGGCAAAGGCATCAAGATCGTGCGTGGTTCGGATCAAATAGAGGAAGCGTTCGCGACCGTATTTGCTGAAGCCAAGAGTGCTTTCGGTAATGGCGATCTGTATCTCGAAAAATACATCGAGTCGCTGCGCCATATTGAAGTACAGATTTTGCGCGACGCACATGGCAATACAAAAATACTCGGGCTGCGTGATTGTAGCGTTCAACGCAATAACCAGAAGCTGTTGGAGGAATCCGAATCGACCATGCTACCGGCACAGCTCGAAGAGGATGCTTACCGCTACTCACGTGGCCTGGCCGATGCAATTGACTACCTGGGTGCAGGGACAGTGGAGTTCATCTACGACCTGCAGGCAAATGCCCTTTACTTCATGGAAATGAATACGCGTCTACAGGTCGAACATCCGGTCACCGAGTTGACGACCGGCATTTCCATCGTCGAGCAGCAGTTTCGTATAGCCGAAGCGGCCAGTATTGAACACCTGGACATCAACCAGCATGGCTATGCCATCGAGGCACGAATTACAGCGGAAAGAGGCGCTTATGATGCCGACGGCAATATCGACTTCATCCCCACACCGGGACAAGTCGCCGAATGTGAGTTCCCTCGTGCCGACAATGTCGAAGTGATTGCCACCATTTCCGAGGGCAAAAACATATCGCCCTTCTATGACAGCCTCGTCGCCCAAGTTATTGTTTATGGCCACGATCGTGTCGATGGTATCGCCAAGGCGATTCAATACCTGCAATCAATCCGTATTGAGGGCATCTGTACCAATATTCCGCTACTGGTTCGAATTCTGCACGACGAACAGTTTCAGCAGGGGCGTTTCGATACGTCGTACCTGCCTGAGTTTCTTCGTCGCATCGATGGCAACCAGTTATTGAATGAGATGGAGCGCACAGGTATATCAACGACTCATATGGACACATCGATCGAAATCGAAGACTCCGATGAGTTGAAGGTGTTGTCACCACAGACTGGAATATTCTATGCGCGACCTTCGCCATCCGATGCGCCCTATGTCGCTGTTGGCGACACGATAGCGATCGACCAGACTCTGTGCCAGGTCGAAGCGATGAAGATGTTTACGTCGATTGCCCTGGCCAGTTACAACGGCTCACAAGAGGTCTATGCGGCTGGTCATCTTTACGAAGTTGTTCGTATCAACCAGGCCAACGGTGCTCAGGTCAACACCGGCGATCTGCTGTTTGTTATTAAACCCGTTGCCTCACAGGTCGCCGCTTAAGACGAAGATGGCAGGTCTTTGATAAACCGTATCAACTCGCCGTCATAACCCAGTCTTTCGTACAGCCTGCGCGCGCGCTTGTTGCATTCAAAAACATGCAAAGTCAATGTCCTGGCGCCGCGTTCTGCTGCCACCCGCTCTGCGATAGTAATTAGTTGACTTGCTATTCCCTGCCCCTCCGCCTCGTCGGCAACGGCGAGCGCCTCGATGTGTGCGCTGGGTTCGCCACTGAGTAATTCCTTTCTTAACCGGGTAAAGATAATTCCGACTATTGTTTTATTAGCGTTGACCGCCACATGCGCAAACCCGTTCGCGTCGGCACCATCCAGCCAAGCCAACAGTGCCTTTTCATCGTTGCGCCAGAGATCTTCGGGCGTGCGTCGGGCAGGAATATCGAATGCCGCCAATCGCGGCAGCAACGCGCGGATGGCGGCACTATCTTCGGCCAACGCCGGACGAAAAGTAAAACTCATAAAAATTAGCCGCCGCGCAGCGCCTTTGACCATTTGCCTGAAACCAGGAACAACCAAAAGCGACCAAACTGTTCGGCCACAATACGGCGTATGAAGTCGCCCGGCCCGGCAAACGGTTCCGGTGGAACCGGCTCCAGCCTGTGCCCCCTGCCCTGTGCCGCGAGCGATAACATTGGCGCCGCCAGAAAAGCCAAAGCAACCAAAAAATTAGCGGTGAGCAGTGCCCAAATTAGCCCGCCAGTGCCCAGCACAAACACCGGCACGGCAATGATGTGGATCAGGAGGTTTCTGCGATCCTGATGGTATTTGGCGTAGTCCATCTCGGCCTAGCGAATATCGCAAAGACAATGATAATAAAGATTTTGTGGGTCATTGAGTTTCGCCAAACGGCCGAGATCGTCCGCGATCTGCGATATCACGTTATTCAGGCCATTCGTCCGCCACTCGATCCCCAACAATGACCGGGCATGTGTCGCCAATCCTAATGCCAGACTCTCTCTCAGACTAAGCTCCTTTTCGATATAACGAATTTTATAGTCATCGCCCAGAGCAGCGTGTGAGGCGGCCGATTCTATTGCGGCATCCAGACCACCCAATTTGTCGACCAGACCCAGCTCTTTGGCCGTTTCGCCGGTCCAAACCCGGCCACGCGCAATTTTGTCCACTTGTTCGACCGCCATATTTCGTGCATTGGCCACGCCGTTGATGAAATCCCGATAACCGTACTCGACGCTAAGTTGTATGATTTTCGACGCACCCTCGCTGAGGTCACGATCCAGTCTGAACTGACCACTCCAGGGTGTCGTTCCGACGCCGTCGACGTGCACTCCCAATGCGTCAAGGCTGCGACTGAAAGTCGGCAGGTAGGCACCAATTCCGATAGACCCAGTAATGGTTACCGGTGTTGCCCATATCTCGTCCGCATCCATGGCAATGAAATAACCTCCCGAAGCCGCCACGCCACCCATCGACGCAATAACCGGTTTACCCGCTTCACGCAGCAACTGTACTTCTCGCTGAATAACCTCTGACGCAAATTTACTGCCGCCGGGGCTGTCTATACGCAGCACAACGGCTTTAATGCTGTCGTCATGACGGGTGTTGCGCAGCAGTCGGGCCAGCGTATCGCCACCGATTTGCCCAGGCGGTTGTTCGCCATCGAGAATTTCGCCGGCTGCCATCACGACAGCCACTTCACCGCGGTGTCTTTCCAGCTTCCGCGAGGCCTTCAGATAGGGACGGAAGCCAATCTGGCTAAAACTATGCGACTCGGCATCCTCGCCAACTAGTTCAATCATCCGCTGACGGACATAGTCACGTGTGCGCAGTTCGTCTACCAGTCCGGCATCGAGCGCGACGCGTCCCAAATCACCGCCGCGCGCCTCCAGCTCGGCTGTAAAATTTGCCGCGTACTCGTTGATTTGCCGCGGTTCCAGGCCACGGACTGCGGCTACGTCTTCTTGATACTGGTCCCATAATTTGCTGAGCCAGACCATACTGGACGATCGGTCCTCTGGGGACATATCGTCACGCAAATAAGGTTCGACGAAAGACTTGAACTCGCCCACGCGGAATACGTGCCAGTCGATTTTGAGTTTGTCGATAGCCTCGCGATAAAAAGTGCGAAAGCGGCCATAACCGTCAAGGAAAACGACGCCAGACGGGTGCAGGTAGACCTCGTCGGCGTGCGCCGCAAGGTAGTACTGTGCTTGTGAGTAAAAGTCACCATACGCAATAACGGTGCGTCCCGTCGCACGGACGGCTTCCAGTTCTTTACCCAAACGTTGCAACTTGCTCAGATCGGCGCTGACAACATTACCCAGATCCAGCGCTACGACTTTTATACGTTCGTCATCCCGGGCCGCACGCAACGCCTCGACCAGGTCACGTATACCAGTTTGCGGGCGTTCGCTACCAGATAACTCCTCGAACGCCTGCTCTATTGCATCGCCGTACGGCTGTTCCACAATCGCGCCGGACGGTGAGAACATCAGCGCGGCAGATTTGGGAATGTCCGGTCCGCCACCGGACAAAAATGCCGCCAGCAGGACGGCAAACACCGCCAACATCAGGAACAGATGCATTAGACGTCTGAAGGTATCCAGACCGTTCCAGGCTCCGCGGATAAGTCGTGTGAAAATGTTGCTAGAACTCATTGATATATCTACTAGTATTAGCGAAGAAAAAATAACGATAAACCGGGCCAATAGGCAATCACCAGCACTGCGGCCAACAGGATCAGCAGGAACGGAACACTCGCAGCATAGACCAGCATAATAGGCTTATCGAAGCGATAACTTGCGATAAACAGGTTTAACCCGACCGGCGGTGTCATGTAACCAAGCTGCATGGTGGCCAGAAAAATAATGCCCAGATGCACAGGATCCACATCGTACCGCATCGCCACCGGAAGAATCAGTGGCACGACCAGCACCAGGGCAGAAAAGATATCCAGAAAAGCACCCAGGATCAGCAGAAAAATAATCAGCAGACCCAAAAAACTGGCCTGACCGGAAACAAAACGATCAAGCATATCGAACAGGCGCTCCGGCAAACCGGAATCGATGACAAAATTAGTAGAGGCTAGTGAGACACCGAGAATCAGCAATATGCCACCGACCAGCACCATCGACTCACGCATCAGATTAGGCAAGCCGCGCCAGGAAATTTCGCGACGAATGACGACTTCGACCAGGAAAACATAAGTCGCAGTCACGGCGGCTGCTTCCGAGACTGCAAAATAACCACTATAGATTCCACCCAGCACCACAATTGGCAGCGGCAATTCCCAGGCGGCTTCTTTTAAAGCGCCAACCGCCTCTTCAGTGGAAAAATCGCTAACCGGCACCCGGGTATGTGGATTGCTGAGGATGCTCCAACCGGCAAGCAGCACGAGCATAAGCAAGCCGGGTAGTATGCCGGCCAGAAACAAATCATCAATCGAAGTCTTGGCGACTATGCCATAAAGAATTAATGGTAAAGACGGTGCAAATAACAGTCCCAGACTACCCGATGAGGTAATCAAACCGAGATTGAACTTGTCCGAATAACCAGCATGTTTGAGCGCCGGATACAGCAACGCACCTAGGGCGATGATCGTCACCCCGGACGCGCCGGTGAATGCGGTAAACAACGCACATGCGGCCAGGGAAACGATCGCGAGACCACCGGGTAACCATCCCATCAGGGCGTTGGTCAGACGCACGAGGCGTTGCGGTGCCTGGCTTTCGCTCAACACGTAGCCGGCAAAAGTAAATAACGGAATAGCCAATAAGACCGGCATTTCCGCCAGACCGAATATCTCGATCGCTACGACAGAAAGATCGACGTCGGCGCCATGAAATGCCAGCAAGGCACTGGCACCGATCACCGCAAACAGGGGCGCACCAAACAGCGCCAACACGACGAGCGCAAGCATGATCAGCATGCTATGGCCCTTTGATCAGGACACGGGCGTGTCTGGCCGCGTGCACAAGATAGCGATACGTCATCAGACCAAAGGCAAGCGGCATCACAATTTGAAAAATCCACGCCGGAGCACCGCCCAGCAGTACATCTTCGAATACGCGGGATTGATTCACGAAGCGACCCGCGTGCCAGGCCAGCACGCCACAAACGCCGGCTGTAAAAAGGGCAATCAGAATTCGAATTCCTGCCAGCGCTCTGCCGCTCATAAAACGCGACAACACGTCGATAGCGATATGACGATCGTCACGTGCCGCTGCAATTGCGGCGGCCATGGCAAGCCACAACACCAGCAGTCGCAGCAGCTCATCACTCCAGGTGAACCCGGTCGAGAACATATTTCGCATCACGATTTGCGCTGTCGCGATAGCGATTAGCGCCACAAGGAGCGCGACGAGTAGTGAGTCTTCCAGATACTTGCCCAGCCGGCCGATCAGGGATCGGGGTAGCTGTGGTTGTGTCACTGATTAACTTCCGCCGACCGCTGTTGTTGTGCTCTGAAGTCCTGCAGATGCTGTCGTAATGTCGTCAACAGAGCTGCATCGATGATCCCTTTTTCCGCCTGCTCCGTATTCACGCGACGAACGAGTTCGCGCCATTTCGGCAACTGCGACTGATCGACGCCCACGGTTTCGATGCCGGCTTTACCCAGCGCCGCGGTAGCCTTTAGGTCATCCTGATCATTGACGTTGTCGAAGTCACGATAGATTTTCTCCATCACCTCGCGGAACGCCGCCTGATCCTCTGTCGACAAACGCCCGAAAGCCCGCTTGTCGACGGCTAGCGTCGCATACACGTAGGACACCGGCAGGTCACTGATAAATTTGACCTTGGTATGCCACTGCAAAACAACCGCGCCGACAGCAGGTGAACCGATTATTTCGATCAGACCGGTCTGCAGGCCGGTAAGCACATCAGTGATGGGCAGCGTTACCGGTGCCAGACCCAGGGCCTCCATTGCTGCATAGCTTATCTTGTCGCCCTCCGGTACCCACACTTTCTGACCACGCAGGTCGTCAAGCGTCCGCACCGGTCTATTTGACATCAGCTTTGCAAAACCGCCGCTGGCCAGACCGAAACTGATCAGGTCGGCCCGCTCTTCCAGTCTCTTGATAAGGATACCGTCCATGCGTTCTCTGACATAACGCATCTCTGCACGGGACTCGAACAACAGCGGCAAGCCATAGAGCTGCAGATCCGGATCGCGTTCGGCCAGGCCAGCCGAGGTAAAAGTCCCGCCATGCAACTGACCGATACGCATCTTGCGCAATACCTTCTTGTCATTACCCATGACACCGCCGCCATAGAATTTCAGTTTTACGCGGCCGTCTGTACGCTGCGCAATTTCGTCTGCGCCCTTGCGCATCTGCGTCATCCAATAGGTCCCCTCTGGTGAAACAGTCGCAATCTTGAGCGTATGCTCCACCGGCCCCGCCTGGAGCGGAACGAGCCACAAAAACGCCAGAGCGGCAACGCATAATCGTGATGTCATCAAGTGTCCCTCAAAAATACTCATCGGCACTGTCCAGCAACTTGCGGGCCTGTTCCTGTGCCAATACATTCAAAAGTGTCATAGACGGTGAATGCGGTTCTGCGGCCACAACCTCTCTGAGCAGCCTGTCGTGCAGCTCGCGATCATAGACCATGCGGGCGTAGCCTCGTGCATATTCGACCTTAATACTGAGGTCGCGTTCCCCGGTCAGGGACATTGCACGCTCAAAATATTGCTGGCCGAGGTCCGGTTTTCCACCAAGCGCCGGCGGGCGCAGCGTATTGAGCACGCCGAGGTAGAGATTCACATTGGCTCGCTGGCTCTCATTGTCCATCTCGTGCAGTCGCCGCAACGCCGCTTCGACGCGTGGCAAATCAGTCAGCGCGCTCCAGTCATCACTGTTGGCCCGTATCCATGCCAGCCAGCTGATGGTGTAGGCATAAAGGACTTCCGATTGCTTGTCATCGACCCCGTTTAGAGCGGCGACAAAACTGTCATAATCCTTGTCATCCCAGCCACACGCCGGATCGTGCTTGATACACAACGCCCGTTCGCCATAGTTACGCCCACGCTGGCTCAGTCGTTTTGCCCGCTCGGGGTCGCTGGTAAAGGTCACGGCATACGCTGAATACAATTGCGCGCCCGCGGCCAACACCCCGGCATTGTCTGGATCTGAAAGTATCAGGCTGTCCAGCAACAACAAATAGCTGGGCACGCCATCACGAACGAGCTCCGGATCGTCCTGCTCGAGTATGGCGGCTGTCAGATTGGTGGCGAACCGATCCGTCGCTGTCGCGATCAATCCGCCACAGCCTGTGCCGAACATCGCAACCAACAGCACTAACGAAATTTGCAGTTTCCGGGTTGGCATAGGAGTCCTGGGTACGTGGGTCACAGTCTTGGAACTCAGCGCCGGTGCCGGGTTCCGCTCATATGATACTTGCTTGCGAGGTATTCGGCTCGTGTACCAGTTCACATTGCCGGTGTGTGCCTGGCCTGGCTGGTGGCTCGCACCTGGGCGGCAAAAAAATCGGGTCTTGCGACCCGATCCTTTCTAAATCACGCGTCAAACTAAATTTTTTCTTTGATCCTGGCCGATTTGCCGGAACGCTCCCGCAGATAGTAGAGCTTGGCTCGCCGCACATCACCGCGACGTTTGACTTTAATCGAATCGATCGCCGGGCTGTAAGTCTGGAACACGCGCTCTACGCCCTCGCCGTGCGAAACCTTGCGTACCGTAAAGGCCGAGTTGAGTCCGCGATTGCGTTTCGCAATGACCACGCCTTCATAGGCCTGCAGTCGTTCTCGGGTGCCCTCTTTTACCTTAACTTGCACAATGACCGTATCGCCAGGATTGAATTCCGGGATTTTCTGGCCCATTTGTTCTTTTTCAATTTGTTCAATGATCTTACTCATGATCAGTCACCGTTCCATTTACCAGTCATGCCGAGTCTTTTTTGCTCTCAGCTAAAAATTCCGCGAGCAGCTCCTGCTGCTCATCCGTCAAATCAACGCCGTCCAATAACTCCGGTCTGCGTGCCCAGGTTCGCCCCAGCGACGCTTTAAGGCGCCAGCGCCGGATCGCTTCGTGGTCGCCGCTCAGTAACACCGCGGGCACGGCCCTGCCGTCAAATTCCTCCGGCCGCGTGTAGTGCGGGCAGTCCAGCAGACCTTCGCTAAATGAATCCTGCTCTGCCGATGCCGGGTCACCCAACACCCCAGGAACCAAACGGGCCACGCAGTCTGCCACAACCATGGCGGCCAATTCACCACCGCTGAGCACGAAATCGCCGACGGACAACTCCCGGTCCACATCCGCATCAATCACACGCTCGTCAATGCCCTCATAACGCCCTGCCAATAGCACTATCCCCGGCATTTTGGCCAATTCCCGGGCCACCGGCTGGGTGAGTCTGTCGCCCTGTGGGCTGAGATACACCACCGGTGATCCGGCCGGGGTTTGCGCACGCGCAGCCGCGATTGCGCGTCGTAGCGGGTCCACCTTCATTACCATTCCCGGGCCACCACCATAGGGACGATCGTCAACCGTCCGGTGCACATCATCCGTATAGTCACGTGGATTGCTTACGGTCAGCACCAGCAATCCGTCGCGTACGGCACGACCAAAAACACCGTGGCGTGTCCAGTCACCGAGCATCTCGGGAAAGAGCGTAATCATATGCAAATGCATTGGTCCGCCTAAAACTCCGGATCCCACGAAACTTTAATGCGTCGATTGGACAAATCAACTTCGTCAATCACGTCGCCGACTATCCACGGGATTAATCGCTCACGCACACCGGTTACCACCATCACATCGTTGGCACCGGTTTCAAACATTCGCTCGACTGTCCCCAGTAACTCACCATCGGTGGTAATAACGTCCAGACCCACCAGGTCTGCCCAGTAATATTCACCGGCATCCGGCGGTGGCAATTGCTTACGCAAAACAAGAATGTCGGTGTCCACCAGCAATGCAGCATTATCCCGATCTGCAACACCGTCGAGTTTTGCAATCAATACGGAACCGTGTTGTTTCGTATCGACGACTGTGGCCTCACGCAGGCCATCTGGGCCGTCAAGCAGCCACGGACGATATTCAAAAATATTGTTCGGCGGGTCGGTGTAGGAAAAAACTTTGATCCAGCCGTTCACACCATGCAGCCCGGATATGCGCCCGACTACCAGCTTGTCGTGCCGCGCAGTCATGCGCGGTGCCTCCGGTGCTAGCTGTTCGCCGCGGCCTGCTGAACTTTCAGCAAGTGGCGGACACGATCGGAAGGCTGTGCACCCTGGGCAATCCAGTAATTGGCGCGTTCAACGTTCAGGCGCAACCTTTCCTCGGTCGGCTTCGCACCCGGGTTAAAGAAACCCAGTCGCTCGATGCTAAGGCCATCCCGACGCGTCCGACTATCAGTCACGACGATATGATAAAAAGGCCGCTTTTTGGCGCCGCCTCGCGACAGACGGATTGTCACCATTACTTTGTCCTCGATTCACAAGTGCCGTAGCCCAAAGCGCCGGAGAGTGGAATCAGCTGGCTGGTCCAGACCCACCTTCCGGCCGGTCAGAACCCGGCGGAAGGCGCATTCTACGTATAGATACGCGAAAAGTGAATGTCTCCGTTCAGTCGTCCCCGGGTGGGGCGGCCTAAAGAGCCGACCCCCGCAAAGAGATGCCGTCTGGTGCTATGAGAGACCAGGCGGAAGACGGCCTTTCATAGCCCGCAGCAGTGCCTTAGGACCGCCCTTGGACATCTTCTTCATGACTTTCTGCATCTGGCCATGCTGCTTGACCAGACGATTGACGTCCTGGACCGCCTGTCCTGAACCCGCGGCAATGCGCCGTTTGCGCGAGCCATTGATGATCCTGGGATGCCGGCGCTCTCCGGGAGTCATGGAATTGATCAACGCGATTTGCCTGCGAATCTGCAGATCGTCAGTTTGGTGGCGCACGGCATCCGGTACTTGTCCCATCCCGGGAAGCTTGTCCAGCAATCCACTCATGCCGCCCATACTTAGCATTTGTTCGAGCTGGTCGCGCAGGTCTTCCAAATTGAAACCCTTTCCTTTCTTCAGCTTACGAGCCAGCTTTTCGCTTTTGTCCTTGTCTGCTTTTTCCTGTACCTGCTCCACCAGAGACAACACATCGCCCATGCCGAGTATGCGAGAGGCAACGCGCTCCGGATGAAACAAATCAAAAGCGTCAACTTTTTCGCCGGTGCCGATAAACTTGATGGGCTTCCCGGTAATCTTGCGTGCTGATAACGCTGCGCCACCACGCGCGTCGCCATCTGTCTTCGTCAGCACGATACCAGTCAGCGGCAACGCCTCATCGAAAACGCGCGCGGCATTTACTGCATCCTGGCCCGCCATACTATCGAGCACAAAAAGTGTTTCAACCGGCATCGCCGCAGCATGTACATCACTTACTTCCTGCATCATTTCCGCGTCGACATGCAGTCGACCGGCCGTATCCAGCAACACCACATCAGCCAGTTGCCGGCGGCCTTCGGCTATTGCCCGTCGCGCAATGTCGGTGGGTTTGTCCTGGACATTGCTGGGCATAAAGCCGGCACCGATGGATTCGGCCAGCTTCTCCAGTTGCAATATGGCAGCCGGTCGGTAAACGTCGGCGCTTGCGACCAGCACTTTCTTTTTTTCGCGTTTTTGCAGCCAGTCGGCGAGTTTTGCGACCGTTGTAGTTTTACCGGAACCTTGCAGCCCGGCAACCATGACCACCGCCGGCGGTTGCGTGCGCAAATCCAGCCCCTGCGCCGGCTCACCCATAATACGTACTAGTTCTTCGTGGACTACGCGGATCAGTGCCTGCCCTGGGGTAAGACTCTTGAGCACTTCCACACCGACCGCGCGTTCCTTGACCTCATCGACGAATTCACGGACGACCGGTAACGCTACATCGGCTTCGAGCAGCGCCATGCGCAACTGCCGCAATGTGTCACGAATATTGTCTTCGGTCAGACGGCCGCCGCCACGTAAGGAATTGACGGCTTTGCCAAGCCGTTCGCTCAAGCTGTCAAACATGTATCAGCCCAATAGAAAACGGGCCGCGATTATAGCTCGAAGACGGTCCCGCTCTGCAGGCACTGGACGCCACGATCCGGTAGCGCCGCCATCACCTCGGCATAGATGAGCTCTTCTTCGCCAGGTTTCATGGCGGTCACCCACACGTCGGGCGTGTGTTTAAGATTCAACAGGTCCGCAGCGAAGGTGCTGGGCGTGTAATGACCTGATTCCCGCGCCAG
The DNA here is from genome assembly GCA_029862165.1 of Gammaproteobacteria bacterium. Lineage (GTDB taxonomy): Bacteria > Pseudomonadota > Gammaproteobacteria > Steroidobacterales > JABDKV01 > JABDJB01. The sequence continues at coordinate 39,901 of JAOTXU010000006.1, forward strand.
ATCGGCGAGCCGGTCGGGAAACGACACCTCGATTACCAAAACGTCGAGTCGCTCGTAGCTGTTAAGAACCGGCCATAGCGTTTTATTGGTCGTGGTATCGCCGCTGAAAGCGAAAACCTTTGCGCCGTTTGCGACACAGAAACCCAGCGTCGGAACGGCATGCTCTACAGCAATGGCACGCATCGAGCGGGCGCCAATTTCCACCACATCGCCGGCCTGAATTTCAACAAACTCCAATACAGGATTTTCCGCGCTGGGCAAGCTACAAAAATCCGGCCAGATAACGTCATTAAAAATATGTTTGCGCAACGCCCCGATAGTCTGGCTGTTGGCATACACTTTGAGCGGTTCGCCGACGAGTTGGTCGAAAATGGTGTCAACCAGCATTGGTAGTGAGACGATGTGGTCGAGGTGGGAATGCGTGATGAACACATGACGCACACGAGACAAGTCCGCCAGATCAAGGTCTCCCACGCCGGTACCGGCATCAATCAGGATGTCCCCATCCACCAGAATTGAGGAGGTCCTCAATCCCTGGCCAATGCCACCGCTGCAACCCAGAATTCTGACCCGCATTTCCTTCCTTTTTGTTGCACCATCCGACCGGACTTCTAAACCACGGCACAGTGTGCGATGATTCTCCGACTAGTAGGCAAGTTACGGTATTAACGGCATTTTTTCTGTGCCTGAGATCACAGTTTTTAGCGCATACGCTGTCGCGGCGCTGCTCCTTGTCATATCCGCGCGCACCAACGGCGAGGGTGTGCTTGCACGGCTTGCTCCCCTCCTCGCGTTGTTGGCCATGATCGCACACGGCTGGTTGTTATGGCGCGCCGTACTCAGCCTAGGGCCGGCTAATCTGAGTCTGGGTAACACCCTGTCGCTGAGTGGCTGGATGGTGGCCGCGTTGGTCAGCGTCTATGTTTGGCGTCCCAACTTTCGTGGTCTGGCTGCATTGTTTCTGGCTGGCGCCGGCATATCGGTTTTGTTCACCGGTTCCATAGCAGCGGCCGGTCCGGTCGGTGGTGAACCGTTATGGCAATTTGTCAGCCACGCGGTTATGGCAACTTTCTCCTACAGTCTGCTGGCGGTGGCCGCCATGCTGGCCATTACAACCAGCTTTAAGGACAGACGTCTGCATCAGACCGGCGATGCTGGATGGACTTCAATCCTGCCACCGTTGGATGACATGGAACGCCACATGTTTGGCGCCATAACTATCGGTTTTGTGCTTTTGTCTCTGGCGATGTTCAGCGGCCTGGTGTTCGTACGTGATCTGATGGCACAACATCTCGCACACAAGACCATACTCACCGCCCTTGCCTGGCTGATCTTTGGCGTGTTGCTACTGGGTCGTTGGCGGTTTGGTTGGCGCGGGCGCAAGGCGATCAACTGGACATTGGCTGGTTTTGTCGTCCTGGCGCTGGCGTATTTTGGTAGTCGCCTCGTATTGGAGGTCGTGCTGGGCCGCCAATGGGGATAGACGACCCGCTGCCGACGGAATGGTTGCTGGGCGCCCTGGTTGTGCTCCTGATGTTTTCCGCATTTTTTTCAGGCACCGAAACGGCGCTGATGAGCATCAACCGCTATCGCCTGCGTCATATGGCACGAGCCGGTCACCGTGGCGCGCAGCTCACCGACAAATTGTTGCAAAGACCCGATCGACTGATTGGCCTGATCCTGCTCGGTAACACACTGACAAACCTGTCAGCCTCGGCCATTGCCACACTGATAGCGTTCAGGATTGGTGGCGCGGCTGTGGCGGCGTCGGTGGTGCTGCTGACACTGGTCGTGCTGATCTTCGCCGAACTGGCCCCAAAAACGCTGGCCGTACTCAACCCCGCGCGTCTGGCAATACCGGCAGCATTCATCTATTACCCGTTGCTAAAGATTGCTTATCCCATCGTTTGGCTGATCAACGGTATTGCCAACGCCCTGCTGTTTCTCATCGGCGTGCGTCCGGGCGATGCAAGCACGCATACACTTAGTAGCGACGAGTTACGTACGGTCGTAAACGAAGCCGCCGTTATGGTGCCCAGCCGGCATCGTCGCATGTTGACCGCAATACTGGATCTGGAAAAAGCTACCGTAGATGACATCATGATTCCACGACAAGACATTGTCGGGATCGACCTGGAGGACAACTGGAGCGACATCGAGAAACAACTGCACAACAGTGCCCACACGCGATTGCCTGTATTCGACGCGACCATGGACAACACTATCGGCATACTGCACCTACGCAAGATTCTCGGGCACGTCGGTACCGGCGAGCTGGATCACGCCAGTCTCAAAGTCTTGCTCGATGAGCCCTACTATGTGCCGGAAGGGACGTCGCTGAACCGTCAGTTGTTGAATTTCCAGGCGGCAAGCGAACGGGTCGCGCTGGTAGTTGATGAGTACGGCGATATCCAGGGTTTGATCACGTTGCAGGACATACTCGAAGAAATCGTAGGTGAATTTACCGCTGATCATCCAGTGGACTTTCTCAGGGATGTGACCGAAGAAGAAGACGGCGGGTTTCTGGTCCACGGCAGCGCCAATATCCGGGTGCTCAACAGGAGCATGCACTGGGCATTACCCGTCGAGGGACCAAAGACCATCAATGGCCTGATTACGGAGTATCTTGAAACAATTCCACAACCCGGCACCAGTCTCAATATCGATGACTATACGGTCGACATCGTGCACACCGCCGATAACATCATCAAGACGGTTCGGGTTCATACGCCGAAATCGAATTAAGAGAATCGCGGCAAGGATGCAGCTCATACGGGCGCACCGCGAGATGCGGCGCGAAAGAAGGCGGTAGTTTGTTTGCGGCGACTGTGTTCCTCGCCGGAGCTGCAAATGCCCGATTTGCGTGTATCGAGACACGCAAATTGAACAAGTCACGAAGCGACACATCTGTTAGGCACCAGGCCGAGCAGGCTCGCCGCTTTGGCGATGATTCCGACGGTGGAGGCAATAGAATCGCGATTAGGATATGGCGTGCAGTGCCTCGGCAACGCGTTGCACACCGAGTATCTCCAGTCCGGGTACGCCGTTGCGCGGTTTGTTCGCCACCGGCACGACTGCTTTGGTAAACCCGTGCTTGGCGGCCTCACGCAGTCGCTCCTCACCGAATGGCACTGGTCGTATTTCGCCGGCAAGCCCGACTTCTCCAAAACAGACCAGTTCACGTGCGATAGGCTGATCCCGCAAACTCGATACGGCTGCAAGTAGCGCAGGCAGATCGGCAGCGGTTTCACCAATTCTGACGCCACCGACTACATTAACAAACACATCCTGCCCTGCCACTGATACGCCGCCATGCCGGTGAGCAACCGCCAACAATAAGGCAAGCCGGTTTTGTTCCAAGCCAACCGACAGGCGTCGCACGTGTCCCGATTGGCCATCATCGACAAGCGCCTGTACCTCGACCAATAGTGGCCGTGTGCCTTCACGGGCCACCATGACCACACTGCCCGGCACAGCCAAATCATGCCGGGAAATAAATATCGCTGACGGATTGGGAACCTCACGCAGACCTTCTCCTGTCATTGCAAAGACGCCGATCTCATTTGCCGCTCCAAACCGATTTTTAACCGCGCGAATCAGTCGCAGGCGACTGCCAGCATCACTTTCAAAATAGAGCACCGTGTCAACCATGTGTTCCAACACACGCGGGCCCGCGATGCTTCCCTCTTTGGTCACATGACCGACGAGGATGACCGCAATACCTTGTTCCTTGGCCAACCTGACAAGTTGGGCGGCAGACTCACGAACCTGTGACACGGTACCGGCTGCCGATGTAAGCCCGTCGGACACCATAGTTTGAATCGAATCGATGACAAGGAGCCCAGGTCGGAGCTTGGCGGCAGTCGCTACAACTTGCTCCACCTGCGTCTCGGCCAGGACCTGCACGCCAGTATCGCGCAACTGTAGACGCCGCGCGCGTAGTGACAACTGCCGCAACGACTCTTCACCGGTAACATACAAAACCCTGACATCTTCACTGAGTCGTGATGCCGCTTGCATCAAAAGCGTCGATTTTCCGATGCCCGGGTCGCCGCCGATTAGCGTGACGGAGCCCGGAACCAGACCGCCACCCAACACACGATCGAGTTCCGACAACCCGATCTGTGTGCGTTCCTCAGGATGTTCGCTAATTTGATCCAGCCGTCGCACACCGGTCTCAGAACCCATTTTTGGCGCGGTCGCCGTTCTTCCCGCTTGTAGAGCACGTTGTCCCGTCAATGAATTCCAGGCGCCACAATCGTCGCACTGACCTTGCCACTGCAGACTCTCGGCCCCACACGACTCACATACGTACACTGTTTTGTTTTTTGGCATGCACGGCGATCTTAGCACTCGGCAGAACCGCCGCCGGTGGACGTCCGGGCCTGCCCACGATTGCCCGACAGTCAGGCCGATTTTTCACCAGGCATCGGCGCTGATGCCTCCTGAGGCCCTTTTTATAGTCTAAAACGGGCACTACGTCACAGAATAAAGGCAGATTTTACAAGCCCTTATCTTTTATACTGCATGCGACATAATGACTGGCGGAAATGACTAGCAAAACCCAAAATTTTTGGGCTACGGATTGGTTTACCGGCGTAGTCTTCACCCTGATCTTCCTGCTGGGCGTCTATCAGCTTGCCAGGGCGTTTTTCTATGATCTGGAAACTGCTGCCTACGACAAGGCAATGGTCATGACGCCGTTGATGCCTAGCAACCAGGTTACGGTTGTTGATATCGATGACGAGAGTATCGCCAACATCGGCCGCTGGCCCTGGTCGCGCGACATACTTGGTTCAGTCATCGACCGACTCGCACTTGGCGGCGCCCGCCTGATCGCGGTACCGATAATTCTTTCGGAATCTCAGATCGATCCCGGTGTAGCGGAGATCGAATCGATGGCCGAGTTTTTCGCAGAGTCCTCCTTGCAGCAAAACTCCGGCACCGATTCCGTCGTTGGTCAGGACCTGGCGACCCTACAGGCCCGCATGGACGAATCTGTCTCTCGCCTAAATTATGACGTCGCGCTGGCGAACAGCCTGCGAACCGCAGGCAACGTTTTTCTGCCGCTCGAAATACAACCGGGTGCGCCGGTAGGGTCCAACCCGCAGGAGCTACCCGATTTTGTTTTGAAAAGTGCTATTAGCCACGTGGATAACAACGGTGGCATAGCCCCGCTACAAAGCGTCTCGCTGTTACCACCTCTGCAATCACTCGGGCAAGAGGCGGCGGGTACCGGCGTGCTGACTATCCTGCTAGATCAGGACGGCGCCGTACGATACGAACCATTGATAGTCGATCACTACGGCACCTACTTACCATCACTGGCACTGAGCGTCGCATCACATTATCTCAAGGTACAACCGGAAAATATTCAGGTGCAGCTGGGCAAGGGCATACGGTTTGGCAATACCTTCATTCCGACGACTGAAGATCTGAAGATGTATACCAGCTTTCACGCCGGATCGGACGGTCGATCAGCCTTCACCCGGGATTCGTTTTTTGATGTATTTACTGGTCTCGTACCGGTCGATAAGTTTCGTGACAAGATCGTACTGATTGGACCGTCGGCCCGCGGTGTGGGCGATAGTCTGGCCACGCCGGTGTCGGACGCCGAGGCCCCGGTTATGATCCTGGCCAATACTGTTTCCAGTCTGTTGCAACGTGATTTTTACACCCGGCCGTCGTGGGCCGGAACAACCGAGCTGGCACTATTTCTGTTGCTGGCGGCCTATCTGATTTTTGTTTTGCCGCGGTTGCGTGTCGGGATGGCTGCGGGTATGACCGCATTGCTGCTGGTTGTGCTGGTGGGTGGCGAGTTCCTGTTCTTGCTGGGCGAGGGCATCTGGTTGCAGCTGATGGCGCCTGCTGTGTTTCTGGGTCTTGGTCACGCGGTTATGACAATCAAGCGCTCACGCGTCACCGAACGCCTGCGTCTGCACTCCGAAGCCGACAATGCCGAGAGCAACAAGATGCTCGGTCTGGCGCTTCAGGGTCAGGGCCAGTTGGACATGGCCCTGGAGAAATTCAGCAAGTGCCCGATGGACGACGGTATGGCCGAAGTCTTGTACAACCTCGCGCTAGATTTCGAACGCAAGCGCCAATTCAACAAGGCCGGTGCCGCCTACTCGCTTGTGCATCAACACGACCCGGCTTTCCGCGATGTTGCATCACGCATCAAACGCAGTGAGACGATGGGCAACACGGTAATGCTTGGCATGGGTCCTGGATCACGACCACCGAGTCTGCTGTTAGACGATGTAACAAAACCAATGCTGGGCCGTTACGTAGTGGAAAAAGAAATAGGCAAGGGTGCGATGGGTACTGTCTATCTGGGTCGCGATCCGAAAATCAATCGCGTCGTAGCCATCAAGACTATTGCATTGTCGGAAGAATTTGACGATGACGAACTGCAGGCAGCCAAAGACCGCTTTTTCCGCGAAGCCGAGTCGGCCGGTCGTCTCAACCATCCGGACATCGTAACCGTGTACGACGCGGGCGAGGAACACGACCTGGCCTATATCGCCATGGAGTTTCTCAAAGGCGATCATCTCAACAAGAACACGCGCCCGGATGCACTGCTTGAGACGAACAATGTTTTGCAGATTATCTCGCGGGCGGCCGATGCGCTGGACTACGCCCATAAAGAAGGGGTGGTGCACCGCGACATCAAACCAGCCAACATCATGTATGAACCCAACGGCAACGACGTAAAAATCACGGATTTCGGCGTTGCCCGCATCACAGACTCGAGCAAGACCAAGACGGGAATCGTCTTGGGCACACCCTCTTATATGTCGCCCGAACAACTGTCCGGACAAAATGTGACCGGCCGCTCAGACCTGTTCTCACTGGGTGTTACGCTTTACCAGTTACTGACCGGCCAATTGCCCTTCAGAGCAGACTCAATGGCGACGTTGATGTTCAAGATCTCGAACGAGGCGCCAACGCCGCTGGGCGTTGTGCGGCCCGATCTGCCTGACACACTGGCCAAGATTATCGAGCGAATTCTGGACAAGGACCCGGATTCGCGGTTTCAGACGGGAGCTGAAATGGCGGTGGCTCTGCGCGAATGTTGCACCGAGTTAGCTGCTTGATATGTCGAACCTAAAAGGAAAAATTGAATTCATTGAACTCACCGACACAGGCAAGGTACGTGAGCACAACGAAGATGCAGTTGGTGCTGACATGACCGTCGGACTGTTGGTTCTGGCAGACGGCATGGGTGGCTACAACGCTGGTGAAGTCGCCAGCGGCATGGCTGTAAAGACGACTGTCGACATGGTCCGCGAAGGGCTAAAGCGCGAGAACCGCGGTGCGATAGATACGTCCACCGGTCTGCGAAGACAGTCGATCATATTGCGTGACTCCATCCTTCGCGCCAACAAGATCATATATCAGACTTCAAAGAGTCAGCCTCAGTGCGAAGGCATGGGTACCACGATTGTGGCCTGCTTGTTTCACGATAATCGCGTGTCCGTGGCACACGTGGGTGACTCACGTGTGTACAGGATGCGGAATCGCCAATTTCAACAAATTACGCAGGACCACTCGCTGCTACAGGAGCTGGTCGACCGTGGGTTCTACTCTCCCGAGGAAGCACAGCGCTCGTTGAACCGGAACTACGTCACGCGGGCGCTGGGCATCGAGCCGACGGTAGAAGTGGAAATTCAGGAGGAGTCGGTGCGTCCGGAGGACCTTTATGTGCTATGTTCCGATGGTCTCTCCGATATGGTGGACGACGAAGATATTCACTTAACTATCAGCACTTTTAATGGTAATCTTGACATGATAGGTAAACAGCTGGTCCAGCTCACCAACGACAATGGCGGACGTGATAACGTGTCTGTGGTGCTGGCGCGGGTGTTGAAATCCTTCGAGGTATCGAAGGGCTTGTTCGGCAAGATTTCCAGTTTGTTCAACTAATTTCGACTAGAAGAGAGCGAAATGGCTAGGTTGCTGCTGAGTCTCGACGGGCAAGTTCTCGCCGAGTACAACATGAATAAGGAGCGATATACGGTTGGCCGGCTTCCGGACAATGACGTGCGTATCGATAACCCCGCTGTGAGTGGTCACCATGCCCTGGTGATTAATATCCTCAACGATTCATTTCTCGAAGACTTGAATAGCACCAATGGCACCTATGTCAATGGCAAGCTGATCAAAAAACATGCGTTACAGCATGGCGACGTGATTACGATCGGCCACCACCAACTTCGATTTGTCGATGAACAAACCGAAGATGCAGGAGCTGATGAGTTCGAAAAAACCATGATTATTCGTCCGGGAATGACCGGCGGGCCCAGCGAGCAAGAGATAAACGCCGCCGTCGCTCAGGTCAGCGCACCCGTGCTCGGCGCGTTGCCTGGCAGCGCACCGGAGGTCAGCCATGGATCGACTGCAACAGTTGAACCGGCATTACGCAGTGCCACGGCAACAACAGCCGAGCGCAAAGCTTTGCCAACTGCAAAGCTGCAGGTGCTCAGTGGCGCCTTTGCGGGCAAGGAACTGTCCTTGGTCAAGGCGCTGACCACATTGGGTCGTCCCGGTGTGCAGGTTGCCGCTATCACCCGTCGTGCCGAGGGCTACTTCGTAGTGCACGTGGAAAGTGGTCAGGCCGGAAACTACCCCATGGTCAACGGCACACCAATCGGCCCGCAGGCGCGCAAATTGACTGACAACGATGTAATAGAACTTGCTGGCGTAAAAATGGGTTTCTTTACGACCTAGTCGTCTGCTTTTCTTTTTCGGCGAGTCGCGGGACCCGCCGCGATACGCCACATACCACTTCATATGACAGCCGCCCCGCGAGACCGGCAATTTCCTCTACGGGTATTCCGGGACCCCACAACGTCACCGTGTCGCCGACACGACCCACCGGGTCCGGCCCCAGATCAATCGCGATCATGTCCATCGATACTCGACCTGCCAGCGGTCGACGCTGACCGTTAACCCCGACGGGTGTACCCGAAGGCAGGTTACCCGGGTAACCGTCACCATAGCCGGCCGCGGCGGTGCCGATCCAGGTATCCCGCTTTGCCGTCCATGTGGCGCCATAACCAACGCACTCCCCTGCCCGGACTAGCCTGACCGCAATAAGCCGTGTTCGAAAGTGCATCGCCGCCTTTAGCCCCAGATCGGCACCAGTCTGATCGGCAAAGGGAGAAATTCCATAAAGCATAATGCCCGGTCGCACCCAGTCACGACGGCTCGCCGGCCAGGCCAGTAAGCCGGCCGAGTTGGCGATGCTGAGCTCGCCGGTTTCTTTGGCGCAAACCGTATCGAAGGAATGGATCTGCTGTTCTGACATTTTGTGTGATCGCAGGTCTGCACTGGCCAGATGGGTCATTAGGTTGACCGGTTGCACGACCTGTGGCATTTCTCGCAAGCGGTTCAACGCAACGGCAGCCTCGGCTTGCGGGAAACCAAGACGGTTCATGCCCGTATCCAGTTTCAACCAAATTACGAAGCTCGCGCTACGTTCGCGTTCCTGCAACAGGTCTATCTGGTCCTGCCGGTGGATAACCAGCTCAGCCCGGTAGCGCTCGGCCAGTGCAAGCTCCTCGCTGTTATTGACGCCTTCGAGCACGACAATACGTCGCTGGCAGCCACGCGCGCGAATTTCGACGCCTTCAGAAACCCTGGCAACGGCCAGCGCATCGGCGGCAGCCAATGCCGAAACAACCAGGGCAAGTTCATGACCGTAGGCATTTGCCTTGAGCACCGCCATCACTTTGGAATCGGGAGCTGCAGCCCGCACACACTCAAGGTTGTGCTGCAGCGCGCTGATGTCAATTTGCGCGGCCGGGAATACGGCCGTCAAAAGGGACTCACGCCGTAGCTGTCGGGCACAAAGTCGTCGAACCGAGTGTACTGACCACGAAAAGTCAGCGGAAACTCGCCGATGGGACCATTTCGCTGCTTGGCCACGATAATATCGGCAACGCCCTTGCGGGGCGTATCCTTGTCGTAGACCTCATCGCGATAAATAAACAATATCAGGTCCGCATCCTGCTCGATCGCGCCTGATTCTCGCAGATCAGACATCACCGGCTTTTTGTCGGACCGTTGCTCGACGCTGCGATTGAGCTGGGACAATGCGATAACCGGTACTTCCAGCTCACGCGCGAGTGCTTTCAACCCTCGCGAAATCTCAGAGATCTCGGTGGCGCGATTCTCCACGCTGCCGGCCACCCCCATCAATTGAATGTAGTCGAGTACGATCAGACCGAGTCCCTGTTCGCGTTTGAGCCGGCGTGCGCGTGCCCGAACTTCCGTGGGTGACAGGGCCGGCGTGTCGTCAATGAAAATAGGCGCCTCAGACATCTGGGCGATGACACCGGTAATGGTTGGCCAGTCTTCATCACGAAAGCGACCGGTACGCAGCTTGCTTTGATCGAGTTGTCCCAGGGAACTGATCATCCGCAGCGCAACCTGATCGGATGACATTTCCATGCTAAAGATCGCAGCGGGTGTCGGTGATTTTCCCAGAGCGGCATTCTCGGCAATGTTCATTGCCAGACTGGTCTTGCCCATCGAGGGGCGCCCGGCGACGACTATCAGGTCGCCCGGTTGCAGTCCGGCCGTCATGCGATCCAGTTCGTTGAATCCGCTGGATACGCCGGTCAGATCGCCCGGCGTGTTGTGCAGAGTATCCAGCCGGTCGATAGTCGGCGAGAGTATGTGGCGTATTGGTACAAATCCCGAGCCACGGCGCTTGCCACGCTCTGCGATCTCCAGAACCCGGCGTTCGGCCTCATCGACCAGCTCCGTCGCGGCACTGCCGCCAGTGTCATGCGCACTGCTGGCAATTTCTCCCCCGACGCGGATGAGTTCCCGGAGCATTGATCGCTCCCGCACGATCTCTGCGTAAGCACGGATATTTGCCGCACTGGGCGTTTCGCGCGCCAGATCGCCCAGGTACTCCAGTCCGCCGGCTTGAGTTAGCTTGTCGTTGTTGGTCAGCAACTCGGAAATTGTAACGGGATCGTATGGCTGACCCGTATCAGCCAGATGCTGTATCGCCCCGAAGATGAAGCGATGGTCCGCACGATAAAAATCGTCTTCGGTGATGACGTCGGCAATCGTATCCCACGCACGATTATCGAGCATGAGACCACCGAGCACGGCCTGCTCTGCCTCTACCGAGTGTGGGGGCACCCGGAGTCTCTGCATTTCTGCATCGTGTAAGTTATGCGCGAGTTCTGTCACTGCTGATTTTTGTGTGTAGATACCGGGCCCGCAAGAAACGAACCCGACTCAGTCCAGAATACCATGCCCCAGGGAGCCTGGTTATTCTTCTTCAACAACAGTAACAGTCAAGGGCACCGAAATATCTGAATGTACGTGAATGTCTACGTTATGCTCGCCGACCACCCGCAATGGACCATCGGGCAATCGCACATCACTGCGCGCAACGGTAACCCCGGCGCGCCCACAGGCTTCGGCAATATCAATGGTACCCACTGACCCGAAGAGTTTGCCTTCCGCGCCAACTCGCGCTGCGATAGTTACGCCGCCCAATTCCCGCACCTGTTCGGCACGTACGCTAGCCACCCCGAGATCGACGGCGGCTTTCTTTTCCAGCTCCGTTCGCATTGCCTCAATGCGAGCAATGTTTTCTTTGGTTGCCAGCGCGGCTTTACCTTTGGGCAACAAGAAATTTCGCGCGTATCCGGAGCGGACTTTTACGCACTCTCCAATGCCACCTAAATTTTCGACTTGTTCTAGCAGAATAACTTCCATCTTTACACCCTTTAGCTCGGACGATCAGCGTCGTGTGACGCGTGACCGTAAATCAAACCAATTATCTACAAAACCCAAACCGGCCAGCGCCACTTCCGCGTATGGCATCCCAACGACTATCAACACATAGATTGCAGGCAGAAAAAGACTGCCAATCCCGGCAGCGGCAATCGTATGCGTTACGGCCAGCCCATGTAACAGAAACCCCGTCATCAGCACCAACGTCAGGTTTTCCAGCAGCGTGATCTTGGTCAGCGCCGCGGCAATGAACACCAGACCGGCCACCAGACCCATCACGGTTCCCATCCGCAATCCTCTGAATTCACTACCGAAGGCGCCCGGGTTGCTCAGCCTGGATTGCCACCACCGACCGATGAAAACAGCCAGCATCGAAGATAACACCGTCATGGCCGCCAGTAATCCAGTCATGATCCGACTAACTGCCGGCACGAAACCCGCCGGCACTTCAGGAATTCGATCGCCCATCGCCGCAATATACTCATTGAGTACGCCATGCCAGGTATCGACCGGGGAGCCTGTCATGAAATACACAATCGTTGCCGCCATCATTACAACCGTCGCGACCTGGACCGTCAAAGACAACGAGCGGGTACGCTCGAGTACTGCGGCCAGACCCAGGGCCGGTAACCAATTTACGAGTGCAAGTACCAACAATGCGGCCGGTTGCGTGCCGGATATGAAAGCCGGAACCGTCATCAATGCGGTGGCCACGGCCGCAACAAAAATCCCCGTTGCCAGACCCTGCGTTAGCACTGCCAGCACCACAACGGCTTGCCCGACAACGCCTAACGGTGGCAACAATGCCAGCGCGGCCGCCATCAAAATCATGCGGTAATGACGGGCCACCAACCACTCGACAAAACCTGTCAAGGTAATGACCGATTCAGTGACGATCGCAATAGGGTAAAAGCGCCAGGTAACGCGCACGCTTGACGGCGGTCGATAACTGACGCTGGTAATGCGATTTTGTGCCGGTAATACGGCTGGGAACAATTTTTCCCGTCTCGGTAATGTAGTTTTTTAACATACCGATGTCCTTGTAATCGATTTCCTTAACGCCTTCAGCGGTGAATCGGCAATATCTACGCCTGCGAAAAAATCTGGACATTCCAAATCTCCTTTAATGCTCTAAGACGCCGGCTCATCAGCGTCAGTGTCGGTGCCAGCTTCTGCGTCAGCGTCAGTGTCGGTGCCAGCTTCTGCGTCAGCGTCTGCGTCGGCTACCGGGCCAGCGTCTTTGGCTACTGGCTCAGCGGCCTGCCCACGGGGCTCTTTGTCCCAGCCCTCGCCGTCGTCGCGTCGCGGACGATCACGATCTTTTTCATCTTCTTTGGCTTTGGCCATTGGCGACGGCTCGGCAACGGCTTCATTTCGTCGCATGACCAGATGACGCAGTACCGCATCGTTAAAACGGAAAGCCGCGATCAACTCATCGAGAACCTCTTTGGATCCCTCTATGTTGGCGAGTACATAGTGGGCCTTATGGACTTTGGCAATCGGAAAGGCGAGCTGTCGCCGGCCCCAGTCTTCCAACCGGTGAATGACGCCACCGGAGGACTCGATCATCCCCTTGTAACGCTCGATCATGGCAGGAACTTGTTCGCTCTGATCCGGGTGGACCAGAAACACGATTTCGAAATGACGCATTGTGTGCCCCTTGTGGATTAACAGCCTCCCGCATCAGCGGTGAGGCAAGGAGTCAGATGGCCGAAGCCACCGCTGCCCTCTCAGGCAGGCCGCGTAGGGTACTCGAAAAGGGTCTCGCAGGCCACTACCGCGCGAAAGCCCTGGACCGAGGGCTTGAACAATTTGCAGGAACGCGTGACTATTTCTGCCGCAAAAAAAGACCCGCCACGAGCGGGTCTTTTTCTTATTGCTGTCTTTCAAGCTTTAATACAGGCGCCTTCGTGCCCCAAAAATCCCGATCAAACCAGCTCCGATCAACAGCAGCGATGTCGGTTCGGGAACAGCAACCTCTTCGAATTCGTATGCTACGGTCAGACTCGCGCCGGCCTGCGTATTGAGGTTGACATCGACATTGCCGCCGCCACCGAGCACGCTAAAGCCACCGAAGGTCCCTAAACCCGTCGTCGATAAGCTGCCCAGTCCGATAAAGCTGGCGAAGTCTGCATCGCCGGATGTCAGAATGGCTGACAGCATGTCGGTACTGGTTAGACCGGAGATCGTGATTTCGTCGGGCCCACCATCGCCGGGGAGATCAGTATCGCCAGAATCGTCAGCACCCAGATCCTGAAAACCGGTAGGGGCCGAGAGTGCGATGACTAGTGATCCCAAACCGAGAAACGAGCCGATCGTTTGTACATCGACCGTCCCCTGAGCTGTCGTCGCGGTCGCATTATCGTTATCCAATGTCATGTCAGACAGCATCGTCGCGTCAAACGAAATCGTGACCGAGGTGAGCGTCCCCAGACTCGAATCAAACTGGTCAACTGTGAGCGTGTCGGTCCAGTCCGTAATCGACGAGATGTGCTCGTCAGACACCGTAATCAACCCCGCGCTTGCAGCCGTGCCATACGCGCAAAAAAGAGCGCCGATCAGACCTATCCATATTTTTCGATTCATCTTGTTAATCCTTCGTCAGGTAGAGGTGTTTACCATAATAAAGCAAGAATCGGGCCGACTCGAAGAAAAGGGTTTATTATTAGTGACTTGCGCGACTCCCTGATGACGCGCTCTCACGATTATGTAAAGTTTTTCGACAAGATTTGTCAAAGACAGTTGCAGCGCACGTATTGTCGTTCTCGGCTCTGACCGACGACACGGCACCCGAAAATCCCGATTGAATATCAGGCTCCCTGCCAGACTGCTAGACCGGCGCCTACCAGCTAATCGCAGAAATGCGGGCTCGGGCAACGGGCTGAAACGAGATCTCGGCCTTTACCGCGCGGTGATCTGATACTAGGTCCGGTAGCGTCTCGTAATTCTCGATGACAAGTTCTGGTGAGACGAATATCCAGTCGAGGCGGCGGCCGAGCAAGCTATGTGAAATAAGGCTTTCAGACTCCGGCGCATAAGTCGACAGACTGAATTCATCGATCAATTTTTGTAGCAGCTTTTTGCGACCACTCCACACACTGTTGAAATCTCCCATGAGCACCAGCGGACGGGTACGTGTTTCGATAACGTCCATCAATTCAGCGATCTGCTGTTCGCGGATGCGCACGTTGACGAAGTCCAGGTGAACGGAAACGATATCGACCTCGACGTCAGGCGGCCCGGGCCAGGCCATTGACGAAACTACAAAGCCCTTCGGAAACCCAGGTGTCGCCAGGCGGAAAGTCACAGCAAGCGGATCTCGCAGGGGCAGTCTGGAAATTATCGCGGTACCGTGTGAAAGACCCGGAAAGTAGTCGTGTTGCCCGCGAAGGTAGTACCTGAAGCCTCCGGTCTGGGCGAGGTACGCAACGTGACTGAAACGACCACTCCACACAGAGGGACCATCCGCCTCCTGCAACGCGACCACATGCGGTCGTTCGCGACGCAATACTGTGCCGATGCCATCGAGATTTCGCCGATGCCTGTCCGCGCTCTGAAACAATTGGTGGATACCACCTCCGCGCCCATGCGCAACATTGAGCGTGATGACGGTCAGGGGAGCCTGTTGCTGGGAGACCTGCACGACATCGAATGTGGTCTGCAGATCCGGGACTTCGTACATGACGGGCACGACCCTACGTTCGATTCCCGCGCAACCGCTCAATATCGCAACAGCTATCAGACAGATCGGCAACGACCTGGTCAGAAAAGTGTTTATCGAGACCCCGAAGGCCATAGCCTGATTATAGCTGCGACTCGGTGACTTTTTTTCGAAAAAAAAGATCAGCTGAAGCCGAGCACCGGTCAACCGAGGAGTTAGCCGGCGTAAGAACCGGGTCTCAGCCGGATTTGCCGCCCGGCCCTGCAAAATACCAGGCGACCAGACCAATAAGCGGAAGCAGGAAAACGATCAATACCCAAATTACCTTTTTGACCGTGTCGGCCGAACTTTGCACGATCTTTATGATTACGTAAATGTCCGCTATGAGAATCAGTAGCCCGATGAGACCTTCCATCTTTAGCTCCCCCAGATTAGCGCAGTAAATTGAAACTCCGGCCGTGCATAGGATGCGCGGACCGGCTGTAACTGTATATTTTGCAACCAGCGCCGTCCAGAATCAGGGCAGTAATTAGCTGGTGCGCCGCTGACGCACTGCCTCAAACAAACAAACTCCAGTCGCCACGGAAACATTGAGACTCTCAGCGCTGCCATGCATGGGAATATTGAACAACACGTCGCAATGCTCTCGCGTAAGTCGGCGCATGCCCTGTGACTCACCGCCAAAGACCAGACAAAGCGGACCACGTAAATCCAGCTCATACAGATCGCGACCCTCGCCCGCGGCAGCCCCAAAACGCCAGATATTTTTGTCAGCCAGCATGCGCAGCGTGCGCGCCAGATTGGTGACCTGTGCCACCGGCACTGAATCGGCAGCTCCGCTGGCTACTTTGCGTACTGCGCCGGTTACACCGACGGCACGATCGCGCGGAACCAGAATCGCATCCACCCCCGCGGCTTCGGCGCTACGCAAACAGGCACCCAGATTGTGCGGATCCTGCACGCCGTCCAGCGCGAGTAGCAACGGATTGTCGATACCGGCCAGAAGCTGTTCCAAACCACGGCCATCGAGTGGCGGAATCGTATCGACGATTGCAGCGACGCCCTGATGTTTGCCGCTACCGGTGATTTGCTGCAGCCGATGTCTGGGCAGGTCTTCAATCGGCAGCCCATGGGATGTGGCCGCTGCACGCAAACGTTCGACAGTCGCATCACAGCGCCCGATCTGAACATATAGCACTTTCACTCGCCCCGGCTCTTCGTTCATCACGCGACTGACAGCGTGTACGCCAAAAATCACCGGATCGATCATTTTTTTCATCGCCGTCGTCTCGGCTGCTTTTCTTTTCGTTTGGCTGATCTATTCTTGTTTTTACTCTTGGTCGGCGCTTTCTTTCTGGTAGCTGCCTTTCTTTTGCGATCACCCACGAGTTCAAAATCGATCTTGCGGTCTTCAAGATTGGCCTTGCTGACGCGAACGCGTATTCGGTCGGCAAGCTGATAAGTGATACCCGTACTGTCGCCAACCAGCCGGTGTGCCGTCGGATCATGCTGGAAATAGTCATTGCCCAGTGTAGATATGTGGACCAGCCCCTCGATATTGATTTCATCGAGCTGCACAAAAAGACCGAAACTGGTAACGGAACTGACTGTACCGTCAAATACTTCACCAAGCTTGTCCTGCATAAACTCACACTTGAGCCAATCAATCGCATCGCGCGTTGCATCATCTGCGCGCCGCTCTGCAGCAGAACACCGCCGCCCCAGCTCATCCATGTGCTTGCGGGAGTAGCCAAAACTCTTCGCACGACCATCGCCCAGGGCATGCTTGATGCCTCGATGCACGATGAGATCCGGATAGCGGCGTATCGGCGAAGTGAAATGGGCATAGTGATCCAGGGCCAGTCCAAAATGACCGTCGCTGTCCGGCTCGTAAACCGCCCGTGGCATTGAACGCAGCATGACAGTCTCAATCAATTCAGCGTCCGGGCGATCACGCGCCGTACGCAGGACGCGAGCATAGTCCGCCGGCGTTATTGCGCCCTTACGGGCCATTTTCAAACCAAGCGGTTTCAGAAAACCCAGCAACTTGTCGCGACGTTCTTCTTCTGGCGCATCATGCCGACGCAACAAAGTCGGCAATTTCGAGCGCAGCAAAAACTTGGCCGCCTGCACATTCGCGGCAATCATGCATTCCTCAATGATTTTGTGGGCGTCATTACGCCGATAGGGCTCTACGCCCTGAATTCGACCGTCCTTGTTAAACAGAAATCGTACTTCATGAGTCTCAATCTCTATCGCACCCCGTCGCCGGCGCGCTTTTGCAAAAGCACGATAAAGCATATCGAGCGTCCGGAGATCATCGAGCAAATCACCGATCTTCTTCCTGGCCGTCCGGTCGTTGTCATACAGCGCTGCGGCAACCTCGCTATAGGTAAGTCTCGCATGCGAACGCATGATGCCTTCATAGAATTTCGAGCGACCGATCTTCCCATCCTTGTCGACCAGCATTTCGCAGACCATACATAGACGATCTACTTTTGGGTTGAGCGAGCACAAACCGTTGGACAGTGCTTCGGGTAGCATCGGTATAACGCGCGTTGGAAAATAAACTGAGGTACCTCGTTTGGCAGCTTCCTCGTCCAGGGCTTTGCCCGGTCGCACGTAATGCGCAACATCTGCGATGGCCACATACAATCGCCACCCCTTGTCGGTCGACTCGGCAAACACCGCGTCGTCAAAATCCCTTGCGTCCGCACCGTCTATTGTGACCAACGGCAGTTCGCGTAGATCAACGCGCCCTCGTTTTGCTGCAGCCGGTACCGTAGCCGGAAACTTCTCGGCTGCACTCGTTACGGCAGCCGGCCATTCATGCGGCAGATTGTGCGTGCGAACCGCTATTTCTGTTTCTATGCCTGGCGTGTGATCGCCACCCAGCACATCGGTGATCGTCCCGATCGGTTGTGAATGCCGAGTGGGCGGCTCATCAATACGCACGTTAACGACCTGACCGGATTTCGCCCGCCCCGCGCGCCCCTCTGCAACGATAACCTGCTGAGCAATAGCTGAATTGTCCGGGACCACGAAACCGACACCGCTTTCACGAAAATAGCGCCCCACTATTTCGTGGTTAGCTCTCTCAAGCACCTCAACCACTCGGGCATCAGTGCGTCCACGTGTCGAGGGTGCAACGCGTACGGCGACGTGATCACCGTGCATCACTTCACGCATCTGCCGGGATGACAGATAAAGGTCTTCCGGATCGCCATCGTCACGTTTCAGAAAACCGAAACCATCCCGATGACCGATCACCCGACCTGTTACCAGAGGCATCTTGTCGATAAGACAAAACTGGCCGGCACGATTGCGAATCAACTGCCCGTCACGCGTCATGGCACCCAGACGATTGTTTAGTGCCTCGCGATCTTCTTCATCTTCGATCTCAAAGTGAGCGTACAGTTCTTTGCGCCGCATCGGCACGCCGTGACTGCGCAACGCCTCAAGCAGATACTCTCTACTGGGCAATGGGCGATCGTAACGTTTGGACTCGCGTGCGTGATGCGGGTCATGTTTGCGCCAATCGGCCTTTTTGCCGTGTTTTTTCTTCATACTATTCAAATACTCAGGCTGATGGCTTCAGGCATCGTGATCGCTTGAAAAGCCGCCATTGTGTGATAAAGTGCGCGCCTTTCGACGGTTACGGGCTAAGCGGTCGCGCCCAGGTGGCGGAATTGGTAGACGCGCATGGTTCAGGTCCATGTCTACGCAAGTAGGTGGAGGTTCAAGTCCTCTCCTGGGCACCACTTAACGCAGACTGTTCAGGTAAACGCATCCTGCAACACTATGGTCTCGTTGCGATCGGCACCGGTCGATATTACTGCAATTGGCACTTCGCAAATTTCCTGCAACCTTTCCAGGTAACGCCGTGCGTCGACCGGTAGCTCATCGTATTGAGTCGCGCCGGCTGTCGATTTCCGCCAACCGGGCATATCTTCGTACACGGGTTGTACCGCAGCAATGCTTTCAACGCCGGTCGGTGGGGTTTCACTAAGTTTGCCGTCAACACGGTAACCTATGCAGATCCGCACAACATCCAGACCGTCTAGTACGTCGAGCTTGGTTACCGCCAGTCCTGCAACGCCGTTATTGACGATCGCACGGCGCACGCTGACTGCGTCAAACCAGCCGCAGCGACGCGGTCTTCCAGTCGTCGCACCGAACTCGGCACCGACTCGCGCCAGATGGGCTCCGGTATCGTCTGACAGTTCGGTCGGGAATGGACCGCTGCCGACCCGCGTAGTGTAGGCTTTCACCACCCCCAGCACATATTCCAGATAAGCCGGACCCATCCCGGTGCCCGTGGCAGCACTACCCGCGGTGGTGTTCGATGACGTAACAAACGGATAAGTGCCGTGATCGATATCCAGCATGGCACCCTGCGCACCCTCATAGAGTATGCTGTGGCCGGCGACGTAGTGCTGATACAAGCGGGCTGTCACATCGGCACAAAGCGGTTCCAACTCGACCGCCAGCGCCAGATAGCGCTCCAGGATCTCCTGAAAATCGACGGGATCAGCACGAAAATACTTCTTCAGTATGAAATTGTGATAGTCGAGCGTTTCGCCCAGTCGTGACGCAAATTGCTCACGATGAAAGAGATCGGCAACCCGCACAGCCCGTCGCGCGACCTTGTCTTCGTATGCCGGACCGATTCCCCTGCCGGTGGTGCCGATCGCCTGCGCACCACGCGCGTTCTCGCGCGCGGCGTCCAATGAAACATGTGACGGCAAAATTACCGGGCAGGAAGGACTGATTCGCAACCGATCGCGTACCGCTACACCACGATCCTCGAGCATGCCGATTTCTTCAATCAATGCCGGTGGCGACAAAACAACACCGTTACCGATCAGGCACTCAACGTCGTTGCGCAGGACGCCGGAGGGCACGAGATGGAGGACGGTTTTTTTTCCGTCTATCACCAGCGTATGACCGGCATTGTGGCCACCCTGGAATCGCACTACTGCGTCCACCCGCTCGGTCAGCAGATCGACAATTTTGCCTTTGCCCTCGTCACCCCATTGGGTGCCGATGACGACGACATTCTTAGCCACGCGCCACTCTCGAACGACGGTCAGTCAGGTTTTTTTTCAGGGCTTGATTCCGGAGTCGTTGAGGTACTGAAAGAACTCGCTGTCCGGCTCCAGTACGAGAATGTCGTTACCGGCACCCAATGACCGGCGATAAGCCTGCATGCTGCGATGGAAACTATAAAACTCCTGATTTTTGTTGTACGCGTTGGCATAAATCTCGGCTGCCCGGGCGTCGCCCTCACCGCGGATACGCTCGGCATCCCGATAGGCCTCAGCGACAATCACTGTGCGCTCACGCTCGGCTTCTGCCTGAATCCGCTCGGAAGTCTCTTCGCCTTCGGCACGTAATTTCTTGGCGGTTCTTGCACGCTCCTGCCGCATGCGGTCGTAGACCGAACCCGAAACCTCGTCCGGCAGATCGATACGCTTGACACGTACGTCAATGATGTCCACGCCAAATTGTTGCGCCACCTGCTGCGAAGCGATCAGCATTCGATCCATCAATTCCGATCTTTCAGCGGATACAACTTCCGGTATCGTGCGGCGCGAAAACTCATCCTTCATACCGTCGGTAACGATTTCAACCAACCGCGCGTGGGCCGTGTCTTCCAGACCTCTAAACGAACGATAGAACTGCGCTGCGTCGATAATCTTCCACTTGATGAAAAAATCAACGAGCACGAATTTAGTCTCGCCGGTTAGAAATCTTTCCGGCTGGTTGTCAGACGTGAGGATACGGTCTGGCATCTTGAGCACATTGTTTATCGGCATGGGCCACTTGAAGTAAAGACCGGGTGCATAGTCGGTTTGTACGATCTCGCCAAACTTGAATCGCAATGCAAGATCACGCTCGTCCACGATGAATATGCACTGTGTGATAATCCCGACGATGATGGCGACAGCAATCAATATTTTCATCGTTGACTCCTGGTGCGCTTATTGTCGCGCGTACGGGATCCCGTATCCTGAGCCGTTGCCGAAGTGCCGCCGCGGTCAAGTGGGGTTTCGCTCACCGCAGTGTCGCGTTGTCGTTCCAACAACTTATCGACCGGCAGATAGATCAGGTTGCCACCGCCTTCGGCGTCAATCAGTACCTTGCTACTGGCCCGGTAGACATCTTCTATCGCCTCCAGATAAAGACGCTGACGGGTCACCTTGGGCGCTTTCTCATATTCTATGAGTAGTGCTTCAAAACGGGCAGCTTCACCATCGGCGTCTGCAATGACCCGCTCCCGGTAGGCTTCAGCTTCCTGCAACTGACGCGCCGCCGCGCCACGCGCCCGTGGCAGAACATCGTTCGCATAGGCTTCGGCAGCCAGCTTGAAACGGTCCTTATCCTCGCGCGCCTTGGTTGCATCGTCCACCGCGGCCTGCACCTCGGGTGGTGGTTGCGCCCGGACCAGGTTGAATTGCGTCACGATTATGCCGGTGTTATAGGAATCGAGCGTCTCCTGCATCAGGGTCGTCGCATCCTCCGCTATTTCTGAGCGCCCGATATTAAGTATGAAGTCGGCAGTGTTCTTGCCGACTATTTCACGGATGGCACTTTCAGCGACTTCCTCGATGGTCAGCATCGGGTCACGTACGCTGAACAGATAATTACGCGGTTGTCCCCGTTTGAACTGCACGTTGCCTTCGATGAATACGATGTTTTCGTCACTCGTCAGCATCTGATTGCGATAATCGAAGATCTCGATTTGCGCCGTGTTGACCTTCTCAATCGTTTCCACCAGCGGGATACGAAAATGCAATCCCGGCGGAGACGTTCGGTTGTAAGCGCCCAGGCGCAGAACGATGCCTTGTTCCGGTGCATCGATACGATACGCGCTGAGCATAACTGCCCCAATTAGCAATGCGACCCCGATCAGCAATAAGCTCGGTCCGCCACCGGCCGTTGCATTGCCGCCAGGACCGCCGCCACGACCGCCAAAAATCCCGCGCAGTCGATTCTGCAAGTTGCGAACCAACTCATCGAGATCGGGCGGGCTGTTCTGACCGTTGCCACCCCAGGGGTCGCGTCCTTTACCAGGTTCGTTCCAAGCCATGCTCTATCCGTTTGTAATACTTAACCAGCTGCAGCGTCGGATTGTAGTGACCACGCGGAGCCCGTACAAGACGACGCCAATAACTCATCCGCGTCAATATCGACAATTCTGCAAAGATGGCGCAGTCGATCCTCGGCGATGAGCACGTCTACCTCCTGTGCGCCATCATCCAAAACCACTTCGCCGCGGACCACGCCCTCTTCGAACAAGCGGGCGCGCAAGCGCCCGGCGGATGGCGGAATGCGCAAAGTCACGCGCAACTGCCCAACCGATAACGCCTCGGCGATGACCGCAAGTAACAGCTCCACGCCATCACCGGTCAATGCTGACAACCAGACGCGCCTGACGCCTCCGGCCGCGTCCCGGTCTACGCGCGGCGACTCGTTAATGAGTTCGCACTTGTTGTAGACCATAATTTGCTGCACGTGTTCAGCCTCGATTTCCCGCAAGGTTTCCTGTACCTGGGCGATGCGTTCGCCGCGATTCTCGTCGCTCGCATCGACCACGTGCAATAACAGACTCGCTTCGCGCGTCTCCTGCAGCGTGGCTCGAAAAGCAGCAATAAGTTCATGGGGTAAATCACGCACAAAGCCCACGGTGTCCGCAATGACCGCGGCACGACCTTGTGGCAATACCAGCTTACGCAATGTCGTATCGAGCGTTGCAAACAGCTTGTCTGCGACATAGGCCGTTTCGTCGGTCACGGCACTGAACAATGTTGACTTACCGGCATTGGTATAGCCGACCAGCGACACTGAGTGCGTTGCAGCCCGGCTACGCCTTTGTTGATGGCGTTGGACCGAAATTTTCTCCAGACCGGTACGGAGCGTGCGTATGCGCTTTGCCAGCAGACGACGATCGGTTTCGAGCTGGGTTTCACCCGGGCCACGCAGACCGATACCGCCTTTTTGACGTTCAAGATGAGTCCAGCCACGCACCAGACGGGTTGACAGATGACGTAGCTGCGCCAACTCGACTTGCAGCTTACCCTCATGACTCTTGGCACGCTGCGCGAAGATGTCGAGTATCAGACCCGTTCGATCCAGAACGCGGCAGTGAAACAGGCGTTCCAGATTGCGTTCCTGGCTGGGTGACAATCGCCAGTCAAAAATGACCAGTTCGGCCGCCTTGACTGCAATCAGTCCGGCGATTTCGTCGGCTTTTCCGCTACCGATCAGAAATTTGGGATCCGGAGCGTCGCGCACCGCGCACAGCTGTGCGACGGGTTTGGCTCCTGCCGAAACCGCAAGCTCTTCGAGCTCCGCTATATGATCAGACGGAATCGCCGTACCAAAGCCGACATTGACCAGCAATGCGCGCTCGCCGGCGCGAGGCCGTTCAAACAAATTACGAGTCTCCCGGCCTAGTCATCGCCGCCACCTTCATCATCATCTCCGCCTTCGCCTTCCGGCACCGGCAACCGCACGTTACGTGCGGGAACGACTGTGGATATTGCGTGCTTATAGACCATTTGACTCACACTGTTTCGCAACAGCACAACAAACTGATCAAAAGAATCGATTTGCCCCTGAAGTTTTATCCCGTTCACGAGATATATCGATACCGGGACTTTTTCCTTCCTTAGCGTATTAAGAAATGGGTCCTGCAAGGTCTGCCCTCTCGCCATCTGGGTTCCCCTTTTTTTAGCGATGATTATTCTTGTCCGTTTTTGCGGGGCAACACCAAGCGTCCAGCGTGGCTCCACCGCCGAAACGGAGCGACAACAACCCTTCGATAGTACTAGCCTAGAGACGCCCGCACCACCCGCCGGGCCAACTGATTGAGCCGATTTCGGGCCGTTCGGGACAATGGGTCGATCCAGACCACCCCGGGCTCCGCCCGCAACCAGGTCAGCTGGCGCTTGACCAGCCGCCGCGTTGCGATCAGGGCCTGACCCGCGGCCTCCTCAAATGAGATCTTGCCTTCCAGATGATCCCAGAATTGCCGGTACCCCACGGCGCGCACTGCCGGGTGCCCCGTATCCAGATCGCCACGTCCGTGCAATTGCCGCAGCTCGTCCAAAAACCCGTTTTCGATCATATAATTGAGCCGTTTTTCGCAATTTTCATACAACGTCTCGCGCGGTGGACACCAGGCCACCCGGTAAATCGTTTCGCGGGCATGGGATCGCGCGGCGGCACGGTGCAGGTCGCTCAGCGCCTGCCCGGTGACCCGATAGACCTCAAGTGCCCGCTGAATCCGCTGCGCGTCGTTGGGGTGTATCCGAGCTGCCGCCTTTGGGTCAACAACGGCCAGCTCGGAATGCATTGCCGGCCAGCCCGACCCGGCGGCCTCGGTATCGATTTCCGCGCGAACTGCCGGGTCAGATTGTGGCAAATTTGCAAGCCCGTGCGCATACGCTCGGAAATAAAGCAATGTCCCGCCAACGAGCAGGGGCACCCGACCGTCCGCGCGAATCTCCGCAGCGGCACAGAGTGCGTCACGTCGGAAGCGGCCGGCCGA
Organism: Gammaproteobacteria bacterium; assembly: GCA_029862165.1. GTDB lineage: Bacteria > Pseudomonadota > Gammaproteobacteria > Steroidobacterales > JABDKV01 > JABDJB01. Next base: position 64,881 of record JAOTXU010000006.1, read on the forward strand.
ATACGCTTCCATGGGGTCTGCAATATCGACCAAACGGTGGGGTGCACGCGATAGCACATCGCTACCTGGCTTAGCCGTGCCGATATCCAGCCCACGGTAAACAAGTGCCGAATCGACACTGACGATTTCGAACGGAAACTCGTCCGCCAACTCAACAGCGGCAGCAGTTTTGCCGGCAGCCGTCGGCCCCATCAAGAAAAGAACCGCCGGCATGGTCACAACCGCGAGTCTACTGGCCGCGCAAGAACAGTCGGTCCAGGTCCGCGAGACTTAGCCGCGTCCACGTTGGCCGTCCGTGATTACACTGATCGGCCCGTGGCGTCTGCTCCATCTGACGCAATAAAGCGTTCATCTCGGGTAACGTGAGATGCCGGTTGGCACGCAAAGAACCATGACACGCCATCGTTGCAAGCAGGTGATCGCGATGCGCGGACAACCGTGCCGATTGACCGTGCTCAGCGACATCGGCCAGCACATCGCGAACCAACTGTTCGACGTCGGCGTTGGCCAAGACCGCGGGAATTTCTCTGACCACAAGTGCGGCAGGCCCGGTGCGGTCTACTTGCAGACCCAACGCAGAAAAACTGTCGGCATGGCGCACGGCCAGATCAGCCTCGCTTTCTGACACGGATATCAGCAACGGCACCAGCAACGGTTGCGCATCCGGGCTGGCGGATTCGGCGGCGGTCTTCAGCTGTTCATACACAACTCGCTCATGTGCTGCATGCATGTCGACAATAATCAGTCCATCCGGGGTTTGCGCGAGTATATAGACACCGTGTATTTGAGCCACGGCCGTACCCAGTGGAAGTTCGGCTTCGGCCGTATTCGCCGGGGCAACCGTCGTGTCAGCCGATTCGTGCAACCGGCGGTAACTTTCAATCTGCTCGGCGACCGCAAGACGCCCCTGACTCGCAACCGGCATCGATGAACCGCTGGAAATATGGGTTGGCGGTGCATCACTGGTACCGGGACATGTTGTTGACAACGCTTGTTCGACCGTATGACTAATAAAGTCGTGCACTGTCCGGCCATCACGAAAACGCACTTCGGATTTCGCCGGATGAGCATTAACATCAACCAGGGCGGGATCCATTTCCAAATAAAGCAGGTACGCAGGATGGCGTCCATGAAAAAGCACATCGCGATAGGCGTGCCGAACTGCGTGTCGCACGAGTTTGTCTGAGACCATGCGGCCATTAAGATAGAAGTACTGCAGATCCGGTTGACTGCGGGAAAAGGTCGGCGCCGCAATCCAGCCATGCACACGCAGTCCCGCCGCCGCATGGTCCAGATGCATCGCATTAGTGATAAATGCGTCGCCACAGATAGCCGCGACGCGTTGCTCACGTTCAAGCCGGCTGGTCGCGACAGGGAGCCGTAGCAACTCACGCCGATTGTGATTCAACGACCACTCGACATCAAAACGACTCAGGGCAAGTCGTTTGAACACTTTGTCGAGATGAGCAAATTCCGTTTTCTCGGTACGCAGGAATTTCCGCCGCGCCGGAACGTTGAAGAACAAATCGCGCACCTCAACCGTGGTGCCCTGTGGATGGGCCACAGGCGCCGGATCGTCCCCCTCGCCGCCCTCCGTTCGCATCCTCCAACCGGAGTTTTCATCTACTTTGCGGGAGGTGAGCGTCATGCGTGAGACCGATGCCATGGACGGCAAGGCTTCACCGCGAAAACCGAGCGTGCGCACTGCATCGAGATCAGACAATGAAGCGATCTTGCTGGTTGCGTGTCGCGCAAGCGCCATCGGCAACTCGCCGGCTGGAATACCACTACCGTCGTCCCGTACCGATATACGTCGCGCGCCGCCAGCTTCGATATCAACCGATACTCGTTTTGCGCCGGCATCGAGACTGTTTTCGAGCAGCTCTTTTAGTACCGAGGCCGGGCGCTCTACGACCTCGCCTGCCGCAATTTGATTGATCAGGGTCTTAGGTAACTCACGAATAGGCATGCCGGTAGAATAACCGACAAGGATACGCGGCTAAAGCCACAATGGTCAGAACTCAGGGTGCAAGCGGAATGGCCAGTACCTGACCGACTCTGATGCGATCACTGCGCAGGTCGTTGGCCGCCCGCAAGCGTTGCACGTTGACCTGATAGCGCTCGGCAATCTCTGACAAAGTCTCACCACTGCCTATGGTGTGCTGATAGGCCGGCACGCCGTCATTAGAGCGTGTGTGTGCTAGCCGGGTATCGGGTGGGGCGTTTTGCGCAAAGTAGTGACGTATGCCACGCATCAGCGAGGCCGCCAGTTTTTCCTGATAGGCCGGATCGAGTAACCGTTTTTCTTCAGACGGATTTGAGATAAAAGCGGTCTCAACCAGAATCGACGGAATGTCTGGTGACTTGAGCACGAGAAAATTGGCTTGTTGCACTTGTTTTCTGCGCAGGCGGGTAATCTGACCCAGCTCATTCAATACAAGATCACCCGCACTGAGACTGGCGCTGATCGCCGCGTTTTGCGACAGATCCAGTAGCACCGAGGCGAGCAAGTCGTCTTTATCGTCCAATGACACGCCACCAATCAGATCAGCAGCGTTCTCACGTTCTGCCAGCCAACGCGCGGCTTCGTCCGTTGCAGCACTTTCAGATAACGCGTAGACCGATGAACCATAGGCGCGGGCATCTTTGAAGGCGTCGGCGTGGATAGAAATGAAAAAATCGGCACGCTCTTCACGGGCTTTTTTCATACGATTGCGGTGAGTTAGAAAAGAATCGCCGGTGCGGGTCAACATCGCGCGCATACCGGGCTGCGCATCAATTTGCTGGGCGAGGCGACGGGCGATTTTCAGAACGACATTTTTTTCCCGCGTACCCTTGCGCCCACTGGCACCGGGATCTATACCACCGTGACCCGGATCAACTGCGATGAGTACATCGCGTTTCTCTGGCGGGGTAACCGCAACCGACTTTGTTGCACTACTGCCCTCAGGAAACAAATCAATGACCAATCGATGTCCGTACTTGTCATTGGGTGGCAAAACTACACTGCGCGGTTGTACGGCATCCACTGTCAGATCCAGAACGATACGTAACAAACCACCGTCGCGTTTGCCGCTGCGTATTTTGCTGACCACACCGGCCCCGGCCGGCAGGCGTCGATGCGCCAATTCGGATTGCGTCAGGTCAACGACGATACGGCTGGGATCACTTAGCGTAAAAATACGGTGATCTGCCGGCTCGCTAAGATCCATGACGACCCGGGTGCTGTCCGGACCTGCCCACAAGCGCAGCCCCTGGACCTGTACGTCTGCCCCGGCGGCGACCGGCGCCAGCAGGCACACAAATATCAGCATGGCTCGAATCGATCGGGTCATGGTCTGTCTGGTCCCTCGTCAGCTTTGTCTAATTTACCCCTAGAATATGTCAAACTTCAAGTTTTCTTAGCAAAATAAATGGGATATGAACTAAAGCTCAATCGACTTCGCCAGCCGGAGCCCATGCTGCCACGACACTGGCACCCACTGCCGTCGCTGCCGAGACATGCAGCAGTCGGTCCGTGTCCCGATGGACCAGGACGATACCGATGTCCCTGTTACGCCCGCGCTCCGTCACACGCTCGGGCCATTCAACCAACCAGATTGCACCTGGTCGATCATACTCGCGCAGACCGAGTGCTTCGGCATCGCTCGCACCACTAAGTCGATAGAAATCGACGTGGACAAAAAATGCCACGGGCGTTTCATAGGTTTCCACCAGAGTATAGGTCGGGCTCGGAATCTGACCCATAACACCGGCAGCGCGCAACACGCCTCGTACAAAAGTCGTCTTGCCCGCACCAAGTGCGCCACTTAAATGCACAACAAACGCACGATCATCAGGTAGATGACCGAGTAGCGCCGGCAAGAGGCGTGCTGCGACCTGTGCACAGCTTGCTTCGTCGGGAACAACAACCGGACTTAGCTCAGGTTGATCCATGTCGCCAGGTGCTTCAATACATCGTCTGCAATCAGACCACGCTCACCGCGCCTGGCCGCATCGTCGCCGGCGGCCGCGTGAACAAACACACCACTGCGTGCCGCAGCCGTGAGATCGCCACATTGCGCTGCAATCGCCGCGATTATGCCGGTGAGTACATCACCCATGCCAGGTGTAGCCATGCCGGGATTACCTCGATCGCAAATCCATGCCGCTTCACCCACATGACCAACGAGACTGCCGGCGCCCTTGAGTACGGCAGTCCCACCATACTTTTCCAACACCCGTGCAAGTGCGACAAACCGGTCTTCCTGTATCTCCGATGTTTTGACACCGATTAGACGAGCCGCTTCCCCAGGATGTGGTGTCAACAGCCAGTCGTTTCGTTTGACGGGATGTGCTGCCAGCAAATTGAGCGCGTCTGCGTCCAGAATTTTGGGCTTGTCAGTTCGTAGAACGGCATCCAGCAATTGCTGTGCCCAGACATCCGTACCCAGACCAGGCCCGATTGCAACAATGTCCACGGCCTCCAGCAGTGCCGTCAGGTCGGCCGGTTTTTCCACACCGCGGCACATCAACTCCGGTCGTGCTGAAATTGTTGCTGCCACATGCTCGCCACGTGTGGCGATACTCACGCGCCCTGCCCCACTGCGCAACGCAGCCGAACCGGCGAGTATCACTGCGCCACCCATTCCGACGTTGCCACCTATTATCAGCACATGACCGTTTTGGCCCTTGTGTGTCGTACGCGGTCGGGGCGGCAGTGTTTCATGGACGTGTGATTCTGAAAGTCGTCGGCCGGCGCAGTGCATGCGCTCGGTGAGCTGCAATGGAATACCGAGATCATCGAAAACGATTTTGCCAACGTGATTCAAGGCGTCACCGCTATACAAACCCAATTTGAGACCCACAAATGTAATCGTCATGTCAGCAATGATTGCTGCGCCCATTACACGCCCGGTGTCAGCGTGCAGCCCGGTCGGGATATCCAGTGCCAGTACATCGGCGCCGGAGGCGTTCACGGCTTCGACCAGTTCCCTGGGTTTGTCGGCCAATGTTCGGGCCAAACCGGTTCCCAAAATGGCATCCACGACGACATCGGCTTGTTCCAGCATTTCCGGTTGCCATTCGGTGACTGAACCGCCTGCAGCCTGGTAGGTCTCCCAGGCAATTTGGGCATCGCCGGATAATTTGGCCGGATCAACCAGTGCTGCAACGGTTACGTTCATGCCCTTGGACCGTGCAACACGTGCCAGCACATAACCATCGCCAGCGTTGTTCCCGGCACCACAAAGCACGAGCAAACTGCGCGATCTGGGCCAGCGGCGACGCAACACTCTGAACGCGGCCTCGCCGGCGCGATACATTAGCGTATAGCCGGGGATGCCCAATTCCTCGATTGCCAGCCTATCGAGTTCTCGGACCTGGGCGGCGCGGTATATTGTTACGGGCAGATTCTTACTCATGAGCGGCCATTATAGTCGCGGATTCGAGGAGGCAATGTCGGAAAAACTGGACAACTTGGCAACCCTTCCGGATCAGATCCGGGAGTGGGCGCGGGATCTGGGGTTCCAGCAAACCGGCATCAGCGGTGTTGATCTGTCCGCAGACGAGCAGGCACTCGAGCAATGGCTTGCGCTAGGTTATCAGGGCGAGATGTCCTACATGGACCGGCATGGGAGGCGTCGCAGCCGGCCGGCTGAATTGAGACCCGGCACACTTAGCGTCATTACCGTCAGAATGGACTACTTCCCGCCAGCGGCCGCCGACGCCGAATCCATACTCAACGAGCCGACCCGTGCTTATGTATCGCGCTATGCGACGGGCCGCGACTACCACAAGGTGTTACGCAACAGGCTCCAGAAACTCGCCAGTCGTATCAGCGCCGAAACCGGTGAGTTTGGTTACCGGGTTTTTGTCGACAGCGGTCCTGTATTGGAAAAGCCACTGGCCCGCAATGCGGGCTTAGGCTGGATCGGAAAACACACCAACTTAATCAATCGCACCGCAGGTTCATATTTTTTTCTCGGCGAGCTATTAACGGATTTACCACTACCACCCGATACACCCGCCACTGAGCATTGCGGCAGTTGCTGCGCGTGCATCGACATCTGCCCGACTAACGCCATAGTCGGGCCGTTCAAACTCGACGCGCGACGTTGTGTGTCCTATCTGACTATAGAATTACGCGGTTCTATTCCGGAGTCGCTGCGTCCGGGCATAGGCAACCGGATATTTGGCTGCGATGACTGTCAACTGGTGTGCCCGTGGAACAAGTTTGCTCAGCCGACCGACGAGGCAGATTTTTCGCCCCGACACGGTTTGGACGACATCGCACTAACAGAGTTATTCGCCTGGAGCGAAGCCGAGTTTCTCGATCGCACCGCCGGTAGTCCGATACGTCGTATCGGCTACGAGTGCTGGCTGCGCAACATTGCCGTTGCCTTGGGAAACGCGCCCGGTGACGCCGACATTGTGGCAGCACTACGCACCAGAGCGGCACACCCGTCCGCATTGGTGCGCGAACATGTCGCCTGGGCCCTCGACCGCCACGGGTCCGGGTAGACCGCCTCTGCCCCTATTTGGGGCCAAAACATCCCGTATTGCCGCCAAAATGAGACCTGAGTCTTTGGCCCGCAACCCTAAACTTAACCATAATGCGGGTCTGTATGCCGAATTCTGGAATTGAAATATTTGAGGCGGTCAAAAGCCGTCACTTGGCGCCATTCGATGGTTCGTTGCGTGTTGCGTCGAATCCGACCGTGCCGCCTGACGATTATTCGCTCGGCAAGAAGGCAGCGAAGGAAGAGCTGGCGTCATGCGTGGCCCAACTGCGTGAACAGCAACGCATGCTGTACGCGGACAACAAGTGGGCAGTATTACTCGTCTTTCAGGCGATGGACGCCGCGGGTAAAGACGGCACAATCCGTCACGTAATGTCCGGTATCAACCCCGCCGGCTGCCAAGTCTTCTCTTTTAAACAGCCCTCGACGGAGGAGCTCGAGCACGACTTCCTCTGGCGCACGTCGAAAAAACTGCCGGAACGAGGCCGCGTCGGCGTGTTCAACCGAAGTCACTACGAAGAAGTACTTGTCGTTCGGGTACACCCTGAATACCTGAAGTCGCAAAATTTGCCGCACATCCCTGACCTGAATCACCTGTGGGCGGAACGTCTTGCGTCTATTGAACAGCACGAGCGTCACCTGGCTCGCAACGGTACGGTCGTGCTCAAATTCTGGCTCAATGTCTCCCGGGAAGAACAACGTCGCCGATTTCTTTCGCGTCTGGAGGAACCGGACAAGAACTGGAAGTTTTCGACCTCTGACGTGCGTGAGCGCGGACACTGGGACGAGTACATGGCCGCCTATGAGGAGGCAATCAATACAACTTCCAAACCGTGGGCGCCCTGGTACGCCATTCCCGCCGACGATAAACGCTACATGAGACTAGCTGTCGCGAGAATCGTGCTGGCCAGTATCGAGACGCTCAATCTGGGGTATCCGGAAGTTGATAATAAAACGCGTGATCGGTTTGCAGAAATGCGCCAGTTGCTCGAGGACGAACAGTGAAAGACAGCGTGACCTCGGACACACAGTCTATGCGGCAACCGTATTATGCGGATTCCCGTTTCGCAGCGTTGCGGCTGCTACGTGGCGTCAGCCCAGAATCAATTGAGCTGCACTTGGAAGATTCTGAGCAGCTCAGCCTCGAGGCCGGTGATCTGCTACTGGCGCCCGACACACCCAACATCAACGTCTACGCGATTCTAAGTGGCAGCCTGACCGTGCATCTGATCAGCGAACACGAGCCCCCGCTGATAAGCTTGAAGCAGGGATCGTGTGCCGGTGAGATGTCCATTATCGAAGACAGCGCACCATCGGCGTGGGTCAAGGCCGCCGAAAAAACCCAATTGCTGGTGCTCGATCAGGAAACTGTCTGGGAGATGATAAACACCTCCCATTCGTTTGCCCGAAACCTTTTATCCATACTATCCGAACGGCTGCGCGCCGATAACGAGTTGATTGCGGACAGTGAAGGCGTACTACGGCAGTATGAACGCAATGCGATGACCGACGCCCTCACTGATTTGTTTAACCGTCACTGGCTGGAGGACATGTTTCGGCGCAAGCTGCAACGTTGCGAGATCGATGGTGAAGATGCCTGTATGGTGATGCTCGACGTTGACTTCTTCAAGAAATTTAACGACGCACACGGTCACATAGCCGGCGACCATGCGCTGTGTACGGTTGCCGATGCCTTGCGTCAATATTTCCGGCCTACAGATATGATCGCCCGTTATGGCGGTGACGAATTCGCCGTACTGTTACCCGATACACTAATGGACCAGGCATTGGAAATTGCTGAACGGGTACGTGCCGCCGTCGGTGGCAATCCCGGCGAACGCACCGGACCCGATGACGGCGCCGGCATAACCGTGTCGATAGGTGTTGCCGAGCGCAAAGCATCCGACACGCTCGAATCTTTGATCAACAATGCCGATGCTGCGCTCTATCGTGCGAAGCTTGCCGGTCGCAACTGCGTCGCACACTAAGAACTTAACGCGCGATCAGACCGGCTGCTTTGCGACAGCGCTTCCAACTCCAGGCGTATGTTGTCAATTAACCGGGCCCGTCCCAGGATTGCTGCGGCCAATACCACAACTGAACGTGTTCCTGTGACCGGATCATGCAGCGTATCCGCATCACGCACTTCAACGTAATCCGGTTTGAATCCCGCGCCAACCAGGCGCTTGGCGCCCTCATTGCACAATCGTTGATAATCATGATCGCCATTGCGTATTTGCTCCGCAATGTCTGACAGCGTGGCATAGAGCTGTGGCGCTTTGTCCCTTTCGGTGCCTTCCAGATAGCGGTTGCGCGAACTCATCGCAAGTCCATCGGCTTCGCGCATCGTCGATACGCCTTGAATCTGCACTGGCAGATTCAGATCTTGCACAATGCGCCGAATCACGACCAGTTGCTGAAAGTCCTTTTCGCCAAATACTGCAATGTTGGGTTGAATAATATTCAGCAACTTCGTCACGACTGTTGCCATGCCATCGAAATGCCCGGCACGATGCGCCCCACACAGCACGCCGCCCAGCGCACCTACTGTCACCCGAGTCGATGATTCCCCGTCCGGATATATCTCTTCGGTGGTGGGCGCAAAAAGCAAATCACACTGGACCGATTCCAGCGCAGCACGATCTGCATCCAACGTACGCGGATAAGCTGCAAAATCTTCTGTCGGCCCAAACTGCAGCGGGTTCACAAAAATGCTGGCGACGACTCTGTCTGATTGAGAACTGGCAGCACGGGCCAGGCTCAAATGCCCCTCGTGCAAATTCCCCATGGTCGCAACCAGCCCAACCCGGGCACCGTCGGCGCGCCACTGCCTGATCTGAGCCCGCGCAGATGCGATCGTGTACTCGGTGATCAAGGCTCTACTCGAAGCAATGTTCCGGCGCAGGATAGCTACGGTCTTTAACTGCGGCAACGTAACGATTGACTGCTTCCGCACAGTTGGCCGCGCCTTCCATGTAATTCTGAACGAATCGCGGCGTTCGCCCCAGTGTAATGTCAAGTATGTCGTACAACACCAAAATCTGCCCGTCAGTAGACGGCCCTGCACCGATGCCGATTACGGGCACTTCGACTGCCTCCGTGATCTGCCGACCGAGTTCGGTGGGAATGCATTCAAGCAAAACAATATCCGCGCCGGCATCTTCAAGTGCACGCGCCTCCTCGATCATACTGTTAGCGGCGTTGCTGTCCCTGCCCTGTACACGAAAGCCACCGATCTTGTGTACCGACTGCGGCGTCAGTCCAATATGCGCGCATATTGGAATGTCGTTTGAGGCCAGTGCGCGAACGACGTTCAACTGATTCACACCGCCTTCCAGCTTGACCATTTTGGCGCCGCCTTCCTGCATCAATCGCGCCGCATTGCTCAAAGCCTGATCGCGTGTTGCATAACTCATGAATGGCATGTCTGTAATCAGAAACGGGCGGTACAGCCCACGTGCTACAGCACGCGAGTGATACACGATGTCATCCATAGTGACTGGCACAGTCGTGCTATGTCCCTGAATCACCATCCCAAGTGAATCGCCAACCAGCACTACATCGACGCCAGCATTGTCGACCAGTGCCGCAAAACTGGCATCGTATGCCGTAATGCAACTGATCGGCTCACGCTCAACCTTCATTTTCTGTAACGTGGTCAAGGTTACGGGCGGGGTTTCCCGCGCACGATTTTCCAAGTGTTTGTACATCGATCGACTCATCGTATTCAGTTCAATTCAATAGGGCCAGGGTTAAAGAAATGACGCCCGGGACGCAGGCCACGCAGCTGGTCGAGTAGTGTCGCATAGCCGGAATCAGTATTGACCAAATCGATCTGTGCGGTATTAACAATCAGCACCGAACTTCTGTTGTAGTGATGAAAAAAACGCGCGTATGCTTCACTCACCCGTTCCATGTATTCGCGGGTTATACCCTGTTCATAAGCGATGCCACGCATCGCGATCCTTTTTAGTAATACGTCTGCCGGCGCCTGCAAATAAACCACCAGATCGGGGACCGGCGCATCAATTGCGAGTTTTTCATAAACAAGATCGTAAAGCGCCAGCTCATCGTCGCCCAGATTGATCTGTGCAAACAACCGGTCTTTTTCCAGCAAGAAATCGGTTACTCGCACCGGCTCAAACATATCAGCCTGACGCATAGCTTGATATTGTCTCGCACGTTGAAAAATAAAATAGAGCTGCGTTGGCAACGCGTATCGTCTTGGGTCACGATAGAAGCGTTCAAGAAAAGGATTGTCCTGTGGCCCTTCCAAGACCAACTCCGCCTCGAAACTGTCCGCCAGACGGCTGGCCAGTGTGGTTTTGCCCACACCGATCGGGCCTTCCACGGCGATGTATTTTGGCTGCCAGGTACTCACAATTCTCCCCGTCTCAAAGCCGTCGCAGCTCTGAGCAGTCAACGCTATACAATAAGTCGGCAATCCGCCGGCCATCCGGCAGCCGCAAAGTCGGCGCCAGATCAGCCAATGGCTGCAATACGAACGCACGCTCGGCAAGCCCCGGATGAGGCAGTGTCAGCGCACGTCCTTCCCGTACGTTATCACCGTGGAGCAAGAGGTCCAGATCGATGCGTCTGGGACCCCATTTACGGCCGGTCCCGCCACGGCCTAGTGCCCGCTCGACATCCAAAAGTGCGCTGAACAAAGCCGCTGGCTCCAACTGTGTCAACAGCGCCGCCACAGCGTTAACATAATCCGGCTGGTCCTGCGGCCCCATCGGCGGGCCCTGATAAAGCGGCGAAGTAGCAACACAGCACGTGTCCTCAATAGAGCCCAATGCCACAAGTGCTGCTTCCACCTGGGCCCGCGGACCATCGAGATTGCTGCCAACTGCGATAAAGGCGGGGCTCCAGATCCTATCCGGCATCGGGTACCTGGTCCGGACCGGGGCGGCGTTGACGCGGACCTCGACGACGACGACGGCGCGGACCGGCGCCTGGGCTGACATTCACCGCGATGGCTTGCTGCTCAGGACTCATGGTTTGTATGTCAGTCCAGAAGGTAGCCAACTCCGGATCCTCCTCGCCGGCCTTCACACGCAACAACATCAAATCATAGGCTGCACGAAAACGGGGGTGCTCCAGTAACGCCAGCGCCCGCTTTCCCGAACGCTTGGCAAAACGAGTTTGCAAACACACAATTTCGCGCATCGGCGCGCCGAGACGCCGTGGTATCGACACGTGGGCCTGTTGCTCGCCCAGAATTTCGTCCGTCGCCCGATGCAACCAAAACACGGCGCCATGATTATTGTTGCGAATTGCCGCAACGCGCTGCGTGATCGGGCCCCAAAGAAAAACCGCAAACAGAAAAACCGGTGTCACCGGCTTGTTTACTGCGCAACGTGCGTCGGTGTTTTCCAAAGCCAGGTTAAGCAACTGCCGGAAACTCGCAGCGCCGGACAATTGCGCGCAATCTACGGTCGCCGGAAACAGATATTGCAACAACTCATGACGACTCAGCAGGTCGAATGACGACTGTGCATGTCCGGTCAGAAATAGCTTGAGTATTTCGTCGAAGAGTCGTGCCGGCGGCACGTCGGCAATGATTGGCGCCAGCTCAGTCAATGGTCGCTTGGTGTCGGCATGCAGGTTGAACCCGAGTTTTGCGCTGAATCTCACGGCGCGTAGCATTCGCACAGGATCTTCACGATAACGTGCCTCGGCGTCGCCTATCATTCTCAGCACGCCGGATTCGATGTCTTTTATGCCGCCGGTGTAATCCCAAATACTGAAATCTGCGATGTTGTAGTACAAAGCATTGGCAGTGAAATCGCGCCGCCACACATCGTGTTCTATTGCGCCGTAAATGTTGTCTCTTAGAATGCGGCCAGCCGCATCGGTCTCGATACCGTCAGTGCTGTCCCCGCGAAAGGTTGCAACTTCTATAATTTCCCGGCCAAAGTGCACATGTGCCAAACGGAAACGTCGCCCGATAAGACGACAGTTACGAAACAGCTCGCGGATATCTTCCGGCCGGGCATCGGTTGCGACATCGAAGTCCTTGGGTTCATGTCCGACCAGCAGGTCACGCACCGCACCGCCAACCAGAAAAGCCTGGTAACCCGCCCGATGCAGCCGATTGAGTACTTTCAGGGCATTGTCGGAGATGTTGGCGCGCGAAACCGGGTGCGCTGACCGTGCGATGATTTGAGGCGCTTTCAGATTGCCCTCGGTTTGCTGATTCAATGCGGATCTGGTCGTTGCCAGCCTAAAACGCCCGTATGATAGCATCCCCGCCACGTGGCACCATTGAATCTCGGCCAAGGCAAGCTCCCTTCGTCTAGCGGTTAGGACACCGCCCTCTCAAGGCGGGAACACGGGTTCGAGTCCCGTAGGGAGCGCCAATGAATCCGAACTGGTGGCCCGGTTCGTACTCAAAAGCTATACAGCCGAACAACGCGATAATAAATATGTTTCTCCGGATCATGCTGCTTTTTCTCATTACGATGGCGTTCGGCGCGCAAGCCGCCGACATGAGCTGGCAGTCCCGGAAAACTGCCGACTTGGTAGCTGAGGCCCGCACGTTGCTAGACCTCGGAAAAGTAACCCGGGCAACTGAAAAACAATTGGAACAAATTGTTTTGACCCTAGGGTCGCGAGCTCCATCGCCAGACGCGCGCGGCCTGGTGGAACAACTATCACAACGAGAACCACAAATTCTGGTTGCGCACGAAGAAGGCAATACGATGATTCCGTTTGTCGATGTTGGCGCGGCTGCCCGCGTGACACAACGTAGGTGGACGCGTGCGGCAGCGCGTACGAACGCTCTTCGTGCGATCCGGGCTGGCGACCCACAATTTTTGCAGAATTATTTTTCGGCTGATGCCGCAGGCCAGGCGGGTGCAATTGATGCCGTCGGTGAGCTGCAGGTGCAATACCTGGTGTTCTATCGCGATCAAATCATAGATCGCATCGAAGAACCGGGTGCGGACAAACTCGCCGCAGCCGCTGCGGCAGCACTTGCAGACATCGCGTTGTACGAGAGTGTATTGACCACCGGTACACCCGCGATCGCGCTGGCAGCGATCAGAGAACTGGAACAAACTGTCGGGGCCGATGCCGCTCTAAGGCTTTTGAAATTGGCTTTGCGCCGACCAGACATCGCTTCAGCAAGTCTCTACGAAGTTGGCAGACTCAGCGCAACACTCCCCGTCGCAAAAAACCTGTTGTGGACATCCCTGTCGGATCCCGGTCTGGGCAGCAGCGCTGCAGCGGTGCTGGCCCGACATGCCGACCGCAACACGGTAAACCGGCTTGCGACGCTGCTAGATAGCACCGAAAACCTGGTGCAAAAACGCGCGTTGCTGGCATTGCGGCTGAGCGGCGATGCAAGAGCGAAGCAAATCGCGAGAGATTGGCTCGCACAGTCACGTCCCGATAACGAGTCGGACCGCTGACATGCGATTTCTAACTCTCGTGATCGCCGGCTTGCTGGTGAGTCAGTTTGCTTCGGCTTTGTGTGAGTTCGAAAACGGCACGATCAGCAACCCGGACGATCCGTTGTGTCGCGATACACAACTGGTTTATACCGAAAACGATGACAGCGGCGACAATATTGCGTTGGGTTACCCGCCACCAATACCGGTCGATACACTGACGGCGGTCGATGGCTTCCGCACCTATTCATCACTGTTTGCACAGCATCAGGACCTGATGCTCACACGAGATACGGTTGGCGGCAGCGTAGTAGGACAAACCCAACTCGATCGCGACATCTGGGCATACAGCATCGGTGATGTCGATAATCTGACCAATGATGGACGCCCGGAAGGCGCTGTCATTATCAATGGCGGCATACACGCGCGCGAATGGCAGTCACCGGAAGTGCTGACTGAGATTTTCGAGCAACTGGTTGAGCGTTCTGATGACGCACATATCGGCCAGTACCTGCGAGACAATCTGAATGTGGTCCTGTTGCCCGTAATAAACATAGACGGTTTCATACAGACCCAGACTTTCCCGACCCGCGCCACCGCTGACGAACGCCAACCGCGAGACGGCCGAATGCGCCGCAAAAACTTGCGCAATCCGTCCGGGGGTGTAGTCGACAATCAATTGGATACCACTGATGACAGTTTTTTTGGTGTCGACCTCAATCGCAACAGTGTGCACGGTTACGGCCTGAACGGCGGCTCGAGCGCGAATCCGATCAGCCTGATCTATCGTGGTACAGCCCACTCCTCGGAATCGGAGATTCTTGCCCTGCAAGCCGCAACGGGGCTCGGGCCTGCCGATAGATTGCGACTCGGAATAGACGTGCATTCATTTAGTTCTGTCTATTTCACACCACGCACCGGCAACACCCGACGCGATGCAATTACTTTGGGCCTGGCGACGCGCATGCGTGCGGTAACCAACTTCAAGTATCGCTATTCGCCGGGACCGATCGGCAGTACCGGTATCGGTTCACTGGATAACTATTACGCATTCGAATTCCAGATCCCCTCGTATACGTTAGAAATTGAACCGCTAAATGGCGGCCAGGATTACGGGGGCACTGGTGCTTCCCACAGTGGCTTCGTTTTGCCGGACAGTGAAATCACGCGAGTACGCGATGAAATTGCGGCCACGCTTTTACTGGGCTTTTATCGACAAAGCGGGCCACCCCATGTTACCGCAGTTCATATTACCAATCTGGCACGTGACGAAGTCGTGTACGCAGCTCAGTGGGTGGCCGATGGTGTCGGCCGCAGGCTCGAAGTCACGACCGATCGAGCGATCGTGCCCAGCGATGACCACCGTATTTATATCGCGTTTAACAAACCGATGCGTTGGTACGATGCAAATGGAAATCTTTCCAACTATGCCGGTCAGTCCAGCACTGCCGGGCAGCTCGAATTGAACGAACCGGATGGCCTGTTTGGTATCTCTTTGCAACTTGCGCCTAACCCGGACTGGCTCGATGTACCGGGCGGCCCACCCGATGGTTATCTCAACTACCGCGGCGACGCTTTCACCCGGGACATGCCGTTGTCACAGATGGGTCTGACGGTGGGTGAACCCAAATCGGTAGCCCTACAGATCGAACTAACTGATATTGCCGAAATGGCGCTCGATGCCGACCCATCAACGCCGGTTGATTGGCAAAACGGACACTGGACCGGCTATGAAGACTCGATGCTGGCCGGAGGCGATACCGGCGGGGCTGACTGCACCTTCATAGTATTCCTCGCCGACGACGCCAACGCTACGGCACCGCCAAAAGTAGCCGAATGTCAGGCCGGCGCTCCGCCACCATTACCACCACCACCGCCACCGCCACAACCAGCAGGCGGTGGCGGTGGGGGCAGTGGCTTATGGTTGTTACCGTTAATGTTGTTAGCCGCACGCCGTCGATGAGCACAGGGCAGACGCCCAGTTTGTTACGTCGTCTTGCCGCTGTTGCTTACGACACGCTGATCCTTGCCGCCCTACTGATCGCCGCAACGGCCGCGACACTGCTGTTTACGCGCGGTGAACCGGTGTCGGCGGGCACACTGTGGTATCAGTTCTACCTCGGCACTATTGTGCTGATTTATTTTTCGGTTTCCTGGTGGCGACGTGGGCAAACAATCGGCATGGTTGCGTGGCGCTTGCGAGTGCGCACAGCAGAGCATGCCAACGCGTCTTTGTTTCAATGCGTGCTGCGCGCACTCAGCGCAACAATCTCCTGGCTTGCTCTCGGACTGGGTTTTTTGTGGGTGTTGATAGATCGTCGTGGTCGTGCCTGGCACGATTTGCTCTCCGGCACTGAACTCGTACTGGAAATCGCAACAGGCGTCAGCGCACGCGAGCCAGCGCAGCAACGGTAACCAGAAATAAAGCGATCGTCGGTAACCAGGCTGTAACCGCCGGGTTCAATCCAAATACTGCGCCACTGTTCGCGGTGAGCCGATTAACCAGAAAATAAGCCGCGCCCAGCAATATGCCCACAAACATCCGCTGACCCGTTCCGGTACTGCGTAGCGGCCCAAATACAAAAGGTAGCGCGAGTGCTGCCATGATGACGATGGATACGATCGTGGCGATGCGTGACCAGAAAGCCATGATGTAGCTATCCGCATCCAGACCATTGCGACGCAAATACTTGATGTAGTCGAACAAACCATGACTTGCCAAAACATCCGGATCCACAACTGAAAGACCGAGCAGTTCCGGGCTCAATGTGGTCGACTGCGCCATTTGGGAGCCTTTTGTGGCCACCAATCGTTCATTAAGAAATTCTGTCTTGCGTGAATCGTCCAGTACCCAGACACCATCGTCATCAAAACTCGCGGTTCGCGCCTGGACGATGCTTTGCAGCTCACGCTTTTCATCAAACGTAAATACATAAATACCACCGGCACGATCACCTGCCATGAGTTGCTCGATGTTTATCACAACGTTGCCGTCGCGAATCCAGCCACTCTGGCCCTGACCCATGCTGAGTTGATTGTGCAAAGCCATGGTGCGCTGCCGCTTTGCATACTGTTCGGCCGGTGGCGCAATGAACTCACCCAGGGCGGTACCGATTACTGCAATCAGACCGCCAGCAATAATGACGCTACTTGTCAGTCGCCAGGGCGAGATGCCGGCAGCACGCATCACGATCAACTCACTGTGTGAAGCCAGATTACCCAAACCGAGTAGTGCACCCAGCAAGGTGGCAATCGGCAATAACTGATACGCCATTGACGGGAGTGTCAGTAACACAAATGCGACCGCATCAGCCGTTGTGTAAGTTCCCTGACCCACATTATCGACTTGGCCGATAAAACTGACAAAGGCATTGAGGACCAACAAAACCGTCAACACCAGAACCGTGCCGCGTAATACTCCAGCCAGGATGTATCGATCAAGCAGCGTCACGATTTATTCGCCCGCGGTTTACGCAGGTGGGTTTCGCGCCAGAGCAGAAACGACGCTGCCACCACCATGATGCCATGCACCGGCCACATGCCCACACGCGGCGATAAGACACCCTGCTGGATCCAAATCTGCGCCGCACCGAGCAGATTGGCGTACACCAGGTAAATGGCAATCCCGATACCCAAACGGCCGTAGCGACCCTGACGTGGGCGGGTACGTGCCAAAGGCACGGCGAGAAAGCCCAGCAACATTGCGCTAATCGGCGCAGACAGGCGCCAATGCAATTCGGCCGCATCGGCGCGAGCCCTGGATTTCAGTAATTGCAAAGTGGGCGTCGCCTCGCGGTCAGGAACCCTGGCGGGCCCGTCCCTGCTCATAACCGGTATGCCATGCTCGGCGAATTGCACGATGCGAAAACCCAGAGTACCCGGCACGCCCTCGTAGCGACGGCCGTTACGCAGAATGATCATGGTTTCATCCGCGTCTTTGCGAATCTCCCCAGTCTCGGAAACGGCCAGTTCAATCTGGTCGCCACGCCGCCGTTGCAGAAAAACATTCAGCAGCATGCCTTGATCGTTGGTGCCCTCCGCATAGAACACTACACCGCTATCGGAACGAAAACGCCCCGCCTCCAACGCACCGAGCCCGGCCTGCTGCTTGGAAACCTCTGTGATGACATGCGCTTTGCCGGCAGCCCACGGGGACACAAACAGGGACAACCAGGCCAGCACAACAGACAAAACGATTGAAACAACCGCGATTGGCTTGTAAACGCGAAACGGTCCGATCCCACACGCGTTTATGGCTGCCATCTCGCTGTCCATGAATAATCGACCGAGGGCAAGCATTACTGCAAGAAAAAGACCGACCGGAACCAGTACAGTCAGATAGCCGATGGAAGTTAGCCCAATGATTTGCAACACTGCGTCGCGGGGTAGTTTTCCGGCGGCCGCATCGCCTAACACACGTGCAAACTGGTTGCTCAGCAGGATAAACAGCAATACCGCAGTTACAGCGAACCACGCGTAAACGACCTCTTTTGTCAGGTACCTGTTGATAATCGCGAGCACTAAAGACGATTCCCCTGAACAATGGCTTACTGTAAACTACGCTGCCATTGTATACGACGGCCGACACCGGCAGGCTCGTATAAATCTAGGGGATTCACATGGACTTTTTCGCTACCAGCGCCACAGCCGCGCGCCAGCGCACTGATTGCGCAATAGTCGGCCTGTACCAGACCAAACGCCTGACTGAAGACGCCACTACACTGGACAAAGCCAGCGACAAGCAGATCTCTGCAGCGATTGCCAAGGGCGACATCGATGGCAAGCTGGGCTCCACCCTGCTCATTGGCCACACCCACCATGTTGCCTGCAAACGCATATTGGTCGTCGGACTGGGCAGCAAGAAAGAGTTTAACGAACGCGCATATCGTACAGCCACGGCGGCAGCGCTGGCCAAGATCTCGGGCACCGGCGCGGCCAGTGCCGTCAGTTATCTGTCGCGTGAAACACTAAAGGAACGCGACGCCTACGGTGTCGCCCGCTTGGCCGCCGCGGAAGCCGCGCTGAGCGTCTATCGTTTTGACGAGCTGAAATCAGAAAAAGCTAAGAAACCCAAGCTCAAGCGTTTTGGAGTCGCGGCCGCCAACCGTAACGATCAAACGGCGATGCAATCGGGCCTGAAAGATGCCGCCGCTATCATTGATGGTGTCAAGCTCGCCCGGGATCTGGGTAACCGTCCAGCCAATGTCTGCACACCGGGACATCTGGCGGACCAGGCCCGCGATCTGGCCAAGCGCTTCAAGAGCATAAAAACAAAAGTGGTCAACCGTGCGGAAATAGAACGACTCGGCATGGGTGCGTTTTTGTCAGTCACCGCCGGTGCGGCTGAGCCACCGCACCTGATCGTAATGGAGTACAGCGGCGGTGCTACGGACGAATCGCCTATTGCACTCGTCGGCAAAGGGATTACTTTTGACACGGGTGGAATTTCAATAAAGTCCGCAAGTGCGATGGATGAAATGAAATTCGACATGTGTGGCGCTGCAAGCGTGCTGGGCACCATGCTGTCCCTTGCTCGTCTGCGTTTGCCACTCAATGTCGTCGGCATCGTACCCACCTGTGAAAATATGCCCAGTGGGACTGCGACCCGGCCGGGCGATATCGTCACTACGATGTCGGGAAAAACGGTTGAGATACTCAACACGGACGCTGAAGGCCGCTTGATACTCTGCGATGCGCTCACCTACTCGCGCAAGTACGATCCCGAGACAGTTATCGATATAGCGACGTTGACCGGTGCCTGTGTCATTGCGTTAGGACATTTCCACTCGGGGTTAATGACACGCGACAATGATCTGGCCGAAGAGTTGCTGACAGCCGGCCGCACTGCGGCCGACCTCGCGTGGCAATTGCCGCTGACTGAAGACTATGCCAAGACTCTGAAGAGCAATTTTGCTGATTTTGCCAACGTGGGAAGCAAATCCGGGAGCGCGATCAGTGCCGGTTGCTTCCTGGGTAAATTTACCGAAGGACTTAGCTGGGCGCACCTGGACATCGCCGGTTCTGCGTGGAAATCAGGCAAGGCAAAAGGCGCAACTGGTCGGCCCGTGGGTCTACTCACGCAATTTCTTATTGACCGCGCCCGCTTGTAATGACACAGATCGATTTCTACATACTTCAAGACGCCGGCGGCACGCAATTGCAGCGCTTCGCCTGCCGTCTTGTCGACAAAGCCTGGCAACGCGGCCTGCGTTGCCACATCAACACGGCGACGCCCGAACAAGCCGAACGCATCGACGATCTGCTCTGGACTTTTCGTGACATCAGTTTCTTGCCGCACGCAAAGGGCATAACAAACTCCGAAGACAGCCAACGACTTGCCGCGGTAATCGGTACCGGCACGGAACCAGCCGGCGAACTCAACGTGTTGATAAACCTGAGTCCGGAAGTACCAGCCTTCTTTAGTCGTTTCGAGCGTGTCGCCGAGTTGGTCGACAACGATGAAAGCCGACGCACGGCAGGACGCGAACGTTTCCGCTTCTATCGCGACCGCGGTTACCCCCTCGAGTCGCACAACATCCGCTAAGCAACCTGGTAGCGGCCCTGTATACTGCGCCGAACCCGGGATAACAAAAGCGGCATGGAAAAAACCTACGAGCCAGCGCAAATCGAGCAAAACTGCTACCAATTCTGGGAGCACGGCGGCTATTTCGAGCCATCTGGCGTGGGTGACGCCTACTGCATCATGATCCCGCCGCCGAATGTGACCGGCACTTTGCACATGGGCCACGCTTTCCAAATGACCATCATGGATGCCTTGACCCGCTATCACCGCATGCTCGGCCACAATACGTTGTGGCAACCGGGCACCGATCATGCCGGGATCGCGACCCAGATGGTGGTCGAGAGACAACTCAACGCCGAGGGTAAGACCCGAAAGGAAATCGGTCGCGAAGCCTTTCTCGAACGGGTCTGGAAATGGAAAGAGCATTCCAGCGGCACCATTCAATATCAGTTACGTCGTCTGGGCTCGTCATTGGACTGGTCACGCGAGCGCTTCACGATGGACGAGGGCTTATCCGAAGCAGTCATCGACGTATTTGTACAACTCTACGATGAGGGTCTGATCTATCGTGGCAAGCGACTGGTCAATTGGGACCCGGTACTGCATACCGCATTGTCCGATCTCGAAGTGTTGTCCGAAGAAGAAGACGGGCATCTTTGGCATTTTCATTACCCGATCGCCGACAGCAAAAAAAGTCTGATCGTGGCAACAACACGACCGGAAACGATGCTGGGTGACACGGCCGTGGCCGTACACCCCGATGATGATCGTTATAGCGACCTGGTCGGCAAGACCGTGGAGTTACCCCTCACCGGCCGCACCATACCGATTATCGCAGACGACTATGTCGATCCTGAGTTTGGCAGCGGCTGCGTAAAAATCACACCGGCGCACGATTTCAATGACTACGAAGTCGGTCTGCGTCATTCATTGCCATTGATCAACATTTTCACTGAAGATGCCTGCCTCAATGACGACGTGCCAGAACCGTATCGGGGTCTGCGACGTTTCGAAGCCCGCAAGCGCATCGTAGAGGATTTCGAAAAACTGGGTCTGCTGGAAAAAACCGAGGCGCACAAGCTAAAAGTACCGCGTGGCGATCGCAGCGGTGAGGTGGTCGAACCGCTTCTAACCGACCAGTGGTACGTGCGGGTTGGACCACTGGCAGAACCGGCCATTGCCGCCGTGGAAAACGGTGATATCCGTTTTGTTCCGGAGAACTGGTCCAGGACCTATTTTGACTGGATGCACAATATCCAGGACTGGTGCATCAGCCGGCAGTTGTGGTGGGGTCATCGTATTCCCGCCTGGTACGACGACAAAGGCAACTGTTACGTCGGTCGCGATGAAGATGCGATTCGAGCCAAAAACGGACTCGATACCGATTTAAAGCTCCGCCAGGACGAAGATGTGCTCGACACCTGGTTTTCGTCGGCGTTGTGGCCATTTTCAACGTTGGGATGGCCTGAAAACACTGATGCCTTAAAAACCTTTTATCCCACATCGGTGTTGGTAACCGGTTTTGACATTATCTTTTTCTGGGTCGCCCGGATGATCATGATGGGTCTGAAGTTCACCGGCGACGTGCCGTTCCACGAAATCTACATTCACGCGCTTATTCGCGATGAAGACGGCCAAAAGATGTCGAAGGCCAAAGGCAACGTGCTTGACCCACTGGATTTAATCGATGGCATCGATCTCGAAGCACTGGTAGAAAAACGCACGGCTAATATGATGCAACCGCATCTGAAAAAACGCGTCGAGAAAGCGACACGCAAGCAATTTAGCAATGGAATACCGGGATATGGCACCGACGCGTTACGCTTTACCTATGCCTCGCTGGCCACAACCGGTCGTGATATCCGTTTTGACATGGGGCGTATCGAAGGTTACCGGAACTTCTGCAACAAACTGTGGAATGCTTCACGTTACG
This sequence comes from Gammaproteobacteria bacterium, assembly GCA_029862165.1. Taxonomy (GTDB): domain Bacteria; phylum Pseudomonadota; class Gammaproteobacteria; order Steroidobacterales; family JABDKV01; genus JABDJB01. Next base: position 87,234 of record JAOTXU010000006.1, read on the forward strand.
TCCTGATGAATACCGAATCAGCCGAGCTTGCCGGTGACGTCGAATATTCGTTGGCCGATCGCTGGATACGCTCTCGTCTGTCGGCTGCCATTACAAGCGCACGTGAGAATTTCGATATTTACCGTTTCGACCGGGCCGCGCGTGCGTTGTATGAATTCACCTGGCACGAGTTTTGTGACTGGTATTTGGAATTGTCCAAACCTGTCTTACAGTCCGACGATACCGACCCGGCTCTGCAACGCGGTGCGCGTAAGACGCTCGCGCGTTGTTTGGAGGCGCTGCTGCGCGCCCTGCATCCACTGATGCCGTACATCACCGAGGAAATCTGGCGACGCGTTGCCCCGATTGCGGAGCGCAGTGGTGCAACGATCATGTTGCAGGCCTATCCCGAGCCATCGAATTTTAAACGTGATGTCGCCGCCGAAGACGAAATCGAATGGATACAGGCTTTCATCCTGGGCATACGCCAGATCCGCGGTGAGATGGACATCAGCCCCGCCAAACAAATTCCGGTTTTACTACAGGACTGGGAGCCGGATGATCGCCGCAATGTGGAACGACATCGCGTCTATCTGCAAAGTCTTGCACGCGTATCTGACATCAGCCTGCTGGACGCCGGTACAGAACCGCCGCCTGCAGCAACCGCGTTGCACGGCAAGATGAAAGCCCTGGTGCCCATGGCCGGCTTGATCGATCCGGTCGCGGAACTGGCGCGGCTTGGCCGCAAACGCGACAAAACGGCCAGGGACCTGGCGGTAGGCGAGAAAAAACTGGAAAACCCGAGTTTTTCGGGTAACGCCCCGGTCGAGATCGTGAGTGCTTTGCGGGACCGCGTGCGGGATTTACAGGAGGCCCTGAGCCAAATAGAGACGCAGATCACACGGGTTCGCCAGCTCCCGGACGACAATGACCCCGCCCGGTGAAACTCACGCGCGTGGCCTGGGTCTAGACTAAGACCCGATCGTCACTCCCTTGAGATTGGCAGCATCACTAAGGAATCGCATCGACAATGACAACGACCCACATGTGGCCGCAGCAAACCGTCGCCGAGTCCAGTTCGGCAATCGGTGAAATCGTCGCACAGCTAAACGGGGTCATCCTCGGCAAGGAAGAGCAGATTCGATTATGTGTCGCCTGTCTGCTGGCACGTGGGCATTTGCTGATCGAAGACATTCCCGGTGTCGGCAAAACCACGCTGGCGCACGCGCTGGCCCACACGTTAGGCTTGAGTTATCACCGCATCCAGTTCACCAGCGACCTGTTGCCGGCCGATATACTCGGTGTTTCGATCTACGAACGTGAAGGCGGCGAGTTTCGCTTTCATCCCGGACCGGTATTTTCGCAACTCGTACTAGCCGACGAAATCAATCGCGCCACACCCAAGACACAAAGTGCGTTACTTGAGGCGATGGAGGAAAACCAGGTTACCGCCGATGGTCAGACACATGCGCTACCGGTCCCCTTCTTTGTTGTCGCAACACAAAACCCCGCCTATCAGATCGGAACCTTCCCGCTTCCCGAATCGCAGCTGGATCGTTTTCTTATGCGCATCGAACTGGGTTATCCCGGACCTGCAGTCGAAAAAGAACTGCTGACCGGGCGTGACCGACGCGACATCGTGGCAGACCTGAATCCCAGCATCAGCATCGAGACACTAGTCGCGTTACAAAAGCAGGTAAGCAGCATCCATGTTTCCGAAGCCTTGGTGCAATACTTACAGCAAATCGTCGCGTTCACGCGTGAATCGGCCGCCTTCGCGTCGGGTCTTTCACCGCGTGCGGCCATCGTCTTGCTACGCGGCGCCCAGGCCTGGGCCCTGATGGCCGGTCACCGTGGCGTATTACCTGAGGATATTCAAGCGGTTACGACCGCCGTTATCGCGCATCGGTTGCGGCCGCGTGACGAGACTGCACCGCAAACGGCGTCTGAGATCGGGCAATTCGTGCTCGAGAGCGTCTCGATTCCCTGACGGCTCGCCGTGGCAAATAAACGGCCACCATTAAACAAAAATATGCGCGGGCTGCGGGCGCGGCTGGGTGTCTGGGCCAAAAGAAGACAGGGGCCCGACGGCGAACAGCTGCGTCTGCACAGCGGCAGAATTTACATACTTCCAAACGCACAGGGTATCGCATTTGGCTTTTTGCTACTGGCCATGCTCGTCGGCGCGATGAATTACAACAACAGCCTCGGTCTGGCCGTTACTTTTCTGATGACCGGCGTGGGTTTGGTAGCGATGCATCATTGTCAACGCAACCTGTCCGGTCTGTCGATCCGGTATGGCGGCGATCAACCGGCTTTTGTCGGGCAGAAAGCTGTCTTTCGTATTACGCTGATTAACGATTCGAGTGCACCGCGCTTTGGCTTGACGCTAAAACGCGATGAACAGGTCAGCAAAACCTTGCATCTGGAACCGGGCGAACACGCCACACTGACCCTGGAGGTCGACGCCGTAAAACGCGGCCATCTGGCACTGGATCGGTTCAGACTCTATACGACTTTTCCGCTCGGCCTTTTTCATTGCTGGGCGTGGATACACCCACAGTGGCAAACCATTGCCTACCCGCGTCCGGCACCGCCAGGTTCTAGCCCGCCCCCACAACATAGCGATACCGGTGGCGCGCACGACGACAGTCAGGGCGACGCGGACTTTGCCGGTCTGCGGACGTATCGTTCCGGGGACTCGCCGCGACACATTGCCTGGAAGGCCTATGCCCGCGGACAGGAGATGCTGGTCAAGCAATACACCGGCACGGATGTCACTTCGCACTGGTTTGACTTTGATTCCCTGAAACAAATGGATCTGGAGACGCGGTTATCTCAGCTATCGCGCTGGGTGGTCGATGCCAACCTGCAGGGCAACGCCTGGGGCCTGAGACTACCAGCCGAGACGATTGAACCCGATCTGGGTCCGGCGCACCGCAACCGCTGTCTCACCGCGCTGGCGCTAATATGAAATACCCGGACAGAATCGATGCAGCGAGACTGTACTGGACGCTCGGTTGTCTCGGCGCCGCCTCGTTGCCACATCTGATACATCTGCCGGCATGGCCAGTTGGGCTTATTTTGTTGACGGTGTTGTGGCGCTGGATGGTCCAACGCGGTGCTTTGCCCATGCCCGGCAAATATACGCGCCGGCTTTTGGCACTGACAGGTTTCGCAGGTGTTTTTCTGAACTACGGCACCATCACCGGTCTGGATGCCGGCACTGCGCTACTGGTCGTCATGGCGGCGCTAAAACTGATGGAAACACACACGGTGCGCGACCTGATCGTGTTGTTGCTCATCAGTTACTTTTTGATCGTCACACAATTTCTATTTGGCCAGTCCATCCTGATCGCGATCTATTCGATCCCGGTCATCTGGCTGATTACAACAGCATTGTCGCAAGTCAGCAGTCGCGCAGCGCCGATGCCCTGGCGCAGGGCGTTTGCGCGCTCCGGCGTATTGCTGATCCATGCGTTACCACTCATGCTAATTGCGTTTCTGTTGTTTCCCCGCTTATCCGGACCGTTCTGGTCCATTCCACGCAGTGACAACACGGCGATGAGCGGTATTAGCGATGAAATGACCCCCGGCAGCATCAGCCGTCTGCTGCAATCCGATGCGGTCGCATTTCGCGTGCGTTTTGACGACGTTGTCCCGCCACCGGAACAACGTTATTGGCGTGGACCGGTACTCAGTAACTTTGATGGCAGTACGTGGTCACTGTTTCAGGAGGACGATCGCTTTATCAATCCAAGAAGTGTGGATCGTATTGGCAACCGGGTTGATTATGAAATTACGCTGGAGCCCCATCAACGCAAGTGGTTATTCGCACTGGAACAGGCTAATCCGCGGCAACTACCGTTGAATTCCTACATGACTAGCGACCGCCGATTACAGCGCGACAGCCCCATCACGCAGCTATACCGTTATCGTCTCGAATCCTGGCCCGAGCATTACGCTGACGCCAATGCCGCCGCATGGACCCTGCGCCGCGATACGCAGTTTAGTAGAACCAGAAACAAGCGTGCACAGGAAATGGCGCAGAGCTGGGCAGCACAAACTGACAGACCCGTCGAAATCGTCAATCGCGCATTGCGATTGTTCCGCGAACAGGAATTCACTTACACGCTGACACCACCCATTCTGGATCAGAATAATCCCGTCGACGATTTCCTGTTTTCAACCCAGCGTGGTTTTTGTGAACACTATGCATCGGCTTTCACTTTAATGATGCGTGCCGCAGGCGTCCCCGCACGTGTGGTCCTTGGCTACCAGGGTGGCGAATTAAATCCGTACGCCCAGCACATGACAGTCCGTCAATCCGATGCGCACGCCTGGTCCGAAGTCTGGTTGCTAGGACGCGGCTGGGTACGCGTCGACCCGACCGGCGCGGTAGCGCCAGAACGCGTGGAACTGGGTGTCGAAGGCGCATTGGGCGATGGCGAGTCGTTACCGGGATTGTTTCGTGCTTATGCCTGGATGCGTCAGCTACAGTTTGGCCTGGACGCCGTCAACAATGGCTGGAACCAATGGGTGCTGGGTTTTGACGGGCAAAAACAAAACACAGTCCTCAAGGCATTGGGTATGAAAAGTCCAAGTCTGCGCAAGATGCTGTTTACCATGATTGGCCTGATGATACTGGTGCTCGCCGGTGTCGCCGCACACCTGCTATGGCAATATCGCCCGGTCCGACCCGATCCGTCGAGTCGTACTTACCGGCGTTTTTGTAAGAAGCTCGCCGGCATCGCCGACGCACGCAGGGACAGTGAAGGCCCGCTGGACTACGCGCGACGAATCGCAGATGTCCGACCTGCCCTGGCCGGTCCGGTCAACGCGATAACGAGGCTATACCTCAACCTCCGTTATCTGCCCGAACCCCGAGACACCGACCTCGTTCGCTTCAAGCGCGCAGTCCGCACCCTCCGCGTTTAGTTGACTCATTTTTCCCTCCGCCCTCCGTGACGTCTCGCTCTTATTCCCTCCCCGTTCGGGGCGATTTGCGTGTATCGAGACACGCAGATCAATACGCCGCGTAGCGACCTTTCGTGAGGCCGAAGGCCGAGCTCCTGGTCAGGGTGGGAGGCGGACCCCACGCAATGCGCTTTAGCCGCGACTCGTACGAAACACTTGCCAACTTAGCCATGCCACAGTGCCGCCGATGAAACCGGCAAGCAGGCGGTTAACTGGAGCAAACACCGCCGTGAATACCCGTCAGCGTGGTGTGCACAGTATAACTTGTACGGTTTCGCACACGACAAGCGCGGCAGTCAGGCCACGTGCGCACGACCTTGTTCGGTGCGGACAAGAAAAAGCAAGCCCCCACCAAGAAGGAACAACGGTACGATGGCGAGAATCTCCAGGCGTGCGTTGCCGCTGATCAACACAACTGTGCCGGCCAGCAACGGCCCTATAACGGCAGCAAAACGGCCGACCATGTTGAACAGACCAAAAAACTCGCCCGACATGTCATGAGGGATAAGGCGACCGTAGTAGGCGCGACTGAGACTCTGCACACCACCTTGTACCAAACCGATCAAAACGGCCATCGCATAAAACTGCCAAACGGATTCCAGATAATACGCCCAGACCGAAGTCATTAAATAAACGAACAAACCCAACAGGATTCCCCGATCGGCACCAATACGTTGGCCGAGCCAGCCAAACGCCAATGCTGAAGGAAAACCCACAAACTGCGTCAACAACAGGGCCTTGATCAGATCGGTATCCTGAAAACCCAGACTTAACCCGTAATCCGCTGCCAGCTTGATCACCGTGTACACGCCGTCGATGTACAGCCAGTACGCCAGCAAGAAATACAAGGCCGGCCGGTACGCGCTCAGGTGACGCACGGTCTCGCGTAATTGCCGCAAACCGGCACCCACCGCCAGACGCAGTGGTTGGCGATCCTTGGTCGGTTTCTCTTGCACGTATAGCAGCAAGGGAATCGAAAACAACATCCACCAAATCGCGACTGACAAGAAAGACCAGCGTACCGCGTCGTCTTTGGCCTCCAGGCCAAAAAGACCCGGTTGCAAAACCATCACGACGTTAATGGCAAATAATAAACCACCCCCCAGATAACCCATCGCATAGCCGTAACCGGACACGATATCCATTTCGTCATCTTGTGCCACATCGACGATCATCGAATCATTGAACATATTCGATAACGCAAAACCGACTGATCCGCCGGCGAACACTACAGCTGCTTCAAGCCAGCGCCCGGCGCCGACAAAATAAAGCGCCGCAGTGGCCAGCGCACCAGTCATCGCAAAAATAATGAGCCCTTTTTTTCTCGTCCCGCTGCGGTCCGCGATGGCACCCAGCAGCGGAGCGAGTATGGCGACTAGCAATGCGGCGCTACTGTTGGCCAGGCCTAAACGAAACGTGGATACGGTAACGTCTACACCGACGTTCCAGTATTGTTTAAAAAAGATCGGAAAAAACCCGGCCAGTACCGTCGTCGCGAACGCAGAATTGGCCCAGTCGTACAATGCCCATGACAAAACCGGTCGGCGCAGCAGCACTCGTGGCATGCGCTTGGCCTAAGCGAGATCGACAGGCAGGCTGCGCGCGAGGACCAAAGCATCCTCACGCCCGATCTCGGCTGGGTAGTAACCCCGGCGCACACCGAGCTGAGTAAATCCTGCCCGCCCATACAGCCGTTGTGCGGCGGTATTGGAGGGCCGCACCTCCAGAATTACGCGTTCCACACGCAATTCTGCCAATTCTTCCAAAAGGTGTTGGAGGAACGCAGCGCCAAGTTGCTGCTGTCTGCGCTCAGGCACAATGCAGAGGTTAAGTATGTGCGCTTCACTCTCTGCCACTGACACGACCGCATAACCCGCCAAACCGCCGCTGGTATCCAGGACGCGACAAATATAGCCAGTCTGTAGACAATCTCTGAATATGCCCAGACTCCAGGGAAAGGGATAAGTCGCTTTCTCGATTTCCTCGACCCGCACGACGTCGGCCGGACGCATCGGCCGGACATTTACCCGCAGACTTTCTACCGCAACACTCATGAATGAGACTCGCTTTGCTCAAGCGCAAAAAGCAGATCCTGCCAGACCTTGCGTTTCTCTTTGGGTGAACGCAACAAATACGCCGGGTGATAGGTCACTACGACAGGCACGCCAGGATCGTCGCCGTAATGATGCAACTTGCCACGCATGCGACCGACCGGCGTGTCATTCTTGAGCAACCGCTGTGCGGCAACCCGCCCCACAGCCAGGATAATTTTGGGATTGACCAACTCGATTTGTCTGGCCAGAAAGCCGCCGCAGGATACGGCTTCTTCTGGTCTCGGATCGCGATTATCCGGTGGGCGACATTTCACAATGTTGGCGATGTATACCTCATGTCGTTTGAAACCGGCCGCGATCAACATCGAATTCAATAACTGCCCGGCCCGTCCCACAAACGGCTCGCCCTGACGATCCTCTTCGGCGCCGGGCGCCTCGCCGATGATCATCCATTGCGCGTTTTGGTCGCCGGTACCAAATACCGTTTGCGTTCGGCCACGATGCAGATCGCAAGCACGACAACGCGACACGGTTGCTGCAAGAGTGCTCCAGTCGAGCTGCGCAACATCATCGACGACCGGTGCAATGACATCGGTTTGTTTTGGCGTCTCAGTGGGGGCCTCGTTCCTGATGAGCGCGCCACTTTGTTGGCGTGGCAGCCAGACACGCACGCCCATGGCTTGTAGCATCGACAGCTTGTCGGTTTGTTTTCCGGTCAAGATCAGGCCGTCTTGTCGTGATGCGTCGCCCGCTCTGTTTCGCTGGCGTCTGCGTTAGCGCTGTCTGCTTGTGTAGCGTTAGCATTGCGACGGCGGCGCAGAAGCCGGTAGCTGCCAAGAATGGGTCCGGTTGTAGCGTAAAACGCAAAAAGTACAAACATTACGATGGGCGGGTTCAGTGAAATCAGAACGAACACGGCAGGAATCAAAATAACTTGCGTAAACGGGATGCGTTCGCCGAGATTGAATTCCTTGAAGCTGTAATAGCGAAAGTTGCTGACCATCAACAGACCGGCCAGCGCGGTAACCAGAAAAGCGGGAATCAATGCCTGGTTGCCTGTCAGACCATACTGGGTTCCCAACCAGACCCAGCCACCAACAAAACCGGCACCGGATGGGCTAGGCAGACCTTCGAAAAAACGTTTGTCTTTCACGGGACGGGAATTAAAGCGTGCCAGTCGCAACGCTGCACCGACCGAATAGAAAAACGCCGCCAACCAGCCTAGCTTGCCCCAGACAATGGCACTGTCCGCGATCCGTTCCAACCCCCACTGATAAACGACCAACGCTGGTGCCAGGCCAAAAGACACCATGTCACAAAGGCTGTCGTATTCTTTACCAAAATCGCTGTCGGTACCGGTCATGCGGGCAACACGACCGTCCACACCGTCAAGCATCATCGCCACGAATATTGCGATCGACGCCCGAATAAACGCCCCATCCATGGCTGCTACCACGGAGTAGAAACCCGCGAACAACGCTGCTGTCGTAAGCAGGTTTGGCAGTAGATATATGCCGCGTCGGCGAAACCGATGTTTTTTGTCGGTGCTCATCGGATCATGATGCCATGGGTCACAGAAGCCTGCCAAAAACCGATTCTAGTCATGTATCAGACGGGCGAGTATATCGTTGCCGGCACGCACATAATCGCCTGCAGCGACCTTGCTGCTGCTATTGAGCGGTATGAAAACCTGGACGCGGCGCGTCAGACGGATAAAACCATAAGGTTGGCCCTGCCCCAGCCTTTCGCCATAACCGATAAAAGACTTGGGCCGAAACGGTCGGGGTGCATTCATCAGTACAACGACGTCGTCATTTTCGTCGGTGCGTATCCACAACCCGCTAACCCCGGTCAGGCGCGAGCCGGCCGAATAATTATCTTGCAGATTGAGCACCTTACCTTCCACTGGACTGCGCGCGGTGTACGCGCCGAAATTATCTACCCGGATCGTAATGCGGGTTGATTCCCGTTCCAACGCACCTTTGTCGGTGTATTCCACCGCGAGTACTCGGCCGTCTACCGGACTCAACACTGCCAGCGGCACAGATGGAATTTCTCGGGGCGGATCGCGAAAAATCAGAATAAAGAAGATCAGCAAAGCAAGCGATATTATGCCGAGCGTCACACTACCGATGCGTAGGGCCACAATACAAAGCAGTATCGAGCCCAACATGAACAACCAGCCCTCACGTGATATCAAACGCGCTGTCGGTCTCCGCATGGATCAATCCTCGTCCTTGCCCGGCTGAAACCCGACCATCGTGTCACGCAGGCGGGCACCGACTTGCTCAATCTTGTGACCACGCGCAGCCGCTCTGCCCTTTTTTAGGACGGGCATGCCGTCGCGAAATTCCCCGGCCAGTTCGTGGCTGAAACTGCCGTTTCTAATTTCGTTGAGTATTTCACTCATCGCCAGCCGGGATCCAGCACCGATAACCCGCGGCCCGCGCGTGTAGTCACCGTACTCGGCTGTACTGGAAATCGATTCACGCATGCCGGCAATACCACGCCGATAAATCAGGTCGGCTATCAATTTTACTTCGTGCAAACAACTAAAGTATGCCAACTCTTCCGGGTATCCAGCATCAACAAGTGTGTCGAAGGCATTTGAAATCAGATGCGTTAAACCGCCGCACAACACGACCTGCTCTGCAAACAGATCGGTTTCGGTTTCATCTCTGAAACTAGTCTCAATGATCCCGGCGCGCGCGTGGCCATTCGCCCAGGCATACGATGCGCCAATCGCGGCGGCATCGCCAGTAGCGTCGTGGTGTACTGCCAGTAACGCCGGCACGCCACCGCCGTCAGCGTAGCGTTCACGCACCTGGTCGCCGATGCCCAGTGGGGCGACCATCAGCACATCCAGGTCGGCGCGCGGATGGATCAAGTCGAAGTGGACGTTATAGCCGTGCGCAAAAAGCAGCGCGGATCCGGGGCGCAACAGCGGATCGACGACAACGGCATGGACCCCAGCCTGAGCCTCGTCGGGAACCAGCATCATGACCACGTCCGCACTGGAAACCGCATCGGCGATTGGCCGGGCAGATACGCCTGCATGTCTGCATGCGGCTGCGGAGGCAGAACCGTCACGCAGCCCTACGACGACGTCCACACCCGACTCTTTCAGGTTCAACGCATGCGCCCTGCCCTGCGCGCCGAAGCCGAGCACCGCCACTTTTCGATCCAGGATCAAGGCTGGATTGACGTCGTTTTCGTAGAGTGTCGCCATTGATTTTCGGTCGTGTCCGGCGAGCCACCGTTGGCAAGGAGCGCGAATCTACTCGTCCCGGAAACGAAAATCAACGACCTGTTGCACAAGTTTTCTATACTATTCCGGCGTACACCCAGGGTTATCGTTTATGCGCCTTTCTTCACTGCCTATAGCTACCCAAAAAGAAGCACCGGCTGACGCCGAGATCATCAGTCATAAGCTGATGTTGAGAGCCGGGCTGATCCGCAAACTGGCAGCCGGCATTTACTCCTGGCTGCCGCTCGGGTTACGGGTCGTGCGCAATGTGGAACGCATCGTGCGAGAAGAAATGAACCGTGCCGGTGGCCTGGAAGTCATCCTTCCCAGCGTGCACCCGGGCGCCCTGTGGCATGAAACAGGGCGCTGGGATATCTATGGCCCAGAACTGCTGCGTTTCAAAGACCGGCACGACCGCGAGTTTTGTTATGGACCGACGCACGAAGAAGTCATGACGGATATCGCGCGCCGCGAGCTACGCAGTTATCGTCAGCTGCCAGTTATTTTTTACCAGATACAAACGAAATTTCGTGACGAGATACGCCCTCGCTTTGGTGTCATGCGAGCGCGTGAATTCGTGATGAAGGATGCCTACTCCTTTCACATTGACGATGCCTCGTTGCAAGAAACCTACCAGGTGATGTACGAAGCCTATAGCCGGATTTTTGAACGCACCGGATTGCGCTTTCGCTCCGTAATGGCTGATAGCGGGGCCATTGGTGGCGATGTCTCGCATGAATTTCACGTTCTTGCAGACTCCGGCGAAGACGCGATTGTCTTTTCCAACGGCAGCGATTACGCGGCCAACATTGAGGCCACACCGGCACCGGTGCCTGAGGGCCATCGCCCGGCTCCGGGCGCGACTATGGAAAAAATTGCGACGCCGGATACGCATACGATTGAAGAGGTGTCGGCAATGTTAAACGTGCCAGCCTCCGCGTGTGCCAAAACGCTGTTTGTTTGCGGCCATGAAAAGGACACCGTTGTTGCGCTAATCATACGTGGCGATCATGAACTCAATGCAATAAAGGCTGCAAAACTCCCAGAAGTCGCCGACCCACTCCAAATGGCCAACACGGCACAGATACGCAAGATCGCCAACAGCAATCCGGGTTCGGTGGGCCCGGTCGGTTTGCAGTGCAAAGTCTATGCGGATCACTCCGCGGCGCATTTGAGCGACTTTGTCTGTGGCGCTAACGAAGATGGCTTTCACCTGCGCAACGTCAACTGGGTGCGCGATCTGCCGGAAGCGGCAACCGCGGACCTGCGCAACGTCATCGCCGGCGACGCCAGCCCCGACGGCAGCGGCACACTGGAGATTGCCCGTGGGATCGAGGTCGGTCATATCTTCGGGCTGGGCACCAAGTACAGCGCGCCCATGAAGGCGACCGTGCTCGACCGGACCGGCAAAAACGTTGCCATGCCGATGGGCTGCTATGGCATAGGTGTGACGCGCATCGTGGCGGCGGCAATTGAACAGAATCATGATGAGGGCGGAATCATTTGGCCGACGGCGATAGCACCTTTCCAAATCGTGATAGTAGCTCTGAATTTGCAAAAATCTGCGAAGCTGCGGGAAGCCGCCGAAGCACTCTACCAACGCCTGTCATCACAGGGTTACGATGTGTTATTCGACGATCGAGATGCCCGCCCCGGGGTCAAGTTTGCCGATTGCGAGCTGCTGGGAATTCCGGTGCGTCTGGTCATCGGCGAGCGTGGACTGGATGCCGGTACAATCGAGTGCCGTGGACGCCGTGACAGCGACAATGAAAATATCGCGATGGCCGCGCTGGATGATTACTTGCGGAAAAAGTTACAGATCACATCATGACGACGTTGCGCAGTTTGGTTTTTGCGACACTGATGCTGGCGGCTACGACGGCTTTCGGCTCGGCCGACCCGGAGCTGCGCGCCCTGCTCCTCGATGCGGTATCAGAATCGGCCAGCTTCCAGGACCGCTTTGACGCCGAGGTCTGGCTAACCGACATGTCCACACGACTTAGCCGCCAGGTGCCCGAATCTGAAGAGAGATTGCACATACTCCGCCAGGTCCACCACGAAGCCGCCCGTGTCGATCTGCCACCAGAGCTGGTACTTGCCGTTATCGATGTTGAGAGCAATTTTGATCGCTTCGCCATTTCCTGGGCCGGCGCACTGGGGCTGATGCAAGTGATGCCATTTTGGTTAAACGAAATCGGCCGTCCGAACGACAACCTCTTTCATATCAACACTAATCTGAGGATGGGTTGCACGATCTTGCGTTACTACCTCGATCGCGAGCAGGGCGACATGATTCGGGCGCTGGCGCGTTACAACGGCAGCCTGGGTCGCCGGATTTATTCTGACAAGGTGCTGGATAAACTCCGGCGCAAGTGGTTTCGTTACTAACCAGTGCTGTATCCGTCTCGTTTGACGGCGAGAAATAGCTGGTAAATGCCGGCTCCACGCCAGACGCGACGCAATCGCGCCCAAAGCTGTTTCCCGCGGCCGGCTATTACATAAACCCTCTGCTTGTGCTTGTAGCTTCATTAAGTCAAGCAGAAACAAGCGCTAACGTGCGTTACTTCGCAGCAATTGTCTGTATCGCGGGTTAGAGTAGTACCTGCAGGCATCAGGGATAGATGAATAAATGCAGGTTGGATTTCACGTCAGTAACCTGGTTCGCTTTGTGCGGATCAGAGCTCCCCAAAGCGACTTAACGGCAGCCTTGCCGCAAAATCCAGTTAATCCGCAAGACGCCGCGCAACTCAACCTCAACCGTCAACGGGTCAAGCACGCCACCAAGGCACTAAACGAGCTTGATGACTTGTTGGCCCGAGCGAAAATTCAACAGCGCTCGGGTACCGCCTCAGTCATTTCGCCCGGTCTGAACCTGGGTGTTATTGAAACCGCCGCGACACTCAACTCGACCGAGGAAATAAACACCGCAACGACCTCGTATACGCCATTCGGGCCGGTGTTCACCGGTGGTGGCGGATCCGACGCGCTGCCAACACTGTCCGGAGTGTATGACGGCTCCAACGGCGACGACACATTACGCTTCAAAGTCACCCGCACCGGCACGCATACGGTCTCGCGGATCGACGTCAAGGTATACAACTCAGTCGGCGACAGGTTAGACACGATAAGGATCAATGCCAATCACCCACTGGACAGAGAATATACGCTCAGCAACGGTCTCATCTTCACCCTGGGCGCGGGCACGCTGGTGAAAAACGACGACTTCTATATGAATGTCTACGCCAACACGCCCAGCGCAGTCGATCCAGACAAAGCCTTCGACGGCATACGTGACGATCGGCCTAACTTCGATCACGGGCTGGCCGTAACAGCGGGCTCCTTCGACGTAAACGGTGAGACCATCGATGTCTACGCCAATGACACGATCAACACGGTGGTTGACAGAATTACAGCATCGGCAGCCGGTGTCGATGCGGTCTACGACAACGCGAGCGAGACAGTGCAACTGACGCAACGCAGTTTGGGTTCAGGAAACGATATTGTGCTCGACAATGACGACTCAGGGTTCCTGATTGCCGCCAAACTGGCAGGCCCGTCTACTCCCGGGCTGGATAAAGAATCTGGGATAGCATTGGACCAGACGAGCCGTTTCAGTAGCGTCACAAGTGGTGGGGTCCTGATAAACGGTTACAACTTCAATATCGATGTAACAACAGATTCACTGACTGACGTCATAACGATGATCAACGACGCCGACATCGGCGTGACCGCCAGCCTGTCTAACGGTCAGCGTTTCATACTCAGAGCAATTGAGGGAATCTCAATTTCGCTGGACGATCAGGGCAGCCAGTTTTTCGACGCATTGGAGGTCGCGGAAAAAACCTATCGTGCGGTCGGCAGTTCAGGACTATCACGTTCACGAACGTATCAAATCGCCGATGCAACGGCTTCTGCGGTTGATATCGTCAATGAAATCTTTAATCCGTCCGACAACCTCACCGGCACAGACTCCCTGAATGGTCTGCGTGACAGTATCCTGAGCGCCGTGCGTATTGGCGCACCGGCCGGCGATTCTGCTGTAGGGCTTAGCTTTGCGGTTGATTCTGCCGTCGGACATCGATTTGCGTCTATTGATCGCCAGACTCTCACGCGTAGCCTGCGTAACAACCTCGGGGCCTCACAAAATTATTTTGGCGGCCTGATTACTGGGCTGCGCGGTGCTTTGGCCTCCTATGACGCCAATTTTGGTGATGCTGCCGTGGCCAGCGGCACGATGCTCAATACCAGCGCCTGATCCTTAGCCAGTCGTAAAACGAGCGGGTCGCTCGACAGAGACCTCTTCCGAAGTCAGCTCGGAAACCGAACTGGCCGGCGGACCATGCTGCAACCAGGCACCCATCTCAGCAACATTGTCCGGTTGTCCACACGCCAAAACTTCGACACGACCATCGGCAAGATTTCTTGCATAGCCAGTCAGTTCGAGTCTTTGTGCGACGCGCGCCGTGCTGGCACGGAAGAAAACGCCCTGAACCCTACCGCTCACCCAAAAACGGCAACAAAGCAAACTCATCCAGGGTCGGGTGTTCCGTCAGTGGTTTGCAAGGCACGTATAGCCTGTAACTTCGCCGCCACCGCCGCTCGCCGTGCCTCACGAAATTCTTTTCGTTGCAATCTCTGCTCCGCCATGCTGAGCAGACGTTGCGCTTTTTCGAGTACATCGGGTGCTGTGTTTGCCGCACCCGCGTCTTGCGCCGCGGCTATGGCCTGACGGGCGTTGCTCATTTCCTGTACGGGCGCGGAAACACAGCCGAAAACTGACACGAGCACGGTCAGTATGACGGCGTACCGCCAGACGGTTTTGGGCGCAACCCCCACGGTCATAGACATAACCCTAAGATATGGATTTGTTTGACGAAATTGAACCTAGCAAGGCGGCTGTACCCCGTCAAGCACAGAGCTGTTGCACATGTGGATGAACTGGAAAAAACCGCTGACGAACATCACAATAGCCACCATGTCTGCGACGCTATATCACAACCCGCGTTGTTCGAAATCCCGCGCTACGCTTGCGCTATTGCAGACGCGTGGGGTCGATCTGGACGTCGTGTTCTATCTGGATACCCCGCCGTCATGCGAGCAGTTACGAAAACTCATTGCGATGTTGAATATGTCGCCGCGCCAGCTCATGCGGACGGGCGAAAAAGAATATCGCGAGCAAGGATTGGACGATCCAAAACTAGGCGACGATGAACTGATCGCAGCGCTACACAAGTTCCCAAAATTGATGGAACGCCCGATTCTTGTGATGAATGGGAAAGCCCGCATCGGGCGTCCGCCGGAATCAGTTATCGAGATTCTCTGACGATCGCTCAAGCACCTGTTTGACAAACGGAACTGTCACGCGGCGTTGTGCACGCAGGGACGCATTGTCCAGTTTGTCGAGCACGGCGAATAGCGAACTGAGGTCCCGCGGATAACGAGACATCAGGTATCGGCCTGTTTCATCCGGCAATTCAAAACCGCGCTCGCTAGAACGCACGCGCAGAGCTTCCAGTCTTTCTTCGTCTGTGAGTGACTTTAGTTTGTACACCGGCCCGGAACTCATGCGGGACGCCAGATCGCGCAAAGCAAAATTAGTCGCGCGCGGACTCGAAGCGGCAGACGCCAACATCACATTGCCATTGTCACGCATAGTATTAAAAAGCTGGAACAACGCCGCTTCCCATCGCGCCGATCCGGCAAGGCGGTCGACATCATCTATCGCGATAAGGTTTTTTCCTCCCCACTCGGCGATAGCATCTGAGGACAGGTCAGGCGTGCGGCTGGCCGCTAGAAAAGCCGCCTCACCGCCGGAATCGATGACGTGACGGCAGGCAGCAAGCAACAAGTGGCTCTTGCCCACCGCGGCTGCACCGTGTAGCCAGAATACCGGGTCGGCGCGGTCGCGCGCATGTGAAATCACAGCGTTCAAAGTCTCGCTGTTACGACCCCTGACAAAATTTGAAAATTCAGCCTGATCGGGCAGGCGAACATCTAGTATCAATTGATCCATCAGACGTCGGGTGCGGTTTCAGTATCGTACAGTCGAGGAAAAAAATAATGTTGATAAGCAAAACGGGCAACGACCGAGCCCACTGCTGCGGCCGGTAACGCCAGCAGCACGCCAAAGAAACCAAATAACTGTCCGCCTGCCATGACCGCGAATATAACGAGCACCGGGTGGAGACCGATGCGATCGCCTACCAACCGTGGTGTCAGAAACATGGCTTCAATCAACTGGGCTACCACAAACACTATTACCACACCGATCAGCGCGGCAAGACTCTGCACCTGTGCGACGGCCGCCAGGCCAGCCAACAACAAACCGACAATCAAACCCAGGTACGGAACGAAGCTGACGATACCTGACACAACGCCAATCGCCAGCGCGTAATCTATACCGACTGCCCACAATCCGACCGAGTAAAGCGTCGCCAACGCCAGCATAACGAGCACCTGACCACGCAAGAAACCTCCCAGCGCCTTGTCGGCCTCCGCGGCAACCGCCAGTACTTTTTTCTTGCTACGTGTCGGCAGGAGCTCGCCAATGGCAGCAATCATTCGATCCCAGTCCCGCAACAGATAAAAAGTCAGCACCGGGAGCAGTAGCAGATTGACAAACAGGCCGACCAGCGCGGCGCCCGAACGCGTTACGCGTGCCAGCGCCTCACCGATCCAGGTTGCCGCCGATGATCCATACTCGGCCAAGAACGGCCCCAATCCCAGATTTCCACCCTCGACTTCGAAACCGGTCCATTTCATCACGAGCGGTAATATCTGGCTTTCCACCCACTGCACGTAACCGGGCAAACGCTCGAACAAGGCACTGGCTTGTGTGCGCACCAATGGCGCGACCAATATGACTACGGCGCTTAGTACGATAGTCAGAAGGATAAAAAATAAGACGACGGAAAGAGCGCGCGACAGTTTTAGTTTTTCGAAACTGTCAACCAAAGGATCACCGATATAGGCGATCAGGAAGGCTGCAACAAATGGCGTGAGGATCGGTGCCAGCAGGAAGACCAGCCATCCAACCGCAACTACAATTAGGAGATTCGTCAGACGATCGTCGGCGATCATGCTTTTTCCCCACCACTAAGCGCCAGCAGCGTCCATCCCCGTACATAGTGCATGCCGCTGACGACAGCGGTCACGAATACCAGGCTGCCGAGTATAGACACCGTCAAACTGTTGGGAAACGAAAAAACAGCGCTGGCGAGCACGGCAGTGACAAAAAGGAGTTGCAGTGCGGTGTTCAGCTTGCTCACAGTTGATGCCTGCCCATGGAATGGTCCTACGACCAAGCGATAACTAATCGCGCCGACGACGATAATGGTGTCGCGACCGACCAGTACGGCTGTCAGCCAAAATGGTATCAGTCCGGCCAGCGTCAATGAGATCAATACAGTCACCATCAGCAGTTTGTCGGCGACAGGATCAAGAATACCGCCCAGCTCGCTGCGCCAATCAAATTGGCGCGCGAGAAATCCGTCCAGCCCGTCAGTGAACCCGGCAATCACGAACAACAACAACGCAACATCGTAGCGACCGCCGGTGATAGCCCACAAAACCGGGGCGACCAGCAGAATTCGAAAGATGCAGAGTGCGTTCGGAATGTAGGCTAGTTTCACGGATTGTAGCGATAGCGTTGCTCGGCGCTCAGAGCAATACTCGGTGTTTCCTCTGTGGCGAGCCTACGCAAGGTGTCATTGAGATCGATTATACGCGGCAATCTGGAAGGGTCACCCTGTAACTGCAAATCGAATACGACCGTGTCACCGGCGATACGCTGAATCCCGAGGTGGCGCACCAATGACAGGCTCTCCAGATAATCCGATACCCGCGCATAGTCGCCGAGACTGCTGATTCCCGTCACTGCAAGCGTCGTCCCGCTGCTGGTACCCAGATCGCTGACGGCAAAACGTTGCCCTAGTCTGTCGGCAACCTGGTGAATACCGTCACTTAGGCCACCACGCCATTCATCTGTCAGCTCGCCCATGTCCAGTTTCCAACGCACTTGCAAACGCGAGCTCGAACCACGACTGGCTCGCCCGACCAGAACACCACTGACATCGTAACGAACGGACGCCGCTTCGATTTTTTCCGTAAACCCGCCCCACAGATCGCTAAATGACATTGCTGCGCGGTCAGTGCTGTCGAACAACGGCCAAACGATGGCCAGTCCGCGACTGCCGGCGATCCGTTCGATCGATCGCCGCAGGTCGGTTTCTTCATCGGCAGTGATCAAGCCACGGCTGCCACTGCCCCAATCTACGGCGAACCACATCAGGATAGCCGGCCGGTTACTGCCCCACACCGGTAGCCCGGCGGCTCGAGCCATCCGTTCAACGGCCTCACCGTCAAATGCTGCCCAGAGCGTCTTATCAGCTGTGTAGCGATACTGTTGCAGCAGGCCCGGCGCAGACTCGAGCAAATCAACCACATCAGGGTCGCTGGCCACGGCGCGGTCACCGGTGACCTTAACCAATACGGCAGCCAGACAATTCTTGAATGCCTGCTGGCGAACTTCTTCGGACCGGTCACTCACGGGGACGGCGGCGGCGTACAAATCGGGCACAGTGGCCGCCCCGGCGAGGCTATGAAGGCCAAAGCACAACACGGCAAGGATTTGTGGCCGGTACAGGGTTATCATTGTGCTACTGAAAACTTATGGGTCTCTAGTGTGGGACATGCCAGAAGCGCTTTGGCGCCGTTAAAATAGCACATATCGCAGTCGACCAGCCGCGCAAACATGACAGCCAGAAAACCAAACCTCAGCTACCGCGACGCGGGAGTGGATATCGATGCGGGCAATCGCTTGGTAGAGCGTATCCGCGCCAGCGTGTCGCGCACGAACCGGCCCGAAGTATTGGGTGGTCTGGGTGGCTTTGGCGGATTGTTTGAGCTCGATGTGACACGTTATCGCAAACCCGTGCTAGTGGGTGCCACAGATGGCGTCGGCACAAAACTCAAACTGGCATTACAAACGAATATACATACCGGCATAGGCGTCGATCTGGTTGCGATGTGTGTCAACGACATTATCGTGCAGGGCGCCGAGCCACTGTTTTTTCTGGACTACTACGCCACCGGCAAACTCGATGTAGATACCGCAGCCACGGTTATCAAAAGCATCGCGACTGGTTGTGAACTGGCGGGTGCGGCACTAATCGGCGGCGAAACTGCCGAGATGCCTGGCCTGTACCACGATGACGACTATGATCTGGCTGGCTTTTGCGTCGGTGTCGTCGAGCGCGACAGGCTACTTGATGGCGCACAAATACGTTCAGGTGATGTACTCATCGGTCTGGCTTCGTCCGGTCCGCACTCCAACGGCTACTCATTGATTCGACGCGTCATA
The DNA here is from genome assembly GCA_029862165.1 of Gammaproteobacteria bacterium. Lineage (GTDB taxonomy): Bacteria > Pseudomonadota > Gammaproteobacteria > Steroidobacterales > JABDKV01 > JABDJB01. The sequence goes on from JAOTXU010000006.1 coordinate 106,852, forward strand.
GCCGACAACGGATCCGACCTAAATCAAGAGTGCGGCGAGCGTGCACTGGTTGAACAACTCATGGAGCCTACCCGAATTTACGTACGCTCCATGCTCACCCTACTGACCCAAATACCGGTACACGGTATCGCACACATTACCGGTGGCGGACTGACCGAAAATCTGCCGCGCATTCTGCCGGAGGGGCTCACCGCGCGTGTTGACACCAATACCTGGAGCAAACCCGCCGTTTTTCAATGGATACAACAAACCGGTGGCATCGCAGACAGTGAAATGTTGCTCACTTTCAATTGTGGCGTCGGCATGATTCTCGTTGTCGCCGAGGAACTTGTGGACGCCACCCTGGCACTCTTGTCGCAGCAGGGCGAACAGGCCTGGCGACTAGGCGATATCACCACGGGCGACAGCGGTGTGGAATTCACGCGGTGAGGGGGGTCGTCCTGATATCCGGCTCGGGCAGCAATTTGCAGTCATTAATTGACACCTCAGAACAGAGCAAAATGGACATACGTGCCGTGTTCAGCGATCAGGCAGAGGCGTACGGTCTGGAACGAGCACGGACCGCGCATGTGCCGGCACATTTTGTGGATCCTGGCCAGTACGCCGGCCGCGAGGAATTCGATCGCGAGTTACAGGGACAGATCGATGCCTATGAACCGCAATTGCTACTGCTGGCCGGTTTCATGCGCATCCTCAGCCCACAATTCGTCAATCATTTTGCCGGACACATATTGAATATCCATCCCTCGCTGTTGCCACGGTACCGTGGCCTGCACACTCACCGACGCGTCCTGGAGGCCGGTGACCGGCAGCACGGCTGCAGCATACATTTCGTCACAGACGAACTGGACGGCGGCCCGTTGATTGCGCAGGCCCAGATAGATGTGCTGGCCCAGGACGATGAAACCACCCTTTCAGCGCGGGTTCAGCAGCGGGAGCATAAGCTGTATCCGCTGGTTGTGAGCTGGTTTGCCACCGAACGGCTACGGACGCATGACGGGGTGGCCTGGCTCGATGGCGAACCCCTGTCCAAACCAGTGGTCTATGCTCAAGACGAGGAGATTCGATGAGAACAGTGCTGCTGACATTGCTGATACTGCCATTGCACGTGGCGGCGGCTGACATAGAGCCATTTACGGCACATTACGATCTCCGCTTTTCCGGACTCGCCGGTGTAGCGGTTACCACATTGAGTCAGGATGGCGAAGGCAGCTTTGTCCTGGAAAACCGTACTCGGGCGAAGGGACTGGCACGTCTTGCGCGACCGCGTGATGCCATCGAGCGCAGCGAGTTCGTTGTTGATACTGACCGATTGAAGCCGGTGTCGTTCTTATCCAAAGACGGTACTAAACGCAATAAGCGTGGTAGCAGTATCGATTTTGACTGGTCGGCAAGTAGTGCCAACACGCAATACAAAGGCGAGACACGCACACTCAATCTGGAAGACGGCATGCTCGATCGCCAGCTCCTGCAAATTGCCATGATGTCCGATCTTTCCAACGGTGTCACGGATACCAGCTATACCGTAATCGATCGGCACAGCACAAAAACCTACGCGATCTCAGTGCTCGCAAGAGAAACTATCGAAGTGCCTGCAGGCAGCTATGACGTCGTCAAGATTAGGCGTGAGCGTGCCGGATCAAGTCGCTCTTCGATATTGTGGTGTGCGCCCTCGCTGGGATACGTCACAGTAAAAATGCAACAACTCAAGGATGGCAAGGTCATCGGCACCCTGTCGCTGACAGAAATCAGCTAATTCAACTCAGGATCGCGGCAGCGTCACGCCGGTCTGGCCCTGGTATTTTCCTTGCCGGTCCCCGTACGACACCTTGCAGTCCTCATCCGACTCAATAAAGATCATCTGCGCGACACCTTCGTTAGCATAGATTTTTGCCGGTAGCGGCGTGGTATTGGAAAACTCCAGCGTGACGTGACCTTCCCACTCCGGTTCCAACGGCGTCACATTGACGATAATTCCGCAGCGCGCATAGGTACTCTTGCCCAGGCAAATTGTGAGAACGTTGCGTGGAATACGAAAGTATTCAATCGTATGCGCCAGCGCGAATGAATTCGGTGGGATAACACAGATATCACCGGACATGTCTACAAAACTTCTTTCGTCGAATGCTTTCGGATCGACCATTGCCGTATGAATATTTGTGAAAACTTTGAAATCCGGCGCGCAACGTACATCGTATCCGTAACTGGAGAGACCGAAGGAGATAGCCTTGCCGCCGGTAGTTTCTCGCACTTGTTGTGATTCGAACGGCTCGATCAGGCCATGCTCTTTGGCCATTCGTTCGATCCAACGGTCTGACTTGATAGTCATACTCAGTCCTCTACCACGATCTTCGGAAATAGCTGGCTATAATCACGTGTCTTTTCGGCGAGACGGGCAGAGATTCCACGCGCGATGTCGAAATACGCAGCAGCCAGATCACTATCGGGATCCGACACAATCGTTGGCTGACCGGAGTCCACTTGCTGACGAATACGAATATCCAGTGGCAACGCTCCCAGGAATGGCACGTCATACTCCGCAGCCATGCGCTCTCCACCACCGGCATCGAACACATGTTCTTCATGGCCGCACTGGGAACAAACGTGGGTCGACATATTCTCCACAACACCCAATACGTTGACCTCGACTTTTTCGAACATGCGCAATCCCTTACGCGCGTCTAGCAAGGCGATGTCCTGTGGTGTCGTTACAATGACCGCCCCGCTGACGGGAACCTGCTGCGATAATGTCAGCTGTGTATCGCCCGTACCTGGTGGCATGTCGACGATCAGATAATCCAATTGGCCCCAGTTTGTGTCATTTATCAGCTGATTCAGGGCCTGGGTCACCATCGGTCCACGCCAAACCATCGGTTGATCTTCGTTGATGAGAAACCCGACTGACATGCAGACAACACCGTGCGCTTCCAGTGGTTCCAGACTCTTGCCATCACGGCTTTCTGGCCGTGCACCGGGAATACCCAGCATCCGCGGCTGGCTGGGGCCATAAATATCGGCGTCCAGGATACCGACGCGGGCACCGTCCGCGGCCATTGCCAACGCAATGTTGACTGCCGTCGTGGATTTACCGACTCCGCCTTTGGCGGAAGCGACCGCGATAATATTACCTACACCGGGCAAAGGCTTTAGCTGTCCCTGTACCGCATGCGACACAATTTCAGTTTTGATCTCCACGCACACTTCGTTCACATCAGGTAACGTTTCCAGTCGGCTTTTCACGCCATCAACGAGCGCGGGATGATAGCGGTCCGCGGCAAAACCGAGCTTGATGCGCAGCGTGACCACCGGACCGTCAATCTGCAGGTCCTCGATGACGCCACCTGTCACCAGATCGGTGCCCAGATAGGGATCGACGAGATCGCTTAGCGCGGCCTCTATTTGCTTGCGAGTTGTGCCCACAGGTGCCTCTGGAACGGGATTGTCCTCGGATTGGAGACTTACAGAGCGCTGTTGTCAATCTGAGCACCCGGCCGGTCAGACAATAGCGTCTACAGTCGCTTGCGTTACTATGTAGAATACGGTTCGCTGAAACTCGCGACCACGCTGCCCCGATAGGGCTGCGGTGTTCAGAGATCAGGCGCTGCGCACAGGCAGCTAAGCACATTGGAGATGCCAGGATCGCCCCGCGATGAAGTTTTTTAGCGGCATGAAAGCCGACAAACTGGTCAAGCAGCTCATCGCTGTCCGGCATCACGATCAGTCTGATGAAATCACAGACGTGTCTGGCAAGATCATCGCGCTCGGGCCGTCAGCAGTGTCCCATGTTATAGATGCGTTGGGTCACTCCGACAAAACTCAGACGCTAACTTTTGTAGAGATCCTGTCGCAGCTGTTGGACGCCAAAACGCTTCCGCAATATGTCGAGGGACTGAAGAACGATAGCCAGCGGGTTGTTTCCGGCGTAGCCTGGGCACTCGCCGGTCGGAGCACCTACGATCCCAACAAACTGCTGGATTTGTTGGAGGACCCGGAAATTCCCAAAGCCACTCTGATGCAGGTGCTAGGCGCTCATAAGGATAAGCTGGACGCGCGCGTCCTGTTACGCCACGCCTATGAACTGGGCGCCACCGAAAAAGAAGCCTGTATGAAACTCGTCGGCGAAATGGCGAACGATGCCATGGTGCCGGACCTTGTGGGCCGACTCAGTGGCAAAGACGCGATGATGCGGGTACACATTATTCAGATCCTCGCCCGATTTCGCCGCCCGGATGTTCAGAATGCCCTGCAACAACAGCTTACCGATCGCAGCAAGCTGGTACGCCAAGCGGCGCTGTCGGCTTTGTCAAAGATGGCTGAAGGCCTCGATTTATCACTTCTCGGAAAGCTACTGGAAGACCCCGAGATTGAAGTGCAGAACAAAGCCGTGGAAGTCCTGATTCGAATCAACCACCCCGACACGGTGCAACATCTGATCGGCGCGCTAAAAAGCGAAAACGAATATTCACGCCGCTCCGCAGTTGAGGTGCTAAATGAAGTTGGTGACAGCAACTCGGTAAAAATTCTGCTCGACGCACTAAGAGATGACGATTGGTGGGTGCGGACACGCGTGACCGACGCGTTGTCAAAAATCGGTGGGCCACGCGTGGTCGATGCAGTGCTTCAATTGATCAAGGATCCGGATGAGGACATCCGACGCGCAGCCATCGAAATTCTCAACGCGACAAAAGATGAGCGTGCCGCCAAATTCCTGATCGAAGCCACCCGCGATGAAGACTGGTGGGTGCGTGAGCGCGCGGTGGATGCGCTGGCCGAGATGGGCGATAAAAAAGCCGTTCCGGCCCTGATGCGTATGCTTAATGAAAATGAAAAATCGATCCCCGTGGCGTTGCGTGGTCTGGCCGTATTGGGTGATCACACGGCACTCGATGCGATCGCAGTCATGCTCGGAAAACCGGATCGCGATATCCGCATCGAGGCAATACGGGCGATGGTGCGATTAGCCGACGAGAAACGTGCCGAAAGCGTGATAGGAAAGGTCCACGGCATGACCGTTGATCCCGATGGCCACGTCGCGACGGCCGCCCAACGGGGCTGCGAAGAACTTGACGCACGCTTTTCGGCCACAGCAGTCGCAGAAAATCTCAAGGCCGCGCAGATGGCGGAACCGGCACATACCATGCTGGTCGATGCCGACGCAGCGATTGCCGCAGCAAAACAAGCCGTGGGCGTTGATTTGAATTCGCTGCAAGCCGGAGATCTGATTGAGGGCCGGTACCAGTACATCCAGCAAATCGGCAAGGGCGCCTTTGGCACTGTCATCCTGGTGGAAGATACTGTTGTTGGCGAACGCCTGATTCTCAAGTTCCTCAACAAGGCCATTGCCGACGACGAAGAAATGCTGCAGCGGTTTGTCCACGAACTGCGCTTTTCCCGCAAGATTACCCATCGTAATGTGATTCGTATTTACGATTTCGTCCATCTTTCGGGCTTATATGCCATATCTATGGAGTATTTCCCTTCGCATGCGCTGAGCGCGGAAATGAACGCAAGAAAACCGCTGGAACTTGGACGCGCATTGCAAATCACTGCTGATATCGCCAATGGCATGTCGGTTGCACACCAGGTCGGCATCGTGCACCGTGATCTAAAACCGGCAAACGTTCTGGTCAACGAGGAGCAAGTCGTAAAGGTCGTTGACTTCGGTGTTGCCGCGGCACATGGCGGCGGCGATGCTGGATTGACAAAAACCGGTTACGTAATCGGCTCGCCAAAATACATGGCGCCCGAGCAAATTCTTGGCAAGAAAGTCGATCAACGCGCTGATATTTACAGCCTGGGCGTCATTCTGTACGAGCTACTCACCGGTTTGCCGCCGTATACCGACGGCGATCACATGGCGGTGATGTATCAACATGTACAGGGAAATGCCAAACCGATTGCGGAAGCAAACCCGAATATACCTGCCGATGTCGCGGCCCTGGCCACCAAAACAATGGCCGTGGACAAGATGCAACGCTATCATTCCATGGAAGAACTACGCGACGAACTGGAAGCTCTGGTGGAGAAACACCTTGGCGCGGATTGACTCCTTTCTAAAACTCGGTCTGGCTCAAGGTTGCTCCGACGTTCACCTTGCTGTCGGAATCCCGCCAATGCTGCGCATGAGCGGCGACCTATTGCCCATTAAGTTCCGCGATCTGTCAGGAACAGAGCTGGAAAGCTATGTCACGGAAATTCTGACTCAAAATCAGCAAAAAACCTTTGCCGAGGGTCGCGACATCGATTTCTCTTACGTTACTGACGACGGCGCCAGATTTCGGGTCAATCTCTATCGCAAAACCACCGGTGTCGGTGCAACTTTTCGCAATATTCCCAACGAGATTCCCAACATGGACAAGCTGGGGTTGCCATCGGTCGTTCGTGACCTCACTGACTATCATCAGGGAATGATCCTGGTCACGGGGGCTACCGGTACCGGTAAATCGACGACGCTGGCATCGATGATGGATCACATCAACACGACCCGTGCGCTAAACATCATTAGCCTGGAAGATCCTATCGAATTCGTACATCCGAGCAAAAAATCACAAGTTGTACAACGTGAATTGGGCACTCACCTGACTAGTTTTGCCGATGGATTGAGAGCGGCCCTGCGTGAAGATCCGGACGTGATACTGGTCGGCGAAATGCGTGACGCAGAAACCATCTCGATGGCTCTGACTGCCGCTGAGACAGGTCATCTGGTCCTGGGTACCCTGCACACCACCGGTGCAGTAAAAAGTATCGATCGCATCATAGATGCTTTACCCAGCGATCTGCGAGAACAAACAAAGAGTTTTCTTTCGACTAATCTTAATGCCGTAATCTCTCAGGTCTTGTGCAGAACTGCTGATCGGCGGGACAGAAAAGCCATTTTGGAAATAATGGTCATGACGCGTGCGATCGGAAAACTCATCTCTACCGATCAAACTCATCAGATCCCGTCACAGTTACAGACCGGTCGTCACCTCGGCATGCAACAACTCGATCAGGCATTGCTCGAAGCCGTGCAGCGCAAAGAAATAGACCCGAACGACGCGTATGCCTATGCCGCGGACAAGCAACCATTCCGGCGATTTGTTACAGACAGCGATCTGGCAGCACCCATGGCTGAGCAAACCACATCTGACGCAGAGTAAGACATGGCCACGATTTCTGATTTTCTGAGCATGACACTGGAACGGGACGCGTCGGACCTGCATTACATGGCCGGCGATCCGCCGCGAGTACGTCAGTACGGTGAGTTGCTACCGTTAGCCAACATAAAACTCGACGCGGAAAAAGTCAGACAATCGATTGAATCCATAATTACGCCGAAGGCACGCCAGGAGTTGGAAGATAAAGACGGTGCGGACTTCGCTTACGAGTTAGCTGGCAAGGGGCGTTTCAGGGTAAACGTGTTGCGGCAACTTAATGGTCTGGGTGCAGTGTTCCGCGCCATTCCCGAGACAGCGCTCACACTCGAACAATTAAACATGCCACGGGTCGCTCGCGATCTATGCAAGCACCCGCAGGGCCTGATTCTGGTTACCGGAAAAACAGGCTCCGGCAAATCGACCACGCTCGCGGCGATGATCGACCACATTAACGCGAACCAGAAGGGTCATATTATTACGATCGAGGACCCGATCGAGTTCACGCACGAGCGTAAACAATGCCTGATCAGTCAACGGGAAGTCGGAGTGCATACACCCAGTTTTGCCGCTGCACTTCATTCCGCGCTTCGCGAAGACCCTGATGTGGTTCTGGTCGGCGAGATGCGCGATCTGGAGACCATGAGCATTGCCGTCACGGCCGCAGAAACCGGAATCCTGGTGATGGGCACACTACACACCAATGGTGCGCCGCCGACGGTCGACCGCATCGTCAATACTTTCCCGGCAGACAAGCAGGCGCATATCCGCTCGATGCTCTCAACGTCGATACGCGGCGTGATCTCGCAGCAGCTAATACGCCGTAAGGACGGCAAGGGACGCGTGGCCGCACTGGAGATACTCGTGAATAATTCCGGGGTCGCTAATCTGATCCGACAGGGCAAAATGGACCAGTTGGGCTCGGCGATGCAGGCCGGTGCCCAATCGGGCATGCAAACTATGGATGGGGCACTAAAGCGCCTGGTGCAGAAGCGCATCATCACCGGCGAAGTGGCTTACGAGAAGGCTTTCGACAAGCAAAACTTCAAAGACTACGCGCCGACCGCCGCGGCCTGATCTGTCAGCACAAGGCAGCGCAGCATGGCATAATCGCTGCGCCGCATCATGCGGTTAGTTGTGTGATCTGATGGAAAAAAGCCGCAAAATCCTAGTCAGCACAGCCCTGCCCTACGCCAATGGGTCGTTGCATATTGGGCATATGGTCGAACATATCCAGAGTGACATCTGGGTGCGTTTCCAGCGACTACGCGGGCATCAGTGCATATCTGTTTGCGCGGACGACGCCCACGGCACACCTATCATGCTGGCGGCGCGCGATGAGGGAATCACGCCAGAAGAGCTGATCGCCCGGTTCTATGCCGAACACCGGCGTGACTTCGACGACTTCAACATCAGCTTTGACAATTACCACAGCACACATTCCGACGAGAATCGCGAGCTTGTGGAGCACATCTATAGGATGCTCGATAAAAACGGTCATATCGACCGAAAAAGTATCGTGCAAGCTTACGACGAGAAGGAAGGCATGTTTTTGCCGGATCGTTACGTGCGTGGCACCTGCCCGAATCCGGACTGTGGCGCTGCCGACCAGTACGGCGATAGTTGTGAGGTCTGTGGCTCGACGTACAACCCGGCCGATCTGAAAGACGCCATATCGGTCATCTCCGGTACAAAACCGGTCGAACGCAAGTCGGAGCATCTGTTTTTTCGACTCGCCAGTTTCGAAACCATGTTGCGTGGGTGGGTCGGTCGCTTACAGGAAGGCATTGCCCGCAAATTGGACGAGTGGTTTGACAGTGGTTTGCGGGACTGGGATATCTCCCGCGATGCACCGTATTTCGGTTTCGAAGTGCCGGGGCTGCCAAAACACTACTTTTATGTCTGGCTGGACGCACCTGTCGGCTACATGGCCAGCTTCAAGAACCTGTGCGACCGTACCGATGGTCTCGATTTTGATACCTACTGGAAGCCCGATAGTGACGCCGAGGTCTATCACTTTATCGGTAAGGACATCGTGTATTTCCACTGCCTGTTTTGGCCGGCCGTGTTGCACGGCGCGGGCTTTCGTGTTCCGACGTCGGTCTTTGCTCACGGCTTTCTGACGATCAACGGCCAGAAAATGTCCAAACGTCGGCGCACATTTATCACGGCCAGACAATACCTGGACAATCTTTCACCCGAGTATTTGCGTTACTACTACGCCGCTAAACTGGGGCCCGGTATCGATGACATCGATATGAATATTGAGGATTTCGTCCAACGCGTTAACTCTGATGTTGTCGGCAAGCTGGTCAATATCGCCAGCCGCTGCGCCGGATTTATTAGCAAGCAGTTTGACGGGAAACTTGCTCCGAAATTACCTGAACCGGATCTATATCAGCTATTTGCCGATGCCGGTGATCGCCTGGCCGAGTTGTATGAGTCCCGTGAATACTCTCGTGCAATGCGAGAGATCATGGCGTTGGCAGATCAGGCAAATCGTTACATTGATGAGCACAAACCGTGGCAGGCCATCAAAGATCCGGCGCGACATGCAGAAGTGCATGGCGTGTGCACACAAGGTCTCAATTTTTATCGCGCACTAATAATTTATCTAAAACCGGTACTGCCAGGCATCGCCAGTGCCAGCGAAGACTTTTTCAACAGCCCCCCACTGAACTGGGATGACGTTTCGGCTCCACTGCTCGCAACATCGTTGCAGCGGTTCAAACCACTGATCCAACGTATTGATATCAAGAAGGTCGAAGCCATGCTACTTACTCCGTCTGAATCCAAACCGGAACAACGAAGTGTAAAAAATGAGATCGATATCGATCAGTTCCTGAACGTAGAACTGCGTGTCGCCAGGATTGTAAAGGCTCAAGCAGTAGAGGGCGCGGACAAGTTACTGGAGCTGCAACTGGATCTGGGTGACGAAAAGCGTTCAGTGTTCGCCGGCATACGCTCGGCCTACCAGCCTGAGGACTTGCAGGACCGGCTTACGGTGGTGGTGGCAAATCTCAAGCCACGGAAGATGCGTTTTGGCATATCCGAGGGCATGGTTCTGGCCGCAGGACCGGGTGGCGAAGATATTTTTCTGATCAGCCCCGACACTGGAGCCAAACCGGGCATGCGTGTCCGATGAGTGAGCTGCTCCTGATATTGATCGGCACCGTACTGATCAATAACCTGGTGCTGACTAAATTTCTGGGACTGTGCCCCTTCCTCGGCGTTTCGGGGAAACTGGAAACAGCGATTGGCATGTCGCTTGCCACAACCTTTGTGCTCACATTGTCATCGGCGCTGACCTATTTGATTAATCATTATTTGCTACAACCATTTGATCTCGTTTATCTCAAGATCATCACCTTCATTTTGGTCATAGCGACGGTCGCGAAGTTTACCGAATCAATGGTATTGAGAATCAGTCCGCTGCTGCATCAGCTGCTGGGCATTTTCCTGCCGTTAATTGCCAGCAACTGCGCCGTGCTCGGCGTCGCGCTGTTGAACGTCCAGCAGGCGCACAGTTTTCTAGAATCCTTGATGTACGGATTCGGCGGTGCTGTCGGTTTTTCGCTTGTGCTCGTGCTCTTTGGCGCGATGCGCGAACGCGTTGCCGTAGCCGATGTACCAGTACCATTTCGTGGCGCGGCCATTGCGATGATTACCGCCGGTCTGATGTCACTCGCGTTCATGGGCTTTGCAGGCTTGATAAAGACTTGAGATGGCAGCCGCACTCATTCTGCTTGCTAGCCTGACATTGCTGATCTCTGTTCTGCTGTTCGCGTCGATACCGATGTTCAGAGCCAAAGGCACAACGATGATCGATGCGATCGATAATGCATTACCGCAAACACAGTGCGGACAGTGCGGCTACGCTGGCTGTCGGCCTTATGCCCAGGCGATCGCGCGCGGCGAAGCTGATATCAATCAATGCCCGCCGGGCGGTGAGGTCGTCATTCGCGAGTTGGCTTTGCTGTTAGGCACACAAATCAAGCCACTTGATGAGGCCTTTGGTGTCGAGAGACCGCGTGATATTGCTGTCATTGATGAAGACATCTGCATCGGCTGCAAGAAATGCATTCAGGTTTGTCCCGTGGATGCGATTCTCGGCGCCCCAAAGCTCATGCATACCGTCATCTCGGACGAATGCACAGGCTGTGACTTATGCCCACCGGCATGCCCGGTGGATTGTATCGACATGATTCCCGCCGTCACCGGTATCAGCGCGTGGACAGTCTCGAAACCAATTCGTGAGCCACAGGCGCGCGCGGGAACCTGATTCGATGGACAAACGGACAGCCGAAGAGATACCGGGTCAGGTCGATGACGAACTAACACCGACAAAAAAACCGTCTGGCTTCTATGGTGGCCTTCGTCTGCCCACCGACAAGCACGCTCTTGCCGGTCAACCATTGCGCGAGGCTCCGCTGGCAGACGAAATTGTATTGCCACTTTCGCAACATGCCGGCTTACCGGCAATTCCGTCTGTTCGTGTCGGACAAGCGGTATTGCGTGGCGAGCGTATCGCGGACCCGGACGGTTTCATCAGTGCTGCGGTCCACGCGTCGACGTCCGGGACAGTCGTTGCAATAGAAGATCGCACGGTCCCCCACCCTTCAGGGCTCAACGCTCCATGCATCGTGCTCAGACCCGACCAGGAGGATCGCTGGTGCGAACCCGACCCGGTCATTGGCGCCTACCACACCGAAGATCCGGTGAGAGTAAGACAACGTGTGCGCGATGCCGGCATTGCCGGTTTGGGCGGCGCCGTATTTCCAACATCAACAAAACTGACTGCTCGTGCCGACGTCCATATGCATACATTGATTCTCAACGGTGCCGAATGCGATCCGGAAATAAGTTGCGACGAAACGCTGATGCACTGGCGGCCAAACGATATTATCGCGGGCGCCCGCATCATTCTGCATGTCCTGCAGGTCAATCGCTGCGTCATCGGAATCGAAGAAGACAAACCCCAATGCGAGCAGGCCTTGCGCACAGCAGTTAGCGAGTTTGATGACGACCGTTTCGAAGTAGTCCGTGTGCCAGCCATCTATCCAGAAGGCTCTGAACGCCAACTCATACAGGCGCTCAGTGGCCACGAGGTACCGAGCAACGGTTTGCCTCTGGATATTGGTTTTGTGTGTGTCAATGTAGCCACTGCTGCTGCGGTTAAGACAGCCATTATTGACGGCAGAGCACTTACCGAACGTACCGTCACGGTGACCGGGCAAGGCGTCAGGGAGCCGGCCAATGTGGTGTCCCGGTTGGGTACGCCCTTAAGCACGCTCATTGAAGTCTGTGGCGGCTATAAGGAAGACGCTGAACGCCTGGTCATTGGCGGCGCGATGATGGGTTTTGCGGTTGGTCACGACAACATACCGGTTGTCAAAGCATGTAATTCCGTACTTGTGATGACTGCGGCCGAGTCGCGGCCGGCAACAGATATCCGGCCATGCATACGTTGCGGTGAGTGTGCCCGCGTCTGTCCTTCCAAACTTCTGCCACAGCAACTGTACTGGTACGCCGGCTCCCACGATCATGAGAGACTTGAACGTTTCAACATATTCGATTGCATCGAATGCGGCTGTTGTGACTATGTTTGCCCCAGCAATATACGTCTCGCACAGCATTTTCGTTATGCCAAAGCCGAGATCACCGTACGTGACGCCGATCGAGAACGGGCCCAATTGGCGAAGCACCGATTTGAGAACAGAGACAAACGGCAGACGCTGGATGCAAACGAGCGTGCTGAACAACTGGCCGAGAAAAAGCGGCAGGCTGCAGCTGCACTAGATATCCACAAACGACGGCAGGTCATCGACGAAGTGATGGAACGCGTGAAAGCCAAAGAGCGCGCGTCGCGGAATCAGGACAGTACCGACACACGATGAAATTTCAGGTCGAGCCTGCTCCACATACTTTCGGCTCGAAACCGGTTCCGGAAATCATGCGCGATGTGTTAATCGCGATGTTCCCGGCCATACTGGTTTACGTCTGGTACTTCGGCTTCGGCATAGTCATTAACACTGTGATCGCGGCAGCAGTGGCGCTTGCCAGCGAGGCGCTCATACTGCGTCTACGTGGCAAGAACCTGTCCTTGTATCTTGGCGACTACAGCGCAATCGTTACTGCCATACTCCTGGCCTTCTCGCTACCGCCGCTAACGCCGTGGTACGTCACGGCTATTGCTACTTTGTTTGCCGTCGTATTTGCCAAACATCTCTACGGCGGTCTTGGCTTTAATCTATTTAATCCGGCTATGGCCGGCTACGTCCTGGTACTCATTGCATTCCCGACTGCAATGGCAGACTTGTGGATCGCCCCGCGGGGCATGGGCGATGGTCTGGGTCTGGGCCAGACGCTGGTTGCGATCTTGGCTGCTGCGCCGCCGGACGCCTGGGATGCGTTGTCGTCTGCGACGCCGTTGAGTCGAGTGCAAAGCGACCTGAGCAAAGCCATGACGATGAGCGAGATCAGCTCAGAACCGATGATGAGCATCGGCGCCTGGTTGTGGATCAATCTTACTGTTGCACTGGGTGGCCTCTACCTGCTTTTTCGCGGTGTTATACGCTGGCACATACCGGTTGCGGTGGTATTTGGGATAGGCCTGTTAGCCACCGTGTTCTATTTTGTTGATGTCGATCGCTACCCGTCACCGATATTTCACTTGACCACCGGCGCGGCCATGCTCGGTGCCTTCTTCATCGCTACTGATCCAGTATCGGCAGCGACCAGCACGCGCGGGCGACTGATTTACGGTTTTGGCATTGGCGCCCTAGCCTACATTATACGAACCTGGGGCGCCTACCCGGACGGAATTGCTTTCGCTGTCCTGCTAATGAACATGACCGTGCCTGCGATCGACTACTTTACTATTCCAACGGCCTATGGAACGCGCGATGACTAATCGCGGCCCATTACTGGCATCGTTGGGTTTGGTGATCATTGGCGTAGTTGCAGGCGGAATGAGCACCTGGGTATGGAGCAAGACAGCAACCCAGATTGCAGTCAATGAACGGAGTTACCGGCTTCGCGCACTGAACGAAATCGTGCCTCCGGCACGATACGACAACAACCTGTTTGACGACATCATCAGCATTCGCGACCGTGAACTGTTGGGCAGCGATGACCCGGTAACAGTTTATCGCGCCCGCAATGACGGCGCCCCGGTCGCAGCAATTCTGACTGCAGTGGCGCCTAAAGGCTTCAGCGGTGCCATACATTTGCTGGTTGGCGTCTATGCAGACGGAACGCTGGCCGGCGTCCGGGTCAGCATGCATCGCGAAACCGCCGGTTTGGGTGACCAGATTGAAATCGAAAAATCGAATTGGATTACGGTATTTGACCGGCGTTCCTTGGCCGACCCACTACCCGCAAACTGGTTTGTACGCAAAGACGGCGGCGAGTTCGACCAGATCTCGGGCGCAACTATTACGCCGCGAGCAATCGTCAAGGCCATACACGATGCTCTGCTATACTTCGAAGCCAATCGCGAACTGCTCTTCGCGGAGTAAGCAACAGCAATGAGTCCTGACTTCCTGGATATCAGCCGCGACGCCTTGTGGCGCAACAATACCGGACTGGTTCAATTCCTTGGCCTGTGCCCATTGCTCGCTGTTACTACAACTCTAGTCAATGGGATTGGCCTGGGCGTGGCAACCACGATAGTGTTGTTTCTATCGAACACCGCTGTATCGCTGGCACGCCCACTGCTGCGACCCGAAACACGCATAATTGTTTTTGTGCTGATAATCGCTGCCTTGGTTACGGTCGTGGATTTGTTCATGCACGCCCGATTTTTTGATCTGCATCGCAGCCTGGGCATTTTTGTCCCACTTATCGTGACAAACTGCGCAATCGTCGCCCGCGCTGAGGTCTTCGCCTCCAGGCATGACCCCCTGCGTGCAGCCATCGACGGCTTGATGACCGGTCTTGGCTTCACACTGGTATTGATTACCCTCGGCGCTGCACGCGAGCTGGTCGGCCAGGGCACGTTATTGGCGCAGGCAGAAATGTTGTTCGGTCCGAACGGCCAGAATACGAGCATCACAGTGTTCGATGGCGGTTTCCTGATCGCCACTTTGCCGCCAGGCGCTTTTTTCGCAATGGGTCTGCTTATCGCGCTGCGCAATGTAATGGCCGCGCATCGTAGCACTGATAAATATCCAGCCATTATGAAAGCTGAGACGGCCGGCTAGGTGAACCGCCAGGTCCGGACCAGAATCTTCTCGCGTCTGCAAAAAGCCGACCCGGAACCGACGACGGAGCTCGGCTATGCCACGCCCTTCGAGCTGCTGATTGCGGTCATACTCTCGGCACAAGCCACCGACGTCAGCGTCAACCAGGCGACTAAGAAGCTTTACAAGGTGGCCAATACGCCCAAAAAAATTATCCAGCTCAGACTGACTGGACTTAAGAAATACATCAAGACCATCGGTCTGTACAACACGAAAGCGAAGAACATCATTGCAACCTGCAAGATTCTACTCAAAGCACACGATGGCCAGGTGCCCGACAATCGCAAGGATCTGGAAGCACTGCCTGGCGTAGGTCGCAAGACAGCTAACGTGATTCTCAACACCGCTTTCGGCCAGCCAACAATCGCCGTCGATACTCACATTTTTCGCGTTTCGAACCGCACCGGTCTTGCAACGGGAAAAACACCGCTGGAGGTTGAAAAACGCCTTTTGCGACTCGTACCAGAAGAATTCCGGCAGCATTGCCATCACTGGCTTATTCTGCACGGCCGCTACGTCTGCAAAGCGCGCAAACCGGAATGTCCCGACTGCCTTATCGCCGATCTCTGCGAATACAAGCAAAAAACCACGAGCTGACACGATTTCGTGTTCGCCTCACCACGCTGAGGCATACTGCCCACATGTTGTACGGTGATCGCGACAATGTGCGACAGGTGTTTGTGGATACATTCCACAAAGTCAGTAGCGGGGAAATGCTCTCACCGATGGAGCAGATCATTGCCGATGTCATTCAGGAGCATCCGGAATACCACGCGGTATTGCGTCTCGGTGAAATCACCGGCGACTATACCGTTGAACGCGGCGAAACCAATCCCTTTTTGCACATGGGCATGCATATTACGATTCGCGAGCAGGTGAGCATAGACAGGCCTGTCGGGATTGCTGCCGCCTGGCGCCAGCTCGTTTTACGTGAGGACGCCCACAAGGCTGAGCACAGAATGCTGGACTGCCTGGCTGAGACATTGCTGCAGGCGCAGCGTAGTAGCACACCCCCAGACGAGCAGGCCTATCTGGAAGCCGTGCGACGTCTGGGTGAGATGTAATAGAATGCGCGCACGGCCGGTCTAATACCTTGCGGCCTCTGACTGCGCCGATGGAGTCCTAATGACTGAAAGAACATATCCGGTCCGCGGTGCTGGTATTGGCCTGCGACGCACCATGCTGACGTCGCTGCGAGAAGATCCCCCGTCGCAAGTGGACTTCATGGAAGTCGCGCCGGAAAACTGGATCGGTGTGGGTGGTGCCCTGGGTCGAAAGTTTCGCTACTTCACCGAGCGTTTTCCGTTTCTTGCGCATGGTCTGTCGCTGTCGCTGGGCGGCCCTGCCCCGCTGGACGAAGATTATCTGCTTAAGCTAAAGGGCTTTCTGGACGATCACGAGATTCGTGCTTATAGCGAGCACCTAAGCTACTGCACGGACGACGGTCACTTGTACGATTTGATGCCGATCCCTTTTACCGAAGAAGCAGTGACCTACGTCGCTGACCGGATCGCCCGCACACAGGAAATACTGGAAAGACGCATGGCGGTCGAAAACGTGTCTTACTACGCCGCACCCGGCAAAGAGATCGAGGAGATTGATTTTCTCAACGCAGTCCTCGAGGCAGCCGATTGCGACCTGTTGCTGGACGTAAACAATATCTATGTCAACAGCATTAACCATCAATATGATGCTGAGACGTTTCTCAAGGCTTTGCCTGGCGATCGGGTCATGTACTTCCACGTCGCCGGGCATTACGTCGAAGCAGAGGACCTGCGGGTCGACACACACGGGGCTGACATTATCGACCCGGTCTGGTCGTTACTGGAGCTGGCATACGAAGAATTTGGCGTGGTTCCAACGCTGCTCGAACGCGACTTCAATATTCCGCCACTGCCGGAGCTGCTCAAAGAAGTCGACATGATTCATAGCCTGCAGGAAAAACACAGCGCGAGCGCAAAGCCAGCTGATGCCGCAAAGGAAAATCCTGTCGATGTCGGATAAACGTACGTTTCAACAATTGCAGTACGAATTTGCGGCGCACATCCGCGACCCCGACCATGTTGACGCGCCCGAGGGGATTGAAAATCGCCGACTGGCGATCTATCGCGAGTTGTTTTACAACAACGTGCAAAGTCTGCTGGCGGGTACTTTTCCGATCCTGCGCAAGGTCCTGCCCGACCCGCAATGGCATCGTCTGCTAAGAAGGTATTTCTCTAGACATCAATCACATACGCCACTTTTCCTGGAAATACCTCAAGAGTTCATCAGCTATTTACAGGAAGAACATGAGCTGGCGGAGGACGAGCCGGCTTTCATGCTGGAACTTGCGCATTACGAATGGGCTGAACTGGCGGTTTCGATTCTGGAGGACGATCCAGATCTGCAAAACGTCGATCCGCGAGGCGATCCCATAGACGGCGTTCCGGTGATCTCACCGACTTGCTGGTCGCTCGCTTACACCTACCCGGTGCACATGATCAAACCGGATTTTCAGCCTACGGAACCAAATGATGAGGCAACTTTTCTGGTTGTCTATCGCAATCAGAACGACGAGGTTGGCTTTCTCGAAATCAACGCAGTCACCGCACGACTAATCGAGTTGATCGAAAGAGACGAGGGCCGCACCGGTCGCGAGATTCTCGAACAGATTGCCGAAGAAATTGGTCACACAGACGCGTCCGTCGTTGTCAACGCCGGTCGCGACATACTCGAACGGCTGCACCGGCACGACGTCGTGCTCGGCACCGCCAAGTCCTAACACACTTACTCGTCGGGGAACGATCATGTCTATCGCATCGAGCGTCAACACATTACACAACGCACTGTTTGGCTGGACGAAAAAAATAGATTGGCTGGGGCCACTGGCGTTGCGCCTGTACCTGGCACCGGTGTTCTGGGTGGCAGGCATGAATAAAGCCAGCGGTTTTAAAAACACCGTCGCATATTTTGGCAACGACGACTGGGGCCTGGGTTTGCCGTTGCCTGGCCTGATGGCGTTTCTGGCTACAGCGGCCGAACTTTTGGGCGGCGCGTTTCTGTTGCTAGGTGTAGCGACGCGCTGGGTCACTGTGCCATTGATCGTCACGATGATCGTTGCCATCACAAGCGTGCATTGGGACAACGGCTGGCAAGCCGTACACGATGGCAAGAGTCCGTTTGCCAGCGAGTACACGCTGGGTATCGAGGCCGCAGATGCAGCAGCCGGCGGTGAGCGTTTGGCGCGTGCCAAAGAAATTCTCAAAGATAACGGTAACTATGACTGGCTAACCGAGCATGGCAATTTTATTGTCTCGAACAACGGGGTTGAGTGGGCGGCAACCTACCTGGTCATGCTCCTTGCGTTGTTTTTCACAGGTGCGGGGCGGGTCAGCCTTGACCACCTGTTGGTCCGAGGTACCCGCGAATAGCCGGATCTTAGGATCTGGTGCCAGCAGACACTGTGTGCCAACAACGGAGCGAACTATGCAGTCAATGGATTTTCTGATGACAGTCTTACAGGTCCTCGCGGGCCTGTTTATTTTGGCTCTCGGTACGGGTCTGCTGGCGGTGATTGTAATCTACATAATCGACCGGACTCAGAAAACGCACGCGATTCGGCGGAATTTTCCGGTCATTGGCCGCTTTCGGTACTGGTTTGAGCACCTGGGCGAATTTTTTCGCCAATATTTCTTTGCCCTTGACCGTGAAGAAATGCCGTTTAATCGTGCCGAACGCTCGTGGGTCTACAGAGCTGCCAAGAATGTCGATAACACGGTAGCCTTCGGATCGACCCGCGACATGAAACCCGTGGGTTCGATTATCTTCGTCAATTGCCCCTACCCCACACTTGACAAGGACGCCGCAGAACCCGCCAGCATGGTCATCGGGCCGTATTGCGACAAACCCTATGATGCACCTTCGTTTTTTAATCTGTCTGCCATGAGCTATGGCGCGCTGTCAAAACCCGCGGCAACTGCCCTTTCACACGGTGCGAAGGCGGGAAACATCTGGATGAACACCGGTGAAGGCGGTCTTGCGCCTGCCCACCTGGAAGGAGGTTGTGACATCGTCTTTCAGATCGGTACCGCCAAGTACGGTGTGCGCGACGCACAGGGGAACCTCAGTGACGACAAGCTGCGTGAAGTTGCGGCACACGATCAGGTGCGTATGTTTGAGATAAAACTCAGTCAGGGCGCCAAACCCGGCAAGGGCGGCATTTTGCCCGGGGCAAAAGTGACGGCGGAAATCGCAGCTATTCGCGGCATACCGGAAGGAGAAGATTCAATCAGCCCGAATCGACACGTCGAAGTCGACAGCGCCGAAGATCTGCTGGACATGATCGACCGGGTACGGCGTGTCACCGGTAAACCGGTCGGTTTCAAGGCCGTTATTGGGGCTTATGGCTGGATAGAAACCATGTGCGAAGAAATCCATCGGCGTAGTATAGCAAGCGCACCGGATTTCATCACCGTTGACAGCGCTGATGGTGGTACCGGTGCCGCGCCCATGAGTCTGATCGATTTTATGGGTCTGCCGATACGCGAAAGCCTGCCGATGGTCATCGACATCATTAACCGGCAGGGCTTGAATGATCGTATTCCGGTTATCGCCAGCGGCAAACTAATCACGCCCGCGCAGGTAGCCTGGGCGATTTGCACCGGTGCGGACTTTATTGTTTCCGCCCGCGGATTCATGTTCGCGCTGGGTTGTATTCAGGCCATGCAATGCAACAAGAACACGTGCCCTACCGGCATTACCACACACGACCCACGGCTACAAAGCGGTCTGGTACCGGAAGACAAGGCAAAGCGGGTGCAACGTTATGCTGAAAACATGATTCACGAGGTTGGCGTGATCGCACATTCCTGCGGCGTGCCACAACCACGTCGGCTGCGTCGCATGCATTGCCGTATCGTCGGCGAAAACGGTAAGTCGACTCCACTCGATGAGCTTTACCCGGAAGTGACTAGCTCAACCGGTACCCGCGCTGCCTGAAAATAAAGTACCGGAAACTCGGGCGCAGGACACCTCTCGCCTTGTTTGCATGCATAAGACAGATGGTGCGGGTCATTGGCTTTGACCCGATGTTCCTTTCGGTGCGAGACACCTATTTCTTTTTTGGGGCGTAAAGATCGATGATGGTGCCCTCGAACATTTCGGCGGCCATCATGACCGTCTCGGAAAGCGTCGGATGCGGATGAATGGTCAATCCAATATCCGCGGCATCACAACCCATCTCGATGGCCAGCGCGCACTCTGCGATCAAATCGCCCGCGTGTGGACCCACAATACCAGCACCGATAACACGGCCCGTCGTTTTGTCGAACAACAGCTTGGTCATGCCTTCGTCACGACCCATCCCCAATGAACGGCCGCTGGCAGCCCAGGGAAAAGCACCCTTACCGTATGTGATGCCCGATGCCTTGGCCTCGTTTTCGGTGATACCCACCCAGGCAATCTCCGGATCGGTATAGGCAACGGAGGGTATTACGCGGGCATCAAACGCGGCTTTGTGGCCAGCAGCCACCTCAGCCGCAACACTGCCCTGATGCGTACCCTTGTGTGCCAACATGGGCTGACCGACGATGTCACCGACCGCAAATATGTGTGGCACATTCGTGCGCAGGGTCTTGTCGACCGGAATAAAGTTCTGCTCATCGACCGTGACTCCTGCAGCCTCGGCATTAATCATATCGCCGTTTGCCCGACGACCAATCGCAACCAGTACGCGTCCAAAGGTTGCCTTCTCTGGCGCATCGGCGCCGTCGAAAGAAACGACGATGCCTTTCTTCAGCGCCTTCATATCCGTCACTTTCGTGCTTAGAAAAATATTCTCATATTGTGGCGTAATCCGTTTTCGCAGAGGACGCACGAGATCCTGATCGCACTCAGGAATCAACTTATCGGTCAACTCGACAACGGTAATCTTCACGCCCAGCGCCGCGTAAACCGTCGCCATTTCCAGCCCGATAATGCCACCGCCAATTATCAGCATCGATTTTGGCAGTTCACTCATCTCCAACGCGGTGGTTGAGTCCAGAATGCGTTCGTCGTCGGGCTGAAATGGCAGGCGCGCCGGTTCCGATCCTGCGCCGATAACGCATTGTTCAAACTGCAGAACCTTCTTGCCGTCGGTCGTTTCGATTTCCAGATGATGCGGGGACACAAACTTCGCATCGCCCTGGACGACCTGGACCTTGCGTTTTTTGGCCAAACCGGCCAGACCGCCGGTGAGCTTGCTGACAACCTTATCTTTCCAGCCACGCAGCTTATCGATATCGATTTCAGGTTTCCCAAAAGAAACGCCATGTGCTTCGATTGCTGCGGCCTCTTCGATGACTTTTGCGGCATGCAATAACGCCTTTGATGGAATACAGCCGACATTGAGACAAACACCGCCCAACGTTGGCCAGCGATCGACCAGCGTGACCTGCATGCCCAGATCAGCGGCACGGAACGCTGCCGCGTAGCCACCGACACCGGCGCCCAACGCAACCAGTTGAGTTTTTATGTCGACTTTTCCATCGTAGCTTGAGCCGGTCGCGGTTGCGGGTGCTGGTGGAGAATCCGCAGCCGCCGCTGCAGCCGGTGCTTCTTTTGCTGGTGCTTCATCGCTGGGCTCAAGCAAACAGATCAGCGAGCCTTCTGAGACCTTGTCACCCACCGCCAGACCCATTTCACCCACTACGCCCGCCTGCGGTGCCGGCACATCCATCGCGGCCTTGTCGGTCTCCAGGGTAATGAGCGGATCTTCGACCGCGACGGTGTCCCCGGCGCGGACGTGAACCTCAATGACGTCGACATTGGTGAAGTCGCCAATATCCGGCACGCGGATCGAAACAGACGCGCTCATTTGAGGCTTGCAGGAATAAGCGAATCGGGATCGGCCAGGACCTGGCCGAGGAATGTCGTAAACCGCACGGCCGAGGCACCATCGATTACACGATGGTCGTATGACAACGACAAAGGCACCATGAGTCGTGGCACAAATTCGCCATCCTGCCACACCGGTTGCAGTGCCGATCTGGAAATGCCCAGTATCGCAACTTCCGGTGCGTTGATGATTGGCGTAAAGGCCGTGCCACCAATGCCGCCCAGAGACGAAATCGTAAAACAACCACCACGCATGGCCTCACCCGGCAATTTTCCTTCGCGGGCCTTGCCGGCCATCTCTACAACTTCGCCCGCAACCTCTATCAGGTCCTTTTTATCCGCGTCGCGTATTACCGGTACCACCAGTCCGTTTGGCGTATCCGCGGCAAAGCCGATATGAAAATATTTTTTAAAAACCAGATTTTCACCGGCAGCATCAAGTGATGCATTGAATCCCGGAAATTCATGTAAGGCCCGCACGCACGCCATCACAAAAAATGCCAGCGGCGTGAGTTTGACACCCTTTTCTTGAGCAGCCGGCTTGAGCGCCTTGCGGCGTGCCTCCAGATCTGTGATATCCGCCTGATCGTGTTGTGTCACGTGTGGCAGATTTATCCAGCTGGCATGCAGGCGCGGCCCCGATATTTTCTGGATACGCGATAACTTGCGTACTTCGATCGGCCCGAATTTCGCGAAATCGACTTTTGCTACTTGTGGCAACGCTGCGCCAGCGCCAGCCGACGTGCCGCTCATCACGGACTTAACAAAGGCCGTGATGTCATCACGAATAACGCGGCCCTTTTCACCACTGCCCCGGACCCGGCCCAGGTCGACACCAAGCTCGCGCGCAAATTTCCGTATCGACGGGCCTGCGTGGGCGGATGCAAAAGTTGCTTCATCGATAGCCGGCAAAGTAACAGCGGGAGCTTTTGGTTGCGGTCGCGCTGGTGGTGCAGGCGCGGCAGCCTCGGTCTTCTTCGTTGCTGGTGCTGTGGTAGGAGCGGCAGCTATCGCATCCAGCGTTAGTATTCGATCACCCTGCGATACTTTGTTTCCGACAGAAACATATACTTCTGTAATTTGGCCACTTGCCGTCGACGGCACGTCCATCGCGGCTTTGTCAGTCTCCAGCGTTATCAGCGGATCTTCCAGTGCGACAGTATCACCGGTTGATACATGCACCTCGATGACATCCACTTTGTCAAAGTCACCGATGTCGGGTACTTCGACTGTTTCCAGAGCAATGGTTTGCGCCGACGACGCGGCATCCGTCATGGCAACCGCGATGTCGTCCGCGCCAGTAGCATCGAGTACGGCAATCAGATCATCCTGTGACACTCGATCGCCGACTTTCACGCGCACCTCTTTGACCGCCCCGGCAAAAGGCGCCGGCACATCCATCGCTGCCTTGTCCGTTTCAAGGGTAATCATCGATTCTTCCGGCGCTAGTTGATCACCGGCGTTGATCATCACCTCGATCACTTCTACATCGGTGAAATCACCGATGTCCGGTACCCTGATTTCCTTAAGCGCCACGGCAGCCCCTACAACCCAACCGGATTGGGCCGATCGGGATCGATTCCGTATTTGCGCATCGCCTTGCGAACAACATCCGGCCCGATGCTGCCGGCGTCAGAAAGCGCCTTTAGGGTCGCAACCAGAATGTGGTTACGATCAACCTCAAAGTGCCGCCGTAGCGCTTCACGACCATCGCTACGGCCATAGCCGTCGGTGCCAAGCGTGATATAGGAACCGGGCACCCAGGGGCGGATTTGATCGGCAACGATTTTCATGTAATCCGTTGCCGCAATAAACGGGCCGTCCGCGCCGTCCAGACAAACTTCAGTCCAGCAGCGACGCGGCTTATCTGCGGGGTGCATGCGATTCCAGCGCTCGCTTGACAATCCTTCACGCCGCAATCGATTGAAACTGGTGACGCTCCATACGTCCGCCGGCACGTCAAAATGTGCCTCGAGCAGATCGGCGGCGGCGATGACTTCACGCAGAATCGTACCGGACCCCAGTAACTGTGCGCGTACTTTACCCTGGCCGCCCTCACGGAAACGATAAAGACCGCGCAAGATGCCCTCTTCAGTGCCCTCTGGCATGGCTGGCTGGACATAGTTCTCATTCATGCACGCAATGTAGTAGTACACATTCTCCTGCTGCTCGTACATCCGCAAGAGTCCGTCACGAACGATGACCGCCAGTTCATAAGAATAGGTTGGGTCGTAAGCAATACAGTTTGGAATGGTCGATGCATTTAGCAGGCTGTGGCCGTCCTGATGCTGCAGACCTTCACCGGCGAGCGTAGTACGCCCGGCTGTGCCGCCAATCAAGAAACCACGCGACTGCATATCACCTGCCGCCCAGGCAAAGTCGCCGATACGCTGAAATCCGAACATTGAGTAAAAAATGTAAAACGGAATCATATTGACGCCGTGATTGGCATATGAGGTGCCGGCCGCGATCCAAGAACAAAATGCTCCGGCCTCATTGATGCCTTCCTGCAGAATCTGGCCCTTGATGTCTTCCCGGTAATACATCAATTGATCCGCATCCTGCGGCGTATACAACTGCCCCTTAGATGAATAGATACCGATTTGTCGAAATAATCCTTCCATACCGAAAGTTCGCGCCTCGTCGGGAACGATCGGTACGAGACGTTTGCCCATCTCCTTGTCACGCAACAGAGTCGTAATGATGCGCACAAGAGCCATTGTCGTCGATATTTCGCGCGTACCGCTGCTCTTGAGCTGCGCGGCAAAAGTTTCCAGTGGCGGCGTCTTGAGTGGCGGGGCTTCGGCTATACGCACCGGCAAGGGGCCACTCAACGATGCCCGCCGCTCAGCCAGGTAATGGGCCTCGTTGCTATCCTCTGGCAAGCGGCAAAACGGCACATCGGCAAGCTGCTCATCGGGTACCGGAATGTCGAAACGATCGCGAAAGCTACGCAGTGCGTCCAGATCGAGTTTCTTCGCCTGGTGCGAGGTCATCAGGCCCTCGCCCGCCTTGCCCATGCCAAAACCCTTGACGGTCTTGGCCAAAATTACAGTCGGGCCGTCGGTATTTTTTACCGCAGCATCGTAGGCCGCGTAGACTTTGTGCGAATCATGGCCGCCCCGGTTGAGACGCCAGATCTCGTCGTCACTCATATTTGCAACCATTTCGGCCAGCTCAGGATACTTGCCGAAAAAATGTTCGCGCACGTAGGCACCGTCACGCGATTTGAATGCCTGGTACTCACCGTCAACCGCTTCTTCCATGCGTCGCTGCAACAGACCCTGCGTGTCGCGTTCCAGTAGCTCATCCCAGCGCGACCCCCAGATCACTTTCAGCACATTCCAGCCCGCGCCCTGGAAGATTGCTTCCAGCTCTTGAATAATCTTGCCGTTACCACGTACGGGACCGTCCAGGCGCTGCAAATTGCAGTTGATGACAAAAATGAGATTGCTCAGGTTCTCACGCACCGGTACATCGATTGCACCGAGCGATTCGGGCTCGTCCATCTCACCATCCCCGAGAAAACACCAGACGTGCCGATCCGAGGCTTCGATTAGTTCGCGGTGCTCCATATATCGCATGAAACGCGCCTGCATGATGGCCATCATCGCGCCCAGACCCATTGATACGGTCGGGAACTGCCAGTATTCCGGCATCAACCAGGGATGCGGATAGGACGACAAACCACCACCGTCAACTTCACGACGAAACTTTCGCAGTTGTTCCTCGCTGAGGCGCCCTTCCAGGAATGAGCGGGCGTAAACACCCGGCGACGAATGACCCTGGACAAAGATCATATCGCCGCGATGCTTGCCTCCTGCCCCGCGCCAAAAGTGATTGAAGCCAACTTCGTAAAGGGTCGCCGCCGATCCGTATGTCGCAATGTGGCCACCGTATTCGGAACTCTCTCGATTTGCCTGCAGTACCATCGCCATGGCATTCCACCGGATGTAGGCGGAGATACGTTTCTCCAGTGCTTCGTTTCCCGGGTAGGCCGGCATCTGGGCAGTGGGGATGGTATTGAGATAAGCCGTGTTGGCGCCAAAGGGCATGTCCGCGCCCGCACGGCGCATGTGGTCCATGACCTGGTCGACCAGATAGCGGGCACGATCAGGGCCCTGGGTACGTATTACCGATTCAATGGATTCGAGCCACTCACTGGTTTCCAGTGGATCAGCATCGTGGTTGGAATGCGTAGACATACTGTTCCTTATATTAGCGCGGCCCGGAACCCGCACAGGTGTATTCGAGCATTCGGTCCTGCTAGGATGCCCCGGGCACGCTACCGGAGCGTTTCCAGGCCAAGAGACGGTAATAATCGAGCTTCGGGAATTTTCGGTCAAGGCAAAGCAACTATGACGGACCTCCTACCTCGCCCACCTCGCCTGTCGGTGTCCCGTGTTGCGGCTGCGCTTACGCGGCAAAGGCTACAAAAACTGGAACATTTGCTGATTCTGGCGCCGGAGAATTTATCACCAGCACAATGGAGAAAACTGCCTTCCGGCACACAACTGAAGGACTTGCAAAAGCGAATCGGCAGCAAGAGCGCTATCCCTGCTGCCCAGACGCGGCTAAACAATAGCAAACGAACAGGTATTAGCCTGGGTCTGCTGCCTGTCGGTGTCTCGCCCTTCAAACGACTGGACCGGATCAGACTACTGCTCGGCCACGCCATGAAGTCCAACCCGGGGACACTGGGCGCCCTGATTACCGGTTTCGATGACTCCGATGCCACCGCCAGTGCCGAGGCAGTAACCGTGGCAGCGCTTGCCGCCGTCTCGGAAATGCCGTCGCATAAGAGCAAGCCATCGCCCGCGCCTCGATTGCGCGCCCTACAACTCTTTGGTGACGGCAAACCCCAACTACGCCGCCTGCGTGCCGAAAACGAAGGAAATCATCTGGCGCGATGGCTAACCACGTTACCACCCAACGACCTGGATTCCGCCAGTTACAAAAAGCGTATTGCGGCACTGGCAAAGCAACACGGATGGGAAATGAGCTTTCTCGACCGAAAACGTCTCGCTCGCCTGAAAGCCGGCGCGTTTCTGGCAGTCGCCCAGGGTGGCGATAGCAATGCGGGCATTGTGCACTTGCGTTACCGGCCGCCAGACGCCAGCAAAAAACGGCCGGATGTTGCACTGGTTGGCAAAGGGATTTGTTTCGATACCGGTGGTGTTAATTTAAAACCTGCTCAACATATGCAAAACATGCATGACGATATGCAGGGCAGCGCGGTCGCACTGGGGACCCTGACGGCATTGTCGCGAGTGAATAGCAAACTAAACGTCGACTGCTGGCTGGCCATTACTGAAAACCTGATCGGTCCCGGGGCCTATAAGCCCATGGATGTCGTAACGGCATCCAATGGAACAACTATCGAAATCATTCACACTGATGCCGAAGGGCGAATGGCACTGGCCGACACGCTGGCGCTTGCCGCAGAAAAAAAACCCGCGGTCATTATCGACTACGCGACGCTGACTGGAGCCTGTGTCGGCGCCGTAACAGAACGATATAGTGGTGCCTTTAGCAACCGGCAGAGTCTGAATCCATATTTAATCAAGGCCGGCGACCAAAGTGGTGAGCGCGTTTGGCCGTTCCCAATGGACGACGATTTCGATACCGCACTCAATAGCAGCATTGCCGATATTAAGCAGTGCACACTGGATGGCATAGGCGATCACATTCTGGCAGCACGTTTTTTGAGCCGTTTTGCCGGCTCCGGCGCCTGGGTCCATATCGATTTGTCTTCCGGACGCCATAAAGGCGGTTTGGCTCATATTCCTACCGACGTAACGGGTTTTGGCGTGCGCTTCACTATGAACTTGTTGCACGAACAGGAGCTGTTGAAACACAGCCTGGCAAACCGCTAGTGAGTCACACACGTATCGACATGACACGGCCGGACGACTGGCACTTGCACTTGCGCGACGGTGAGCGGATGGCTGCAGTTTTGCGGCACACGACGCGACAATTCGCGCGGGCCATCGTCATGCCAAACCTCAACCCGCCAATTAGAACTGCCGAAATGGCATTGGAATATCGCGACCGTATATTGGCCGCGGTGGAACCCGGCACAGATTTCCAGCCTCTCATGACACTGTACCTGACCGACGCGACCACACCGGCAGACATTGATGAGGCAGCAGCAAGTGAGCATGTCGTGGCCTGCAAACTGTATCCCGCCGGGTCGACGACGAATTCAGACGCCGGTGTCAGCTCGCTGAAAGCGATTTATCCGATTCTCCAGCATATGGCGACCAAGAATCTGCCGTTACTGGTGCATGGCGAAGTTCCCGAAGCGCGTGTTGACGTATTCGAACGCGAAGCTGCATTTATCGATCGCGTCATGGTGCCGCTAAGAGAGCTGCTACCGGAGTTACGAATCGTGCTTGAGCACATTACAACCGCTGAGGCGGTGCATTTTGTTAACGATCAGGAAGAGAATGTCGCGGCCACCATAACACCCCAACACCTGTTGCTAACGTGCAATGACCTGTTGGCCGGCGGTCTCAGACCACATCATTATTGTGTACCGGTGCTTAAATCTCGAAACGACCGAAAAGCGCTCGTTGAGGCCGCAACGAGTGGCGATCCGAGGTATTTTCTCGGAACCGACAGTGCGCCCCATGCGCGACATGAAAAAGAAGCCTCCTGTGGATGTGCCGGTATCTTTTCAGCGCATGCGGCGCTGGAATTTTATGCCGAAGTGTTTGAAGCTGCCGGCGCCCTGGGTCAGCTCGAAGCCTTTGCGTCATTTAATGGTGCAGATTTTTACGGGCTGCCTCGCAACACTGAAAAGATTGCACTGGAAAAAGAGCGCTGGACCGTACCTGAGGATTACGATTTTGCCGGTGACCGTCTTGTGCCGTTGCGAGCGGGTAAGACGCTGAAATGGCACCTGAGCGATGACTGAACCCAACAATGGCAACATCGCAAAACGCTTTCGTGGCTACTTGCCTGTTGTAATCGACGTAGAAACGGGTGGGTTCAACGCCACAACCGATGCTCTGCTGGAAATAGCCGCTGTAATACTAAAATTGAACGATGGGGAGGAACTGGAACCCGTTGAGGTTTTTCGTTATCACGTGAAACCGTTCGAAGGCGCCAATATGGAATCGTCATCCCTGGAAGTGATTGGCATCGACCCGGATCACCCGCTACGCCCCGCAATAGAAGAACGAGACGCCCTGCAGCGGGTCTTTCGGGAGGTGCGCCGGGAATTGCGGGCGACGGAGTGCAATCGCGCTATTCTGGTCGGTCACAACTCGTTTTTTGACCTGAACTTTCTAAACGCTGCCGTTGAACGATGCGGAATCAAACGCAATCCGTTTCATCCGTTTAGCAGTTTCGATACCGCAACACTAGCTGGTGTTGCACTAGGGCAGACGGTTCTGGCACGCGCCTTGCACGCGGCTGGACTGGAGTTCGATGCAGACGAGGCGCATTCCGCAGCGTACGACGCGGGTAAAACGGCAGAACTATTCTGCGCCATCGTTAACCGTTACAAGCCGGTCTATGAAACCTGGGTCAGACCCTAGGGCCTATGTGGATGCTTGCGTAACGATCTGTTTGAGTTCACCGTTGTTGTACATTTCGACAGTGATATCACATCCGCCAATCAACTCACCATTGATGTAGAGCTGCGGAAAGGTGGGCCAGCTTGAGTAGGTCTTGAGTGCCTCGCGCAATTCCGGCTCCTCAAGTATGTTCACATGTTCGAATTTCGCGTCCAACGCGCGCAACGCGGCAACCGATTGCGCCGAGAAACCGCACATCGGAAAATCCGGTGTGCCTTTCATGAACAGCAAGATAGGATGATCTGCCAGCGTCGTTTTTATCTTTTCGATAATTTGTTGTTCCATAGCCTTTAACCGCCCGATTCGGGCTTTACCTCCAGTTTATTAACAACCGATTTCACACCCTTTGTGTCAGTAGCCAGCAACTCCGCCTGCTCGCGAGCGACATAGGATTCTACTATCCCATTGAGAGTCACCACACCATCATGTGTGTCAACATTTACTTTTCCTGCACTGACATGATTGCTGCGAATTAATTTGGTTTTTACCGACGCTGTGATTGTCCCGTCGTCGATAATCGTTCCGACCTGACGGTCGTCTTTCCCAACAGCATAACCACCGGCAGCGGCACCACCAAGGACCAGTGCGGTGCATCCTCCGGCAAACGCTGCTGTCAGCACGATTACAGCTATCCTGAATGTATTGGACATAGATAGTCTCCGCGACCGAGTACTGGAATACAGAGTTTTGACCACCCGTCGGGTCAAAAGCTCCGTTCCGTGAGACAAAAAGTATAACACTGCAGCTATCGGCGGCGGCCCGCACACGTATAATCCTGTCGGCATGGATGAGCTTAATACCACAATTCGCAAAAATGTCCGGGCAGCCTTGTCAGAGGATCTGGGGCACGGCGATCTGACAGCGAGTTTGGTCAGCGCAGATGCCGTGGCGCGCGCACGCGTCATTTCCCGTGAGGATGGCGTGTTATGCGGTGGCCCGTGGTTTGCGGAAGTCTTTCGACAGGTAGACGATGGCGTGGTTATCGACTGGCTGGCACAAGATGGTGATCGGGTCAGCGCCGATACGACCTTGTGCCAAATCCACGGGGTGGCCAGATCTATACTGACCGCGGAGCGTGCTGCGCTAAATTTTCTGCAGACTCTGTCGGGAACGGCCACCACAGCAAACCGTTACGCGGCCGCAATAGCGGGAACCGGCGCGAAAGTGCTCGACACGCGAAAGACTCTGCCAGGTCTGCGCATTGCGCAAAAATATGCGGTGCGCTGCGGTGGCTGCTTCAATCATCGCATGGGTCTATACGACGCGATTCTAATCAAAGAAAACCATATTCGAAGCGCAGGCACTATAAAGGCGGCAGTTGCGGCTGCGGCAGATCAGGGTGCCCAGGTGCCGATCGAAGTTGAAATCGAATCGCTGTCGCAATTGGCCGAAGCACTGGATGCAGGAGTCGATGTGGTTATGCTCGACAATTTCGACACAAATGACATGCAAGAAGCCGTCAAAATCAATAGCGTGCATGCCCGGTCGGCAAAACTGGAGGCCTCGGGAAATGTCTCGTTGGAAACGATACGTGCTTATGCCGAAACCGGTGTAGATTACATTTCTGTGGGCAGTCTCACCAAACACGTGAGAGCACTCGATCTGTCTCTGCAGTTTTCCACGGAGACCTCTGCATCATAGGGCCCGAATCGGTTACCGCCGGCGAAATTGAAAAAACGGCCGGTAGGGCGCTATTTGCTGGACTCGCAAGTACCCCTAGGCGGCACGAACGATGAGACGCGGTTCGGAGACCCCATAACCCTGCGCATAATCGACACCCATGCTCTTTAGCATTGTGATGATCTCTTCGTTCTCGGCAAATTCCGCGATGGTCTCTTTGCCGGTGAGATGACCGATCTCGTTAATGGAACGTACCATTTCGCGGTCGATCGGATCGTGCAGAATTCCCTTCACGAAACTACCATCTATTTTGAGATAGTCGACCGGAAAATGCTTCAGGTAACCGAACGATGACAGACCAGTACCAAAGTCGTCGAGTGCAAAACGGCAACCCAGCTCGCGTAACGCGTGTATAAACCTGTTCGCCTGACTATAGCTTGCAATAGCGGCGGTCTCAGTAATTTCGAAACAAATCTTGCGCGGGTCCATGCCGGTGTTTTCAAATCTCTCGATGACAAACGGCAGAAACTTGTCATCGCCCAGACTCTGGCCAGACAGATTGATCGAACAAACCGCCAACCGTTCTCGTTCCTCGTCATCGCCAAGCAACCAACTAAAGGCATTACGGATAACCCACCGGTCGATGTTTGGAGTTAATCCGTAGCGTTCGGAAGCCGATATAAACTCAGCCGGCGATATCAGCTTGCCCTTCTCATCGCGCATCCGAAGCAGGAGCTCATAATGCTCGCCGTCGTCGCTGGCGTTCAAGGGCTGGATAATTTGCCGGAATAACTCGAAACGTGATTCTTCGAGCGCGTTACTAATTCGGGCGGCCCACTGCATCTCGCGCCGGCGACGCATCAGGTCAATGTCATTGACCTGGAAAACGTGCACACGATTACGCCCGGATTCTTTTGCCGCCGAACAGGCGCTGTCAGCCGCTGTTAACAGCCCCGCAACATCATGCTCAGTGGGCGAAAGGGGTACAACTCCAAGACTGGTACTAAGTCGAAATACGCGGTCGTCCCAAGTAAACTTGAATGCCTGGACCGTTTCGCGAAGCGTTTCGGCAATTTCCACCGCCTCGTCCAGGCCACAACTCTCGAGCAATAATGCGAACTCATCACCACCCAATCGCGCCAGCGTGTCGCGCCAGCGAATCTTTGACTTTAACAACTGCCCGAGTTGCCCCAACAAGGTATCGCCGGCAGCATGTCCACAAGTATCGTTAATCATCTTGAACTGGTCGAGATCGAGGTAGCACAAGGCGTAGTCGACTTCAGTGCTCTCGGCGTTTTTTAGAGCGCGATCGAGCTGGTTCTCAAATTCAGTACGATTGACCAGCCCGGTGAGTAGATCATGGCTCGTGTGATAACTAAGCCGCCGGTTCAATTCGCGAGATTCGCTGACATCGTGGAAAACCAGCACGCCACCGGTAATTTTTCCCTCACCATCACGTATTGGCGCGGCGGTATTTTCGATATACATTTCGTTGCCGTCACGGCGAATCAGTAGTGTCGGCCGTAAGGACTTGATCGGTTTGTGGCTGCGCATGGCGACCGCCAGCGGATTCTCCAGAGGCTCGCAGGTTTCTTCGTGATAACCACGGAATACGTCGTTAATCGGGCGGCCGGCAGCATCCTCCAACTGCCAGCCTGTCAGACCCTCTGCAATGGGATTCAGATACTCGATCCGCCCTTCCTGATCTGTCGTAATGACTCCGTCACCGATTGACTGCAATGTAATCTGCGCCCGCTCTTTCTCACGGTGCAGCTGGTCCTCAAAATACTTTCGCTCTGTGATATCCAGTTCCACGCCGACGAGTCGTTTGGCCCGTCCATCCTCTGCCGGCGTCGCCTTTGCGCGGCTTAACATCCAGCGCCATTCTCCGCTGCGGTGACGCATCCGATGAATGCTTTCAAATAGTTCTGTTTCGCCCGACAAGTGCTGGCGCAGCATCGATTGCACACGGGACAAATCGTCCGGATGCACCAGCTGCCGCCAGTCAGGCATCGTATCTTCAAAATCGGATTCCTCGTATCCGAGCATGGTCTTCCATCGTGGCGAGAACCAAATTGTGTTGGCCTCAATATCGAAATCCCACATTCCGTCGTTCGCGGTCAACATTGCCAGTTTGTTTCGCATGCGCTCGTCGGTCAGCAATTGCTCTGACGACATCCGCTCCAAGCCGCTGGCCAGACTCGAGGCAATAAGCTTGAGCAACAATCGCAGCTGCACATCCCACGTCGTCTGTGAGCTTTCGGACATCAGCATGATAAAACCAGCGAGTTTTCCACGGACTTCAAAACCGATTATTAACACGGATCCAATATTGTGTTTACGTAGCAACGCGCCTTCCAATTCCATTCCGTCGCCGACATAGCACGTGTCCTGAATTTCCAGAACCCGCAAATGGTCCAGATTAGCCATGAACCAGGGCAGCTCATCGAGCGCGATATCATTCAGAAAGGAAGGATTGCAACCCGCAGCCGGCGCCACGCAACTGCCCAGATCAGCGATCTTTTCCCGTTGCGGATCAAAACGGGCAATGCAGACCCCATCCACCTGCAAGGCTTCGCGTAACGAGACCAGACCACCAGCGGTTACTGCCTCGATCGTTGACGGCGTAACGTTCTGGAAGTCGACGACGATCTTGGTGTAAACAAAATCGAGCCCGACACTCGGCTGCATATTTTTGTTTTCAAGCGCCTTATCGCTCACTGGGTGCCTCCCACCTGTTAATCGGCCATCCTGGCCCTTTTGCGACATATTACCCTTTGCCGCCCCTACATCGAAACCTTGGCCGAGATTAAGTTCGCCAATATACTAATATCTAGGCTTTTTTTGTGCCTTGACCAGCGTCACAGCCTGCGCGGACGTCAACGCAATCCACGGTCGCCCGTTTACTGATGGGAATCACGATTGAATGGAGATCAGGTATGACTGCTTACAAGACGCAAGGCTGGCTGTTCGGTCTGCTACTGACATTGACACTCGCCGGCTGTGCCGGATCGTCAGGCAACGCCCCGGACACCCCACCCGATAGCGGCACCCCACCGGCGGACACCGCCGGATGCACAATCGATTGTGGCACCGTATTCGTAGGTCTCACCGATGCCGACGGTGACTTTCTGCAGTATTTAGTTACAGTAGACTCGTTGAGTCTCACGCGCCAAGATGGCGTTGAAGTTGAAACGCTGCCACAAAGTGCAGTCGTCGATTTTTCACAATACACCGAACTGACCGAGTTCCTTACGGCGGCCACCGTCCCATCTGGTGTCTACGTTGCTGCTGAGATAAGGCTTGACTATGCGGCGTCCAAAGTCTCGGTAGAACTCAACGGCGAGTCCGTAGAAGCACAACTGGTCGACACCGATGGACTGCCACTCGGTGTCGAAACTTTTGAGCTGCAACTCGCCAACGATCGGCCGCTGGTCGTGGCGCCCGGACTGCCCTCGATTATGATCGTCGACTTCGATCTTGCCGCATCACATGAAGTCGATCTAAGCTCGATACCTGTCACGGCGACCGCTGCTCCGTTTCTCGTCGCTGATATTGATCCAGTCGACACCAAGGAAATGCGGCTGCGTGGTCCCCTCGTGTCGGTGAACCTGGACGAGTCAAACTATGTCGTTGCAGTACGCCCCTTTTGGCACTGGCAAGGTGACTTTGGCCGGGCACGCGTCCATACAACTGACGATACTGCATTTGAGATAGACGATATTAGCTACACAGGTGCGGAAGGTCTGAGGATCCTGGCCGACAAGCCCACCGGCACGGCGACTGTTGCATTTGGTGTGTTAAATGTTGCAGAACGTCGCTTTACTGCACGTGAAGTATATGCAGGAAGCAGCGTACCGGGTCACGATGCCGACGTCGTAAAAGGCGTCATTACGGCGCGTGTGGATGACGTGCTGGTGGTCCGTGGTGCCACGGTTATTCATGAACAGGGGACTGTTGTATTTCGTGGTGACGTTGAAGTAATAGTGGGACCCGAAACGATCGTACGCAAAGCTGGTCATCCGGATTTCGATGGTGGCAGCGCCGTCTTATCCGTCGGACAACGCATCTTCGCCTTTGGTCGCATCGCGAACGATACGCCTGAAGATCTACTCCTTGATGCAACGGACGGCAAGATTCGCATGCTTCGCACTTTAGTTACCGGTACGGCGAATGATGTCAGTGACCAGCTACTCAATCTGGATGCGCAGGAAATTGCCGGTCGGAATGTGCGGATATACAACTTTGCCGGCACCGGCATGCCCGGCCAGGATGCCAGCCCGGATGAATACGAAATCGATACTGGCGTACTGGACACTTCCGGACTCAATGCCGGCAGCGCGGTCAAGGTTTCCGGATTCGTTACGGAATTCGGTTTGGCGCCGCCCGATTTTGTTGCAACGACGATTGCCGACTTTTCCAACACACGTTCGCAGCTCTTTATCGGCTGGAATCCGGCCGCGGCCACGCCCTTCCTGACGATTGGTCCTGAAGGTCTCGTGATCGATCTGGAGAATCCGGACATAGGTGCGCGTCACCATGTCGTACGCGGCGGCATCCTAACGAATTTGTTAACGCGGCCAGGTGCCTCGATACTGCCACGCGATGACCGTCCGGGACTTTATGGAATAAAGGATGGCCGGGTAATACGCCTGCATACCGATTTCGACCTGTTTACTCGCGATCTGGCCGATCAACTCGGCGCAGGCAAAGCGGTACGTAGTGCTTACGCATCCGGGCTATGGTCTGATACTAACCAAGAAATCCAGGCGTCTCGGGTTCTTATACGACTCAATTGAGGTGGATTATCAAAAACCCCCTGTTTTGATAGGGGGTTTTTTTATGTTCTGTTAAACTGCAGCCGTTTTTCTAACACGAAAGTGGCGGGACTGTGACCACACTCACAAACGCCCGCTCACAACTCGGATAGTATTGATTTCGCACCGAGATATTGCATTAGACAATATCCGGTTTTGGGGATTTGGCACTGAGGGAGAGTAATAACCGGCTTGCCGGTTATACATGAACTGATAAGGGCACACTTGCTGAAAGGCAAGGTCGCAAAGCCACCGGTCTACGGGTGATACCTATGACAGCGGGGTTACCGGGAGTGACAGTGATACTGGAGTCAGCTACCGATTCCGACCGTTCAGCCCCCTGCTAACCACCGCGATGTCCATCCGAAACTGCTGGCCATGCCCCGGCACGTTTTGTTAGTGGAGTTGATTGTTTGATGCACGCAACGAACTACAGAGGACCGATAGCGTTTGCCCTGCTTAGTGCCCTACTGATAATTGGCGGCTGTGGCAGTGGTGACGGTGACGGCAACAGTTCGATTCCAATCGGTGATCCTTTACCGCCAATATCCGACCCACCACCATCGGACCCACCACCGTCAGATCCACCACCGTCAGATCCACCACCGTCAGACCCACCACCGTCGGACCCACCACCATCGGACCCACCACCGTCGGAGCCACCTCCGCCGGAGCCACCACCATCGGAGCCGCCACCGCCGGAGCCGCCACCGGCGCACAAGAATCTTTTCACACAAGTAAGCAACGCAGTCTGGGATGAGACAGCAGTCAGAAAAGTGTTGCACGCGTTTGCGTTTGGTGGTCAGGCGTCGGATGGGCAAATCGGAGCATGGGCGAGTATGGCGCCAGAATTCGCGATAGCGGAAATGCTCACCTTTGACGAGCATAACCTGAAATTGTCGCCGCCCGCGTTTGGCGACACAGATGGCTTGTACGCACGCGGTGGCACGCTGCGCGAACTGGGTGAATTCTGGGCGTCTAATAACCCGGTGAATGGAGTCACACCCGAAAATCGCGCGCGTTACGATATTTCAAACAACAGTGGATTGTTGCGAATCTTATGGACCCGCGCAGCAATTTCGAGAGGTCTGAATCCATTTCGCCAGAAGATCGGTCTGTGGGAGACCAATTATCACCTGGCGGTTAATCTGTCGACGGTCGCTAAAGTACCACTGCTGCGTTATTACGATGACATTATGGCTGCACACGAGCAGGGTCTGCCCTACCAGGAAGTCATGGGTATTGCGGCGTCATCGGCAGCCATCGCGCTGCAATACGGTCATCACACGAATCGCTATCGCAACGGCATATGCGACTGTAACGAGGACTTTGCCCGCGAATACCATCAGTTGTTTTTTGGCATTCTCGGTGTGAACAACCCCCAGTACCATGAATCCGTAACCATCAAGAACACCGCCAAAGCGTTCACCGACATGACAGTCCATCGTGACGACGTGACTGGATTGGTAGACTTTGTCGATTTTGGTACTTTCTATCATCCCACCGGGCAACTGGAAATCCTCGGTACGATGGTAGGCGGCTCCAATGCCGCGGAGCGGATCGCTGAGATGATCGACATTTCCATCAATCATCCGGAGAGTCTCGCCAACCTGCCGGTCATGATCGTGCGAGACCTAGCCGATGACAACCTGAACAGCACCAAGATCAGCGCCATTCGCGCCGCGTGGGCCGCAATGGGCCAAAAACATTTGCTGACCTTCCTGCGCGGCTATGCGATCTCAACCATTTTTCATGACACCAGTAGAGTCAAGTATCACAGCAGTATTGATCGTCACGTGATGCTCAGCAATCTGGTCGCTGGCAGCAATCGTGAGCATTATCTGGATCTCTACTGGCCCAGATACGCCGCTGAGTCCGTCCAGGTATTCTTCCCGACTCACAATGTTTTTGGCTCGCAGACCGGTATCGAAGCCGCAGCTAGTGATCTGGTGTTCCGCAAAAATTTCAACCTGGTAACCGAAACCAATTGGCACTTCCGCAAAGCTGATGGCACTAACTATGGTCAGAACTGGGAAAAAGACTGGGCCGCAAGAATTACACCCAACACAGACGGCAACTACGTCGTCAAAGACGTGGCCGAGTGGCTATGGCAGCATTTTCTGGCCGATGGTCTGAAAAACTTTGGTCCGCTCGAACGGGCACAAGTCTACTCCCTGCTCGCAGAAGATCGCGATCTGGCCTATTTGAGTGATCCTGACGATGTCGACCGCATCATCACCACCAATGATGTGTTAACTGACTCGTCTCTGGTTACGCTGGTCAACAATCTGGCTGGTCAGCGCATGGATCTGGGCACTGCGGTCGCCGATGATCGATTGAAGTCAAACCTCAAGGTGGGCATGGCGATCAATTTCATCGTCGGGACCCCGTACATATTTGCCCAGGAGGGCCGTTAGAATGAATCGCAGGGACTTCCTGAGAAACACACTGGCCACCACTGCATTGTATTCAGCAGGCGGACTTCCAGGCATCAGCAATCTTGCGGCGGCCAATGGCTTCGCGCCGATTAATAGCCGGATGTTGGTCAATATCATGCTGGACGGTGGCCCGGATTTCCGTCACCTGTTTGCCCCGGCATTTGACGCCGACACGCTCAGTTTTGGCCATCGATACTGGGAGGCCAACAACACGGCGCACAGTATCGACGGTAACGCCAATGCATGGGAACAGCGCTGGAACCAGGATTACAACCCGGTCGGCAGTGCGGGTTACGAATTTGGGATTTTGAATAACTCTGGCTGGTTACAATCCATGTGGGACGCCGGCAATGTGGCTATTGTCAGTAATGTCTTTGGTTCTTCGTCGCGAGATCATGCAGAAAGCAAATTGATAATGGACCAGGGGAATCGCAGCTCTGGTCAGGCGAATAGTCTGCGCTCCGGCTGGGGCGGCCGTCTCGCAGCCGCTTGTGACACTAATGTTGTGGCAGTGACTCGAACCCCGCGACCGTTTTGTTATGGTCCGCACCCCGACGACCCGGAAAATCGCTCGGGTCAATGGCTGATACCGGCACAAGACGTCCGCGACATGCGACTGTTTGAAGCATCGCCTGACGACAGTCCGCGTTGGTCGCGTCCCGTTATAACGCGCTCTCTGCGCAGTTACTACGCCGTAGCAAGCAATGAGCTGCCATCCGATTCGGTCTATCGCCGTTTCGCCAACATGGAGCGGCAGCTTAGGGAAATTGGTGAGCCCCTGGACGTGCGGATGCAAAACGTCCCGATCCCGGCTGAGATCGCAGCGTTATATAACGACGTGCAACCAGCGCTTGAGAACAGCTACTTCGGCGAGCAAATACGCAATCTCCATGACAGCATCGCCGCCAACGATATCTTCGACATGCGCATTGCGTCGCTGGAATACACTGGCTTTGATACGCATGAAGGTCAGCGCGACGGGCTAGAGACCCGGCTTAATGATCTGTTTGGCACCGGCAAGGCGCTGGACGCCTTGTGGCAGAATCTGCCTGCCGATGCACGGGCTAATACCGTGTTTGTGCTCGCAGGCGAGTTTGGGCGCCAGATTCGTTCAAACGGTGACGCCGGTACCGATCATGGCGAGGGAACATATGTATTACTCATCGGAGAAGGCGTGAACGGCGGGGTCTACGGTGACATGTACCCCGAGTCAGAACTGTCCAGGCTGGATGATCCATCCCCGCAAATAGCGGGCCAGACGGCCATTGACCATGTTTTTGGCGCAGTCTGTGACTGGATGCAACCGGGTTCCGGCTCGGTCGTTTTTCCCGATCGCATTAGCGCGCCGATAGAATCGGGTCTCAACCTGGCGGGTCTTTTCGCATAGCCTTTTGTCATCGTCGGCAATCGGCGATGATGGCACCATGCCTGAGAACGATCACAGCGTCGAAGCGCTGATTTCCCTGATCGATATAAGCCGGCATCTGGTCGTGTTGACCGGTGCCGGGTGCAGCACTGAATCCGGAATTCCCGATTACCGCGACGCCGAAGGTGAATGGAAACATTCGCGGCCAATTCAATATCCGGATTTTGTCCGCAGTCATGCAACGCGCCAGCGCTATTGGGCCCGCAGCATGATCGGCTGGCAGCGAGTTGCCGACGCGCGGCCAAATCGCGCGCACGTGGCGCTCGCGCGTCTTGAGCACGCAGGAAAAATACGGCATCTCATTACCCAAAACATAGATGGACTGCACCAACTCGCCGGTAGCCGCAACGTAATCGACTTGCATGGGCGGCTGGCCAACGTGCTTTGCCTGGCCTGCGGCCGCCGGCAAACCAGAAAAGCGCTGCAACGGGAATTGCTTTCACTCAATCCGGACTGGCAGCGGTTTAACGTCGTGGCAGCGCCGGATGGTGATGCCAGGCTGGAAACAGACTTTCGTAGCTTCAGGGTTCCCGACTGTGGACGCTGTGGTGGTTTTCTTAAACCCGACGTCGTGTTTTTCGGTGAGAACGTTCCGTCTGAACGCGTCGCGGAATCATTACACGAATTGGCGGCCGCCGATACGCTGCTAGTTGCAGGCTCCTCATTAATGGTCTGGTCGGGCCTGCGCTATGTACGCGCAGCCAGCAAACGTGGAATTCCAACCGCACTGATCAACCTGGGTCGTACCCGCGCCGATGAACTGTTCACCCATCGCGTCAACCTAAACTGCGGCGACACCCTGCATCAAATCAGCGAGCGCGTACTCCAACCAGCATGATCTAAAGCGTCTGCGCCCCATTCTTTTTCCTTTCCAACACGACTTTTACAAACGTCGCTGACCGGCCGCACTATTTTTCCGGCTAAATCTCGCTCGGCGTCCTGCCTCGCTCGAATCGGCGCCAGCTTGCTCGGGCGTCCGTGCTTCGCCGCGCTGGCGACGACGCCGGAAAAACAACGCAGCCGCTCAACACCGCAACCATAATCAATCCGTCTGTCTCCTTCAGGAGACAGACTCCTTCTCTCTTCCCCCTCACCCCATCGCGGCTATCGCCGTTGACACGAAAGCACCGCGAGATAATGAAAATGCGGCGAGAAAGAAGACGGTCGTTTGCCGGCGGCGACTTGGTCGGAGCCGCCGGTGAATGCCGGCTTCTAGGCTCGCCGCAGCGGCATTAAGCGAATTGCAGCTATCGCTGCACCCATTAACCCACCATTAGAAAATCACGACCACGGC
Source organism: Gammaproteobacteria bacterium (assembly GCA_029862165.1). Lineage (GTDB taxonomy): Bacteria > Pseudomonadota > Gammaproteobacteria > Steroidobacterales > JABDKV01 > JABDJB01. Next base: position 148,261 of record JAOTXU010000006.1, read on the forward strand.
GATAGCCGCGCGACACCAACCAGTCGGCAATTTCCTCACGCGCACCATGATTACTGACGTAGCCCAGCACAAACACGCGATTCTCCTGCAACCATTCCGGCGCAACTACCGGTACACCGTCCAACCGGTTGCCGATTTTGCGTGGATCAATGTCGATCCATGCACTGGGGCGAAAGCCCTTTTGCAATAACCATGCACAACGCTTTCGCGTTCGGCGTCCCGCGCCCCAGATGACAAATTTACCCGCGTTTCTAAACCGTAGATCCTTTGCCAGATAATCGGCACGCAACTTGTCGAAGGCGTCCCGCCGGTAACGCCGGTCCTGCCTGGACAACCGTTCCGGAGTGTCACGCCATTGCAGAAGCACTTCGGGTAGCTTTTCCATGCGTATGCCGAGCGCATGTAAGCGGAGCCACAACTCATAGTCCTCCGGAAAATCCCCCTGGCGATATCCACCGGCTTCAACTATGCGTGTGCGACGAAACATCACAGATGGGTGAGCAAATGGTGACTCTACAAATATTTCGTCGCGAATGTCCTTGGCGCTCGTACACTGGTTTTGCCAACTCAGGTACTCGCGGTAACCGTCGCTCAGCGTGGGAAACTGAGACACACAACTGCCCAATACGACGGTATCAGGATGTCTGCTCATATGCTCAAATTGCCGTGCGAGCCGGTCCGGCATCATCAGGTCATCAGCATCCATTCTGGCAATGAGACCGCTGCGTGCCTGCGCCAGACCGGCAGTTAATGCAGCAACAATGCCAGTCGCAGCGCTATTCAGCACGCGACAGCGGTGATCATTACTCGCAAAGTCGGCGACAATTTGTGCTGAGTCGTCAGTGGAATGGTCGTTAACAATCAGTAGCTCAAAATCGGCAAACGTTTGTGCACGGATTGATTGCAGGCACTCGTCCAGGGTCGACTGCGCATTCCTGACCGGCATCAGTACAGTGACCGGACAAATCATTCAGTGCCTTAACGTACCGCGAGCGGTTCATGCCCGGCACGTTCCCGGATACGGTTTAGTGTTCGCAAGATGGCCGGACGCGCGACGATTTTTTGCTCAAGGTGGTACTTGCCCGGAAAATTCGTGAGCATCAACCCGATTAACATGGTGAGTATCCCCTGCCCGGGAATGAAGAGCATGATGGCCCCAAAAATAATCAGCACTATGCCGACAAAATTCTTGAAAGCATTGGCCATCATCACCACTGCAGGATGAGCACTTGAACTGGCCACGGTCACCCGGTCTTGACGCACAAAATAGTCAGCCGGCAGCCGGATGATAATGATCGGTAACGCGATAAGCGTTAATAGCAGACTGATCGCGCCGATTGCAAGCCATAGACCACCCAGTTTCTGCAACGTCACGATGTTGTCAGCTATCCAGGATATCAAGTTGCCGTCTCCAAGCGTTCTCGCTTCCAGCAGAAAACACTATAACAATAATCGCCGTCTTTACTTAAGCAAGATGCAAGCTTTCTGCTGCTGCGAACTGGTTCTCAGCGTATCGGGGGATTTCGTGTCATCGTCTCGCCACTTGAACACAGTCATGGAGAGACAAATGAGACGCCTGCTAAGTTTAATCATATTCACTTCGGTCGCCGCCGCACCTGCTTTTGCGGCTGACCTGCCCGGTAAAACCAGTTTTGCGCTTCGCGTCAGCACGCTGGGCATGGGTGTGGAGCTGGCACACACGCTGCCGATTGCCAACCTCACCGGACGCATCGCCTGGAATGGTTACAGCTATGACACAGACGACACAATCGAGGGCATTCCCTACGATGTCGAGCTGGATCTGAGTTCAATCACGGCACTGGTTGACTGGCGCCCCTGGGGTCAGGTGACGCACGTGACAGCAGGATTGGTTTTCAACGGTAATGAGATCAATGCAACCGGGACGGCAACCGGTACGTATGCTATCGGTGGTATGTCATACGATGCGGCAGATGTCGGGGCACTGACAGGCGCCGCCTCATTTGATGATGTCGTTCCCTATGTCGGTTTGGGATGGAACATTCCGGTGTTTCCAAAAACAGCACTGACCTTTGATGTGGGTGTCGTTTTTCAGGGCGCACCACAATTGTCGTTGACTGCAGACGGCTTGCTGGCTGATGACCCTGGCTTTCAGGCCGAGTTGGCAAGCGAGCAGGCAGAATTTCAGAAAGACATCGAGGACTATGAGTACTACCCGGTAATCGCACTGGGTCTGAGACGCCGCTTCTGAATTCAGGTCTTAATATCGACCAGCACACCCTCGACGCTGAAGCTTACCGTCAGCAGCTGCATGCCGAAACGAAAGTCGGGACCAGATTGCGCGCAATGAACGATCCTTGCAACGGCTGTAAAGGTCGCGTTGGAGACACGCACAATTTGTCCCGGCTCAAGCCCTGATCGCATCGAAATGCACAAGCCAACAGGCGTTAGCTCTTCTAACGTACCGTCCAGTGCCTGGCCCGGCCAATATTCATGCAATTCCACCCACGCTGAAAATCGGGCGCGCTCGTAGTATCGGTCAGCCTGATCTACTTGCGCTTCATGCTCTCGCAGTGGACTGCCGCACTCGCAACACATACCGGTTGGCAAACAGCCAGGATACTGGTCGTATGGCGTCTTGCAAAAAAGACAGAAGTTACGAATCAACGGGCGGTATGCGGCTTCGGCTACAACAGGCTCGGTCGTGTGCGATACATCGTATTGCTGTCGCCGGGCAGGGCTGCCGAGTACGCGATAGGCTTCTCTCAGTAGTGCCCCGTCTTCTGCATCGGCACCGGACAATACCTTATAGGCAGAGTCGATGAGTGCCTGCGGCGCGTCTGCCTGAACCCCAAGGACCCGATAATAGTTACGCCGATTAGCGGAGCCATTGTGTGCGGGATGGCACAGCGGCTTGCCGGATGAAGCAAGTACCTGTATGTCGTAGTCGCTTAGTAATTGGCAGTCATATTCCGTGCGACGTTCCGGGTCCCTCAGCACATGCCAGGCCGCATTGATCAGAGCAGCATTCCTGTCATCACCGCCCAGATCAGGATGCATCTGCAGCTTCTGCATCAGCGTACGGTAGGCACCCTGAATGACGTCAGTCGGAGCATCCGGCTGCACGCCCAATATTCGATAATAGTTACGCCGTTCTTGCATGCTCACCCCAGCCTTTCTGTCGGCACCACTGGCCGAATCTGAAGTGTATTCCCGAGAGCATTTCCTATAGCGGCGTTCAGAGGTAGGATTGGCGCAGCGAATCCGGCGCACCCGCCGAACAAGAAACCCATGGAGAGCAGAAATATGAAAATCGGGGTCCCTCGCGAGGTCCACCCTAACGAACAGCGTGTGGCCACGACACCCGATGTCGCACAACGTTTGATCAAACTGGGTTTTGAAGTTGGTGTAGAAACAGGCGCCGGCGAGGCGGCCGCTTACACCGATCAGGCCTATCGCACTGCCGGGGCAATCATAATCCCCGATCCTAAGACGCTTTGGTCGCAGAGCGATATCGTGTTGAAGGTGCGGGCGCCCGAACACCATCCCATACTCGGACAGGACGAGCTGACGTTGTTGCGCGAGGGCACTACGCTCATCAGCTTTATCTGGCCGGGACAGAATCCTGAACTTCTCAGCCAACTGGCGGCACGCAATATCAGTGCGCTGGCCATGGATTCGGTGCCGCGTATTTCCCGTGCGCAAAAACTTGACGCGCTGTCATCGATGGCAAATATTGCCGGCTACCGCGCAGTTGTCGAAGCCTCGTGGTATTTCGGACGGTTTTTCACCGGACAAATTACCGCAGCCGGCAAGGTACAACCGGCCAAGATCCTGGTGATCGGTGCCGGTGTCGCCGGCCTGGCGGCGATTGGTGCGGCCGGTAGCCTGGGTGCCATCGTGCGGGCCTTCGATACGCGCCCTGAAGTACGTGAACAAGTTCTGAGTATGGGTGCCGATTTCCTCGAGCTCGACTTCGAAGAAGACGGTACCGGTGCTGGCGGCTATGCCAAGGTGATGAGTCAGGAATTTATCGATGCAGAAATGGCATTGTTCCGCGAACAGGCGGCCGAGATCGACATCATTATTACGACCGCGCTCATACCTGGTAAGCCATCACCCAAACTGATTTTGGCCGATATGGTCGAGATGATGCGCGAAGGCAGCGTGATCGTCGATCTCGCAGCCGAACAGGGTGGTAACTGTGAGCTGACCCAACCCGGCGAAGTCACGCAGGCGCACGGTGTCACCATCATCGGGTACACCGACCTGCCAAGTCGCCTGGCAACACAATCCAGCCAGCTATATGCAACCAACCTCTACAATTTAATAGCGGAAATGACACCGGACAAGAATGGCCTGGCCATCATCGACATGGACGACGAAGTCATTCGCGGCACGACAGTGGTGCACAACGGTGAAATCACCTGGCCACCCCCCGTGCCGAAACTGCCAGTTCTACCGACCAAAACTACAGCGGCGGCGGAGCCTGCCAAGATTGTTCCGCCCGATCCACGTAAGCGTAGTCTTTACACGCTGGTCGGCCTGGCAATCGCCATGAGCTTGCTACTGTCCGTCGGGTCGGTCGCGCCAGCGTCTTTTATGGCCCATCTCACGGTTTTCGTCCTGGCAGTGTTCGTTGGCTGGCAGGTGATTTGGTCGGTAACCCCTGCCCTGCACACACCCCTTATGAGTGTCACCAACGCGATCAGCGGCATCATTGTGCTCGGCGCCCTGCTACAAATCGGCGAAGACGCACCCTGGGTCATCGCCTTGTCATTTATCGCGGTGCTGATCGCCAGCATCAATATCGCCGGTGGATTTCTGGTAACGCAACGCATGCTGTCTATGTTCCGCAGGGAGGACGTGGAATGAGTGGCATGGTGACAGCAAGCTATATCGGCGCCAGCGTTCTTTTCATTCTCAGCTTGGGGGGCTTAAGCAACCAGGAGACTGCGCGCCGCGGCAATCTCTACGGCATGATCGGCATGACACTGGCCGTGGTCGCAACCATTCTGAGCGACCAGGTCGGTGGTTATGCTTGGATCGCCGTCGCGATGCTGGTCGGCGGTGCGATTGGCTGGTCTGTCGCGTCTAAGGTCGAGATGACAGCCATGCCACAGCTCGTGGCAATCATGCACAGTTTTGTCGGTCTGGCTGCTGTGCTGGTTGGTTTTGCCAACTACCTGGATCCGAATGTGTCAATGAGCGGCGTGGAAAAAACCATTCATGAAGCCGAGATTTACATTGGTGTTTTGATCGGCGCGGTGACTTTTACCGGATCGGTCATCGCGTTTGGCAAGCTACAAGGTGTGATTGGCAGCAAACCCCTGATGCTACCCGGCCGCCACTTCGTCAATGCCGGCATCGGCATTGTTTGTATCTGGCTTGGTTTTGTATTTGTAGGTGCGCACGGGGTCAATCAGGGAATCGTGCCGTTATTGATCATGACGGCTCTCGCATTTGGCTTTGGCGCACACATGGTCATGGCCATTGGTGGTGCGGACATGCCGGTGGTTATCTCCATGCTCAACAGTTATTCCGGCTGGGCAGCTGCTGCGGCTGGTTTCATGCTGTCGAATGACCTACTTATCGTAACCGGTGCGCTGGTCGGATCCAGTGGCGCGATATTGAGCTACATCATGTGCCGTGCCATGAACCGGAACTTTTTTGCCGTCATCATGGGCGGATTTGGTGGCGGCGGAACGGCCACGGCGATGGCCGAGGATGGTGAGGTACAACCGGTCTCTGCCGATGACGTTGCCGATATGCTGCTTTCATCGCAAAGCGTGGTCATCGTGCCGGGCTATGGCATGGCAGTCGCACACGCGCAGCACCCAGTGTCGGAATTGACACAGGCCCTGCGCAATCGTGGCATCAAAGTGCGCTTCGCTATTCACCCGGTTGCGGGCCGCATGCCCGGTCATATGAACGTTCTGCTCGCAGAAGCCAAAGTGCCTTATGACATAGTGCTCGAGATGGATGAAATCAACGAAGACCTGCCCAACACCGATGTAGTGCTGGTCATCGGCGCCAACGACATTGTAAATCCGTCGGCGCTGGAAGATCCGGAAGGCCCCATCGCAGGTATGCCGGTACTTGAAGTCTGGAAGGCGCATACCACTGTCGTATTAAAACGCAGCATGGCCACCGGTTACGCCGGTGTGCAAAATCCGCTGTTTTTCAAAGACAATACCCGCATGCTCTTTGGTGACGCCCGCGAAAGCATCGACGCCGTTTTCAAAAACATCTGATAACGCCGCGTAACCCCGACAGATTTATTTGCCAGTTTTACCCCAAAAGGGGTACGACAAACTCGTTCCCACCAGATAGGGTGACACTGTGAGATGATAGGATGACCACACGTGTCGATGGACAAGCTCGAGGTTAAATGCACGGACGCCGCAGGGAAGCGCCGAGCGGTGGTCGATCGCGGTCGGCCACCGTCCTCAGGGATGCCTGCATCACTTATCTGATTCGAAAAGACCCAGACGGCTCGCCCTGGCAACGGCCTGTGTGCGACTGTTCACGTCAAGTTTGTCGTAGATATTGCGGGTATGTGCCTTGATAGTGTGTAACGACAAAAAAAGTCTGGTGGCAATTTCCTGATTCGAACAGCCCTCAGAGATCAACTGCAGCACTTCCACCTCGCGCTTGCTCAACACCGCGATGTCGACAGCCGTCAAGCGCGTAATGAAATCGCGGTCTCTTGGCGTCAAATCGAATACCCTGCCAAAGACACAAACGAGCTTGTTGGATGGGGCTCACGAGACTCAGATAAGAACCGTAACGAATCCTCACGCGCTGATCGCGTGAAATTATGGTCGTCGGCCGCCGAGTCGTGCGCGAGACAGAGCATCCCATCTCCCCCTTCCCATTACGTCAGGCTAGCATGAGTCACGCGGACACCCCCTGACATTTTGTCGACTGTGCCGGTAGGAAAAACCCTACGTATTGATTCCGACCGCGTTCCGGTCGCACTATCCGCCTGAGCCGGCAACCTGACTATTCATGCCATGCTGCTGAAAAACTGCTACAAGACCGACGATTTTCGAAAATTGGCCATGCAACGCCTGCCGGCTCCCGTGTTTCATTACATTGATGGCGGCGCAGACGACGAGAGCACGCTCAAACGAAATACGGCAGCTTTTGAAACCGTCGACCTGGTGCCCAATGTCCTGACCGGTGTCGACAGGGTTGATCTATCCGTTGAAGTGCTGGGCCAGCGGCTGGCGCTGCCCCTGTTTTTCTCGCCAACGGCAATGCAACGCTTGTTTCACCATGAAGGCGAACGAGCTATAGCCAATGTCGCCGAACAGATAGGTACGCTCTTTGGCGTGTCGACAATCGGCACACGCAGCATCGAGGAGTTAGGACGTCATAATGCTCCGAAACTCTTTCAAATCTACGTGCACAAGGACCCGGCTCTAACCACAGATCTGATCGAACGCTGCAAAACGGCCGGTTTTGACGCACTGACACTCACCGTGGATGCCATCGTTGCCGGCAATCGCGAACGCGATTATCTCACCGGATTCACCACGCCACCGAAACTTACGCCAAGGAGCCTGCTGAGCTTTGCCCTGCATCCGGGCTGGTCACTCAACTATCTGTTTAGAGAGAAATTCGATCTTCCCAATGTTTCTCGGTACATTTCAGCGGGCTCGAGCATCGCCTCATCCGTGACCGACTATCTCGACAGTCAAATGCAGCGCTCAATAAACTGGGAGGACGCAGCCAGAATGGTTGAACAATGGCAGGGGCCATTTGCCGTAAAAGGCGTAATGTCGGTCGCCGATGCCAGACGCTGCGTGGACATCGGCGCAACCGCAGTTATCGTTTCAAACCATGGTGGCAGACAACTCGACGGGGCACGCGCACCATTCGATCAACTGGCAGCGATCTCGGATGCCGTTGGTGGTGAAATCGAAATTATCCTCGACGGCGGCATTCGCCGTGGGACGCATGTGCTAAAAGCCCTGGCCCGAGGCGCGACGGCCTGCTCAGGTGGTCGCATGTATCTTTATGCGTTGGCAGCAGCCGGAGAGCCCGGTGTGGCACGCGCCATGCGTTTGCTCCAAGACGAAATGGAACGCGACATGATACTGATGGGATGCAGCGCGCCGAACGAGCTGAATGCATCCATGCTTGCGCCGCGAGATCAATCTACAGGGTGACCCTCGATAACACGTGGCACGCGAATGTGTTCAACCAGGTGCTGAATCCGTTCCGGTGGCGGTGCGGTCAAGTGACTCACCGTCAATGCCACGGCAAAATTGAGCAGCATGCCGATCACACCGATACCTTCTGGTGATATCCCGAACAGCCAGTGTTCTGTCACGTTCTCACCCCAGGGTGCACCGGCCCATTTGAGAAACAGGCCTTTGAAGTACTCGATATAGCCATAGGTGAAAAACAACCCCGTCAACATGCCGGCAATTGCGCCCTGCTTGTTAGCCCGCTTGGAAAAAATACCGAGCAGTATGGCCGGAAACAAGGATGCCGCCGCCAGTCCAAAGGCAAATGCGACGACTTGCGCGACCCAACCGGGGGGATCGAATCCCAGATATCCGGCAATCATGATTGCCGAGGCGGCAGCAATGCGACCGGCCAGTAATTCATTTTTTTCCGAAATATGCGGCACAAAAATGCCCTTGATCAGGTCGTGCGAGATCGCAGCCGAAATAACCAACAATAATCCGGCGGCCGTCGACAGTGCCGCGGCAATACCACCGGCGGCAACAAGCGCAATAACCCAGTTTGGCAACCCGGCAATTTCGGGATTAGCCAGCACCATGATGTCGCGATCGACTGTGATCTCATTGCCCTGCCAGCCATAACTCCTTGCGGTGGCCGTAAAATCGGCATTTTTGTCGTTATAGTACTGAACCCTGCCATCGCCGTTTTTGTCATCGAATGTCACCAGCCCGGTTCGTTGCCATGTACGCATCCAGTCAGGACGGTTTTCATAAACGAGATTGCCATCGACCGTACCCACGGCACCCGGTTGTATTGTGTTGATGAGATTGAAACGGGCCATCGCGCCCACCGCCGGTGCGGTTGTGTACAGCACGGCGATAAACAACAACGCGTACCCGGCGGAGCGACGTGCATCACGTACGGTCGGCACTGTGAAAAAACGTACGATTACATGCGGCAATCCGGCTGTGCCCACCATCAAGGCCAGCGTGATACAAAATACATCAATCGTGCTTTTGGTACCGTTGGTGTATTGGGTAAACCCAAGCGAGGTGACGATACCATCGAGTCTGCTGAGCAGACTGACTCCGGTGCCGGTTACCTCGCTGCCAAATGCAAGCTGTGGTATCGCATTGCCGGTAATCTGCAGTGCGATAAAGACTGCCGGCACGGTATAGGCAAAAATCAACACGCAATATTGGGCAACCTGCGTATAAGTAATACCCTTCATGCCACCGAGCACGGCGTAGATGAATACCACTCCCATCCCTATGGCCAGGCCAACGCCAATTTCGACCTCGAGAAAGCGCGAAAAAACGATGCCCACGCCACGCATTTGCCCGGCGATGTAGGTAAAGGACACAAAGATCAGACAAATGACTGCAACGATTCGGGCTGTTCTTGAGTAATAACGTTCGCCAATAAATTGGGGCACGGTAAACTTGCCAAACTTGCGCAGATACGGTGCGAGAAAAAGTGCGAGCAACACGTAGCCGCCGGTCCAGCCCATCAGATAGACAGAACCGTCATAGCCGAGAAAAGCAATGAGACCGGCCATGGAAATAAACGATGCAGCACTCATCCAGTCCGCGGCGGTCGCCATGCCATTGGCTACAGGCGATACCGTTTTGCCTGCGATATAGAAGTCGCCGGTGTTGTGCGCCCGTGACCAGATAGCAATACCGATGTAAAGCGCGAAACTCGCGCCCACTACCAAATAAGTCAGTGCCTGTAAGCTCATGCCCGGCTAGTCTTCGTGCACGTCATACTTGCGGTCGAGGTAGTTCATGCGCCAGGCGTAGAAGAACAGCAGCAGGACAAAGATATAGATCGAGCCCTGTTGCGCGAACCAGAAACCCAGCCGAAAGCCCCCGAATTGAATTTTATTCAGTGCATCAACGAAAAGAATGCCAAATCCATACGAGCACACGAACCAGACGATCATGCAACCCAGCAGCAGACGCAGATTGGCACGCCAGTAACCGGCGCGGTTCTCAGGAGTCATCACATTTCCCCAATGATGTGATTCTTTGTTAGCCCACAATCTAACAGAGCGCCGTCACTTAGTCCCCAGGTCCCGCGCGTCGGCGGCCCCCACGCTGCGCCCAAGGCGGAGGGGCGGGAATGGTAACCGCGGCGCCACGTAAACCCTCCTCCCGCTGCGCCGGGTTTTTGCTCGAATCGACGCATCGCCGTAAGTGCCGTTCCCGAAACCGGTCCCTTGGTGCGCTTGCCCGGCAACACCATGCGGCAAAAGGTTTTATTTTCTGCCATCGGATGCTACAACGGCGGTAGCTATCCTGATATCGCGTGATCAATGCAAACGAGGACAATCACATGAGCGTTTCCTACGTTGAACTGAACGAAGCTGACGAGCGCACCCAGAAGTTTTATCAGCAGGCAGCTGATCGTTTTGAGATGCTGCTAAACATTTTTAAAGTGTTTGGTCATACGCCGGAGCTTGGCGAGGCTTTTACCCAATCCGTCATGGCAATGCTAAAGGACGGCGAACTCGATTGGGCCACTAAAGAACTGATCATACTCAAAGCGACGCATCGCAACGTCTGCCGTTATTGCGTTGTGCAACATGAAACCGTCAGCAAGCGGCTGGGCATTTCAGAGGAGAAGATTGCCGATATTGGTGATGACCGCTACCAATCCAGCCCGCATTTCACAGATGCCGAAAAAACCTTGTTGGACTTGACCATCCAGATTGGTGACGACGCCAATCAGGTATCAAAATCCTTGTGGAAACGCCTACACAAGCATTTTACGGAACCACAGATTGTCGAGGCGGTGTACGTCATTACTCAATACATCGCTATCAGCAAATTTGGAGATGCATTGGGCGTCGAACTCGAACCGGTCTTCTCCGGATTCGATCCGATACTTCATCTATCTCCCGTATTCTGATAGCCGATCGCATCGATCATGACCGTATCGGTCAGCCCTGCCCTGTCGGTAACGGTCAGGCCGATCCGATCGGGCGTGTATCCCGGCTTCAGTTTGAGTTGACGACCCTGGCCCAGCTCGACTGGGGTTTTTCCGGAAGTGTCCAACCATTCGTAGCGGACGATATCGTCTTCAGTTGCCGGACTGGAGTCCGGGTCGCTGGAAGCAGACGCATCCAGAATAACAACGCCCTGCTCGTCGGTTATGCGGGCCTGAGCCACCGGGTGCAGGTTCGGCAACTCTTCTGAACGCAGTCTGAAACCGATTCCCGGATCGCTCGTGCAAATCTCAATATCTCTGGATGCCACCGTCACAACAGCGTCGTCATGGGCAACGATGTCACGGGAATTGCGGCTGGCCGGGCAATTCGGGTGCGGACCGGGTATGCCACGCGCATGAACGGCCTGGTCGATTGTCTTGGCCAGTTCTTTCGGCCGCATGCCGCGGTCAGTTTCGATTTCTATCTCGCAGGCACCAAGACTCGTCTGTTGGGTGATGCGGATAACGCCACCGTGGCTGCCCTCGTCTGGTGTTGTAAACCAGATCTTGGGTATCTGTAACTGACCCAGGATGGGAACGCCCAGCCCGCGTACCGCGAAACAGCTCCCGGTGCCTTCGCCGGGATCGGTGGCGAGAGCGGTAATGACCTGGTTGCCGCTGACCCCCTTGGTCGCAAGGCGAAGCCGTGGCGGCCTCGGGAACTCGTCTTCGGAGCCCATCTTGGTCACCTTGAGATGTGCGGTCACGCCATTGTCGGCGCACGTTTGGCTTGCATTGATCAGGTCCCCGGCCCGGGCGAGCACGGCTTCTTCGTTATCACCGGCATTGGCGGGCACCGCAACCGTACACAAAGAGCGGGCGTGCTTGCGTGATTGAACGGTGGCCGAGAGATGCATCAATCGGGGCGTAGCGACATCGCCGCCTTCGCCCGCTGCTGCCATCAGTCCCATCAGCTCGAGTGCAAGCTCCGTACTGGGTGGATTGTCGAGAGTCGGACAGCCAAGTATTGTCGTCGAGGCCAACTCACCATCGCACTCCACGATTATTGTGCTCAGTGGATCATCATCGCCGTCACCGTCGGCGTCATCGTTGCAATCCGCAATGGCAACACCGTCGAGGCAACTACCGTTGTAACACGCCCACACCACCGGTTTGCCGCCCCACATTCCACCGAGGCTGGTGGTCAGCACACCGGCGCCGTCAGTTTCCATGCTGCCACCCATCACGTCGATGCCAGATTCCGCGCAAACATCGCCGTTCGATTGCAATAGCTTCATCGTACAGCTCTGGTCACCTGTGAAATTCTGGCCGTAGACGGGAATGTCCCAGATAGAATCGTCCACCCAGCCCTCGAAGTTACTGATGAACGGTTTGCCCAGCACATAGGCACCACGCCCGTGCGTTCCGGCATACAGTCTGCCGTGTGTCTCATCGACCGAAATCTGAAACACCGGCGCGTTAGGCAGGCCCTTGGCAAACTCAAACCAGCTATTGCCACCGTTGGTGCTTTTGAACATAGAAGCACCGTTTGGGCCGCTGTCGAGCCCCAGCCACATGTGATCGGGCGTGCTTGGCTCAATGGCAATAGCATTGGCCGGAACTCCTGAGGGCAAACCGGTGTTTATTGCCGACCACGCGCTGCCGCCGGTAGTGGTGCGCCAGACTCGGGAACTACCACCAAAGCCCGACACGGTGACGTAGGCGGTATCCGCCAGGGTCGGGTGAACAGCGATGCTCGCGATCGAACCACCGGGCAAACCCGCGGACACGTTGTTCCAGCACGCCGCTGTGTTGCAGGCACCATTGGTCATGAAGACCTCGCCACCGTAGTAACCAACATATACTCGTGCCGGATTGCCAGGCGCCACAGCGATCGCGGTGATCGCATTGACACTGATATTGCCGGCGATTTGTGCTGCATTGCTTGGGGCTGTGACGATTTCCGGCGCGGCACCGGTGGCGAGTATGGGGCTTACGTCATTCCACAAACCGCCATCGTTGGTGCTTTTGTACAAACGGGTCGTACCGAAATACAACGGGTGCGGTGGTGACGGATCCTGTATGAATGGCGCGTAGAAGAGTCGCTGATCGTTCGCATCAATGCCGTTGTTGATCGAACTGAAGTTTGCGCCGCCGTCTATGGAGCGCTTCAGGTTGCCGTAGTTGCTGGCAGCGTACAATCTCATCGGATTATCCCAATCCATAAAACTGAAACCACCGTCGCCACAGCACTCCAACCATTCCCAAACCCGGCTGCCGGTCCACAGCTGACCGCCATTGTCCTGACTCGTCCCGATTACCGCCCCAACCAGGGGTGAAGATCCAAGTCCATGAAATCCCGTTATCTGCAGGTCATCATTACGCGGGTTCCAGTTGTTGCCACCGTCCGTGGAGACGGCGAAACCACCATCTGACGTATCGTAGACAATCGACGAACTGGTCGGATGAAAAAGCACTTCCCGGTGATCGAAATGCACCACGCCAATGTGGCCCGCCGGTGCCGGGGCAAGGTTGTTATCCGACGCCGCAAACGTCTGGCCACCGTTTATAGATTTCCAAAGTTGCACACCACCCAGAAACAGGGTGTCTTCCTGGGTTGGGTGCACCGCCAGAGCATGCGTGTATCGACTGTAGCCAAAGGCGCCGGGGCTATCGTGGTTGGGGTTTCCCGCACTCTGTTGCGACCAGGAATTGCCGTTGTTGCTGGTTTTGTGTACGGCAGGCACACAGTTTTGAATAAGACCGTCGGCACAGCGCCCGAAGCTTGCATAAACTACCTTCGGGTCGTCCCGGAAAATATCGACCTCGACAAAATCGAACGGCAGGCTGATATCGGGCAGACCACTGGTATTGGAACAACCCGCAGGCTTGGGAATGCCCTCGTTCATCGGACACCACTTGACGCCGCCGTTTTTTGTTTTGAACACACCGCGGCCCAGAAACCCGGCGTACATGATTTGATCGTTACCCGGATGCAGTTCCAGATCCGTGGGTCTGGCGTCGGCCGAGCCGTCTACTGTTAATTTGCTCCAGGTGTTGCCGTTGTCGTCGGACTGATAGATACCGTAGCCGCCAGCAGGAACCGCTGCCGTGATCGTGTCCTCGGATGCCGCAACGGTCACACCACTGGACAAAGTGACAAAAATCCGCGGCGGACCCGAAGGCTGATCGACGAGCACGATGTCATTGATCGAGCCACCGGTGAAATCGAAGGGCGCACCGGTTTTTAGCTGCCAGTCGTATTCGGGTGACGTACCCGCTTTTGCAGTGCCCACCAACAAACCGGAGCCATAAAATGTGTCGCGACGGAGCGCGTTTTCGCCGGTCCCCGCATAGATCGTCGTACAACCGCGGCTGGAGCAGCCGTCAACGGCGATGGCACCAATCGCCAGGGCCCTCTGCTTGGACGAAACAGGCTCCCAGTTGAGACCGGCATCTGCGGTATGCCAAACCCCACCGGCTGCCGTACCCAGCCAGATTTCGTCGGCATCGAACGGGTTGGGTGCTATTGCAGTAGCACGACCGGTAACCCCGCCGGCAAAGAATCCATCAATCGGCGCCGGGCCGATCGGCAACCAATTGTTACCCTGAATACCGCTGGCACACGAGCCAATACCCAGCAGTGATGCGATCAGCAGAAGTTTGACGTAAACGAAGTTGCAAGAGCACCGAATCTGAATATGACGGTTTAGCATAGCGACCTCCTGATCTTCCGGCCCCAGTTACTTTTGGGCGCCCGGGCTAAGACGGCAAGTTGATAGCCTGAGCAACAACGAGCACTTTTTGATGAGTATAGGTGAGCAGAAAAGCGGCGCTAGAAAACTCAAACATGCGCATATCTGCATAGATGCAAGATCTGGCTTATCAAACTTAGACACGAGCTTGTTTTTGGCTGTCTGCGGAGATGCTGTTTAGCGCAACGCTGAGATTGGCCGGCTAATGGGTTGAAAACATAGGTTTTTTATTATCGAACGGGCATTGAAGGGTTCACGGGTGGCCAATGCAGATGCGTGTGGCGATCCGACAGATTTTGGCTGCAAGGAGCGTCTAACCCAATACCGAATACCCGAGAAAGTTTCGGCTACCACTAACCCATCAAGCGGAGAACATCCACATGAAAAGATACATACATCAATTGCCTGCCCTGTCGGCGGCCGCGGCCGCCATCGCCCTGGGCACGGTCACCAGTGTGGCAACGGCAACCGAGCCGTGCGGCGACTTTGGCGAATGCAAGGTACTTGTCGAAATCAATTCCTCGGATGGGGATATAGGATTTCATTTCCTGGTGGATGGCGACGATCTGAGTTCGACCAGGCTGCGCGACCCAAGTGGCACCAAAGTCTTCGAGGATATGGCCAAAGGTCCGTTACAGAAACAAAAGCTTACTGAGACCTTTGCCGAGAGCGCTGAGCCGCTGTGTTGGGCTGATCCGGAAGCTGATCCTGACGATCTGGAGGACATTGTCACGCTGGAGGAATTCCTGGAGACGTGGGAGGCTGGACCCTACTTCTTTTCGGGCACCTCAGATGGAGGAGAGCGGTTGGCGGGCGAAACGGAACTCACACTCGAGCTTCCCGCAGCGCCGCAAGACTTGATGTTTTCCGGCGGCATAATTTCATGGACGGCTGGTACACATGTAGATGAAGACGCCGATTTAGGGAATTGTGCGTCACACGCGGAATTACACGCTCTCGTCACGGCTGATGTTCTTCCGATACACCCGGAAGACGTGGCAGTCGATGCCTGGGAAGTTGTTTTCGAACCGGATGTAGACGATTTGGGACAACTGAAGTTCACCATCCGATTGCCGGTAGGCCAGACTAGCGTAACGGTCCCCGTGGATTATCTCACCGCACTACCGCCCAACACGCCGGCAAAGGTCGAAGTCGGTGCGATCGGGGCGGAAGATAACGCAACCTTCACAGAAATATCTGACGTCTGCGCCAATGAAACGGGAGGCGGTTGCGACTTCGACTAGTCAATGATCCGACAACGCGGCCTCGTCGGTCTTCTAGCGAATGCCGACGCTGGCCGCGAAAGTCGTCGGGTACTCTGGTGGCAACAGCGCGCGGAGTTGCTGTTATCAGTGAATCTCGATTTCCTGCGACTTGAGCAGATCACCATCGTCATTGAACAGACGGACCTCGTAGCTGCCGCGTTTTGACAACGCCGATCCGCCAATGCTGGTTGTATTGCCCGCGAGTTTGAAGCGGGACAGTTTGATCAGCTCCAAATCCGGCTTCAATAGATACCTTACGAAAACCCCCTGAGTTTTGACGTCAGGTGTGTGGGATATGACTTCAAATACTGTCGTGCCTGCACGAAATCGGACGCCCGCGCTGCAGGGAGGCCGGCTGGCGCAGAGCGTGAAGTCCGTTACGGTAATCGCATTACGCACATCATCATATTCTTCGATGACTTCTGGATAATCAGTTGCCGTTGGCTCGAAGCCACGCACCGATTTTAGACCCTCGAACCAATCGTCGTATGCTCCAATCTTTTCAGTCAACATTATCGTCGCGCTATCAAAGGTCCCTCGAGCAAGGCTCTTTGCCTGCACAACTCCATCGAGCTGCTCTTTTGTCGAAACAAGTGTCTCACGCATCTCGTCGCTGAGCCCCAGCGCTTCAAGGCGTGTCAGTTCCGCGACGATTGATTCCGTATCGTTGCCTGGCTCCTTTATACTGGCGATCGCGGAATCGTAATCAGTTTGCACGGCGGGTTCGATGGTTACGCCCATTGTTACCGATTTCTTGAGTGGGTCCGCGTTGGGCTTATTCTTATCCGAAATCGTAGCCAGAATTTCGAATTCGCCTTCGTTACCGGCGGTAAGGTCCGCCTGCCATACATCGTTGATGATCGAGGTTTCGCCAACAGTGACGCCGGTAACACCTGCGGGCGCGGCAATGTCGACCGTGTATCTCGCGAGATGCTGACTGCCTCCATCGCCCTCTTTTGGTCCGACTATGAGTCTTTTCGGCACGTCGATGTATGCCGTCAGCGCATCCGACGCCGTGACATCGAAATCCAGCGTCACCGACCGCCCACTGGTCCAAAAGAAAATGCCTGCAACAACTGCGAGTACGGCAGCAGCTATACCGGCCACCGTACCGATAGCCTTTTTTGTCACCGCCACCGTGCCGTCTGCGACGGGTACTGGCACCGGCTGCTTCGGTGCGCTTAGCTCCGCGCGAGCTTTTCGGGGTTTTTCGAATAGCCGGCCGTCCGGTGTCCGCATGTAAAGCACCGGTGTGCCCCATTCCATCGAACCGGGCTTGTCCGCGAGGATCGCGTTACGGCCATGCGCCACGGCTTCGTCAACCGCGTGGCCACTTTCCAAGCGTGCGTAGAAGGAGCGAGCGAAGGCGATTGCGGCATCGTCGGAAATCGGAAACTGCATCGCGACAACCGCCGGCATCCCGGCCATTACCAGACGATTGGCGACACCGGAGAACGGCGAGTCCTCGTCGGTTTTGGCCAGGTCACAGGCGTTCAAAAATGCCAGCCGCACTGTCGGCGCATTGCGCAGAAAAGTCCCGAGTGTTTCCGCGTCAAGCAGTACCGCATTGTTGTCTTCGTCTTCGAGCACGAGCGCTCCCACGCCGGTCTTATCGTCATGGGTGCCGTGACCCATGTAGTGCAACACGTGATACTCATCTTGCGTGAGCCACAGACGCAGCTTGTTTGGCGTCGGATGCTCCTTAATCGTCAGCTCGATTTCCTTGTCACGGGCCATGATGGTTTCGATCAGCTTGCGTTCCTTGTCCAGATCCAATTCGTGCATGCCCTTCGGGCTTGACATCACGGCGAGCACTTTCAGTTTTCCGGCGCTCAGCGGTTGGAGTGTATTCGGGCGTTGTACATCGAGATAACGAATGATGGGTGTCTGTTTGCTGAGATTGAGGTAATCCATTGTGTCGGCGTCGTAGACAAATTCCCATGGCACACCAGCCAGTGCACTCACGCTGGGATCGTTCAGATTCAGATGCAGATTGATGCGCAGGCCGACATTGGGGTCCTGCAAATCACGGGACATCGCGTTGTATAATTTGCCGACCCGCCCGGTGAACAATGCTCTGAAAAGCTGATTGCCGAATTCCGAGGGTTTGACCGGGGCCGGTCCTTCCATGACCACTTTCCGGTCACTCGCTCCCCGGACCGCGCGCCCCATGTCGTGGAACTGCTGCATCGCCTCGTCAATGTCGAAGGGCAAGACGATATGCTCGTTGGCACTGCCGGCAGGCGAATTGACACTGACGTCATAGCCGTTGCCCCGCTTTGCCTCGATACGTATTCTAAAATCGTGGTATTTCATGAATGGCTCTCAGACCAAGCGCCGTTGTAAATGAAAAAATCGGTTGATCGACTTCCAGTCGTCTGATTCCTCTTCTTCCTCCATCTCGAATACGACTGCCCGGGTGGAGGGGCCGTTATACGCCGCTTCGAACTGCTTTCTCAACTGCGATCGGCCCATCGAACGCGTGGCGCCTTGTTCCAGCCACCTGAAATCGGTTTCATTACTGGTAATAAAAGCCTTGAGGGTCTCCAGGCCCGTGTCCTCTGCAACTGCATCATCGAGCCTTAACCGCAAGACCTGGTTGCCACGACCTACACGCTGCGTCCTGCCAGCCTCGATCATCTCGCTGGAACCGCGTGGCGGATAAAAGTGTGAGATAGCGCCGGTTGGCTCGAAATCCAGCAAGTTGACATAGACTGCTTCTTTTTCCCTGTTGATGATCTCAAAAGAGAGCCGGTCGCCGTCCTGGAAAACACAATCGCCGCCATTAGCCAACTCCCATTTGTCCTTTCCTACCTGCTTGTAGATGTTGAATTCCACATCCAGCGTACTGTCCGGATTGTCCAGATTGAGTGCGTTTTTAAACCGCGCCCGTGTCTCGAGGTTTTTGATCAGTAACTCGACGACGTTTTCTTCATTCGTTGCATGCAGCGGCATTGCCAACACGCCTGCAGCATCCACCACGGCCCAGGATGATGTTTGCACCAGCTGGACCTGGGGTACGGGATCACCGGATGTCGCCGCTTCTCGTGGCCGCAACACGTATACACCCATATCGGCAGTACCAGCACTCTTGCTCAGCGCTAGCAGTGGTGATGCCTCGATTCCTGGTTTGATTGCGGTGCGCTGTTCATCGGGCAGTGCGCTCAGATCGACTTTGAGCTGAAACTGGGTTTGTGATGGCACTTTCTCGACGCAACGCGCTCCAGCAGTGATTTCGCCATGCGTTTCCCGAATCACTGCCTTAGTTGTGAGCGCGTCAACCTCGGTAATTTCGATTAGGCCGAGACTGGTTGCACCATCGATCGTCTTTGTGCCCGCCGGATAGACACTCCAGAGAGACTGTGTGTGCAAGCCATGTGCCGCGCCGCCCGCAAGTGTCACGTAATCGCCGTCAACTGACTCTACCGCAATAAAACGTATGGCTTCGATATCGCGAACACCGAAAATTTCACGATCCTGGCGTCCCTCAATCTGTGGATTCTGGTCGCCCTTGTAACGCTCTATCACATTGAGTCGTGCCGGTTCGAAAACGTCGCGATACGTCGTGCCGGGTTTTGCCTGCAGCAGTTCCCGGGTAAGAAAGTAGGTCAGCGCACCATTTCGAAACTCCGGGCCCTTGTCTTCCTGTGAAAATTCACGTGAGAGCTGGTCATCGCGACAACCCGACATTACGACAAAGGATTCGCTATTCATCAGAAAGCCGCTTGCCCCCAACTTGGATCGATCCAACGAACCGGTTGCTTGTGTCGACAGCCCCATCTCATCCATCGCACGATTGTCGTCCACGACCACTCGAGCAGTATCGCCAAAAGCATCGCGTGTCATCGTGCCGGAATGGCAGCAATCGAAAGTCAACGTGATGTACCGGGTCTTTTTTGACAGGCGCCCGAGCCATTCATTAATTTCGAAATCAGAGATGTCGCGATTCGGTTTGGGATCACGACCGCTGTCCGACGGCATGATGGTGCTGTCTTTGGCGGCATCCTCGTCGGCTGCACGGCGCCGCGAGCCGTGGCCGCTGAAATGGAATACGACAATATCATCTTTGTCGATCTCATCGACGAGGCGGTTCATCTGGCCGACGATGGCGTCCCTATTGGCCTGTTCGTTGTGAAGTTCGACGATGTGCGAGTCGGCAAAATTGAACTTGTCGATCAACACACTTTTCATTAGCTTCGCGTCGTTGACACACCCGTGCAGATCATAGTTACCGACATGGGCAAGATTCGGATACTTGTTTATCCCGATGATGACGGCGTGTCGTTGAGCCATAGCCAAACTCTCCAATTCGGGTAATACCAAAACGCCCTCGTCAGGTCGTCCCTGACAAAGTTGCGAACAAACTCGAAGAAGTGGTCGGGCGCGAGGCCCGACTCAGGCTTCGTATCTAATTAGTATCGGGCGGTCCCGGTCGTGTGTCCGGTGGACCCGGACGTGTATCCGGCGGTCCCGGGCGTGTGTCCGGTGGTCCGGGCCTGGTATCAGGTGGCCCTGGTCGAGTGTCGGGAGGACCCGGTCGCGTATCAGGTGGTCCTGGCCGTGTGTCCGGTGGTCCCGGTGGAAGCATCATGATCACATCCCCCTTTGGTGTGTTTTATGAGCATAGTTCGGTCTCAGTCTAAATGCGAGAGACCGGGAACATTAGGATATGTATATGTTATTTAAATAATTGAAAAATAATAGTTTTCTTGATGGCGACGTATCATGGGCTTTGCCTAATGCCCGTTTCACTTGGAACGGTTTAACAATCCGGCTGCGATAAGCCGAGGGTGATCTCAGAAGTGCTTGATCGGCAGGCTTTAGTGAGGCAACTCCCGTGCATCGAGAAATTTTTCGTAATTCGTATCAACAAGTGCATTACAAACTTCATCCCAGTTTTCAATATCATCAGAAAGATCATTAGACCCAATTTTCTTCATCTCAGGAAATGGCATTTCTTGATTACCAAGCTCTAGAAAATCCAGAATATTATCTTTTGCCGCACCCGTATCAGCAAAGAATTCTTCATAGGAGAGTTCCAGATAAGGTGATACTTGTAACAACCTGTCACGATACATCGCAACGGTCGCCGTGTGAGAATCTGCAAATTCAATAAAGTTTTTGACGTCAATATTTACCTTTTTCTTCATTGACGACTCAGCCTTAATATGGGCAACTCGTGTAATGTTCAGTCTTACCATAGATACGTATTTACGTAAGAGATTTTCACGGGTCAGGTGAATGACATTGGGGTTCTGCTCAAATATCCATTTTTCAAGCGCTGGATACTGTCTGATAGTGTTGTACATCAGCTTTAAGCCAATCACAGACTTTTTTTTCCTTGCTTGAGTATCATTAACCTTGTTACCAACATCCGTCCAGGGCGCCGGGTAGTTTTCTCCATACAATAATTCATTCAGATATGCTCCGACCAGGGATTTTGGGAATATACCTAACCTCAAGCCCCTAACCAGTCGGGAATGCCCAATCCTGAATAACCACCGTGAGGCGAAGTCGCGAGCACAATATGCTTTAAAGCCATCGGCTGATTCATAATGTCTTAGAAATACTTCGCCATAACTATGGATCTCGGAATGATGATTCAACCATATACGAACAAAGGTTGAGCCACTACGCTGACTTGAAAGAATAACAAAAGGCTTAACTGCGTTTTTGTGATAAGCAGAGTCGGTCATGGTATCGATCTAATTGCCCGTAGAAGCAAGGTCGGACTTGTTTGGTAATTTATGATAAGAATCATTTCATTTAGGACAAAAAAGTAATCAACCATATCTCTGATACGGTCATGAAATCTTGATAGATTCTGCATGGGCACTTGCTGCCAAATTTACTGTTACCGGTTTGACTATGGCCTTAGGTATCTTTGTTGCCGAAAGATGAAATATAGATTCCGGCTAATGAAAATGCGGTAAGCCAGGAACAGTATCCATTATACAGCGGTTCAATTGGCGCGTTTCCATGTCGAACACACGATCCTCGGCACCATTCATGCGGCATTGGACCGTAACGGCTGGTTCAGTAGCTTTGGTCAAAATTGCCATCACAACAGGTTGCCGTGGCGGTCACCGTCGGTGTCTCCATCCACGAATTCTTTCTTTGTGCGGGTCGCACCCCTGACAATATTGCTTTTTGGGGGACAAAGATCGTTCATATTGGGCGTTGCCTAAAGGTTTCCGAATCAATGCCGATAGGCCGACAGAGGGAGTGATTTACATGGACGTGACAGGAATTTCAACGTCGCTTGGTCTGAGCGATTTGCAGACATCGTCAACGAAACAGGCTGATATCGAGGCCCTGGATAAGGGCAAACCGCCTGACGAAACGCCCAACAATGATGGCCGTGGCCGAAGAGGTCGTCGCGGACGAGCGCTGGGCGTCTTTCGGCAGGAATTGCGATTCGCCCTCAATGCACATTTTCACGCCAAATTCATGGTGGCACAGAAAGCCTATGCGCAATTTCAACCACCCGAGACGCCAGAGGACATCGCCAACGAAACATTAGGCGCTGCCACGCGGATTGCCGAGGAAACACCAACAAAGGCGGCAGAATCCATAATCAGGTTTCGTACGAAAGTACATGAAACCGCGACTTATGTACGCGAAACGGTTGGCGTCGGGGACGACGTTGCCGATGTCGATGAAGTGGTTGCTAAAGTTGACGAAGGTCTTGATGCCATTGAAACGGATGTGGCGAACAACCGCCTGTCGTCTGCAACAGCATTGTCCGTTGACACCCAAAGTAAGCAACGTTCGTCAATTCTAATCCGTACGCAGGAAGGCGATGTCGTTAAGTTCGATTTAAGACGCATGGACACAATGTCGGCCAGCAATATCGCCCTTGCCGACGGCGACACCTTTGCATCTGTCACTGAAGTCGACTTTTCAAGCCGCTTGCGTCTGATGTTGCACGTCAAAGGCGATCTCAACGACAGCGAGCTTGCCGCAATTCTCAACGTATTCTCACAAGCTGAAGAAATTGCCAACGAGTTTTTTGATGGCGATATTTCGGCTGCTTTCGGGGCAGCGCAAAGTTTCGAATTCAACGCCGAACAGCTGGCTCGCGTAAATATGCGCTTCCGCATGCATCAGGTGTCGAACGTGTTTTACGCAGAAACCGTCAACACACCTGAAGTTGCGGCCCCGATAGCACTAGACAATCCAGTTGTAACACCCGCGGCAACCGCAGTTCCGGCCGAACCAGCAGCAGCGGTTGAATCAACTGTTGAACCTATTGTTCCAACGCCAGTGGCGCAGACCCCGGTTGACGATACACAAGTCTCTGAAACGCCAGTTGCAACACCTGCAGACCCCTCGGCGCTGTCAGATTTCTTCGAATTGTTGTCCGATTTCTTGCGTTCAGTCAGTAACGGGTTTGACCTGGATTCTGGTAACGGGTCGTTTCGCTACTTCTATTCGGAATCTTTCAAGCTAGAGATTCTAAAAGCAGTGATACACACCGCAGCACCGGCGGAATCGACCGATACAGCGGCGAATGTCGAACAGCTCATCGATAGCATCAATGCCAATGAAACACTCGACGCAAAATCCCCGCAGTAAATTTGCCGCGACACGGCCAGTGGCGCTGGGCCCAGACCAGTTAAAAAGAACGTCTTTACAATAGCGCGATCGAGGCTTTTGCCGAGTTTGCCTTTCTCAGCTCAATAGCCTGAAAAAAACTACCAGACTCGCGCGCTTATTAATATTCGTTCTTGTACGGATAGAGCCTATCGGGAGAGGTCCCATCGCAAACTCGAAAGCGCATGTAGTTGCGCGGTCGTAGTTTCGGTAAAATAGATCTTGCGCGACTTGGCGTTTTGCCTTAAGGCCCAGGTCAACCATTTTCGCCTGTTTTGAGGACCCGACTCGGAGAGTGTGATGCGCACGAAAACTGGATCTCTGGTTATCGCGGCCATTCTACTCATTAACCCTGCAAACGCAGCTCCGCCAAACGAGCCTACAATCCCTCATTGCGGGCAGTCATATGGAACACTCGCACTTCGTGAACCCCAAACACAGAATTATTGGTGGCGAGAGTACGACCTGGAGAATCCGGAAGCGTTGATAAAGCTGTACGTCAACCAATCCGGTTGCTTCACAATGGTCGATCGTGGTGAGGGTCTCGAGATGCGACAGGACGAACGCGTTTTGGCCGATTCTGGTGAACTGCAGGTCGACTCAAATATTGGCAAGGGACAGATGGCTGCTGCCGATTTCTTTCTGATTCCGGATCTGGTCGCCAAAGACTCCGACGCCAGTGGCAAGGGGATCGCTGGGGTGATCGGCGGCGAAGTGGGTGGCAAAATCGGTGGGTTGCTGGGAGGCCTGAAGTCCAAGAAACTCGAGGCAGATTCGATACTCACGTTGGTGAATGCACGGACCGGCGTGCAGGAAGTCACGGCCAGAGGTACCGCAGAGCACACGGACATTTCATTTGGCGCTGGCGGACTTTTGGGTGCTGTCGCCGCGGTCGGTGGCGGTTACTCTGACACAAAAATCGGTCGCGTCGTGTCGGCAGCCTATGCAGAAGCCTACACGAAGCTCGTCGCACAGGTGCAACAGACTCGAACTGGACTCAATGTTTCTGCGCCGACTGAAGCTTACACAATGGCCATTGATAGCGAGATGTATACGAGCCCATTACGCGGCGCGGCGGTCCGCAAAATGCGCGCCGGCACGGCCGTCTATCCCACTGGAAAACGCGAGGGCGCATTCGTTGAGGTCAAAGACAAATTCGGAACAAACGGTTGGGTGTCGGTAGAAGATCTCCAATAATCAGGCGGGCCTGCTTTACTGTTTCGCTCCGTTCGAACGTTGCACCCTATTGCAGTCAGGCGTATACAAGGCGCGAAATAAAGACGTGATTGGGGTGCGCGGCGGTTCCGAGCACCCAACTGAAAAAATATGGTGCCGGAGAGTGGATTCGAACCACCAACCTACGCATTACGAATGCACATTACAGTACGTAATTTATTGTTTTAATTGGAAGTGAATCCGGGCACCGGTTGCTAAAGGACCTGACCGTGCATAACGATGCCTAACTGATACACGCATATCCCCGCACTCATCCTGGCAACACGGACCCCGCCGTTAAAGCGGGGCTTTGGAAAAACAAGATCCGCTTCTTAAGGCGTGCCTACACAACGCACCCGACGCACTGCCCATTCACCGGAATGTCAGAATGGCTCGGAAGCGGGAAATTCGGACGTAAAAAAACCCCGCCACGAGGGCGGGGTTTTCTTCTGCCAACCTGCAACTGACGAAGTTGTCTTCTAGTTGCAGTCCGTAGGATCCGGCCCCGTTCCCGGATTGGCACCCACGTTTGCACCATCGGCCACGATTTCACCAGTCTGCACGATATTGTTCTTGCCAATAGTGGAATTCATACCAACCTGAGCTTCGCCACACACAACGGAGTTTTGGCCGATAAAGGCACCGTCATTTATGGTCGTGACAATCGTTGTGCCGGCGGCAATGTGGACGCCACGAGAGATAGTGACCATATTGCCAATGAACACGCCATCTTCGATAATGGCTTTTTGTCCGATGAACACATCCGCACCGATCATAACGTTCTCACCGATCGTTGCGCCGCGACTGAGAATCACATTATTGCCGACCTCCGAGTTGGCGCCAATGCTGACATTCTGGTTCACGATAACGTTCTCGCCAATGACGACACCGGGGCCGATCGTCGAACCCTTCTCGACATCAGATCCGGCGCCTATCGTCACTGTCGGATCGACATCGGCGTTACCCGGAATATCAACCGACGGATCGACGCAGGCATCACCGAAGCCATCACCGTTGCTGTCGGTCTGATCGCCATTCGCTACCGTCGGACAATTGTCAATGGTGTCAGGCACGCCGTCACCGTCATCGTCACAAGCATCGCCGAACGCGTCACCGTCCAGATTTTCTTGATCCGGATTGGCAACTGCCGGGCAATTATCCGTACCAGTGCAACCGGACGGGCCGCCACTGGGTGCACCCACATCGCAGAAGCCGTCGCCATCGTCATCGACCTGCGCATCCGAGCAGCCTGCGGCATCGACGTCAGCGCCAGAAACTGTGTTGGGACAATCATCAGCACTGTCCACCACGCCGTCGTTATCCGTATCGCCGATTCCCGCGAAGTACCGAACGTTGATGTTGTCTACGTCATACGCGGCACAACCATCACCGCAAAATACCCCAAATGCGACGCGACTTTCATGGGGAACCACGAGACCAGCATCGTTGCCAAAAAAATCTAACAGCGGCGAAGACAGATCAAAATTCGCGTGCGGCGTGATTACATCGCTCGTAACACCGTGAGTCAGGGTGACTGTAGCGTTTGGACCTGTTGGGCCGCTCAATACAACATCGATGTGAGCATGGTGGAATGCCCCGGGGCACCCCGCCCGTTCCCGTCGCGAGATCAAAGCCACTTGGCGGTAGGCTAGCTACAAACGCAGTTGTAGCAAGTATATGGTTGTCGAACACCAACTGCAGGGAATTGGCACTGTTTGCGTCGGCTGGACCATTATTGAATGTGTTAAAGCCAACCCCCACCCCGCCACACGCCGCCGTGGTGCACGTTCCTACTGGATTTATAATGAACGGCACTCCGGTGGTGCCGCCGACGGTCGTGTCCAGGAATACGATTGAAAATCCATCAGCACACCCGCCACCTGAGAAGCCAAACCGCGCCCCTGAGCAGGTGATCCGGAAGTCAAAGTCAGCAACGATACGGTTTGCAGGCCCAATGTCGGTTCGGTTGAAGGCAACCGTACTTCTGCTGCGTCCAAATAATCCTCCATCTAGCATCCGCAGGAACTGTCCGTCCGAAAAGGCGTCTCCGGGCAAGGGCCTGTTGTGCCCGAACTGCCTGCTTCCTCGACGTGATGGGTCGCGAATGGCGTTCCGCCATTTTCGAAATTTTGGATGGTATCGGCGGAAATTTCCACAGCGACACTGAGACACAGCGCCGCCGACACCATGGCTAGAATTTTGTTCATGAATTCCCTCCTTTTAGATGTTCTCTCTTCTTAAGTGTTCTCTCTTCAGTTGTGGCAAATATTTCTTGGCTGTCGAAGTGCGCTTTTTGTCCGTTTCAGTCACATGCCCTTTGCCGACCATCTGATTATTGGTACCGCTCTGCTCTTCAAAAAGTAGCAACAACAGCGCTTTCTTTGAATAGGCCAAACGGCTCATTTAGCTGATGCAAATGTGTCAAGTAAATTAGCCGCTAAGCGGCTGCAACCTTGAGGTTTTTGACTGGATGGTGAGCAATATGCATCAGTTGCCTGATGCATATGTATCATCCGATTATGGGGCATGGATCCCAGGCTGACGAGTAAACCCTTGGTTACGGTGATGCATCGTCTCGCAGACCAGCTTCTCAGCATAGCAGCCGTCATCGATTGCGAGTTCTACGTACGGTACGGTACTGAAAGAACCGATACAATGTGATCAGTGAAGGAATTTGTCCAGCTTGTCATGCGTTTTTGGAGGGTGCATTGGGGAAGTTTCGAATCACTCGCCTGGCTCAGGAACTCCTGCGGCGCAAGGTCGTACGCGTGGCTATCGGCTACGGCATTGTCGTGTGGCTCATATTGCAAATTGCCGAGGTCACCTTCGAGCCGCTGCACCTCCCTGGCTGGTCGCTCACCCTACTGGTGGTTGCTGCCATTGTCGGTTTTCCAGTGGCACTAGTCCTGGCATGGGCTTTCGAGGTAACTCCAGAGGGGTTGATACGTGATCCCCAAGACACGTTGCCGACGGACCCCATCAAAACGAATAAAAGTGGCACACATCGGTCAGTAGCTGTTCTGCCGTTCGCTGATATGAGCCCTACGAAGGACCAGGGCTACTTTTGCGAGGGAATCGCAGAAGAGATTCTCAGTTCTTTGTCGACAGTGAAGTGCCTACACGTGCCGTCAAGGACTTCATCGTTCCGGTTCAATGCCGGAGATGAGGACATCCGCGCAGTTGGCAAGGCTCTCGACGTCGAGGCAGTACTGGAAGGGAGTGTTCGCAAGGACGGCGACCGCCTGCGCATCACCGCACAACTAATCGATGTACAGACAGGCTATCACCTCTGGGCGAGTGCTTTTGACCGCGATATGAGCGACGTATTTCAGGTTCAGCGGGAACTCTCGCAGGGAATTGTACGCGAACTTTGCGAATCGCTGAGCCCTGACGAAGTGGCTATTCGTGAGCCGGCCTCCGTTGCCGACATCCACTCATATGACTACTACCTGCAAGGCCGACATTATTTGAATCGCTTCACCAGTGAAGGCACGGAATTTGCCATCCAGATGTTCTCCGAAGCCGTCGGTCTGGATCCCGATTTCTCTCTTGCCTGGGCGGGGATTGCTGAGGCCCACACATATTCCTATTTGTACTATGAGGGCAGCGCAGAGCATCGCAAGAAGGCATGGGAAGCGGCCCATAAAGCCGCAGATCTGGCACCCGATGCGGCGTCAAGCAAGACTGTCCTGGGCATGGCGTTTATGATCGAAGGCCGATACGCCGAAGCAGACATGGAGTTCAGAAGTGCGCTCGCGATGAATCCAATTCAGTTTTCGGCTTCCTACTATTACGCCCGGAGTTGCCAGGCACAGGGAAGGCTCGAGCAAGCCGCCGAACTCTTCGAGCGCGCGAGCCGAAGGAGACCGGAAGACTTTCAGGCTCCATTACTGGCTATGTCAATCTATCGCCATTTGGGCAAGGACGGTAAAGCACGTGACGCGGCGCTCCGGGGAACGGAGGCGGCAGAGCTGCATCTATTACTTCACCCGGATGATTCGCGCGCGTTATACCTCGCCTCACTAGGCCTGCTGGAACTTGGTCAAAAAGAAAAGGCCAAGTCCTGGATTGAGCGCGCGATCAGACTGGACCCGACCGACGGTTTGACCCGATACAATGCTGCCTGTTTCTATGCCCAGGCAGGAGACAACGACCTGGCCTATACCAATTTGCACAAAGCCAACAGGACCGGACGCGCCTTTACTGATTGGCTTGACAATGACCCGGATTTGGATCCATTGCGGATCGATCAACGATTCGAGACCCTGAGGCAGAACGTGCAATGCCAACCCGTAGTACCCAGCAAATAGAACCAAACTCCATCGTTGAACTGCGTAGCGGAGTGTTCGATCGATCGCCACTGTGAAAACAGGGGACAGACCACGACGAATGCGCACTGCAGTACGTAGTTTTGGCGCCCGTTGCTGCAAGCGCCTGACTGTGCATTCGTGACACGCAGCGTTGCGTCGCAACGCGTGACGACGCACTACAGTCAGGCTGAATTACGGTGCTTGATTGACGCTGCGAACAGGGTTTGTGAATCCAATCCCCACAAAAACCCCACAATGACTGTGAGACGGGTTGCGGGTGGACGTCAAGTGTTTTGTAGGGTCTTAAGACCCCTGTGACACGTCAGCTCGAGATTTTTCGATCAGTCGTTCATACGGGGTGCGGCCCTGCAGCGCCCCGTGAGGGCGATGATAGTTGTAGTAGTCCTCCCATTCACGCACT
>JAOTXU010000008.1 GCA_029862165.1 Gammaproteobacteria bacterium
TGAAGCCACCGAAACGCCAATAACCGATCAAAAATCCGGCTGCAGCCGGAGCAAAAGCTATGACTCGATAAATGGGGTCAAGAAAACACTCGAATCAACACCGAGTTTTTCAACAGAATAGGCCGAAAAGAGACATTGGAAGGTTCGTTTGCTGCCTAACAATGCGCTGCCGCCGGCGATAGTGATAAGCGGCGAGGAAGAAGACGGTCGTTTGTTTGCGCCGACTCGGTCGGAGGCGCAGGTAAATGGTGGCTTCTACGCTCGCCGCTTTGGGATTGCGCGGGACGTGCCCCCCACCCTAACCCTCCCCCCAAAGGGGGGAGGGAAAATCGCGGCAGGATGCCGCTCCTACGAGAGTACAGCTAGTTAGTGGAACTGCAGCGAGGAAGAAGACGGTCGTTTGCCTGCGCCGACTTGTTCGGAGGCGCAGGTAAATGCCGACTTCTACGCTCGCCGCTTTGGGATTGCGCGGGACGTGCCCCCCACCCTAACCCTCCCCCCAAAGGGGGGAGGGAAAATCGCGGCAAGGATGCCGCTCCTACGCCAGCATCGCGAGATAGTAGGGCTGCGGCGAGAAAGAAGACGGTCGTTTGCCTGCGCCGACTTGTTCGGAGGCGCAGGTAAATGCCGGCTTCTAAGCTCGCCGCATTGGGATTGCGCGGGACTTGCCCCCGGAAGGGGGCGGGAACAAAGCATTAAATGATGTTGACCTGAGCCAGAAACCTGCCAGCATCATCCGTTATGGATCAACAGCGAAACTGGCTTGCCCTGGTGCATGCCCACCTCGGCTCCGAAGCACTCGACCAGCTTCTGGAGCAGTTTGGCGACGCACACGAAATTCTGCATGCCAGCCGAAGCAGTCTCAGCCGACTCGGAATTTCCGTTGCAAACATAGACGCATTATTGCGACCCGACGAAAAGCGTATCGAAGCAGACCTGACGTGGTTGCAACAACCCAACCATCATTTGATCTGCCGTAACACCCCTCTATACCCACCGCTGCTGGGCGTAACACCGGGCGCACCGGCCGCCCTCTATGTCGACGGCGAGGCATCCTTACTAACGAGCCCGCAACTGGCGATAGTCGGCAGTCGCACCCCAACCCATTCCGGCCGCGACAATGCGCGCTCATTTGCAGCACACCTGGCCGGCTGTGGGCTTACGATCACCAGCGGTATGGCAGCCGGAATCGATTCATGTGCCCATGCCGGTGCCTTACAAAAACATGGCCTCACCGTAGCAGTCTGCGGTACCGGTCTTGACGAGGTTTATCCGGCTGAGTGTACGACCCTGGCAGCAGAAATCCGGCAACATGGCGTGCTGGTCAGTGAGTTTCCGCCCGGCACGCCACCGCGGCGCCAAAACTTTCCACAACGCAACCGCATCATCGCCGGCCTGTCACTGGGAACATTGGTGGTTGAAGCGGCCCATCGTAGCGGTTCGCTGATTACCGCCCACAGAGCAATCGATTACGGAAGGGAAGTCTTTGCCATCCCCGGTTCGATACACAATCCATTGTCGCGCGGATGTCACCGCCTGATCCGGGAAGGCGCGAAGTTGATTGAATCAGCTGGAGACATCCTCGATGAACTGGCGCCGGTGTTTCAGGCAGCAATAGACCCCGAAACGGCTGCGCAGCAGCCGGAATCAGGCCATGCAGAACTCGATGTGGAATACCGCAAACTGCTCGAATACATCGGTTACGAACCGACACAAATCGATACGATGGTCGAGCGCAGCGGATTGACGGCGAATGCCGTTTCATCCATGCTGCTGGTCCTGGAACTACGGGGGTACGTCAGTCCTGCTGCAGGAGGCGGCTACTCCCGTACGAGCAAGAGACTATCTGAATGAAAGAAAGTGTGCTCGACGTACTGATGTATCTGTTCGAAGCATTCGCAGACGCCGATACCGAACCCGAGGCGGATCGCAACGTGCTTCGCGGTGAGCTGCTGCGCGCCGGATTCGAAGAACCGAATGTGGACAAAGCGTTCGCATGGCTTGACGAGCTTAATGAGAATGACGCCCCCGAGACCGGCGTTCCGTACGCCGCTAACGCCGTCCGGGTTTTTTCCGATTCCGAGACAGCGCGTCTTGGCGTCGATGCCGTTGGTTATCTGATGCATCTGCAGCATGTAGTTATACTCTCGCCGAGCCAGCTGGAAATCGTGATGGACAGATTGATGGCGCTGGGCGACACAGATATTGATATGGAGCAGATCAAGTGGATCGTGCTGATAGTACTTTACAGCCAGTCGGATCAGCACGAAGAATATGCGCGCATGGAAAACCTGGTTTTCGAGGACAACCCGGCCTCATTGCACTGAGGCCTATGCTCAGACGCCGTCTTCACGGCTATCATTTCCCCGGCAAATAGATTAATGAGTAAGAACCTTGTCATCGTGGAATCGCCGGCAAAGGCGAAAACCATCGAAAAATACCTCGGCAAAGAGTTCGAGGTATTGGCCTCCTATGGCCACGTCCGTGATCTCGTGCCTAAAGAGGGTGCCGTAGATCCGGAGAACGGGTTCGCAATGAAATACGAAGTCATCGACAAGAACAGCAAACACGTCGATGCGATATCCAAAGCGTTGAAAAAAGCCGATGCCCTGTACCTCGCTACTGACCCGGACCGCGAGGGCGAGGCAATTTCATGGCACCTGGCGGAATTGCTACGCGAGCGCAACGCGCTTAACGGCAAGTCGGTTTTTCGCGTCGTGTTTTATGAAATAACCAAGAATGCAGTGCAGGAAGCGATCGCCAATCCGAAAGATCTGTCCGATGATCTGGTTAACGCGCAGCAGGCTCGTCGTGCACTCGACTATCTTGTCGGTTTCAACCTGTCGCCGTTGCTGTGGAAAAAAATCCGTCGAGGTCTGTCTGCCGGTCGTGTACAGAGCCCGGCGTTACGCCTGATCGTCGAACGCCAGCTGGAAATCGAAAAGTTCAAGCCACGCGAGTATTGGACGGTCGATGCAGACATCAACAAGGACAAGAGCAAATTCAAAGCACGCCTGGCCGAGTTCGACGGCAGCAAGGTCGAGCAGTTCACGATAGGTGATGAGAG
Organism: Gammaproteobacteria bacterium; assembly: GCA_029862165.1. Lineage (GTDB taxonomy): Bacteria > Pseudomonadota > Gammaproteobacteria > Steroidobacterales > JABDKV01 > JABDJB01. The sequence continues at coordinate 3,068 of JAOTXU010000008.1, forward strand.
TCACGCGAGACGGGTAGAAAGCACGATTAACGATACTGCTAAAGGCAAACTACTCGTTGCCAAAGTTGCAAAGAAGCAACGGCGCCGAAATCCAACAGCGCCTTTTACAACTTCAACTATGCAGCAGGAAGCATCTCGCAAACTGGGCTTTGGTGCGCAGCGAACAATGCGCACAGCACAAAAGCTTTACGAAGGTCTCGATACGGGATCCGGTCCGGTCGGACTCATTTCTTATATGCGTACCGATTCCGTGACACTGGCAGCCGACGCAATTGAGGAAATCCGCAAGGTAATTGTTGAGCGCTACGGCAAAGACAATCTACCAAAGGAACCACGTACCTATAAGACCAAAGCCAAAAACGCTCAGGAAGCGCATGAAGCTATACGCCCAACTTCGGTGGAACGAACACCCGATTCCTTAAAAGATGTGCTGGAACGTGATCAGTTCAGGCTTTACGACCTGATCTGGAAACGAACCATGGCGTGTCAGATGGCCAGTGCGGTATTCGATACCGTTGCCGTCGATCTGCTGGCCGGGCCAGACGGACCAAAACGTCACCGTTTCCGTGCCAATGGTTCGGTCCTGGTCGAACCGGGTTTCATGAGTGTCTACCAGGAAGGGCAGGACGATGTATCGGACGAAGCGGCGACCGACAGCAACGACCGAATCCTGCCGGCTATGGAAGAAGGCGACAAGGTAGATCTGATTGCTGTGTTGCCCGACCAACACTTCACAGAGCCACCTCCCAGATTCACTGAAGCCAGTCTCGTGAAAACGTTGGAAGAGTATGGCATCGGTCGGCCATCGACTTATGCCAGCATTATCTCGACATTGGTGAATCGCGAGTATGTCGAACTGGATCGCAAGCGTTTCACGCCCACCGATATCGGTCGTGTTGTGAATAATTTCCTGACCAGTTTCTTTAGCCGGTATGTCGACTACGACTTCACTGCAAAGCTGGAGGACGAACTGGACGCAGTATCACGTGGCGAAGAAGACTGGCTTCCTGTGCTGGAGCGTTTCTGGACACCATTTTCCGATCTTGTTGCGAAAACCGAAACCAACGTCACGCGTGACGAGGCAGTCAATGCGCGCGAATTGGGAACCGATCCGAAAAGTGGAAAACCCATGTCTGTGCGCATGGGGCGTTATGGGCCATTTGTGCAGATTGGGACACGGGAAGACGAAGACAAACCAAAATTCGCCGGTCTGCGGCCGGGGCAGCGGATGGACTCGATCACCTACGAAGAGGCAATTGACCTGTTCAAACTGCCGCGAAAACTCGGGGAGACCGAACAGGGCGAGCCGGTTTCGGCATCGATCGGCCGATTCGGTCCCTATGTGCGCTATGGCGACAAGTTTGTATCGATCAAGGAAGACGACCCTTACACCATTCAGTTAGACAGGGCGCTGGTCTTAATCGCCGAGAAAAAGATCGAAGATGCCAATAGGCTAATCAGGGATTTCCCCGACCAGGGTATCCAGATACTGCGTGGCCGTTACGGCCCGTACATCACAAACAAAGAGAAAAACGCACGCGTACCAAAGGATCGCGAGCCCGAGAGCTTGACGCTAGCGGAATGCGAGGAATTGCTGGAGAAGGCGCCAGTACGTGGCAGAAGGAAAAAGAAAAAGAAAAAGAAGACCGAAACCAAGACGGAGTTAAAACAAGCCGCCAAGAAAGTGTCGCGGAAGAAACCTGCTGCGAAGAAAAAGAAGAAAAAGAAAAAGAAAAAGACCACAAAGAAGAAAAAGAAGTCTAGCAAGAGGAAGACCACGACAAAGAAGACCGCGTCTGACTCCGATCCGAGCTGATCTGCCAGGGCTGAACTTTGCCCAGTCAATTCCTAATCCGACGTGCTGCCGCTGTCATCAACAGCGGGGGCGTGATTGCCTATCCGACTGAGGCGGTCTACGGTCTGGGTTGCGACCCCGACGATCCTGATGCGGTTGTTCGATTGCTGAGTATCAAGCAACGCTCGCTCGATCACGGATTGATTGTCATCGCGGCGACCATCGATCAGTTGGAAAACTATTTGGCCCCAATGTCCAAATCGCAACGACAAAAACTAGTCCGCAGTTGGCCGGGACCGCAGACCTGGGTAGCGCCCGCCGCCGACCGCGCACCGGTCTGGCTGACCGGGAAACACGATACTATCGCCGTGCGTGTTACAGCCCATCCGGTAGCCAGCGCGCTGTGCCGGCAATGCGGCCATGGGCTGGTATCGACCAGCGCGAATCTTGCCGGTGGACCTCCGGCCCGGGATGTCCGCAAAGTTCGACGAGCGCTTGGCGACGAATTGGACTATATACTCAACGGCCCGGTCGGCGGTCTGGCTCAACCAACGCCCATCAGGGATCTGGTCACCGGAAAAATATTGAGATCGTGAGTATGCCCCTCATCCCGGAAAACATTCAGGCCGTACGGAGCTGGCTACGTAATTTGCACGACGATATCACCACGCAACTGGAAGAGCTCGATGGCAAGGCGCGCTTCAGACGCGACAACTGGACCCGCGCCGGTGGTGGTGGTGGGGATACCCGGGTCATGACTGATGGCGCACTCTTTGAAAAGGCAGGTATAAACTACTCGCATGTAAGTGGTGATTCGCTACCCGCATCAGCAAGTGCACAACGGCCCGCACTGGCCGGGCGCAGTTTTCAGGCAATCGGCGTATCGCTGGTCTTGCATCCACACAATCCTTACGTGCCAACCTCACATGCCAACGTGAGATTCTTCGTCGCGGAAAAACCCGGTGCAGAAGCGGTTTGGTGGTTCGGCGGTGGTTTCGACCTTACGCCCTACTATGGTTTTGCCGAAGACGCCCATGATTGGCACCAGACAGCATATACAGCGTGTCGGCCGTTTGGTGACGACGTATACCCCAAGCTCAAAGACTGGTGCGATCGCTATTTTTTCCTGAAACATCGCGACGAATCACGTGGTATCGGCGGTTTGTTCTTCGATGACTGGAATGAGCCGGATTTCGAAACCAGCTTTGCGTTAACCCGCTCAGTCGGTGAACATTTCATGCCAGCCTATACGCCGATTGCGATCCGACGGCGTGATTTGTCTTTTACCGAGCGGGAGCGACAGTTTCAACTTTATCGCCGCGGGCGATACGTGGAGTTCAATTTGATCTACGATCGTGGCACGCTGTTCGGCTTGCAATCCGGTGGTCGCACTGAGTCGATATTAATGAGTCTGCCACCGTTGACACGCTGGGAGTATGACTACCAACCCGAAGCAGGGAGTCGGGAAGCGGCGCTTTATTCGGATTTCCTGCAACCGCGTGACTGGCTCAACCACAAATAACATGCATCTGTTTCACCTTGCGTTTCCCGTTAATGATCTAAACGAGACAAGACGTTTTTATCACGACATATTACAGTGCCCGGTCGGTCGTGAGTCACAGCGCTGGATCGATTTCGACTTTCATGGCCATCAGATTACTGCGCACCTCTCCGACGTGATAGCAAAAACCGGTACCAATCCAGTCGACGGTGAATCGGTGCCAGTTCGGCATTTTGGCGCAATACTCGATATGATCGCGTGGAAGAAACTCGCCGAACGACTCCAACACTTAGGGGTTGAATTCCTTATCTCGCCGCAAATCCGCTTTGCGGGAGAGACCGGTGAGCAGGCAACATTGTTTATCCGGGATCCCAGTGGCAATGCACTGGAATTCAAGGCGTTTTCGGACGCTAATTGCATATTCAAAAAATAGATTTGGGTGACACTATGGCGTGGATAGAAGAAATCGAAGCAAGCGATGCCACCGGCGAACTGAAAACGATCTACGCCGATTTAGTCAAACAACGCGGTAAATTGTCCAATATTTTGAAAGTGCATAGCCTCAACCCGGGATCGATGCAAAAACATCTCGACCTGTACATGCATCTGATGTTTGCCAAATCAGGGCTCTCTCGCGGCGACCGTGAGGCGATTGCCGTCGCCGTGTCAGCAGCGAATAACTGTGCTTATTGCATCTCTCATCATGCCGAGGCTTTGGCCCGTTATGAGAAAGACGTCTCCGTAACGCGCGCAATTAGGGGCCTGGATTTTATTGAACTACCAGAACGACTGGCGCGAATGCTGAGTTATGCTGTCAAATTGACGCGTGAACCGGCGAAAATTACCGAGCGGGACATCGAACAACTACGGGAGTCGGGGCTGAACGATCGGGATATCCTCGATATCAACCTGGTTACGGCTTACTTCAATTTTGTAAACCGAATCGCACTCGGCCTGGGTGTCAGTTTCTCGGCCGACGAAGTCGAAGGCTACAACGTTTAAGAACAACCTCTATTTGCTTTTCTCCAGCTCGGCGTCGGCCTCAGCCTCATACCAATCTTCCAGTTCATTCCCTGGTTTAAATCCGCGTTTTTCAGCTTTGAAATAGGCGGCAACGGCGACTTCTTCGTCTCCAGTGTGTGCGGCCAGATTCTTTGACACCAGTTTTGTTACTGGTTTGGCTTCAGGCTGCTCGTCAGCATCCGGTTTTTCCGATTTCCACATGACCTGTCTCCTTTCAGTGTCCTCTCCCCTCCAATTTTGAGCGCCCGTCGTGATCTGCTCAATACGGGCAACTACTTATCGAGACAGTGGCGGGGACAATTTACTCGTAGAATGAGTTTAGTTTGCACCTTGCACATCAACGCATTTTCTTGCATTCGTCGTGCCGGTAACAACTAACTACGTGATCGTTGACCAACCCGGTTGCCTGCATGTGGGCATAGACAATTGTGCTACCGACGAATTTGAAGCCGCGTTGCTTTAAGTCTTTGCTCAGCGCGTCTGATTCTTTTGATGTCGCAGGCACGTGTCTGTCTGTTTTCCAATGATTTTGCTTGGCTTTTCCATTTACAAAGCTCCAGATGTAGTTATGGAATGCGCCGAACTCTTTCTTAACTTCCAGAAACCGGCGCGCGTTGTTAATTGCGGACTCTATTTTCAGACGATTGCGCACGATGCTGGCGTCGTTGATCAGTCGTTCTACACTACGTGAATTGAAACGCGCGACTTTTTGCGGATCGAAATTTGCAAAGGCTTTGCGATATCCATCGCGTTTATTCAGTATCGTAGACCAGCTCAAACCGGCCTGCGCGCCCTCTAGAACTAAGAATTCGAATTGCGTCCGGTCGTCGCGGACTGGTGCGCCCCACTCGTCGTCGTGATAATCAACATAGCGTTGGTTTACACCAAGGGCCCACTTGCAACGCTTCTTTCCGTCTTTGATATCACCCATGAGACTTATTGTGCCCGATTGCACGCGCTGGGATTGTATCAATGTCATCGGGAAGTCGGTTCCATGTGCTCCCCATAAAAAAACCCGCAGTGTTGCCACTGCGGGTCCTGTTTGTTGCCGGGTCAGACCCGGCCGGCAGCGCCCTTACAGAGAACCACCACATTTGCCTTCGCCACATTTGCCCTCGGCATCCTTGGCGTCGTCATGTTCGGCTTTGTCGCCACCGCATTTGCCTTCACCGCATTTGCCTTCGGCACCCTTTTCGGCGCCGTCTGCGCCATCGGCATCTTTTTCGCCGCCACATTTGCCTTCACCGCATTTGCCTTCGGCGTCCTTTTCACCACCACATTTGCCTTCACCGCATTTGCCTTCGGCATCTTTTTCGCCGCCACATTTGCCTTCACCGCACTTGCCTTCGGCGTCCTTTTCACCACCACATTTGCCTTCACCGCATTTGCCTTCGGCATTCTTGTCCTCGCCGGCCTTGTCGCCACCACACTTGCCCTCACCACACTTGCCCTCACCGAGGTCGACCATGTAGCCGCTGGACAGCGCAGTCATGCTGAATGGCGATACGTCAGCCTTTGCAGCGGTGCTCACGGCCATGGAAGTAGCCAGCGCAGCACCGACTGCCAATGCCAGCGGTTTCACATTTCTCTTTACAGTCATTCCTTAGCTCCTCATTTTGCCCCTTAAACGGGACACGTAAAAAATTGAAATAATGGACTGGCTTAAGTCTGCCATTCCACGGCTTGGACAAACTGACGCTCGATCTGTTCGGGATAATTGCCAGATCCTATGATCGCAATACTACCGCCTTTGACCGGCACGATGACTCCATGAAAGCCATCTTCATCGATGGGCATCGTTTCGTCGACCTTTTCGTCCGGCAGAAGCATGACCGTGACCGGTCCATCGGCACTGAGCACTACCAGGTGCGGCACCAGGTGACCGCGAAAATAGCAAACACCTGCATGGATTACTTCATCGACGTCTTCGGATAATTCGACACCCGTTCGCTTCAGTACCTGACGCAGACGTGGCGCCGGCACTAGCTCGGTGCTGACCGGAACCAGCAAATTGGCCTCGTGGTACAAATGCTTGATGACGTGGTCGGGCAACTGTTCCAAACTGTAACTGTTCAGCACGGTGACCACTCCGCCGACCGCCAATACTAACGTTGCAGCAACAGCTAACCAGCGTCGACGGGTCGTGCTCCGACCGCTAGCGGCAAGCATCACTCGCGACTCCAGATCGCGCGGTGGCTCAATCATCATCGCCTGACGTAGTTTTGTATCGAACTGCTGCATCTCTACAGCAAACGATGCGCATGACGAACAAGCCAATCGATGGCGCAATCCTTCGGCGCCAACGTGCGATGGGTCGCTTGTTATCAATCGTCTGTAGTCAATACAATTCATTTTTGCGCTATTTCGTCTTCGGTCGCTAGTTTCTTCTGCAACTGCTTTCGTGCTCTGAACAATCGCGTCAATACAGCTCCCTGGCTCACATCCATGATCTCGGCAATCTCTTTGGTGCTGTAGCCCAGGAGCACCTGTAGCACTAATGGCTCGCGATAGTCTTGTGCGAGTTCGAAAATTGCCCGTCGCAGTTCAGCAATTTCCGGATCCTCGTCCCGATGCGTCAACAGTGCTTCGGGAAAATCGACTGCCTGTATGTCCATCGGCACGGGGCGCTGCCGCTCGTAGTAGCGAGCATGCTCGCGCCGAATAATCATCATCAGCCAGCTCTTCGCGGCACCGGCTTCGCGCAGAGTGTGCAGCGAGCGCCAGGCCCGTAGCAGCGATTCCTGCACCAAATCCTCGGCGAGATGCGGATCCCGACTTAACCATAATGCGTAGCTGTGCAGCTCTGGTAAGACGCTTCGCACCAAAGCCTCGAACTGAAAATGTTTCGGCATTCAGACTCCAGACCGGCCGGGACCCCAAATTATTACCGGATAGGCCAGTTTCGCCTACAATAATAGCTGGCTCCGGCGCCGGCCATCAATCTCACGCCACAATGACTGATTTACCTCTAGCTGAGTTCCCTCGATCTCGTCCCCGCAGATTGCGTCAGGATGACTTTTCCCGTCGTCTGGTTGCCGAGACCACACTGACAGTTGACGATCTGATCTGGCCGGTGTTCATCCAGTACGAGGCTGGTCGCACACCGGTGGAATCCATGCCCGGTGTGGCGCGATTGGGACCGGCGGAGTTACTGGAGACCGCGGCGGAGGCAGCACAGCTTGGGCTGCCGGCGATTGCCCTGTTCCCGTCGATACCAGATGCTCAAAAAACAGCCGACGGACGCGAAGCATGGAATCCGGACGGACTGGTACAACGTAGCATCAGGGCTTTGAAAAAAAGCGTGCCGCAATTGGGTGTCATCGCCGACGTAGCGCTGGACCCATATACCAGTCACGGCCAGGATGGCGTAATTGACGATCGCGGAACAATACTCAACGATGAGACTGTCCGGATACTGGTTAAACAGGCATTGTCACTGGCGGAAGCCGGCGTGGATTTCGTCGCGCCATCGGACATGATGGATGGGCGCATCGGAGCCATACGTGATGCGTTTGAGCGCTCCGCGTACCAGCGCACGCGCATACTCGCCTACTCCGCCAAGTACGCTTCACATTTTTATGGGCCGTTCAGGGACGCGGTCGGATCAGCTGTCAAGCTGGGTGGCGCGGATAAGAAAACCTACCAGATGGATCCTGCCAACAGTGACGAGTCATTACGGGAAGTCGCGTTGGACATTGCCGAGGGCGCGGACATTGTCATGATCAAACCGGGAATGCCGTATCTCGATATCGTGCGACGTGTCAAAGATCGCTTTGCTATACCAACTTTCGTTTATCAGGTGAGCGGCGAGTACGCCATGCTACGTGCAGCAGTGGATGCAGGCACGATCAGCAATGAAGCGATACTCGAATCTCTGTTGTGTATTAAGCGCGCCGGTGCCAATGCGATCCTGACCTACTTTGCCAGTGATGTGGCACGGCAACTACAAAGCAATGCCGATGACTGACCGCTATGCCATTATTGGCCACCCGGTTTCGCAAAGCCTCTCGCCTCTGATCCACAAACAATTCGCCCGGATGACGGGCAACTCACTGACCTACGACCGTATTGACTGTGTGTCAGCAAAGCTGGAGAAAACAGTCGAAGGTTTTTTTGCCGAGGGCGGGCTTGGCCTTAACGTTACTGTGCCGCACAAGAAAAAGGCCTTTCTGCTTGCCGATAGGGTCGGCATGCGTGCCCGAAAGGCCGGTGCAGTAAACATCCTCAGCGTAGACAAACATGGCGGTATTGCGGGCGACAATACTGATGGAACCGGTTTGGTACGTGATCTGGTCCGCAATTTGGGTATCCGCCTGGAGGGCGCGCGTTTACTGCTACTCGGTGCCGGTGGTGCAGCGCGTGGCGTAATTGCACCTTTGGCTGAACAGAAGATCGGCTCACTAACCATCGCAAATCGTACGTACGCCAGCGCTCTGAAGCTCGTGGAATCTTTCGCCGGCCTTGTAGAGATCCATGCGTGCCGACTGAACAAACTGACCGCAGATTTTGATCTGATCATTCACGCGACTGCTGCTGGCCTGAAAAATACAACGCCAATTTTCGACGGGAGCGTAGTGAGAAACGCAGATTGTTATGACGTGATGTACGGACGTCGGGAAACGCCCTTCATGGTATGGGCGCAACGACAGGGTGCCCAGTCGGTAACCGATGGCTGGGGGATGCTGGTTGAACAGGCGGCGGAATCGTTTCATATCTGGCGTGGCGTATGGCCCGAAACGGCCATGCTCATTGCTGCCCGCCCGTCTAAGCGGAAGCGAGATAGCGGTTCTTAAGCTTCACGTAATGTTGTGCCGAGTAGTCTAGTTGCCCGATTTCCTCCTCTGTCAGCTCACGTATACGGCGAGCCGGGCTACCGCGATAAAGCGACTGAGACTTTAGCCTTTTCCCGGGTGTCACCAGACTACCGGCACCAATCATCACTTCCGCTTCGACTGCCACACCATCCATGACGATTGCACCCATACCGATTAGGCACCGATCAGATATCGTGCAGGCATGCAGCATTACCTTATGACCGACAGTTACGTCTGTACCGATCACCAATGCTATTCCGCCCGGCGTGTATGGGCCATCGTGCGTCACATGCAATACACTGCCATCCTGAATGTTGCTTCGGTCACCGATGATTATTTCGTTCACGTCGCCGCGCGCGACGACCATGGGCCAGACTGATACATCGTCACCACATCGCACGCGACCGATGAGTCTCGCGCTCTCATCCACATAAACGCGTTCACCCAGTTGCGGCACGTGATTTTCGTATTTTCTGAGCATTTAACCTATCTACCATACCTGTGGCCACAACGGTACCGTGACTCGTGATAGTGTTCGCGCTTCAGCAGTATTGGATCAGTTCGGGTGGCTGCGGGACTATTGTTCTTTCTGGTGTTTTGCGCAGGCTTTAGCATTATGGCTATCGAGTTGCTCGGTGGACGCATACTCGCACCCTACTTTGGCAACAGCATCTACGTGTGGGGCAGCCTGATCACCGTTTTCATGCTGGCACTATCAATCGGCTATCTGCTGGGTGGTCGTTTCTCTTTGCGCAACCCATCCCTGCTTCGATTCGGCTCTTTGTTCTTGTTCTCTGCGGCCGCAGTTCTGCCCTTGCTGTTTTTCGGGAACGATTTCATGGACATCGTGTTCGAACATATCGAAGACCCCCGTTATGGCTCACTAGTTGCCTCGCTAGTGTTGTTTTTCCTGCCAACGGTAGCACTGGGAATGATTTCGCCATATGCCGTACGTCTACTCGTGGAACATCGCGACCAGAGCGGTCATGTAGCTGGTAAGCTGTATTTTGTTTCTACGATTGGCAGTGCGTTAGGCACGCTACTTACCTCTTTTTACCTTGTCTTGTATTTTGAAGTTAATCAAATACTCGTCGCGATATTCGCAGCACTAATTCTTTGCGGAGTCGTCGCCGCTGGCGCAGGCCGCCGGACACTAATCCCATGATCCGTTGCTGTATAGCGGTTTTGTTGTTGGGTCTGACCGGAAGTCTCGCCGCAGAGGTGATCCTCCACACCGAGAAATCACTTTATCGCAATATCGAGGTGTTTGAGGACGGCGACATACGGTGTTTGCGTTTTACAGTGCGGCGACGGGAAAGCCGGCAATCATGCATCGATCCAGACGAACCGGATCGGCTCGTTTTGCCCTACACACCAGTTGCTTTTGGTGGCTTGTTGATCAATCCCGCACCGAAACGGGTACTACTGGTGGGTTTGGGTGGTGGCACTATTGCCAATGTGTTCGCCCGGTTGTATCCGGGCATTAGCATCGACGCGGTCGAAATCGATCCGGCCGTGATAGAAGTTGCACGAAACTATTTCAATTTCGCTGAACGCGCAGGAACTCGCGTGTTTGCGCAGGATGGCCGGGTTTACGCCCGACGTGCGTTGCGTAATGGCGCTCGCTACGACTATATTCTTGTCGATGCATTCGATGGCGACTACATTCCAGAGCACCTGATGACTGCCGAATTCCTGGAGGAGTGCCGCCAGTTGTTAACGAACCAAGGCGTGTTGGTAGCGAACACTTTTTCTTCCAGCCGCCTGTACAACAGCGAGTCCGCCACTTACGAAAGTGTCTTCGGAGACTTTCTCAATCTGCGACGACGATTCAGCAACCGGGTTATTGTTGCGGCCAAGAACGGTCTTCCCTCGCCAGGGACGCTTAAGAGCAACATCGCGCTGGTGGAGGCTAATCTGGCCCGCTTTGACATCGATCTGGAACAGATTCTCGCATTGGATCGCGGCAAAGACTGGCGGGGCAAGGCACGAGTGCTTACCGATCAATACGCACCGGCCAATCTGTTACGAGGCCGCAACGATGACTGAACGTCGTCGCAAGATCTATACCGGCCGCATCGTCGATCTCGATTTGGAAGCGGTTACCTTACCCAATGGCACCGAACTGGAGATGGAAATCATCAGCCATCCAGGTGGGGCCGCAGTTGTGGCACTAAATGACGAACTGCAGGTCTGTCTGCTGCACCAGTACCGGCATATTGCCGATGGTTATCTTTGGGAATTGCCAGCTGGAAAAATCGACAACGAGGAACCGCCGTTGGAAACCGCGCGGCGTGAATTGGCCGACGAAGCCGGTGTGCTGGCAGCCAAGTGGGAGGGACTGGGCGAAATATTGAGCTCGCCAGGCGTATTCTCGGAGGTTATATATCTGTATCTCGCACGACAGCTAAAAATTGTCGAGTCCAGCAACGATGCAGACGAAGTTCTCGAAGCACACTGGATACCGTGGGATAAAGCGATGACCTGGGCGCAAAATGGCAAGATTCGCGATGCCAAATCACTGGTGGGTTTGATGCGCGCCAGCGCGACACTGGCCTGACAATGACGCTGAAATACGAATCTACCGAGTCGCCCAGAGATGACGATGTCGCCATAGTCCGCAAGCATTTGCGCGCCTATAACCGATCTCGGGCGGAAGAGGGTCCAGATCAAAAGTTAGCTATATTTGCACGCGATGATGGCAACAATATCGTCGGCGGTGTGACGGGACGGGTGAGCTGGGGATGGCTTTACGTCGACCTTTTATGGGTACACGAAAACCATCGGGGTCATGATGTAGGCAGCAGGTTGCTGGCTCAGATCGAAGACATGGCCAGACCATACAATGTGGTTGGTTTTCACCTGGGCACCACAGATTTTCAGGCGCTGGATTTCTATTTAAAAAATGGATATGACGTCTGGGGGCAGCTACCAGATTATCCGCCGGGTTACACAAACTACTCGTTGCGCAAACTTAACAACGACTGAGATCAGGCGACAAGCTCCACGATCAATTCGTCTTTGGCCCGCCACAGGTCGCTCACCCAGGTCTGAAAACGCCCACGAAATTCCTCGTCATTGAGATAGTCCCCCTCGAAAAACTCAGCAGGAATCTCCTGCTCTCGAACCCGTACCGTTACCTTGGGTATACCACCGGACAGCAGCTGCCAAAAAGTCACGTCTCGATGCGGATAGACAATGGTCACATCCAACAGCTTGTGCATCGTCTCACCCATTGCTGCCAGCGCGAATGCGAGACCACCCGCCTTCGGTTTTAACAGGTGACGGTAAGGTGATTCCTGTGCGGTATGCTTAGCTGGCGTAAAACGCGTGCCCTCCAGGAAATTGATCAGCGACGTCGGTACCTCACTAAAGTGTTGGCAGGCCCGTCGCGTTGTCTCCAGATCCTTGCCCTTAAGTTCGGGATGTTTCTTGAGTTTCTCGCGTGAGTAACGTTCCATAAATGGCAAATCGAGCGCCCACCAGGCGAAGCCGAATAACGGCACCCAGATAAGTTGTTTTTTCAAAAAGAACTTTAGAAAGGGAATGCGTCGATTAAAAACACACTGCAGAACGAACACATCAACCCAGTTTTGATGATTAACGCTTATCAGGTACCAGTCACGACGTCGCAGTTCATCAAGACCGTCAACGTCCCATTCCATCCCGTGCATGAGTCGCTCGAGAAGCCCGTTGAAATAGATCCACGACTCGCCCAGTACCTCGAGCCAACGGACGCAGCGTCTCCGCCATGACGTAATCGGCACCAGAAGTTTTAGAATGCCTACCAGATAAAAGGGTATGCACCAGAAAGTCAGGTTCAAAGCGAATAGTATGAAGCCCAGAACCCCGCTAATCGGCGCGGGCAAAAACCACAAGGGAGCACGACGCTTTGTTTTAGTCACCGCGGCGTCGTCTTTCCATGCAGACCGACTAGGAACGATCGATATGCCAGAACGAAAAAATCATTATTCAGGCGCCAGTTTTTCTGCCACTAGACCCAGCACCGTCGCACCAACAATGAACAACACCGCCATTTCAATCGTCCACCAAAACCAGATTTCGCCCGGCAGGTTAAACACACCTGAATATCCAAGCGAGAAAGTTGAACCCAGGAGACTCAGTATCAGTCCGTAGGTCAGACCGCGTCGCCAGGCCGGACCATGAAATGCGGGTCGTATCCAGGTGTATATCGCAGCCACGACAAATGCGCCTACGAGACCATTGAAAATCCACATGGGCATCAGTGCCGCCATGTCGGGCGGGTCCTGGTTCAGCTCGGGTCGCCAGAACTCCGTCGTGGCCCGGTATGCAGGATCGAGGATGCCCTCATGGACAACCTGGCCCGATATGAAGCTCAATACAAAGATGGTCACGTAGTAGGCCACGCCCCCTATCAGAATGATTTTCCAGTTCATTTCGGTCCCCCCTGAACGCGTTGACGCCACTATAGAACAATTGGCGATCATCAATACACGCAAATCGCCCGGGGTAGGCAGGATTCAGGAACTGTATATTTATCCAGTCTAAGCTATGCTTAGGCGTATGAGTCTGGACAGTTTTCATCCCGCCGTTGCCGAGTGGTTCAGCGAAGCGTTGGGCACTCCGACCGAAGTTCAGCAGCGCGCATGGCCGCACATCGGTGTGCGGCGGCATACGCTGCTGGCCGCGCCTACTGGCTCGGGCAAAACCCTGGCTGCATTCCTCGCGGCGATCGATGATCTGGTTCGAGAAGGGCTGGAACGCGGTTTACCGGATGAAACACGCGTTCTGTATATCTCGCCACTCAAAGCCTTGTCGAACGACATCCAAAAAAACCTGCAGCAGCCCCTCGAAGGCATACGCGAAAAACTGTTCTTGAAATGTGCCCCCGGTGATGTGGAAATTCGCGCATGGGTACGCACCGGCGACACGCCCGCACACGAACGGCAAAAAGCTGCCCGCACACCACCGCATATACTGGTCACCACGCCGGAATCGATTTACATCCTTCTGACCTCAAAGTCGGGCAGAAAGATGTTGTCAACAGTGCGCACTGTAATCGTGGACGAAATCCATGCTATCGCGGGAAACAAACGCGGCGCACATCTCAGTCTAAGTCTGGAACGCCTGGCTGCGCTGACACCGCACCGGCTTGCCCGCATAGGTCTGTCGGCCACGCAAAAACCGGTCGATGCCATGGCACGTTTTCTGGTAGGCGACCGCGACGAACCGTGTGAGATCGTCGATACCACGCGGGTCTTTGCTGACGCTGCTACAGAGAGTGCAAATCCTGGTGAACAGCAAAAACCCGATATCGCTTTGGAACTGCCACGTTCGCCTCTTGCAACCATCATGTCGAACGAAGAGTGGACAGAGACTTACGACCGACTTACCGAATTGATCGAAAGCCATCAAACTACACTGATTTTCGTGAATACGCGGCGACTGGCCGAGCGCGCAGCGCGTCATCTGGCCGAACGTATTGGCGAAGAAAATGTAACGGCACATCATGGCAGTCTGTCGCGGCGACATCGGTTGCGCGCCGAGCAAAAACTTAAGGCCGGTCAACTTAAAGCATTGGTTGCAACAGCATCACTTGAATTGGGTATCGATATCGGTGATGTTGACCTGGTCTGTCAAATGGGTTCGCCGCGTTCCATCTCGGCTTTTGTGCAGCGCGTTGGTCGTTCCGGTCATGCTGTTGGTGCAACACCGAAAGGACGATTGTTTCCGCTGTCACTGGATGATCTGGTCGAATGCACAGCAATCAAAGGCTGCGTTGCACGAGGCGAACTCGATCGCATCTGCATCCCGGAAAAACCGATGGATGTATTTGCCCAACAACTGGTCGCCGAGGTCGCCGGTACTGAGTGGGAAAGCGACGCTTTGTGGAATTCTTTGCGTCGGGCTTGGCCTTACCGCACCCTGCAGCGGAAGGAGTTCGATCACGTCGTCGAAATGCTGGCACAGGGTTTCTCGACCCGGCGCGGGCGGCGTGGTGCACACATACATCATGATGCGGTAAACGGCCGTTTGCGGCCACGACGTGGTGCCCGACTGGTTGCAATGACCAACGGCGGTGCAATTCCTGATCAGTTCGAATACGAAGTCATATTGCAGCCGGAAAACACCCGGATAGGAAATCTGGGTGAGGACTTCGCGTTTGAGAGCCTGCCGGGAGATATTTTCCAGTTGGGTAACATGTCCTACCAAATCACAAAGGTCGAAACCGGCAAGGTCTATGTGACCGACGCACACGGGCAGCCACCCAACTTGCCGTTTTGGGTTGGCGAGGCACCGGGTCGTTCTGATGAATTGTCGTTAGCCGTGTCGGATCTGCGTGGAAAAATCGACACGTTGCTCGACGCTGGAAACGAAGGCGCGGTGCAATGGCTGGAGCAGGAACTGGAACTGGCCAAGGACGCCGCGCAGCAACTCGTCGATTACCTCGCTTCTGCCAAGGCGGCGCTTGGACTGGTGCCCACGCAAAAACGGCTGGTGTTCGAGCGTTTTTTCGATGACGCCGGGGACATGCATTTTGTTATCCACGCTCCCTTTGGCTCGCGTGCCAACAGGGCCTGGGGTCTGGCCCTACGTAAGCGTTTTTGCCGCAAATTCAATTTTGAGTTACAGGCTGCAGCACTGGAAGACTCACTTGTCCTTTCACTCGGTCCGACGCATAGTTTTCCGCTGGAAGAGGTCGCCGATTACCTGAAGAGCACATCAGCACGAGATATCCTGATCCAGGCATTATTGGATGCGCCGATGTTCGGTGCGCGCTGGCGTTGGAATGCAACGATTGCTTTGGCCGTGCGCCGCAACCGCAACGGTAAACGGGTACCGCCACAGTGGCAACGCAGTGACGCCGAAGATCTCGTGGCATTGGTGTTTCCCGATCAACTCGCATGCCTGGAAAATATTCCGGGCAAACGCGAAATACCGGATCACCCGCTGGTTAATCAGACTATTGCGGATTGCCTTACCGAGACAATGGACATCGACGGCTTGGAGCGCATACTGAGGCGTCTTGAAGACGGTGACATTACCGTAGAGTGTCGCGATCTCACCGGTCCATCGCCGTTGTCGGCCGGCATTATCAGTGCCAGACCGTATGCCTTCCTCGACGATGTGCCCGCAGAAGAACGGCGGACCCTGGCAGTGAGGTCGCAGCGGTTTAATGACCCCGAAGACGCATCAAAGCTGGGTCGTCTGGACAGTGACGCCATTGCCGAAGTCCAAGCACAGGCCTGGCCGGACCCACGTACGGCGGATGAATTACATGATGCCTTGTATGTGCTTGGTTTTATTGGCGAAAAAGAGGCTTGCTCCGAGCAGAGGGAACCCGAAAAACACTTTGAGTTCGGTTGGCAGCACCTGTTCGATCAACTCAAACAGGATGGGCGCGCCACCGTGCTACGAACAGACAGTAGCTCAGCGCTTTGGGTCAGCGCAGAACGTTTAAATGAAATGCAGACGATCCTGCCCGACGCCCAATGCACTCCGCCGCTAATTGCTATTGGCAACAAACAGACTGATCCGGACAAGGCACTGGGGGATATCATCCGCAGTCGTCTGGAAGGACTGGGACCGGTAACAGTCAATGCCCTTGCCGCACCCTTAGGCATCACAACCGACTGCATTGATCAAACACTACTCGCACTCGAAAACGAAGGCTTTGCGGTGCGTGGCCGGTTTACCGGTTCACCTGACGGCGAACTGGAATGGTGCGATCGACGTCTGCTCGCCCGCATTCATCGCTACACCATCAAGAGAATGCGCAAAGCCGTTGAACCGGTTTCGATGGCTGCTTATGCGCGCTTCACCAGGACATGGCAAGGCCTGGGTCATCAGCCGCGTGAGGGTCTGGCCGCATTGCAAGCGGTACTCGAACAGTTTGAGGGTTTTGCCGCACCGGTAGCGGCGTGGGAAAACGAAATCCTTCCGGCAAGAATTGCCGGCTACAGACCCGACATGCTCGATCAATTGTGCTCGGCCGGACGATTTATCTGGATGCGGCTCGGCGCAAAAAACGGCAAGGCTGGTAAACGTACAAGGCCGGTACGCAACACCCCGATTACACTGATTGAAAGAGCACACGCACCGCATTGGCGAGTCTTTGGCGCACCCCCGGAACTGGAGCAAATAGAACTCAGTGCGGCAGGCGAGCAAATTCACACAATGCTCGATGAACGCGGGGCATTGTTTTTTAGTGACCTTGTACTCGATACCGGCCTGACGCAACGTGAGGTTCGCACGGCGATGGCAGAGCTGGCTGCGTGGGGTCTGGTCAGCTCGGATAGTTTCGCCGGCATTCGTTCATTGGCGATGCGTCGCCCACGACTTGCCGACGGACGCCGTCATCTCTCACTGGAAGATGCCGGCCGCTGGTCACTGTTACGAAAGCCGGCGGATGACGAAGATACGCGGCGGGATGCGGTGGAACATATCGCAAGAAAACTTCTGGACCGGCACGGAGTGTTGTTTAGAAAAGCGCTGGAGCAGGAACGTTTTCTGCCGCCTTGGCGTGAATTGCTGCGAATCTACTGGCGATTGGAAGCGCGTGGCGAAATTCGCGGCGGGCGTTTTGTCAGTGGGTACTCAGGAGAGCAGTTTGCTATAAAAAATGCGATCGCACTGCTGCGCGCGAAGCCGATTGATGGATCGCAGGCTGAAACCGCCGACGTCTCTTAGCCCCTACGGGACTCGGAGTGGGTTCAGGCGTACTCGAGTCCGGTCTGGTTTTCGCCAATCCGCACGACACGCATTGTACGCATATTGATGTGAGCCCAGTCGTCCTGGGCCGGACCGCGAACTAAAACGTTTACCATTGTGCCGATTGGCGGTCCCTGGCCCGTCTCGACTTCAAACAATATGCCGGTTGGCGACATATCCAGTGTTTTGCAACGCCACTCGGTCTTGCTTTCCGGATCGGTCAGCAAGAAAGTCATTTGCACATCTATGCGGTTGTCACGTCGTCTGTCGGGCATAGGCTGACCTCACATCACTGCCGTGTATTGTAAGGTCATTGGGCAGCGCGCGCACCCTTCCGAGATCGGATTTGCCAGACATTTGGCGCCAGCCCACTCAGAGGGCAACACGAGCCTACTATGACTAGGGTTGTCCTGAGAACACGTCGAAATTAAAACTCGTCTCGACAAATGCGCCACCGGTATCCGTCGCGCGCACTGTCAGGGTACTCACGCCGGAGGCGCCGCTGATAGTGAACCGCATGAGTCCGTTGTCTATTGTAATTTCGCTAAACAACCCGGGGAGAGTATTACCAACGAGCTGATACAACAACGCCGAATCAGGATCTTCTTCGTCATCGAACGCCGCATTCAAATCAATGACTACAGGCGGAACTACTTCGAAAATTGAGATATCCGAAATGCCACTCGTGGTCGGCGGATCATTGACCAGGTTGACATTGATCCCGACCCGCGCATAACAGGACAACTGGGCCGGAAGCGACCCGGATTGCACGAGATAGATGAACTCGTCCGAACTGGAATTGCTGCCGTCATGAATATATTCAAATGTGCCGTCCAGGTTGAGAGCAAAACTGGACGCACTTGCCGGCGCGCCGATCAATTCCAATTCTACAAAGACAGTATCATTCTCAGCGTCGAAGTCGTTGTCCAATACGCTGCTCATGCCATCATCGAGCACGGTGGCGCTGCCGCCCTCGTCGACGGTAATAGTGTCAGAAACTGCGATCGGAGCGTCGTCCAGTGACAGCACTCTGACGACGGTGGTTCCTGCAACCGTATGGGTGCCGTCGGTTACTTCGTAGCTAAATGAATCGCTGGTTGTCTCGCTGCCATCGTGGGCGTAAACAAAAGTGCCATCCGGATTGAGTGTAACGCTTCCGTTTTGAGGTGCTGTGGTAATTTGGGTCACGACTAATGGATCCGATTCCAGATCCAAGTCATTGTCCAGCACAGATGCGTTCAATGGCCCGTTCACGATCAGGTTCGCGCCTGCCAGTGAGAACTGATAATCACCCGGGTCGGTCAGAACGAGCGACAGGTCGACGCCGCTCCCGGAAGAATTCAGGGCGACTGGCGTTCCCAACTGTATGTCCGCGGCATCGGCACGTAAGTCAAGGCCATCGGCGCTTAAGAAGAACTGGTGTGTGCCGGCTGTCAGAGCAATAACAGCAACATAACGGTCTACTACCCGCATCGGTCTGTCTTCAGGCACTGCACCGGCCGGCAGGGTACCCTCAATATCGATCTGTGGCTGGAACACCATCTGATCGGCAGGCAGACCGTCGCCGAAATTATTAAAGGTGCCCAGCACTGACAACGATGCGAAATTCGGTTCCGCGAAGATCATCCGCGCAACATCGCGTTCGGGATCACCTGCGTCCAATCGAAGATCGACCGCGGAGATGCTGAGCCGATCTGCCCCGATGGTCAGCGAATCGCCACCCGGACCCCCGTCAAAGCTGATACCGCGCTCGACCTCCACAACAATCGGATAATTCGTGTTTGGCAACCCCAGGAGCGCGTCGGTATCGGCCAGATGGAATGCGTCGTGTATCAGACCAATCAGTGGATTGGCGAACGATACACCGCCATTCCATACGACATCGGCCGGATTGGCAACTTCGCGATCGGCATGCATTAGGCCACTTGATACGCGTGTATTGATCGGTAAGCAGGCCGCACTCGCCGGCACACCGGTCGTTCCGAAATTGCCCGAACCGGTCGTATCTAATACAACAGGTATCGGCAGCGACTGCGCCAACAACTCCGGTATAAGAAAAACGCTGTCATCACTTTGTAGCTGATCAGGCGCGACCGATAATGGAGAATTGCTGACAACCAGACTACCGGTCGTGCCGAAAAACATCGGTGTTGACCCGGGGGCTGTCCCGGCTAATGTTTGAAGGGCAACATTCGCTGCACGGCCGACGCAGTTTGGATCGTTGACTGCAGTTGCTGTTCCGCCTTCCGTAACGACTACGCAATCACCGGTCAACCGTGGCATTGCGTTAGTCACAGTGATGTTGACCGTTGCAACTGCCGAGTCATCGCTACCGTCATTGGCCACGTAACCAAAACTGTCAGAAATGGCCAGATCGCCGTTGTGAACATAGTCAATCGTTCCGTCCGCTCGCAAAACAACCTGGCCGTGCGCCGGAAGATCAATCAGCCGCGCCGTTAGGGAATCGTTTTCTGCATCGTTATCATTCGCCAGAACCGAGCTCGCACCAGTGCTTAATATGCTGAACGTGGAACCGCGCTCGACGGTCGCCGAATCGTTTATCGCAACCGGTGGGTCGTTGACCGGCGTAACGGTGATCACGACCTCTGCAGTATTGGAGTTTACGATGCCATCATTGGCCACGTAGCTAAACCGGTCGGTGCTGGTCTCGCTGCCATTATGCGTATATTCGTAGGTCCCATCAGAGTTAAACGTCAGCTGACCATTGACTGGCAAATCGACCACCATCGCAGTCAAGACTTCGTCATCCACGTCGTTCAGCAACACACTGGCTGACACGATGGTTCCACCCTCGGCAACGGTCGCCACATCGTCGTTTACGACCGGTGGTCTATTGTTAATATCGAGCGTCACGGTGACGACGTTTGAATCTCCTGGACCGTCGCTGGCGTTATACATGAAGCTGTCTGTGCCGATGCCACTACCGTCGTGGATGTAAGTGAAAGATCCATCAGAGGAAAGATTGAAGCTTGCCGCGCTGGCCGGACCCGATCCTACAAGTTCGGCTGTGAGCGGGTTGCCATCAGCATCGCTATCGTTGCCCAGCACACCAGGCGCTGCGACTGACAACGTGCCGCCGACACTAAGGCTAAACAGGTCGGCAACCGCTAGCGGTAAATTGTTAATCGGTACGCCGATCTGAGAAAAAACATCCTCGTTTACGGTAACCACTGCCGTACTGGAATAGGCCGGAAAATTGTTATTGCGGAATCGTGCGATTTCTTCATTGAGTGACAACACAACTATTGGAGAACCGCCGACCAGTACAGGTGCCCCGTCAACCATCCCGTCGATGCGACCGTCGGAGAAATCCGTAGCCACGGCAAGAATTGTCTCAATATTCGGTGCGAGCAACCCTGCGTTGAGGCTGACGCGATTGACCAGATTGGCCAGTCCACCGAGTACCATCGCATACTCGCGTTGCTCCAGAGCAGATGCCTGATCGGGGGAAATCGTGTCGGTCGGCATTGTCGTAAGAATATCGAAACCAAAAGCACCGCTCGCCAGTTCACGATTGGCCGCAAACTGTTGCAAAAAGGTGCCGCCCAGCGTCTCGCGCCGGGTCTTGTCCAGCAGTGCCTGGGTGGCAATGGACACGGTTACCGACGTAGTGCCCGGCGGTAACAGACTCTCCAGACCCTCTCCCGGACCGAGAACGATACGACGTCTCAGTGCGGGGTCCGGTTCCGGATCGGCTTCATCGACGTAGGCACCGCCGCTGGTGCGAATCAGCAACGCACCACTACCTTGTGGAATGGTCGCTGTGAAACTGCCGTCGGCGGCGGTCGTGGTGCTTGCAATCGGGTCACCGGCGACCGCTCCAAAGGCATCGATCGGTATGAAATCGACGTCGGCGCTGTCCAGTGGCCCTTTGCTGACCATGCCGCTAACCGTCACGTTGCTGATAACCGGTGGTACTGGTGCTTCGTTAACGGGCGCAGCGATGTCACCACCGCTGCCGCCACCACCACACGCCGACACTATCGACACGACAAGCGCGACACAAAACACACGGCAGATTTTTTTATTAATTCTCATGGGTTCGGTTGTCCAAATACTACGGCGCCGGATACCGATACATCCTGCCCGTCACTTAAACCGTAGGTCAGCCCGGCACCGCTTGGCAGACTGTTGCTGCCCGGCGCGGCAAAGAAACCGCCGAAGTTGCCGCTGCCACCGGTCTGCCCGCCAACCACCACGGAGTCGTATACGCCATCGAACAAGTTACTTGTTATCGAGCCGCTGCCGCTGGCCTGCCAGTCGCGGCCACCGACGACCAGCAACAATTCGCTATCTACAGTTGCTGTCGTAAAGTTGGCAAACAGACTCGCATTACCCAGCACGCCGGTGTTTCCCAATGTATCGGTCGGTTGGGTATTGCCGGCAAGGAGTGTAAAACTTGCTGTCCCGGTGCTCGGCATGGCAGGTCTGACATCAAGCTCGCGTCCGTACACCCAATGCAGACTTTGCGAACTGAGGTCTGCATTGATGGCTGAGCTACCGGCCGGTGTCACGTTTGCCAAACCACCCGACCAGCGACCCCAGCCAAGACCGGTGACCGGATCGAAACCAATATTACTGGTGCTCGACGTACCAATGGCGTAAGACGCGTTATCGCTCGCCCCGGGGAACGGCGCCAGAAAATCGATGAGTTCGTTGCCGGACAACGTGCCCTGACTCAGTGCGGATGAAGCTGCAAACGCTGTTGGTGCACTACCGGAAATCGGCCCGCTCGCTAATGTGACAGGCCGAAAACCACTGGCACCGGTTATATTTATCTTGGGTACGACGAGTATCGGCCCATCCGGTCCCAGCGGAAAACCATCGGGGACTTCAATCCCGGGCGGCGGGGGAAATTCCAGCGGCTCAAAACGCTCGGTGGTCAGCGTTGGAAATGTGTCAATCAAAGGAATTGGCTTCTCACGCAGACGGACCGGTGGCGTATCGCGGTCGCGTACATAGACAAACTCACCGGCGGTTACCAGATATTCACCTGTGTTGTTTGCAACGACAAGGGCACCCTCGACGACACCAAGATAAAGACCATCCAGTATGGGTGCGGTTACGGTGACGCCTGGTGGCGGTCTGCAATCCCCGGCGCACCACACAGTGTTGTAATGGGTTCCGCGTATGCCCAAGGTCGCAGCTGGAGTATCCACGACGTAAGCGTCGGGATTGTCTCTGCCAATCGCGCCAGTAATAGTGCGGAAACCACCCTTGACCAGCTCAGTAACAGCGCTGTCTTGCGCGGCCACAATGATCGAGCCGTCCGGTTGTTCAAGTTCGTCGCCGGCCTGAAAATACTCTTCGATCAAAAAGCGGGTCTCGGGACGCAAAGCGATCTTCGCACCGTCTTTCATGAGCAGCTGGCCACGCGAACGGTCCGCCGTGACGATCACATCTTTCTCAAAGACCCGGTCAGCTTTTTTCAGGACCACGATGTCGTCACGTTCGGCCGTGACACGACCGGCTACAAACAACACCTGGCCGCTGTCGTTTGCCGCCCACACAGGCATGATTTGCATCAACAGCACAAATGCGACTATGGCTATACGCAACATCATCGTGTCGTCCTGAACAATGCACCGATCTCGATACGGTCATAGTCGAAAATCGTGACATTGGAATCGTTGTTCACGTACCGCAGATTTGGCACAAACGTCCAGCCACGGAAGGGCTTGTCCTCCATCTCCATCGATATGCCCGTTGTTATTTGCTGATCATCGCGATCAATGCCGTAAAAAAGCTGGTCACCGTCGTATGGAATCTTTAGAAAACCCAGACTGAAGCTGAGATCGTTGCCAAACGCCTTCCACCTGCCAGCAAAGCGCCCACCGAAACGGGTGTTGCCATATGCCGAGTTGTCGTCCGCCGACCGGTCCCGTCCACCGATGGCTACCCAATCAAATTCACCGTTGCCGCTCTGCAGAGGTTGGCGCAATGTCAGTGTGTAGAGAACACGATCGACGTCGCGAACCTTCTGCGCGTCACTGAAGCGCACCGGTCCGGCCCGTAAAGCAAGTTGTAGCGTGTTTTTTTGTAGTGTGCGTTGCCAGCCCAGATCCAACGTCACGCTGCGCTCATTAAAACTGCCATCCAGTGCCGACCAATACGCACCTACTCCGGTAATGAAATTATTGGCGCCACTCTTGAAACCTAAGGCGACCGCGGTATTGGCAAGACTGTGACTAGCAAAATCCGCTGACGGGTAATGACGGTGTCTGATCCCACCCTGCAAAGAGAACTCGAGCGTCGGGTTCACGGGATTTCTGAGCAAGCCGCCAAACTGCGCTTCGGCAAAGGCGCTGCCAGTCTCGCTGCTGTTTGGTTCGAGGGTGAAGCCCAGGAAATCATTGATATCGGCCGCGCCATTGGCGTTACTATCATAGCCACCGACAGCAGCGGCATATAACAGTTTCCGCGCCCGGTCTGTTTCAGTGTCTGGTTCTGTTAGCGCATCCAGATAACGGGTGATCACACCGCGTACTTCTTCGGGCGGGTCTTCATTGAGCAAAGCCGTAAATTCCTGGCGCGCACGTTCGTGTTCGCCCACTTCGTACAACGCACTGGCTAATTCCATACGTGCGCCAACAAAAGCAGGCAGCGAACGAACTACTCGCTCGAGTGCGAATATC
Organism: Gammaproteobacteria bacterium; assembly: GCA_029862165.1. Taxonomy (GTDB): domain Bacteria; phylum Pseudomonadota; class Gammaproteobacteria; order Steroidobacterales; family JABDKV01; genus JABDJB01. Next base: position 27,551 of record JAOTXU010000008.1, read on the forward strand.
GCCTCACCCGCTTTGCCACTGTCCAATGCGGCCACACCGAACAAATAATCAAATTCAGTAGTCCCCGACCACCGCGTCTCCAGTTTCGACAACAATGCGTAAGCCTCTTCCGGGCGATCCGCATCGAGCAACGCCGAAGCCTCCGTCAGTTCGCCGGGATCAAGTGGTGCAGGCTCTGACTCAGTCGGTGGTGTCGGCGGCGCAGACTCGGCCGCGTGAACCTCACTCTCAATTTGTGCCGACTCCGCTACTCCGCCGGTTTTCCTGGTCCAGTCACGGCTGACGTAACCCGTGGCACCGTTGCGTTCAACGAGGTACCAGCCGTCGATCTCGCCGATCAATGGCAATGAATTACCCGGCTGCAGCCGGCCGATTGTCGCACTAGCCGTGTTGGCCTCGGCGCGAATTCTGACAAAAGTATCTACGTCTTCTGAAGCAATAATTTGCGCGGCTTCAGATCGCACAACGCTATCAACTACGTCGCCCGCTACCGACTCGGAACCGTCGCTAATTTTTCTGGTCCAGTCCCGGCTGACGTAACCGGTAGCACCATTTCGTTCAACGATATACCAACCTTCCGACTCGCCGATGAACGCCACTGAATTACCGGGGCGCAACTGACCGATCGTGTTACTGGCAGCATTCGGTTCGGCACGAATCCTGACGAAGGAGGTCACGTCTTCTGAAGGAATGACGCGAACAGATTCGGCTGCCTCTAAAAAAGAAGCAGGCCACACCAACGTCAAGACTAACGAAACGAGCAAGATTCTGATTTTTTGGATCCTTTACCGATCACGTGCCGGCTTGAGACTATCCCCAGCGCCCCAGTGTAGCTCAGCTAAGAGCTCGTACAGAACACCTGAGCGCCAAACATCAGGCTCTACTAGACATAACAATGACTTGGCAGTGTTCCGGCCGGCCAAGCCACGCCATGCAATCCTGACGGGGCGTCACATCCCGTGACAAATAACGCAGTCAGAAGACATTCCCCCAAGATGTAATCTGACCCCTTTTTTTAAGGGATTTGCTGCTGTCATTGCAGCACAATCGTTGGTCCGGCCCCGACGGCTTACGACCCCCTACTTCAACCAGATTCTACAAAATCGAAATCGTAACGGTAACGACCGACGAATGGCTTGTTCCGTCGAAGGCTCGGTATGTAAATGTGTCTTCGACAACCACACCGCCATGCGTATAAGTGAACGAACCATCCGGCGCCAGGGAAAGCGTACCACCCGTGACATCGTCGATCAGTTCTGCAGTCAGCGGGTCGTTCTCGACATCCGTGTCATTGGCGAGCACACCCAGGGCACTTGGCGACCACAATGCCCAGGTACGAGCTTCGCCAGTGGAATCGACATTGACTCCTCGCAAGACGTTGCCTTGAACTTGATCGATTGCTTCAGATGAAGAATTGAACGCCCAGGCAGCCAGCACGTTGGCGTTGGCTGGAATGGCCTCGTACGGTACGAGCGTGTTACAGGAAATGCCGGACCCATCGCAGCCAATGGTGAGGAATGGATCAGTGTCAAACATACCTTCGGCGACATCCAGGAACACCTGATCCATCAAGGCCTGCGACGCGGCGATGGCAGAAGATTCGCTCAGGAATTGGAAATCGACAAGCTCGTCACAGGCCTGGAAGAGTCCAAAACAAGTGCCATTTGTAAACGTCACATCGAAAGATAAGCCCTCGACATTGACGCCAGAGGCTCCGGTCAATCGCCCCATGACATCCACATTACGATGTAGCATTTGCATGCCAGCGGTCAACGTACCACTCTGTACCACGAAGTAGTTGTCCGCAGCCGCTATTGGCGCAGTGTTTCCACCAAACACGGACACATTCGTCAGCACAGCGGTGCCCGGGAAGTTAACGACGCCGCCCGAGAACTGCGAAATTAACGATGGACGATCCAGATCGTTGTCGGTAAACGTCGCCAACACCGGCATATCGATGAGACTGCCGGCGCCGGTTGCGGACATTTCAATCGCGCTGCCCAGGGGGCCGCCATCATCGAATACCGTAAGCGAGACCAGCAAAGGTAAATCGATGACGCCGCCACTAAAGACGTCGATGAACATCTCCGGGCCGTTTCCGTCACCTGCCACCTGTACTGACGTGAGATTTGGAAACTCCAGCCGGCTACCCGTGTCGAATGCAATCCAGAAACCTGAGTCGTCAAAGACGGGATTATCGAGCAGGTAACTCGTCACGCCGGGCAACGAAACGGTGCTGCCAAAGAATACCTCGACGCCCGCATTATCCATTGACGTGACGGCGGACAGGTCAACGCTGGCGAAACCACTGTTGCCGACACGCACGATGCTCCCGGTTAGGGTTTCCAGACTTGGAAATGCAGCCGTTCCGCTGAATACGCTCAGCACACTGTTGGTAAGCGACGTGATTTGCGCGATATCGATGCTGGAGAGGGCATCCAGTGTTACGCTGACCTGCTGCGGCGCAGTCAGCAGCGGAACTTCGATTACACCGCCGGCAATCGCAAATAATGAGGAGGTTTCATCTTCGAAGCTCGGCGCATCGGCATCGACGAACGAGCTGAGCAAGGGCATCTGTACCCGGCTTCCTGGCGCAAAGACAAAAACGTCGATATCACTGCCAGCAGGATCTCCGTCATCGAGTACTGATAAAGTCGTCAATGCCGGGAAGTTTATTACCCCGCCGGTTGACGCCTGGATAATCCAGCGCAGGTTTCCGCTGGCACCGGCCACCTGCGCAGTGGTCAAGTTCGGCAGTTCAAATCGACTCCCCGCCCCATCAGCTACCCACGTAAACGACTCCTGGCTTGCCTGAAGACTGGTCGTAGCAATCGACAACAGAGCGCCATTCAACGCCTGAACGGCCCCCTCGTTCATCGTAAACGGGCCGGTTATCATCAGCTCCGTAGCGCTTCCATCGGCAAACAATGACCCCGCTTGCATCGTCGTGGCGCCCGACAAGGTGCTTGGTGCCTGGACGATCAACGACGAGGCAGCCCCGATAATGATCGATTCGCTGCAGTTAATGCTCCTCACAAGCGCAGTAAAGTTGGAAAGGGTAACGACCGGCGCGGCACCAACCAGGTCGATCACGACGTCGTCACCGGGTTGTGGCACGCCGAACGGCGACCAGTTGTTCGGATCGGACCAATCACCGTTTTGCGGGTTGATCCACGTTCTGGTGTTGGCCACGGTGTTGACGATAATCGTGAAGACCTCATCGAAAGTCCCGCCGTTTTGATCGTCAGTTCGGATACGCACATTCAGCGTTGGTGTTTGCACCGCATCAAACGAGGTCGCGGTTTGCAACTCATCGCCGACGATGCTGAAAAACACGTTGTCCTCACCACCGGCACCCGCCACCAAGGAGTAAATGTGCGTATCACCAAGATTGGCATCAGCAGTTGTTAACGTACCGACAAGTGTCCCGGACGGCTGCCCCTCAAGTACAATGAGATTGTCCAGGAAGATTGCTGTGGGCGGGAAATTGCCGGCAGGTTCGACGACGATTGTAAATATTGCCTCAAGCGTCCCGCCATTTTGGTCGTCCGTGCGTACACGAATACTCCGAATCTGGCTTTGCTGGAAATCCAATACCGCAGCGGTAATCAAAGTGTCGCCGCTGATACTAAACAGAGCGTTGTCGGTGTCGCCTACACCAGGCACGAGGCTATAAATATGCGTGTCACCGGTATCCGGGTCGTTGGTTGTAAAGTTCCCAACCGTCGTTCCTATGGGCTGCCCCTCAGTCACCGCAAAATTGTCAATGAACAGCGCGGTTGGCGCGGAATTTGTACCAACGACTGTGATGACAAACGCCTTTTCAATGACACCGCCGCGGGTATCGTCGGCACGCAGGCGCACGTTGAGTGTTGGTGTCTGCGAGGCATCGAGCCCGCCGACGGCACCGAGCTGGACGAAATCGAAGATAAAGAACAGATCATTGTTTTCGTCACCCGGGCCCGGCACCAGCGTGTAAACATGCGCGTCGTTGACATCCGGATCCACGGTGGTGATGTTGGCAAACGGTGCCTGCTGACCAAACTCGGGCACACTCTGGTTATCGAGGAGTATGTCGGTCGGCGCATTGTTGGGCGCAAAAACGGAAATCTGGAATGCCTGCTCGAGGATTCCACCATTGCCGTCATCACTGCGTATCCGCACCCGCAACAACGGTGTCTGCAATGCATCGAGCACCGTAGCTGTCTGCAGCTGATCACCGGCAATCTGGAAGAACGCATTGTCGTCACCACCGGTGCCGGCCACCAGTGTGTAGGTCTGCTGATCCGTAGCGTCCGGATCGGCCGTTATCAGGGTGCCAACATTTGCGCCCGGGCTCTGAGCCTGCAAGACCGATTGACTGCTCAAGTTAAGCGCCAGCGGTGGGTCATTGCCTGGCAACGGCTCATCGTTGATGCCGTACACGAACACCGCCCCGCTCTCGAAACCGTTGTTGCTGGCCTGGTCACCATTGATTCCGGCGACACCACCGTCTTCGCTCCTGGTGCCGACTACAAAGGAGTCGGCAGCCATCGCAACCGAAAAACCAAACCTATCGAACTCCTCTGCGTTGGACGATTTCAGATAGGCCTGCTGCGACCAGCTACCTGCCGCCTGCGTATACAGATATGCCGCGCCGGCGGACACGGCGGTGTTATCGAACTGATCACCATCGATAACTTGTGCGGCGCTGGATTCATTCAGTGCACCAACCAGAAGTCGAGTGCCGTCGGGAGAAAGACTTAGTCGTTGACCAAAACCATCACCGGCGTCTGTGTTCGATGCCTTGATGTACGTTGGTGGCATCCACACGCCACCCAAATCGCGTGTGTAGACGTAGACTGCGCCGCTGTCGGTTGCGCTGTTGTCGCTGCCATTGCCATCGATGCCGGTTGCCGCGCTGTCCTCAAAGCGCGAACCCGCTGCCAGCGTGTTGCCATCGGCTGACATCGTCATCGTGGAAAATTGACCCAGAAGATCGCCCGCCTCGGTATTGGAGGCTTTCAGATAGGCTTGTTGACCCCAGTCGACGCCGTCACGGTTAAACACATAAATCGCGCCACTGTCGGCCGCGTTGTTCTCGAACTGATCGCCATTGACCCCGGTTGCGGCGCTGTCTTCACCACTTGCAGCGACTGCCAGCGTGTTGCCGTCACCGGACAAACTGACAGACATCCCGAAATTATCGCGCGCTTCCGTATTCGACACTTTGATATAGGACTGCTGCGTCCAAACCACGCCGCTACGTATGTAGACATAGGCCGCACCGCTGTTGGTGGCACTATTGTCGTTCTGGTCGCCGTTGATGCCGGCCGCCGCGCTGTCTTCGCCCGATGCGCCGACGGCCATCGTGTTGCCGTCGCTGGACAAGGCTATGCTGCGCGCAAACGTATCACCGGGACCGGTGTTCGATGCCTTGATATAGGCCTGCTGGAACCAGCTGCTGCCATCACGCACAAACACATAGGCAGCGCCCGCGGCAAACGCGCTGTTATCGGACTCATCGCCATTGATGCCGGTGGCTGCACTCGATTCAATCCGGGACGCGACCGCCAACGTATTGCCGTCAGCCGACATGGCAAGACGGTAGCCGAAAGCATCTTGGGCATCGATGTTCGATGCCTTGAGGTACGCCTGCTGACTCCAGATACCTGACCCGTCACGCGTGAAGACATAAACAGCGCCAGCAAAGGCTGCACTGTTGTCGCTCTGGTCGCCGTTCACACCGGTGGCTGCACTATCTTCTTGGATGGTGCTGACCGCGAGCGTGTTGCCGTCGGTTGATATCGCGGTCCGATATGCAAAATTGTCACCAAAATCGGGGTTCGATGCCTTGATGTAAGCCGACTGCGCGAACAATGCTCCGCTCTCGCGCGTTATTGTAATTGTATAAGTCTGCGACGTAGAACCATCTTCGGAAGTGACCGTGATGGTGATGATGTTGGTGCCTTCGGCCAGTGCAACCGTGATGCTCTGACCCGACGCGACCATCATGCCGTTGATCATGATTGTCGCAGAACCGTTGACCGCCGTCGGCGTAATCATGGTGCTGTCAGTGGTAAACGGCACCGTCGCGGTGTAGTTGAACTGATCCATCTCGAACGCTTGATCGAGCGCGACATCGCTCAGTGTCAGCGTGCCGAGATCCGCGTCGGCTGGGTCAGGCGGTATCTCGAATACATAAACGGCACCGGCCAGATCGGCACTATTGTCGGCCTGATCGCCATTGATCCCGGTCGCGGCACTGTCGTCTCCCGAGCCGCTGGCGAGTGTCCCGCCATCGAAGGATAATGCGAGAGACTCGCCGAACGCGTCGAAAACATCGGTATTCGACGCCTTGATATAGGACTGCTGGCTCCAGGCGCCACCAACGCGTGTAAATGCATAGACCGCCCCCGCAAAGCTGACACTGTTATCGCCCTGATCGCCATTGACACCGGTGGCCGCGCTGTCCTCTCCTCTTGCGCCGACCGCCAGTGTGTTGCCATCGCCGGATAACGTGAGGATCCCGAAGCCGTCGAGAGCACCCGTATTCGACGCCTTAATATAGGCCTGCTGGCTCCAGGCGCCACCAACGCGTGTAAACGCATAGACCGCACCCGCATGGGTGGCGTTGTTATCGCTCTGATCGCCATTGATACCGGTTGCCGCGCTGCCCTCTTGTGTCGCGCCAACCGCAAGTGTGTCGCCATCGCCGGATAATGCGACAGATGCTCCGAAGCCGTCGGAAGGGTCGGTATTCGACGCCTTGATATAAGCCTGCTGGCTCCAGGCGCCACCAACGCGTGTAAATGCATAGACCGCCCCCGCAGAACTGGCACTGTTATCGCCCTGATCGCCATTGATACCGGTGGCCACGCTATCCTCTGTTGGTGCGCCGACCGCAAGTGTGTCGCCATCGCCGGATAACGTGACATGCTCACCGAAGTGGTCATCAGTATCCGTATTCGACGCCTTGATATAAGCCTGCTGGCTCCAGACGCCACCAACGCGTGTAAAAGCATAGACCGCACCCGCAAAGACGGCACTGTTATCGCCCTGATCGCCATTGATTCCGGTGGCCGCGCTGTTCTCCAATGGTGCGCCAACCGCAAGTGTGCTGCCATCGCTGGATAATGCGACAGCACGTCCGAAGGAGTCTGAAGCACCGGTATTCGACGCCTTGATATAGGCCTGCTGGCTCCAGGCCCCACCGACGCGTGTAAATGCATAGACCGCCCCCGCAAAGCCGACACTGTTATCGCCCTGATCGCCATTGATACCGGTGGCCGCGCTGTCCTCCCGTGATGCGCCAACCGCGAGTGTGTCGCCATCGCCGGACAACGCAAGAGATTCTCCGAACCGGTCCTGAGCATCGGTATTCGACGCCTTGATATACGCCTGCTGGCTCCAGACGCCACCAACGCGTGTAAATACATAGACCGCACCCGCCACGCTGGCACTGTCATCGCCCTGATTGCCATTGATACCGGTGGCCGCACTTCCCTCTTCTGATGCGCCGACCGCGAGCGTGTTGCCGTCGGCCGATAGAGCGGTCGGAGTAAAATTATCAGAGAACCCAAATCTATCAGAGGCACCTGTATTGGACGCCTTGATGTAAGCCGATTGGGCAAACGCCGCGGCGCTCTGGCGGGTGATGGTGACGGTATAGATGTTTGTTGTCAGCCCGTCTTCGGATGTAACGCCTATCGTGATCGCGTTATCACCTTCGGCCAGACCAAGAGTACTGACACTTCCTGAGGCTACGGGAAAGCCGTTGAATGTAATTGTGGCGCCGGCGCTCTCCGAAGTCGGGCTCACCTGGGTGGAGCTGACGGTGAATGGCACTGTCGCGGTGTAGTTTAACGTGCTGGGGTCGAAGGGCGGAACCAACGTGACATTGAGAAGCGTTAGGCTTGCCAGGTTTGCATTGTCCGACAACTGCGACAAAACGATGATTGGGAAGAACTCCTCGAACGTACCGCCGTTTTGATCGTCGGTGCGGATGCGCACACTCAATGTCGGCGTTTGTGCGGCATCCAGTGTGGTCGCTGTTTGCAACTCATCACCGACGATGCTGAAAAACGCGTTATCTTCACCACCGGCGCCTGCCACCAATGTGTAAAGGTGCACATCGCCAAGATTGGCGTCAGCAGATGTCAATGTGCCAACAGGCGTCCCGGCAGGCTCGCCTTCGAGGACCGTGAGATTGTCCAGATTGATTGCCGTGGGGGGTACATTGCCGGCCGGCTCGACGACTATGATAAATATCTGATCGAGCGTGCCGCCGTTTTGATCGTCGGTCCGAACACGAATACTCCGAATCTGGCCCTGCTGGAAATCCAAAACGGCAGCGGTAATCAAAGTTGCGCCAGCAATATCAAAAAGCGCGTTGTCCGTGTCGCCGGCACCGGCGACGAGGCTATAGATATGTGTGTCGCCGGTATCCGGGTCGGTGGTCGTAAAGTTTCCAACCGTCGTTCCTGTAGGCTGCCCCTCGACCACCGTAAAGTTGTCAATATCCAAAGCGATCGGCGGGCTGTTACCACCACCTGATGGATTGACGGTAATCGTGAAGGCCTGTTGGAAAGTCCCGTCGCCCTGGTTGTCCTGGTCGTCTGTCTGCAGGCGAATACTGAGTGTTGGTGTCTGTGCCGCGTCAAACACCGCCGCAGTACGCAATGAAAATACGCCAGCACTGCTGGTCAGCCGGAAGAGCGCGTTGTCGTCGCTGCCAGGACCTGGCACGAACGTAATGATATGTGCGTCGCAACAGTCAGGGTCTATCGTCGAAAGCGTGCCGACTATGGTGTCAATCGGCTGACCTTCGTCAACACTGGTGTTGTCTAGAATGATTCCGGTAGGCGGATTGTTGCCGTTTGGTTGGGTCCCGAAGGTTGACGCGTCATTGTGTATCCGGATGAAGTCGACTGAACCTGCAAATGATTCGCCCTGTAGCGTGCCAAAATCGTCCACAAAGAAATTTAAAACATTCTGTAGCGGCACGGCGACATTTTCGACGTCTGCAAAAGAGAACAACAGGTTGCCATCCAGATAGACCTCAACCTGACCGGCAGCGCGTGCTATTCCAACCGTGAAATCGGTATCGAGCGCGAGTAATCCCGCGACATCGGGTTGCGGGAAGAAATTGATGCCCCCTTCGAAAATATATACACCGGGATCGGAAGCCAATTCCTGAAAGTCGATGAGTTTGTTGAATTCCAACACTTCATCGTTGACCTGAAACCGAATCTCGACAGCGTAATCAGTCACGCATGGCAAAGCCTGCGTAAGCCTTAGTCCCTGGTTAGGTTCAAAGAAATACCTGCCGACGTCCACGGCCCCGCCGGATGCAACCAGATCGACGCCGTTGGCCAACGTGTCCGACAGGTCACCGTTAAAGTCGTAGCTGTTGATTAGCCCGGAATTTGTACCAACGACACAGACATCGACCGTGGCGATGTTGGAATCGTCGGTGCCGTCATTGGCCACGTATGTGAACTGATCGCCCTGTGTCTGACTACCGTCATGCTGGTACTCGAACCGGCCATCGGCAAACAACGTAAGCTGCCCATTATTCGGCGGATCGACCAGCGTCGCGGCTAGGGGATCCTGATCGTTATCGAAATCGTTATCGAGAACACTGTCCAGACCCGAGTTGAGGACCGATTGGATGCCACCTTGAGCGACGCTGAGGCTGTCGTCGATGGCAACAGGTGGTGTATTGCCGGGTGGGTTGACCGTAATGAATACGGGCACAACGTTGGAATTAGCGATGCCGTCACTAACCATATAGGTAAACTGGTCTGTCGCTGTCTGACTGCCGTCGTGGGAGTAGACAAAGGTCCCGTCCGGATTCAGTGTGAGCTGCCCGCTGGTTGGCGGAATCACAAGAGCCGCCGTCAGCGCGTCGCCTTCGGCATCCGAATCGTTGTTCAACACGCTAATCGCGCCGTCAGTTAGTATTGTCTGGGTCGCACCCTGATCAACATTGATGTTGTCATCCTGGGCAATGGGTGGATCATTGACCGGAGTGATGTTGATAACTACATTCGCCGGGGCAGAATCATCGACACCGTCGTTAGCGATATAGCTAAACTGATCTTGTGCTGTCTCGCCGCCGTCGTGCGCATAGAAAAAAGTACCATCAGAATCCAGGAAGAAGTCTGCCGCGTTGACCGGACCGGTCACCAATATCGCAACCAGGGAATTGCCCTCAGCATCGGTATCGTTATCCAGCACACTGGCGCCGTTTAGCGTTCCACCTTCGAGCACTGTATCGGCATCGTCGCTAGCCACGGGTGCGGTATTGGTGAATGTCAACGTGACGATGGCGGCGTTGGAATCGTTAACGCCATCGCCTGCGGTGTAGCTAAAGCTGTCCGGATCGAGGCTGCTGCCATTGTGTGTATAGGTAAAGGAACCGTCCGGCGCGAGGCTAAACGCGGTCGCGTTGGCCGGTCCTACCAGGGCAACAGCCGTGAGCGCATCGCCGTCGGCGTCGGTGTCATTGAGCAGAACACCGGGTGCATCGATGGTCAGCGTCGCACCGACATCCAGCGAATAAGAATCCCCCACCGCCATCGGCGTGGTGTTGATCGGAATACCAGGTTGCGAAAAAACACTCTCGTCCACTGCGATCAGTGGCGTACTCGAATAAGAGTCGAAATTATTGTTTCGAAAGCGGGTGATTTCCTCATTGAGCGAGTACACGCCCATAGGAGCGCCCGCGACCATGACCACTGTGCCGTCTTCCAGACCGTCCACCTCACCGTCGGAAAAGTCCCGCACCACAGCCAGGATCGTCTCGATGGTTGGGTCCGGAAAGCCTGCATCGATGCTGACGCGGCTGACCAGGTTGGCCAGACCACCCAGCACCATCGCGTATTGACGTTGTGCCTCGGCCAGACCGGGATCGGGTGATACCGGATTGGCCGGCGCGGTGCTGACAATATCGAAACCAAAGGCTGCCTCTGCCAGTGCGCGATTGGCAGCAAAATGCTGTAAGAAAGTATCGCCGGTTGATTCGCGTCGTGTTTTATCCAGCAGGGCCTGCGTGGCGATGGAAATCGTCACCGAGGTTGTGCCCGGTGGCAGCAGACTCTCCAGGCCCTCGCCGGCGCCCAATGTGATACGGCGTTTTAGTGCCGGGTTCGGTTCGCGATCGGCTTCATCGATGTAACTGCCACCACTGCTGCGAACCAACAGCGCCCCGCTGCCCTGCGGAATGATTGCACTAAAACTGCCATCGGCGGCGGTGACCGCAGTAACTACCGCGGAACCAGAAACGTCACCAAAGGCATCGATGGGTAAGAATTCGAGGTCGGAGGAGTCCAGCGGGCCTTTGGTTGCAGTGCCGGTAATCGACACGCCGCTGGCGCTCGGTGGCGGTGGCAATAACCGTTCGGTCGGGGTGCCTCCGCCACTGCCGCCGCATCCAGAAATGATGATGGTGGCCAGCGTGGCCGACAGCAGACGGTTCATGGTGTTGGCTGGCCGAACACCACTGCGCCGGACACCGACACTCCCTGTGTATCGTTTAAACCGTAAGTCAGTCCGGCACCGTTTGGCAGACTATTGCTACCGGGTGGCCCAAAGAAGCCGCTAAAGCTGCCGTTACCACCGGGCGACCCGCCGACAGACACGCTGTTATATAAGCCGTTAAATAACCCGCTTGCAATCGAGCCGTTACCACTGGCCTCCCAGATACTGCCGGCGATGGATAACGATAGTTCGCTTTGCACTGTTGCAGTCGTAAAGTTAGCGGTCAGACTCGCGTCGCCCAACCTGCCACTATTGCCCAGCGTATCCGTCGGATCGGTATTACCGGTAATCAGCGAGAAGTTGGCGGTACCCGTCATCGGCACGGACGGTGCCGAACTGAGTTGCGGTCCATACAGCCAGTGCAAACTTTGTTCGCTCAGGTCCACATTGCTCGGCGAACTACCGGATGTCACAGTCGCCGTACCACCGGTCCAGCGGCCCCAGCCAAAACCGGTGACCGGATCAAAACCGTCGTCACGGATACCGGCCGTTCCAATCGCATAAGTCGAGTCAGTGTCGCCACCGGGTAATGGCGCCTGGAATGCGGTCAGGTCATTGCCCGAGAATGTTCGCGTCCCGCTCGCAGATGAGGCCGTAAATGCATTTGTGCTGACGCCGGAGATCGGGCCGCTGCCCAGCGCGACGCCACGCGTGAAAGGCGGTTGTCCATCGGTAATGGGAGTCCCGGTATCGGTCTGTATCGGTGTTTCGGGTTCGCTATCGAATCCACCGGTCGAGCTATCATGCGGTGAATCGCCGAAACCGGTCTCAAGCGGCGGATCGGGCAACGGCACTTCAGACCTCGCACTAAAGCCTCCTGTTGTGCCAGTGTCGGTGTCATCACCGGTATCAGCGTCAGTGTCGGCGTCACCACCCGTATCAGCGCCAGTGTCGGTACCACCACCGGGATCCGCGCCAGTGTCGGTGCCACCACCGGGACCGGTGCCACTTCCGGTACCGGTACCGGTATCAGTGCCAGCGCCACTGTCAGTACCGGTACCCGTATCAGTGCCAGTGCCACTGTCAGTACCGGTACCCGCGCCAGCACCCGTGGCAGTGCCAGCGGCAGCAACAGATTCAGCTGAACTCAATCCGACCTTGGCCGCCTCCTCACTACCCAGTGCGGCGATGGTCTCGGCGACTTCCTGCGCCGCCTCCTCTTCATCTGCCAGATCGCTCGGATAGGTATCAATCAATACGTCCGGCGTTACCGGCAAACTTACCGGCGTTGTGTCACGGTCAGCCACATAGACAAACTCACCGGCACGCATCAGGTATTCGCCGGTGTTATTTACGAAGAAAACGACGCCGTCGGTCACGCCAACGTATAGACCGTCAAGAATTGCTCTGGCAACAGTCACACCCGGTGGCGGCCCGCAATCACTGGAGCACCACACGATGCTGTAATGGGTACCACGTATACCTAAAGTCGCGGCCGGTGTTTCCACCACGTAGGCATCAGGATCGTTCTGGCCGATGGCTCCCGTGATTGTGCGGAAGCCGCCTTTGATCAGCTCAGTAACCGCGCTGTCTTGTGTGGCTACAATGACCGAACCGTCGGGTTGCTCAAGTTCGTCCCCGACCTGAAAATACTCCTCGATCCGAAAAATAGTGTCGGGCCGCAGAGCGATCTTGGCACCGTCTTGCATCAGCAACTGGCCTCGCGACCGGCCTGCGGTTGCAATCTCGTCCTTTTCGTAGACCGGATCCTCTTTTTTCAGCACTACAACTTCTTCGCGCTGTGCTGTAACACTGCCGGCCACAAACAAAACCTGACCACTTTCCTTCACGGCCCACGCGGGCAGGGCCTGTGCCAACAGCAGTATCGCGATGATGAGTGCCCGCCGAATCTTCATCGTGTCGCCCGGAACAGAACGCCAACTTCGATACGGTCATAATCGAACAGTGGCACGTTGGAATCGTTATTCACATAGCGCAGGTTCGGTATGAAAGTCCAACCGCGGAAGGGCCTGTCCGGCACTTCCAGCGCCAATGTGGTGGTGATTTGCTCATCGTCGCGATCGATGCCAAAAAAGGGCTGGTTGCCGTTGTACGGAATCTTCAGAAAACCCAGATCGAAGCTGAGATCGTTACCCGATACTTTCCATCTGGCACCGAAGCGCCCACCCATGCGGGTGTTGCTGTAGGCCGATTGACGGTCTTCGGCCCGATCACGACCACCGATGGCCACCCAGTCCAGTACACCGTTGCCGCCTTGTAGAGGCTGACGCAAAGTCAATGTGTATAGAACACGATCGATGTCGCGGACCTTTTGGGTGGAGTGAAAACGCACTGGTCCGGCCCGCAGAGTGACTTGCAGTGAATTGTTTTGCAGGGCGCGTTGCCAACCGAAATCGAGCGCTGCGCCGCGTTCGTTAAAACCACTATTCAGTGCCGACCAGTAAGCGCCCACACCGGTAATAAATTTGTTTGCGCCACGTGTGAAACCGAGCGACGCAGACGTATTGGCAAAGCTGTGATCAACAAAGTCGGCTGATGGATTGTGGCGGTGACGAACTTCGCCATTCAAAGACAACTCGACATTGGGCCGCAGTGGCTGTATCAACAAAGCTCCAAACTGCGCTTCGGCAAAGGCCGTGTCGGTTTCGGTGCTGCGAGGGTCCAGGGTAAAACCCAAAAAACTATTGATATCGGCCGCGCCGTTGGCATTGCTGTCGTAACCGGCAGCGGCAACAGCGTAAATCAGTTTTTGTGGCTGGTCTGCGCCGGGATCCGGTCTGCTCAACGCATCCAGATAACCTTCAATCACACCACGAACCGCTTGCGGCGGGTTTTCACTGAGTAACATCGTGAACTCGTGATGCGCGCGCTCGCGATCGCCTGTCTCGTATAGTGCACGTGCCAGTTCCATCCGGGCGCCGACAAAGTCTGGTAGCGAACGGATTACCCGCTCAAGAGCAAATATCGCCTCACCGGCGTTGCCACTATCCAATGCGGCAACGCCGTATAAGTAATCAAATCCCGAATCGCCCGCCCAATCGACCTCGATGGAAGACATCAAGGCGTAAGCATCTTGTGGGCGATCTTGATCGAGCAGCGTTGAAGCCCGTGCTAACACGGTGCGATCCCGCGGCTCGGCGACGGGATCCGGATCAGCCGGTGCGACATAGGACTCGGTTGCATAAAGTGGCTTACCGCGCACCTTAGCTTCCGCGGCAGCGCCTGTTTTCTCTGTCCATAAACGACTGACATGGCCGGTAATGCCACCGGACAGTTCAATCTCAAACCAGTCTTCGCGCTCGGCGACTAACGGTGCTGGCTTGCCACGGCGCAAGGCACCGATCATTTCACCCTCGGTTGTGGGTTCGGCACGGATTTTGACGTAGGAGCTAACCGCGTCAGAAACCTGCACGTATTCCGCTGCTCCCGCGACGGTAATAGGAACAGCCAGCGCGGCCACCAACGATAGTAACAAGACCCTGATTTGCGCTTCCTTTTTTTCTAATGGCGAGATTATGAGTTCCACCCAGAGTCTAGTAGAGGCTGGTCATTCTGCAAGAAATTAGACGGTGTCCAGATCCACATACGTGAGGCCAGTCTGATGGGCCTGGACCCGCACGACGCGCATGGAGCGGGTATTGATGTGCTCCCAACCGGCCTCGGCGGGGCCCTGAACGGAGACATCAACAATAGAGCCAAGGACCGGAGCCTGTTCTTTTTCAACTTCCAGCAGAATACCGGTGGGAGAGATATCGAGCGTCTTACACTCCCATTTAGCCGACCCTTCCGGATCGGTGAGCAGAAATGGCAACCCGACATTGATACGTTGGTCACGTCGTTTTTCGTCCACAGAAGGTCTCTTATTATTCGCTTCATCCATTGTAGCCTCCGGTGGGCGGCTGGTGCTTACGGTTAGACATAACTACTTGCTCGTTGCCGTATATACGCCATCCCAATCCGCTTCCGGCGGGTTCTGGCGAAAATGTTCAATACGTTCACGGTAGATATCGTAAATAGGATGGCCATCCCTATTTTTCAAAGCAATCAATTCCTCATCTGCCAGATCCCACTTTTGCGCGTGATAAAGCATCAACGCCAGTTGGTAGCGGGACAATCGGATGTTCTCCTCGGCCGATAATTTCTCCCTTGGCCCGATGGGTTCGAAAATAGCCACCGGCACGTTCTTTCCCTTGACCCTGATGCGGTCGAGTTCGCGAAAAGCGAAATCTGGAATCGCCACGTACGTAGTCTCGCTTACGATGAACTCTACACCGTAATTCTTGGTCTGGCCTTCAAGACGCGAGCCCAGGTTTACAGCATCACCCAGAACGGTGTACGCAACACGGAACTTGGAACCCATGTTGCCCACGTTCATCGGGCCGGTATTGACACCTACACCAATTCGAACTTCGGGCCAGCCTTTTTCCGCAAACTCCTCACGCATCTGACTCATACGCGCGATCATGTCCATCCCGGCCTCCACGGCATGACGGGCATGTTCCTTGTCTGTTAATGGCGCACCCCAAAAAGCCATCACCGCATCGCCCATATACTTATCAATAGTGCCGCGATGCCGGTGAATAATTTCGGTGATCGGGGTGAGAAAGGCATTCATGAAACGGGTGAGTTCAGTCGGCTTCATCCCCTCCGAAATAGACGTAAAACCACGCACGTCTGAGAACAACACACTCATCTCACGGTTCTCACCTTCTACAGAAATCTCGCTGTCTTCCTGGTCCATCTCTTCGACAATTTCCGGCGGGATGTACTGACCAAACATGCCCGACAGCCGGCGTTTGTTCTTTGATTCAATAAAAAATCCATAGTTGAGCTGTAACAGCGCGACAGCAAACAGATACGCCAACGTAGGTGCAATGGGTATCACAAAGGATTTGTCGATCCAGTAATACAAGTTGATAGCAAGCAGCGAGACAGCCATTGCAACTAGCACAAGAAACTCTGTGAGAGGAGACAAACGGGGCAACCACAATGCAACCAGGAGCCCAATCGGTATGAACATCACAAATTCCACACCTCTTGCCCAGTCAGGCATGTGTCTTACCTGGCCGTCGATCATCCCCGCGATCATGTTCGCGTGCACCTCCACGCCCGGGTAAGCACCCCCGACGGGTGTAGAGTGCAGGTCCAGCATTCCAGCAGCCGATGCGCCGAACAGTGCAATTGCGTTGCGCAAGGTATCCGGGTCGGCGACACCTTTGAGCACATCCGTGGCCGACACATAAGGGAAGCTGTTTCGTGGACCACGATACGGCACCAGTACCGCTGCGCGGTTGTCCACCCGTACCGATTTTTCTCCCATTTTTAGTGCCTCAATGGCCAGACCGCCAAGTTCGCCCTCGGTGGTTGCGAAAACGAACTGTAGCGGCGGGTTGCCCAGCACCTGCAACGCCACAGCCAAACTCAACGAAGCATAGAGATCACCCTGGTAACTGCTCAATGTCGCCGCCCGGCGGGTTATGCCGTCGTCATCAATCAGCGGCTTGTTGATAAAACCTGCGGTTAAAGCGTCGGACTGCAATATTTCGAGGTTTGCCACGTAGCCTGCGGCTCGCGGGAATTCAACACTGATACCGGTAAGCTCATCGCTACGCCGCACCGGATCGGGGAGCAAGCCACTTTCTGCAGCGTCACCTTCAGGTACCTGGTAACGAAAGGCGAAACCCATTACCAAATCGCGCGCAATCATCGATTCGGCAAACAATCGGTCAGTTTCCAGTTCGTAACGCTGATTTTGCAGGCGGTCGCGAAGTTCCCCGGGTAGCTTGGGGTCAGTCAACAGATTGTCAACCAGCAAAATTGCAGAAGGGTCATCGGCCTCAGAAAACAGGGCATCGAATCCGAGTACCCGAATCTCGTAGTCGTCATACAGACTGTTGATGAGATCGGCCATTTTGTCGCGTGGCCAGGGCCAGTGCCCTTCCGTACTGAGACTCCTCTCATCCAGATCAATGATTACAATCCGTTCATCGATGCCACCGGGCGTAGTAAGCCTCACGCGTGCGTCATAAGCGAAGGTTTCCAACTCGGTTAGAAAATCGAATCTTTTCCATCCACTGCTGTGCATGAGAAAAGGAATCATTGTAAGAACGCTGATCGCCAACCGGGTGACCACGTGCGTACGGCGCAGCAACTTGGCTATGCGGCCGAACAGATCGCTCATGTGCTATCGGAGCTCAAATACATCACGGCCAGTTTAGCCCAGGTTGCAAAGCGACAGGATCAGACCGCTGCAATGCAACAGAAACGCCGCGACAACGATTGGTCGAGGACAGCCTCGACGCTGACAGGGGCCCACCGAAACAGGGGTGGAACTATTGGATGGGTGTGAGAAAGCTTGAGGAGACCCAACCTCTTTGAATGACACCGTCGTCATCTGAGTAGTTGATCCGAGACCACTCACCAACGCTGTTGAGCACCTCTACGCTATCGCCGGAATAGAGCACCGTCCGAACAGGGGCAGCGGAATCTGGTGTAAATCGCACGCGCACTGCATTGCCACTCACCCTGTGACTTGGGTTATCCATTGGAAATCCTGACGAGGTTGCTGGTGTTGCCTGCTCAACTACTGCCGCCGGTGCCGGCTGAGGTGGCGATGCAGGCCCAGCGCTACCGATTGGAGCAAGAAATCTCGATGCCACCCAGCCTCGGCGTATTACACCTTCATCGGAGTAGCTAACCTGCGACCAGTCGCCGTCGCGACTCAACACTTCAACTGCATCCCCGCGATAGATTGCGCCCCGCACACGCCCTCCAGTCTCGGGCGTGAAACGCACACGCAGTGCTGTTGAACTCACCCTGTGGGTCGGAGCACCCATTTGACTGTCTGATGGCGTCGCTGGCGGGGCCGCTGCCTGAGGGATACTTTCGGGTGCTGCCCTCACCGGGGCAGCGCTCCCGATTGGAGCGAGATAACGCGTTGCCACCCAGCCCCTTCGTATCACGCCTTCATCAGAGTAATTGATTTCCGACCACTCGCCGTCGCCTTTCAACACTTCAACGCCATCGCCGCGATAGACAGCGCCCCGGATACGTGCTCCAGAGTCGGGACCGGAACGCACACGCAGTGCAGTTGAAGTAACCGTGTGACTGGGCGCACCCATTTGAATGTCTGGCGCTGGCTGAACTGCCGCGACTCGCGGCGCAGTGTTGGAGGCTAATATCTGTCTCACCGACGCGGGTCGTTCATCCACTCTTGCAGGCTGTTGCACAGTTCTGACCGGTTCCCGAGTCACCGGCGCGGCGCGGGTGGTCGACGCACGTTTGAACACTGCGGAAAAAACTTTTGGATCGAAGCGCTTCGGGTCGGTAACCTCTTGGTCGGCTACGGCTTCATAGAGCGCATCCACCTCGTCGCTGTACGAACCGGTTACCCCAGAATAGACATCCAACGCCATCGTTGCCTGCTCGGCATCACTGTAGTCGGAGAAACGCAGGTCGGCTACGGCGCTGGCCAGCGCCTCTATCATTCGGTTGTTACGTTGTTGACCAAATTCCTGGCCACGCAGTGTTTCGGCCAGTTGTGTCAACTGACGCTCCAGCCCGGCAGCAGCCGAACGAATCGAAGCTATGTCGGTTTGCGCGGCTTGTTGGAGCTGACGAATTCCGCTTGTCAGGCTACTTGCTATACCGGGTTGGACGACACCGGCAATGATCTGGCTCATCGCCAACGAGCTGTCGTTTAGCAGGACGCTGCCCGGTGGCGTTGACGTGCGTTCATTCGCCTCCCAGCGCAGGTCCTTGAATGCGTGATGGCAGGCATGACAATCAAATAAACCCAGTTCTGGAAACATGCCACGGTCGGACATACGCGGACCCTGCAACAAACTCATGTACTGTAGAGCCGCACTAACCTGGCCTATCGCCCAGGCCCTGGTGTCTTCGACATAGGTCTTACGAGTACGATAGTCCTGGTCGACACGGTAGTGGCGCGGTTGTATATCGGTGAATTTCTGCAGATCGAAGGACAATCGTGGATGACCGGCACCCATAATTTCGTGTGTCGCGAATTTGTCGCGTGTACCCAGGTGGCAGGACAAGCAAAGCTCGGCACGTGCCTCCGGGTCTTCCGTGGGATACAAGCCGGCCGCCAGACTCTCCGCGTGTTTGTCGCCACCACCACTGATATGTATGCCCAGCCATTGTTCGGCACCACCGTGACAGGCTTCGCAAGCGACACCGTCTGCGAGCCGGAACTGCAGGCCGCGCCGTTCACGGGGAACATAATCGGAATGGCAGTCCAGGCAGATCTTCGCCGTGTGCGCAGCCTCCAAACCCAGGTTTTTAGCGATGCGTTGCGACTGCTCGTTCTTTAATACTTTGTAAGCTTCGGAATGCAGGTCATGACGCGCCCAGGTGACGTATTCATTTTGTAGCACTGCGTAAGTGTTACGTGCGCTGGCGGAGCCATGACACGATGACGCCCCACAACTTTGCACACCCAAATGCTCGAATTGATCGTGCTGCGGAATCGCGCCCTGCGCCAAACACGGCAGCAACAATACGGCAATTCCAACTGTACTCAGTTTTCGCTTATTCATAACGATGCCTTCACTGCTTTTGCGGGTCGTCACTGACGAACCACGGCTGACCTGCCTGATCGAGATACAACTTATGCATCTCTTCCAGAGTAAACGGACGGGAACCAAGCCGTCCAAAAATTGCAATCTGACCACCAGTTTCATCCACTGCACGATCGCGGTCCAGTCCCTTGGACAAGGAAATGGCCGGTTTTCGTGTGGCAAACGACGCGATAAGTTGTGGTCGCGGCTCGGGGCTGAAACCATAAAAACGTGGCTGCGTATCCGGTGCGGTGAGTTGCAAAACCTTGAGACCGCCTGTTCCATCGGCCACATAGGCGAACAAGGAAGCATTAGTGGATCCGACCACGACATCACGAGTGTCGGTCAATGCTCCATCGGCATTGAACGTCTGAATCAAACGCATCTGGGCGGGTTTTTTGACGTCGACGATTGCCAAACCCTGGGAACCTGCAGCAACATAAGCATAGGTTCGGGCGACATATACGCGGTGTGCGTCCTCCAGCGGTACTACGTTGCCTTCGACACGCTGTGGGGCTCGAGGATTGGTCACATCGATAGTCCAAAAGCCGTCTGCGTCTGTAACAAAGAGATAACGAAACTGCAAAGCCGATGCGCGACCGTCGCTCACCGGTACGGTGGCGAGCATCACCGGATTTAGCGGATCATCCAGGCTCAGAATGACGAGCGAATCTGCCGTCATGATGTAAGCATAGTATCCACCCATGGTTAGATGCCTGGCGCCATCCAGTACGCCATTTTCGTTCCACGTTAGCGCGCGTTCGAGCTTGTTGTTTCTGAACTCGCCATCGGCCAGTGTGTTGACGTCGGTCACTATCAACCCTTCCTGGGCATCAGTGATAAACGCATAGTCATAGATCGGGTGAAAAGGCTGTTCCTGGTTGGCAACCCGCATCAGGTCACCCTGGTTGCGTTCCGGGGCGATGGCCTGACCGGTTGGCAGCACCACGCAGGTCGCATTAGGGCTTGCGATACGGGTCTTTTGCCCTAAAGGCCCGAACGGTGAGCTGACAATCCGTTGGGCGAACCCCTTGTTCGCAACGTTAGCAACATCGTAAACACGCATGCCGCGCTTGCCTTCCGCGACAAAAAGGTACTCGCCGCGTAGCTGCAGGCAATTGGCAACACCCGCCTTGTGCCGGAAACCGGTCTGCAGGACCTGGTTATTTTGCTGGTGTTGCGCGTACCAGTCGGGATATGCGTAACGATGCAAATAGCTGCCGATAACCGCCTGCGGTTCCGGCCATTCAGTAACCTGTATGGCTTCAACACTGGCCTCTGTTCCCACCCAGGCGTTGTAACCGACAAAATTGACAAAATTAGTACCCAGCAGCAGCAACTGAGCCATGATCGCGTTGTTGTCGTTTTCTACGGAGACATGACAGTCCTCGCAACGCTTGGTCTCGGTCTTGCGAACGGTATGCGCAAAATGCGGTGCAAAGGCCTGGGCACTGTAGCCGCTGGCGGCGACTGGTCCCTGCTGTATATAGATTTTTTCGCGGTTGGCATTGGTCGAGGACAACACAAGGGCCGATGACGAACGCACAGGCGCGACACGACCGCCATTGATTTTGCCCCGCCTCCCGAGCTGAAACATCTGATCACGGACAACCTGCGGGTTATAAGTTGCGTAGTTGCGTGTCGTACCGCCTTCGTAGTGATGACGCTCGGTCTTCCAATTAGCTTCGATGGGCAGATGGCAGCCGGCGCAACTGGTAGTCCATGACAGATGACAGCTATAGCACTCGAGCTTGTCGTAACTGTGGGCGAGATCCTCGGGTGGCACCTGGTTGCCCCACTCCTGGGTTGCCGTATCGGTGCTCATCAGCTTGGCCCGGGCAGATTTTTCATTGTAGTCACGATGACCTGCGGTAACGGAGTCTTTGACCAGACTGAGATCCCATTCAAGTTCCGGATCCATCACCGAACGCTGAATCAGCCGATCACCGATCCACTCAAATCGCGGCTTGGTGCCATCGGCGTTGCGTAACAGTGACAGGTCGTTGCCGATCGGCGGTGCGGCCGGCCCCGACGTAATCAGTGTCGGATAATTATCTGCCGTGCCATGGCAGTCCTGGCAATCGATTTCGATGGCGTTTGCGACTTCGCCGTAAAGATGTCCGTTGCCATGCGAATCCTGACCAAAATGGCAGTCCACACAGTGCATGCCGACATCCAGATGGATTGATGACATGTGCACTGCCTTGGAAAACTTGTCCGGATCGTCGTCTGACACGACCCGGTCTTCGGCATCCAGCAACCTGCCATCACGATCGCGCTTGAATATGGCTCTGAAGTTCCAGCCGTGACCATGATAATCGGCAAACTGCGTATCGCTGAGTTTCGGGTTCAGGTCAGAGACGTCTTTAACAAACTCCGGATCAGCCCAAAGTCCACGTGGCGCCGCTCCCTCAGGGTTGCGATCGAGCGTTTCCCGTGTCTCGTGCGCATCGGGATATTGCTGTTCTTTCGGCCACATGTGTGGCGCATCCGATTCGTAGTCCCACATCGTGAAACCGAGGTAGGAATTCACAAAGATGTTCGGTTGATGCATATGACAGACGATGCACTGGGACGTGGGTATAGCAGTCGTAAAGGCATGTTTTAGCGGGTGACCGGATTCTTCACGGGAGATCGTCGGATCGACAGTCTGTGTCCGGCCAGTATGACCGTATTGCGCGTATTGGCGCGAATGTCTCGGATCGCGGTCGTTGGCATAAACAACATGACAGCTGCCGCAACCCGACGTGCGATAGTCGCCCGGGTTATCGTTAGTGCCGAGAAACCACATGAGTGGATCATTCAAACGTGTTTTGTGAATATTAAGTACGGGCACGGCAATACGTCCGCCGGTGCCGGGTCCGCGATTGGACTGGCGCTGGTCGGGCCGGCCCGGTTCTTCTATACGCTGGAGTTGGCCACGCGAATTGGGTAAACCGGTTTCCGGAAACAGATTGGTAATATTACGGCCGCCGCGCTCAAAAACCCGGAACACATCGGCAGGCTTTACCGTTTCCCACGAAGGTAATGGGGCAAACTCTTTCAGCACGCCGCGTGCGGTCAGGCGTGCTGCTTCCGATTCCAACCAGTTGCCTGTGATCGCAGCAGCCTCGCCCTCTCTCGTATAGGCTTCCCCGATAATGTAATTCTTGAATGGCAGAATACCGTTGTTGTACGCCGCTCCGCCCCATAACATCGCGCCGGTTGCCATCAAACTGCGGGTTGCGTTGTCGATAATCGGTTGATGACAGGCACCGCAAGCTTCGCTGGCTACGCGGTAGTCAGAGGGGTTGACGAACCGTACGAACTCCGGGCTTTCCTTGTTGAGCAATGCATAGCTGTGCTTGGGATTGGACGAATGCGGGAAATGCCAGGTTTCGGGATAACGTGGCAACACATGAGCTCGTTCCAACGCATCCTGATACTCCGGGCTGTAGGAACTGCCGTGGGAACCTCCGTGCGACTCCTCTTTTGAACCTCCGTGTGAATCTTCTTTGCCACTCCCGTGTGAATCCTCGTCGTGGGAACTCTCGTGCGAACCGTCATGTGAACCCGCGAAATGTACTGTGGCATCACCACCGTGACAATCGGTACAACCCAGCACGATAGGCGTTTGTGAAACGTGCATGGTTGCCGCGTCACTGTCGGTATGACAACTGATACAACCGTCACTCTTGGCATCCGCTTCAGCTTGTGTTTGTGAAGCGGGAGCCGGGGGTGTGTGACGGTACTCGATCTCCACGGGCTTTTCTTCTTCTGATGCCGGAACCGGGTTAGGCCAACCGAGCGTGCAGAGAACAATCATAATTCCCATGTAAAGCCGCTCTTGCCGTCGCGGCCACCGGGTGCTTCCAGCCATTCTTCTTGTGTTGTTCATCAATAAGTAAATAGAAAATTGCCGAGTATCGAATAAGGGGTTTCGTCGCCAAATAAATCCTTGAAGCCCTGCCCGGGAAACATCGCGGCAGCAGACATACGCAACACGATATTCTGGGTTGCAAACGGACGATAAATAATCGCTAATGACACGTCCTGGCCGATATCGCTGTCTACCGGGCCCTGGTTGCGGGCAACTTCGACGGTGCGCGTCTCGTCAAACCAAAGCTGGTTAACGTTGAACGACACGCGAAGTTGGGGCGTGAGATCGAAATCGGCACCCGCTCCCAGCAGAATCGTTCCCGGGTTGGTGAAGTTGGATTGACCGAATTCCTTCGATGAGCGCAGGGAGTTCAACACGCCGTTGCGATTGGATAACGACACACGGCCACCACCGATCAATGGCACTGGCTGACGAATCCAAAAACTGGTGTCGGCACCGGCAAATATCGGGTTTTCGAAAATAGCATCGTATCCTTCCGACTTGTCGTCATAGGGATCGCTGTCGCCGGTTGCGTAGAGAAAAGAACCACGCAGACGAACCCAGTCCAGATCTACCGAGCCTTCTGTAGCCAGAAACCAGGCTCTGATATCCGATTCGTGATTAATAAAGGAACTGCGCGATTCCTTGCCAAAGGCGTAGTACGCCGACGCGGTAAGATTGAAACGGCCAAAATGCCCATCACCGTTGTAGCCCAGATAGGTAACATCGTAATCGCGCGTGCGTTCTATGCCGAGCGAAGCAGGCCGCTGAATAAAGCCGTTGTCCTCGTAGAGGATATCGCCTTGCTCACGATTGCGGTTATAGACAACGGTCCCCTGCGAGAAAAAACCCAGCCGTGGAAAATCCTGCCAATAGACATTGAACAGGAAGATGTCGTCATCGCGCAGACTGTCGCTGAAACTTCGCTCGGTAATGTCATTGAGCCCGCTGTTGGCGTCTTTCTCCAGGCGTCTGAACCACGCCAGGTTGTACTGGAATACGTTGTTGCGTCGATTGCCGAACAAGCGTACTCCAAACTGGATGTCCTGAAACAGGAAACCACGAAAGTCCGTCGAAAACGGCTGGATACCAATACGTATTGAATCGAAGTCATAGCGTTCGGAAACATTACGCAAGTGCTTGTCTATGAACAGCTCCTGTACTGAGACAAAGCCCTCACGCCGGTCGGTACCCGATCTGGGATCGGCCTTCAGTACGCCCCGTTCGTCGACGCTCACGGCGCTGTAATTGAAAACCGGCGTAAAACGGAATTCGTAATCCGGTGGCTTGAACACGGTGTCGCCTTTGTACAGCACGAACTCCATGATCAGATTCTGGTTGTAGATGAACTGATCGCCGCTGCCGATCAGGTCGATGCTCCCGGGGCGATCGGTGGTTTGACTACCGACGGGTACCGGAAAACGTCGTGGCTCCAATACGGAATCGGCGATTAGCGACATGTTGAAAAACCAGTCTTCACCGAACACCGGTTTATCGCCCTTCAACGGATTACTCGGTCCATAAGGGTCGAGCAGACGCTCTGGATAACCAAGCGCGTTTACGATGCGCCAGCGATCCGGCACCGGCACAAAATCGACCAGGTGATTGGGCTCGGCCGGTCCCACGGCAGTTGGGTCGCATTGACTGCGATAACGCAGTACCGGCACACCCGGTCGCCTGCGTGGTACTTCCACCGGAACCGGGCAGGGATCGTCTGCGGCTGCCGCGACGGGTTCCGGTGTCGCTGGCGCCGTAACGGATTCCGGTGCCGCGGGAACCGTAACGGTTTCCGGTGCCGTAACGCGTTCCGGTGCCGCAGGAGCCACGACGGGTTTCGGTTCTGCAGTAGCCGCGACACGTGCCGGGCTGTCTGATGCCGGAACAATAAAACTCGATGCAACCCAGCCCGTTCGAATGACCCCTTCGTCGTGGTAATGTATCTCCGACCAGTCGCCCTGACTGTTGAACACTTCCAAACCGGCCCCACGGTAGACAACACCCCGAATTCGGGCGTCGGCATCAGGGGTAAAACGAACACGCAGTGCGTCGACATTGACATGGTGGGTCGGATGGCCCATCTGAATCGCTGGGGCCGTTTTTGCGGTTACTGGTGCAACGGCTGCGACCGGTGCCACGCCGCTAAATGTCGATGTGGCGACGATAAAACTCGATGAAACCCAGCCCGTTCGAATGACCCCTTCGTCGTGGTAATGTATCTCCGACCAGTCGCCTTCGCTGTTGATCACTTCCAAACCGGCCCCACGGTAGACAACGCCGCAGACTCCGGCGTCGGCGTCAGGGTTAAAACGAACACGCAGTGCGCCAACATTAACCCGGTGGGTCGGACGGCCCATTTGAATCGCTGGGGTCGGCGCAACGCCGCTCGTCGATGCAGGGACGATTAAACTCGATGAAACCCAGCCCGTTCGAGCGACCCCTTCGTCAGAGTAGTTGATCTCCGACCAGTCGCCCTGACTGTTGATCACTTCCAAACCGGCCCCGCGATAGACGACACCCCGGACTCGGGCGTCGGCGTCAGGTGTAAAACGAACACGCAGTGCACCGACATTAACCCTGTGGGTTGGCGTACCCATTGTGGGCTCTGACACCGCAGCTTCTTCGGCGTAGCCTGGCAGGCTTAGACCTACCAGCAGCATGAATACCAACAGACTATTTATTTTCACAAACATTCTGCTCATCACTATCGAAGTAAGGTGATTGGGGACA
Source organism: Gammaproteobacteria bacterium (assembly GCA_029862165.1). GTDB lineage: Bacteria > Pseudomonadota > Gammaproteobacteria > Steroidobacterales > JABDKV01 > JABDJB01. Next base: position 54,200 of record JAOTXU010000008.1, read on the forward strand.
ATTGATGTAGCGCAGCCGTGTACCCATTGGCGTCAGGTTGTCGGCGCGGCGTGCCACCGGTGCGTTGTTGATCGTTCCCAGTGCCACACCGGCCTCATGCAGGCCCAAAAAGGCAATCATGTCGTCCTGATCGACGCCGTCACCGGAAATACCGATTCCGCCAACGAGCGTCTCACCACGATAAACCGGCACGCTGCCAGGAAAAATTTGAATGCCGTTGGCCAGCAAACTCGTTACCGTCGGCGGTGCCGGCGTAAAGGGTGCCGGAGCATCGAAACCGGTCACACCGGTGCAGCCGATCCCTACGTCCAAGGGCAACAACCCTAAAACAAAGGCTACGTGATGGATAATCGCGTTGTAAACGAGATCAAGTTGCAACCCAACTGAAAACGGGCTCCAACGCCCGGCACGTTTGCTAAACGGCCCGTGTGGTGCGGCGTCGATACCATCAGGATAAAACGGTCGCGACAGATTGCCACCGGCACGATCGGAAAACGCGAATGCGCCATCTGCCAGCGCCGTAGGTACGCCCAAGAAAGACTGTGCCGCGCTGACATAGTTGCCAATGTCTACGACACGCAACGGCGCCGAAAAGGGTGTGCCATCAGGATTTAGCGGGGTACCGTTCACATAAGCGGTCAGTGGCAATGCCGATAATGCCGCCGCCGCGCTAGCCGAGGAAAAGAAAGCCGCGGTCCTGGCCTTTTGTAGCGATACGTCGGTACCAAAAATAGGCGCATCCCGGGTGCGGGCGATCGCAAGCGGAACACCATTGGTGTCAACCACTGAAATGGTGACACGCGCAGGCGTTCCCAGTGGTCGGCGAATCTGCGCCCGCGCTCGGTTTGCAACATCGAGCGCACTATCCGTCAGCGTACGCGCTTCTTCTGCCGTTAACGCATCCGCGCCATCCGTACCGTCACGTGGCCGGAAACGTTCCACATTGTTGGCATCGACCAGCACAAATGCATCCCTGCCAGGATAATCCAGCGTGTCCGGCCGGACGCCCGATGCCGGTTGACCAAAAGCGGTGCCGGCCAATACCACGCGATCGTTGGGCGGCCCCAGATCCGGATCTGGATTCGGCGGATCCGGGGTCGGGTTACCGCCGTCGTAATAACCCCGGACAAGCACCAGTTTTCCCGAGATGTTGTTGACAGTGTCAAAGCCTGGCGCCGATGCGGGGCTACTCAACAGGTCATCGAAACGGGCATCGGTGAATCGGAAGGTCTTGCCATCGGCGGTGATACGCGAAGCGAGGCGATCTGCCGGTGGTTCAAATCCGGCGGTACCCGCCAGTGCAATGAGTTCGTCGATATCCATATCGACATCACCGGTCGGATCCTTGTCCAGACCATAAATACTGTCGGCAATCACACCGACACCACCAATCGGTGTGCCGCCGCGATACAAAGGAATCCCGCCGCTGTCCGCCGAAAGACCCAATGGCGAGCGATGCGGTCCGGGCAAGGTCGACGTGCCGCCCATGAATCGATCGGTGAAGAAGTCCGAACAGGCCAATTGACTGAACTGAACACCGAACAAGGGTCCGGAAGCCTGAAACGCTTCACCGGGATTAAAGTGTTCCTGCACGATCTGTGATGCGGTGCGTGTCGTGAAGGCATTGCCTTCGCTGGCCAGATAGGCGCCAGTGACCGCTTTGGAAATCGCCGCCATCGTATCGGGGATGATAAATATGCCTTCCAGACCACCGGAAATCTGATTGCCTGGTGGCGTCGAGCTAATGGTGATCAGTTCATCGGCGTCGAGCATCCGGAATACGCCCAAAACATTGCCGACACGATCAACGACAGCAATAGTTGCCTCGGCGTTGCGTGCCTGGGCTTCGGCAACGGCCTGTGCAATAACCGTCTGTACATCGCCTATCGATAAAAAGGACGTCGGACCGGCACAAGACCCATCGCAACCGGCATCCGGCGGCGGTGGGCCAGGACCCGCGACAACGGGCGCCGGCGACGGACCGGACCCGCCGCAACCGGTAATCAGACAGACAAAGACAAAAAGGGGCAGTCTCAATGCTGCCATTCATCCGCCCCTTCCATGTGAAATCCGTGGCAGTCGATGCAGGCACTGGTTATCTTTCCGGTCGTGTCGGATCCGGCATGACAGTCCCCGCAGGTGTAGACGTCGGGTATCAAGACATCGCTGCTGTTTTCACTCGTGTCGGCCGCATGACAATCGGCACACTCGAAAGCGCCGTGCGGCGCGTGATCGAATAGGCCCATGGGCAGCCAGCGTTCAGTCAATCGCGTTGGAACGATAGCAATACCCGGCCAGCCTTCGGTCGCCAGCACCTCGTGACAATTTGCGCACGTGCGATCCTGAATCAGCTCGTCACCCACTATCATTGCTTTTTCTGTCGCGGCCTGGGTTATCCGTTCCCGGGCACCGCGATCCGTAATCTTGCCTGGCCGCCGGAATGCATTTGGATCGAGACCCAGTAACGCGGTGTCTTCCATGCCCGAGAGGTAGCGCCAGGAGTAGTACTCCTCCAGATCCCTTACAACCACATCCGTCTGTTCATGTGGCACTTGGCGGTCAGGGTCCGTTTCTTCAAAGTCCAACCGGTGACAACGCTGACAGTCACGTTCCATGTTGATTGCCCGCATGACCGCTCCGCCACCCTGTGGCAGGTGGCAGCTTTCGCACTCAAGTACCTCGTCCCCGTCTCCCCCTTTTATGCCTTCCGGCGCCAAATGATCGACGTGTGGGAATTTCAGGCCGGATTGTTCTTTCAGATTGTCGTCGCTCAGCGCGACTCGCACCGTTTCCCAATCATCGGCGTTTGGTCCCGGTACGAGCATGCTGGCGTGAAAATCTGCGTGACCCACAACAAAACCACTGACGTTACGCAATTCGGTGCGGGCCGCATACTCGTTAATATCTTCATGGCAATCGGTGCAAACGATATGCTCACGTAGCACCAGCGATTGCGGTTCATTGTGTTCCTTGTGGCATTGCTGGCAACGTCGCTCGGATAACTTCTCTTCAGCGACCGTATCCCCCTCCGGTATGTGCTTGCCTATTCCTTCGTGGCACTCCATGCATAAGTGGTTCGGTGTTCTTCTGAATGGTGTATGACAGGCCGAACAATCCTCACCGATAGAACGGTGTGCGTTGTGCAACGGACCGGATAACCACCAACGATCATCCGGCAGCGGCGTCCCACGCAGCAGCCCAGCGGTGCTCTGATTAAACAGCACCATCGCTGGCACCAGTAAACCGATAGCCAGCACGCCGATCGCGCTGATCCAGGCCCACTTGCGTGGACGTAGTCCGGTGTCCGCCAGTCGAGTTTTGTAATCGGGTGGTGCGGCCTCTTCGGCGCTGACATCAGGATTCAGCTCAAAAGTCACCGCAAAATCGAATTCTTCCGGTGGTTCAATGATCGTGAGCAGATTGTCGCCAACCTGGACCCGATCACCGATTTTCAAGACAGCGTGGCGACAAATCGCATCATTGACCGTGACACCGGTCATGGTCAGTCCGCGAACCGTCAAACGGTCGTCGCGACTGACGAGCGTCGCGTGCTCCAGTGCGGTACTCGGGTTACGCAGGTGGATAGTCTGATCGGTGCCGCGACCCAGCGTCAGCGTGTCGGTTTCGAATACCTTATCGCGTCGCTTTGTTGCGCCTTCGCTCGTGCGGGAGAGAAAACGTACAAGAATACGCATCGTCGGTTACCAGTAGAGAAAAACTGAAATGATGTGTACGACGAGCGCCGCAATAAGCGCGATTGCCAACGGGATGTGCAAATACAGCCAAAATTGCAGGCGCGCCTGCATGCTGATATCGCCACGAATCTTCGCCAGCATCTGTTTCTTGCCCGCCAGCAGCCGTTCCAGCTCGTTGATACAAGCACTGATTTCACCGTCCGAGGTTTCAGCCAGGCGGCGTGCGAGCCATTCGATCGCCGTATCCTGATCGGCGTTACCAGTCATGTGATAGTCCCCGGAATCCCCGCTGGGTATGACCAACTGGGAATAGTCTTTCCCGGAGAGTTGTTGCAGCACGCTACCACCGACCACGGTCCGGTTTACCGAACTGGTAACGACTTCACGGATGTCTTCGGGCATTTTTCTGACCAAACGCAGGCTCTGCATATCAAGCTGCGCGACGGCATCGATCATCTGATCCAGTGTAAGGTTGCCGCGATTTTCACTCATGAGGGTGGGATAACGGTGATAGACGTAGACACCGTAGAAGCCGCTAACAACGGTTACCCACATCAACACGTACGCGAGCGTGTGGACATTCCACCCAACCTGGAAACCAGCGTGCAGGGTCGCAACCAACAACAAAGCAGTACCAAGATAAACATGTGCTGACAACCAGCCTTCAACTTTGCCGGCCGACGATTTATAACTGCGCTTGCGTACACCAAACGCGGTCAGCCAAAGAATCAATAACGCGCCAATCGTGCCCAGCGTATAACCCAGCCACGTACCACCGTTAGGTGGTTGTGGTGAGCGATGCAAAACGTAAGCAAGTAATGAGACAGCAACCACTGCCACGGCAGCCCACAAGTAGCGATGATTACGATAAACCAGTATGGATTCGTGCATGCCGTATCCTAATTAGCCGTGGACCAAACCGGCGAACTGCTCAGGACTCACACGCAGCGCCGCACCAGTAGGACAAGCGCGCACACAGGCGGGACCACCATCGAGGTCCTTGCACATGTCGCACTTGACCGCTTTCTTGGATTTTGACGGATCCGCCTTAACCGTTATTTCTTCGCCCGGTGCGCGTCCGGTCCCAAACAACAGCCACTGCCAGAACCTGGGTTGGTGCGGTTCTTTTAGTGCCATGTGAATTACGCCATAGGGACAGTTGTTCATGCAATTCTCACACCCGATACAGCTCTCGTCCATGAACACTTCACCGTTGGCGTTGCGATGGATCGCATCAGGCGGGCAGTCCGTCATGCAGTGCGGATCTTCACAATGACGGCACGAAGTTGGCACGTGCACCGTTGCAAAGGTTGGGCCGGCCTCGCGGTCCAGGCGCGAGGTTCCGTCGTGAGTCTCCGCACAAGCTTTTTCGCAATTGTCACACCCGACGCATAGTGACGAATCGATCAGCAATACATCGGTCGCCTCACCCAAACCCTGTTGCATTAGAAAAGTGATGATGTCGCCGCTGTCCGGTTGCGCCTCCATCCGGGTATTTTCCACGATGCGCTGGCGGATCCTGTTCTGCAGACGTTCGCGTAATGCCGGGTTGAGATCCAGAAGGCTGTTGAATGAGTCGCTATCGAGCGAAATAGTTGTCGTTTTTACCGTCGCACGCACGGTCGCCATACGACGCGTGTTGCCAACCAGCCCCATTTCGCCGACATATTTGCCTGCCGGCACGTAGGCGGTCACGATATCCCTGCCCCCAATGTTACGAGACACGGATACCGAGCCATTTCGAATCAAATGAAAGGCATCGGCTTCATCGCCTTCTTCGAACAATATCTCGTCTTGCTTGAAATCATTGAGACGCGCCGCTTCCACTACGGGCCTGAGATCAGCCGCCGGTACATCAGGGGCAAAACTGGACTGGATCGCACGCAGCATGAAGGCGTTGTCGATTGTTCGCCGTGCGTCATCGTCGGAAGCTAACAGTTTCCTGATCGTGCGACGCGGTGTTTCTATTAATACGCAATCCGAATCAGCGACAATTGTTGCTGTTCTGCGCCGGCCTGATATCAAACTCATCTCGCCAAAAAAAGCGCCTTGTTTCAGCGGGAGTTTTGCGTCCTTGGGATCGCCGCGGCCAATGAGCACACTACCATTCAGAATCGTATAGAAGGAATCCGTGTAGTCGTTCAGCGCAAAGACAATCTCGCGACGCACGGGCGTTCTGATTTCACTGCCCAGGATCAACTCGCGAAAAAGCAACCCATTGAGCGGCTTAAACAACGGAATGCGTTCCTGCATCAATGCGAGTGTCTCGCTCACATTCAGATCAAAAGGCAAACCACGGAATTTTTCTTCCAGTAACGGTTCGTCCGCAGGGCCAATTTCGTTACCCAGGATGTACTCGATGGTTTCATAACCCTGGTTCATCGCCTGCTTGATCAGCGGATAGCCACCGAGTGCACCAATGATGTACATGCCCGGCACATTTGATTCGTACTGTGTGGTCAGTTCGGGTATCGCCGTGCGCTTCTCACTCGGATAGACCACACCGCACGATTCGACAAATTTTCGTTGTGGTATGGCACCCAGGCGCGCAATAACGCGATTAATCGGAACGCTTGCTTCGCCATCTTCGGTGTTGAGGATCAGTGCAGCCGGTCGTTCCCCGTCTGGCGTTTCTTCGATTCTGTTAGCAGTACTACTGTAGAAACACTGGATTTGCCCATCTTCGATTGTGCGCAGGATCAGCGCCAGGTTACCGTCCTTGGCCCGGACGAACTCGTCTTTACGATTGACGATGTACACCGTGTTGTGTCCCGACAGTGCCACGGCGTTTTCGATTGCCGCATCGCCGGCGCCGATCACTACAATGGACTCTTTTTGGTACTCATCGGGATCATCGAGTGTGTACTGCACCCAGGGTGGTCCTTCGCCCGGCACTCCTAGCTTGCGTGGACTACCCTGATCGCCGATGGACAACACCACGGTCTCGGCTTCGATGATTTCAGTATTGGCCAGCGTGATTCGGAAATCGGGACGTTGTCCCTCTATTGCGACCGCTCCGGCGGTATACATTACATTGACATTTTTTTCTTCGAGCGCCTGTGCCCAGGTACCGAGTACATTTTCGCGTGTTCCCGCCTCGAAGTGAGCATCGCTGCGTAGTGGCAGAATGCCCGGCTCCGCCATGACGTGCTTGCCTTTTTGATAACGCTGTATTGTCTGAGCGTGTTCCGCAGTGGATTCCAGCAGAACATGCGATGTGCCTGTTTCTGCCGCATGCGTCGCTGCACTGATGCCAGCGGGCCCAGCACCAATAACCGCGACTTTAACGCGTGTCGTCACCTCCGGTGTCCTTTAACTAGTCTTTAAAGGATCCAATATGCCAATACGGCATCAGCGACCTTCACAAAACCGGTGATGTTGACGCCTTCAGATAGGCGACAACTGCGCGCACAGCTGCTGGACATGCTCTTCCCCCTTGGCATAGTTTTTCAGTTACACCGGCAGTTTAGACTAAAGATCGATTTCTCGCTCGACAACTGTTGCATTGCGACAGATCCGCCGCCTACACCCTGCAGTGCAAAATCCACGGCCCGATCCAGGTCATCGAGGTGCCGCGATCGCAGGCAGCCTGGACCGGGTAACCCTGGTGAAATCAGCCTTAATTCAGCGGTCTCAGCTTGATAGGATCAACGCCGGTTCTTGTGCAATGCGACCGTATCGCGTCATCTGGCGGCTGCTATCAGAAGCACGGCGACCCGGTCACGTGGGCTAAACTGCACCGATGACCCGCAAGATCATACTCACCGTAATCTGTCTGCTTGCCGCCCTGGCCGCCTGGACCGGCCAGGTCGATGAGGTCGGCGCAGATATGGCGGAGAAAGCCTTCCGCCGGGCGCTGGTCACATTTGCGGTCGCGCGGACACTCAATGGCGTAATTTCTGTGGCACAGGGAACGGAAGTCGCCGTTGAACCCGCCGGTATCGGCATGAACTTCACGGTCGGTCAGGTCCTCGATCCCATCAACGACCTCATTGAGCGTTTTTCTGCGGTAATGCTGGTCGCTACCAGTGCGCTGGGATTGCAGAACATATTGCTTGGCATCAGTGAGTGGTGGGGCATCAGCGTCTTGCTCATTGTGGCCGTGGTCGTATTTTTGCTGACACTTTGGGTACGCCCGGCAGAACGCTGGCAACAATGGGGCTTTCGTGCCGCGCTGATTGTTATCGCTCTGCGCTTTGCAGTGCCTGCGATTATCATCGGTACCGACTTGGTGTTCGATACTTTCCTGGCCGCTCAGCACGCCGCCGCCACACAGGCATTGGAAGCGACCAGCAACGAGATTAGCGAAATGAGTCAGGAAACTGTGCCGCCGCCAACAGAAGCTCGATCGATGCTGGATCGTCTCGGGGCATTCCTGGACGATTCACTTGACCGGGTTAACGTCACGGAGAAACTGGACCGTTTTCGTGATCGCTTGTCCAACGCCAGCGAACACATTATTAATCTCATAGTGATATTCGTACTACAGACGATTGTTATCCCAATCCTTTTCCTTTATCTGTTGATACACGGATTGAAAGCGCTAGGAACGCGGGCGATCACCTGATAACCCCTTATTCGGGTTGCCATTGTGGCAAGCGGCCCGGTGTCCACGGCACCAGATCACGGTCGGCTTGTGCTTCGAAAGCGACGAGATCATCTCGCACTTTATGCAGGCTTGTGAGCAACGTTGCAAAAGCCGAAGACGCTAGCTGGTAGGCCTTGCGATGCGTTTCGGTAATTTCAGATTGCGATTGCCAGTGCCCACCGACAATACTTCTTACACGCCGCGAAATTGACCACGGAGCCGATTCATAACGTGATGTTTTCGTGTCATCGCCGTTAAGCTCCACATCAATGTCGGCCAACGCCAGCTCGATACCCCGTAAACGTTCGTGTTGATCAGTGCCGGCCGCCGACGTACGAATCAGCGCTGCTTGCAGGTGATCGATTCTTGTCTGGATTTCTTCCACTGCTTCCGATGCACCCAACACTGCTCGACTCAAACGGGCCGTCTGGAGCTGAAAATCCTGTAGCGGTTTACGGTCGGCAAGCAATACCGCGCCCTGATCCAGCGGCACAACGTTAAACGACAGGGCATCGCTTACATCGCGCCACTGGCTATCGACAACAGTAACCAGTGTCGCGCTATAACGACCCGGCAAGGCCAGAGGACCAATCGGTTCATCGGAGCGAAGAGTCTGGTCGTTCAATTTGACTGGATCTGGCGCCGCAAGACGCAGATTCCAGGCAATACGGTGTAAGCCCTTTTTAGTGGGGCCACTGACGCGATTGACAATCTGCCCGTTACTATCTCTGACGACTACATAGACTCCTGGATCCTGTTCCCGATCCTCCGCGCGAAGTGCCTCCCATTCAGGGTAGGGCGTATCGCCGCCTTCTTTTTCGATCTCTTTTTCCCTTTCGCGACGCTGCTCTTTCTGTGTCTTCAGGCCATCGCGCAGGTAATAACTGAAGACGGCTCCGAAAGGCGGATTTGGTGCGGTAAAAAACTCGTAACCCTGATTACCCTTTTTCTTGCCGCCCCATTTATCCCCCTCGATATAAAGCCAGGCGTCTTTGATCGGGAATAATGTGCTCTCGCTATTGCCCAGATCATCGATCGGAATACGTAAGGGTGTGTAGTCATCGAGTATGTAGATTCCACGCCCGAAGGTGCCAACTACCAAATCCTGCTCGCGTCGTTGTATTTCCAGGTCGCGAACCGCAATGGTCGGGAAGTCCCCGGTCAGCTCAATCCATTTTTTGCCGCCGTCCTGGGTAAAAAACACACCAAACTCTGTTCCCACGAATAACAGATTGGCATCCACGTGGTCTTCGGCAATCGTGTGCGCTGTGCCACGTTTCGGCAGATCTCCCGTAATAGCCCGCCAACTGCGTCCCCGGTCCCGCGTGACGTAGACATAGGGTTTGAAATCACCCTTCTTGTGATTGTCGAACACCGCATAGGCCGTATCCGCATCGTGTAGCGATGCGATGACGTCCTCGACCAGCGACATATCGGGTACGCCACTGAAACGACTAACACGTTTCCAGTTGTCACCACCATCTGTGGTTACGTGGATCAGGCCGTCGTCAGTACCAGCATAGAGCAGATTCTCGTCGAAGGGGCTCTCGGCAATGGCGATCAAGCTGCCATATATCGATGTCGACCGATTCTTCGAGATCGTATCTACACTCCAGATGCGACCCATAATTTCCAGTTTGTTCCGGTCGAGCTGGCGTGACAGATCCGCACTAATTGCACGCCAGCTGTTCCCGCGGTCATCACTGCGATAGAGTTTCTCGGCACCATAGTAAAGTATGGCTGGATCGTGATGACTGATAATCAGCGGCGAATTCCAGTTCCAGCGTAACGCATCGCTTTCGTTGTCGGGTTGCGGCGTGATATACACGCGCTCATTAGTCCTCCGGTCGTAACGCGCCAGTCCGCCGTACTGGTATTGGGAATAGACAATATTCGGATCGGTCGGATCAATTTGTGGCTTGTATCCGTCCCCACCGAGGGTAAACAGCCAATCCGAATTAGTGATTCCGTGGATATTCGTCGTTCGTGATGGTGCGCCCAGTGAGTTGTTGTCCTGCGTTCCACCATAAACGCGGTAAAAAGGCGTGGCATTGTCAGGTGTAGACCGGTAGAACTGGGTGATCGGCAGATTGCGTACGTGTCGCCAGGCCGCTCCAAGATCCCAGGTTTCGTAGATACCGCCATCACCGCCGATGATCAGATGGTCGGTATTCGCAGGGTCAATCCACAATGCATGATCGTCCACGTGACGATGCTCCATATTGAGTCGTTTCCAGGTCTTGGCGCCATCATTGGAGATGCGCGCATACGTATCCATCGAATACACGCGATCCGGATTATGCGGGTCAACAACCAACTCGTTGTAGTACTGCGGACTTGATGCCATGTAATCCGAGCGCTTCTCCCACGTATCACCGAAATCCTTCGAGCGGTAGACACCGCGATCTTCTTCGTTTGCTTCGACTATCGCGTATACAACTTCCGGTTTTGACGGCGACATCGCCAGACCGATGCGTCCCATGTCACCATCAGGCAGGCCGGTGCTGATCTTGCGCCAGTTCTCACCGCCATCGGTACTCTTGTGGATGCCGCTACCGGGCCCACCGTTTATCAATGTCCAGACGTGACGGCGCCGTTGATAACTGGACCCCAGCATTTTCTTTGAATTGTTCGGATGAATCAGAAATTCGTTCACCCCAGTGTGTTCATCTACATGCAGAATTCGATTCCAGTTCTCTCCGCCATCAATCGAGCGATACAATCCGCGATCGCCACCGTCATTCCACAGCGGCCCTTGAGCGGCTACATAAACGATGTCTGAATCTTTCGGGTCAAATGCGATTTGACCGATGTGTTCTGACTCTGTCAGACCCATATTTTCCCAACTGTGCCCGCCGTCTACGGATTTATAGACTCCGTCGCCATAGGCCACGCTGCGTTGACTGTTGTTCTCGCCTGTGCCGACCCAGACCGTAAGCGGTTCTGCGGGATCCAGCATGACTACACCAATCGAGTAGGAACTCTCGTCATCGAACACCGGTTTCCATGTAATACCGTTATTGTTCGTCTTCCACAGACCGCCTGAAGCAGTCGCTGCGAAATATTCCTGCCAGCGATCCGGGTGCATCGCGAAGTCGGTTATTCGGCCCGATGAAATGGCCGGGCCTATACCACGCAGACTCAGACCTGAATAAATTGTTGCCGCATCATCGGTCGTATCGTCGGCCGCTATTGCGAGATTCGCGATAAGTACCGCAATCAGGACAAAACGGCCACGGTGGCTCGTAAATATGTGCATGATTTGGGTCCCGAAGATGTTGTGATTCGTTGCGTTAGGGGCGTCCTAGGGTAGACCCAGGCCCGCCCGGCGGCAATTCCCGCCCCACCTGGGGGGTCTAAGGCCCATTTTTCGGGCTCTCCGGGTTATCCTAGGCAGCCGAAAAAAACACGACATATCCGATGCAACTCGATACCACCCAAATTCGAAAACATTTCTCCGCCCTGGCATTGCACGACGACGGCCGACGGCGGATCTATCTGGACAATCCCGCCGGTACACAGGTACCCGAATCGGTGATTGATGCGATCGGCGATTGTCTGCGTCACGCCAATGCCAACCTGGGTGGACCCTTTAACAGCTCAATCGCCGCCGATGACATAGTGAAGTCCGCCCACCTGGCAATGGCCGATCTGCTTAACGCGCCCTCGCCGGCAGAGATAGTCTTTGGCGCAAATATGACTTCGTTGACCTTTCAGATTTCTCGTGCCCTTGGGGGGCAGTTGAATCCTGGTGATGAAATTATCGTGTCCGAACTTGATCACGACGCAAACGTGACGCCCTGGGCGTTGCTGGCGCGCGATCTGGAACTTGTAGTCAAAAAGATTCGACTGGATACCGACAGCTTCACGCTCGATTACGAACAGTTTGACGACTTGCTCAACGACCGTACACGGCTTGTTTGTGTGGGACATGCCAGCAATCTGTTAGGCACAATCAACGATATTCCACGCATTTGTACTGCTGCACATAAGTATGGTGCGCTGGTCTTTGTGGACGGCGTGCACTCGGTGCCGCACCTGTCAATTGATGTACAGAGTCTGGGTTGTGATTTCCTTGTGTGCTCGCCCTACAAGTTTTTCGGCCCGCATCAGGGCGTTCTGTGGGGGCGCAAAGCACTACTCGAATCGCTGGATGCATACAAACTCGTACCCGCACCGGATACACTGCCGGGTCGTTTTGAAACCGGCACACAAAATCATGAAGCGATGGCAGGCGTGACGGCAGCGGTTGACTACCTGGCTTCGTTGGCTGGGGAATCAGAGCCCCGTCGAAAACGGCTGGAGCAGGCACTGGAACTTATTCGCGAATATGAACACCAATTATGCCGTGCGTTGATAGAACGTCTGACTGTGATCGAGGGGCTAACGGTGCACGGAATCACCGCTGCCAGCGAATTGAGCCATCGCGCACCAACCGTGTCGTTTACAATGCGTGGCGTGCATCCCGCAACCATCGCCAAAACGCTGGCACAAAACAATATTTTTGCCTGGTCGGGTCACAGCTATGCAGTAGAACCCTGCAAGGCGCTCGGATTATTGGATTCCGGCGGCGTATTGCGCGTCGGACTGGTACATTACAACACCGCTGAAGACGTCGACGCGCTCATTGACGTCCTGCAACAAATCGCCGCTGAGGAACAAGATCGGCTGTCCGCCTGATTCGGAGAAAAATATGATCCGGCTTTTTGCCAAATGCGCTGCCCTGATTTCGCTGATCGTACTGACCGGTTGCGACGATATTCCTGACCTGTCGTTGCCGAATGAACCGCCGATAGCCGCGGACGACATGGTCAACATCAAACAAAACGAGACTGTAATCATTGATGTCATCAGCAATGACTTCGACATCGATGGAGATACATTGTTAATTGTCATCACAACGACCACGACTAACGGCACACTAGACAACAGCACCGGCAGCATAGTCTACACACCGAATCCATTTTTTATCGGTAGTGATCAATTTTCCTACGAAATCACCGATCAGATCGGGCAAGCTTCCTCTGCGACAGTTTCGATAGACATTGCCAGGCATGAATCTCGTGCTGTGTTCAGCGCCACCGCCGGAACGGAAACGCGTGTGCTCATGCTGGATTCCCGCGACCCGGGAACAGCGGTCGACCTGACTCAGGCGTTGGACACGGGCGAAAAACTCCTGAACTGGGGGATCAGCGAACAACTCAGCCAGGCTATTTTGCTGACCGACGCCGACCGTATTCTTGCCGTTCCCCTTGATGACCCGGCAACACCGGCAAGTATATTTGATCTCGATACGACAACGGGTGCGGTGGATGGTGGCCTTGCGCTATCGACAGCGGGCAATGTAGCCGCCTATACGCTGGATAACCGCTTCGTCATCCTGCTTGATCTGGTCGAAGAAAACGATGTGCTCGAGTTTGACACCGGATTTGAGAACAGCACCTTAACACCGTCGTTTTTTTCGCGCACAGACACCGCGCTTATTTTGCAGGGGACCCTGGGCGCCGACGCCGATGAGCACGCCGCAATTTATTACGTCGGGTTATCCACACCGGGTCTGATTGAAATACTGGACGATATCGACAATATGGATTCAGCGTTTACCCGACTCCTCGATTTCAATAACATGGTTTGGTTGACCGCGGATGCGGCGACCACCGTTCCACCTGCCGCTTATTCCTGCCAGACACCACCACCGCAGACTTTGTCGGCGGCATTCAATACTTCTTTGATTTCGCCTGGCCCGGGAATAAATCTCAACGAGGCCTCGGGACTACTGGCCGATCCGACCAACATAATTTCCTACAATAACGGACCTGGCAGTCTCAGTCTTTTCGTTGCCGCCTGTCCGCCGGAAGCCGAGGTCGTGCAAATTTTTGACATCCCTTACCTGACAGCCGAGTCGGCGCAGATAGTTGCCGCGGCCACAGACGCCAGTGACGGTCTTTGGAACATCGATGTTGCCCCGAACGGGGACAGGCTGATCTATGTCTTCGAGGGCGATACCGGATTACGCGTACTTGCAAACGATTTGACCGGCGAGAATCCAGTCGAATCCGATCTGACAGCCAGCTTGCCTGATTATCAAACGTACACGGTGGGTGCCGAGCTTCGCGTACCGCCATCGATATTCAGTGCCGATGGCCGACTATGGCTGTTTCTTGCGCCGGTTGACGGCGCGCTAAGCCGTGTAGTTTGGTTCAATCTGGAAACCTCCGAACTTAACACCGTTGACCTCCCGTTTACCGCGACCAATCTTGTTTCCGACGGTTTTTTTGTCATCGTGCAAGGGGAGACAGCAGGGGAAGGGACGGCACCGATCGCGACAATTGAACTTCTCACTGGAAATCTGGATGTGGCAGATGTCCCCGGCGTTGTTGCCGAAGGAATCCTGGACCCAGTTAATCAAATTGAGTCGGCGATCAATGTGATCGCCGTTCCCTGAGGGCGGACCTTCGGCTTACGGCGACAAGCGGCGTCTTAATATCTCGGCGTCTTCACGGCTTTCAAAGGTCCTATCGCCGGCAAGCAGTCCATCTAGTATCGAGATTGCTTCGCTATTTCGGTCGTTGGCGCCAAGTGCTGCCGCAAGGTGATAACGAATTTCGGGGTCGGTGTCAGCACCGTCGGCAGCCTGCACCAAAAGTTTGAGCGCCTTATCGTTTTGCCCGTCTTTTAGCAGAATCCATCCGTAGGTATCGGCAATGGCTGCAATATCCGGTTTCAGCTCGTGGGCCTTTGATGCTGCCTTGAGCGCGAGTTGCAAGTCACCGTCAGACCCACGCAACACGTACACCCACGCGATATTATTCAACGCAAGGAAGTTGTCTGGGTCCGCGTCCAATAAAGTACGATAAACGTCTATTGATTCATCGTTCCAATCGCGTTCGCTGTACGCCTGCGCAAGTTGTATGCCTATTCTCAGGTCGTCCGGATTGCGGGAAAACCAACTTTCGAGTCCGCGCCACGCATCCTCGTCACCAGCCAGTTTGGCGGAAGCGTAACGCTTCAACACGAGCGCCTCCGACGGTTCGGCTTCGATTGCCCGATCAAACGCCCGGGTGCTGCGTTTATAATCCTTATTTGCCAACAGCACCTCGCCTTCCAATGCGTACAACTCTGTTGCATCGGGAAATTCTTTTCGCAAGTCGCGCACGAGATTGACTGCGAGTTTGGTATTTCCACGTTGCGCTTCGATTCCCGCCAGGATCGCGCCCAATTGCATATCGCCTGGTTTGAGTTCGATTGCCTTGCCCAGCCAGTCTACTGCCGCATCCAGATCACCGCCCCTTCTCTCGATCTTTGCCAGGGTTGACGCTATGTCGGCACTTGGTTCTGAAGCCATAAGTTGTTCGTAAATCTCGATGGCGCGTTCATTCATCCCCGACTGCAGATAGGCTTGCGCCAGACCTTTGCGACCCATCAAATCATCCGGATTATCCTCGACCCATTGCTCCAGCTCGGCCCAGGGTTCCGCATCACCCATCCGTCTTTTGAGTTCGTAACGCTTTCCAACAATTATTCGGTTGTAGTCGAGAGCAGCGGCCTTATCCAGCGACTCCATTGCCGCGTTCATATCTTTGCGGGCCACATGCACATCCGCTTCCAACAGGTGTGACTTAAAGTCGTCAGGATGTCCTTCAACCATTTGGCGAGCCAACAACAAGGCCGAATTCAGATCACCGCGCGTGATTTCGATTCCGATCAGCTCTGCCAGAGCCGGTTGAAATTTTCCGTCTAATTCCACTGCCTTTCTGTAAGAGTCGACGCTTGCCTCTGCACGCCCTGATGCTTCCTGGGCACGCGCCAAGTGGTAGTGCGCTTGTGCCCGGTTTGGCGACAACTCAACGGCCCGCGCAAGAGGTCCCAAGGCTTCGGAATGTCGTTGGTCTTGCAGCAATACTATGCCCATCAGTAAATGTCCTTCGTGGTTTGATGGGGCGATGCGAGCCGCCTGACTTGCCCGCTCGTGAGCGAGTTCCAGTTTGCCCGTGCGTAAATAGGAACGCGCCAGTGCCAGCGCAGGCAATAGCACGTCAGGATTTGCGGCGTGAGCGCGCTCGAGCAGTTGGATCCCCTTCTCAGTGTCACCGCTACTATTTGCAATCCGTGCCAGCGCTGTTAGCACCTGCGGATCTCCTGGCTTGCGTTCCAGGAATTTCTCAAGTTGGGCTTCCGCCTGCTCTGGTTGTTCGTCTGCAATATCAACCCGCGCCAAATTCATAACTGAGGTTGTATCGTCTGGATCTATCTCAAGGGCTTTCTTGAACGCGACGCGCGCCTCATTCAACTCCCTGACCGCCAAATGAAAGGCACCCAACAAACGATATGCTTCGTTCGATTCAGGTCGTTTCTCTATCACGGACTGCACTTGTGCACGGGCCGCTTCTTTGTCGCCCTTTTTGAGCAATGCCAGGACGAGCAATAACTCTCGATGACCTACTCTATCGGCCTCGGGAAGCGATTCCAGCAGCTCTATCGCCCGATCCAGTTCGCCGCTGGCAAGAAAATTTGCCGCTGCCTGCAGGAGTATCGCCGGGTCGTCCTCTCCGGCCTCGACCGTACGCTCCATGAGCTCGAGCCCGCCCTTGGTGTCCCCGCTGCGGATCGTCGCCGTCGATGCCAAACCCAATAGCTGGGCATCGTTAGTACCCCCAACCAACAACGGTTCCAGCAATGCCAGTGCCTCATTCGGATCACCCATCTGCATACGCACGTGCGCCAACACTTTCCGTGCTTTTTCATTGCCTGGGTTAACATTGACCACTGTCTGCAGGTGGGTGGCGGCCAACGCTTCGTTGCCTATTGCGAGTGCCGCGGCCACCAGGAGCAACCGCGGAGGCTCCGCAACCGGATGGACGGTGATAATTCGTTCGGCCTTGTCGATCGCGCCGTCGAAGTCTTTTGCCGCATAATCAGCCCGCGCGCCCAGGAACAAAGACAAAGGATGCTGTGACGTCTTTGTCATCATGTCGTTTGCGAGCACCTGTGCTTCAGCGCTTTTCTCCCTAGCGATCAATACGTCTATCAACGCAGCCATATACATTATCCGCTCGTGCGCGCGACCCGATTGGTCGACAATTACCAGCGCTTTGCGCAAGTTTTCTTCGGCTGCAGCGAATTCCCCCATTTCATGCTGCAGTCTGCCCAGTGCGGCGAGGCCCTCGGGATGATCCGGATGCGCGCGCAGCATTTGCTCCAATTCTGCTGCTGCCGCTTCGACGTCACCACGTTCCTCGGCCAGTCTGGCTTTGCCAATCAACGCGTCCGGCTGTTCAGGCACCAACCCTAGTGCGGCGCCAAATTTTTCCTCGGCAAGTTGTTGATCGCCGCGTTCCAGCTCGGCCGTTCCAATCAACGCCAATAGGGCGGCTCGCTTATCTATATCAACCAGTGATTCTGGATCGAAAATGACGACTTCCTGGAAACGGCCTTCACGCAATACCGCACGTGCCAGGGCAACCAAATAAGAATCTGCTGAAGCGCCCAACTCACGTGCGCGGCGCAATTCTTTGACTGCCGTTGCCGTGTCCCCGGTAAGCATGGCAATTTCGCCGAGTAATGCACGAGCTTCCGCATTGTCGGCGTCAGAACGCAAAACGTTCTTCAATTCTATTGTCGCTGCGCGGTACTGTGCCAGTGAACGAAATTCTTTGGCACGCTCAATTTTGGTGGCGTCGTCTGCGCAAGCAAAGCCAAAAGAGAGAATAAACAGAAGCAGCAACGCCGATCGCGTATACTCGGAAAATAACTTGCTCATGGCTCCCCCGCGGTCGACACTTTGATCCCGCTTTGCTGCAATCAGACCGGGCATATTAGCATCCCGGAGGCTGGCCAGTATGACTTGCCACGGCCCTCTTCCGAGAATCCCGGTAACATTAAGAACGAGTGCCCCGAACTGAGTCTTAACATCGTGCCATTTGCCTACTACCGCAAGCTTAGTAAGAGACAACGCCGCATTTATAACGAAAGCGACGCCGTATCTGCCCTGCGCCTGGCGAAACCAGCAAGACTACGTTCATTGGTGCACCATGTTGCATCGTCACTGGTTAGCGAAGATCGTATTCAGGTTGAACGAACCAGCCGCGCGCTGATCGAAGCGTTGTGCGAGCAACTCGGCGTGCCACGCACAAAGTTACGTGTGCGCTCCGTCAGACCGTCGGATGATTGGGGCGAGCTCCACGGTCTGTACACACCACCGGAGGGACGCCGGTTGG
Source organism: Gammaproteobacteria bacterium (assembly GCA_029862165.1). Lineage (GTDB taxonomy): Bacteria > Pseudomonadota > Gammaproteobacteria > Steroidobacterales > JABDKV01 > JABDJB01. Next base: position 72,700 of record JAOTXU010000008.1, read on the forward strand.
CGTCTATTGAGGTATGGATGCGAACCGCACAACAACGGCGCGTGGTGGCATTTCGAACTTATCTACGTACATTGCTCCACGAACTGAATCACCATCTCGACATCGAGCTGCTTGAGTTAGCGGATTCATTTCATACAGAGGGCTTTTACAAACGTGAATCAAGTCTGTTCAAACAGCTGATTCAGGGAACGGGCCTTTAGCCTGGTTCTTTGTTATCGAGCAACCTGTCGACTAGCATCCGGCTGCGCAATTGCCCAGCATGCAATGCCTCAAGATCTGTCGCATAGCGTTCTGCCGAACACTCTTCACAACGCAGACGATCGGTGTCGCCGTCGTGCCCGAGTACGTGGATCGTGTAAGACCAACCGTTACCGTCCGGACGAATATCGCACACGAGTTCGTGATCGCGGTAGTGCTCGACCGATCTCTTCTGTTCCATTTTCTGAGGTCACCGGATAGACAGACTAACGGATGCAGCCAGGCTCAAAGATTAGGCGCTGAATCGCTTCGCGGTTAACAGCAACGCCATTGATGACCCGCGGTTCAAAAATCCATTTCTCAACTGCAGCGACCGCAGCCTTTTCGAATACACGTTCCGGACGCGAACTGACGACCTCAATGTCTTTGGTTGTACCTTCAGTCGTAATGATAAATTTGACTATTACATGCCCTTCGACACATTTCTGAAACGCCTTTTTCGGATACTCGGGCTCCGGACGATCCACAGCGACGATCTTGTCGTCGTCTGCCAGGACCGAGGATGCCCAGACGGACCCGGACAACAAGATGGCTGCAAATAACAATCTGAACATAGAACTCTCGACACACATCACAAAGACAAAGGGTATCAGGGAATCGGGGCATAGACCACGGTTTTGCCAGAGGGAAAACGGCGCAAACCACTGTCCTGACAGCAAAGACCGCGGTCTGTCCCTATTTTTCACATTCACATAAACTGGATCGACGATGCGACGTAGAAAAATATTGGTGTTTCAACACGTGCCCTTCGAACCACTCGGCACACTCAATCCGGTATTGAAAGAAGCCGGTTTTCGAATTCGATATGTGAACTTCGGTCGGGATCCACTGGCTCAGCCATCATTGAAAGGCTATTCGGGTCTCATTGTACTGGGTGGTCCAATGAACGTGGATCAGGTCGATGCGTACCCGAATCTGGCCACAGAAGTAGAGTTGCTACGCGAAGCTGCGAAACAGGGAATGCACGTTCTGGGTATTTGTCTGGGCGCACAACTGTTGGCCAAGGCTTTGGGCGCTCGTGTCAGCGCTGCGGAAGAAAAAGAAATCGGCTGGTACGACATTCAGCTCACAGAAGCTGGCGCTCAGGACGAGTTACTCGGCGAGTTCTCTCCGGTGCAACGAATCTTTCAGTGGCATGGCGACAGATTTGACCTGCCATCAGATGCGATTCAGCTGGCTTCCTCGGACCGATGCCGCAATCAGGCGTTTCGATACGAGGATCGTGCTTATGGTTTCCAGTTTCACCTGGAAGTGAGTCAGCCGCTGATCGAGCGTTGGCTGACAACCCCTGCGCATACCCAGGAGCTCAATCAACTTGCTGACAAGGTAAGCCCGCAACAGATTCGTGACGAAACAATCCGGCGAATTGCGTCAACAGAGGATCTCAGCTACCGAACATTTAGTCGTTGGGCTAAACGTTTTGGTCTTAGTCCGCGACAACGGTTGCGTTCGCGTTAGCTGCCAAGGCATTCCTCGCGGATAATCGAGAAATAGCAATCGGAATTCAGGCCACCTTGTAATTACTATTAATCTATTGTGAAAATAACAGCTGGATTAGAGCCTCCGATTTGAGCGACTTTATGGATAACGACTACTCACAGCTTACTGAGCTAATTCTTTCCCTCTGGGCCGACCAGCCGCCGGTTTGGTTATTGAACCTGGCAAACTACGAAGAGCTTGTTTACTCCCTAATTGCGTTTATTCCCAGCGTGTTCATTTGGCTTGTCAGGTATTACGAAAAAGACAAAAGAAAATATTCCGGCCTTTGGCAATTTGTCATACATTGGGATACTGACTGGGCAAAAGAACAATTAAGGATACCGGCTCCAGATGCGCCCAATTCAATCGGCACTGTAATTCTGTCGTTTTGCGACAATACGCGCGCGACGGATTACAAGGGCAGGGGATTTTATGAGCTGCATAGTTCGGGTGGGATAAAAGATGAAGGAGTAATGAGTTCTCTAGTCATTGAATACACAGATGCTGTTCTCGCGCGGCCTTTAGGACGCTTTTTTACCTATAAACTCGCATCAATCAAGGCAACAACGCTTAGGCGTTATCACAAGAATGAAGAGGATTCAAATGGTAGAACATATTTCATTGATGAGAGCGCGAAAAGGACGTACTTAATGCGTTTTGAAACTTCTACCTCATCGCAGTTAAAAGGAAGTATGTACTTCGTCGATGCCACTGGTGAAAAAGAAGTAGGGAAAATAGATGCAAGTTGTGAAGGATAAACTCATCTTATGAGACGAGCGCGCCGGCCGTTCTAGATATGCTTCTCTTAGCGCGGGGTCTCCTTGACGGGGTATAGCTCGTCAAATCGAGGGTGCCCGCGCAGCGATGCCAAGTCAGGATCGTTGCGGGCCCAGTCTGCCGCCATTCTTGGCAGTCGTACCTGCTCGAGCAAGTCAACTGCACGATCCTGAGCGCCGATGCGAGCATAAAAGCACGCCGCATTATAGAGAACGGCCGAATCTGTGGGGTCGATAGCCATTGCACGTAATAACACCTGTTCGCCGCGTTGGAGGTCGCCAAGATCTGCCAGTGCGCCGGACATCAGATACAAAGCGCGGACGTCATCCGGATTCATTTCCAAGTGTTGCTCTGCTTTTTCTATTCCTGAGCGCGCAGTTTCGCGTGCCTCATCGGTGCGACCAAGTTTTTTGTACAGGGTTTGTAACAATAACGGTGACTGATAATCATCGGGTCGCGCATTCGCCGCACGCTGAAACAACTCTGCCGCCTGTTCCAATTTTCCCTGGTGCAGACAGGTCCTTGCGTAGAAGTAAAGCGCTTCAAAATGTTCAGAATCCAGTTTCAGCGCATCCTTGAACCGTTGTTCGGCCTCCGACCAATTACCAAACATGGAGCAGGACAAGCCTCGGGACACGTGGGACTCAGGCAGCCTGGGACACAGCGCCAATGCGCGTTTGCTCGCGTCCCGCGCCCGATTGCGATACTCGACACGCGATTCCATAAAGATATAAAGCATTGCATTGGCGTCGGCTAGCCCGGCCCAGGCACGAGCGTACTCCGGGTCCTTATCCAACGCATGCTGGAATAGCTCAACTGCATATCTCAGGTTGCGCGCGCCCCAGCGATGAAAAAAACTCCAACCTTTGAGATAAAGGTCGTAGGCCTCGATATCGGATGTCCCGGCCCGCTGAGACACGCATCGATCCTGAGGCCGCAAAGATAGTTCCATTACCGAAGCAATGTTCTCGGCAATCTGGTCCTGAATCGAAAAGATTTCCCGCTGCTCTCGATCGTAACGATGTGACCAGAGATTATGGCCGCTTGCGACGTCCACGAGCTGAGCTGTGATACGCAGCTTGTCGCCCTCCTTGCGCACCGATCCTTCCAGTACTGTCGCCACTTCCAGTGCCCCACCGATTTCACGAATGTCTGCTGTGTCTTGCCGGAAACGAAGCGTTGAACGTCGCGATGCCACACGCAGCCCATCCACACGCGACAACACACTGAGTATCTCCTCGGCAACGCCCTCGCAGAAATAAGCCTGGTCCTGCTCCGGGCTAAGATCGGCGAAGGGCAGTATGGCGATTGAATTGTCGGTTGGGGCGACTCCCGGTGCCGCCACCGCCCGGTCGCCTTTGTCCCGCTCTAAACCCTCAGGGGTCAGATCAAAGACCCAGGCAAGGATAACTGCCAGCGGCAGTCCAGCGATGACCAGGGCGATCAGCAAGGTGAGAGCCCAATCGGGAAGATGCAAGGGCTCAAAGGTCGTGTCGGCGATCTGGATGACCAGCCAGGCTACGAAGGCGTAAGCGATCGTTGCCCGAAACACCTTGCGACGACGTATTTCAGACCAGAACTCGCGCAACATAGACGACAGTTTACCTGAACGTGGATGCGGAACAGAGGTCAAATTGCTACAGTTCCGTGCTCACAGCCTGAGTATCTCAAATGATTGCTATCCATCGCCGCCTGGTTCTCACGGCTTTCATCGTGACCGTGTCGTGTGGCTGTGCGGAGAATGTGGACACGTTCCGGCAGCGTATCGCAGCCGACTCCAGTGAGATTATGCCGTTGCTTGCGGGCATGCCGGCGCCAGAGTTCACGGTGCGTGGTGCCGACGGCGAGGGATATACATTCGTCGCCGGCCCTCGTAACAAGCCTGTCGTGTTGACCTTTTATCGTGGCGGCTGGTGCCCATATTGCAATCGTTATCTTGCAAAAATGCGCTCTGCCGAAAAAGCCTTGCTCGACTTGGGTTATGAACTACTCTTTATTTCAGCCGATCGGCCAGAAAAACTACGACCGTTTCTGGAGGAAACAAAGTCCAAATACACGCTGTTATCGGACAACGATCTGGTGGCAGCACGTGCCTTCGGGCTCGCTTTCCGTGTAACCGACGACTACTTCAACAAGCTGCTGCAACACGATATCGACCTGGAGGATGCGTCTGGCAGGAATCATCACGCGCTACCGGTTCCCGCCGCATTTGTTATCGGCACCGACGGCATTATCGATTTTCAATATCTCAATCCTGACTACAAAATCCGCGTTGATCCCGACGTGTTGATAACGGCTGCGCGCGTAGCCTTGACTGACGACACAACCTAAAGTGCCACCACTTAGTAAAATTGTCGGAGTCCTGCTTGGGCTCAATGTGGGAGTTTATCTACTCCAATTCCTACTGGGTTTACCGGAATTGAGCGACCAGTTCGCGCTGTGGCCGTTGGCGGTGGAAGGTTCTCGCCTGGCCCGGCCCGGTTATACCGGCCCCCATTTCTCCCTCTGGCAGGTGTTGAGCTATGGCTTCCTGCACGGCAGCAACCTGCACTTGCTGGTAAACATGTTTGCTCTGTGGATGTTCGGGACTCACATTGAGCGTTTATGGGGATCGACGCACTTCTTGTTCTATTACTTCTTCTGCCTGGTCGGGGCCGGGCTGGTTCAACTATTGGTTGTAACAATGGAAACCTCAAGTGGCGGCATTGTTGTGCCGACTATCGGTGCGTCAGGCGCAGTCTTTGGCTTGTTGCTGGCCTTTGGCATGATGTTTCCCAACGTTAAGTTGTTATTGTTGTTTTTCCCCGTGCCAATCAAGGCCAAGTATTTCGTCGTACTATACGGCCTGCTTGAGTTGACACTGGGTGTTACCCGTAGCAACTCCGGGGTTGCTCATTTCGCACACCTGGGTGGAATGCTCTTTGGGATAGTGTTGATTCAGTACTGGCGCGGCAAACTACCGTGGAAACCCAAATACATTTTGCAGCACTGATTACGAAGGACGCCGGGCTCCGAGATCAACAACATTGCGCCCAAGGTCGGATTGCCCCGAGTCAGGATCAATCCCGTGACAAGACAAGTCAGTGCGCAATTCAGAAAGTCGTGCCAACTGTGCCGAACGCGCAGTCTCCAGGCTCTCTATTTGCCGGCATCTGGAGTCATCCAACTCCATCACGCGTGCCAGCTTTTCACCGGTCTCGGCCAGATCCGTCTCCAACGCCACGATGCGGTCCCATTGACTCTTCATTTCATTCAGGGTGCGGGCGCGTTCGTCTTCGGCCGTCTCGCCATTTCGTGTCCGATCCAATAATGCCGTGACATCATCAACAACGCCGGCTGCCACCGGAGCCGAATCTAATCCCTGAGTCTGGCGTAACACAGCGACCTCAGATTCCAGCATATGGATGCGCTCATTACGCGCAACAAGCGCTTCGTGCAGCGGCTTGACCCGGCCACGCCATTTATGCAGATCGGCACGCACTGCTTCCAGCACTATTAAACTCTGCTGCAGTTCCCGTTCCAACCGCGCCGGTTCCATCGCCAGTTTATCATCGGCTTTATCGTCGCTACCTACTTCCTGTAGACGACTCTGCAATGACACCATTGCAACGCGATTGGCCGAAAGTTCATTTCTTAACGTACTGACTTCCTCATCGCGCTCCCTAACCCGGCGACTTGCTTGTTCGAGCGCAACACGCTCCTCTTCCAGAATGTTTTCCAGAGAATCGGCTAAGTCACGGCGACTTCTGGCAGTGAACCGGAGCGCTTCTATATCCGCTTCGATCGGTGCCACCGCGTCTTCGTGGTCACCAAAGGGATCTTGCGCAGGGTTCATTGCCAGTCGCAGACGTGTATCAGCATGCTCCTGCGCACCCACCTCATCGCTCAGCGAGACAACTACGCTGCCGGCCTGCTCGAGCAAATCGCGCAACGACTGTGTTTCTTCGCTGCGTACAATTAGCTGCTTGCGCACATCCTCGATCTCGACTTTCAGCAATTCGATCTGTTGTTCTCGAACAGCAAGGTGATCAGCCTGCGAATCGATCAGTGTCGACTTGCGGCGAATCTCGGCCTGCAAACTCGTGACTGTAGAGTTCCAGTCATCCACGCGCTCACGGTGCAACTGCACTTCGTCAAGCTTGGAACCGGAGGTAGCAAGCCCTTCCTCCGCCTCGCGTAAGCTCTTTCTAAGCGCAAGGTTTTCCTCATGCAATTCTTCTGTGCCAGGGTCGCGACTCAGTAATTCATTTTTCTCTAGCGTGGCCGCCAGATCTGCTTCCAGACTTGCGACTCTGACTTGCTCGGCCTCCAGTAACTCCTGCAGGTACTTCGCCTGAGCCTCCCGGTCGCTGGCGTCTCGATCGCGCTCGACAACTTCATACGAAGTTGCCTCCAATTCAGACTCCAACGCTCCGATTTGTTCGTCACGATGAAAAAGCTTGTTTTCCAGTTCCGGAACAAGCACTTTGTATTGCCCGCTCTTGCCAAGCAATTCATTCATCTCATTACGAAGCACCGACAGCTCATCATCCAGAGTTGCAACGCGAATCTCTTTTTCATTCAGCAACTCGGCCTTTTCGCGCAGGATGTTCAATTCTGCTCGTGCTTGTTCAAGTTCGCTTTCGCGACTATCCAGCGTGCTTTCCAAGGTTGCGACTCGGTCCTGGTTACCGACAACTCGCAGCTCAAGCGCCTCACTATCGTCATGCGCAGTCCGCAACAATTCCTCGAGTTCCTGGATATGCGTCTGTTGGTGCTCCAACTGGCTGCGTAACTCCTGCGCCCCGGCATCATCGCGAGGAAGATCGCGGAGCTCCGGTGCTTCGTCATCGGCGCCCCGCAGACGTTCAATTTCGGCGCGCAGCTCATCGATTGTTTCGTTGTTGTCCTCCGAACCATCACCACGCAAGTGCAACGCCTTCACTTCGCGAATCAATTCTTCCTTTTCGCCGCGCAGCTCATGTAGTTCGTCGGCATGCATAATCAAAAGCTGTTCGCGCTCGTAGGCCAGCTCCTCATTACTATGCTGTTGCTTGCCCAGCTCGCTTTCGAGTTCTTCCAGGTCGGCCTGCAATTTTTCTGCGTCCAGCCATAAAGCAACAGGCGCGTCGGCGACTTCGGTTTTTGGCTCGCGGCGTGCAATCAGGGCGCCTGCTGCAAAGCCGGCTAGTGCCAGCGCGAGTCCGCCGAGCAACAGAGTCGATGAGATGCCAGTGGTCTCCTGTGTCAACCGGGACTGACCCTGGCTCGCTGAACCATCCGCAATTTTTTCGCGCGACCGTGCGCCGAGGGCACGATCCATCTCGAGACCGACTGCGGTCTCGGCAGTGTCCTGTGCAGTAACAGACCCGACGCTTAGCAGCGCCAGTGTCACCGTCAGCATTACAGTGCGGATAATAGTGGCCATTTCGAAATCACACCCGATACGCATCACTGGGCGACGCTCTCCTTATATATCTGACCGCAGAACAAGTACAAGACATAGACCTCGCCATCGTTGCCCTGACCAATAGTCGCGATTGCCAGCTTGGTATCTACCAGTTCTCCCAGGTCAGCGCCACCTAGCAGGCCCCAGATTCGCCCACTGCCATAATTGGCACATAAATAGACGCCCTCAAGGGCCGGAAAATCGGTGCCACTATAGACGTGGCCGCCTGTCACGGAGCTACCCGGCAGACGCACAATAATGTATCACGCAACCACGCGCGGCTAAAAAGATTTAAGCCAGAGTGACTACCTCTTCGGCCGACGTGGGGTGTATCGCGACGGTGTCGTCGAAATCTCGCTTGGTCGCGCCCATCTTTATGGCCACGGCGAATCCCTGGAGCATTTCATCTGCGCCCGGACCGATTACATGACAACCGACTACACGCTCTTGTGCGCCAGTAACAACGAGCTTGGCGGCCGCCTGTGCCTCGCGACCACTTAGTTGGTCGTACATCGGCTTGTAGCTTGATTCGTATATACGAACATCGGCCCCGAACTTTTCTCGTGCTTCGGGCTCGGTTAAGCCGACGGTGCCAATAGTCGGATGACTAAACACGACTGTCGGGATGCAGTCATAGTCCAGCTTGCGATCGGCGTCGCCGCCAATAACCCTGTCGGCCAGTCTTCTGCCAGCAGCGATCGCTACCGGAGTCAGCTCCGCCCGACCGGTTACGTCGCCGATCGCATAGACACCTGCCACATTGGTATTTTGCATTTCGTCGCTAATCACGACGCCGTCCTCGCGGATCGCAACACCCGCCTTGTCCAGACTGAGGTCTGCACTGTTGGGTCCGCGACCGATTGCCCAGAGCACTTTGTCAAAAACCCCCAACGAGGCGTGATTGGTATCCAACAAGGAGATTTCCCCACCGTCCGCGGCTGCCAGTTCTGCCACACGTGAATCCGGTACCACATCAATGCCGGCGTGGCCTAATTCATCAGTAAGGATGCTACGCAGCATCGGATCAAAGCGCCTGAGTACGCCATCGTATCGAACATAGATACGTACCTCTGCGCCCAGTGCAGCGAACATGCCTGCCAACTCGACGGCGATATAGCCACTGCCAATTACGGCAACACTATCCGGACATTTCTCCAACTGAAAAAAATCATCCGATACGATTCCCAGTTGGGCGCCGGGGATATCCGGCACCCGGGGCTTGCCACCGGTTGCGATAACGATGTGATCGGCACTCATCTGCCGGTCACCGACGCGCACAGTATGTGCGTCGACAAAAGATGCATGGCCACGATATAGATTCACATCACGTCGCTGCAGATTACGCTCGTATATTGCGTTCAGTCTTGCAACGTAGGCGTCACGCCGCTCTTTAAGCAGTGCCCAGTTATGTCCGTGTACTGCTACGTCGAACCCGTAACCGCCGGCGTCTTCCAACACATGAGCAATTTGCGCCGCATACCACATGACCTTCTTTGGAACACAACCCACATTGACACAGGTGCCACCCAGTCGACCGGATTCGATTACCGCGGCGCGGGCTCCGTGAATCGCGGCACGTTGGGCAGCGGCAAGACCGCCGCTACCGCCCCCGATAGATAATAAATCGTAGTGTTCCATCATGTTCTTCCCCGCCTACGCAGACTTACGCAGTATTTCTCTGTACCAGGACTCAAGACCTGCAACGAGCCGGTCCCACCGAAAATAACTCTCCGCAATTTCGCGTGCCCGCCGGCCGATTGCGGCCGCCTGTTCCGGGTTGGCAATCAACGTCAGGACCGCCTCGGCCATCGCATCGGGCTCGGGCTCGGCCAACACACCCACTTCGTGCTCTGTAAAAAGTCGCTGCACTTCGCCGACCGGATTGGAAACCGTTGGCCTGCCCACACACATATAATCGCCAATCTTATTTGGCCAGCGCCCGCGGTTACTCACCGTGTCGGGATAGGGCATCAGAAACACATCGGCCGCGGCCAGGTGGTCAGCCAGCTCCGCATAAGGCACGCGACCCAGTACACGAATAGCCCGGCGCGCGCTTTCGCCGACGTCGATTTGGCGAATGTCGGCCTCGCGCACACCGACCAGTAGCAACAGTGCGTTTTTGCGGACGGCATGTACTCGTTCGAATGCAGCAAATGCCAACGGCAAATCGACCAACACATCCAGACCGGCGAAACATAGCACCGGTTGATCCATTGCTATGCCAAGTCGTCCGCGTATGTCTTTTTTTGTGCAGATCGGGTCGAACGCCGCAAAATTGGCGCCACCGGGGATCCACTTGCACCGTTCACGCGGCACACCGAGGGTTATGGCGCGCTCAATCAGTGCATGGGACACAGCGGTAAGGCCGTCAAGTTTGTTGCGGTAATGTTCCTCAAAGAAAGTTTCCACACCGGCAAACGCCGCGCGATACCACAGCGGCCGCCGTTCTTTGATTAACCCACCGCGACCCCACCAGTCGATCCAGTCACTGACGATGGGAATACCGCGTCTGCGCGCATAGGTAAGCGCCGGCCAGATAACCGCAAGTCGTGTATCCAGACAATGAATCAGATCGTACCGACGATCTTCGCGAAACAGGAAACGGCCGCGTCGCAGCGCGCAGACTGGATCCCAACCCTGGCGTAAGGATCCGATCAAAAGATCGGGGTTCTCGATGAGGCGAAAGCCGTCTACGTGTTCTATCCGAGTGCACAACCGCTCCGTTTGCGCATGGCACATGACATCGACATCATGACCGCGAGCTGCCAGCTCACGCGCCCATGGCTGTGCACGAAAGCTAATCTTGAAACGGCGATGATTACTAATGAGTAACAATCGCAGCGGTCCGGTTTCGCCAGCCGTCACTTTCCGCCGCACCGCTGCGTCTGCATTCATCACGCTTTCAAGCTAATCCGCTGACCGTTGTCCAAAGCTGAAATGTTGCCCCAGACTATGCAGCCGTTGCGGCGACAAAGTTGCAATAGACCAGATTCCCAGACGACGTCTAAACAAGACGGCCATCGCGGCACTTTGCATGATTAGCACTGTTGCAGATACTGCCGCCACGCCTTCCACGCCGTAATAGCGCCCGGCGAGAAAACCCGCCACCATCGTCACGACTACCGACACCGTGGTAATCAGCAATAACGCCCGTTCGTTACCGGTCATAGCCAGCCCAACCAGTGCCGGACCCGCCAAAACAAAAGCAAAATGCGAAATTGCCAGAAGCGTCAGCACTGTGGTGCCGCCAGCATAAAACGTGCCGTAAAGAACGGTCATCAGGGTTTCTCCGCCAAGTAATATTATTAGCAGAAAAATGGCTGCCGGAACACAGGCTAGAGTGGCAACCGATCGAACCAGCGATTCCATCAGCCCGGTGTCCTCAACGCTGTGCAGATCCGAAATCATTGGTGGCACAACCGCGTTGACAATCATTGCCGGCATTTGCACAAGAACAGCCAATCGTAAAGCGGCAGTGTATAACGCCGTGTCACCGGTGCCGGTGGTGGCGGCAACCAACCATACATCGACCTGACCACGCAGCGTAAGCATCAACGTAGCGGCACCGAGTGGCACCGCAATAAGAAGCATCTGTCGGGTAACCGCGCTTTGTGGACGGGTTGATCGAACACGGATGCGGTCTGCCAAAAATATCAGCGCGACGAAGGCGGTAATTGCCGCGGCTGCGATTCCGGCCAGCACGACGGTGCGGTAACTGACTATGTCCAGGACATTCAGTGCCAGCAAGCCGATCAGGAACAGACTGCCCGACAAGATCCCACTGCGACCCAGTCCGGCAAATATTTCTGCTTCGCGAATATCGTGATAACTACGGTATGTTTCGGCGAGCTGCCGTTGCACCGCGAGCGACAAACACCAGATACCAAGTAACAACGCGTTCTGTGCCAGTAGTGGTGCGTTAATAGGACCACTAAACAACGGTCCGGCCACCAGCCACAGCATGAGGCCAGCGATCAACCCGCTGACAATTGCGATTACAAGGCCGCGACGCGCAAACACCGTCCCGCTTTCGCCGCGCGCACTGGCCGCCGAGACCAGGCGCACAACGGCCTGATCCGCGCCCAAGCCACCGACCAGGGCCACTACCGTAACGACACTAACCGCCAGTGCATAGGAGCCGAATGACTCTGGCGTCAACAACCGCGCCAGCACAACGCCGATCACAAACGCGACGGTTGCCGAGAACACACGACCACCGATTGCCCATACGCCGCCGCCCAGCAGTCTCCTGGCGACCAGACGTTGACGTGGGTTATCGGGCATAGGCGCTGGTCGGCGCTTCGTGACTGCCCAGGCTGGCGTCGGCAAAGACATTCGTGGGCATTTATAACTTCTGATTTATCGGCACCGCAACAATCTGATTCTACTCGCAAGGGGCGTGTGTCTCCACTGGCGCATCCATACAATGAAAAAAACTGTCCTCAGTACGTGCTGTTCTGGCCGGTCTCATCTACACTGGCGCCTGCCTGCTGGCAAGCCCGAGGGTTACTTCCGGCTAGCAACTCCATACACGCTGGCCCGCGCCGTTTGAACTACCAGTATGACTAACCCACTCGTGCAACATGACAAGCTCCCGCAGTTCTCGTGTGTTTGCCCTGAACACGTGGAACCGGCATTGGATCATCTCCTGTCCGAAAACAGGCGAGAGATCGAAAAGTTGCTGGCGCATGAGAATCCGACCTGGGAATCGTTAATCGGTCCGCTTGAGCAACTTGGCCATAAACTGAGCCGAACCTGGTCACCCGTGGGTCATCTCAATGCCGTGTGTAACGATGAGAAACTACGTGAGGCATACAATCGCTGCTTGCCGAAACTCACAGAGTATGAAACTGAGCTAAAGCAGGACGAAAGACTATACGAAGCGTTTCTGTATGTGCAGAAGAACGACCAGCGACTCGATCCGATGCAGCAGCGATCGATTGATCTGTCGCTGAGAAGTTTTAGGCTTGCCGGCGTAGCACTGGCGGCAGCGGATAAAGATCAATTCAAAAAGCTAATGCAGAAGCTCACGACACTACAGGCACGCTTTGAAGAGAATCTGCTGGATGCAACAAATGCCTGGACCTGTCATATCACCAACGAGAGCTTGCTGGCGGGAATTCCGCAACGGGCCGTGACGCGTGCGGCGGCAGAGGCAAAAAAGAGGGACAAGACGGGCTGGGTATTCACCCTCGACTACCCGTCGTATAACGCTATTGTCGGTCATGCCGACTCGACATCTCTACGCAAGAAAATGTACACGGCATGGGTCACTCGCGCCTCGGATCAAGGCCCCCACGCCGGGCGCTGGGATAACAGTGACATCATGGAAGAGATCCTTGCCGCCCGCCACGAGGCGGCCAAACTGCTCGGCTACTCAAACTATGCGGATTATTCGCTCGCAACCAAAATGGCGGAATCCGTGGATCAGGTCGGTGTCTTCCTGCGGGACCTGGCCCAGCGCAGCTACGACGCCGCGACAGATGAATTCGAGGAGTTGGAACACTTTGCGGGTCATGAGCTGAATGCATGGGACGTGGCCTACTTCAGCGAGAAGCTGCGACGCGAGAAATTTGCCATCTCCGACGAAGAACTCCGGCCCTATTTTCCCATTTCCCAGGTGATGCAGGGAATGTTTGATGTCGTGCAGGAAATTTTTGGAGTTGACGTGCGCGAGCGGGAAGGTGTGGATGTTTGGAACGCCGACGTCCGTTTTTTTGACGTCATTGGAGCAGACGGTGCATTGCATGGTTCGTTCTATATTGATCTCTATACACGCTCAGCCAAGCGTGGCGGTGCCTGGATGGATGATTGCATCGGTCGAACACGCACTACTAGCGGTGTCGTAAATCCGGTTGCGTATCTGTGCTGTAACTTCATGCCATCGGTCGGTGACACACCGCCGCTGCTCACGCACGACGAAGTTATTACCCTTTTCCATGAATTTGGACACGTTTTGCATCACATACTCACACGAGTTGATTATCCCAGCGTCTCGGGGATCAATGGAGTGGCGTGGGACGCCGTCGAGTTACCAAGTCAGTTCATGGAAAACTTCTGTTGGTTTGAGCAGACCGTGCCGATGATCTCGGGCCATTATCAAACCGGGGAGCCATTACCCGACAAAGTCTTCGAACGCCTGTTGGGTAGCCGTGCATTCCAAACCGGCATGCATATGGTGCGGCAACTTGAGTTTGCTTTATTTGACTTGCGTACGCATGCCGAATACGAACCACAAAACGGATCTCGCATCATGGAGATACTCCAAGAGGTTCGACACGAGGTCTCAGTCGTGCCCAGCCCGGCCTTCAACCGCTTCGCCAACGGTTTTGCTCACGTCTTCGGAGGCGGTTACGCCGCAGGCTACTACAGCTACAAATGGGCAGAGGTGTTGTCGGCCGATATTTTCTCGGCATTCGAGGAGAATGGTGTACTCGATCGCGATACCGGCGATAAATTTCTTGACAGCATACTGCAGCGTGGCGGTGGTGTAGATCCAATGCAGGCGTTTGTAGCGTTCCGTGGCCGAAAGCCGGATATCAGTGCCTTGCTGCGTTATAGCGGCATTGCCTGATGAAGATTGCAACCTGGAATGTAAACTCGTTACGAGTGCGTCTTCAGCATGTCTGTGACTGGTTGCAGGAACACGAACCGGACATACTCGGACTACAAGAAACTAAATTACCCGATCACGATTTTCCCGCCGATGCATTTTTTGATCTCGGCTACGAATGCCGCTTTAGCGGGCAGAAAACCTACAATGGCGTGGCGCTGATCTTCAAAACCGATCGACTGAGTAGCCCCACAGATCTAGTTACCCGTTTCGACGGTTTCGATGACGCTCAAAAACGCGTTATTGCGGCAAGCTTTGACGATATACGCATTTACAATCTGTACGTGCCCAATGGTCAGGCAGTGGGATCGGAAAAATACGCGTACAAACAAAGATGGATCACCGCACTGCATGAGCAGATCGCTACCGAAATAAAAGACCACAAGAAAATTGTACTCATGGGTGACTTCAACATCGCCCCCGAGGACAGAGATATCCACGACCCAAAAGAGTGGAAAGGCAAGATAATGTGCAGCGATAGCGAGCGTGCAGCGCTAGCCAGTATCTGCGGTTTGGGATTCACCGATTTGTTCCGTTCGTTTGACCAACCGGAGCAGGTTTTTAGCTGGTGGGATTATCGTATGGGGGCATTTCGGCGCAATCGTGGGTTACGCATCGATCTGATCCTTTGCACCGATGCGTTGCTCAAAACTTCGACAAAGTGCCAGGTCGATATCGAGCCGAGGAAACTGGAAAGAGCGTCCGATCACGCACCGGTATGGGCCCATTTCAACCTTTAGAAATTCAAAGTGTGACGAGTGTCTCAATTAGCTGGCATTAATCTCGCTGGACCGCCGCTTTTCTCGTAAACTCGGGGTTCCCCGTGGCAACGCCTCAGCCCGTTTAGCCCATGAGCACGAACCAGCGCGCCAGCGACTTCGACGTTACCGGAACCGTGCAGGTTAGTTGCCCGAATTCTGTCTGTGCCGCAATTCGCGACATTTACGCCCAGCTCTATCCCGGGCAATCCTTCGATACACTGGCGCAGGCATTCGAATACTTCCGCCAACTGTTCGTGGGCGAGGCGCCCGGTTATCGTGGTTGTGACACCGTGTATCACGATATGCAGCATACCCTGGACATGACTCTGGCGATTGCGCGTCTGATTGGGGGTTACGAAAAAGCCCACGGCCCGGATGAGCAGCTCGGTTTTGAAAATGCCACGCTTGGGGTTGTCACCGCTCTTTTTCATGACTCCGGCTACATACTTCGCGACGATGATGACCAGTCCATCAATGGTGCCGAATACACGAGCATTCATATCACCAGGGGCGTTGAGATTCTGTCTAACTTTTTGCCTACTATAGGGCTGGCGCATCTGGTCGCGCCGGCATCAGAAATCATCCATTTTACCGGTTACGAGAAACCAGCCGATGAAATCAAAACCGACGACCCGCGCCAGCGAGTTGTCGGGCAACTGCTCGGCACGGCAGATCTAATGGCCCAAATGGCAGACCGGTGCTATCTCGAAAAATGTCGCGATCGTCTCTATTCGGAGTTTGTTCTCGGTGGTGTGGCGGTACACTTGGATGGCGAAGGTGACACCAAAGTGGCCTACGAATCAGGACTCGATCTCCTGAAGAAAACACCCGAATTCTTCAAGCGCATCTCCACTGAACGACTCGATGGTACTTTCGAGGGTGTCCATCGTTATTTCACTGATTGGTTTGGAGGCAAAGACCCGTACCACGCTATGCTGCAGCAAAACCTGCAGTTCCTGGCAAAGATACTGGAAAATGGCGATTGGTCGGTACTGAAACGACGGCCGCCGGTGTTCACGACCGGTGGCGAAAGCCAGCTAGAAGACACGCAATCAATGGTGCAACTCCGGCTCAAGGACATCCAAAGCCCCGTCGACTAGTCTTTCGCCGGCATCCTGCCGCGTAAGTTCTTACTACAGCCAACGTCCGTCTTTGCGAGGAGCGCGGCGACGAAGCAATCTAACTAATCACGCGTTATTGAAGCTGAGTGCGTTGACCCTAGCCCCGGGGCGAGAGGGAATAGTTTCTTGTGGAATCGCGGCAAGGATCCAGGCGGGATTTTCCTGGCCATATCGTACGGCCTCTTCACCAGCCAATCATATAAAATGTGCGTCAATGACACTGACCCGACAAAACGACACCGCCCCGCTAGCACGCGTCATCGTCAAGCATGCACGCGATGCGCTGATTGATGACCGGCAGATCGATGCACAATGGCGAGAGTTGAACTACCCGGCACGTCCCGATCTTTCCGCAGCGCTGGCCGAATACGACGAATTCGTTGCGGCGTTAAACAAGGCAGGTGCGGAACTGTATTTGCTTCCCCCCGACGAGAACACCGGACTTGACTCGCTGTATCCACGCGACGCCGCTGTCATGTGCGAACACGGTGCGATCCTTTGCTCCATGGGCAAGGCCGCACGGCGCGGTGAACCAGCGGCCCTCAAATCGATGTTTAGACGTCTTGAAATTCCAGTCTGTGGCGAGATTTCCGGAGCGGGCCTGCTTGAGGGCGGTGATGTCGTGTGGCTGGGTGAACAGATACTGGCTGTGGGACTTGGTTATCGTACCAATGCCGAGGGCATAGAACAGTTACGCGAATTGTTGACGGGCGTGATCGATGAGTTAATCGTGGTACCGCTACCCCATTGGCGCGGTCCCAATGATGTCTTCCACTTGATGTCCATGATTAGCCCGATTGATTCAGATCTGGCAGCCGTATACTCGCCGTTATTGCCGGTGCCGTTTCGTGAGCGACTACTAAGCCTGGGCATAGAACTGGTTGAAATTCCTGACACGGAATTCGCCACACAAGCCTGCAACATTCTGGCCCTGGGTCCGCGCAATGTATTGATACCGGATGGCAATCCGCAGACACAATCCAGACTCGTCGACGCAAATGTGGCTGTGCATGTATATCGCGGCACCGAAATATCACAAAAAGGCGGTGGCGGCCCGACCTGTTTAACGCGACCGCTCGAACGCTATGCCTAGCTTGGGGCAATCTTGCATCGTGATATTCTCCATCACCCCGGTGCCAAAGCCTCAAACATGAACGAACGATCCGCGGCAGTGGTCTTCGATTCGGTCACGAAGTCATTCGACGGCCGCCCCGTGATATCGAAAATTTCATTGGCACTTCCTGCGCAGCGTGTTACCGCGATCGTTGGCGAGAGCGGCAGCGGCAAGTCCACGTTGCTGGAGCACATCAACGGTCTGCATCGACCGGATGATGGAACCGTGACGGTTCTTGATCAGCGGATTGACTATTCCGCCGTGAGTGAATTGCGCAAGCGCATCGGCTATGCCGTGCAGGGCGTCGGTTTGTTTCCACATCTGAGCGCCGGAGACAACACCGATCTGTTGGCGCAACTCAACAACTGGGGCCCCCAACGCATCGTCGAACGCAGGCAACGATTAATGCGCTTGATGGAACTGGAACCGGAACTGGCCAGCCGCTTTCCTCATCAGTTGTCGGGTGGGCAACAACAACGTTTTGGTCTGTGCCGGGCAATGATGTTGGAACCGCCGTTGCTGTTATTGGACGAACCGTTTTCCGGCGTCGATCCTATTACCCGTCTGGGCATCCACCGCGAATTCCTGCAGTTACAAGAAACTGAACCGACAACGGTCGTCCTGGTAACCCATGACTTACGCGAGGCGCAGAAGCTGGCGCAGTACCTGGTAATCATCCGCGCCGGCCGTATTGTGCAGTCCGGCCCCACCGCGGAGCTTATTGCCGCGCCGGGCGACGACTACGTTGCCAGATTGTTCCGGGAACACCTGCAATGAAGCAGCTTGCCGCATTTATCCTCTTGTGTGCGCTGTGTCTGCCGGCGGCGGGCGAACGAATTGTCGTGGGTAGCAAGACGTTTACTGAAAGTTATTTGCTAGCCGAAATAATGTCACAACTGCTCGAGGCATCTGGCTACGAGGTTGAACGGAAATATGGTTTTGGCGGCACGCTGGTGTGCTATCAGGCGCTGGTTAACGGCGAGATCGATGTTTATCCTGAATATACAGGCACCATCAGTGAAACCATTCTGCACCTGGATCCCAATCCGAGTCCCGCCGAAGTCGACGCCGCACTCTCGGCCATCGGGCTGCAGACCCTTACACCGATTGGCTTTAATAACACTTATGCAATAGCAGCTGGCCCGGAATTGGCGACCCGTTTGGGATTACAAAAAATTTCTGACCTGGGCGCACATCCGCAACTGCGGTTGGGCTTTAGTCACGAGTTTCGCGACCGTGACGATGGTTGGCCCGGTCTGGCCGGCGCTTATGGCCTTAACATGCCCACCCGTGGCATCGAGCACGGTTTGGCTTACCGGGCGATAGCAGACGGCAGTATCGATATTACCGATGCCTATTCCACCGATGGTGATATCGCGCGTTATCAACTGGTTCTTCTGGACGACGACCGGCAGTTCTTTCCCCGCTATGACGCGCTGGCACTGGCCCGGCGCGCATTGCCGTCTGTAGCATTAACACAACTGGAGCGCCTGGCCGGGCAGATAGATGACGCCAAAATGCGGCAACTAAACAGCAGCGTCGTTGTGGAAAAAAAGGACATTGCGGTAGTCGCCCGGACTTTTCTCGCGACCAGCGGCCTGGTGGAAAATCGAACAGGTGCCATTGCTGACAACGCCTGGCGCCGATTGCTGCGCAATATTGTGCGGCATTTACAACTGACTGTGATTGCTTTGTTGCTTGCCTGTCTGGTCGGTGTGCCGGTTGCAATTCTTATCCACCGCTCCACGCTTGCCTCCGGTGGCGTGCTCTATGTGGCCGGTTTGCTACAGACTATACCGTCGATTGCCCTTCTTGCTCTGATGATTCCCTTGTTTGGGGTCGGTGTGTTCCCGGCAATTATTGCCTTATTTCTTTATTCGTTATTGCCGATCCTGCGTAACACCACTACCGCGTTAAAGAGCATCGACCCAGTATTGCGACGTGTCGCAACGGGCATGGGTCTGACGACAACCCAGCAAGTGAAACACGTCATTTTCCCGCTGGCCATGCCAAACGTGTTGGCCGGTATACGCACTGCGGCAATTATCAGTATCGGTACGGCGACGCTGGCGGCATTTATCGGTGCCGGTGGCTTGGGCGAACCGATCGTGACCGGGCTGGCACTAAACGACACCAACCTTATATTACAGGGCGCTATTCCGGCGGCGCTGCTTGCGCTGGGCACCGAAATATTATTCGAGTTGATCGAGCGGCGGCTGATTCCGGCTCATCTGCGCTAGTACCTCTGGCTGATATTACCGCTGGAATGAACAACGTCAGCGATACGCTATTCGATGCGGTTTTCGATGTCGGCCAGCAAAACCATCAGCTCGCGCAGACGTGCTTTGCCGACACGTTTCTCGATGCCCGCATAGATTGCCTCAGATTCTGGGGCAACTGAGGAAAACTTTGCGCGTCCGGAGGGCGTTAAAGAAATCAGGGAGCGCCGCTGGTCGCCTGCCACTGTTTCACGACTGATTAACCCATCGGTTTCCAAACGCTTGAGTATTCGCGTCAGACTCGGGGCAAGCAATACTGAGCGGCTCGCCAGCTCGCTCGTCTCGATACGTTCTTGCTCGGCAAGCACGCGGATGACTCGCCATTGCTGTTCGGTCAAACCGTGTTCCCGCAAAGAGGGCCGGAATTGATTCATGGCTGCTTCTCTGACTTTGAGCAGTGCCATCGGCAACGAGCGACTGATTCTGCGCATCGGTAGCGTGTTTTCGGATTTGTTGCGGTGCTTTGCCATTACGCCGGGTCAGCCCCTCCCCCTAACCCCCTCCCCGAAGGGGAGGGGGAATAAGATTTTGCCCGCCCCGATTGAGGAATTCGCCCGCCCCGATTGAGGAGTTGGGGAATAGGAATTCGCCCGCCCGATTGAGGAGTTGGGGAATAGGAATTCGCCCGCCCGATTGAGGAGTTGGGGAATAGGAATTGGCCCGCCCCTATTGAGGAATTCGCGCGCCCGATTGAGGAGTTGGGGAATAGGAATTCGCGCGCCCGATTGAGGAGTTGGGGAATAGGAATTCGCCCGCCCGATTGGGGAGACAGGGAATAGGAATTCGCTCCCACGTGAAATTTCAGGGCGTGTGTTCTGCTTCAACTTGATTACGCAAAATGCCGATGCCGGGCACTTCAACCTCAACGACATCACCGGGACGCAGGTATTTTGGCGGATCAAAGCGCGCGCCGGCGCCATTTGGCGTTCCTGTGGCAATAATGTCGCCGGGTTTGAGCCGATAAAATGTGGATAAATAACTGATCAGATAACGCAATGGGAACAGCATACTGTCTGTCGTGTCGTTCTGACGCTCCTCGCCATTAACACGCGTGATCACCTGCAACTCGCCCATGGGGTCGAGTTCGTCCGGCGTGACGAGCCACGGTCCCAGAGCGCCGCTGTGCTCGAAATTCTTGCCCTGTGTCACATTGAATTTTGCGTGACGCAGAAAATCGCGCAGCGAACCCTCGTTCATGATTGTCAGACCGGCCACGTACTCTTGCGCCTTTGCCTCGGGAATACGGCGACCCTCCTTGCCAATCACAATGACGATCTCGCCTTCGTAATCGAGTTGATCCGATTCGGGCGGATCGATAATCGGCTGCTCGTGTCCCACCAGCGACTCGCGTGTACGCATAAATACGCTGGGATATTGCGGTGGTTTGGAGCCGTCTTTATATTCTTCGTTGCGATTAGCGTAGTTCACACCGATGCAGATTACTTTTTCGGGGTTCGGAATTGTCGGCAGATAGTCGATGTCGGCCAGACTAAAGTCCGGAGATGTTCTGCTGGCCAGTTGAGCCAGATCCCCCAGAGCGCCAGCACGTATGGCCGCGCGCAGGTCGGCAAAGTCGGGGCAATGCGTGCCCAGATCGACCACGCCACCTTCAACCAAAGCGCCGAATCTTGCCGCGCCGCCGTGTCGAAAACTTAAAAACTTCATAACAAACCTGCTCTTTCGAGCACCCCGTCTAGTCTCTTTTCCAATTCAGGCGTGGCCGGCATCATAGGTAATCGATGCTCATTGGCCGGAATGATGCCGAGTTTCTTCATCATGTATTTCATCGGGATCGGATTGGTGTCATAGAACACTGCCTGATTCACCTCAAGCAGTCGGTCGTGTAACGCCCGGCCACCCGCCAGGTCACCCTTCCAAACGGCCTCCGCCATTTCTACGAGTACTTCCGGCCGCAGATTTCCGACCGCATTCATCAGTCCGCAAGCGCCGATACTCATCATCGGGAACGACAGCTCTTCGAGTCCGACAAAAATACGAAAATCTCCGCCCAATGCATCCAGACATTCGGTGACAAACCCGAGATCGTTGACAGCGTGCTTCATGCCGACGAATGTTGGTGACTTCTCACGCAGCGTCCTCATCGTGTCTAACGTGACGCTAACGGCGGTGCGACCGGGAATATGATAAATCATCCACGGCGTGTCGTGTGTAGCGGCAAGTTTCAGGTAGTACTGAATCAAACCGCGTTGTGGCGGACGGATGTAGTAAGGCGTGACTATGAGCAACGCATCGACACCGGCGTTCACGGCGTGCTTCGTCAGGTAGTCAGATTCGGCCAATGACTGAGACCCGGTCGCGGCGACGATGGGAACCTTTCCCTTCGCGGCTTCGATCGCTGTATCCACCAAACGATTGCGCTCCTCAACTGTCAGGGTCGATGGCTCAGAAGTCGTGCCATTGACGAGGATGCCGTGAGTCCCCCGGCTGATCTGAAATTCCACCAGGCCTGCATAGGCCTGGTAGTCCACCTCACCATCACTAAAAGGGGTGATGAGAGGCGGGATAGAACCCTTGATATTGCTGACATCCTGCATAGCGGCTCCATTCATAGCTTGACGGCTATATACTTAACATGTTAAGTATATCAGGTCAACCACTGCTGGATAATCGCAATGCCCCACCAGATCATTGAGTACTCGGCCAACCTGGACGATCGCCTCGACGTGCAGGATTTAGTCGATACGATGCACCATACCGCGGCAACCTGCGGCGTTTTCCCGCTGGCCGGGATTCGCACCCGGGCAGTACGGCGGGCGTATTACCATATCGCAGATGGTCACCCGGACAACACGTTTGTGAACGTCTATATGCGCATTGCACCGCGTCCGGAAGAGCTGCGCAAAAAGGCAGGGGATATTCTGTTTGATGCGCTTTGTGCTTACCTGAAACCACTGCAGGACAAAATGCCATTGGCAATCTCGTTTGAGATTCAGCAGTTGAACCCCGATCGGCGCCGCAAAAACAATCTGCGTGAATATATGAAGGAGCGCGGCAGTTACGTGCAGGAGCAATGAGATGAGCACCGACTTCGAAAAAAACATCGCCGACGCCGAGGCGTTGCTGAACCCCTTTCGAAAAAACACGCTCGGTCACTTTGTCGACGGAAAATCGACTATCGGCAGCTCGGGCAAGACTTTCGAAAATGTTTCGCCTGTGAATAATGAATCAATCGGGCAAGTCGCTGCCGGCGATGCTCAGGAAGTTGACGCCGCGTGCAAGTCCGCTGCGGCCGCGTTTCCGGCATGGAAAGCGATGAAAGGCGGCGAGCGGCGCAAGCTGCTTAACAACGTCGCCGATGCTATTGAAGCCCGTTCACGGGATATTTCACTGGTCGAAAGCCTGGACACCGGTCAGCCGATCCGTTTCATGGGCAAGGCGGCAATCCGTGGTGCAGCAAACTTCCGCTTCTTTGCCGATCGTGCCCCGGACGCGCGCAATGGCCAGGCGCTACCACAGGATGAACACATCAACTACACGACGCGCCAACCGATCGGGCCGGTTGGTGTGATCACGCCCTGGAATACACCGTTCATGTTGTCAACGTGGAAGATTGCCCCGGCGCTTGCCGCTGGCTGCACCGTCGTACACAAGCCGGCGGAGTTCAGCCCGTTGTCCGCAACAATGCTGGCCGAGATTTGCAGTGAGGCGGGTTTGCCCGACGGTGTGCTTAACCTGGTCAATGGGAAGGGCGAGAGCGCTGGCAAATCCCTTACCGAGCACCCGGATATCAAAGCAATCGCTTTTGTCGGTGAATCGCGGACGGGCACGATGATTCAGGTACAAGGCGCGCCTACGCTGAAGCGTGTGCACTTCGAACTCGGTGGTAAGAACCCGGTAATCGTCTTTGATGACGCCGATCTGGACCGGGCGTTGGATGCCGCGATTTTTATGATCTATAGCCTCAATGGCGAGCGCTGCACCTCCTCCAGCCGCTTACTGGTGCAATCGACGATCTACGATGAATTCGTTGCCCGGGTCGTGGAACGTGTGAATAATTTACGCGTCGGCCATCCGCTGGACCCGGCTACCGAAGTCGGACCGATGATTCACAAGAGTCATTTCGACAAGGTCTGTGGATATTTCGACATAGCCAAAACCGACGGTGCAACCATCGCCGCAGGGGGTCGGGAATCCGATGTCGGCGGCGGAGCGGGAAACTATCTGCAGCCAACGCTGTTCACACAGGCGCGCAACGACATGCGCATCGCTCAGGAAGAAATCTTCGGTCCTGTGCTGACCGCCATTCCGTTCGCTGATGAGGCCGACGCAATCGAGATTGCCAACGACATCGAGTATGGGTTGGCCGGCTATCTCTGGACCAACGACATCGGCCGGGGTCACCGTATTGCCCAGGCACTCGACGCCGGTATGATTTGGGTGAACTCCGAGAACAACCGTCATCTGCCAGCACCATTTGGTGGCATGAAAGCCAGCGGTATCGGTCGTGATGGTGGTGACTACAGTTTCGATTTTTATATGGAAACAAAAAATATTTGTGTCGCACTGGGCACGCATCGGGTGCCACAGCTCGGCAAGGGCTAAAGAGCATTGTTATGAGCCTCTACTATGTACAGAAGCTGCTCTATCAGTTGAATCGCGATTCTTATGTGCGCAAACGCTTTGACGATGATTTTGATTTGCTGCTGGCCGAGTACGAGTTGACGCCGGAAGAAACCGAGGCAATCCGCAAACCCGACATCGGGCTACTGTATGTGCTCGGGGTCAACGGCCAGATACTGATGCACTACGCAGCAATGCGTGACTACGAGTGGGACGAATACCTGGCGGCTATGCGCAAGGGACTCAAAGATCACGGACCCGTGCGCGCCGGACTTTACGCCACGGTGTGGGAGTAGTGAGATGAGTTTGGTCTACGCAGGCGCGTGCAGCCACGCCCCCGGCATTACCGGCCGCGCCGAACGTGCTGATCCGGAACTACGCGAGAGTTTCTACAAAAACTTCCGCAGGCTCGGTCAGGAAATTCATGACGCCAAACCTGACGCGCTCGTAATCATCGGTGCCGAACATTTTGCCAATTTTTTTATGGACAACATGCCGGCTATCTGCGTCGGCATGGCCGACCACTACGAAAGCCCGATTGAAGACGAACAATGGCTGGGTATTCAACGTACGCGAGTCCCCGGTAATGCGGAACTATCCAGACGACTGATCGAACGCATCCTGCAATCGTCCGATGTCGCTTATGCCGAAGAGTGGAAATTCGATCATGGCGTCGCCGTACCACTCAATTTTCTCACCCCCGACTACGATATCCCGATCATCCCGGTGAATATCAATTGTCAGGGTCCGCCACTGATTCCCTTACACCGGGCTTACGCATTCGGACAAGCTCTGCGCACGGCTATCGATGGCATACCAGAACGCATCGCCGTGGTTTGCACGGGTGGCATCTCACATTGGCCGGCAACACCGGATTCGGGCAAAATCAATGAAGCCTGGGACCGGGAGTTTCTTGACCGGTTTATCAACAACCGCCGCGATGAAATATTGTCTTACACAGACGAAGAAACCTATCGTGACGCCGGTCAGGGCGGATTTGAGATTCGTACCTTTATCGCTTTAGCGGGTCTTTGCGGGGGTGCAACCGGGGAACTGTATTTTTACGCGCCGATTCCGATCTTTGCTGTCGGTTGTACGGTCGCAAGGATGAATCTGTCGTAGATCCCGCGTGATTCGCCCCCCTGTAGAGCCGGGCGGATAGGTAACACTTTTGACCGGGCACATAGGTAACACCTATTGAGGCTTAATTATGCGGCCCAGATGGCCATCAAGCACGCCAAGACTCAGTTTAGCGAAGTAAATCTGCCAGCGGTCGTCATCAATCAGCTTCAGACCTACCGGCTCCCTGGCCAGGGCCTCCGGGGAGGGGAAAATCATACAAAGATGCTCCTGGCATTACGCGGATCGGGAGAGGAATAATTGCGTGATTCGCCCCCCACCCTAACCCTCCCCCCAGAGGGGGGAGGGAATAATTTGCGCGTGCGGTCTGCACCGCGGGCGCCGCATCTTGCCGCCACTCTATATTTCCCCGTCCCCTCCGGGGAGGGGAAAATCATACAAAGATGCTCCTGGCATTACGCGGATCGGGAGAGGAATAATTGCGTGATTCGCCCCCCACCCTAACCCTCCCCCCAGAGGGGGGAGGGAATAATTTGCGCGCGTCCTCCGATGAAGTATCAGTAACTGGACGAACCGACGCGTTTTTGCAGCAGCGTGGTCAGACATGATCGTCTAGGGTGGTGTTCTGTCCAACGGGTCTTAATGGAGGAGACCATGAAGCGCATCATTACCCCGGCTGTGTTGCTGATCTTGCCCTTGCAGGCAATTGCCACAACGATTCCTTTTATTAATGAGCTCCACTACGACAACGACGGCGCCGATGTTGGCGAAGGCGTGGAAATCGCCGGTCCAGCCGGGATCGTACTCGATGGATGGTCATTAATGTTTTACAACGGCAATACCGGCAGTGTTTACGCCACGACGGCTCTTGCCGGGACGATCACAGACCAGGCTGACGGCTACGGCACTGTTTTTTTTGAAACCGGTGCTTTGCAAAACGGCGCTCCCGACGGCATGGCGCTGGTCGACGATGGCGGCGATGTATTACAGTTTCTGAGTTACGAAGGTGTCTTCCAGGCCTTGGATGGCGCGGCCGCGGGATCGACCAGCCTCGGAATTGGCTTGTCGGAATCGTCTGATACGCCAGTAGGCTGGTCGCTGCAGTTGGCCGGTAGCGGCCGGACCTACAGCGACTTCTTCTGGTCCAGTGGCGTAAACAGCTACGATGCAATCAATTCTGAACAGAGTTTTGCCGTGGTGCCGTTGCCGGCCACGTTACCGCTGTTGCTTTGCGCCCTTGCAGGCTTGTTGACCCGTCGAACAATGAACATGAATGATAACGGATAACTCTCTGTAACACTTTACATTTATGTAGTGTCCGGTTATGGTGCGCCCAGACTCTCTGGGTTCGGAGCATCTCATGAAGAAGTTTATATCCTTAGTTACAGCGGCCGTCATAACGACGGGCCTCATCTTCTCTGTGCAGCCGGCCGACGCCGGCATTTTTTCAAGTGCAAGCGAAAAACGGCAGAGAGTAGATCTGAGTGCAAGACATACGATGGAGAGACTGCTGACCGGCGACCCGAAGGCGCAACGTCTCTATGATCGTGCTTATGGTTACGCGGTGTTTAATGTCACCAAGGGCGCGTTGATCATTACCGGCGGTGGTGGCACCGGTGTTGCCATCCACAAAATGACCGATGACCGAACCTACATGCACATGGGCATGGGCGGACTGGGTCTGGGAATTGGCGGCCAGGCTTTCCGGGTCGTACTTCTGTTTGAAGACGAACTCACTTTTGTAGATTTTGTGAGCAATGGCTGGCATGCCAGCTCATCGGCTAACGCGGTTGCCGGACGCACTGGTGCCAACGCCGAGGCCAGTTTCACAAACGGCGTGGCAATTTATCAGCTCACTGATGCCGGTTTGATGTTACAGGCCGACATTGGCGGGACGCGTTACTGGCGCAGCAAGCGGCTTAACGACGGACCAACAGAAGAATCTGTACGTACTGCTGCTACAGAGCCAGTGCAGCCAGAGTATTCCACGCAGGACTATTCATCCACGTCGCAAGTTCAATACGACTACGAAACACAAACAACCGTGTACCCGTTGGAGACCGAGTTTCAGGACGTAACAGAGTATCGTCCGCAGTAATTACACGGCGGGTCAGGGCAGCGTCGCAAGCGCCCTGACCCAGCCGATCAAATCACCGTTCGCAACGGATTTACGCAAGCGGTGGTCATCATCGACCTCAATCAGCCTTACCGACTTCGCATTGCCAGCGGCAGCGAGCCGCCGACTATCCTGTGGATCGACAACATCATCCGATCTGCCGTGTACCAACCACACGCTGACACCGTCCGGCAGACTTGCCGACAAGCCGTAATGCAGTCCTGCCTGTGCCAATAATAATGTCGGCCCCGACCATAACCGGCGTTGCACCATCGCCAGCGCGACAGCGCCCCCGAATGACGATCCGACCAGAACATCGGGTGCAAAAGCGGCCAGTTGTTCGTTTTGAATTTGTACACAAGCCTCGAAATCGCTGGTGTCCATCGCCGGTGTCAGGGTATTGAACTCGCCCGCAAGCCGTTGCGACTTGGCGCCCTGCGGGCTGCTTTCCAGGCCGTGGATGAACTGGACTTTGAGTAATGACGGCACAGATCGACTCCCGTGGAGGCTAAAGCGTAACATCCTCGTGATGATATGCCTTCACCTCATGACAGGTTTGCAATCGTTGTGACAACGGCCGCACCGTTTGCCGACTTGAGCCCCGATGCCGTGCTCGACGCCATCGAATACGCCGGTTTTCGTTGCGACGGCCGCAGTCTGGCGCTAAACAGTTATGAGAATCGTGTCTACCAGGCCGGACTGGAAGACGGCGACTGGGTAGTCGCCAAGTTCTATCGACCGGGTCGCTGGTCAGACGAGGCGATACTCGAGGAGCACAATTTCTCCATCACGTTACAGGAGCACGACATCCCGGTAGTCGCACCATTGATTTGCCAGGATCGAACCCTCAATGAACACGGCGGCTTTCGTTTCGCTGTCTTTCCACGCCAGGGCGGACATTGGCCCGAACTGGGGTCGGTCGAGGACCGTGAGATGATGGGACGTTGCCTGGGTCGCATGCATGCTGTGGGTCGCACCGGACAATTTGCACATCGTCCCGCCATCGAGATTGACCGCCTCGGTTACCAGTCCTGCAGCTACCTGCGTGACAGCGACTGGATTCCCATGCATATCGTCGACAGCTACGCGGCAGTTACGGAGCAACTCCTGGCCGAGGTCGAACGGGTCTTCGATGAAGTTGGCGACTACAACGAGTTACGCATACATGGCGACTGTCACTTGGGCAACACACTGTGGACCGACAGTGGACCGCATTTTGTCGATCTCGATGATTGTCTGACCGGTCCGGCGGTACAGGATCTGTGGATGTTGTTATCGGGCGATGAATCGGAAATGAAAAACCAGCTCGACGACATCCTGGAGGGCTACACGCGATTTTGCGACTTTGATCTGCGTGAAACACGGTTGATCGAGGCACTGCGGGCTTTGCGGATGATTCACTACACAGCCTGGGTCGCACGTCGCTGGCCGGATCCTGCATTTCCGCTTGCCTTTCCCTGGTTGGCCGAAAATCGCTACTGGGAAGAGCACATCCTCAATCTCAAAGAGCAGCTCGCCACCGTCCAGGGCGCCTAGCCGCTGCAGCCCCGCCTCCACTGTCAAAACCCTGCCGGGCCGACACCGTAGGCTCGAAAAAGATTGTCTTTTCGAGGACTGGGTCAAGTAATTGTCGGGCCAATAACCCTAGAATCATTGATTAAAGTTAAATCGCCGAGGGGCGTGTGGACGACAGAGAACTGGTCGACCGAGTACTGAGATACGATCGCGCCGCCGCTGAAGCGGTCGTGCACGAATACGCCGGGCTGATATACACGATATTTAGTCGAGAGAGCGACGACCCCGATCATGTCGAACAGCGCTTTCAGGATTTCTTCGATCTCCTGGCGAAAAACGACTATCAGATGCTGCGTATGTGGAACGACAAGTCGGCGCTGCGTAGCTACCTGGCAGCCGTGGCACTAAAGATGGTTTTGGAAGCGCGCACCCGCGCTGACGAAGAGCCCGACCACGGTCTCACACAGGAGCTGCTGGAACCGCTGCGCGAATCTCTGCATTCGGCGCTCCACACTGTATCCGAGCAAGATCGGCGCATCATTCAGTTGCGTCGTTTCGATGGCCTTGGCTTCCGTGAGATTGGTATGCGTCTCGGTATGAAACCAAATGCTGTCGGTGTCATCTTACACCGCGCCGAAAAACGACTACGCGATCAGGTATCGATGGTGTTCCCCGCACTTTTCCGGGACTTTGTGCAATGAAACCCGCATTCTCTCAGGAATTTCAGTTAGTACATCTCGATCCCGAGGTGGTGGCGTGTTTTGTCGACGGCCGTAGCGTCGAGCCAGAACATCTCGCTCACCTTCGCAACTGCGAACTGTGCCAGACACGTGCCAGCGATGGGCGATTGCTACGAGCGTTACTCGCCGGCAATCAGGACGCTGCGTCCGCAACAACCGTTCCACTCGATGCAGCTACGATTGCCGGTTACCACGATCAATCGCTACCGGTCGATCAGATGGCTGCCGTGGACCGCCGATTGCTGTCCGATAACGATGTATTACTGGAGCTTATCGAGCTGAGAATTGGCCTGCACTCCGCCTTGCGGGCCGCAGAACCACAAACTCAGCTTGTTGCCCGCACGGCCGCACGCTTTTCTACCGGTCAATCCGAAGAGTCAATGCGCATCGCCTCGCTGGGGACACTGATTGTTGACTGGAACTCGGAGTTACCGGCGTTTCATTTTCATGCAGCGACTCCGGAAAACGTTGCCAGCATCACAATGCCAAAAGCCGATCCGGCAATCAACGACTCCGGCAGTTTTCCCGCACCGATTGCCCGGCGGGAGATTAGCCTGCACGCCGGCCGTCACACCTTACGCGTGCGGATAGCGCCGCCTAACCAACTTGAGATTTTTGTCTTTGACGAACAGCATTTCCGGCCAGCCGGCGGTGTGAAAATCAGTCTTGAACCGGAATCGGGGGTCGGCCGGCAGACAGCAACGCGTCAAGCCGGTATTGCGAGTTTTGACTTGCAGCCCAGTCCGGCGCGCCTGTTAATTGATGCCGGGGATCGCTGGGTATTGGAAATGCGCTAGGCGCACGAAACTGCGCCCAGCCAGACGCCTGCCCTGGCCCACCCAAGATCGAAAGGGGGTTGTCACTGCTGACAACCCCTCTTTTTTCTTACCAGCGTTGCTGCCGGGGACGCTGTTCGCGAGGACGGGCCTCGCTGATTCTCAGCGTGCGGCCGTCTGAATCCTGCCCGTTAAGACCTTCGATGGCGGTTTGTGCCTCGGCGTCAGGCATCTGCACAAAACCAAAACCGCGTGATCGGCCACTGTCACGGTCGCGAATTACAGTCACGTCTTCAACGGCCCCAAAAGGCGAAAACATTTCTCGCAACTTATCTTCATCAACACTAAACGGCAGATTGCCAGCATAAATCTTACTCATTCGTCTCTCTCACTAAAACAAAACAAAGACGGGGCGCATGCCTTTGACACACCAACGGCAGTTCGCACCGATTGACTTGCATCGGTTTTCACTCTGAAGATACGGGAAAGAATACAACCGGAATCGCCTGGGAAAAACTAAGCTAAGCCAACGAACGTAATCCTAACCGTCACAGAAATCGGACGCAAGCTTAGTTAGTCGGTTTTTTGAACAGGTCTTCCAGCTCGTCCGTCGGATCGTCGTGCGTTGCATCCTTTCCATCATCACCGAACAATTCACCGAGACGGCTAGCGGCCGCGCTTTGCTCCGCGGATGCGGGTTGATAGGCGTTCGGAGCCAGCCGCAGATAATCACAAAAATTGGCGTGTTCTTTGTCGCGGACTTCTGCCGCGACTGGCTCGCGACAGGATTCTGCGACGTTGGGGTCGAAGAATTCGCACATCTTGCAAACATGCAATTCCGCATGACAGGCCGGACACTCCTCCAAACGTCGCAGAGGGAAGCTGATCTCTGCCAGCGAGCCACCACAACGCCAGCAGACAATTTCGCTTGTGTCATTCATGAAGTAGGCAAGCCCGGGTGAAAAAAAACATCAATACTGTCTCACAGTTCCATGTTAGTCGGCTATGCTGTGACGATGCCCCATTCCGCCAAAACCGCTGGTGATGTTATCCCCGCCGGCATGCAGCGACCGGATTACGGTGGCGGCGGCATCGTAAACCTGATGTCGTCAATCGGCGCAGGCCGGGGTGCCGCTGCCGTCGCCTACCCATCGCTGCAACTGCTCGATGAAATCCCCTTGTCACGATATCGAACCGTGCTGCTCGTACTCATCGACGGGCTGGGCTATGAGTACCTGCGGCGAGACTGGCCGGACAGCACTATTGCGACGCACCTACGTGGGCCAATGACGTCGGTCTTTCCGACCACGACCGCGGCGGCCATCACCACTATCCTGACAGGCCTTGCACCAGCGCAGCATGCCATCACGGGCTGGCATGTCTGGTTTCAGGAAATCCGCACCCTGGCTGCGGTCCTGCCATTCAGAAGTCGAGGCGGACACGAGTCGCTCCAGGCACGCGGTTTCGATCCGGCCACTGTGCTCGATGCGCGGCCAATCTATCCGCGGCTGGACGTCGATTCACATGTCATCAGCCCTAAACGCATTGCCCATTCGCCGTTTAACACGGCATTCAGTGCCGGTGCAAAAATTCACGGCTACGACGGACTCGACCAGTTTTTTAAAAATATCACCGACGTAGTCCATGCAGACAGCGCGGAGAAATATATCTATGCCTATTGGTCTGACCTCGATCATGTCGCACATCAGTACGGTGTCGGCAGCGACGAGACCCGAAATCATTTCAGGGAAATTGATACGGGCTTTGCACAGCTTTTGTCAGACCTCGACAACAGCGACACGCTGGTGCTGCTAACGGCGGATCATGGTTTTATCGATACCACGCCTGCAACGCGTATCAACCTGGAAGATCACGTCCCGCTGACCGCCATGCTGGATATACCGCTTTGCGGCGAACCCAGGGCCGCATATTGCTATGTGCATGCGGGTGAGGAACGCGCTTTTGAAGCCTATGTCGGTGCGGAACTGGCCGATAGCGCCTGTGCTATTCCCAGTAAGCAACTGATGGAAATGGGATTGTTCGGCCCGGGCAAGCCACACCCGAAACTCAAAGAGCGCATCGGTGGCCAAACATTGCTGATGCAGGACAATTTCATCATCCAGGATAAGTTACCCGGCGAGAAACGCAGCGCCCTGATCGGCGTGCATGGCGGCCTGACCACTGAAGAACTGTACGTGCCGCTGGTACTCGTCGAAACCTAAGGAGGAGCCGACCTTGCGTAATTCAACACTTGCGATTCTGTTTATGCTAATGAGCCTGTCCTGTGCTTCAGTCGCAAACAATGGCCTGATGAACTGGCTGGTCGGCGACTGGGAGGCCCAAGACGGTGCCATCACCGAACACTGGCGCGCGGTGAGTGCCGACACGCTGGAGGGCAAAGGTGTCACAACGTCGAAAGACAAAGTCAGCACCGAAACCCTGCGGCTGGTGCGTATGGAAGGCGAGATCTATTTCATTGCCAAGGTTGCACACAACGAATATCCGGTCGCATTTCACATGACCGATGCCTCGACAGCGGATCGCGTTGTCTTCGCCAATCCCACCCACGATTTTCCGAAGCAAATTGTCTATCAAAGAGACGGCCCCGACCGCCTGATCGTAACCGTCAGCGACGGCGGCTCGGAAGGATTCGAGATCCGATTTTCGAGACGTTAAACGCCATCGGAACCGACCATTAAAAGCTCCACTGCCCAAAAGAAAAACCCCGCCTAAGCGGGGTTGTTTCTGTTACGGACAACAACGCACGTTGACGCTGTTGATTAGTTATTTGCTGCGACACCCTTCTCAATCACTCCATGGCGCTACCGGAAAACATAAACCGCACCAGAACTCGTTGCGTTGTTGTCCGATTCATCGCCGTTCACGCCGGTGGCGGCACTGTTTTCGCCGCCCGCTCCCGCGGCCAATGTCGAGGCGTCGCCCGACAGGGCGACACCGAACCCAAAGAAATCGCCGCTGTCGGGATTGGATGCCTTGACATACGCCTGCTGGGTCCAGACACCGCCGCCGTTGCGGGTGAACAGATAAGTCGCACCGGCATTCTGTAGCGTGTTATCAGCTTCATCGCCATTCACGCCGGTGGCGGCGCTGTCTTCAGATACAGCCCCGACCGCCAATGTCGATCCGTCACGCGCCAGAGCAAGGGGGATCCCAAAGCTATCACCGGAATCGGTATTGGATGCCTTTATATAGGCCTGCTGAGTCCAGACACCTCCGGTGTCACGGGTGAAAACATAAGTCGCACCGGCATCCTCTAGCGTGTTATCAACCTCATTCCCATTCACGCCGATGGCGTTGCTGGCTTCCCCTTGGGCCCCGACGGCCAAAGTCGATCCATCGCCCGACAGGGCCAGGCCAATCGCTGCAAAAAAATCTGAGCCGTCGGTGTTGGACGGCTTCACGTAGGCCTGCTGAGTCCACACCCCCCCGCCATCGCGGGTAAACACATAGGCCGCACCAGCAGACGTTGCGCTATTGTCCGATTCATCGCCGTTCACGCCGATGGCGTTGCTGTCCTCCGATTCGGCCCCGACGGCCAGGGTCAACCCGTCACCCGCCAGCGCGACGCTACCCCCAAACCGATCATTGAAATCAGTGTTGGACGCTTTGACGTAGGCTTGCTGGGTCCAGACCCCGCCGCCGTCGCGCGTGAAGACGTAGACCGCACCAGCGCCGAATGCGCTGTTGTCAGCTCCATCGCCATTAACGCCGGTCGCGGAGCTGGCTTCAGTATTTGCCCCGACGGCCAGTGTTGATCCGTCACCCGCCAAACTGACGCTGAATCCAAATTGATCTCGCGTGTCGGTATTGGACGCTTTGACATAGGCCTGCTGGGTCCAGGTTCCAACGCCATCGCGCGTATATACATAAACCGCACCGGCCCTGTCGGCGCTGTTATCCGTATCATCGCCATTCACGCCGGTGGCGGCGCTGTCTTCAGATAGGGCCCCGACGGCCAGTGTTGATCCGTCGCTCGACAGGGCGACACTAATTCCGAAATTATCAGTGGCATCGGAGTTGGACGCTTTGACATAGGCCTGCTGGGTCCAGACACCCCCGCCGTCGCGGGTGAACACGTAGACCGCACCGGCACGCGACGCGCTGTTGTCCGTTTCATCGCCGTTCACGCCGGTGGCGGCGCTTTGTTCATTAAGTGCCCCCACGGCCATCGTTGATCCGTCATCCGAAAAGGCGATGGCGCTGCCTCCAAATATATCAGTAGGGTCGGTATTTGATGCTTTGATATAGGCCTCCTGCGCGATAGCCGCCGCAGCCTGACGGGTCACCTCGATGGTGTAGGTCCGGTTGGTGGTACCGTCCTCGGCCGTCATCAGGACGGTGATTGTGTTGCTGCCTACATTCAGCGTAATCGGGTCGCTGGCCGTACCTGAATCAACCGCCGTGCCGTTGACAGTAATCGTGGCATTGGGGTCTTCCGCTGTCGGCGTTACTGCCGTACTGGAGACCGCAAAGATGACCATTGACGTATAGCTAAAGACCACCGGGTCGAATGCAGGATTCAATGTGACGCCCGTTAAGCTCAGGTTACTGAGATTGGCATTGTTTGAGCTTGAGGATTGCCGGGTGATACCCATCGTATAGCTCTGCGTCGACGTACCATTTTCTGCCGTCACCAGGATAGTGATGGTGTTAGCACCCTCAGCTAGCGCAACCGTGGCATTGCTGCCACCATTGATCGTAAAACCGGCATTGCTGTCGGTTGTGACCGCGACGACATCGACGCTGCTGGTGCTATTGGGCACGGTAGCGGTGTAACTGGTCGTCGCCGGGTTGAACTCGGGGCTGAGCGTCGCGTCACTTGCGGACAGCGCTGATAATGTCGCAATCGCGCTTGCAACTGGCGGTAAAGGCGTAACGACTACACGATTATGATTATCGTTATCACAACCAAACAAGCCCATGCATGCGAGCAGCGTAGCAATGGCGGTGGTTTGTGTTGTGGTGGGCACATTCATCACATTCTCCCTGCAGGACCTTTCCAAGACCGGGGCGACGGGACAGGCGCTGTTCAGCCACCCAATGCTTACTTCTTAGTTCTTAAACCCAAGCATAGGAGGCCCGGGTTCGCGGGCATATGAGCCAAGTACGTCATTCCCATGATGCAAATGCATCACCTGAACCAAGCTGCATTACACGGGGTTCTTTCGAGTCAGCTGAGCAATCTGCATCACTGCCCTGATGCAGATGAATCATATGATTCGGGGGGCGGCGGTCTAGATGAGGCCCAGTTTCTGACCCAGGTTTACCGCCGCGGCGCGGCTGTGCACATTTAACTTGTGGATGATGTGTTGGGTGTGATTACGAACGGTTGCGGTGCTGATGCACATGGTCGAAGCCATCTCCTGCGTACTCTGTCCCTGGGAGAGCAAATCGAGCACTTCCTTTTCTCTATCGGTTAGATTGCCACGCTCCTGATTGCTGGTCGGCTGGCCGGCGCAGTTCATTGTGGTACAGCCTTCGCCCACTTCGCATTCTGGGCGACATAAATGCACCATCAATTCTTCACCAGGCCCGTCATAAATGACCAGCGTGGTCACACTAAATTGCTTCAGCTCGTTGGCGGCCGTCCGAAAGACTATTTTGCTACTTTTGACGGACTTGTGACGAAATGCCATCTCCTGCAGCGGACAACCCGAGCAGCAGTACTGGTTACCAAACAGGTCCTGGCCTGCCAGGAGTTCCCAGCATTGCTGGCCCACAGCTTCTCGTTCCTTGTATCCAAACGCCTGCTCGGCGGCCGGGTTCCAGCTTACGATTACGCCACTGTGATCGACAGCGTAGGCCGGTTCGCCGGTGCTGAACAAGGCTTTTGAGACTTTCATGTGTTCCAGCCGCTCAAGCGTCCTGGTTGAAATCAGTAGGCACGCCCGGCACTGAGAATCCCTCCTACCAATAGTACCCATAGACCATAGAGAACGCGTTGTATATGCGTAATTGCCGCAACGCTCAGTAAAGTTAAGCTACTCAGAGATCGCGGCGCAGTGTCATTTCTGCAAAACAACTGCGGGATTGCGAGGCGTCACGCGCGCTGCTCGGCGAAGCTTCCTGTCAACTGAAGAAGTACATCGTCTGAGACACTGTATCGACAAATCCATGACCGATCATTAGGGGAATTAGAGCGCGGCGTCCGCGCGTGACGAAATAGGTACCGACAACAACGCCGATGATGCCCACCATAATCATGCCGCTGACGCCTTGCGTAATGTGGCCGGCGCCAAACCAGATGGCTTGTGCAACAACTGCCAGCACCACCGCCCGGCGTCCACCACCAAATAAGGTCGTAAATTTGGTCAGCAATATTCCGCGGAAGAAGAGTTCTTCGCCTATGGCCGCGCCGATCCAGACGCCAAAAACGATGTCGAGAAGAAATCCGGGGAGAGTTTCCGGTTGTTGCGTGAGTACAGCGGATTGACTCGGTGGATAGCCAAACGCTGTCGCAAGGCCAATGACCGCAAAACCGGTCGCGAGCGTCAGAATTGAGAACTCGGCGGCCCGACTCAATACGAAACGCGCATCACCGCCAGCACGCAAACCAAAGTCGCGCCAGTTCTCCTTTTGCATTGTTATCAACACCGCGCCGGCGCCCACGGCCGCCAATATGGTCCAGAAACCGACTTTCTCGACTCCGGCGAACCGCAGCGACCAGACACTCCAGAACACAAGCCCCAAGATCGCTATGTCGACAAACGCGCGTTTTCGCATTAATCATATCTCCGGGTCGATGATGCTTTGCGCATTGCGGCACTGGCAGCTTTGGTTCATAGACCCATAATAGAGTCAGTCGAAACTTGTAGTCGGTTCCTGCTTGAAGCGATCCATCAATGCAAGGAAGCGAGGATCATCGTGGAGTGAAGCCAGATCCGAATCATTCTCTGCCCACTCAGCAATCGACATACCACGCAAACGGGCTCGCTCCAGACAATCCAATGCCTCACCGGGTTCCCCGGCCAAAGCATAAGTACAAGCGATG
The DNA here is from genome assembly GCA_029862165.1 of Gammaproteobacteria bacterium. GTDB lineage: Bacteria > Pseudomonadota > Gammaproteobacteria > Steroidobacterales > JABDKV01 > JABDJB01. The sequence goes on from JAOTXU010000008.1 coordinate 110,350, forward strand.
TTATACAAGGTATCGGCATTATCACCGTCGATTGCCAGCGACCGCCGAGCCCATTGCATCGCCTTGTCCTTGTCGCCCTGTTCAATCAGCCCGGCGCATCCCAGGTTGAGCGCACGGGTATCGTCAGGATTGAGTTCCAGATGCCGTTCGGCCCGTATGACCCCGCGAGTGGCGGCGGCCAAGGCTTCATCCTCACGTCCCAGGCTGCGATATACCTGACGCAACAGGATCGGTGCCTGGAAATCATCCGGGCGAATCCGTTGCGCGCTTTCGAACAATTCTGCAGCCCGATTGAGTTCGGCACGTTGGAAGCGAATCCGGCCATAGAAATAGTTAGCCTCGAACAACTCCGGGTTAAGACGCAAGGCAGTCTCAAACTCCGCGATCGCCTCGCGGTCGTCGCCGTGCACAAAATGGCTCAAACCGCGGGAGACATGCGATTCAGCCAGACCCGGTAACAACTCCAGCGCCTTCATGCTGGCAGTATCAGCGCCGGCGAGATTGTCGTCGGTGGCATTCCAATACATACAAGCCATGGCATAGCTGTCTGCGAGTGCCGCCCAGGCACGGGCAAACGCCGGATCAATTTCCACCGCCTTGCCAAACATATCGACGGCGTAGCGTACATTCCGCAAGCCCCAACGGTGAAAGTAATGTACGCCTTTCAGATAATAGTCGTATGCCTGTGCATCGCTGGTTGTAAAGCTTTCTTCGTTGGGACCGGCGCGCAGCGTTACTTCCAGCGCCTCGGCAACATGGGTTGCGATCTCATCCTGAATTTCGAAAATATGTTCCAGCTTGCGGTCATAACTGTGTGCCCAGAGGTGGTAACCATCCTCGGCATTAATCAACTGCGTTGTGATACGCAGATCATCACCAGCCTTGCGCACACTGCCTTCGAGCACCGTGGCAACATTCAGCTGTAACCCGATACTGCTGACATCCGTCGGCTGCCCTTTGAAGCGAAACGACGAGGTGCGCGAGGCGACCCCCAACGCTTCGATCTGCGCCAGCCGGTTCAATATCTCTTCGGCAATGCCATCGCAGAGATATTCCTGATCCTTTTCCGGACTCATGTCCTCAAATGCGAGCACCGCGACGGAAGGTCCGGTGGGTAACGTCGCTGTCTGAGCGGCGGTGTTCGGCCCAGCGGATTGCAGCGCAGGGGCCGCGTCTTTCCTGAATCCGTGCAATGTGAGATCAAAAAACCAGGCGAGTACCATCGCAATGGGGAAGCCCACGATCACCAACACCACGAGCACCGTTAATGCCCAGTCGGGGAAATGCAGCGGCTCGAAGGTGACCTCGGCAACTTGCAGGAGAATCCACGCCACGATGGCATAAGCCGCGGCGGCCTGCAGCACCTTGCGCCGCTTCAATTCATCGAAATAACGAGCCCATCTGGAACGTGTTGGTGCCAAGTAATCCCTCCTCATTTAGCTCCGTCTCCGGCTCCACCGTAGTACGGGACGCTAATATTTTCCATTCCCTGACGAGGAGAGTTCGGAAAAGGTGTCGGATTGGACTTGATACAACAACCCGGCAACCAGTTCCTGCAGATCGCTATATCAGTTCACTCTGCAATGCCATATCGCCGCAGGTTAAACGGTAGTCATGCTTGCCTTAACGCTATCGTTAATAACAACACCTGCCATAAGGATCGGCAAAATGGAGAAGAATCCGAAACCGATTTTTCCAGCCATAAAGATAATGATCGTGGATATAAGCAGAGTCATTGCCAGTATTAATGCGCCAACTATTCTCGTTTTTTGAAAAACAAGCAACGCGGCTCCGGCTAACTGCGCCACCCCAAACAGAACAATCGTATTCGCGCTAAACCCCATCACACCCTGGAAGAATTCCATTTCCTGTGGAGTTTGCATGATCTTTGATATCCCTGAGGCTATGCCTAATAGAATCAGCAAGACCAAAATCACTCTTCTTAATATTTTCATTTCGCCTAAGCCCCTCCGAGTTATTCGACTACGGTCAACTCATCGACCAGGTGATCCGCTTCGTAGACCTTGTCGAGTGCCTCGAGAATAATTGCCGTATTTACACCGACCGTACGGTTATCGGTCGAGTCGAACCAGTAGCCACCCGCGATCGAATGAATATTGCCGTCGAAAGCGAGACCAACCAGCGCACCGTCTGCGGCCAGCATCGGACTGCCGGAATTGCCGCCGGTAATATCCGTCGTGGCGACGAAATTAAACGGCGTATCAAGATTCAAAGCTTCGCGATGACCCACCCAGGAAGCGGGCAATGCGAACGGGTGCTCCCCGGTAGCTCGCTCAAACAAGCGCTCTGCCCGTGTGAAGGGATTGACCATGGCGCCTTTTTCCTGCCAGCCTTCAACGGCGCCATACGTCACACGCAGCGTGAATGTTGCGTCCGGATATGTATCCGTGCCGTATACGCCAAACCGCGCGTCGGCGATCATTTCCTCACCACGAATCCGCGGCGCCTCTACTTCGTCTTCGTAGCGCGTGCGCAGCGCCCGCGCGTCGTCATCAATACGCAACGCCAACTCAATCAGTGGGTCATCGCTGGCTTTGACGGCATCGGTACCCCCCTCCCATAACGCTTTGCGGACATCGGCATCGTCAAGCCTCGTACCGTCCACCAGTCTGGCCGCCATGGCCTTGGGCGATTCCTTGGCCAGAACCAGATGCACGTACTCGCTATCGGGACCCAGCCACTCTCGCAATTTGTCCAGTGAGAACGTGAGCCCGAGTTTTTCAAATTCACGATCGATCGGACGGGCAGCGAATAATCCCTGTTCGACAGCCGGTAATGCAGTTTCCGTATAGGCTCTGATACGATCTTCATTCGGCAGCTCGCGTTCTGCAGTACCGCGAACAATAGTTCTGGCATAGTTAAACAGATCACCATAAAACGCGGCACCGAGCTCGACAAACAAATGCTCTTCGTAAAAAGTGCGATAGGTCGTCATTGCACCATCGATCAGGTTCCAGGCGTCGCCGTACTTGTTTCGCAGCTTGCGCTTGCGGTTAACAGTCGCCTTGAGCGACACTTCTTGTGCCGCTTTCTCTGCCATCTTTTCGTCATTCTGTAGGGCCTTAAGCTGATTGCGGCGTACCTTGATGCCATTCTCCAGATTCAGTATTCGTTGCTGCACGGTCCGTGCAGCTTCCGGGCTGGTGTCCTGCCAGGCCAGCATGCGACCACGCAACTCGGAATAGCGCAGTAGCCACAGCGGGTACTGCGCGTCACGCAGCATGCGTAACTGCGACATCGTCAGGGAACGATCCGTTGAGCCCGGGTGACCGGTGATGAACACGGGATCGCCGGACGAAGGTCCGCCTTTTCTCCATCGCAAGTAATTGGGCGTTTGAGCGGGTTTACCGTCTTCGTATACGCGCAGGAACGACATGTCGAGACACCAGCGCGGAAAATTGAAGTTATCCGGGTCGCCACCGAATGCGGCGATATCGAGTTCCGGCGCGAAAACCAGTCTGACGTCGGTGTAACGCTTGTATTTGTAAATAAAATACTGGCCGCCGTTGTAAAGCGTGACGGCCTCGCAGTTCAAACCACCATCCGACTCATCTTCGCAGGCCGATTCCAGGTTCGTCAGCGCTGCTTTGCGTGCCTTGTTGGCTTCGGCATCCGGCATCCCACCCGTAGCGCGGGCTATCTGGTTGGTGACTTCTTCCATGTCAGTCAGAACGGATATTTGCTGCCCAGGGCATTGCAGTTCCTCGTCCCGGTTCCTTGCGTTGAAGCCTTCGTTCGACAGATTGCGATCATCCGTGCTGAGATTACGAATACAACCCCACGTGCAGTGGTTGTTGGTCAGAACCAGGCCATCGGCAGAAGCGAATGAGCCGGTGCAACCGTTTTCCAGACGAGTCGTCGCAAGTTGCGCGGAGCGGAGCCATTGCTCGTCGACGTTGACGTCATACTTTTTCGCCACCGTGGCTGATGGAAAATTATCGATCGTCCACATGCCCTCGTCTGCCAGCCCGCTTAGCGGCAGACACATTGCAATTACAGCCGATAACAGTCTCTTCATGATTATCCCCACAGATCTGTACGAAGTATGGCAACGGGATTCGCTCCCGCGCTTGGAGTTTTAGGTCATTGGATGAACCGAAGTCTATCGCGTCCACAGAGAATGTGGGAGTGCTGTCCCTGTCCTCTCCAGGAGGGGTAGGGGAAGATCCCGTAGGAGCGGCATCCTGCCGCGATCCTTTCCCAAAGCTTAATGCGGCGGGGTCTGATTCTGGAGGTGCGCCAGCACCGCTTCCTGCTCGGCCAGCGAGAGCATGATTACCAGATCGCCGGGCTCTGCCCAGTTAAGTGCGTCCTTAAGTGCGCCAATCTCGGTTTCATGATGCTGCAACTGCGTCTTGCCGGCACCTAAAGCTAAGAACCGTTCGTGCAGCAGTTTCGCTATCTCCCCACGTTCTCGACCCCGTGCGTATTTTTCTATCTCTAGCGTGATGACGCGGTCGGGCTTGAGCTGCCAGGCCGTTGTTGCCAGATCGCAGATCAACTCATCGGTTCGATCACCGGCCTCGCCGAAAGCAATCAACCGTCTTTTTGCAGACAAGTTTGAAGCCAGTTCGACGATAGCGCGGAACGCATCGGGGTTATGCGCGAAATCGACCAGCACTTTGACCCCGCCGACATCATAGAGGTTTCCGCGTCCGGGATTTTCCGCGGGACTGAATGCCTTAAGGCCGCGCACGATTGCGTCGCGATCAATCCCGAGAGCCTCACACAACGCAGCAACCCCGAGTGCGTTGCCGATGTTGTGACGCGCCGCACCACCGAGTGTTAGTGGAAGCTCATCGGCGCGCACGACTTGCCGCCACTGACCGTCCCGGGCGACCGACAAAGACTCGCCATCGTACGCCCAGGCTTCGCCGCCGGTATCGACATGCCGGTGGATAACCGGATTGTTTGTATCCAGTGAAAAGAACACGACCGGGGCAGGCGACTGTTCCGCGCGCGCGACCAGCAACCGATCATCCGCGTTGAGCACTAGTCTTCCGTCGGCTCCGAGCGCACGGGTCACCACCCATTTCGCATCGAGCAGTTCGTCGAGGTTGCGCGAGCCAAAATCGCCGATGTGATCTCGCGCAATTCGCGTGATCAACGCGGCCTGCGCCCGTGGCACGCCTATACCACGGCGTAACAACCCGCCACGCGCTGTTTCGAGTATCGCAATCTCTACTTGTTTGTGACGCAAGGTAGTGCGGGCGCCGCCAGGTCCGGCAAAGTCTCCGGGCTCGATGAGCTGTTCGTCCACGACAAGCCCATCCGTTGAACTAAATCCCACATGTAGACCCGCCGCACGTGCGACCGCAGACGCCAGTCGCGCCGATGTGGTCTTGCCATTGGTACCGGTTATGAGTCCGACCGGAATATCGTGTAGCCGCTGCCAATCAACCGTATCGGGTGCCGGTAATTCCCGCACGGACCAGGTTTCGCTACCGGTACCCAGACCGATCGAGGCCTCGTCATCGTCGCTTAAAAATACCTGCCTGTGCTGGCGTGCGGCGGCTTCGAGTTCTAATAAAGCCGGATTGGATTCTTCTTTGATAGCGTCACGCAGACGATTCTCTGCCGCGTCCAATTCTTCGTCAGTCTGTCCGGCGACAGTTGCCCACGCCCACTCGTTAACTTCAGTTGCCGCATAGAGCGCATCGATGGGTGCAGATATGGCAAGGCTCGCCCCACCCTCACAACGACGTATAAACAGGCGCTGGTCCTGCCATCCGACGGCGTCGAGTACACGACGGATCTCTGTACGCCATTTTGATATGACCGTATCGAGTTGACTCTCGTCGACAGCGACGTCGATAACAGCACCGGCACAATCAGAGACTGCGTTGGCCCCTGTCAGCCGGCGGCTGTCAAGCAGTTCCACTAGTCGCTGTCTTCGGGTTCGCGCGCAATTCGCACGCCACGTTCGTCGCGAATAATCTCGAGACTCTCATCGATGCGGAACTCCTCAACGTCGTCCGGTGGTGGTGTCTTGACAACGGGCGTCAGGTCGTCCGACGTTGTGCGGTCACTACCAAAGTAGATGATCTGTTTCCAGGTCCGCTTGATGTTGTCTCCAAGTATCAGCACCAAATCGCCTGTAGCCGCTTTGTTGAGCGCCGCGTCGGTTGCCTCGGACTCGTCTTTGATGATCTCTATCTGATTTTCATTGACACCGTTTTCAAGCAGCGTGGCACGAAGCATGCGCGGGATATCGCCCGACTGACGTCCACGCAGGCCATCATCCTGGCGACAGATGTAGTAATCAAAATGACCGGCTGCGTGCTTGGCAATCTGCTGGATATCTTCATCGCGGCGATCGCCCGGCGCGGACAGAACGACGATGCGCTGCCCATCGACTTCGAAACGATCGACCAGATCGCACATGGCTTTGACGGCAGCGGCGTTGTGCGCGTAATCGAGTATCACCTTGAAGGGGTGCTCGGTGTAGATATTCATGCGGCCAGGCGCCTGGAAGAACGTCGTATCAAAGGTGCGCAGACCGTGGCGGATATTCTCGAGACTCACGCCCATCGAATACGCTAATCCCGCCGCGAACATCGCATTTTGCACGTTGTGCATCGCGCGACCTTCGATAGTGGCCGGGATCAGATGAGTCCAAAGCAACGGGATATGACTCTCCGAGTCGTATATCGTGATCATGTGGCCGTTCATGCCTTCCTCGAGAACGACTCCACGTCCACCGGCTCGGATGTGTTCTTTCACCAGCGCATGATGTGGATTCATGGTCACATAACAAAGATGTTCGGCCTGGGTGTAATCGGCCATACGCAGACATAGCTCATCGTCGGCATTCAATATCGCCGCGTCGGTTGCCACTTCGATCGGTACCCGCTTGAGTTCTGCCAGTTGTTCCAGCGTGTCGATGCCCTTTAGCCCAAGATGATCCGCTGACACATTAAGGCAGGCCGCTACATCGCATTGGCTGTAGCCCATTCCGGCACGCAGCAAACCACCACGCGCGGTTTCCATGACCGCGGCATCGACACTGGGGTCACGCAAGGCCATTGCTGCCGATACCGGACCGGTCATGTCGCCTTCCACTGTGAGCTGGCCGTCGACATAGAGCCCATCGGTGCTGGTCAATCCAACGGTGTGACCATTGAGCTTGAGGATATGTGCGAGCATGCGCGACGTCGTAGTCTTGCCGTTGGTACCGGTAATCGCCGCGATGGGGATGCGGGTCGGCGTATCTGCTGGGAAAAGCATGTCGATCACCGGACCTGCGACATCGCGTGGTGTGCCTTCGCTAGGCGCAACATGCATGCGAAAACCCGGGCCGGCATTGACTTCACAGATAGCACCACCATTCTCGTGGTAGGACTGCGTGATGTCGTCAGTCAGAAAATCCACACCACCGATATCCAGCCCGATGCCCTTAATCGCCCGCTCTGCCATTTCGCGATTATCCGGATGGATTACGTCGGTCACATCGATGGCGGTGCCGCCGGTAGACAGGTTCGCCGTCGTGCGCAGATATACGATCTCATCGTTGGCCGGCACGGTTGCCCGTTCATAACCCTGTTTGTCTAACAAGCGCTCGGCCTGGTGGTCCAGTTCGAGTCGCGTCAGGACCTTTTCGTGACCCACACCGCGGCGTGGATCCAGGTTTACCTCATCGACCAGTTGTTCGATCGTGTGAGAACCGTCACCAACGACATGACCCGGTACGCGTTTTGCGGCGGCAACCAGACTGCCATCGACCACGAGCAGACGATGATCGAAACCGGTGATAAAACTCTCGACTATGACACTGTTGTGATGCTCTTTGGCTTTGTCGAAAGCGACTTCGATCTGGTCTGCGTCAGTCAGATTCGTGGAAACCCCGCGACCGTGATTTGCGCTGAGTGGTTTGATGACTACCGGGTATCCAATACGCCGCGCCGCGCGCTTGGCTTCGGAACTGCTGCGCACGATACGTTGAATCGGCACCGGGAGCCCAAGATCATGCAGAATACGATTCGTTTCTTCTTTGTCCGAGGCGAGATCGACGGCGATATTGCTGGTGCGTCCAGTCGTGGTTGCCCAGATACGTTGTTGATAACGACCGTGTCCGAATTGCACCAGGCTGTAGTCACCAAGACGAATCCACGGGATACCGCGTTCTTCGGCGGCGGTCACAAGTGAAGCCGTGCTCGGGCCTAACGCTCGACGCTGGGTATAGCGTATGAAGCGATCACGTTCGGTATCAAAATCCCAGTCGTCTCCGGGTGCGTCATCGGGCCGCAGATCTTTTGGCAGCAGGTGGTGCAGAATCTCAAGTGCGAGCCGGCTGGCTTCGCGGCCAACCTCTGCATCCTTGTATTGGAACACCATGAAGTATTGACCCGGTTCGCCCGTCGAGCGGGTCTTGCCAAAGGTGACTGGTGAACCGGCGACGTTTTGCAGCTCGATTGCGACATGCTCCATGACGTGACCAAGCCAGGTGCCTTCGTCCTCGGTTAGCCGGCGTACAAAACCGCCTGGTTCGCCATAGGAACAGCCGTGATCCTGTAGTCCCGGTAAAAACTCGAGCAGACGATCATTAAAATCACCGCCAAGCCGGCCAGTCGGCCAGTCTTCGAGCACACCGAGATCGATGATGTGGCGTATAACCGGAAAGTGGGCGTAGAAATTGGGTCCTACGTAGACATTCGTCGAGAGTATTTTCATAGTGTCACGCTATCAGGGCATCGCGGTTCGGGTGGTGATGTCGAAAGTACCGCCCTGCACGAGTATGTGCAGTCGCACCCCGATCAGACTGACCGGTTCGCCACGCGATGCAAGGTCCATGGAAGAATGTTGCAGATCCGACGGATCGACAATAGTTATACCACCGGAACCGACTACCTCCAGCGAATCGCCGGGTTGAATGAACGCAGCGGTGTCTTCGTCGAGTCCTATACCGACCGCAAATGGGTTGTACGCCAGCGCCGTCAACAGACGGCCGAGCCGGTCACGTTGGCGAAAATGCTGATCGATAATGAAATTATTCGTAAGTCCTAGGCCGGGAGCCAGCGTCACCTTGTCGGGACTGGGTGTACTGCCCTCTGCACCACCGGCGATCATATGCTCTGACATGAATGCAGCACCGGCAGACGTGCCGGCTATGTGCGTACCGGCTGCATTGCGATGGCGTATGAGTTGGGCCACGCGCGTGCCACCGAGCGTTGTGGACAAACGCAATTGATTGCCACCAGTCATGAATATGCCCGTGGCGCGCTCCAGATACTCGGTGTATTTATCGTCCTCGCAATCCGCGCGCGTGGTGATCGGCAACACCATAGCGTGACTCACCCCGAGATCGCGAAACAACTTTTCGTAGTTTCGTCCGGTGTCTTCGAGCTCTGAGGCCGTCGGGATGATGGCAATACGCGCCGGTTCGGCGCCACCGCAAATCTCGACGAAACGATTCAGGATCTCCGGGTTACGCAGTTTCTCCTCGGCACCACCGATGGGTACCAGATATCCACGCCCTGCATTGCTTGATCGAGAAGGAGCCACACATCTCTCCCGCGGGTAAAAGGACCGATACCTTCCGGGATGCGGCGCTGCCGGTCAAGGTTTTTGTCCGTCCCCCCTTTTTTTTCAGGTAGTTTGGATGCGCGGAGATCGCGGATGTGGCCAATCGGGTGCCACGATCGTGGTTCTATGGCAGGTAGCGGCTCCCACATCAGCCTTTTGCCGACCGGTCCGACGCCGGCCCGACCCCCTGCACGGACATCATTTATGGAGACTTTGAACCTCGCGTATCGGAATGTGTGGGCGCTTGTTCCTCCGGTGTCCTTGCCGCTAACAAAGCGATTCGATAGTTTTGAATTTTGACCCCATACTCGCGGCTTCTGTTAGTACTCGGAGGACCAAAGTTTTGAATCAACCGCTTGCGGTGGCTTCAGGTTACCGTGGTAACGTGTTTCAGACGTCCGCTTGGCGTCTCGTCGTTTAAAAAGCACTTCCCTGGAACCAGCGACTGACGCCAACCGGCACAAGCAGACGACCGGTGTTGCGTTGGGCGACCGTGCCATGGCCAGCGAATCGGGCTGGCTACCACATCACCAAAAAGCGTAATGCGTAGACGTGACCCCTGTCCTTTACGGACCAGCGATCACCGATCAGTAGCCGAGACTAGTCAATGAGAACCTCGGTCCTGCCCTCCCTTATACTGCACATCCGGACTGGCGTAGCGAGTGACTGATGGACCCGACACCCTGCAAAAATTGCGGTGAGGAGTGCGCCGGCAAGTTCTGCCGGGCCTGCGGGCAGCCGCGCGCGCAGCGATTGACATTCGGTCACCTCCTCGGCAGTGCGCTGGGCTCGCTGATCGATGTCGACCGCGGCTTCCTGCATACCTTCCTGCGGCTCAGTACGAAGCCGGGTTCGGTGCCACGGGACTACGTAGACGGACGCCAGCTACCCTACACGCATCCGGTCAAATACTGTTTCATCGCCGTCACTGCGTATGCGCTTGCCATCAACCTCCTGGAGATTTCGATCGAACTCCCGGGGACACCGGCCCGCACGGCGCTGGAGCAGCAACTGTTCCAGATCATCCATGGCCTGCTGGCCTACCTGCTATTCCTGACGCTCTACGTGGTCGCGCTGCTGCAGACCAGGCTGTTCCGCGCTTCTGGCCGGTCTACCGCCGAGAGCTATGTGTTCTGCCTGTACGCTTTCGGCCACGTCACATGGCTCAGTTTTCTGTTTGCGGTAACCCGGTGGGTGGAGACCATGACCGGGGTTGGCATCCTGATCACGCTGCAGTGGTTCTATACGCTGTGGGCCTTATATGGATTCTACGGCACCACGCGCCCGCCTGTGTTACGCAGCCTGTTGCTGCTATTCGTCAATGCCCTGATCCTCAATACCGCGTCGATGGTACTCGCGAGCCTGATCGTTCAGCTGGGGCTGGTCGACTTCCTGAGCCGGCTGCTCGTGTCGGGCCTCAAACCACCGATTACGCTGTAAGGGTTCGGTGTCGTATTGTCGTTTGCAACGAACTGATCAGGACACTCACTAACTGATCGGGACACTCACAATAAGTCCAAGCCTCGCCCAGAAATCGCGATAGCGCCCTGAGTGATGGTCCGGGAATCTTTATTAGCTAATTCAAAACTTTATTATCAAGGACCAAACCGCAAATTTGCTGTTGTGAACTATTCCACCGTGACGGACTTGGCGAGGTTGCGGGGCTGGTCGATGTCGGTGCCTTTCAGTACGGCGACGTGATACGCGAGTAACTGTAGCAACACGGTATAGACCAGTGGCGCCTGTGAATTGGAGACGGCTTCGGACAAAGTGATGACAGTCGTTTGTTCGTCTTCTTCAAAACCGGTATTGGGGTCGGTAAACACGATGAGTTGCCCGCCCCGCGCACGAACTTCCTGTAGGTTGGATTTCAGTTTTTCCAGCAGGGCATTGTCGGGTGCAACGGCGATGACGGGCATGTCGGCATCGACTAGTGCAAGCGGACCGTGTTTCAACTCACCCGCGGGGTACGCCTCGGCGTGGATGTAGGAAATTTCCTTGAGTTTTAGCGCGCCTTCCATGGCAATGGGGTATTGCGTTCCGCGACCCAGGAAAAGAGCGTGATGCTTGTCGGCGAAACGCTCTGCGAGTTTCTTGATAGTGCCATCGAGCGTTAATGCCGATTCCAGCAAAGCAGGCACATGCTGTATCAGTTTCGTGAGCTTTTTCTCATCGTCTTCACCCAAGCCGTTGCGACGAGCAAGCGCCAAGGTTAGCAGGCTTAACGCGGCCAACTGCGTAGTGAAGGCCTTGGTTGAGGCAACACCGATTTCCGGTCCTGCTCGTGTCATTAATACTAGACCCGACTCACGAACGAGGGAACTCTCCGGCACATTGCAAATAGCAAAGGTCGTCAGGTAATCCAGTTCTTTGGCAATGCGTAGCGCAGCGAGCGTATCGGCCGTCTCACCGGATTGCGAAATTGTCAGGAACAGCGTTCCCTTTTTGACGACCGGCTGGCGATAACGGTATTCGCTGGCGACTTCCACGTAGCATGGCAGCCCGCATAACCGCTCAATGTTATAACGGGCGACCGCACCGGCATGATAGCTGGTCCCGCAGGCGACGATATGCACGACTTTCACTTGTTCGAGCAGGGTTGCGGCGCCTGGGCCGAAAGCGGCATCAAGTACTTTGCCGTTCGCGATGCGTTCTTCCAACGTCTCAGCCACGGCTTGTGGCTGCTCGTGTATTTCCTTGAGCATGTAGTGGGGATATTGCCCTCGTTCAACAGCATCGGCGCTGATTTGGCTTTCAAATACTGGCCGCTCGACCCTATTACGATTGCTGTCCAAAATATGAACCGCGTCCCGGCGTATTTCGGCCAGATCACCCTCTTCCAGGGCGATAAAATTCTTTGTTACCGGTAGCAGCGCGGTGACATCCGAGGCAACAAAATTTTCACCGTCGCCCACACCGAGTACGACCGGACAACCGGCACGCGCGACAACGATACAGTCGGGATCGTCGTTGCTCATCACTGCCAGCGCGTACGCGCCTTCAAGTTCCGCGACGGTCATCGCCACGGCGTCGGTCAAGGATTTGGCGTTTTGCAAGTGGTGGCTAATACGGTGCGCGACAACTTCGGTATCGGTCTCGGAATGGAACTCGTATCCCGCACTGATCAGTTCGACTCTCAGCTCTTCGTAGTTTTCAATTATGCCGTTGTGTACGAGAGCGATGCGGTCGTCGGAAAAATGCGGGTGCGCATTGACTTCGCTCGGTATGCCGTGCGTAGCCCATCGAGTGTGGGCGATGCCACGATGCGCGAAAATGGGGTTTGCGTCGAGTGCGTCCTGCAGTTTTTGCACCTTACCGACCGCACGCACACGCATGAGCTTGTCGCTGCCATTGGTTGCCGCCAGTCCGGCTGAGTCATAGCCGCGGTATTCCAGACGACGCAACCCCTCCATCAGGACGGGGATGACATTACGTTCGGCTACGGCTCCTACTATTCCGCACATATTCGGATCTCTGCTTCGCTACACACTATCCTGAAGCCGGAACAGAATAGTGGCCACGGCACAGTTCTCATTTTGCCTTTTTCTCGGGCTTTTTCCAGCCTTTTACGGAGGACTGCCGGACCCTGGCTACAGTCAGCTCACCCTCGGGTGCGTCCTTGGTAATAGTCGACCCGGCCCCGATCGTGGCATCGGCGCCCACCTTGACCGGGGCGACGAGATTTGTGCCCGAACCGACAAATACGTTGTCACCAATTACCGTGCGATGCTTGTTGACGCCATCGTAGTTACAGGTAATCGTCCCGGCACCGACGTTGACGTCTTTGCCGATTTTCGCATCGCCAATATAACTTAAATGGCTGACTTTGCTGCCCTTGCCGATCGCACTCTTTTTAACTTCGACAAAATTACCTACTTTTACTTCGCTGCCGACAAAAGTCTCGGGCCGCAAGCGTGCGAACGGGCCGATCTGGGAACGCGGCCCGATATGCGCGCTATCGATGAGCGTGTTGGGCAACACCTGGCAATCCTGTTCGATCTGTGAATCGCGGATATAACAGTTGGGCCCTATCGAGACATTGTCATCCAGTTTTACGTTGCCTTCGAAGACGACGTTTATATCTATCGTGACATCGTGGCCGCACTCAAGCCGGCCACGGACATCAACACGCAATGGATCGACCAGCGTAACACCAGCATCGAGTAATGCGTTGGCATTTCGCTGACGCAGAGCCGCTTCCACCTGTGCAAGCTGGCGTCTGTCGTTAATACCAAGTGTCTCTACGACCGAGTCTGGCTGGCTGGTATGCACGGCTACTCCATCCTTTACTGCCATGCCGATGATATCGGTCAGGTAATACTCGCCCTGTGCATTGTCGTCGGAAAGTTTCGCGATCCATGTTTTCAAGAAGTGGGCTCGACAAGCAATCAAACCTGTGTTGATCTCGGAAATCGCACGCTCGGCTTTGGTCGCATCTTTTTCTTCAATGATTTTTGTAACGCGGCCCTTACTGTCGCGTACGATACGCCCGTAACCGGCAGGATCTTCCAAACTGGCGGTCAGCACTGCAAGACCGGCGGGGCCAGCAGCCTTGATGAGTGTCTGCAGGGTTTCGGCGCGGACCAGGGGAACATCACCATACAAAACCAGCGCAGTGTTCTTGTCAGAAATTGCCGGCAAGGCCTGGGCGACAGCATGCCCGGTACCGAGCTGTTTTGCCTGTTCGACCCAGCGAATGTCGTGATCGGCGAAGGTCTCCCTGACCGCTTCGGCGCCATGGCCGATGACCACGTGAGTCTCGTTTGCATTTAATTGCGCACAGGTCTCGAGCACATGCGCCAGCATCGGCCGTCCAGCCAATGGCTGCAGCACCTTTGGCAGGTTTGAATGCATGCGGGTGCCCTGGCCGGCGGCCAGAATTACGATACTCAGCGGCATAGAGGATCCTCAGACCAGACAGGATTCTAACGCAATCGCGGCTGGAAGCCGCTCCTACGAAAAAGGGGGGAGGGCATAAGTCTCGGTTAGCGGCGTCGTTTGCGGAGTTTCTGGATGGCCTGGAGCATGGCCGCAGCCTCGATCAGTTCCGACTGGGCAACGGCAAGATCGACCTCGTCCTTCTGGTCGCGCAAACTCTCTTCTGCTCGGCGCTTGGCTTCCAGCGCCGCGGCTTCATCGAGGTCATGAGCACGCAATGCAGTGTCGGCCAGAACCGTGACCAGGTGCGGCTGCACCTCAAGCATGCCGCCGGAGACAAAGAAAAATTCCTCTTCACCGCCATCGGCAGGTTGCACCCGGATTTCACCGGGTCGCAAGCTGGTAAGCAAAGGTGCGTGTCTTGGGGCTATACCGATATCGCCGAGTCTGGCCGGCGCGAATACCATCGCGGCCTCTCCGGCATAAATTTCCCCTTCGGCGCTGACTATGTCGACATGAATTTTTGACATCGATATGAGCTACTGCATCGTCTTGGCTTTTTCGACAGCTTCTTCGATACCACCGACCATGTAGAAAGCTTGTTCGGGCAAGTGATCGTACTCGCCATCGACGATACCTTTGAAGCCCCTGATCGTATCTTTGACCGAAACGTATTTGCCGGTTGCGCCAGTAAAGGTCTCGGCGACGAAGAAAGGCTGTGACAGGAATCTCTGGACCTTTCTCGCACGCCCGACAACGAGCTTGTCATCTTCGGACAACTCGTCCATACCGAGAATGGCAATGATGTCCATTAGCTCTTTGTATCGTTGCAGCACGCCCTGCACAGAACGAGCACATTCATAGTGTTCGACACCGATCAGGTTCGGATCCAACAAACGACTGGTCGAGTCCAGCGGATCCACCGCCGGATAAATACCCAGCTCTGCGATGTTACGTGACAACACCAGCGTGGCATCAAGGTGAGCGAATGTCGTTGCCGGTGAGGGATCGGTCAAATCGTCAGCCGGTACGTACACAGCCTGAAACGACGTAATCGATCCGGTCTTGGTCGACGTAATGCGTTCCTGCAGAGCGCCCATTTCCTCGGCCAGTGTGGGCTGATAACCCACCGCAGATGGCATGCGACCGAGTAGCGCCGAGACTTCGGTGCCCGCGAGGGTGTAACGATAGATATTGTCGACAAACATCAGCACATCGTTGCCTTCGTCGCGGAACTCTTCTGAGACTGTCAGACCGGTCAGCGCGACACGCAGACGGTTACCCGGTGGCTCGTTCATCTGGCCATAAACCAGTGCCACCTTGTTAAGCACATCGGCTTCCTTCATCTCATGATAGAAGTCGTTACCCTCACGGGTGCGCTCGCCGACACCGGCAAACACTGAGTAACCCGAGTGTTCGATAGCGATGTTGCGAATCAATTCCATCAGCGTGACGGTCTTGCCGACGCCGGCGCCGCCGAACAAGCCAACCTTGCCGCCCTTGGCAATCGGCATGATCAAATCGATAACCTTGATACCGGTTTCCAGCGTTTCGGTTTCGGTCGATTGGTCTTCATAACTCGGTGGAGTGCGATGGATGGGCATCAGTTTTTCAGCATCGATAGCGCCTGCGTTATCGATTGGTTTACCGAGCACATCCATAATGCGACCCAGTGTGCCCTTGCCCACCGGGACGCTGATTGGCTTACCGGTATTGCGCACACCGACACCACGTTGCAAGCCCTCACTGGAGCCCATCGCGATGCAACGTACGATGCCATCGCCAAGTTGCTGCTGCACCTCCAGCGTGACACCGGAATCTTCCAGCACCAAGGCATCGTAAATGCCGGGGATGGCATCACGTGGAAACTCCACATCGACCACTGCGCCAATAATCTGTACGGTTTTACCGTCGCTCATTTCATGCCCCTGTACTCGTAAAACTTGCGAAAAACGGCCTTAGACTGCCGCCGCACCGCCCACAATTTCTGAAATTTCCTGCGTGATCGCGGCCTGGCGGGCCTTGTTGTAGATCAGTTGCAGGTCGTTAATGATCTCACCGGCGTTATCGGTGGCGGCCTTCATTGCCACCATACGCGCCGCCTGTTCCGATGCGATGTTCTCCAATGCGCCACGATAGACGCTCGCCTCCACGTAACGCATCAAAACGCCTTCGAGCAGTTCGCGTGAGTCCGGCTCGTAAATGTAATCCCAGTGTTCCTGTAATTCTTCTTTGTCGATCGGTTCAACCGGTAACAAAGTCTCGATATGCGGCTCCTGCGACATCGTATTGTGGAAGTCGTTAAACATCAGGAACAGGCGATCGATCCGACCTTCACTGTAAGCATCTAGCATGATCTTGACCGTGCCGATCAAATCGGAAACACGGGGACGATCACCGAGGTGTGTCGTCTGTGCAACGATGTTCATGCCGAGACGACGAAAGAAACTCACGCCCTTCGAACCGATCAAACACAAATCGATCTCTACGTCCTTGTCCTGCCACTCCTGCAAGTCCGTCAGAACGCGGCGAAACAAACCGGTATTAAGACCGCCGCACAAACCGCGATCGGTCGTAATAATGATGGCACCAATGCGCTTGATTTCGCGTTCAACCAAAAACGGGTGTTTATAGTCCGGATTCGCCTGCGAGATATGGCCGATCACGCTGCGTATGCGTTTGGCATACGGACGCGCCCGCTCCATTCGGTCCTGGGTCTTGCGCATCTTGCTGGCCGAAACCATTTCCATGGCCTTGGTGATCTTTTGCGTGTTCTTGACGCTTTTGATCTTGGTGCGGATTTCTTTGCCGACTGCCATTAGGTCTCACTCCGAAAATAGGGGACAGACCACGGTTTTCCCGAAGAAACCGCAAAATAGGGAGAAAACCGGAAAACCGTGGTCTGTCCCCTATGCATCAATAGGCTCCGGAGGATTTGAAGTTTTCGATGATAGAACGAAGCTGAGCCGCGATTTCGTCGCTGTAATCGCCAGTGCTGTTAATCGATTCCAAAATATCACTGTGATTGTCGTTGGCAAAAGCACGCATGGCGGTCTCAAAATCCACGATCTTCTCGACCGGAACGTCATCGAGAAAGCCTTCATTGGCCACATAAAGTGACAAGCCCATTTCGGCCACGCTCAGCGGTGAATACTGCTTCTGTTTCATGACTTCCATAACACGTTGGCCGCGTTCGAGCTGCTTGCGCGTAGTCTCATCGAGATCGGAGGCAAACTGGGCGAAGGCCGCCAGCTCCCGATATTGAGCAAGCGCTAATCGTGTACCGCCACCGAGCTTCTTGATGACCTTGGTTTGCGCCGCGCCACCGACACGGGATACCGACAGACCAGCGTTGATAGCCGGGCGTATTCCGGCATTGAACAAATCCGTTTCCAGATAAATCTGGCCATCCGTAATCGAGATTACGTTGGTCGGAATAAACGCTGACACGTCACCGGCCTGGGTTTCAATAACCGGTAGAGCCGTCAGTGATCCGGTTTTACCCTTGACTGAACCATTCGTGAATTTCTCGACGTAATCGGTATTGACCCGTGATGCACGTTCCAGCAAACGGGAATGCAAATAGAATACATCGCCCGGAAAGGCCTCGCGTCCTGGCGGACGACGCAACAGCAGCGAAATCTGCCGGTAGGCCACAGCATGTTTGGACAGATCGTCATAAATAATGAGTGCATCGCGTCCGCGGTCACGGAAGTACTCGCCCATTGTGCAACCCGAGTAAGGCGCGATGTACTGCAATGACGGCGCCTCGGATGCGGCAGCCGACACGACGATGGTGTGACCCATTGCGCCATGCTCTTCCAGCTTGCGCACAACCTGGGCGACGGTCGAGGTTTTCTGGCCGATCGCAACATAAATACAAATAAGGTCGCCGCCTTTCTGATTGATAATCGTGTCGATCGCCACGGCAGTCTTGCCCGTCTGACGATCGCCAATGATCAATTCACGTTGGCCGCGACCGATGGGCACCATCGCATCGATGGACTTCAGACCCGTCTGGACCGGCTGATCGACTGATTTGCGCTCGATGACGCCGGGGGCCACGACTTCAATCGGACCACGCTCTTTCGCGTCAATCGATCCTTTACCATCAAGCGGGCGGCCCAACGCATCGACGACACGTCCAATCAGGGCCTCGCCGATCGGGACTTCAAGTATGCGACCAGTCGTTTTGACGGTATCGCCTTCGGAGATGTGTTTGTAATCGCCCAGTACGACAGCACCGACGGAATCCTGCTCCAGGTTGAGTGCGACACCGAAAGTTTCGCCTGGAAACTCCAGCATCTCACCATATCGCGCATCGGCAAGACCATGTACACGCACGATACCGTCGGTGAGCATGATCACAGTACCCACATTGCGTGCCTCGGCAGCGACATCAAAACGCTTGATGCGTTCTTTGATCAGATCGCTGATTTCGGAAGCCTTTAATGACATCAGTCTTTCCTCAGTCCTGTCTCAGGTATTTAAATTACTTGCGAGCTGCTGCAGACGACCACGCAGCGAGCTATCGATTACCAGATCGCCGGCGCGAACAACAGCGCCACCGATCAATGATTCGTTTATTTCACAATGCAATCGCACGTCGCGTCCCAGTCGCTGCTGCAAGGAAGCTGCGAGCTCGATTTTATGCTGCTCGCTCAGCGGTGCGGCCGATGTCACGCTGACATCGACTGTCCGTTCAGCTTCGGCATGCAGCTTGTCAAAACCGGCAGAAATATCAGGCAACACACCGACGCGACCATTGTGCGCCAGCAAACGGACAAAATTCCGGCCTTGGGCGTCGAGTCTGTCGCCGAGTGCGTCGACGAGAATCTGACCGACTTGTGCACCACTGACCCGCGGGTCGTACAACAGCGCCATGACTGCGGGATCGTCCACAGCAGACGACATCGACTGCAACAATTTGCCCCATTGCTCCAGTTTGTTTTGCTCCTGCGCCAGCTCAAAGACGGCTTTGGCATAGGGTCGTGCGATGGTGCTTTGATCTGCCATTGGCTTAGAGTTCGCTGGCCAGTTTGCTCAGTATGTCCTGATGCGCACTGGAATCGATCTCGCGTGTCAGAATTTTCTCGGCGCTGGCGATCGCTATAGCCGAGACTTGTCCGCGTAGTTCCTCGCGTACCCGGTTGCGTTCCTGACCGATTTCCACATGCGCCGCTTCGACCTGGCGTTCGCGTTCGCGTTTTCCGTCGTTGCGCGCTTCTTCTACCAGTGAGGTACCGCGTTTGTTGGCCTGATCGACAATTTCCAACGCCTTGCCACGTGCTTCGGCGACGATGGTGTCTGCCTCCGCCTGAGCTTTTTGCAAATCGGCCTGCGCTCGTTCACCTGCGGCGAGACCATCGGCGATCGTTGTGCGGCGCTCTTCGAGCGCCTGCATCATCGGTGGCCAGATGTACTTCATACAAAACAAAACGAACACCAGCATGGCGATCGATTGTCCAATTAGGGTAAGAGTAATATCCACCTGTGTACTCCTGTCCGGTTAGCCGGTCTTAGCCACCGACGGCGTTCTGAAGCTGACCGATAAAGGGATTCGCAAAAGCGAAATACAACGCAATACCCACGCCTATCATGGCCACCGCGTCGAGCAGCGCCACAACCAGGAACATCTTGGTCTGCAACATTGGCGCCAGTTCAGGCTGGCGTGCAGCACCCTCCAGGAAGCGTCCCCCCAAAAGCCCCATGCCGATACCCACGCCCAGTGCGCCCAGGCCGATCAGGATTGCGACGGCGATCGCAGTAGAACCAATTACAGTTTCCATCAGTGTCTCCAGTTAAGGATCGAGTCCAGTTAATGCTCTTCCACTGCCAACGCCAGATACACCACCGTCAGCATCATGAAAATAAAGGCCTGCAGTGTCACGATCAGGATATGAAAGACTGCCCAGCCAAAGTGCAGAGGCAGTTGCCAAATACCGAGTAACGCTATCAGGATGAAAATCAATTCGCCGGCAAACATGTTGCCAAACAGTCGCAAAGACAATGACAGCGGCTTGGCTAGAAGAGCCACTGATTCCAGTATGAAATTAAATGCGATGATAAAAGGCGCAGCCAGTAGACCCAGACCCTTGGTCGGTGGTGCGATCGGGTGTAGCGTCAATTCGCCAATGAAGCCGATCACGCCCTTGGCGCGCACGGTGTAAATAATAATCAGGAGGAAAACGGCAATAGACATGCCAAATGTGACATTGACATCAGTGGTGGGCACGACTTTGAGGTACGGCACGCCCACTTTTTGCGCAGCAAGTGGCAACCAGTCGACGGGGATAAGATCCATCAGGTTCATGAAGAAAACCCAGACGAATATTGTCAGGGCCAACGGTGCGATCACGTCGCTTTTGGCGTGAAACGTATCCTTAACGCTACTGTCAATAAACTCGAATATCGTTTCGATGGCGGCCTGAAAACGACTCGGCACACCCGATGTGGCGTTTCGGGCAACGCGCCAGAACAAACCAACAAACAGAAGGCCCAAAACGATGGAAAAGAACATGGAATCGACATTGATCGTCCAGAAATTGCCAGCGCAGTGATTCCAGACCCACTCGCCTTCAACCCGGCAGACCTGCAGGTTTTGCAGATGGTGGACAATGTACTCGCCAGTAGTCTGGGTGCCGTGTTCCGCTGCAGCCATTATCTATTCACCAACGCTGCGAGAATTATCGAAAACTGTGTGACTAGGAACCCGCCAAATAACAGATCCGGACGTAACGGTGTTACGAATCGAAAGACCAGTATAAAAAGGAGTACAGTCGCCGCCAGCTTCAAAGCCTCGGCGGTGTAAACGCCGTTCATCGCCTGTCTTGCGGAGTCCTGAAACATTCCCGGGACGATACGCAGTGCAAAAACCAGGTTCGGGACCACACACAGAGTCGTGCCGAGCAATGCCGAGCTACCGGCGACACTGCCGGCCCACATGAAGGCTATTGATGCAAAGACCATTCCGGCAATTGTCTGCCAGAACAGAATCCGGGCAATGGATGCGACAGATTCGCGGGGGCCAGGTGGCGAGAAGGCGTGCAAGGCGTCTCTCTGCATCATCTAACTATTGGCTTTGGGCGCTCTAACAGATTTCAAGTGCCGTCCGTCGCGTGCTGTCGCACGTCGCGGGGAGGCGTTCACTAGCCGAAAAAATCGAGCCATTGAGTCCCGCATCAATCGACACCGCCGCCGTCCCGCAGACAACAAAAAAGCCACAGCAACCCGGGGGTTGGGGTGGCGAGAGTGGCCGCGAATAGTGCCGGCCTCAAATAGCCGCGGCATTATAGTCATGCTGTACAGGGGGGTTCAAGCTACGCAGGTCACAGTTTGCCGACGTTCACGTGAATTCAGGGGGCAGACCGCTGTGACCAATTGGATTGCGCCGGGCTAGCACCCTGACCCTCCCCCCGAAGTGGGGAGGGAATACTGTTATTCCCGGGCCAACGCTGCGGCAACAGCCTTAATATCGTCTTCAACTACCGGGCCCGCACAATTGTCCCAGCTACTCAATACATAGGTCATGACGTCGGCGATATCTCCATCGTTTAGCTCAGAAAAGATCGCGACCATATCCTGAACCTCCATGCCATGGCTCCTTGCCGACCCTGACCTGGTTATCAGAATCAAGCGGATCCCCCGGGTCGGATCCGCAAGCAGGGCCTTATTACCTGCGAGTCGTGGAACCTGACCGGTCTGCCCGCTGCCATCTGCTTGATGACAGTAGGCGCAGTTTTCCGAAAAGACCGCGGCGCCCCGGTTTGCCGAATAAGCCCAGCCTGTTTCGTCTATACAACCGGTTGATGTCGCGCCGGTAACCTGAATCTCATCCTCCACTACCGGAGCGGGAGCGGAACATGCCACCACCGCCAGGACTAACGCCATCGAATATATAACGCGCATTGTTCTACGCCTTTCCTGTCTGCAGCGGCTAAGGTCGATAATGTTCGCTGATTTACCAACCGCAGTAAAGACGATCCTAGCGGATGCGCTGCAGGATGCCCTCGAGCTCGTCGAGGCTGTGATAACGGATCTTCAGGGTGCCCTTACCCGATTTTTCATGATTCACACTTACCCGGGCGCCGAGCCGCTCGCTGAGATCGCCCTCGAGCCGCTTGATATCAGGGTCGACGCTGCTTTTGCGCGTCTTGTCGTTGGCGCTTTTCTTGCCCTGCAGCTTTTTCACCAGGCGTTCGGTTTCGCGTACCGACAAGCCACGGCTGGCAACATCACGCGCGGCTGCTGTCTGTGCCCGGCCACTCAATCCGAGTAGCGCACGGGCATGGCCCATCTCCAACTCGCGGCGCTCGACCATCGCTGCAACATCGTCACCCAGATCGAGTAAGCGCAACAAATTGGTTACCGCGGCGCGTGATCGCCCGACTGCCTCGGACGCACTTTGGTGAGTCATATCAAATTCGTCGATCAATCGCTCCAGTGCGCGCGCTTCTTCCAGCGGGTTAAGATCTTCACGTTGAATGTTCTCGATCAATGCCATCGCAATGGCGGTCGAATCGGAAACGTCACGAACCACTGCCGGAATCTCCGTCAATCCAGCCATCTGTGCGGCACGCCAGCGTCGTTCGCCGGCGACAATTTCATAACGATTGCCAGTACCTGCGAGTGGTCGAATGACTATCGGCTGGACCACGCCCTGGGCTGTAATGGAACTGGCTAACTCACTCAATGATTCGGGTCGCATATCGACACGGGGCTGATACTTGCCTGGTTCGAGCAAATCGATATCGACAGACAACAAATCGCCCTTCGTATCGCCGGAATCTTCGATAGGCGTGCTCAGTAGCACATCCAACCCGCGTCCCAGTCCTCTTCGTTTTGCCGCCATGGTGTTTCCGAGTCTTGCCAGAGAGTGAGTGTAACAGCGTGTAGCGTTAATCGCGGGGTGGCCGGACGATCAGGCAGTTGCGCGCGCCCGATCGCTCTGATCACGACGATTAATTTCACCGGCCAGCGCCAGGTAAGCCAGCGCCCCGCGTGAATTCTTATCGTAGTACATCGCCGGCATGCCGTAACTGGGTGCTTCGGCCAGACGCACGTTGCGCGGGATAATTGTGCTGTAGACCCGATTCCCGAAATGCATGATCAATTGTGAAGATACTTCGTTGGAAAGATTATTTCGCGGATCAAACATTGTCCGCAGGATACCTTCGATTTGAAGTTGTGGGTTTACGGCCTTGCGGATTTGTTCGATAGTATTGTTCAGCGCCGATAAGCCTTCGAGCGCGTAATATTCGCACTGCATGGGTATTAGCACGCCGCTGGCCGCGGTCAGCGCATTAACAGTGAGTATGTTCAGCGCTGGTGGGCAGTCGATAAAAATATAATCGTAACGATCATGTAACGGCGTGAGTGCTTCGCGCAGGCGCCCCTCGCGGCCCTGTTGCTTGATCAATCCAACTTCGGCAGCAGTCAGTGCATCGTTACCTGGCAGCAAATCAAAACCGGCCTGCTCAAGATCGATGATGACATCTACCGCCCTGGCGTCGCCGAGCAATACGTCGCTGGATGAGATCGTGAGCTCCCGTTTGTCCAGACCGCAACCCATCGTTGCATTGCCTTGGGGGTCGAGGTCGACTAACAGAACCCGTCGACGTGTCGCTGCCAGGGACGCACACAGATTTACGGACGTCGTGGTCTTGCCGACGCCGCCCTTTTGGTTGGCTACTGCGATGATCTTGGCCATTGCTTATGTCAGTTTCTTTACGATCACCACAACATGTCTTTCGGCCCGCAAACCGGGCACCTCCAGCCGATGTGTATCCCGAACCCCCCAGGGTTCGCCAAGTTCGTGTGTTTCTTTGACCGGATCCCGACCCTTCATTGCCAGCAAAATCCCATCTGGGGCGAGCAAGTCTCCGGTTAGCTCGACCAGCCTGGGCAATGGCGCCAGGGCGCGGGCCACCACCGTATCAAAGCGCGTGTGTGGCCGGTAGTCCTCTAAACGGCCAGTAACAATCTCAACGTTTTCAAGCCCGAGCGTGCGTGTCACCTGCCGGAGAAAACGCGTTTTTTTGGCCCGGGCATCCACCAATGTGAATTGCCGCGCCGGATCGACGATGGCCAGTGGAACACCGGGCAGCCCGGCTCCTGTGCCGGCGTCGACGATCTGATCCCCGGCGAGATAGCACCGGATCGACAGGCTGTCCAACAGATGATGCGTAATCTGTTCATCCGGATCGGTTACTGATGTGAGATTAAAGGTGCGGCTCCATTCGCCCAGCAAATTCAGATACTCAAACATCTGCCCAGCGTGGTCCTCCGATAGGGACAGACCGAGTCGCGCGGCACCGTTTGTCAGGCGGATTAACGCATCAGTTTTCATCGCATCGGGTATTCAGCATATGGGCTTAAGCACTCATCGTTACGAATCGATTGACACAATGCAAACATAAGCAATGACTTATTCTTCCAGGGTGTCCTGACAGACCTCCGGACCCCAATTTCGCATCTATACTCAAACGAGCTGCACGTTACTTTGACTGGAGGCGTGATCATGTCAAAGAATATCGTTCTCTGTTCGGACGGCACGGGAAATAGTGGTGGCAAGGCGGGTGAAGGCACCAACGTCTGGAAGACATACCGAACGGTCCACGTGCACCTCCAGCCCCCGCAACCCGAGCAGATGGCTTTTCATGACGACGGTGTCGGGACACAAAGTAACAAACTGTTCAAAGTACTCGCCGGCGCAACCGGTCTCGGTCTAAGCCGCAACATACGTCAGCTTTATAACAATCTTGTCCACCATTATGCGCCCGGCGATAACATTTACTTGTTTGGCTTCAGTCGCGGCGCGTTTACCGTGCGTTCACTCGCGGGACTCATCAGTCTTTGCGGCGTTATCGATCAGCAAAAGCTCGATCGACCGCTAGACGATTCAATCGGTGAAGCTTTCTCGCTCTATTGGAAAGTACATCGTACACAGGACTGGACTATTACACAGGATTTTCGCCGCAAATACGCACACAGACACCCCGACGATCCGGCCAATAGCCACCGTTTTGGCGGACCGGGTTGCAAAGACGAGTTCGATGTACCGATAAAATTTATAGGTGTGTGGGACACAGTCGGTGCTATTGGGTTACCAATCGCCGAGTTAACGGATGCAGCGGACAAGATATTCCGATTCAAATTTCACAAGGAAGATCTGCTTGCTTGTGTCGAACACGGCTATCACGCCCTGGCGATAGATGATGAACGGCACTCGTTTCACCCGGTAATCTGGGACGAAGCAAGCAAGAAGGATTATCAGGTTCTCGAACAGGTCTGGTTTTCCGGTGTGCACTCCAACATCGGTGGCGGTTATCCCAAGGATCAGATGGCTTTGGTTGCCCTGGCATGGATGTTGGACAAGGCGGCGGCGTGTGGTCTGCGTTTCCGTGACGAGCTGCGACAGCAATTCGAGCTCGAAGCCAACGTCCACGGCAAGCTGTACAATTCTCGTGCCGGCTTTGCGGTCTACTATCGCTACCGACCACGCAACATAGAGCAGCTACTGAAGGAAAAACTGCCTGCAGGCGCAGTTCCAAAGATCCACGCCACCGTTTTTGACCGGGTTCAACGAGCTACCAGCGACTATGCCCCGGCGAACATCCCGGCAAAGTATGAGGTCGTCGAACAAGTTGCCGGCAGCCGGTCCGAACCGCCGCAGCCGCCGGAGCCTGAAGTCGTAGAACAGGCCCGGGATCTCATATTCCTGCGCCGGGGTATGTATTTTGCTTTTCTGACCCTGACTCTCGGACTGGTCTACGCGGGAATCAGGCTTTCCTCAGCGTCGTCTGCGGCTGATCCACAGGTCGGTTGGTTCTTCCTCGGCCCATTGTTCAGTCTGGCAAGCTGGGCAACGCCGGCAATTGCCGACGGCTGGATCGCTGCGCTGCGCAACAATCCCTTCTGGCTGTTGTTGTTTCTGGTCCTGTTTGTGTCGCTGATCACCGCAAGGCTACGCATCAAGAAAAACCAGATAGGGCTTTGTGTCGCCATGTGGAAAGGTAAATGTGACCCGCAGGCGCAAAGATTTTTTCCGAGGCTGTCCCGCCTGGTTCGTACATCGAAGTTTTTTAAGGAAACGGTTCCACACTTTCAGACAAATGTGTTGCCATGGCTGGTCTTGCTGGCCGTGCCTGCAGGCATCGCGTGGTGGTTGTGGCCTACGGCGGCGGTCCAGGAAGACATCCTGGGCGCGGAGCCAGGCTGTGGCCTGAGCGAGGTAGCAACTCCATTGGATGTCGGAAAAAGTAGAACGATCGAGTTCGATACACGATGCCCGGGTCTTGCAACGGATGTCATTGTAGAGGCCGGTCACTCGTACAAGGTCGAAGTTGAAACCACCGCAGACTGGTTCGATCACAAGTTCCCCGCCAGTCCTGCGGGTCTGAGCAATGCGAAAGATGCTGCGCGTCCGATCATGCGGCTGTCTGTGCCTTTTCGTCGGGCCTTAAGAGAGCCCTGGTATTCGCTGCTGGGTAGTGTCGGCAATGACGGTAAGAACCAATTTAATGTCGGTGCAGGTCAGGAAGATCTGGACATAGATGCCACAGGCAGATTGTATTTCTACGTCAACGATGTGGTCTGCTATTTTTGTCCGCCGGGGCCGTGGTTCTTCTATGACAGCAACAACCATGGCACCGCCACGATTACCGTGACCGCTTTGCGATAGCGTGCCCGGCGTTACACCGGGCAGACTATACAGTGATCAGTACTTGCCGATCGCGTTGATAAACCAGCCTTTATGATCGTAGTCCAGGTCGGTCAGATCGTCCGAGAAATCGGTAAAGTTGTAACCGACACCTAATCTGAAGTGATCATTGAAGTGCCGATCCAGAGCCAGTAACCAACCATCACGCGTGCTGTTAGCCTCGTCCACATCGATCCTGCGGTATTCCAGCATTGCGTCCCAACGACGGATCAGGTGATAACGCGCACGCAAGGCAGCAAAGTCTGTCGTGCTCTCAAACCATTGGCCAAAATCACGATCAACACGCAGCTCGCCGCTACGTTGGGCCAGCTTTCCACCCAATTCCCATTTTGGCGTCAAACGGTAAATGCCTTCGAGCGCAACAATGTGCGAACGCTGATCGGTGCCGCCAACAACTTGTAACGGAGCTGGCAGGTCGTACAGGAAAGTGTACTTCGCCAACACGTTCAGACGACTATTAGCCACTGGCCGGTAAGCCAGACCAACGCCGGCCTCCGTAAATACAGCGCTGTCGTCACGATCGGTCAGCGTCCGGTCTTCCGTTTCTGAGTGATTCAAGCGTGTCAGCAGACGCCAGTTTTCGCTCAGCTTCAGATCGAGCCTGTTGGTCGTCAGCTTCTGAGTTACGTTCGACACGCCCTTCTCGTCACGATACTCGGCTTTGCCACGCCAGTTGATACGTTCACTGCGATAATTTGCCGACACTGTCGCCGCATCCCGATCTATCTTGCCCATGTTCGTGTCCAGATCGCCCTGTTGCACTGACACGCCAAACGCCCAACCGGATTTGAGTTCATAATCCAGACCAAACACATGCGCGATACCAGCCTGATCGCGATCTTCGACAAACTGCCGCTCATTAAATAATGTCGCCTGATCCGTAATACGCGAGCGATGGCCCAGGGCAATCTTGGTGCCGGGTTCACGCAGATCGGTGCGGTCTGCAGATTGAGTAAACGTGCCATAGACCTCGTGACGATCGTTGAGACGATAGTCCAGATTAAGCAACGCGCCCTCACCACGGTGGCCCGTGCTGTACTCACCTTGCAGAGTCGTACGACCGTTTATATGCACGCTCGCACCGACAGTGGCGAGATCGTTGTTGTCGTAACGCCCACTGTCGTTGTCCAGGGTGAATTGGCCGATACCATAAACTCCTAATGAATCGCTTAACGAGTGGCTGTAACGCAATGCGAGTAAGGTGCCATCTGTTTTACTGGCAAGAATCTGTTCTTCAACGTTGCGTATTTCCGCTGATACAGTGCTGTGGTCTGTAAGCGTGTAGTCAGCCTGCAGACTGAGTCGCCGGTCCTCGTCCAGGTTTTCTCTCTCGACGACGCTGGCGTTGGCCGATAAATCCATTCGCTCTGATAATTTGGCTTCGAATTCGAAACCGTACTCCGTGGTGTCCACGCCAGGATCACGCCGTGCCACCGAGAAATTGTCGTCAGTGCGACGATACCACGCACCACCAATCCATTCGTTCTCAGTGTTCATCGCTTCGCGCGAATTTACGCGTGCCTCGACACTCCAGGCATCGCCCTTGCGACCCGGTGCCGTCGGTGTCGTTGCATCAAAGGTCAAACCACCGTCAGATGACAGGAAGCGATCAGCCTGCGAGGCTTCGCTTTGCGCAAACTCGGCCTTGACGTATGTGCCCTCGCCCGGTTGCCACAACACGTCGGCGCCCATCAACGAGTAGTCTTCGCCTTGGCGGTTTTCATCAACTATCGTTGCGCCGATTGCGAAGTCGTCGGTAAGCCAATGTTTAGCGCGACCGCCGGCGGCAAGCTTGTCAGAACCAAAACCGTCCGGTAAGTACTCGTAATCTACCAGGAGCACCAGATCGTCACCGTCCAGTGGTGTGTCCTTGATCAACTTCGACCTATTGATACCACTGACCTGCATCAGCGGTCGGGATAGGATAATCCGGCCCTGGATTTCATCCACTTCATAGTCCATACCACGCACCAGCGTGATCAGCTCAATCACCCGCTCGCTGTCCTCGTCGCGAACTTCAATCCAGGCCTTCTCGCTACCGGGCAGAATATCCTGGTGCTTGAGGTAATAGAGACTGCCACCAGTGCCCGCAAACTCGGAATGCCCGAAAGCGGTCTGCGCCTCCGACACAAAAGCGATCGCTTCGGTCTTTGCCTGACCCTTGCCGGTAATGTTCAGGCTTTCATGCTGGTATTGCGCCCCGTAAAGACTGCGGTTGTACTGAGCAAATTCAGTGCCGGTAAAACCGGTATGGAAATTGCCCCAGGTTGCACGTGATCGATCCCAGTCGGCACGCAGATAAAGCCGTCCCTGGGAGTCGGTGTCATCGATCGTAGTGGAATCGTCGCCGTATACCGGGTAATAACGATCCGGATCCAGTCGGCGCAATACACTTCTTGGATCCTTGTCAAACAGGTTGCCAAACAGATCGCCAATCTCTTCTTCCTGACTGTCCATCTGTGCGGTGATCAGGTACTTGCCCTTGATCTTGCCCTTCAGATAGAACGCCAGCCGGCCTTCCACCAGCATATCGTCATCGTACTTCCTGTCTCCTGATGTCGGCTCGATGCTGCCCGAGACGCTGTTGTCCGACAGGGTCAAGTCCGCCAAGGCCACGAGGAAGATATGTTCGCCCGAAACCTGAACCGGCAGACGACTGCGTTGTGTCACGCTACCGCGGTCATCGACGAGCTCAACGTCGAAGTCATGATTACCGACCGGCATCAGGTACTCGACTGCATAACGACCGGATGTGTCCAGCGGCACGGGATCGCCGTTGATACGCAGACCCAGGTTACCGCCGATATCCTGGCCGTTGATCCGCACACGACTGCCGTTGACGGGTATCCGCTGATAGCGCAAATTGTTTTCGCCGTAAATTGCTGCTAGTGCATGTTTTGACGACTGGGCCAATGCCGGATCCGCATATCGTCGCCCGGTTGCCAATGATCCGTCACCATCGCTCAATCGCGTTCCGATGATGTTCATCGCTTCTTCCAGCGTGTTATTGATGTTGACGACCGTGTTGCTGTGTGGCTCGACCAGCCTCATGCCGGCCTCGCCCGCAATGCTGCTCGCAGAACGCAAACCTGTAATAGTCACTTCAACCCTGCGGTTTTGTGCCCGACCAGCGGCTGTCGCATTCGAGACAACAGGTTGTGTTGCGGAAACTCCCTCCCTTTTTGTTTGTGTCCGAGCCAATCCCAGCTTGCCGGCCACATAGTCCGCAACGACGCGCGCGCGCGCTTCTGAGAGTATTTGGTTATTGGCAAATTCCTTTCGATTCTCCGGCGCGATGCGGATGCTATCGGTGTGCCCGACCACGTGCAGCCGCACATCTTCAGCGCCCTGCCAAACAGCAATAATGCCGTCGAGTTCAGCACGATCCTGTGCCTTAAGAACTGTCTTGCGACTGTCAAAGTGGGGTGTCACACGATACGTGCCACGAGTCTTCTTGAGGTCTGCGCCCGGCGGCTGCAACACAAGCACATTGCCATCCAACGGTCCACGAGCACTTGACTTCGTCAATGATCGCAGCGCACTACCATGAGGTATTAACGATTTGACATCGGACTCTACCGATTTGTTGTACTCGGCTTCGCTGACCAGTCTCAGACTATCGAGATGAGTTTCGTCATACCGGCCGTCCGTATCGTAAACACGGACACGGTAATACAACTCGTCGCCAGCTTCGAGAGAACGGGACAGGCCAGTGCCTTGCCAGTCTACCCGGCTGAAGACACCCGGCTTAAACCGCACCAGGGCCAGAGGCTCGATAAGATCGCTGTCGTCGCCATGGTAAATCTGGATTTCCGCTTTCTGTACAAACGACGGATAGTTCGAATAAACAAAAAAGCTGACCGGTGCTGCCAGGGCACCGTTAGCAATCGGTGCGACTTCGGGTCCGTGCGCCGCCATCCGCGGTTGCGCGACCGATGGATCTTCGGTTGCCCATAACAGGCCGCCACCGGCAACCGGTATCGAGAAGGTCCCACTGACATCAACACGTTTGTTGTCCGCCAATGCTGCCCGGGTGTCATTGGGCGATGGCGCGATGGACGACGGAACAATTTGCATCACGTATCCAGCATCGGTACGGCACGAATCGATCGTGCAGGAAGCGGGCATGCTGTCCGCATGCGCGGTGCTAACGATCAGTCCGAGCAGCGCTCCGATGCCCCGCGACAGCCGTCCGGGACTCGTATCACCGGTCATCTCGGGCTCCTGAATTTCTTTCTCCGGTGCCGCGCCACTGGTGATGTTGATATTACGAATCATGTCATCGCCCAACAATTTTCGCAGTGCGTCATAGATTTGGTTGGCGCGATCACGCGCCAGGTCCGCTTCGCTTGTGTGCATCGATTGACGCTGACCATTGATCGTCAATTCAACGCGTCGATTCAGCGCCCCACCCTCTGGTGTTGCGTTACTCGCTACAGGCTCATCCGGTCCTTTACCGGCAACGCTTACCTGCTCCGGTGAAATACCCAGACCCAATCGCACATACGACGCCACTGACTGAGCCCTTGCACGCGACAGCGCATAGTTGTCCTTGAACTCTTTGCGGTTCTTCGCAGCTATCGGCGTATTACAGGTGTGACCCACGGCTGACACGGAGATGTTTTCTACTCCCCTCCAACGCTCGATGATCTCGTCGAGCTCGGCCTTGTCGTTTGCCGAAAGTCTGGCGGAACGTGGCGTGAAGTGCTGGGTCACGGTGTAGGCGTCAGCTGAGTAGGCTATAGCCTCTGCCGGCTCGGCATGGCCTTCGAGGTATAACGTGCCGCCACCATGCTCTTTGAGTCTGTCGGCAAGTTGTTGGATCAACGGCATGAACTCGGGCCGTATCTCGCGGCTGCCATCCTGGAAGAAGATCTCGCCGATCTTGACGTCAATCTGCTCACAACAGCCGGCAGCACCCGCCGGCATGTTGACGCCAAAGTCGAAGCGATTGAGCAGGCCTTCAGTGATCCGCTGAACTCGTGGATTTTCCGTTGTGAACTGGACACCATCCGGCAGACTGGCCGGATCGATCTTGATAATGAAATTGCGTCCGCGGTCGCGGCGTCCACCGTCTACACCGGCGATGTGATAACGACCGAATGCATCAGTCTCGATGATCAGTCCTTCCACCGTAGCCAAACGTACGCCCGGAATACCGGCCTCGCCGTCGTCCTGCCAGCCATCGCCATTGGCATCGTTAAAGACCATGCCGACGACGGTAGTCTGCTCGAAGTCTGGATCGGCCGTTACCGTAACGGTCGCCGTAGCGGTGTTACCCATTGGCACTCCACCTACGAGTGCCGTGACGGTGTTGACGTAGTCACCCTGCACAACTCCGGCACCGACGCGCAGCATGTAGCGCAACTCTGTGCTGCCACCGGCTGCGACATTGATGCCCGAGAACACAACGGGACGTTGTCCTGTGGCTATGACACCAGTAGCCGGTTGCAGCCGTTCCGAACCCGGTACGTAAGTAAATCCTGGCGGGATCTGGTCTGACAGTGTCAAACCGGCAATCGCCGCACCCGGGTTTTGTACAGTGATCGTGTATACGATCAGATCGCCAACCACCGTTTGACGCCGATCGGCACGCTTTGCAACCAGCAGATTTGCAGCCCCGAGCGGATCGATCGGAATGTGGTTGTTGATGATGTCTGGATCACCGGACGACACCATGAAACTTAAATAGTAAAGAGTCGAAGCTCCACCTGTCGGCGCACCGGATTGTGGCTGCACCTGGAACGGATCCGGGTTACCGGTCGCAACCAGCGGACCCGGTGTCGGCGGAATGGTCGTCGACACGCCTGGCACGTAACCGACCGGGTTTGTGAAGACAATGTTGAAGGTATCGCCCGACATGCAGGCGGCATCGGCGCCGAGCACCACATCGAAGCGGTACAGACCGTCGGCACCAGTGACTTGATTCTGTTGGCCCGGCAACAGACAGGCGGCCGGCAGCAGTGTGCCGCCACTATCTGCGATGCCAACGGTTACGCCAGCAACCGGCACACGACCCACGGAGTCGTAGACTACGCCGCTGGGATCTATCGGCAGATTCTGATCGACCACGGTAAGTCCTGGTGGCAGGACAATGCCAGTGATCGTGCCGAATACGGCACTGCTCGCCGGGTGACGTAGCTGTACGTCGTAAGTGCCTGGTGTCAAACCACTAACGCTATAGCTACCATCAGCAGCCACCGGTAACGAAGCAACCACTACGCCACCTTGCAGGACTTCGATGATCCAGCCCCCGAGCGGCGGTTCGCCCGTATCAAACACGTCGTCAAT
The DNA here is from genome assembly GCA_029862165.1 of Gammaproteobacteria bacterium. Lineage (GTDB taxonomy): Bacteria > Pseudomonadota > Gammaproteobacteria > Steroidobacterales > JABDKV01 > JABDJB01. Next base: position 143,783 of record JAOTXU010000008.1, read on the forward strand.
ATCTTGATCGAGCCAGGCGTTACCTTCCAGCGCCGCCAATAACGCGAAACTGACCGGCGTCGGCGTCATGTCATCCGCCGGACCATCATTGCCCGGATCAGGATCAGTACCATCTGTGGACAGATCGCTGACGAGCGTGCCCGCCGGCGATTGAGCGGTCGCCACAGCCGTGTTGTTAAACGGGCCCGGATTGCCGCCCGGTGTCACCGTGACGGTGACGCCGATACTACCGGTCGCGCCTATAGCGAGCGTGTCGGTGCCGGCCAGCAGGTTGGTATCACCACTACCGTCATAGCCGCCGTTGACCATGAAATCGCCGCTCGTTACCGAATCAACCACAAAACCAGCGCCGGCAAACGTAGTGGCCAGGTCATCGACAACCTGCACCATGTTCAATGGCACATCGCCACTGTTCTCAACCAGTAGGCTGTAGCTCAGCGTAAAGGTGCCGTCGCCGTTATCGGTTGGCATGTCGACCGACTTGGCGGCGCCAATTTGTGGCATCTCACCGAAGCTTACGGGTGTCGGATCACTGTTGTTGCCCGGGTTACCGTCGCCATCCGGATCGGGATCGACACCGTTTTGCGAGCTGTCGTTTACAACAGTGCCAGCCGGTGAAGTACCGCTGGCAATCGCAATACAATCGTACGGCCCGAGTACACCACCCGGGGTTACCGTGACCGTGAGATCGATGGTGCCGGTCGCGCCTATCGCCAACGTGTCGGTTCCGGTCAGCAGGTTGGTGTCAGCGTTACCGTCGTAGCTTCCATTGACCGTGAAGTCACCACTGGTCACGCTGTCTACGACAAAGCCGGTCGCGGCTGCGAATGCCGTGCCCAGGTCAGTGACGACCTGTGTGTTGTTAAGCGCCGTATCACCGCTGTTCTCCACCGTCATGGTGTATGTCAACGTGAACGTGCCGTCGCCATTGTTGGTCGGACCGGCGCTGATAACCTTGGCGAGACCAATTTCTGGATTCTCGCCAAAGCTCACCGG
>JAOTXU010000028.1 GCA_029862165.1 Gammaproteobacteria bacterium
CCGTATCACCGCTGTTCTCCACCGTCATGGTGTATGTCAACGTGAACGTGCCGTCGCCATTGTTGGTCGGACCGGCGCTGATAACCTTGGCGAGACCAATTTCTGGATTCTCGCCAAAGCTCACCGGGGTCGGATCACTGTTATTCCCCGGATTACCGTCGCCATCCGGATCGGGGTCGACGCCATCCTGCGAAGTATCACTTATCCCTGTACCGGCAGGTGAAGTACCCAGCGCAATCGCAACACAGTCGTACGGTCCGAGCACACCACCCGGTGTCACCGTGACTGTAAGGTCGATGGTGCCGGTCGCGCCTATCGCCAACGTGTCGGTACCGGCCAGCAGGTTCGTGTCAGCGTTACCGTCGTAGCTTCCATTGACCGTAAAGTCGCCACTGGTCACGCTGTCTACGACAAAGCCAGTCGCGGCTGCGAATGCCGTGCCCAGGTCAGTGACGACCTGTGTGTTGTTGAGCGCAACGTCACCGCTGTTCTCCACCGTCATGGTGTATGTCAACGTGAACGTGCCGTCGCCATTATTGGTCGGACCAGAACTGATGGTCTTAGCAATACCAATCTCCGGATTCTCGCCAAACGTCACCGGGGTCGGATCACTGTTATTGCCCGGGTTACCGTCACCATCCGGATCGGGATCGACACCGTTTTGCGAGCTGTCGTTTACAACAGTGCCAGCCGGTGAAGTACCGCTGGCAATCGCAATACAATCGTACGGCCCGAGTACACCACCCGGGGTTACCGTGACGGTGAGATCGATGGTGCCGGTCGCGCCTATCGCCAACGTGTCGGTACCGGCCAGCAGGTTGGTGTTGCCACTGCCGTCGTAACCGCCATTGACCGTGAAGTCGCCACTGGTCACGCTGTCTACGACAAAGCCGGTCGCGGCTGCGAATGCCGTGCCCAGATCGGTGACGACCTGTGTGTTGTTAAGCGCCGTATCACCGCTGTTCTCCACCGTCATGGTGTATGTCAACGTGACCGTGCCGTCGCCATTGTTGGTCGGACCAGAACTGATGGTCTTGGCAATGCCAATCTCCGGGTTCTCGCCAAAGCTCACCGGGGTCGGCCCGACATTGTCGGCCGGATCGCTATTGCCATCCGGGTCCGGATCCAGGCCATCGACTGACGTGTCCAGCGTCAGCAAGCCACCCGGTGAGAAACCCTGCGCAAACGAGTTGTTGTCGTAAGGACCAAGTGTCCCACCCGGTGTTACCGTCAACGTCACATCGACCGTGCCGGTCGCACCGACGGCGAGACTGTCCGTTCCAGCCAGCACATTGTTATCGCCGTTACCGTCATAAGTGCCGCTGACTGTGAAGTCACCACTGGTCACCGAGTCGACCACAAAACCAGTCGCCGCAACGTATGTCGGTGCAAGATCGTCGACCACCTGCACGTTATTCAGTGGAATATCGCCAAAGTTCTCGACCGTGAAACGGTAAGTCAGCGTATGGGTGCCATCACCATTGTTGGTCGGCCCTGCGTTTACCGCTTTCGCCAAACCAATCTGTGGGTTCTCGGAAAAGCTCACCGGAGTTGGATCACTGTTATTGCCCGGGTTACCGTCGCCATCCGGATCGGGATCGACACCGTTTTGCGAGCTGTCGTTTACAACAGTGCCAGCCGGTGAAGTACCGCTGGCAATCGCAATACAATCGTACGGCCCGAGTACACCACCCGGGGTTACCGTGACCGTGAGATCGATGGTGCCGGTCGCGCCTATCGCCAACGTGTCGGTTCCGGTCAGCAGGTTGGTGTCAGCGTTACCGTCGTAGCTTCCATTGACCGTGAAGTCACCACTGGTCACGCTGTCTACGACAAAGCCGGTCGCGGCTGCGAATGCCGTGCCCAGGTCAGTGACGACCTGTGTGTTGTTAAGCGCCGTATCACCGCTGTTCTCCACCGTCATGGTGTATGTCAACGTGAACGTGCCGTCGCCATTGTTGGTCGGACCGGCGCTGATAACCTTGGCGAGACCAATTTCTGGATTCTCGCCAAAGCTCACCGGAGTCGGCCCGACATTGTCGACCGGGTCGTTATTGCCATCCGGATCCGGATCCAGACCATCGACTGACGTGTCCAGCGTCAGCGAACCACCCGGTGAGAAACCCTGCGCAAACGCGTTGTTGTCGTAAGGACCAAGTGTGCCACCCGGTGTTACCGTCAACGTCACGTCGACTGTACCGGTCGTGCCGACGGCGAGACTGTCTGTTCCAGCCAGCACATTGGTATCACCTGCGCCGTCGAATCCGGCGTTTGCAGTGAAATCACCACTGGTCACCGCGTCGACCACAAAACCAGTCGCCCCTGCGAATGTCGTTGCCAGGTTGTCAACCACCTGCACGTTATTCAGTACACCGTCGCCAAAGTTCTCGACCGTGAAACGGTAAGTCAGCGTATGGGTGCCATCACCATTGTTGGTCGGCCCTGCGTTTACCGCTTTCGCCAAACCAATCTGTGGGTTCTCGGTAAAGCTCACCGGTGTCGGTACCGAGTTGTTACCCGGATTGCCGTCACCATCCGGATCAGGGTCGGTGCCTGTTTGCGACACATCGTTAACACCCATACCACCTGGTGACGTACCACTGGCCGTGGCCGTGTTGTTGAACGGTCCCAGCACACCACCGGCTGTTACCGTGACCGTAATACTGACTGTTCCGCTCGCACCTATCGCCAGTGTGTCGGTACCTGCCAGCACATTGTTATCGCCGTTACCGTCATAAGTGCCGCTAACCGCAAAGTCACCACTGTTGACCGAGTCCACCACCACACCGGTCGTACCGACGAAAGTTGCCGCCATGTCATCGACGACTTGAACATTGTTCAGCGCAACGTTGCCCGAGTTCTCAATTAATATCTCGTAGGTCAGCGTGTAAGTGCCATCACCATTGTTCGTCGGTGTGGCAACTACCCGTTTGGCCGTGCCGATTTCCGGGCTCTCGCCAAACGTCACCGGAGTCGGCCCGACATTGTCGACCGGGTCGTTATTGCCATCCGGATCCGGATCCAGACCATCGACTGACGTGTCCAGCGTCAGCGAACCACCCGGTGAGAAACCCTGCGCAAACGCGTTGTTGTCGTAAGGACCAAGTGTGCCACCCGGTGTTACCGTCAACGTCACGTCGACTGTACCGGTCGTGCCGACGGCGAGACTGTCTGTTCCAGCCAGCACATTGGTATCACCTGCGCCGTCGAATCCGGCGTTTGCAGTGAAATCACCACTGGTCACCGCGTCGACCACAAAACCAGTCGCCCCTGCGAATGTCGTTGCCAGGTTGTCAACCACCTGCACGTTATTCAGTACACCGTCGCCAAAGTTCTCGACCGTGAAACGGTAAGTCAGCGTATGGGTGCCATCACCATTGTTGGTCGGCCCTGCGTTTACCGCTTTCGCCAAACCAATCTGTGGGTTCTCGGTAAAGCTCACCGGTGTCGGTACCGAGTTGTTACCCGGATTGCCGTCACCATCCGGATCAGGGTCGGTGCCTGTTTGCGACACATCGTTAACACCCATACCACCTGGTGACGTACCACTGGCCGTGGCCGTGTTGTTGAACGGTCCCAGCACACCACCGGCTGTTACCGTGACCGTAATACTGACTGTTCCGCTCGCACCTATCGCCAGTGTGTCGGTACCTGCCAGCACATTGTTATCGCCGTTACCGTCATAAGTGCCGCTAACCGCAAAGTCACCACTGTTGACCGAGTCCACCACCACACCGGTCGTACCGACGAAAGTTGCCGCCATGTCATCGACGACTTGAACATTGTTCAGCGCAACGTTGCCCGAGTTCTCAATTAATATCTCGTAGGTCAGCGTGTAAGTGCCATCACCATTGTTCGTCGGTGTGGCAACCACCCGTTTGGCCGTACCAATCTCGGGAGTGCCCAGAGTAACGGGCGCGTTGTCCTGATCGTCTTCTGTCGGAACGTTGTTGTCAGGCGTGGAATCGGGATCCGTTGAGAGTAGCCGAGTTACTTCGGCACTGTTGTCCCATGGACCTACCGCTTCCATGCGCGCAGTGATCATGAGCTGTGCCGATCCACCCGACGCAAGTGTGCCGACATCCCAAATCCCGCTACCGGAATTGTAGCTACCGCCACCGTTGTCACTCAGATACGTGAAACCGGCGGGCAGCTGATCGGTAACCTGTATGCTCGGACCGGCGTCCGGTCCGTTATTGACCACGTCGAGTGTGAATACGACTGATTCACCGACTTCGGCCAATGTCGGCGAGACACTTTTTGTGAGCTCGGTGTCCGCCATCGGATCGTCAAAATTGAAGTCGTGGATATTGATCCACTGGAAGCCCGGATTGGCGGTGCCGATCTGATTGCGCCAAACAATGGTGACCTGCGTAATGCCACTCACCGGGGTGCCGGCATCGCCGAATATAAAGGTGGCATTGCCATTGGAACTTGTACCGCCGGAACCGGATGTGCCCCGCACGGTATTTGGCGTGGTTTGTGTATTGGCAACGCCGGTAAGGATGGATGTCGGGTTGATCGGTCCTGACGGCGTCAGCGCCGTTACGGTCATCTCATCGATAAAGGTGCCGCCACTGTCCAGGTCGAAAGTAGTGAACGAAAAATTGCCGATACCAACCGGATAGCCAGTGAAGTCAATCGTAATCGTAACCATCGGGTTACTGTTATCGACGTAATCGGTCGCGACATAGAGTCCGTCTTCGGTAGGAACCAGCCCACCCGTATTTTGTTGGTTGATCGCCGGAGAAATGGTGGCACCGGCCTGGTCAAGATCGGCCGTATTACCGCCAACGGTCACGGTAATGTCGCCGCTACCTGTGGTGTAGGTTTCTGACAGGTTGGAGTTGCCCTCGGGTAACCAGGTCACTGTGTCCCAGTCGAGTTGCTCAGGCGCTGCATTGGCGGCTGTCGCCAGCAATAGTGTCACCACAAACGCAAGTGCTCGCTCTGTCAAGAACGTGATCCTATTGTTCATATAAGTTATCCAGCTAATTGAATGCACGGCGGATCGCACGGCAAAACACCGGCGACCAGAACCCGACCGAAAAATCTGTCATCAGTGTGAACGATGGTCCCCGAGCTCAACCCAACGCCCGGCCATCTCCCCCAATTGTGAGCCGCTGATTATCGCAAACCTGCCGGAAAACGGCGATTTTGACCGGTCAAACCACCAGCAGCGAGACGAATTCATCCACTGCGATTTGTTGCAGTGCAGCTTGGTCGTCGGCCAGGCCCCACAGGGCCTCGCACTGAGCGCTTTTCAATTTGCCGGCAACACTGTGTTCGAATTTCTCCAGCAGAAGAGGAATCCCTTCGCCCCGGCGCTTGCGATGCCCGATCGGATAGTCAATCTGGACCCGTGGCGTACTCGTTCCGTCTGCAAAGTGGACTTGCAGGGCGTTTCCGATGAAACGTTTTTTTGCGTCGTAGTAATCACGCGTGAAAATCTCATTTTCGCGCACTTCCATGCGCCCACGCAGCGTATCAATCCGCGGATCCGCGGCCACATCGTCTTCGTAATCGGCCGCAGTCAAACGCCCGAAAATCAGCGGGATTGCAGTCATGTACTGAATGCAATGATCGCGATCGGCCGGATTATCCAAGGGCCCGGTCTTATCGATGATGCGTACGCCGGGTTCCTGTGTTTCGATGACTATCCGCTCGATGTCGTCAAGACGTTCTTTCACCTCGCCGTGTAATTGCATTGCTGCCTCGACGGCCGTTTGCGCGTGGAATTCGGCCGGGTAAGAAATCTTGAACAACACATTTTCCATGACGTAACTGCCATAGCCCTGTGAGAAGGACAACGGCTTGCCATCCAGCAAAACGTCACTGAAACCCCACTTCGGGGCTGAGAACACAGACGGATATCCCATTTCACCGGTCAGTGCGATTAGCCCGTGCCGGACCGCCCTACTGGTGGCGTCGCCCGCCGCCCAGCTCTTGCGTGAGCCGGTATTGGGCGCATGCCGATAAGTGCGCAAAGCACCGCCATCGATCCAGGCATTCGAGACAGCATTGATAATTTGTTCGTGTGTGCCGCCCATGATGTCGGTGATCACGGCGGTCGATGCCGCACGCACCAGTATTACGTGATCCAGACCAACCCGGTTGAAACCATTCTCCAGTGCGATGACGCCTTGTATTTCGTGCGCCTTGATCATTGCGGTCAGCACATCGCGCATGACCAACGGTTTGCGGCCACTGGCCGATGCTTTTCTGCTCAGATAATCAGCCGTCGTGAGGATACCGCCAAGGTTGTCTGACGGATGACCCCATTCCGCCGCCAGCCAGGTGTCGTTGAAATCGAGCCAACGCACCAGCGCACCAAAGTTAAACGCCGCCTGCACCGGATCCAGTTCGAAAGAAGTGCCGGGTACGCGAGCCCCACCCGGCATCGTTGCACCGGGCACCACCGGTCCAAGTAGTTTGGTACACGCCGGATAATCGAGTGCCTGAAAAGCACATGCCAGCGTATCCATCAGACAATAACGCGCGGTCTCATACGCGAGATCGCTATCGATCTTGTAGGTGCTTACGTAGTCGGCGATGTCGACGAGCGCCTGATCGGGTGCCGGCCGCTTCGCCGAACGAATTGCCCCTGACACCTCTAGCCTCTTTGAGCAATCGGCGTGTATGGACGATCGGCCGGGCCAGTGTATGCCGCGCCAGGGCGGATCAGTTTGTTGTCTGCCCGTTGCTCTTTGATATGCGCGGCCCAGCCGGTCACCCGGGAGCACACAAACAATGGCGTGAATAGCGGCGTCGGTATGCCCATAAAGTGATAAGCGCTAGCGCTGAAGAAATCGAGGTTGGCGAACAGCTTCTTTTCCCGTTTCATCAATGCCTCGATCGCATCCGACACGGGGTACAAGTGGGCATCCGCGGCGCCGGCGGAAAGCCGTTGCGACCACCCTTTGATAATTTCATTACGCGGATCGCGAATCTTGTACACGGCGTGGCCAAATCCCATGATCTTTTCCTTGCGCTCGAGCATGCCTTTTACTGCAGTGGCCGCTTCTTCCGGCGTGCGGAAGCGCTCGATAACTGCCATGGCTTCTTCGTTGGCACCACCGTGCAATGGGCCGCGAAGGGTGCCGATACCTGCGGTAATGCAGGAGTACATATCGGACAAGGTGCCGGCGCAAACCCGGCAGGCAAAGGTCGATGCATTGAACTCATGTTCGGCATAGAGAATGAGTGACGCGTCCATGCAGCGACGGTGCTCGTCCGCAGGTTTAACTCCCGTAATTACGTTTAGCAGGTGGGCAGCGAGTGTTTCATCATCGGTCGTGACGTCTATGCGTTCGCCGGTCCTGGAGTAGCGATGCCAGTACCCAAGCATTGACGGGAAACTCGCGAGCAGGCGATCGGCTATGTCGTCCTGTTGTGAGAAACTCTCCTCCGGCTCGACGGTTCCTAATGCCGAGCAGCCGGTACGCAGTACATCCATCGGGTGTGCGGATGCCGGAATTTGCTCCAACACCGCTTTGAGTGCATCAGGTAACGCGCGCAGACCGCGAAGCTTTGCACGATAGTCGTCGAGTTGCGCCGACGTCGGCAGTGCGCCATAAAGCAGTAAGTAAGCCACTTCCTCAAATGTGGATTGCTCGGCAAGCTCCTCAATACTGTAACCGCGATAATGCAGGCTGTTGCCATCGCTGCCCACCGTACATATCGCGGTGCTACCGGCTTGAATCCCCCGCAAACCCGCGCCGCTATTTGCCTTCGTCATGATTCCGTACCCTTCTTTTGTTTAGGATTCTTTGGAAAACAGTTTGTCCAGTTTTTGTTCGTACTCGTGGTAGCCCAGAACGTCGTAGAGCTCGTCACGTGTCTGCATTGTGTCGACGACGGCCTTTTGTGAACCATCCGCTCTCAAGGTCTGATAGACGCCCAAAGCCGCCACACTCATTGCACGAAATGCCGACAGCGGATATAGCACCAGCCCAACGCCGGCCTCGCCCAGTTCACGCGTGCTGAATAACGGCGTTTTACCGAACTCGGTAATGTTTGCCAACACAGGCACTTTGACTGCGGTGGTGAATTGCCTGTATTCGTCCAGCGTCTGCAAAGCCTCAGCAAAAATCATGTCGGCACCTGCTTCAACGTATGATGCAGCCCGGTCCACCGCCGCCTGCTGGCCTTCCACTGCATGAGCATCGGTGCGCGCCATGACGACAAAATCCGAATCGGTCTTTGCGTCCGCGGCGGCACGAATACGATCGCTCATTTCATCGCTGCTAACCAACGCCTTACCGGGGCGATGACCGCAACGCTTGGCCTGCACCTGGTCTTCAATATGCAAGCCGGCAGCCCCCGAACGAATCATCTCTCTGACCGTGCGGGCAATCATAAACGCCTGACCCCAGCCGGTGTCGGCGTCTACCAGCAACGGCAGCCGCGTCGCGCCGGTTACTCGTCGTATGTCCTCGCAGACATCGTTCAACGTGGTGACGGCAAGATCGGGCATGCCAAAAGAAGCGTTGGCCACACCGGCGCCGGACAAATAGATCGCGTTGAAACCGGCACGTTCAGCCAGCAGTGCGCTATAAGCATTGATGGTGCCGACAACCTGCAGCGGTTGCTCTGCTATCAGCGCCGCTCGAAAACGGGCGCCGGCGGAATCGGACGACATGCTGCGACCTCGACAACGATCAGGGCCGCATATTGTACCTCACACCCGGGTGGGTCCGACCCTAGTCGTTGCTGTGCATGTACAGCCGCAGCACATACCAGAACATCAGCGCCACTGACGCAAACAGTTCCAGCGCCCCGGCCACGTAGCGATCTTCCGAAAAGTGATGCAGGACATTTGACGTGTCGTAAAGTATCGCGGCGCCCGCAAAGGCAAGCATTGCCACCGTAAACCAGGTACCGAGATGGAAACCAAACAATAACGACAAGGCAATCAAGCCGATCGCGACGACGCCCATCCAGATCAGGGTGCCACGCATGAAAGAAAAATCTTTGCGCGTCACGAAGGCAATTGCCGTGAGTGCGGCAAAAGCAACAATTGTGGCGGTCGCTGCCTGTTTGGGAATATCGGGCGAAATCCGCATTGCGGCATAGAGCATCGGCACCATGATGAGTGCCTCTGCCACGACAAATCCGCCGAGTGCAGCATATTGCGCCGGCAGACTCTGCGCTGTATGGGCAACACGGCTGGCCAACCAGCCGACTACCATGAACGCACCCAATACCAGCAACCATCCGGCACCCAGGCCCAGCAGCTTTCTCGCGATGGGTTCGGCTATACCGCTTTGGAACAACCAGGCTTCCAGCGCGACGAATGCCGTAATGGCGCCAAACAAATGCAGATAGGTGCGATTGATAAAAGCACCACGACTCTCGACCCCCAGTTGAGCAACCGGGCGGGGACTCAGTTCATAGCTCATATTTGTTCCTCAGTCTCGCCCGGCGATATTGACGACCATTCGGCCGGTGACTTCTCCGTGCAGATACTTGTCGAAGACCGCCGGCAGTTCGGCGAGTTCCACTGTGTGACCTATCTTATCAAGATTCCTGGGTCGCAGATCGCCGGCGATACGATTCCACACAATTATCCGGACTTCCCGCGGTGTCGCCGACGAGTTGATTCCAAGCAGGTTTATGCCGCGCAGGATGAACGGCATTACCGTTGTTTGCAGTTTGTGACTGCCTGCAAGCCCGATGCTGGCAATGTTGCCGTTATAGTCGGTTGTGCGTGTTAACCACGTGAGCATCTCACCACCGACGTTATCAATTGCTCCAGCCCATAGCGTCTGCTCAAGTGGCTTGCTGCCATAAGCTATATCGTCGCGTGCCAGTACGCGTGCCGCACCGAGCTCGCGCAAATAGTCGTGCGCATCGGTTTTTCCGCTGATCGCAACAACTTCGTAACCGCGACCGGCCAGCATGTCCACAGCCAGACTGCCAACGCCTCCACTTGCACCAGTGACCACGACCGGACCGTTGTCCGGTGACTGGCCGTTGTGTTCCATACGATGTATTGCCAGTGCTGCAGTGAATCCGGCCGTACCGAGACACATAGCGTGCCAGCTATCGTAGCCCTCGGGCATCGGTATTACACAGTCGCCGGGTACCCGCGCAAATTCGGCGTAGCCGCCATCTTGGGTTTCACTCAGCCCACAACCGGTAACCAAAACCGGGTCGCCGACCGCATAACGAGAATCCCGTGAGGACTCGACGATGCCGGCCAGATCTATGCCGCCTACGAGCGGATAGCGGCGCAGGATACGTCCCGCTCCAGTTGCGGCAAGTGCGTCCTTAAAATTAATACTGGAATGCTGAATGCGAATTACCACATCACCGTCACACAGTTCATCCAGAGTGATCGTTTCAAAACGACTGACGATAGTCTTGTCATCGAGATGTATACGCAGCGCGTTGAATGATTCGTTCATTTTGTTTTAATTTTGCTGCGTCGTGTCAGCCAGACGTCCAGTCCCTGTACATTCAGATCGATATCGGGGTCCAACACTCGATGACGCTCTGATTCATCACCAACATAGCCATGTTCGTCCAGATTCCTGCTGAGCCAATCAAACATGTCCTTTTTCATGCGCTCATCGCGACCCGATATGTGTTCCCATCGATTGGCGATTTCGACAAAGGCATCAATGGCGCGGTGCAAGTCCGTCGCCAGCCAGCCGACAGTGTCGGCTACACGACTGTAATGGGTCAGATAGACCGCTGTCGGCCGGTAACTCATAATGCGATCTACAGACGCATGTAATTGCTCTGGATCGAAATGCACCGGTGTGGTGGTCGGAAAGATAAACGCACCGTTTTCCGTATCAAATTCCCGGTAGGAGATCCCAAAGGTATCCCCAGAAAAAACAACGGCTTCACGTTCATCGACCAGACAGTAATGATGCAAGGCGTGACCCGGTGTATGGATCAGGGTGAATTCCCGGTTGCCGACCCGATGCAGGTCGCCGTCTTCAGCGATAACGATCCGTTCTTTCGGTATCGGCGGTATCTCTCCGTATAGTCGCCGATAGAGTTCGTCACCATATACTGCCCTGGAACCGGCTATCAGCTTCGCCGGGTCGATCATGTGCGGTGCGCCACGCGGATGCACAACAACTTGTGCGTGCGGTAACGCATCCGACAATGCACCTGCACCGCCCGCGTGATCCAGGTGTATGTGCGTCAGAAAAATCGTGCCGACTGACTCAGGCGCAATTTCTTTGTTACGCAACGTTTCTAACAGCAGCGGGACTGAATAGCTCGTCCCGGTATCAACAAATGCGGCGTGTTCTTCATCGACAATCAGGTGGCTGGCATCCATTCTCGATCGCATGTACTGCGTATCAATTGCGGTTATACCCGGTCCAACTTCTGCGTACTCGGCGATCATGCACAATATTCTAACTGATCAGGTTTGTACTTTTAGTCTTGTAGCGATATAACTGCACGTGGCTATCTCTGAAACCAGTGCCAATGTTGGAGCGAAAGGTTGAATTCTCTGTGTACGATCATTGCAATGTCAGCTCTGTCGATACTTCCGGGCCAGGTAATGAGTGATGACACGGCACGTGTTGTTACCGTTTCCGGCCGCGGCGAAGTGTCGGTTGAACCTGATCGCGCGCAGGTTTCCCTTTCGATCATGGTTCGCAGTGAACAGCAACAGGCCGCACAACGCGAAGTCGATGATACTGTCGATGCCGTACTACGCCTCACCGACAAGCTGGATATTCCGCGCAAAGATGTTCGCACGACCCGGCTGAACATCAATCCGGAATTTCGCTGGGACAAAAATACCAGCGAACGAAAAATTACCGGCTACATGATTCAACGCACGGTCGAGGTTAATTTGAAGGAACTCGAGAAGCTCGGCGGACTAATGCAACGGGCTACTTCAGCTGGGGTCAACCAGGTCTCGCCACCGGTGCTCGGTGCAGAAAACGAGGACGAGCATCGGCGCGAGGCTCTGGCACGGGCGGCAACAGATGCGCGACTGAACGCAGAGACACTGGCACAAAGTCTCGATGCCCGGCTGGGGAAAGTGCGCCGTATCACCAGCTCTGATGTCATCCATCACCCAGCACCTATGCCCAGGATGAGAATGGAGTCGCGCGCCATGATGGCAGATGCTCAGGGCGCCGAAACCTATACACCCGGCGAAATCAAATACTCAGCAGCTGTCACGGTCGAATTCGATCTCGACTAGAGGACAGATCCCTCCTCACAATGCGTTTGCGATGTCCTGTAGTAGGCCCGCATCGTCGGGCGTCGTACCTGCCGGATAACGTGCGATCGGTCTACCATCGCGACCGATCAGAAATTTCTCAAAATTCCAGTCGATGTCTCCCGGGAAGCCGTGCGTGGCGTCAGTCAACCAGGCATACACCGCGTGGCGGTTCGCACCATTTACATCGATCTTTGCCGACATCGGAAACGTGACCGAAAACTTCGACGTACAAAATGACTTGATCTCGGCTTCGGTGCCTGGTTCCTGCGCGCCGAACTGGTTGCAAGGAAAACCAAGTACTACCAAACCCTGCCCCCGCAATTCGCGATATAGCTTCTCCAGTCCCTCATACTGCGGCGTGTAGCCGCATTCGCTGGCGACATTGACAGCCAGTGCCACCTTTCCCGCGCACCCGGCAAGTAAATCCGGTTCTTGATCGATACTGTCTATGGCAAACTCGTGAAAGTGTGGCACTCCAACGTCCTCCTGTAGTCTTACTCTGATACTGGCCCACACACCGTAACATTGCCGGGAGTCGCTGTTGAAGAAATTGTTTTTTGGAGTGGTGTTGGTCTGTGGGGGACTAATCATTGGTTTGCCCGGCGCGGTGGGATTCGTTGCCGAACGGCAACATGACCAATTCGTCCGTGAATTAAACGTCCACGGCAACCAACTCGCCGAAGAGAATTACGAACGCGGCTGGTTCAGCAGCAGAACACGTTTTCGCTATCGCATCGAAGACGAAAGATTGCGCGAGTTGGCCGCGACAGTCACACAGGAACCGGAAGGGACACCGGAACTGCTGGTCGACAGTGAGATTTATCACGGCCCGGTGCCTGCATTGAGTGGCGGTTTTGACCGCGCCGCACTCGCCTGGACCGACGTCGACTCAAGTCTCTCACTGCGCGCGCCCTCGGGTGTGGAAATTTCCTTACCGGGCGAACTGCAAAGCCGGGTGGAAGCGGATGGCAGCACTCGATTCAACTACCACGCCGGAGCCGAATCGCGGTCCATAGGCAATGGATTGATGTTGACATGGGACGACGCCGAAATCGATATCGCGCTCGGTCGCGGCAAAGACTCGGTATCAGTGAACGGCAATATCGGCACGATCGAGCTGACCGACACCCAGGTTGCCATGCGGGTGGGTCCAACTGTTGTCAAGTCAACGCAGGAACGTTCCAAAAATGAACTGTGGGCCGGTGACGTCCTAATTCGCATCGGTGCTGTGACAACACCGGAACTTGCAGCCAACGATCTCACACTGGAAACCCGCGTGCGCGAGTCTTCCGGGCAGGCAACTTATGCAATAGAACTCAAGGCGAACAATCTTCAGGGCGCGGGTTTTGCCGGCGACAACGCGCATGTAGACATATTTGCACAGCGACTGGATGCGGCGGCGCTTGGTCGCTTGATTCAGCTGATGAGCCAGTATTCGGATAAAGGCCAAATCCCGTCATCTCAACGCGACGCGCTGCTGCGTCAGCTAATCGCTGCGGGGCCTGAGATAAACCTGCGTACCTTCAAGATACCGATGCCCGATTCGGACATCGAGGGCGACGCACTAATCTCAGTGAGCCCAGGCACGGGTTTTACTCTGGCCGAACTGGCCCGTGGCGCAGAAGGCAAGGCCCGGTTCCTGATGCCGAAAGAGATGATCAGACAGATCCTGCAAAACGGGTCGCCGGAAGTCAGGAACGCGATAGATACTATGATGCGTTTCCAGATTTTGAAATCGGATGGCCAACGCTACCGGATTGAAGCCGAATACGCCGGCGGTTTGCTGACCGTGAACGGTTTCCCGGTGCCTGTTCCAGTCTTCTGATCAGGCGCTGCGGCGTCGACCGCGGTGTTTTTTCAGATGCACCAGCAATAAGGAAACAGCCGCTGGCGTTATGCCGGGAATCCGGGCAGCCTGTCCGACCGTTCCAGGTCTAACATCGCTCAGTTTTTGCCGCACTTCGTTGGACAGACCGCGAACGGTGGCGTAATCAACTACAGATGGGATCGGCTGCTCCTCATGACGACGTTGCTTCACGATCTCTGCATTCTGCCTTTTGATATACCCGGCGTAACGCGTCTCAATTTCCACCTGGCTTGCGACCCGCGAATCCGAGACAGGTGGACCGGTGTCCGGCAAGGACATCAACAACTCATAACTCATACCCGGGCGGCGTAACAGATCGAGTGCGTGTTGTTCGCGATTCAGTGTGCCACCCGGCAGGCTCGCAATGACGTCGCCAGAGAGCGTGTCGGGTCTGACCAGCACGCCCGCTAATCGCTGCATCTCGGATTCGAAACTGTCGCGTTGGCGACAAAAATATGCCCATCGATATTCGTCGACCAGGCCGAGTCGACGTCCGGTGTCTGTCAAACGTAAATCGGCGTTGTCTTCGCGCAGTGTCAGCCGGTATTCGGCCCTACTGGTAAACATGCGATACGGTTCCGTAGTGCCCTGTGTAACAAGATCGTCCACGAGCACACCCAAATAAGCCTCATCCCGTCGCGGCCACCACGGTTCTTTGTCCTGCACTTTCAATGCAGCGTTAATTCCCGCCAGCAGGCCTTGTGCCGCAGCTTCTTCGTAACCGGTGGTGCCGTTGATCTGACCGGCGAAGTAAAGCCCGGGGATGTGCCGCGTTTCCAGCGTGTGTGACAAATCCCTCGGATCAAAGAAATCATACTCAATGGCATAACCCGGGCGGGTGAGTTCTGCGTTACTGCAACCGGCCATCGTGCGTACGAATTCGATTTGCACGTCGTATGGCAACGAAGTAGAGATACCGTTTGGATAAACCTCATCGGTGTCCAAACCCTCGGGTTCAATGAAAACCTGGTGCGAGGGTTTATCCGCAAAGCGCACGATCTTGTCTTCGATCGAGGGGCAATAGCGCGGGCCGATACCTTCGATGGCACCGGTGTACATAGGCGAGCGATCACGCGCACTGCGTATTATGTCGTGAGTACGTTCATTGGTCGCGGTGATAAAACAACTTCGCTGTTCGGGATGTTCGTCGGTATTACCAATGAAAGAAAATACCGGCCGGGGGTCGTCACCCGGTTGTTCGGTCATCACGGAGAAATCCAGGCTGCGTCCGTCTATACGCGGTGGCGTACCCGTCTTGAGCCGGTCAACCCGGAAGGGTAACTCACGCAAGCGCGTGGCCAGTTTGTTCGCCGGCGCGTCGCCGACCCGTCCGCCGGCGTGATTTTCCTGTCCGACGTGGATCACGCCACCGAGAAAAGTCCCCACCGTGAGCACTACGGTCGGCGCCCGACATTCCAGTCCTGTATCGGTTCGCACACCGGCAATGCGTCCTTTTTCGACGACCAGATCGTCAACACCGTGTTGTAACAACGTGAGATTAGGCTGCTGTTCGAGAAAACACCGGATCGCGCGCTTGTACAACACGCGATCGGCCTGCGCGCGCGTCGCGCGAACTGCCGGCCCCTTGCGCGCATTCAGCGTGCGAAAATGTATGCCCGCCTGGTCTGCCGCCCGCGCCATCACGCCACCGAGCGCATCGATCTCGCGAGTCAGATGACCCTTACCAATACCTCCGATGGCCGGGTTGCAACTCATCTGTCCCAGCGTCTCGATCTTGTGCGTCAGCAATGCCGTACGCGCCCCCATGCGTGCCGCGGCCAGTGCGGCCTCGGTGCCAGCATGACCGCCGCCCACGATAATGACTTCGAATTGCTGTTTCATGGTGAATCCTGGCCCGCAATACCGGGGCGGCGCATTATAAGGAAATTGAGGTCGTACCGCGATTTATTAAAACCCGTATTACAACCCCCGCTTCTCAATCCTGGAGAATTCGCGGTTCGACCCCTCTTCCATTAGGCTACCGGCGTCGCACACAATCGCGGATACCCCTTGTTGAAGATCAAATGTATCGTCGCGCTCATTGGTGTTGCTGCATTGAGCGGCTGCATCGCGCAACCACCGGCTGACAAAACAGCCATACTCGACCTGGAATCCTGCCGTCTGCATGGCAGCAGCGGATTGACGTCTGTACCGGCGGAATGCGGCTGGTTTAGCGTGCCAGAAAATCCCGCCGACCCAAACGGTACAAGCATCGATCTTTTTGTTGCCCGGATACCGGCCTTGAATCCGCGTTTTCCGGATAGTGCATTTACGCTGCTTGCTGGCGGACCCGGGCAGGCGGCCAGTGAAGTCTATGCCGACTACTCGTCCCTGTTTGAACGTATCCATCGTTATCACGACATCGTTATTGTCGATCAGCGCGGCACCGGTCAGTCGGCCGCGCTCGATTGTCCGGTTGATGAAACAGAGTTGCTCGAATTCACCGTCGAATCCGCGGCAGAGCAGGCAGCTCTGTGTCTGGAACAACTCAATGGTGATCCGCGTTACTACACAACCAGTGTGGCCGTTGCCGACCTCGATCGGGTCCGTGATGCGCTGGGTTATCAGCAATTGGATATTTATGGCGCGTCATACGGCACACGAGTCGCACAACACTATCTGAAGCGTTATCCCGGCCATACCCGAACTGTCGTTATCGATGGTGTCGTACCGGCTGATCTCCTGTTGGGGCCTACGATTGCACTCGACGCCCAGTTGGCGTTGGAAAAGATTTTCCAACGCTGCGCTGACGACCAACATTGCAATACAACTTTTCCTGACGTCGAGGCGACTTTTGGCAACCTGGCTGACACTTTGCGTGCCAGCGCACTGGAATTGACCCTGCCATCACCGCTAAGCGGCGAATTGACCACGATAACCTTGGATTACACTGCCTTCGCTGGCGCTGTAAGACTCTTGAGCTATACGCCCGCGACATCGGCGTTGCTGCCCCTACTTTTTCATGAAGCCAGTGCAAATGAAAACTGGGCACCACTGGCCGCACAGGCACAGATGGTTGTGGAGTCATTGGCCGATGCGATCAGCGAAGGTATGCATAATGCGGTCGTTTGCACAGAGGATGTTCCGTTTTTTGCGATCGATGCAAATCAACGCGCCGCACTCGCCGAAACTTATCTCGGTGAACTCCAAATCGATATTTTGGTGGCAATATGCAATATCTGGCCCTCCGGTCCGATCGATGAGGATTTTCACGAACCGGTAAAATCAGATGTGCCGGTGATGTTGTTATCCGGCACCGCCGATCCTATTACGCCGCCACGCTACGCGACACAGGCAGCAGAGGGTCTGACGAACAGTCTCCACATCGTCGCAGACGGACATGGACACGGTGTACTGACTCGGAATTGTGTGCCGGAATTGATCGCCGAATTCGTTGCGTCAGCCACACTCGATGACCTCGATGCAAAATGTGTTGATAAGGAACGCCCGGCCCCGTTTTTTTCCAGTTTCTCGGGCCCGGAACCATGATCGAAGCCAAAAACCTGCAAAAGTCTTTTGGACCGATACAGGCAGTTCGTGACGTAAGTTTTTCTGCGGCTGACGGACGCATAACCGGACTCCTCGGGCCCAATGGCGCCGGCAAGTCCACGACCTTGCGTATGCTTTATACGGTCTTGAAACCGGACAGTGGCCAAGCGCTAATCGATGGCCACAGTGTCGTGGCGCATCCGCTGAAGGTACGGCAAAGCATCGGCGTGTTGCCGCATTCGGCTGGTCTGTACCCCAATCTGTCGGCACGCGAAAACATCCGTTATTACGCGGCATTGCACGGGTTGCGCGGGGATGCGCTCGACACTTGTGTTGAAACCCTGCTCATGCGTCTCGATATTGTGGATTTTGCCGACCGGCGAGCGAAGGGTTTTTCGCATGGACAAACAACCCGGGTGGCGCTGGCGCGCGCTCTGGTGCACGAACCGCGAAACATATTGCTGGATGAACCGACCACCGGACTGGACGTCATGGCCACGCGCAAGCTGCGGGACCTCGTGCGA
The DNA here is from genome assembly GCA_029862165.1 of Gammaproteobacteria bacterium. Taxonomy (GTDB): domain Bacteria; phylum Pseudomonadota; class Gammaproteobacteria; order Steroidobacterales; family JABDKV01; genus JABDJB01. The sequence continues at coordinate 18,083 of JAOTXU010000028.1, forward strand.
CAGTTGCGTGACGACGGCCGATGCGTATTACTGTCGAGTCACGTAATGCAGGAGGTTGCCGCGTTGTGTGACGACATTGTGATCATCAACGCTGGAATGGTGGTTGCTGCCGGCTCGCCGGATCAATTACGGGCGCAGACTGGCCGCGACGATCTGGAAGATGCATTTGTCCACGCCTTGGGTGAAACCGAGGCATCATGATGTCCGGCGTATTCACGGTTTTTCGCAAAGAGGTCGTTGACAACTTTCACGATCGTCGCACGCTTTTTTCGTCGCTGTTATTTGGGCCGTTGTTTGGGCCCTTGATGTTCGCGCTGATGGCAAACCTGATTATTGATCGTGCTGTCGACTCAACAGAAAAAACGCTGGAACTGCCTGTCGTCGGTGCCGAACTGGCACCTAATCTGATGGCCTTTCTGCAACAAAACAACATTGAGGTCCAGCCGGCGCCGGCTGACGCCGAAGCATCTGTGCGGGATGGGCGGCATGACGCAGTACTGATCATCCCTGACGAATTTCCCGATCGTTTTCGTGCAGGCCGACCCGCAGTGGTTCAGCTGGTCGTTGATCAGTCCGATAGTCACGCCTCCGCCAGCACGTCGCGGGTGCGCCGGTTACTCATTGGCTACAGCCGAAATTTGCGTGCGATGCGGTTGCAGGCACGAGGCGTGAGTACAGCGGTGTTGCGACCGATCATGATCGAAGACGTCGACGTTTCCACACCAACTGGACGCTCGGTCGTCATATTGGGAATGATGACCTACTTTGTGTTGTTCTCAATGTTAATTGGCGGCATGTATCTGGCCATCGATGCCACCGCAGGTGAACGCGAACGCGGGTCGTTAGAGCCGTTGCTCACAGTCCCTGTGGCCAGACACGAGCTCATTTTGGGCAAGATCTTAGCCACGTGTTTTTACATGCTGATCTCTTTAACGCTCACCGTTACGTTATTTGCCATCGTGCTGCACTTCGTCCCGCTCGAGGCCCTGGGCATGAACGTCGGTTTTTCGGCCCGCTCCGCCCTGGCAACCATGTTTGTAATGTCGCCGTTCATCCTGGTGGGCGCCGGCTTGATGACCGTCGTCGCCTCTTTTACCCATAGCTACAAAGAGGCTCAGACCTGGTTGTCGGCAATCCTGATCGTGCCAACCCTGCCGATATTGATCGCCGCGGTACAATCCCTAAAGCCAAGTTTTCTGCTTATGGCTGTTCCCAGTCTCAGCCAACATCTACTCATAACTGAGATTATCAAGAACGAGCCGGTCGCAGCATCATGGACCGCGCTATCGATGGCGAGCACGACCGTAATGGGGCTCGTACTGATCTGGTTGGCAACGCGACTGTATCAGCGCGAGGCGATTCTCGGCTAAAACAATCTGACATAAGAACCGCCCGCCCATACGCAACTCAATGACTTGGAATGGGAACGCTTTCACGGACATTTAATGCGCGATAAGGCATCGTTGGCTTGTTCAAGCGAGGTAAACGATGCTTTCGATTTTTCCCGCCAACGATCAAAGGCAATCACTACGCCTGCAGCGGTTTTTTATGGCCGTTTTGTGTTATGTATTGTGGGTTTCGATGGGTTTGGGCATGTACTTCACCGGCATGTTGAGCATTCCGGGCGAAATGGCCGTGCCGATATTGGCGGGCATCCTGGTCACCAATCTGTACTTCTACGGTTTCATCCGTAGCGGGCTAAATAAGCACTTCAGCGATCCATCTCTGACCTTTTCTCAAATCATCGTCGCAATGACGTGGATTCTCGTGCTCATGTTTGGCGCAACCGAGTCGCGCAGCGTCATGTTGCCTGTCTACGTGATGAGTCTGCTGTTCGGTGTATTCAAATTGAAACATCGGGAGTTCATGATTCTCGCCATATTCGGTCTCCTTGGCTATCTCGTAGTTGTTGGTTTGGATCTACTGTTTCATCGTGACCTTTTCGATATGCAGACTGAGGTGCTCCGCGCCAGTGTGCTGGCGGGCACACTCCTCTGGGCGGCGGTTTTCGGCAGCTATGTCAGCGGATTGCGTAACAAACTTCGCGACCGCAATAATGAACTAAGAGAAGCGCTGGATGTCGTAAACCACACAGCGCGTCACGACCATCTAACTCAGGCCTATAACCGACGGTACGTGATGCAAACGTTAACATCTGAGAAGGCGCGCGCTGATCGGACGCGACGGTCTTTTTCGGTAGTAATTTTGGATTTGGATCACTTTAAGATTATTAACGATCGTTACGGCCATTTGGCCGGTGACCGGGTGCTGATTGCCTTCTCGGAAAGGACCAAGGGCACTTTGCGTGGATTGGACTCTGTTGGTCGCGAAGGTGTTAAAACCTTTGGCCGTTATGGCGGCGAGGAGTTTATCGTGCTGCTTCCAGAGACCGATTTGGGTGGTGCATATCAGTGTGCCGAGCGAATTCGCTATGTCACAGAAGATGAGCCGTTTGACGATGTCTTCAAAATCACTGTGAGTTCGGGTGTAGCTGAATATCGGTTGGGTGAATCAGTTGAAGATACGCTGCGCCGGGCCGATGCAGCGCTGTACCGCGCGAAAGACAATGGAAGAAATTGTGTCGTAGCTGATGACACGCCGACTTCTGGCATCTATAGTTTGTTAACGGGTGATGAATTGGCGCCTAATGTTGTTGTAGGACAATTCTGATCCTTACGAGGGAGTGTTAGTTTGACGCTTATGTTAAACAGTCCTGGCGAAGAGGTTGCCGCCCCGCCAGAGACTGCGAACAAAGAAAAATCTGAAGTCTCACCGCTGATACAAATTGGTCTCATCGGCGGCGTCGGCTTGTACTTGTTCGGGATAGTATGGATATATGCACATCTCCCTATACTTGCGCTTGCCGGAACTTTGGTGGCTGCAGGCTTTATCATCGCCGGATTGCTGAGACGAATGCGGGACGATGATTCGGCCGGCACCGGCTGCTGATTCTCGGCCAACCTTGCCCCGATCTGTCATTTTTCACGACAGATTCTGCCTCTTTTGTGTTGTTACATGGATGTGTCGATGAACAACAGAGGCCGCAATCTCATGTCACAGACCGGTGATCCCAGGACTCAGGAAAAACACTTTGCGCAGCAACGACTGATGCGTCTCGCGCGTTACCGCAACATGCAGAATCGATTCGAGCATGAACAGCAGCAGGCCATTTCCCGTCGCCGCTTGATCAGTCTGCGTGGCTCTCCATCCTGGGGCTGGCTACCACTCTAGTCACCCCCCCGGGCGGCGCTTTACCGCCGCTAGTGATCCTGGTTGATGCGGTACAATTCAACACCCGTTTACATCCCGTGGACGGAATTATTTGATCGGTTATCGCACGCTACTGTCATGATCAGGCTGTCACGTATCTTTATCTACCCAATCAAGTCCACCGCGCCGCTTGAGTTGACTGAGGCGGAGGTGCAGGCCGAAGGCCTGGCCCATGACAGACGCTATGTCGTAACCGATGAGAAGGGTCGATTTTTTACCGCCAGACGTTTTCCCCGGATGGTGTTGATCCGCTGTGAACTGCGTGATGGTGGGTTACGGGTAACGGCACCGGACTACGCCGGTTTGGATCTGCAGCCTGCCAACTTCGATCCGACCTATGACCCGATCAAGGTGTGGCAGGACACAGTGCAGGGCCAGCGCTGTGGTGCCGACGCCGATCAATGGTTCAGTGATTTCCTCGGTTTACCGGCACGGCTCTATTACATGGGCGAGAAAACGCGTCGGCCCTCACGCGCTGGCGGTGTGGTGAGCTTTGCCGACGGTGCGCCGTTGTTGCTGTTGGCGCAAAGCACTGTTGAAGATCTCAATACCCGACTCGACACACCGGTCGAAGTCCGAAACTTTAGGCCGAACCTGTTTGTCAGCGGCAGTGCAGCCTATGCAGAGGACGACTGGCCTGATTTCAGCATCGGTCCTGTCGGTTTTGAGCCGCTGTGGCGTTGTTCCCGCTGCATATTGACGACAGTTCACCCTGATACCGCAGTAATGGATCCACAAAAGCAACCACTGGCTACGCTGATGGATTATCGCCGCGGCGAAGATGGTGAAGCCTATTTCGGCCGCAACGTCGCGCCCCGCAATACCGGTATCATTCGCGCGGGGCAGTCGGTGTCTTTTGAAAAAACCTGAGCGTGAAGTGTTCCGGCCCTGGATTGCCGGCAGCTCATATCTATTTTCCGATACAGAAAGAACTGAAAATACGACCGAGCAAGTCGTCGCTGGTGACTACACCAGTTATCTCTTCCAGTTCGCGCTGCGCCAGCCGCAATTCTTCGGCCAGCAATTCGCCGGCGCGTGATCGTTCGAGTTGATTGCGGCCGTTTTCGACATGCCGGCGGGCCCGCTGCAGCGCCTCGAGGTGACGACGACGCGCCATGAGCACGCCACTTTCACCAGCAACGTAGCCCACGCAATCCTCCAGATGTGCTCGCAAGACATCCAGTCCCTCGCCAGTCTTCGCTGAAATCTCGATCACCGGCGCATCTTCGAACTCTTGATTGTGGCGCGAATCTCCGTCGCGCTCCCGGGAGGGTTGGGTGGGGGGCGAACCTATGCCCTCCCCCCTCCGGGGGGAGGGTTGGGTGGGGGGCGAACCTATGCCCTCCCCCCTCCGGGGGGAGGGTTGGGTGGGGGGCGAACCTCGCTTGGAGCCAACCAAGTCGATCTTATTGTGCAGCACCGTAACCGGAACGCCGGCAGGCAACGGCTCTGTCGGGATCTCGCCAGTACTCGCGTCGACAACCAACAGCACACGATCACCTGCTGCCATTTCAGATTGTGCACGGCGCACACCTTCCCGCTCAACCGGATCGTCACTGACGCGTAATCCAGCGGTATCGATCACGTGCAATGGCATGCCGTGCAAATCGATGTATTCACGCAAGACATCACGGGTCGTGCCGGCTACCTCGGTAACGATAGCGGCGTCATAACCGGCCAACCGGTTTAACAGGCTGGACTTGCCAGCATTGGGTGCGCCGGCAATTACAACGCTCATGCCGTCGCGCAACAGGGCGCTCTGCCGGGTTCTCGCAAACAATTCATCGAACTTTAGCTCGATGTCTTTAAGACGTGCGCCGATTTGTTTATCGCCCAGAAAATCGATTTCTTCTTCCGGAAAGTCAATGGCGGCTTCGACGTAAACACGCAGCTCAGTCAACGCATTTGTCAGCGTGTCGACGCAATGCGACAACTCGCCGACCAGCGAACGTGCAGCAGCGCGTGCAGCATCGGCTGAGCCACTGTCGATGAGATCAGCAATCGCTTCGGCCTGTGCGAGATCGAGTCGATCATTGAGAAACGCACGCTCGGAAAATTCACCCGGCCGGGCCGGTCTCGCACCCAGTGCAAGCATACGCGTCAGAATTAGATCCATAACCACCGGTCCGCCATGCCCGTGTAATTCCAACACGTCCTCTCCGGTAAACGATCGCGGGCCCGGCATCCACAACACGATGCCCTCATCCATCGGCTGCCCCTCAGCATCGAGAAACTGAGTCAGCACGGCCCGGCGCGGGACTGGCAGGTCTGGCAACATGGCCTCACCAATCTGCCGTGCTGCCGGCCCGGAAACCCGCACGATACCCACACCGCCACGCCCGGGTGGCGTGGCGATCGCTGCGATCGTGTCGGTTGTTTGAGTCACGTCGGCAGTCTAGTTAAATGCCGACAGGCTGCCCAGTCAGTCGCGTGTGACTCGCGCGGCGAAACACCCGCGCTTGGCATTGTGCAGATGCAAATAGGCAACTTGCTGATCTTCCAGCATCGTCGGGATCGATTCGCCCAAATCCGTGCCGTCAACAACGTCGGCATCCAGCATATTGTGATCGCGATCAAACGCCCGGATCGAAATAAGCCGGGTTGCCAGCACTTCAGGAACGACTCCAACGCCCGGAAACGCCTGTTCGGCATTGTCACGCACAAAAATTGCATGAGCTGATTTGTATGGCGATTCGCCCGGTTGATGTTCGAAATTCATCAGGATTACGGTCTCGTCAATCTCGGCATCCGCGAGGCTGACCCGGCACGGGTAGCCGGGCTTGCAATCGACGCGCATACGCGCGGCGTTAATTTCGGCCAGCTCGTTGTCGGACAACGAGAACAACGGTTCAAACTGGGATCGTGGCAGGGCGTGGATCTGAAAAGACATGCTTCCTCCAGGGATTTTTCACTAGCCTATCGGGATGCCCGGGCCCAGGCCACCCGTTTTGTCTCATAGTCCAAGCTGTCTGACGCCTCCGGCGACAGACTCGTCCGTACCTCAGCACAACTCAACTTCCTTCCGAGATTTGCCCCCCACCCTAGCCCTCCCCCCGGAGGGGGGAGGGAATAAAAACATATCCAGCGAGAGGTCCCCCCGGAGGGGGGAGGGAATAAAAACATATCCAGCGAGAGGTCCCCCCGGAGGGGGGAGGGAA
>JAOTXU010000023.1 GCA_029862165.1 Gammaproteobacteria bacterium
GGTCACCGCCAGGCATCTAATAAGGAGAAAGCCGCATTTCGAAAGGGATGCGGCTTTTTTTATGGTTTGTCACCAGAAGACCGTTGCTTTCTTTTCCGTATTATTCCCTCCCCCCTTCGGGGGGAGGGCTAGGGTGGGGGGCGAATCGCGTGCAATTCGCCCGATCGACGTGCGGTCTCATGCAAGTGTCACTACGGCGCTAGAACGCAATTTATCCTTCCCAATTTCGATAGAATGACGGCTGGCAATCGTGTATCAGGAAATTCAATGAAATCGCGGCGTGCCATTGCCATTGCGGGAAATATGGGAACCGGCAAGTCGTCTCTGGTCGATTTTCTGAGCACGACCTACCGTGCCGAACCGTTCTACGAACCGAACGAAGACAACCCCTATTTGGCCGATTTCTACGCTGACATGAAGCGATGGGCATTCAGCTCGCAAATGTATTTTCTCAGCAGCAAGTTCCGGATTCATCAGGAACTCGACCAGGCGGAGGGCGTAGTCGTTCAGGATCGCACCATCTACGAGGACGCTCAGATCTTCGCGACGGCCCTACGTAATATGCGTTACATCGACGATCGGGATTGGCAAACTTACTGGAGCTTTTACGAAACAATCCTCAGCGCCATTAAACCACCCGATCTGATGATCTACCTGCGTTGTTCGATGCGGACGCTCCGTAGTCGTATTCGTTTACGCGACCGTAAGATGGAGCAGGACATTCCGCTGGCCTATCTTAAGCGTCTCGAGCGCCTGTACGAGGACTGGTTCAGGACTTACGATTGTAGCGACGTGCTCATTATTGAGACTGACAAGATCGACTACGTAAACGACCTGATTCATCGTCTCGACGTCATGGAGAAGATCGAGTCCTTCGTAGCATTGTCGTGAGTTGCGCTGCCTGTTTGGCGTACCGTAGTTGGAGGTTTGTCGAAACACAGTAACGCGACACTTAGAACGCGATTTCGCTGTTAAAAACGAGATCTAAGGCTCCAGAAATGGCTAAACAATTGAAGCCTGCAATAGCAGGGTAATCTGTGGTCCGACCCCGGGGGCACGTCGACCTTCGGAAGTGGTGCTAACGCAATATGTTTAATTCCCGTGTCTCGACGCACGTTCGGCTCACACCCGCAGATAGATCGGCAATTATTTTTGTTTCTTTAGCCGCGGTTTTACTTAAGTAATTTCTAAGTTGCAAAGCTGAGACAACCGTCACGAAACGGCGTTCCTTCAGCGTGATTTTTCTCACATCTCCAGTCTTCCACAAAACATAAGCTTGCTGTCTTAATAGCGATTCCTTTTCGGCGTCGCTACAAGGCTCATTTAACTTATCCTCGTGGAAGGAACAAGAATGTCATCGAAAAGCGTCGGCTTCATCCGTGGTAATCCTTTTTCATACGTTGCTCATTGGGTGTCATTCTTTTTGTTGTTGGCGGCAACTAATTCTGCCAGTGCCTTCGAAGGGGACGGCTGTAGTGCAGCTAACGTACCGGAATTTGGTGGCTATGAGGTCGTTTATAAACTGACGCTGCCCGACAACGCGAACTACGATGCCGGCGCGCCTGCCTATGCGATCGACAACAGTGCGACCACCAGTGGCTTTAGCCGCGTCGCCTATTGCATGGAGCTAGACGATGGTTCCGGGCTGGAATGGGCCTGGGTGTCGATGGATGCATTTACGACCAACGCCAGCCATCTCGGTGTACCGGTTTCCGCGACGGCTACAACGTTTCAACAGACCGTCAACAATATGAGTGTCTATTCGAATGACCCTGGTGTTGTTACGGGTACGGACATCACGACGGGAAACATCGAGTTCTGGCACCACTGCTATCAAACGCCCAACGGACTTTCGCTGCCGGGCGCAAACAAAAATGCGTTCGATTTTGACGACCTGCGTGCAAACGCCGGTTGTCACGGATCAATGCAGGTGCACAACTATGGTGCAGCGCAAACCATTTTCGCCTATAACGGGTGGGATGCCACAAAAACCGATGACGCCGGTATCGGAAATGCCAGCGGCCGTCATACGGATTGGACATTTACAGAAAATGTGCCGAGCTATGCGACGCGTCGGGATCTCTACATTCTGGCGTCTACCGATGTTCCTCCCGATGCCGATGGCGACGGTGTGCCTGACGGCATCGACAATTGCCCGGCCGTTGCCAATGCCGATCAGGCCGATAACGATCAGGACGGTGCGGGCGATGTCTGCGACACTGACGACGACAACGACACCGTTGCGGATACCGCGGATAACTGTCCGCTGACGGCGAATACCGATCAAGCGGATAACGACCAGGACGGCGCGGGCGATGTCTGTGATACAGACGATGACAACGACACCGTTGCCGATACGGCAGATAACTGTCCGCTGACGGCGAACACCGATCAGGCTGACAACGATCAGGATGGCGTGGGCGATGTCTGCGATACAGATGATGACAATGACACTGTTGCCGATACGGCAGATAACTGTCCGCTGACGGCGAACACCGATCAGGCTGACAACGATCAGGATGGCGTGGGCGATGTTTGCGATACAGATGATGACAATGACACTGTTGCCGATACGGCAGATAACTGTCCGCTGACGGCGAATACCGATCAGGCTGATAATGACCAGGACGGCGCGGGCGATGTCTGCGATACAGACGATGACAACGACACCATTGCCGATACGGTGGATAACTGTCCACTGACACCGAATACCGATCAGGCCGATGCCGACCAGGACGGCATCGGTGATGCCTGTGACGGCGACGTTGACGGCGATACCGTGGCAGACGAAGTCGACAACTGTCCGCTGGTGCCCAACACCGATCAGGCGGACAATGACCAGGACGGTACAGGCGATGTCTGTGATACAGACGATGACAACGACACCGTTGTCGATACGGCAGATAACTGTCCGCTGACGGCGAACACCGATCAGGCCGATAACGACCAGGACGGCGTGGGCGATGTTTGCGACACTGATGACGACAACGACACCATTGTCGATACGACAGATAACTGTCCGCTGACGGCGAACACCGATCAGGCCGACAATGACCAGGACGGTTCAGGTGATGTCTGCGATACAGACGATGACAATGACACCGTTGCCGACGCAGCTGACAACTGTCCACTGACAGCGAATACGGATCAAGCGGATAACGACCAGGACGGTTCAGGCGATGTCTGCGATACAGACGATGACAACGATACCATTGCCGATACGGTGGATAACTGTCCACTGACACCGAATACCGATCAGGCCGATGCCGATCAGGACGGCGTGGGTGATGCCTGTGATGGTGACGTCGATGGCGATACGGTGGCAGACGAGGTCGATAACTGTCCGCTGGTGCCCAACACCGATCAGGCCGACAATGACCAGGACGGCACGGGCGATGTCTGTGATACGGACGATGACAACGACACCGTTGTCGATACGGCAGATAACTGTCCGCTGGTGCCCAACACCGATCAGGCCGATAACGACCAGGACGGCGTGGGCGATGTTTGCGACACTGATGACGACAACGACACCGTTGTCGATACGACAGATAACTGTCCGCTGACGGCGAACACCGATCAGGCCGATAACGACCAGGACGGCGTGGGCGATGTTTGCGACACTGATGACGACAACGACACCGTTGTCGATACGGCAGATAACTGTCCGCTGACGGCGAACACCGATCAGGCTGATAATGACCAGGACGGTTCAGGTGATGTCTGCGATACAGACGATGACAATGACACCGTTGCCGACGCAGCTGACAACTGTCCGCTGGTGGCTAACACTGATCAAGCCGACAATGATCAGGACGGTTCAGGCGATGTCTGCGATGCCGATGATGACAACGATACCGTTGCCGATACGGCGGATAATTGTCCACTGACGCCGAACACCGATCAGGCCGACACCGACCAGGACGGCGTGGGCGATGCCTGTGACGGTGACGTTGACGGCGACACTGTGGCAGACGAGGTGGACAACTGTCCGCTGATAGCAAACACCGATCAGGCGGACAACGATCAGGACGGCGCAGGTGATGTTTGTGACACCGACGATGACAATGACACGGTCGCCGATACGGCAGATAACTGTCCGCTGACAGCGAATACCGATCAGGCAGATAACGACCAGGACGGTTCAGGCGATGTCTGCGACACTGACGATGACAACGACCAGGTTGTCGATACGGCGGATAACTGTCCACTGACAGCGAATACCGATCAAGCCGACAATGACCAGGACGGTTCAGGCGACAGTTGCGACACTGACGATGACAACGACACCGTTGCCGATACGGCGGATAACTGTCCGCTGGTGGCTAATATCGATCAGGCTGATACCGACCAGGACGGCGTGGGCGATGCCTGTGACGGTGACGTTGACGGCGACACTGTGGCAGACGAGGTGGACAACTGTCCGCTGATAGCAAACTCCGATCAGGCCGACCATGATCAGGACGGCGCGGGCGATGTCTGCGATATCGACGATGACAACGACACCGTTGCCGATGCAGCTGACAACTGCCCGTTGACGGCTAACACCGATCAAGCGGATAACGACCAGGACGGTTCAGGCGATGTTTGCGACAGCGACGATGACAACGACACCGTTGCCGACGCAGCCGACAACTGTCCGCTGACGGCGAATACCGATCAGGCCGACACCGACCAGGACGGTTCAGGTGATGTCTGCGATATAGACGACGACAACGACACTGTGGCCGACGCAGCCGACAACTGTCCGCTGATTGCCAACACCGATCAGGCGGATAACGACCAGGACGGTTCAGGTGATGTCTGCGATACAGACGACGACAATGATACGGTCTCTGACGCAGCCGATAACTGTCCGCTGACAGCAAATACCGATCAGGCCGACACTGATCAGGACGGCGCGGGCGATGTCTGTGATACAGATGATGACAACGACACCGTGGCTGACGCAGCCGACAACTGTCCGCTGATTGTCAACACCGATCAAGCCGACAACGACCAGGACGGTTCAGGCGATGTCTGTGATACAGATGACGACAATGATACGGTCGCCGATACGGCAGATAACTGCCCGCTGGTGGCCAACAGCGATCAAGGTGACATCGACCAGGATGGTTTAGGTAATGCCTGCGATGCGGACGACGACAACGACGGAATCGCTGATGAGGCCGATAACTGTCCACTGGTGGCCAATCCGGATCAAACTGATACCGACGGCAACGGAACCGGTGATGCCTGTGACGGGGATACCGATGGCGATGGCGTGCCCGATGAAGAGGATGCCTTCCCGTTAGATCCGAACGAATCGGTAGATAGCGATGGTGACGGTGTTGGCGACAATGGCGATGCTTTCCCGAACGATCCGAATGAGACGGCCGACAGCGACGGTGACGGTGTTGGCGACAATGGCGATGCTTTCCCGAACGATCCGAATGAGACGGCCGACAGCGACGGTGACGGTGTTGGCGACAATGCGGATGCGTTCCCGAACGATCCGAATGAGACGGCCGACAGCGACGGTGACGGTGTTGGCGACAATGCAGATGCTTTCCCCAACGATCCGAATGAGTCGGCCGATAGCGATGGCGACGGTGTTGGCGACAATGCAGATGCTTTCCCGAACGATCCGAATGAGACCGTCGACAGCGATGGCGACGGCGTTGGCGACAATGCAGATGCTTTCCCGAACGATCCGAATGAGTCGGCCGACAGCGATGGCGACGGTGTTGGCGACAATGCGGATGCGTTCCCGAATGATCCGAGTGAGTGGGTCGACAGCGATGGCGACGGGGTGGGTGACAATAGTGATCTATTCCCGAACGATCCGGACCGGAGTGGTCGTGGTGCCGACTTGCAGGCAACCATTTTGGCCACGCCAACGCCGGCGTTAGTGTCTGACGGTGTCGTGTTGACGCTCACTATTGGCAATACCGGACCCGATATGGCCGCTGGCGCCACGCTGGAGGCGACGATCAATGCCCCCGACATGACGCTGGATTACGCCGGTAGCGAGTGCACGATGTCAGGTACGACCGGAGTCGTAACGTTGGAATGTGTCTACAGCGGCGAAATGCCGGTGGGTGCGGAGCACAGCTATGACATAAACATACAGGCCGTGGCAGCAGGCGAGTTCATCGTCAGCTCCACCGTCGGCTCGACAACCATCGACGATTTCCCCGACAACAACACGATGACCAAAACATTCATGGTCTCTGAATTCTTCGGTGATCAACCGGCGCAAGTGCTCGGCGACGGCGTTGCCCTTGCCAGCGCTTTTGGCGATATCGACGGTGATGGAGATCTGGACCTGGTTGTGGCCACCGGACCGGGTGAACCGACTGAGCTCTGGCTCAATGATGGTACCGGTAGTTATGTATCCGGCGGCACGCTGGGCGATACAGCCAACAGCACAGATGTCGAGCTCGGGGATCTGGATGGCGATGGCGATCTGGACCTCGTATTGGCCAACGCCGAAGGCGAACCGTCTATTACGTGGCTTAACGACAGTAGCGGGGCCTTCACCCCATATAACAGCTTTGGTGAGGGCGACAGCAATGCGATCGCAGTCGCCGACGTGAATGGTGACGGCACACTGGACTTTGTTATTGCCAACGATGGTATCAGCGAGTTTTATCCCGGTGACGGTATGGGTGGCGTCGGAGAGGCCGTGCCGCTGCATGAAGGTGCGGCAGAAGACGTCGATGTCAGCGATATTAACGGCGACGGTCATCTCGATGTGCTATTTGCGAATGCCGATGGTGATGTCACTGTGTGGATGGGAAGCGACAGCGGTTTAACCGGACCAGTAACAATACCTACTGGCCCTACGTCTTCGTTGGAGCTCATCGACACCAATAACGATGGAATCGATGATCTGGTCGTCACGCCGCTGGCTACCGATGAAGCTGATTCGACAACGGTCGTAGTCTGGCAGAACGATGGAAACGGCGGGTTTACGCAGACGGCTGCCATGGGATTGGGCGATGCCGGCGATGTAGGTGTTGCCGACTTCAATGGCGACGGCATACCGGACCTGATCGTTGTCAGTGACACGGGCGTGCATAATGTTTATCTGAGCGATGGTAGTGGTGGTTTTGATCCACATCCTGTTTCAGTGGTCTCGGAAGGCGCCGTAGCCGTGGAGATTGCCGATATCGATGGCGATGGTGATATGGACGTTGTGTTTAACTCCGGCGACGCAGGCGGTTCGAACGTGTTTCGAAACAGCGGCACCGGTAATCTCGCCGCGGTTGCAGAGGTTGACCTCGATTTGGAGTTTAACGGCTCCGGCAACGTGCACGTTAGCGTCTCCAGCACACATACAGTCGTAATAACGAACAGGGGTGATGCAGCGGCCAGGTCTATCGTTGTGGAGTTTGGCGCGAGCGACCTGCTGTCAGTCGGGTTATCAACAGACATTGGCAGCTGTACTACATTTGGCGGCACGGCTCGTTGCGAGATTGATAGCCTCGCAGCCGGACAGGCAGCTCAGATTACGATTGAGATCGTTCCGTCGGCACCAGGCAGATATCAGATACTGGCGTCGGCTTCGACCGGTGATTATGATCGTGAGGTCTCCAACAACAGCAAGACCCGCCAAATCGATGTAACCAGCCAGACGCTGTCTGTTGCTATTAACGGCAGCGGTGGTGGTGGTGGTGGTGGGGCACTGGGTCTACTCGGCCTGTTGGTGTTCGTCGGCTTTCTTTCTCGGCGTCGTCGCGCACGCATGATCTAAGCGAATACGTCTCCTCTCCGGGCCACCCGGAAAGGTAGCGAAGGTCGCCCCGGAAACGGGAGCGGCCTTTTTTTAGTCTCCCCTCCCCACCGGGGGACCTCTCTACGTGGCGTGCATCTGTCGATACATACCGGCTTCGAGCTGGGCGAAACAAGTCACGGGTAGTTCGAGGCGCGCCGCGAGAAATGAAGGCCCGCCTTGATCCACGTTAGACTACGCAACTGCCGGCAGATGTTGGAGCTGCCGCATTGCCAAGAGTGATTGATCACGGTGAGTTGGAAAACAACAACCATGCGTTGGATGTTCAATCTGTTTCCAGTGTTTCGAAACACTGGGGCGCGGATTACTCATATTTCCGATGACCAGCATTTGATCAAGCTAAAACTGCCATTGAAACGTTCGACCAAGAACTATGTCGGTACGATTTACGGCGGATCCATGTACAGCGCGTTAGATGGCATCCTAATGGTGATGTTTATTCGGTTACTGGGCAAGGACTATGTCGTCTGGGACAAATCCGGCCGTATCGAATATCTCAAACCCGGACGCGGCACCCTGTACGCCGATGTCGAAATTGCCCAGGACGAGCTCGCGTTCATTCGGGCTAAGCTAAGAGAAGAATCTAAATTGGAAAAAGAATACACGCTGGAGTGGCGCGCCGAAGACGGCGAAATTTGTTGCCGGGTACACAAGCTGCTGTATTTTCGCCTGCGCGAGCGAAGCTGATATTGGTCAGCCCGCGATGCGTGTCGGGAACGTGGCTTAGCTCTTGATCTGTTTCCAGATCTCCTTATACGCGTCGCCGATTTCGCCCAGTAGCAGCTTGCTTGCAGCCAGCACGTCCTTGCTGGCCTCACTGGTCGTATCACCAACTGAACGCAATTTAGCCTCCAGCGATTCCCATTTCTCTTCCAGCGGTTCCCACTGATCGCGTATTTCGAGCTTGGCAAGCTCGAGTTTAACGCGTAGCTCGTCACGTTCACGGCTCAGGGCCTCAACCACGTTTTCCAGCTGGTTTTCTTTCTCACTCATAGGCAAAGCATAGCACCGACCCTGGGAGATGGAAGTAGGTATAGACCGAAATGGGCCAACCAGGGCTGCGCCACAGAAGTTTGCAGTTGTGCCTTAGTGCAAACAAGTGCAAACAACGGTCGAGATGCCTGTACTGGCAACGACTACTGTTGATAATCGAAAGTGGACGAAATCAGTCCACAGGACGAACTGCTTTGCGGCTTGTTCAGGAGATAAAAAAGTTGGTCGAGATGGCTACATCAATGCGAATCGCTTTAGTGGAAGACGATCCACATCAGGCCCAGCTCATGGAGTCCTGGATCGGAGAGGCGGGATTCAGCTCGCGGATCTACAACGACGGGAACGGGTTTCTCAAATCGATCGCTAAGGAAAGCTATGATTTGCTGATCCTGGATTGGATGCTCCCCGATCTGGACGGTCTCGAAGTAATTAGTCGATATCGATCTATCGCAAACGGCGCCCCCTCGGTCATGGTCGTTACAGTCAAGGCCGATGAGCGCGACGCGGTTCGGGCGCTGAAAAAAGGTGCCGACGCCTATCTACGAAAGCCGTTGCGCCATAAAGAATTCGTGGCCCGCATCAAGGCGCTGGGCCGCCGCGCTGAACAACGAAATTTGACCGAAGTGAGTCCTTTCGAGATCGATATTGAGAACCGCGAGATATCGCTTAGAGGTGAGCCGATCAAGCTGACTGCGCGCGAATTCGAGATGGCATTATTTCTGTTTCAACGGCGCGATCAGCTCGTATCCAGAAACCATATCCTGGAAACGATTTGGGGCAACGACCGGCTCCTGCTTAGCCGCACGGTCGATACCCACATCAGTCGTTTGCGCAAGAAGCTCCAACTGGATGGGAAAAGCGGCTGGCGCCTGATCTCGGTTTATCGCCGCGGCTACAGCCTGCAAAAAGTAACCTGAATGTGGAGCGGCCTCTCTCGCCGTAATTCCGCTAAGTATTCTTCGTAATTTGAACCCTGTACGGCTGCAACCGGGATAGAATCGTCCCGTTGTTGAGTATGGGAGTGCGCTGTGTCTGGACGATTTCAGGACAAAATTGTTGTTATCACCGGTGCTTCGGCTGGTGTCGGCGCATCGGTCGCTCGCCAATTCGCGGCCGAAGGCGCAAAACTGGTGCTTTCAGCAAGAGGCAAGGAGGCGCTGGACGCAATTGCCCACGAATTTGGTGAAGATAGCTTGGCCGTACCGATGGATGTCGCTGATAGCAGGGCGTGCAAGGAATTGCTGTCCGGGGCTGAAAAAAAATTCGGGGCGGTTCATGTGCTGGTTAACAACGCCGGTTGCAATTATCGTGGGCCGGCCGAAGACTTTGACGCCGAGCAACTGGCCCAGATCGTCGATGTAAATCTGCGGGCACCGATAGTGTTATCGCGACTCGCAATACCCTTGCTCAGACGGGCCGGCGGCGGCAGCATCGTAAATGTAGCCTCGATCGCCGGCAAGATTCCGGTACCCGAAGAAGCAACTTATTCAGCAACCAAGTTTGGTTTGCGTGCCTTCACTCGCGCTCTGGCCGAGGAGCTTGCTGGTAGTGGCATAACAGTGTCCTGTGTGTCTCCCGGGCCGATCGATACTGGCTTCATTATGGGAGACATCGACAAAGTTCCGGATTACTTTTTTTCCCAGCCGATCAGCAGTGCCACTGAAGTCGCAAGACTAATCGTTGAATGTGCCGCTGATGGGAAAACGGAACGAACGATACCGGTCTCGACCGGAATACTGGCTACTGCGGGTTATCTGATACCAGGTCTTGCCAGAATACTTAGACCGGCATTGTCTCGTAAGGGCAGGCGCATCAAAGAGAAATACCGGCGAAAGGAGTGCTAGCCGATTTAACCTGGCGGCCAGTTCAATCCGCGGCCGGCCAACACATGAACATGCAGGTGAAAAACAGATTGTCCTGCCGCGGCACCGTTATTAACGACGACTCGAAAATCCTCAAAGCCTTCGTCGCTGGCGATAGCTGCGGCTTTTAGCATCAAGTGCCCGATAAGCTCAGCGTCGTCGGCCGTACCATCGCTGAGTTTGGCGATGGGTTTTTTCGGAACGACCAGTACATGCAACGGTGCTTGCGGGCTAATGTCGCGTATGGCGATGCACAGCTCGTCTTCAAATACGATCTCCGAGGGGATCTCGCGATCGATGATTCGTGTAAAAAGGCTCTTTTCAGTCATCCCGGGCTCCAGCTGCCGTAGTTTTCAGTTTAGTGACGTTGCGATGCCGGTGGCAATAGTTAGTGTTTGTTGCGACACAGGCGCGGCTGTAGCAGCATAGACAGACTGTTTTGCAACCGGATATTGCCTTGACCGTGTCTCAGAGCGCGCCTGCCGTGATGATGATCCGCCCCCAGCGGTTCAGCGTCAACCCGTTGACGGCGGCTACAAATGCTTTTCAAAAAAATGATATTCCGGATTCGGAAACTGGAAACGGGATATTCGAAGCCGCGCGGCGGGAGTTTGATGATCTGGCGCGAAGACTGGGACAGGCCGGTGTGCAGGTATGCGTTTTCGAGGACACGCTCGATCCTGCCAAGCCCGACGCGGTATTTCCGAATAACTGGATCACCACTCATGCCGACGGCACGGTTGTAATGTATCCGATGATGGCCGTGAACCGGCGAACCGAGCGACGACCCGAACTGATCAAACTTCTAGGCGAAGACTTCGGGTTCAGCGTTAGCACTATTATCGATTTTTCGCCGTTTGAGACGCAGGACAAGATTCTGGAGGGCACCGGCAGCATGATCCTAGACCGTGTAAACGAAATTGTTTACGCTTGCCGGTCGCCGCGGACACACCCGGCTGTGCTCGAAGAGTTTTGCGAACGGTTTGGTTACCGGGCCATTCTGTTCGATTCAGTCGATCGGCAGGGCATGGCCATATATCACACCAACGTCATGATGACTCTCGGAACGGCATTCGCTGTTGTGTGCTTAGAGAGTGTTCGCGACAGGACTGAGCAAGCAGAGCTTCGTGATAGCCTGTTATCAACCGGCCATGAAATGGTTGAGATCAGCTATCAACAAATGGAGTCTTTCGCCGGCAACATGCTGGAATTGCAGGGGCGCGATCATCTCATAGTAGCAATGTCACAAAGTGCGCGCGATTCGCTCAACGACAAACAGGTCGATGCGCTAACGCGACACGCAGAGATTGTGTCGTGCCCCATTCATACGTTGGAATACTACGGCGGTGGCAGCGTTCGTTGCATGCTTGCCGAAATCTATCTGCCACAAGTAGAAAGAGATGAGTGAAAAATGTCTGCAGGAAATCTATGCGCCACACAACGCGTGTTTTGGTTGCGGACCAGCAAACGAGCAGGGCCTGCGCGTTCGCAGTTTTGTTGACGGCGATGTGGTCACGGCGGAATGGCGACCGCAAGCACATCACGAAGCGTTTCCCGGCGTTCTGTGCGGCGGCATCATCGGCACATTGATGGATTGTCACAGCAACTGGACTGCAGCCTGGCACCTGATGCAACGCGCCGGAACGGATCATCCACCATGCACGGTAACAGCGGATTACGCGATTGCACTTAAACGGCCAACGCCGACAGACGAGCCGGTATTGCTGCGGGCAACCGTAGCGGAGTCGACGGCAAGCCGCGCAACGATTCAGGCGAAACTGCTTGCTGGCGACCGGCTTTGCGCCACCTGTCACGGCACTTTTGTCGCAGTGAAGGCGGGTCACCCGGCCTATCACCGCTGGTAGATCCGTTAAGCGTGTGCCATCGCTCTACTCCCTCATCCCAGGTGAGAACAGCTATGCTATGCAGGGCCGATATTGGGAAGGAGCGCCATGGCCAGTCAGCCTGCGAGAGTTCATTACAAGATTGTCCCGGTCGATCCGGGCGGACATATATTTGACGTCAACTGCGTGATTGCCACGCCAGATCCGGATGGTCAACGCCTGTCGTTGCCATCGTGGATTCCGGGTAGTTATCTGGTGCGCGATTTTGCCGGCAGCCTTGTTGATCTGGAGGCGCATTGCAACGGTCAACCGGTTGAGGCACAAAAAATTGACAAGTCTGCCTGGCAATGCGCGCCCTGTGACGGAGCGCTAACGGTTCATTACCATATTTACGCAAATGATCTTTCTGTACGTGGCGCGCATCTGGATATTACTCATGGTTATTTCAACGGCCCCCGTGTTTTCCTGCGGGTAGACGGTCAGGAAGATGCCCGCTGCACTGTCAGAGTGGAGCGTAATCCAAATGAGCGATTTGGCGAATGGCATCTTGCCACGTCCATGCGGCGTGCGGATGCAGAGCCACAGGGTTTCGGTGTTTACGAAGCCGCGGACTATGAAGAACTCATCGATCATCCCTTTGAGATGGGAACTTTCCAAACGCAATACTTCGAGGCTCACGGAATACCGCACCAGTTGGTCGTCACCGGCAAGCATCATGGCGACCTGGGACGTGTTGCACGCGATTTGAAATCGATCTGCGAGCAGCAGATGGAATTTTTCGGGCTACCCGCGCCGATTGATCGTTACGTTTTCCTTCTGACCGTGCTGGGCAGCGGTTACGGTGGATTGGAACATCGATGGTCATCCAGTCTGATGGCGCGCCGTGAAGACCTGCCGTGCTGTGGGCAGGAGAAGGTCACCGACAACTATCGCAGCTTTCTTGGGCTGGCCAGTCACGAGTATTTTCATTTGTGGAACGTCAAACGAATCAGGCCTGCTGCGGTGGCCGAATCGGATCTGTCTCGAGAAGCCTACACACGCCAGCTTTGGGTATTTGAGGGCATCACTTCTTATTATGACGATATGTTTTTGCTGCGCAGCGGTGCCATTAGTGTGGACGCCTATTTACAGCTTATCAGCAACACGGCCACGCGAGTTTGGTCAGGTGGCGGCAGATTTACACAAAGCCTGTCTGACGCGAGTTTTGACGCGTGGATCAAGTTTTACAAGCGTGACGACAATGCGTCCAACACCCAAGTTAGTTACTACACAAAAGGCGCGCTTGCGGCGTTGGGTCTGGATCTGACGATTCGTACACGCAGTGGTGGCAAAAAGAGTCTGGACCACGTCATGCGTTTCGTTTGGGAACAGCACGGCAAGACAAATGTGCCTTTAGCGGAGGGTCAGTTTGAAGAGATTGCGGTCGAAGTCTCCGGCGTACCGATACAGAGTTACTTCGACGAAGTCATTCGTGGCTTTGAAGATCCGCCGCTGGCCGAATTGCTCAATGAGGTCGGATTGGTATTTGAGACCTTGCCGCTGCGTGATGGCGAGGCACGACCGCCGAAAGAAGCGCCGGTCGAAAAGGATATTCCGCCTGCGCTGCATGTCGGTACGCGCAATGTGAATAACCGTGTGTGCCTGTCTACGGTGTACACGCACGGGCCAGCACACCGTGCAGGTCTGTCCAGTGGCGACGAACTTGTGGCACTCGATGGTGTGCGGCTAACAGCCGTAAACTACTACTCTGTCCTTGCCCGTTACCGCCCGGGGGATACAGTTTCAGTCGAAGCGTTTCGGCGTGATGAGTTGCATCAGTTTTCGGTCCAGCTCGATCCGCCGCCGCAAACTGCCGTGCGTGTTAGACCCAATAGCGAGGCCACAGATGCGGCTGTAGAGGCTCAGCGTCTCTGGTTGTCTGGCGCAACATCCTGATGTACTACCACATTGTTTTGGTTGCGGCGTTGACCGTCTGTGCAACGCTGCGGGCGGCAGAGTTACCCGACCTACCAGATGCCGTGACCAACAATGCCGTGGCTGCAATCGCGCTCGGAGACGGGGTACACCTGATCAGTGCCATGGGTTTGCGCGCAGGTAAGACCTGGCGTGATACCAGCAGTGCGGCGTGGCATCTTGCGCCGGGCGCAACCCAGTGGCGGTCTTTAGCCGCCGTGCCTGGTGGCGAGGGTCGACTGGCCAGTACTGCTGTGGCGGTCGGCAAATTCATCTACTTGTTCGGTGGCTACACCGTGGCCGAGGACCATACAGAAGTGTCTGTACCGCTGGTACATGCACTGGATCCAGTTAGTGGTTTCTACACCCAGCGCGCTGCAATGCCTGTTCCGGTCGACGACACTGTGGCCCTGGCATACGCGGATCGCTACATTTATCTGGTCAGCGGCTGGCATGACAGCGGCAACGTCAATCTCGTGCAGCTGTACGACACCGAGACCGACACGTGGCAACAGGCAACACCGTGGCCGGCTGCCGCAGTGTTCGGGCATGCTGGCGGTATCGTGGGCGACGTCATGATCGTTTGCGACGGCGTGAAAGTGCAGACAACACGGAGCCAGCGGAAATTCAAAGCAGCAAAGCGTTGTTTGCAGGGCAAGATACGAGCTGATGATTACCGGCGTATTGACTGGTCCGCTGTCCCGCATCATCCAGGCCAGGCGCTCTACCGTATGGCGGCAACAGGTGCTGCTATTGACAATGAGCCAGTCATATTTTTTGCTGGCGGCAGCGTCAATCCGTACAACTACAACGGCATTGGTTATGACGGAAAGCCTTCTGCGGCGTCGTCCGCGCTCTTCGCCTGGTTTGTTGCCGATCAGCGCTGGCGCCGGCTTGAGAATCTACCGGTCGGGACGATGGATCATCGTGGACTTATTCAATACAACGATGAATTTGTCATCATTGGTGGTATGCGCGACCAGCAGCGCGTTTCATCCGATGTGTTGCAATTTCGACCATGATTTTGCGGCAATACCATCGCGCGTGGATCGCCCCTCCCCCTGGCCCCCTCCCCGGAGGGGAGGGGGAAAGATAAATGGGGTCTGACCCCTCTCCCGGAGCAAGAACTGACTGAGCGTAAAGCAACAATGAGGGTTCTGATCGGTGCTGTGATGATTAGTTTCTCGGCCGTGTTCGTAAAGCTGATCAACATGGGACCGACTGCAATCGGTTTTTATCGCGTCTTCCTCGCAGGCGTGATCCTGGCCGTGTACGTGCGCGTGCGTGGCGATTCGTTACTAAAGGGTCGCGCTTTGATTTTGTTGCTCGCTGCTGCTTTGTTCTATGCCGGCGACTTGTGGGTCTGGCATCAATCTATCCAATGGATTGGCCCGGGCCTGGCCACACTGCTCGCGGCGTTCCAGGTATTCATTCTCACGTTTGTTGGCGTGTTGTTTTTCAAAGAAACCGCAAGTTGGCGACTGCTGATCGCCGTTCCGTTGGCCTTCCTGGGTCTGATGCTGCTGGTCGGCGTGGATTGGTCCATCCTGGCACCGGAAAAACGCGCAGGTGTCTGGTTAGGGCTTGCAACAGGTGTTTTTTACGCCGGCTATCTGCTTTCACTGCGCGAGGCACGAGCGCGAGCAAAGGACAGTTCGGCGGCAGGCGACCTGGCCATGGTTTCGCTGGGCACGGCAGTATTGCTGGCAGCGGTGTCCCTGCCAATGGGCGAGACACTCAAGGTGACGACCGTCTGGGACGGAACCTGGCTGACCACCTATGCGGTGGCATCACAGGTGATTGCATGGGTATTGATTTCAAGCAGCCTGCCCTACGTTCCCGCATCCCGAGCCGGCTTGTTGTTACTGCTACAGCCGACATTGTCCTTCATTTGGGACATTTTGTTTTTTGATCGACCTGTCGCGATTCACGAGGGCGCCGGCGCCGTCATTGCGCTGTTCGCTATCTGGCTTGGCTCACAACGGACAGACGCCGTGGCCGTACGCTCTGATAGAATAACGTAATGCTGGAACTGGGGATAAAACTTTTGCTGAGCTATTTGCTCGGCTCAGTCAACGGCTCGCTGGTTCTCGGGCGATTTCGTGGCATCGACATACGCGAGGAAGGTAGTGGTAATGCAGGCGCGACAAACGCATTGCGTACCCATGGCCTTGCGTTTGCCTTGCTGGTTGTGTTGATCGATCTTGGCAAAGGTGTACTCGCCGTTACGCTGCTTGCCGACGCACCCGGGTCCGCTACGCCTTTGTTGCCGGCCGCCTGGACCGCTGCGTTCTGTGGTCTGACCGCTGTAGTGGGCCATATTTTTCCATTCTGGTTTGATTTCCGCGGCGGCAAAGGCGGTGCGACCGGTGTCGGTGCGCTGCTGGGCCTGTGGCCTGCTGCCGTACTACCGGTGGTTGGCGTGTGGGTCGTTTTTCTAATCGGCACAGGTTTTGTGGGTTTGGCAACCATGTGTGCTGGGGTCACAGTACCCTTGGTTGCACTGCTGTACCGCCCGAACGGCCTGGACTTGCCGATGTTGTTTTTTGGTCTGTTTGTCGCGGCGTTAATCATTTATGCACATCGTTCCAATTTACTCGGAATGCGTAACGGAACGGAGCATCGCATGGAGGCCGCAATGTTTTGGCGCAGGAGCCAAAAGAGCTCGTCCTGAAATGAGTTCCGCTCAGTTTGTGCAGCGTCTGTCCGACGGTCAATGGCATCAGATCGATGACGCCGTGCAGTGCCAGGCGCAGCTGGCGGCGGTTGGTTTGGACGTGGAAACAACCGCCGACGGCCGCTGTCGCCTGTCACAGGCCATTGAGTTGTTCGATGCTGACCTAATTCGCACGGCCATGACGCAAACGCAACGCATTACTGTAGATGTTGCCGGCACAGTCGATTCAACAAACACACAACTTCTGAATCGACCCATGCCTGATTTTGGCCGCGGTACGGCTCTGGTGGCGGAATTCCAGAATTCAGGACGCGGTCGCCAGAACCGATCCTGGCAATCTTCTTTTGGCGGCGGCATATGTTTGTCGGTTGCGTGGCAGTTCAGGCCGGCACCAAAGAAACCCGGCACGCTCAGTCTGGCCGCCGGTGTTGCAGTCTTGCGGGCACTCGCACGGCTCGGGGTCACCGGCGTGAAACTGAAGTGGCCAAACGATTTGCTTTACGGTGGTCGCAAGCTCGGCGGTGTGTTGGTCGATGCCAGTCAAACGGGTGAGGCGATGCATGTGGTCGCCGGTGTCGGGCTAAATCTGCATCTCAGCACGCGCAATATCGCCGAAATTAATGCTAGCGGTGGCCTGCAGGCAGCGGCGTTGGGCGAGATCAATACGACAGTCGCGAGAGGACGTAATGCGCTCGCTGCAGCAGTTATGGACGCGCTGGTGGAAATGTTCAGCGAGTTTCAGCAAAAAGGCTTTGATCCGTTCCGGCAAGAATGGAATCATGCCGATGTGCTAAATGGATGTGCAATTCAGGTATCCGGATTGACGCCACCACTCGCGGGCGAGGCGGTGGGTGTCGATGAGTCGGGTGCCTTGCTGGTGCGAGCGGGTGAGACGACACATCGATTGTATGCCGGTGACGTCAGGGTCCGAAGTGTATGAACCTACTGCTTGATGTTGGCAACACCAACGTGAAATGGGCCTGGCACGATGGCTCATTGCATGGCTTTGGAGACTATGCGCATGAAGACGCAGAGATCGATGATATCGTCGACACGATTGCCGAAGCCGATCAAGACGTGACCGGAATCTGGATCGCAAGCGTTGCCGATGATGAATTCACGGAGGAGTTGGGCGAGTCATTGGCCGATGAGTTCGATATCGAAGCTGTTTTTGTGGAAGTTGAGGAAGACGCCTTCGATATCCGCGTGGCTTATTCGCATCCAGAAAGATTGGGCGTGGATCGCTGGCTGGCGATGATCGGCGCAAGAGCGGGTGTGGGCGGCCCCATTATCGTGGCCGACGCAGGCACCACACTTACCCTTGATGGCTTGCTTGATGACGGCACGCATGTCGGCGGCATGATCTGTCCGGGCATGCACTTGATGCAGGATGCTGTCCTCGAAGATACTGCAAAAGTGGCCGAACATGCCGTGGATGTTTCAGATCACATCGAGCTTTTTGCTGACGATACGTCCGCAGCTGTCATTTCAGGCTCGGTATTCGCTGCGGTTGCACTCATAGAGTACGCTGCCGAAGAACTTGAGCGCATTAGCGGCGAGTTGCCAGAAGTGTTTCTGACCGGAGGTGGAGCGACGGCCCTTGCACCACTCATGGGTCTGGAAGTGCACGTGTTGCGTGAGCTGGTGTTGCGCGGGCTGGCGTTAGTGGTGGACGCGGAGGGTGATCTAGAATGAAAGCACTGTTTTTGTTTCTAGTCCTGCTAAATTTTGCGTATATGGCCTGGCGGGCGTGGATTGTGCCGGCACAGGCCCCGCCGGCCCTGGTAGAGGCTGAGGGTGTGCCACGTTTGGTCCTTGTTGGCGAAGACCCGAACGACCCTGCATTTGCAGTCCCCTATAAAGCACCTACACTACCGACTTCCACCGACGATGAAGCACCGTCCCAGGCAGCAGACACATCCTCGGAGAAAACACAGACAGCCGACGCAGACGCAACAATAGATCCCAAGTCACCGCAACCGACCGAAGTCGCGGTGGCGGCAGTATCGATGCAGTGTGTGAGTCTTGGTCCTTTTCTGAACTTGCGCGAAGCAACCGAAGCAACCGCAAAATTAATAGACACCGGTTTGCAACCGAGCCAGCGCTTGTCCGAATCACAGGTGTGGTTTGGTCACTGGGTGCATCTGCCACCACAGGCATCACGCGAAGCGGCGGTTGCCGTGGTTGCAGATCTTCGCGGTAAGGGCGTTACTGATATCTACATTGAACCCAGCGGGGCGCTGGAAAACTCTATCTCTCTCGGCGTATTCAGTGAGCGCAAACACGCGGAGACACGTGCCGGCAGGATTCGCAGGCTTGGCATTAGCCCGCAGATTCGCGATCGTTATCGCGACAGCTCTGTCTACTGGGTTGACTTTGCCTTGCCCCAGGGTCAGGTCGTTGATCCCAGCGACTATCAGGCGTCACCTCGCCGTGTTCTGCGTATCGAGGGACGTAACTGCCCAACAGATACCTGACGCTCGATCCCGGACCACGTAAGTCTTTGATTTTTATAATGGCGCACAGTTCGTCAAGATTGGCACATCCGGCCAACAAAATTTCCACAGGCTGTGCACAGCTTGTTTTATAGACCCCTGAGACGGGTTCTATATACTTTCCCTCAATGGTGTCGGGGACGTAATCCCAGGCAGCCGACCCCCAAACTGGCAGGGGGAGAAGGGTCACGCCAGGAAAGTGACCAAAGGCAGAGGGAAGCCTGCAAGGATGTGCCGCTCGAAAGAGTGCGCAGCCGAAGCCGAAAAATGAATCAATTTATCGGTACAGCAGGTGAAAGCTGCCGGAGCCCGTGAGGATACACACGCGAGTATCCCGGCGGGGGACGCAGCGAAAGCGTCTTAAAAGAACAGAAAGCGTGAAAAAGCACGCTTTCAAGCCGGCGAGAAGTCGGGTCGTCAATGTCCTCGTGCAGAGGCGACTTGAGGGAAGGCCGAGCTGGAACGCAGACGGCGCCGGTGCTTAAATGCGCCACAGCCGCCCAGCCTGAAAGCTAAACGAAGGGGATAGGGGAAACTCTATCCCCTTTTTATTTGTGTTGTCTGTCTTGCAGACACTGTCGCCGCATCCCACATCGGCGTTATAGTGGGGTCCAGGAGGCAGGCCCGATGAGCAAGGTGGCCCTCACCGCAGTAGCGATCCTGACGGCAATTAGTTGCACCGCGCAAGAACGGGACATGCCGGCACCCCAGGCGATGCTGGAAGAAATACGCCGCAGCGGCCCACCGACAGTTAGCGAACGCGTATTGACGGCGATGGAACGGGTTGCTCGTCATGAATTTGTGCCGGCCAGTCACCGCGCGGCGGCGTATGAAAACCGCCCATTGCCGATCGGCGCGGGTCAGACGATTTCCCAACCCTACATTGTGGCACTGATGACTGATCTGGCTGACGTCAACAAGGACTCAGTTGTATTCGAAGTAGGAACCGGGTCGGGTTACCAAGCCGCGGTACTCGCGGAGATGGTGAAGCACGTTTATACAATCGAGATTGTCGACATGCTCGCCGATCGTGCGGCACAAACTTTACAACGACTCGGTTACGACAACGTAAGCGTGAAAGCCGGCGACGGTTACGCCGGCTGGCCCGAGCACGCACCGTTCGATGCCATCCTGGTAACCGCGGCACCGGAAACCGTGCCCAAACCCCTCATCGAGCAACTCAAACCCGGTGGCCGCCTTGTTATTCCAGTGGGGCCCGAATTCAGAACACAAATTCTGAAAGTTCTGACCAAAAATGAAGACGGCTCTATCGACACGCACAATGTCGCGCCCGTGATCTTTGTTCCCTTCGTCCGCGACGAATAAATCGTCGCTGTTATCGGGGGTAGCTGCTTGAACTTCCTGCTAACGGGCACAAATAATATTAGCGCTTCCCGCGGAACCGCCTCACAATGGCAAGATGAAAGACAACAGCAGCGATCTGCCTGACTGGATTGAGTCTCTCGTAGCCATGCGCGGGAAACGCGGCCGCCGCTGGATCACCCGCAAGTTAGCATTGTTGAATAAGATCAGCGCAACTCCGCTGACGTCAGCTAAAGTCGTTCGTAGCTACCATGATCTTCTGATGTTTCTTGTTGCTTTTCCCGACGATGCAACACTCCACCGGCTGGCCAAGTCCGAACTCAAACGTATTGCCGCGACGATACGCCAGGCCAGATCGGCCGGGCGGCGGCTGGTCGGCAGCCTGGCCGATACCGGAATCGCCGAGACGGATGTGGCCTACGTTTATACTTTGCCCATTGCCCGCTGGTTGAGCAAAACCTTTGGCGCCGATGTCGAATTGACATGGGACGACGAATCCGTCGAGAACACCCTCGAGGAACTGGGACATATTTTTCTCCCGCAGGTTGAACAAAGCAGTTTGTTGACCAATAGCATGTCGACTCGCGAGCTCTTTGAACTCAGCAAAGGGGCGGAAGAGCAAACGGTATTGGCGTGGATTCTCGACAGATACGAGATCAACAGCGGATCACGCGAAGAGTTCTTCGACTTGATGGATTTACGCTTGCAGTGGCGGCTAAGTTCGAAACTGGCGTCGCGCACTCTCAATCGTTTCCCGCGAAGAAAACTCTCTTTTGGCGAGAGCCGTGCGAATAGAGCGATGAACTTTCGCGAGCTGTTGGAAGCCCGTGTGGCCCGGCCCAAGAAATTAACGGCCAAGGAGGCCAATCATCTCATTGATGTGGCCCGGTCGACTTTGTCCGTGCGGCATCGGGAAACTGAAGCGGTCACATATCCCAACGCGCACGAAGTTGATCTATTTCAGTTGCAAGACGGAATCGACGTGGCAATTTTTGGCATGCAACCTGAGCGTCGTCTGTCTATTGATAGTTTCTTTGGTTTTATTGCTGCCAAGAACGGTGTTCCGGTCGCCTATGGCGGCAGTTTTGTGTATCTCCATCGCCTGGACATCGGCCTGAACATTTTTCACGAATACCGGGGCGGTGAGTCGGCTTATTTGTTCACCCAGATTCTGCGCACATTCGTTCAGCATTACGCCTCAACACAGATCATTATTGATTCTGCCCAATTTGGTTATGGCCGCGTCGGTGGAATTCAGTCCGGCGCTTTCTGGTTCTATTACAAAATGGGTTTTAGGCCCGCCGATTCGGGGCTGGTACAGTTGGCCGAGGAGGAGTGGAGCAAGATCGCGGCAGAACCTGGCTACCGGTCGCCATCGGCGACGTTGCGCCGATTTACTGCATCGAATCTGGTATTGAACCTGGATGACAAACTGTCCGAGCCGGTTCCGGATATGGCTGACATCAGTCTCGCGGTGACACGTCACGCCGCGATGCATTATAACGGTGACAGAATGGCGCAGGCAGAGTGGGCCGAGAGGCGGGTCAGGCGATTGCTAAAAGTTTCTGATATTCGATCATGGCCACGCAATGAGCGTCAGTCGTTCTTGCAATTGTGCCCACTCATTGCACTTGTTCCGGACTTGGCCAGTTGGTCGGATCGGCAGAAAAACGCTCTGATCGCGTTGATGCGCGCAAAAGGCGGTCCTCAAGAAAGACGTTTTGCGTTAATGCTGCAACGGCATCGCAAACTGACCCGAGCACTGGCGGCGCTGACTAACTATACTGGGTTGGCCTAACCTTATGATCTTATGTGGTGCAGAAAATCAGAATGTCCTGATCAAGTTTATCGATGTTATGTGTGTTGATAATCACTAAAGAGAGTATTCGCCCGCAGCAAATGATTTCTAGTGCCAAAACTCCATAATTGGAGACATTAGCTACATGAAACAAATACTTGGGCGCAGTTTATCTCTTGCATTGAGCCTGACCTGTACTAGACTCACTAGTAGGTGGGCCTGACGCTTGTGCGTCGGGACGAAGGAATGATAATTAGAAAATCCTTGCTGTCGTTGGTGGCCGTGTTTTCACTTCCTATGGTGGCAGGGGCAGCTGAACCTGCACAGGTCGTAACTGGCGACAGAGTTACGACCTACGTCAATGTGCGTGCCGGACCAACAGCCGACAGTGAGGTGATAGGGGAGCTGGCTGCCGGAGTACCAGCGACTTTCGTCAGTGAGCGTGGGCGTTGGTATGAAATCGAAATGCCAGATGGTGGCACCGGTTTTGTGCACAGTTACTGGACTGATCGGCTTGGCGATGCACCGGTGCACGCAGCCCAGGCGCCTGTCGTGCAACCTGAGTCCGAACCGGAATCGGCATACACGACGCAGGTCATCACTGCCGACAGCGTAACGAACTACGTCAATGTACGCGCTGGGCCAACAGCCGATAGTGAAGTGATCGGGGCGCTGGCTGCCGGCGCACATGCGAATTTCATCAGCGCGCATGGGCGTTGGTATGAAATCGAAACGTCCGATGGCGTTTCAGGTTTCGTCCACAGCTACTGGACCGAGAAAGTGAGTGCCGTTGCACGCCAGGGTGACACGCAGCTTCTGGCAGCCGATGCACCCGACGCCGAAGATGAGCCGCCAAAACGCGATCGCACTCCGTTGATTGAACCGGCGAGGCTTCTCAAAGAAGGTCGTGGTGAAGACGCCTACGCGTTGTTATCAAAACTGGAAGTCGAGTGGGCCGGCGATACCGGATTCGATTATTTGCTCGGTGTTGCGGCTTTGGACAGTGGTCACCCTGGTGAGGCGATATTCGCGCTCGAACGTGTTGTCAAACTCCTGCCAAAATTTACCGGCGCGCGAATGGAGTTGGCCCGCGCACTTTTTGATATTGGCGACCACGATCTGGCAGAGAAGGAATTCGTGAAATTGCTCGACAAAGAGCCGCCAGAAGAAGTGCGCAACATCATTATGGCCTTTCTGGACATTATTCGTAATCCGCCGGTCACGGCAGAGCCACCGAAAAAGCTGTTCTATGCAATGGCATCGGGTGGCTATGACAGTAACGCCAATGGCGCGGCCGACATCAATGAGTTCTTGGGGTTTGCGCTAGATTCTCGTAGCACCGAGCAGGATAGCCCGTTCGCCGAAGCCGCCCTCGGCGGAATTATGAAGAGGCCGCTTAAGCCCGGACTGGATTTGTTATTCGGGGCTGATGCGAAGCATCGTCACAATCGCGATGCCGAATATGTCGATAACACCTACGCCAGCAGCACTGTTGGTTTGGCGATCACGAAAGGTGACCACGGATTCAATCTGGGTCTGGGCGCAACCTGGTCCGCAATAGATGGCAGCTTCAACGAACGCGGTCTGGCATTGGATCTGGGCTGGACCAGCCCGCTGCAAAATGACAAAGCGCTGCGAGTCACGATGCGGGCCGGCCCGGTGCGATATACCGACGCTTTGAAAGCGCGTGATCTCGACCGGCTGAATTACTCAATCACAATGCGTCGGCCGGTACAAGACGGTGCGGGTGATTTTGATGTGACGCTGATCGGCGGTCGCGACCTGGCCAAGGATCGCAATACCCCTTACAGCAACTCGCGCGCGGGTGGCCGCGTCGGCGGGAGATTGCAAGTCGGCGGCAAAGATCTTTTCTGGGGATTGGGCGCGCTAAGAGTTCCCTACAACGGCCTCGATTTTTTTGGCACCGATCGCAAGGATAAGCAGTACACAGCCAACCTCGCTATTGAGATTGTAGACAAGCCGTTAAAGGGGTGGACCTTTGTCCCGAATCTGAGCTTTGTAAAAAACGATTCCAACGTCGAGATTTATGAAAACGATCGTGTGCAGATCGGCATACAGTTCCGGGCGGTAAGATGATGCGCCGCGTCTTCATCGGTCTGATACTGCTCGGTTTCGTCACGCCCGTGTGGGCGGCGCAGCAAGCCGGCCAGGTTATTTTTGTGGCCGGGACAGTTACGGTTGAACGCGCCGAAACCGTTACGCTGAAAAAAACCGATCCGATCTACGAGGGCGACGTGGTTGTGACCGCTGCGAAATCGCGTGGCCAACTTCTTATGAAAGACGGGGCCAAGTTCTCGCTGCGTCCGGCCACCGAGTTCGCTGTCGAAGAGTACTTTTTGGCTGGAGATGAGCGGGAACAGCCCGCAGGCCCGGTAGTTGTCGCTGCCAACAACGGTGCGGTCACCAGTTTGATTAAAGGTGGTTTCCGCACTATTTCGGGTGCAATCGGCAAAGACGATCCCGAAGAGTATGTCGTAAATACCCCCGCGGCGACGATGGGCATACGCGGCACACATTACAGCGCCGTGTGGTGCGCCGGTGATTGCCTGCCGCCAGAAGCCGATCCCGAGGCAGTCCCCGACGGCCTTTATATTGGAGTGACAGAAGGCATCGTGGCCGTCGCCAATCTCAGTGGCGAATACACGATGGGTGCCGGCGAGTATTACTACGTGCAGGATTTCGAAGCAGCACCAGTCCGCTTGCCGGAACCGCCGAGCATACTAGGCGATACAGGCGAATCCGAGGAAGCAGCAGAGGAAGAATCAGAGGAAGAATCAGAAGAATCTTCCGAGGAATCTTCCGAGGAATCTTCAGAGGAACCAGAGGAGTCGTCGGAAGACTCTTCGGAATCGTCTGAAGAAACAGCGGCGGCATCTGAGGAGGGTTCGGCGGAGACGACGGCAGAATCACAGACAGCCCAAACAGAGACGGCGACAGAGACCACAACAGAGACGACGGCGCAATCACAGACGACGGCGCAATCACAGACAGCGACCCAAACTGAGACAGCTGCGGCAGAAGTCGCCGAAACGATTGTCGCAATCGGGCCTTCTGCGTCGGAGAGTATCGGTCTCGGTTCGCCCGATTCTGGGTTGGATTCTGGTTCAGGCGACTTTACCGCCAGTGCGGCTACTGGGCCGGAATCGTCAGACGAATCGTCCGATGAGTCGTCGGAGGCGTCGTCAGAAGAATCGTCGGGCGAAACGTCGTCGGAGGAGTCATCGGAAGAATCTGCTGATGAATCGGCACAAGCGGACAGTTCATCGGACGGTGATGGATCGACTGATGGATCAACTGACGGATCCGCTGAAGGATCATCAGACGGTACCGTGGCATCAACGACCAGTTCGACCAGTTCGACCAGTTCGACCAGTTCGACCAGTTCGACCAGTTCAACCAGTACAAGCAGCGCGACTAGCTCGACCAGTAGTACAACGAGTTTCGGCGATTCATTCAGCAGTGGATCGAGTTTCGGCGGCGGATCGGTGGGCGGTGACACCGAGACCACCGTTTCATCCGAGCCGCCGATTCCGATAATGACCGAAACCGGCGCGACTCTGGAAGCCGGAGAGTTACCCAGCGGCCGGTCCGTTGCAGTGGGTAGCGGAACGATCTCCGGCTTTAGCACAAGCGTGTTTACGGGCTCTTCAAGCGTTGGCTCGCGGACTTTTTCTGGCAACGACCTCACCGAATTTCAATCGACACCCACAACCGCTGATTCGTCGTATGCGATTGGTACGGCCGGCATTCGCGATGACGGCTTCAATCCGGCAACGGGAATCGGCTGGGGACGCTGGACGGGTGGATCGGGCACGATAACCGAAGTCGACAGCTCAGTGGTTAATGTGGATTTAAGCGAGCAAAGCCTGCATTGGGTCTATGGGCCCGAGGCGCCCCCGGTTATTCCAGTGACGGGCAGCGCGAATTACACGTTGGTCGTTGGCAACACCGACCCAACCGATACGATCGGTAATAGTGGCGTGTTAGGTAACGCCAGTCTGTTGGCTAACTTCACTTCTGCGACAGTACAAAGCGAAATATCGCTGGGTATCGCCGGCAATGTGTGGGAAGCCAGTGGTAGCGGCACGATTTCCAGCGAGCTATTCAACGGTCTTTACAACTCACTGCTTATCGATGGACAGACTGGTGGCAGCGGCAATTTCAGCGGTTTCTTTGGCTCGCCCGGCACGAACAGCCTGCCGAACGGGGCCGGCCTCACTTACGGACTGACCAACCCCGCGGGCATATCGGTCTCAGGCGCTGTGGTTTTTGGGGCGCCCACACCTTAAGTCATGGCCACTTACACAAAAAATTGCCGTGTACTCATTGCCATGTTGGTGGCGGTGACGGTTTCGGCTTGTGGTGGTGGTGGCGGCAGCGACAACGCACCCGGCGGCGTCAGTTTCCCACCACCCACGAACGGCGGTGTGTTAGTCACCGGCACGGCTAGCAAGGGACCGATGGAGCTATCGACCGTCAATCTTTTTCCGATTGATGATTCTGGAAACATCACCGGTCCTGCGGTCGTCACGACAACCACCGATGCCAACGGTAGTTTTAGCGCAACCATTCCGCCCGGCAGCGGTGCATTGTTAATCCGTGCCGGTGGCGGTTCCTATGTCGACGAAGCCGACCGCGAACCCGATCCGGCACTAAAACGGCGCATATTCCTCGCAGACGATGAAGGGCTGGAAGGCTTGCTGCCGGTCGGCGTCACATCGATAACCGTTTCAGTCGTAACGCAGGCATTGGTGGATGCGACGCGCCGCGAAGCACCGGCTGGTCTTTTCGTAGAGCAGTTCGGGGCTTTCCGCGCACTGGCCACTAACGCCTTTGGTTTCGATGTTGTCACGACAGCACCCGCCAACCCGGTATCTCCCGACCCAAATGCCACCGTAGCGCAACGCCAGTACGCCCTGGTACTGGGTGGTCTGGCTAATCTTATTAACCGCATTTCAGTCGAAGCAGGCTTCGCCGCGCCAACTATCGAGTCGATTCTGGCCGCATCAGATGATTTGTCCGATGGCCGCGTCGACGGGCTGATGGACGGTGCACCGGTTCTGGTCGCCTGCTTTGGCATCGAGGCGTTCTCGCTAAACGATGAGATTGCGCGTTTCTTCTTCAACAATTTTGACGCCTACCAAAACACGCCGCTGATCACGGTTGATGAAAACATCCTTTCGCAGGCTGCCGTGGCGAACCTCGCACCGACGGCTGTTAACGATGCTTATCTTGTCGATGTCGGGACAACGTTAACTGTCGGCGTCAGTAATGGTGTGTTGAGCAACGACTCCGATCCCGATGGTGATGTACTTAGTGCGGTGCTGGTGGCCGGACCGGCAAACGCGTCTGCGTTTAACCTCGCGGCTGACGGGTCATTTAGCTACACCCATGACGGCAGTGCCTTAGGCACGGACAGTTTCACTTACCTGGCCACCGATGGCGCAGACAACTCCAGCGTTGCCACCGTGACGCTGACCATCGATGTAGTTTGTGATCCTGGGGCGGGTCCGGAAGTACTGAAGAGCTACGATTTCGACGGCGATTTGTCCGACACCTTGGGCAATGGCGCGGACTTGGTTGCGAGTGGCGGCACGGTCGATGCCGGTCGCTATTTCTTCGATCTTAATCAGGGTTTGCGGCTGACGACTGCCTTGCCATGCACAACCGATTACGCTATCGAGATACGTTTTCAGGCAAACGATAACGTTGGAGGTTTCAACAAGCTTATTGACTTCCAGGATCTGCAAAATGATAGCGGCCTCTACGTTCTGAATGGCGAGATTGACTTCTTTTCTGCCGGACCGACTGGCTTTGGTGTTGTTACACTGAATACCGACACAACGATCGGTATGACGCATGAGGCAGGCCAGGCTTCAATCTATCAGGATGGTGTGTTGTTGTTCACCGTTGCAGATCCACTCGGTCAGGGGATCCCGTCTAATAATATTCTGAATTTCTTTGTGGACGATTTCCCAACTGGCCAGAGCGAAGCTTTCGTGGGATCAGTCGACTTTATTCGTATTCACCGCGACGTGTCGACATTTACGACCGGCACAACCAACACACCGCCGGTTGCTTTCGCCGATAACTATGCGCTCACCGTCGGCGGCACAATCACGGTACCAGCACCCGGTGTGCTTGAAAACGACACCGATGCCGACGGCGATACACTCACCGCTCAGCTTATAGCCCCGACACCGACTAACGCGGCAGCGTTTGAGTTGTTTCCTGACGGTTCGTTTACGTACACCCATGATGGTAGCGGTCCCGGCACCGACAATTTTGCTTACCTGGTAGACGATGGAACGATTGTTTCAAACCCGGCGTTGGTAACGCTAACAATAAATCCAATTAGCCTGACTTTGAACGGAACTGTGCGGGACTCCCTGGTGTTTGCCGAGGTTGTGGCGACCGTCGACGGTAGCGCATATGGCGGTGGCGTGACCGAGTTTGGGACTACCGCGGCGGCCGATGGCAGCTACAGCGTCACAATCGATTCAGTCAGCTCTGAAGATTTTGTGTCGCTAAGGGCGACCGGTGCCGGTGACGATGACGACATTATCTTAAGAAGTATTGTGGGATCTACCCAGACTTTGCTGAATGCAGGCGGCATCGACAATATCGTCGACAACACGGAGCTTGCCGCAGTCGACCTCAGTTTCCTGTCAACAACGTTGGCCGTTCTGGCAGAGGAAAACAGTGTTGGTCCAATAGTCAGTGATGAGGCACTAGCCGAGGCTTCCGCAGCGGTCGATTCGTCCACATTGATACGGCTAGCGGCAAGTCTCAAGACCATCGTTGAGACCGAACAAATTCAGATAGGCCTCGATACCGACACTATCTCGGCGCTGACCAACACTGCCTTGCGTAATGACATTGCAACGATGCTGGAGACCGTATTTCCGGATGACCTGGCTGCGGCAACAGCGCAGACAGCAGCCGATGTTCACGCGCCCTACGGTGCGGGTGAGATTCCGGGCACGCTGTATTTCACGGCGCATGGCAATTTAGGGTCTGGCTTCGTCGGCGGCGAAATCCGATTCAATCCCGCCGGATCGGGCTCATATGCTGGTGGCAGTGGCACGACCGATACGACGTGGACAATCGATCAAAATGGCGACATCAGCGTGGACTTTACGACGCCATTTGAATTTGAGAATTTTGTGGACATCGGCGGTGTGCAGGAACAGCAGATTACGGCTTTCGACCGCGTCACGATCCAGCGTTTGATTGACGGCGCCCGGGCGGATCATGTTTTCGTCCTTTTCCACGAAACTGTCACCTATCCGCAGAATCCGTTAATTCCGACCGAGATCAATGAAGATTTGCCCGGGACAGCGTCAGCCCGTCTCACTGTTGACCAGACGATTCCATTTACCGAAGTGGGGTTGCTCGGTCAGGGCCTGACGGCCACTTTCTATCATCAGGACAATGCTGCCGTCGGTGGAACCGTGCCGGAACAGGGCTTTGACACACTCGATTTCAATACCAACGGCACCGGCACGTCCCGACGCCGGGGGTTCGCGTTCACCTGGTCGATCAATGCATCGGGATTCCTAAACGTCGTGTTTTCCAATGGGGACGAAAATACCTTTGTCGGTGTGCTCCCCGAAGAGGAAGGCGTGGTAAATGCGATCTTGCTCGGAAGCCCCGCGATTGATGCGCCATTCGCGCAACGCTCATATGCCGTAACCCGCGATGAAACACAGGCTTTTGACGAGCCATCCCTGGAAAACCGGCGTTTCAGATCGCTCGGGGCAACCGGCGGTACGCTTGACGGGCCTGGCATCTTTCCGTTTGACTTTGAGTTTTTTCCTGGTGGTATCGCTTGTCGCCAACCGGGTTTTGGAGGTTCGTCAGACTGGTCCTGGATTACGGTTAACGGTCGCATGGAGCTCACGCGGAACTTTAGTAATAATCCCGATTTCAAATTCTACCGAACCTGGCAACCGCTACGACTGGTTGACGGTAACCGTTACTGGGTTATTGAAACTCTCGAAGCTGGAATAATTCTGACCCCAGCTGATGCCAGCGTGACGCCAGGTCGCGAGGCTATCTATAGGTTACAGCAAACGCTGGACGGCAATGTCGGACCGACCGCTAATGGCGATCAGATCTTTATGGATGCCGGCTCGACGGTCAATATCTTGCGTAATGAATTGTTCGCAAACGATACAGACCCTGAAGGTGATGAGATTTTCCTGGTGGCTAACGACTCAGTCAGCGCCAATGGCGCCACCATCACACAAATCGTTGACGCCACATTCACGGTTGTCGGCTTGAGCTATACACCACCACCGGGTTTCGTCGGCACGGACACCTTCACATATCAGATTTCGGACCAGCTCTGTAACGGCCCGGCACCGGTCAGCGCAACGGTTTCGATTACGGTCGAACTGGCAGCCAACACCTATATTGTTGACCGGACGGTTTCTGGGGGAAGCATTCAGGGGACGATCACAACGAACGGTACGATCGGACCGCTGGTAGAGTCCGACGTTTTAAGTTTTGACCTGGTCGTCGACGATGGAACGGATGAATTCGCGTTATCGTCAAGCGCCGGTGCCCGGCTGACAATATTGCAATTCACAGACCCAACCCCGAGCATCCTAACGGCGACCACCACCGAGCTGTTTTTTAATTTTGATTTCCCAGGCGGCGGAATCGTTGATTTTCAGCTCGGCTCGCCCGGTCCGTCCGCGTGGACTCTTTCGACTCAGGGCGGTGAACAAATCGTTCATAACATCGGCGGCGACGTGCATAACCAGGCTGACTTCAATCAGACCGGCATCGTACCCATCGCGGGGATCGCGGTCGGCACGGGCGTCGTGTTCACGGTGTCCGAAGTAGGTACCGATGTTCTGATCCAGGGGGCTGCCATCTACGACCTGACCGGGGCGACTCTCTTGGGCTTGGCCACTCAATCCGGATTTATTAATCCATCTGCCGGCCTGGCAGTTGGTGGGCCGTCTTTCACTGCTAACGTTGAGGCTTACTCGATGACAGTGAACGCCGGGGCCTTTGGTACCGGCGGCTTTGCTGGCGGGACCACGGATATTGGTGACGTCTTCGGGTTCGATTCGGTTACCGGTTTCATTACAGTGCCGACAGGCTACACCAGCGGCCAGACTTTGTCCGGCTCCACACTAATAGCCGGACAGTCTTTCGCATCTCTTGGAATTATCCCGGGTGTGTACGAATATGCCATTCCGAACACCACAGTGACGCTTTTCGTTGGTGACGGTGGGCAGGGCACCGCAACCACGTACTTCGTTGACCGGGCAGTTGGCAGCGCGGGAAGCGTACAGGGCACCATCACGACCAATGGAACGATGGGACCGCTGACCGCAGCCGATATCATAGCCTTCGAATTGACGCTCAACGATGGCACTGATGTGTTTACTGTGTCGTCATCGGCTGGAGGTTTCATCGCCATAGACCCATTCGGCAGCCCTGAGTTTTTTACTGCAACCGCTGCCGGGCTCGTCATTGATTTCAATGCCGCAGGTCAAAACAACGTTTCATTCAATACGGCGACGACGCCTCCATCCGGTGGATGGGCATTTGCAAATGCGCCGATCATCGAGTCTATTTTGCACCAAGACCCAGGAGTGTTTTCTCACACACAGAACAACACTCAGTTGTCGGGGGCCGTGTTAATAGCAGTTGCACCATGAAATACCGTCAACCACACATTGAGATCCTTCGCTCGCTTCGACTTGACACTCGCAGACGCTGGCTGCTAACACCGGCCTTGATGCGATGCATGGCGGTTATCTTGTTTGTTTCAGCATCCGCTTTCACGCAAACACCCGGGTTTGCCTATGATTAGCACTAGGTTTCCATCAGTCATGGCATCAGTGGTGCTCACGTTCTTGTTTAGCACGTCAGCCGCACATGCGATAGTTATTTACGACGAAGGCGTCAATGGCGACGCTGGCGACGAAGCGACACCTGTTGACCTTGGCACACTGGATGCAGGTACGTACAGCATCCTGGGTAACGTCAGTCTTGATGGTGCATTTGATCCGATTGATCCGGGTGACGCGTATAAGAC
This sequence comes from Gammaproteobacteria bacterium, assembly GCA_029862165.1. Classification (GTDB taxonomy): domain Bacteria; phylum Pseudomonadota; class Gammaproteobacteria; order Steroidobacterales; family JABDKV01; genus JABDJB01. Next base: position 32,804 of record JAOTXU010000023.1, read on the forward strand.
CGCCGTCGCTGTAGGTTTCGAGCTGTCTAACATTTCGGTGACGCTGACACACTTGTCAGGAACTACCGGGATAGCCAGGTTAAGGGAATATGATCCATTTGGCGGGCCTCCATTTCCTGATCCGCCCCCTATTGCTGGTTTCTTTGCGTTTCCTGACGTTCTTCCTGGCGGTCAAACCTGGGGATTCTCTAACTTCCTCTCGGATTTCGGTGAAGCATACGATTACGAATGGAATTTCACCATTTCGTCAGTTAGCGTCCCCGAACCGGCCACACTGGAACCGTTCGCCGGTTTTGGAGCGGGCGATGCCTCGCAAGAGGGCGTTCCTGCGCTTTCAGTTAGCACAGGCCAGATATTTGGCATCGGCACCGGCACTGCGGGAACGGTTTATTTCGGTATGGGTCACGACGGGAGTAGTGATCTCCGGTACCTCAAGAGAGTGGACGCCAGTGGCCTGATGTTCACGGTTGCGGGCAATGGCACCGCCGCCACTGGTGGCGCAGCGAACGGTGACGGCGGGCTGGCAACGGACGCCATGGTGAATAATGTTCAATCGAGCCGCGTGGATGCTGCGGGCAACATCTATTTTGCCCAGGGGCGCGGCGGAATTCGCCGCGTAGATGCTACAACCGGCATCATCACCAGTGTCTATCAGAACAACCCCTTGTTCAACTTCATTTACTCGTTCAACTTCACGCCTGACGGTAATCTCATTATCGCCGGGGAATATTGCATCGTGGCGAAGGTGAATATTACAACCGGTGACTTTATCGAAACGGTTGCCGGCCAGGGCACCGCTGACGATGCGTTCAATAATTGTGGTAGCACGGGTGATGGTGGGCTGGCGACAGCCGCTCAAATCGGTGCGGTTTTTGATATCGAAGTCGATGCCGACAACAACATCTATATCGCCCAGGTCGGTGCGCCCCGTTCGATCCGCAGGATCGATGCCGTGACGGGTGTAATCACGACCGTCGCTGGCGGTGGAACGGCTGCCGCGATATCAGGTGAATTGGCGACAAATGTTGCCGTTACCGGCAATGGCGTGGCGCTGGACACATCAGGCACGGTCTTTTTCATCAGTGGCGGCGACGTGTTTAGCGTCAAAAATGACGGCACAATCAACTTGGAAGTGCTGGCAAACGGAAACGCGGTCAGCCAGGACATCGACATTGACGAGAGCGGCAACATTTACGCCGCCACTAGTGGCGGTGTCGCCGCGGCCACGTTACTGGGAGATTCCGACGGCGACACAACAATCGACTTCGGAACGGCAGCCTCAAACCCAGCTACAGGTTACACGGAGGATGGTTGCCGGTTCGACAGTTTTGGCAGTTCCGACAGGATATCAAGCGATGGCAGCTCGATAGGTAGCATCCCACCGCTCACACACACCGGTTCCTTATTGGTGCAGTATTCGGGCAGCGTCAGCGGTACCTGTGCGCCGGGATCCTCGCCATTCGGTCCCGATGTTTGCGGTGACGCGGTCGAGCTGACACGGATCGACGGGGGTTCTTTTGACCTGCAGTCGCTCAAGGTCGTGATGCTGGGTTTTCAAGGATCGTTCGATACGACTTCCGACGCCAGAATTCTCTCCGACCAGGGTGGGGATTATCTCGTCAGAGTGGAAAACTTTACGGGTCAACCTGACCAAGCCGATGTTGAGTCTGGCCCGTTTGTGATCGACTTCAATAGCGCCGCAGTTGTGGGCGAGACATCCGTCTGGGACGGCGTGACCAAAATCACGTTCTTTTACCAGGACGCGGGCTTCGGCATACCGGTTCCCGGGTACGATGATATTGTCGTCAGCGCGTGTGCTTCGCTGGACGCTGATAACGACACAATTCCCGACGACGTTGATAACTGTCCCGTCGATGCCAATACCGACCAGACTGACACCGACATGGATGGTGCGGGTAATGCTTGTGATCCGGATGACGACAATGATGGCCTGACGGACGATGAGGAGACGGGCACCCACGGCACCGATCCGCTGGTTGCGGACTCGGACAATGACGGTGTCAATGACGGGGATGAAATAATAAATGGCACGGACCCACTGGATCCCACTAATGGTGACAGTGACAACGATGGTGTGCCGGACAGTGTGGACAACTGCCCGACTGATCCCAATGCCAACCAGTTTGATCTGGACGCGGACGGAATGGGCGATGTCTGTGACCCGGACATTGACGGGGACGGTGTTGCGAATAGTCTCGACAACTGCCCTGAAGATGCCAATGCCAACCAGTCAGACCTGGATGGCGACGGCGTAGGCGATGTTTGCGATCTCGATGTGTGCACCAGGAGAACAACACGCTGGTAACAACTAAAGGGGTCAGGGGGCCTTTAATTCTTCTTGAGCAATGCCTCGAGAGCGGCTTTTGAACGGGCGTGATCCGGATCGGCGTTCAGTGCCGCAAGAAACTCTGTTTTGGCATCTTCCAGCCGCTTTGCTGTCTGGTAAGCACGGCCGAGCCCAAACCGAGTATTGGCCGAATCCGGATAGTCTTTGGCGTTTTGTTCCAACAGGGCAATCGCGTTGTCGACGTCACCCATCTTCAGTATTTGAAAAGCCGCCATATTGACCGGATCGCTGATGTCGATTTCCGGATTGGCACGGCGAAACTCGTGATAGGTCCACATTACTGCTGCAATGTCACTGCGTTGGCCGTAGAGCTGTTCTATGAAAGTCTGTAATGGCGTTCGTTCAAATTCCGGTGGGGAAAACCAGTCAGCGGGGAGTTCCTGATTGGCTTTTATGCTACCCCACTGCATCGAACTGAGTGGCTTGCCCGAAGGCATCTCCACCGATTCGAAATGATGAGCGATTTGCACTCCGCCGACCGTACGATAATCGGAAATCCGGTTCAGCCTGGTAACCGAATCGCCAAACGCATGAATCGGGGCTTCGCGGCCTGAAGCGTTGATCAGGTAGTTATTTTTGTCGATGTAGAATTGTTCGATAAAACCATCCCGGCGCTCTAGTTGGATGACGAACACCGCTCTGGCGTCCAGTTCAGTCTCGCCTATCAGCCTGGCCGACGAACCTTTTTCGCGATAATCGAGCAACGGGCTCTCGACACCTGCATAGTGGCGGATCGCCTCGGATGCTTTCCCCACCGTTCGAACGACGATGCCGGGGTTTTCGAACCACTCCCATGCCGCACCGTCATAACCTTCGGCGTACCCACTGGTCTTATCGCCAACGAGCTTGAAAAAAGGCCGACCCAGCGACATCGTCGCGTTGCCATCACTCGAATAACCCTCTTCTTCGTAGAGACCGCCGCCAAAAACCAGGTTTTGCAGATTCCTGATTGCTTCTTCGCCACCGATTGCCTCGATGTGTCGCGCGACTATCTCGTCGACGGTTACGGTATCGGGTCGGGCCGCGGCCTGACAGGCGCACAAGCCCACCACGCAGGCCAGGATAGTAATTCTAATCATGCGCATCTCGCAGTGTTTGAGAAATGTGTGCTATTTGCCGAATTGGGAAATGACGGCGGCATAGATTGCAACCGCGTCGAACAGGTTCTTCAGACGCAGGTTTTCATCGCGCCCGTGTTGGTTGTTGTCGTGGTTGGCTATCGGCAGGATGACGATGGGCATGTCCAGTGCCTCATCGAACAGATAGATCGGCAAGCTCCCACCCATCGTCGGGGTCAGCAGTGGCGCTTCGTCATTAAGTGCGGTGAGGATACGGGTCAGTTCCTGTGCTGCGGTACTGTCCAGCGAAGAACGAAAAGCCCGATAACCGCCGCGCCAGTTCACTTTGAGCAACTTTGGATGTTTGCGCCGTAACTCGTCGGACGGATCATTGTAGGTAACGTGAAAGCCCTGTTCGCGGAAATGCCGTTCCAGCGGGCTGCGTATGCTCTGAGGGGTTTGGTCGGGAACCAACCGTAGGTTCAGTGATGCCGTGCTGCTGGGGATAATGATGTTTCTGGACTGGCCACCAACGCCGCCACCCTGAAAGCCCTTCACTACAATAGCCGGTTGCATGATTAACTCTTCGAGACGCTGGCCACTACCTTCGAGACGGCCCAACGCGAGTTCGTCGCGTAGCATGTCGTCAATCTTTGGCATATCAGCGATCGCCGCTTTCTCCGCCGCACTGATCGGGCGCACATCTTCCAGGTAACCCGGAACCTGTATCGCGCCCGACTCGTCTTTTAATGTTGTCAACAAACGCATTAGCGTGTCGGTAGGGTGGGGCGCCCAGTTTCCGTAGTGACCGGAATGCAATGGCCGGGTTGCGCCAAAGGTTGTGAGATCGACCGTGACACTGCCACGCACACCGAATACCAGTTGGCGTTTGCGGCTCTGGTGCATCGGCCCGTCGCAAAACAGCATGAGATCGGCATCCAGTTTGTCCGCATGCTGCGCAAGAATGTTTTCGAGTGTCGGGCTACCGGCTTCTTCCTCGCCATCGAGAATCAGTTTGATATTTGTTGCGACGGGAATGCCGGCACGATCCAGCGCGTCGATTGCATGCATTAACGCAATGACCGGCGCCTTGTCATCGCCAGCGGATCTTGCATAGATGCGCCAGTCGGGAGAGATCGCACCAGCGAGCGCCTTGTCCCAGTCCAGTTGCTTATCGCCCGACTTTAACGTTGGTGAAAACGGTGGGCTGGCCCAGTTTGCGGCGTCGACCGGCTGGCCATCGAAATGGGCATAGACCAGCACCGTGGGCGCAGCGGTATCGATTATTCGCTCCGCCAGTACATAAGGCGCCCGTCCTGCTGTGACGATCTCACTGCGAAAACCTCGTGTTGCAATGTAGTTTTCGATCCAGTTCGCGTTGGCAAGCATGTCTTCTTGATTGGCCGATATATTAGGCAGCGAGAGGAATTGCCCAAATTCCCGCAACATCTGTGTGCCGGCGCGATCGTTGTGTGCGTTTACCGCTTCGCGTATCAGGTGCGAGTCATTCGCGGGATCGTTGGCAACGGCACATGAAGTCAGCAGCAATGTTGCGATCAGAGTGGCTGCTTGCTCAATCGCATTTATTCGACGGTCACCGGTCATTAGAGGTGCCTCGGCAATTGGAGGGTTCTACAATAGCCTAGATTCGACACTGCCTGAAAAGGTCACTGGTCCGGCTCTGCGAGCGCTGCCAGCCGCCGCTATTTTCCGCCTGATAGGTAATTTCTGACGCGTGTTCTTGAACCCGGTCATTGATCCGGCACTTATCCGCGCCTAAAATACCCGACCTCAAAGGAATGCTGGCGTAGCTCAGTTGGTAGAGCAGCTGATTTGTAATCAGCAGGTCGTAGGTTCGACTCCTATCGCCAGCTCCATTTTTCCTTTAAATTCGTTGAGTTACAATGGCCCGTTTTCTTGTTGTCCTGCGGCATTGTTCACAAAACGTGTTTTTGTCAACAAAAAGCCGGGGAGATGCCGACCGACCCTGGGATCGATAGCGGCGTTGACCCTTGTATTTCGTTATCGCGGCATCGGCCTTGTAAGAACTGAGATGGATAAGGCAGGCTGGATGCGAGACGGAGGCAGGTGTCAGGTCGCCTGGTTGGCACCTGCCTCCGCGGTGAAACGACGTATTAAGGTACGGGGTCCTCCACAATATCTATCCAGAAGGGTGTTGGCACGAGAAAGTTAGTGGTCCATTGATTCAGAAAAACACCGTTTGCGTCTTGAGCATAGAACAGTGGCGTCTGCAATGCGGTGTGCGAGGTGTCTCCTGACACGATAAACCGTTTGTAGCGGTCCGGGTGGGCAGCGTTGAGCAAGCCGTGACTGGTAACAACCAGATTACGAAACCCGGGCTGATCGAACACCAGTCTCATGAAGAAACGGTTGGTCAGATCACTATCGGTCTCGTAAAACGCCTCGCGAATGGTGGAATCGTTGTCCAGCCTCCATTGGATGATGGCAGTGCTGTCTCCCAGGGCATCGCAATTCGTGCAGCTTGTCGGATAGAACTGACCAAACTGCCAATCGGCATCTCGTGCCGCAATGTCGTCTGTGGCGGCCAGGTTGACCGCCACCGGTCCGGCGTCATTAAAAACGGTGAGCTTGATCTCATTGCCATAAAGTAACCGGACGAGAAATGGGGCGAAGCCGGCGGCACCCACACCGCCCGCACTCGAGCCTGCGACCGTAATCCGGCGCGCGTGCGGGAACATCTCTCTGGCCAGGTCTATGCCGGCGGACTGGTTGCGAAATCCGCGGTGAAAGCGCACTACGGCTTCGGGCACGCCGATCGCCTCGCCGAAGGCCGGATCGAAAACGTCGTTATCGCCACTGAATACCGAGCCGTCGCAGTAAGGCATATAGACGATGGAATAGTCGGCGAAGGGATTGTCTCTTGAGTCGAAGTCCCAGACGCCCACTCGAGCCACGGGCGGCTCCTGCGCCTCGGCCAGGACATTGCAGTTGTAGAAGCCCTGCCAGCAAGCACCGCCGCCTTGTTCAAAAATGAGCAGCCGGTCTGGGTGGCCCTGCCGCGTAAACGCAGAAAACGGTGTACCCGCTATACAGATCGGTCCGTTGCCTCCGTCAGGGTCGAAGGTGTGCTTGGTCCAACCATCGCCAACATCCTGCGACGTAGCCGGTGCAAAGTCACCAAGGTACTTGTCGACGCCGGCGTCGCTCAGTTCGGCTCTCGCCGCGCTGTTGAGACCTCTGGGGCCACCAGCGCCCATCAGCATGGAACAGCTAAGCAACAGACTCACGATAAAAATACGGTTTGTTTGTACGGATTGCATTTTTCTACCCCCGTTTTAGTAGTTGGAATTTCCCGGCCCCCACTCTTAGAGAGCCGATTTTTCAGTATACATTTGAGCGTGGCTCTTAGTGCGTTTCCGCGGAAACATTTGCTAGAACCTACCGAGATGCCAAAATTCGCAAGAAGTCGAACCGCGAAGTGTCAGTGTTAGACTCGGTCTTAGGCCGATTCTTATCGCCAGCTCCATTTTTTCAATAACTTATGTGGAGTGGCCCAACGTAATGAACAATAAACCTCGATTTTTGGGCGCTGAACGCACCCGCGAGCGATCGAATGCAGCGATAAGGGCACTGGGAAATCATTGCCTTTTCCGGGGCAACGCGTTTGCAACGAGAGATCGGAGTCAAACGCCATTTACAGTCTTGCAGTGGGCGAGCTCCAATGTGTGCCGCTAAGGGCCAGGGGAACAAGTCTGCCCATGCCCGGTACCCTGAAATCCCTTCTATTCAAAAATGTAGACTGCGTCACACTTCGAGGGCAGCCACCGGCTCTTATAATGGGTCCCGGGCGCTGACGGAATGCCTCGCATACTCTGTTGCCGCACTCTCTTTTATATCTGTAGACTATTTAGGGAACACTATTGTGAACAAAAGGACAGTTGTCGTAGCAGTGGTGGTCGGTCTTGGGATGATGCAGTCCGCTCTGGCGGGGGACTGGATAGTTTCCAAAGGTCAGTGGTACTTCTCACCGATGGCCGGCATGAATTTCGAAGACAAGTCCCGTCATGCTGACCCCGGCCCGGCGGCGAGCCTGGGATTGGGCAGGCAGTTTGCAGAATCCTGGGCGGTGGAACTGTCGTTGTTCGGTGGCAGAAACCGCGGGTTCAACGAATTTCGTCCCGTCGGTGTCGGGGTGGACTTTCTGCTGGACGTCAATCGATCAGGTATTTTCTCACCTTATCTGGTTTTTGGAACCGGTTTCGTGCGTGCCGATATTGTCGAGCACCCGATCGTTCCGGTAGAACTGAACTACGACAGTGTTATAGGCACTGCGGGATTCGGTGTGATCGCGCCATTGGGCAATGCTGCGACCCGCTTTCGCACCGAAGTTCGTTATCGAGCGGATTTCAAGAGCCCCGGATTTAACGATCTGCTCGTGATGGTCGGTCTTTATGTACCGCTTGGACATCCGACGCCGCCAGCAGTAAGAACCGCGCCATTTTCGAAACCGGATGCGGACGGCGATGGTGTCGACAACGACACGGATATGTGCCCGGCCACCCCGAAGGGCATCGTGGTCGATCCGTTTGGTTGTGAGTTGGACAGCGATGGCGACGGTGTCGCGAATCTCATCGACGATTGTCCGACTACTCCGTCTGGTACGCGGGTCGGTCGGCGTGGTTGCTCTTTGGCCGCGGAACAACGCGACGACGACGGCGACGGTGTCGTCAATAATCTCGACAGCTGCAGGAATACCGCCGCGGGCGCTCGAATCGATATACGCGGTTGCGAGATCGACGTCACAATCAGCCTGCCTGGCATTCGTTTTGCACTGAATTCGGCGCAGCTGATTAGTACATCGACTCTGAAGCTCGATCATGCGGCGGCGACATTGCGTGCCAATCCTGGTCTGAAAGTCGAAGCGGCTGGTCATACCGACTCGAGCGGGTCGGCGGCTACTAACCTGGATCTGTCGCAGAGACGTGCTGAGTCGGTTCGCCAATACCTGATTTCCAGGGGTGCCAATTCGGAGAACATCACTGCGAGGGGTTACGGCGAAGCAAATCCCATTGCTGACAACTCAACACGAACCGGTCGTCAGGAGAATCGTCGCGTGGAGCTGCGAGTTCTGAACTAATCCTCTTATCGGTGCATCATGTGGCCCGGTGGCGTTCGCCACCGGGCTTTTTTCTTCCGATTGCCAACTAACCGTTGCTGCGCGCCATGTAGGTTTTCGACCGTATCAGGGTCGTACCGGATTATTTGTAACAAAGAAATAGGGATCGAAAATGATGAGAGTTACCGCCGCCCATGCCGCCGGAAACGTGTCCAAAAAAAACAACTTGTCACCATAGAATCGACACCGTAATTATGCGTTGGAGCGTTCTTTGTGGACAAATTCAGACCAAGAAGCACCGCGGAATCATCGCGTAACGACTGACCAGGAAGCTGATTCAGCAAGTCGTAGGTTCGACTACTATCGCCAGCTCCATTTTTAATTTCTTCATCTTGTCTGATAAAGGCAGATTTTTTTCACATCACTACATTATGTCAAAAAGTTATTGATTGCTTTTCGCTTCAAAATCGCACCGCAATCCATCGATTAGACGCAACAGCGTGTTAACATATATGGGGAAAATATAAAGGCCAGCTTGATCACTGCCGAGCTCGGTCTTAATTATAAATAAAACAAAGCAGCAACACGCAATAAGAAATAATTGCCCGTTGCAAGAACACCTACCCGGTCAATACGAGGGGGACTGGCACGTGTGGCAAATAAGTCAGGAGCGACTGCTCCCGCAGCGTAACACCGAAAAGACGTGGTCAGCCCGTCGGCGCCATGGCGTGCCCGTCGTTTCCAAGGATACGGCATACGGTTTCACGGGTTTCCAGTTTCTCGCAGCCGTTCTTGTGGCCGGCTTTACGTTCTTTATGGTCTTGCAGTATGTGGCAGCAAATCGCGACAGTGTTGCCATAGTGTCTGCACCGGTCGCGATGGCCACGACCGTTCAGGCGGACGCCCGGCCCATCAGTGCGGACGGGGCAGCGCAAGGCTCGGGCGCTACTGCCACAGGGTTTGTCGGCGACACACACAAACCGTTATACGCGGGCACCGAGCCGACGAAGTCTGCTGCTGTTGCACAGCACGCCGAGTGGGTAGATAACTTCTATGCCCAGCTGAACTCTCCGCAACCCTCGCCGGTTGGTGCAGAGGACACAGCGCCGGTGATCTCCGGGCGCGTACTGACCCAGGCCGGCTGGCCCGTAGAGGGCGTCAAAATCACGGCACAGTTTCGCAATTACTTCAAAGCCTCAGGCGACGACACGCCCAATCGTGCGACAAACTCCCAACAGACCACGACAAACAGCAACGGCTTCTACGCATTTCGCAACTTGCCCGCGGGCATTTACCTGATCGGCACAGGGGACTCCGGTGGCTACGCCCCGGTACGCATCGAGGTGCGCACCGGCGTGAAGTATGCCGACCTGGTGCTGACGCTGCAGAGCTATGCGCAGGTCACGGGCGTCGTTACCGACACCGTGGGCAACAGGTTGGAACGGGTGCACGTCATGCCGCTGGTCAAGGGCATCCCGGCAGGTGCCGTCAGCGATTCGGACGGCGAGTTCAAATTTGCCGTCGCCCTTGAAGGCAAGGCCCGCAGTTTCCCGGTGCGCTTCCAGTTACCTGGCTACCGGGAACAACGCTATCAGATAACAGAAACTGACACCGCGGAGGACGGTAGCATCATGCTCGCGGTGACGATGGAGCCGGTCTACGAATACACAACGGTCTCCGGCAGTGTCAAGGATGCCGACGGTGTGCCAGTCGCCGGCGACACGGTACGACTGTACTCCCCCAGCTTGAAACGCAATTACCGTGCCGTGGTTGACTACGGTGGCGAGTTCCTGTTTTCCAAAATCGATGTAGCCGATGACTACCAGCTCTGGATACGTCCGACCGGACCGTATCGTGACTACACCGAACAGAACGTCGAACTCACCGCGGGCCACTTGTGGCGCGACATCGAGCTCGAACACTTGAATCGCAACTACCGCTTGAGTGGTCGCATCCTCGATCAAGGCGGCGAGCCCGTACCGAACTTTACGCTGACCGGACGCAGCAAATCTGCCAGCGGCCAGAAGCTCGAGGTAACCAGCGACCGCCACGGCCGTTATGAAGTCGAGAATGTGCCCGAAGGTGCACTAGTTTTCGAGTCCCGCACGAGGCCGTATTACACCGTCTCGGGCTTGCAGTTGGCAGGCAGCGACACCGACCGTGATCTCGACCTGGTGGTAAATAGGGGCAAGCACAAGCTGCTCGGCAAAGTGGTCGATAGCAACGGCCGGCCGATAGCGTCACCCCGAATAAGAATCTCTGCGTCGAACATCATAGACGGCCTGCGTAGCCAATTGAGCAGCAGCACCAGTGCAGACTTTGATGGCCGCTTCCTGTTTACCGAGTTAGGCGCAGGACAACACACGGTCACGGTTAACGCGCCCGGTTATGAGGGCGTGCGTGCAAAACCGGTAGTTGGGAATCAAAAAGAATTAGTGGTCGAGCTTGAAAAGAGTTCGACGTGATACGGATCAGCCATTGTCGAATGACTGAGTGGAATGTGTAAACGAGCGGTACAGATTATGAACAACATTATTCAAAGAATGGTCCACCTGATTCATTCCACTGTCAGAACTGATGGCAATACGCGTTGGAAACAGGCGCAAAAGAATTTTTTAGCAAATTGTGTCGCTGCAGAAAGCGTCATTACTTTACGGGGACAGGCCATGAATAACTCTACGAATCGCAATTCGAACGCTCCGCGATTCCTGCAAGGATTTGCACTATTACTTGCCGGAGGCGTGATGATGACGGGCCTGCCGGGTATGCAGACAGCGCTGGCACAAACGGCTCCGCCGACCGGAACTTGTATGGAGGATGTCTACAACGCCGCAGGCGCGCCTGGCGGAACGCCACTAAACTGCAGCGCGAAAGAAGTTTACATCGCGGAAGACGCCGATGGGTTGCCCCTTGTCAATGTAGAAATACTCGACGACGGTTGTGCGTTCCCTAATGACACGGTAGAAGTGGGAGTCACAGCGACGTTGCACTTCAACGCAGATCGCTTCGACGTAGGTGTTTTCACGGCGGCCGATGGTGGCGATGCTTTGACCGGTTCTTGCTTCGCAGATATTTTGCCGGCGGGTCCTCCATTTTCTGATTTGGACGGTGGCGGTGACACTTGCGGCGACGCGGATGTCTCGGTAATTGGCAATGAAGTGCCTGGGTTTGCATTTCAGACTTTGACACTCCAATGCATCGACTCAGATTCCGATGGCAACCTTGATCTGAATACATGCTTCAGCTGGCGCATATCTGGTGGCAATGATTTCTGTGATGGAGCCGAGGACGTTTATCCTGGCAATAAATCGAAGTGCTTTTGCAGCACTAACAATATACCGGTACCCGTTCCCGGTCAGATCAGCGGCGTCGACAAGATTACTTTGGATGCCAACGGCGATCCGCTGCCCGGCGACCCGACGGTCTTCGATTTCAGCCTCACGGGGCCGGATCCCGACCTGCCCGATAATTTCATGCTTACCGACGCACAAGCTCCTCATGCAACTGCAGGGCTCGACGCTGGCACGTATAACTTGTCGGAAGCTGCGGAAGATGGCTGGAACTTGGTCAGCGCCATTTGTACGAGCGACCAGGTCTTACCTGACGATGAAGGTGGCGATGGTTCAACGCTCAGACCCGATCAGGATATTTCTTCGGGCACCGTGATCGTGCATGCCGGAGAATCGCTGACTTGCACATTTACCAACCAGCAAACTTTCGTAGCTGCCCCGGCAATTCAGATTGTTAAGACAGGTACCTTCGCGGACGACGGTGACAATGACGGAATCCCCGATGCCGGTGAGACTATCAACTACACGTTTGACGTAACGAATGTCGGAAACGTCGATTTCATTAACTTCACCGTGACCGATCCGCTTATTACGGGTCAAGCGTCTCCGCCTAACACTATTTCGTGCCCTACCCAGACTACGTTATTTGCAGATCCGGACGGCGAAGAGCCCTACGTCGGCGAAACGCTTCAGTGCACGGCAGCGTATATCATCACTCAGTCCGACATTGATACGAACGGCGGTGGTGATGGCTTGATTGATAACGATGCGGCGGTATCAGGCGACTGTGCCTTAGACGACTTGGCTTGTGCCACAGATATTGACGATCATGAGCAGCCGATCGTGCAGAATCCGGCGATGTCGGTGGAGAAGACCTCGGCGACGACGAGTCTGGATGCGCCGGGCACGGTGACCTACAACTACACGATCAGCAACGACGGCAACGTGACGTTGACGGGTGTCTCGCTGTCTGATGACAACGACAACGACGACGCGAGCTGTGCGGCGACGACCATCGATGTGGGTGGC
>JAOTXU010000007.1 GCA_029862165.1 Gammaproteobacteria bacterium
GGCATTTACCTGCGGCTCCGATCGAGTCGCCGCAGGCAAACGACCGTCTTCTTTCTCGCCGCAGGCCTGCTATCTCGCAGTGCGTGCGTAGGAGCGGCATCCTTGCCGCGATTCTGCTGCGAGGCTACAAGCCGGCATTTACCTGCGGCTCCGATCGAGTCGCCGCAGGCAAACGACCGTCTTCTTTCTCGCCGCAGGCCTGCTATCTCGCAGTGCGTGCGTAGGAGCGGCATCCTTGCCGCGATTCTGCTGCGAGGCTAGAAGCCGGCATTTGTTTGCATCTCCGGCGAGGAACGCAGTCGCCGCAAACACAAGCCCATCTTCTTTCTCGCCGCAGGCCTGCTATCTCGCGGTGCATGCGTAGGAGCGGCATCCTTGCCGCGATTCTGCTGCGAGGCTAGAAGCCGGCATTTGTTTGCATCTCCGGCGAGGAACGCAGTCGCCGCAAACACAAGCCCATCTTCTTTCTCGCCGCAGGCCTGCTATCTCGCGGTGCATGCGTAGGAACGGCATCCGTGCCGCGACGCTTTTGTGAGGCCCAAGGCCGAGCTCCTGGTTAGGGTGGGGTGCAAGTCCCGCGTAATGCCAAAGCGGCGAGCCTAGAAGCCGGGTTGTCTTGCGGCTCCGGCGAGGAACGCAGTCGCCGCAAACAAACGACCGTCTTCTTTCTCGCCGCATCGTACTGCACTCGATTTTTCTAGAGATCACAGAAAAAAGGCGAAGCGAACATAATCAGTAATGGAAGTTTTTGACATATCGAAACCGCTGTATTGATTATGTTGGACAAAGCGAATGCTTAATGTGTGATGGTGTTGCTGGTAGTCGTCACACGCATCGTCTACTGTTAGTTGCTATGGCTAAACGAAACAAGCAGCGCGCATTCGCCCTTGCGATACAAAGTTCGGATCATCTGATTGCCGAAAAGCACTACCGGGCTGCTGCGAACATACTTGAGCGGTACCTTGGGATTTATCCGCCGCAAGCGACCGTGTTGCGACGTTTGGGTCAAGTGCGTTTGTATCAGGGCAGGCCAGAAGACGCAGTTCCACTGCTCGCGCATGCGCTAAGAATAGAGCTCGCGATAAAAAACGCTGCCTGATTCCGGCCAAACGAGCTTTTTTCCAGTTTCATAGGCTGAATTCCGGGCCGGTGCTAACATTCCGTCATTATGACTGGAGCAAGAGAGCCCGCGCCGCCCACGCTGGAAGTGAACCGGCGCATCTGGCGCACGGTGGAGCAAATACCCCCTGGCAAGGTGGCAACTTACGGGCAGATCGCCGATCTGGCTGGTTTGGGTCGGGGGGCCCGGCGCGTGGGCCGTGCCTTGCGCGACTTACCGAAACAATCCAGCGTTCCCTGGTATCGGGTGATCCGTGCCGGTGGGCAAATAGCATTTCCTGCGGACAGCGATGCGTTCAAGCGTCAACGCAGCCAGCTCGAGCAGGAGGGCGTGAGTCTGGTCAACGGACGAATCGATCTCGGGCTGTATGGCTGGCAACGCACGCTTGACGAATTGTTGTGGAAGCCGGGCAGTTGAATGCGGCCGGCACGATCCATGTTGGCGTCTTATCTGATCAGCCCGTTGACGGGCCGTGTGTCGCGTGCCTGGCACGAATCCAAACGGCGTCTCGGTCGAAAGCCCCACACAGTTACTTTTTATCACCGCGTGTCGGATGCGTGGTCATGGTTGTTGGCACAGAGTTTGCCCCAGCTTCTGGACAACTACGACATAGAACTGAAAATTCGTCTGGTGTCGTCATTGCCCATGGATTGCGTTCCGGACCCAGAGCGACTGGATAGCTATGCCTCATACGATGCGATGCGTTTGGCGCGAGCATGGGGATTTAGTTTCCCCGATGGCGCCCAATCGCCGGCCCTAACACTGACGCATCTGGCCGAACGCATAATACTCGCGCAATCGGAGAATCCTTTAAGCAGGCTGATCGCGGCAACCGCGGCAGTTTGGGCGGCAGATAGCAGAGCGCTGGCGGCAATGGCAAACCAGGACGGGGCAGTGGACGAGAAAAAAGCGGTCGCGATGCTGGGCACCCACCTGCATGAGCTACAAAAAAACGGCCACTACCTGGGCGGTATGTTGTGGTTTCAGGGCGAATGGTTTTGGGGGCTGGACCGGTTGTATTTGTTCGAAAAGCGATTGCATGCCTACCGGTTGAACCATAGCGATCATACAGTGAGCGAGCGATTGTTTCGTCCGGTGATACGGCAGACCGCCGGCAGTGCAATGCCATTGGATCTTGAGTTCTACTTTTCTTTTCGCAGTCCGTATTCCTACCTTGGCGCGTCGCGCGTGATTGAGCTGGCTGACCGACTAGGTCTGAATCTCGTGCTGCGGCCACTCTTACCGATGGTGTCACGCGGCATTCCGGTGCCGTCACGAAAACTGCGATACATCGTAAGAGATGCAGCCCGTGTGGCCAGGCATGACAAACTGCCATTTGGCCCGTTACGCGATCCATTGGGTAAGGGCGTGGAACGTTGTCTGGCGGTGTTCCATTGGGCAAATAGCAATGGTGCCGGCCGAGAATTTATGCTGGCGGCGATGCGCGCGATTTGGAGTGAGGCGGCAGATCTAACGCGCGACAGCACAATGCAACAGCTGGGTCAGCATGCGGGTTTGACGGCTGCTCACGTCGATCAGGCATTGCATAGCGGCAATTGGCGCGCCCAGGTCGAGGCGAACGCTGCGGCCCTCGCAGTACTTGGTTTGTGGGGCGTGCCCGCAATGTGTCTGCGTGGTCCGGATGACAAAGCTGTCACGGCGGCCTGGGGGCAGGACAGGATGTGGGTAATTGAACGCGCCGCTCTTGGCGTAGATGTGGCAATGCCACCCCCGCGTCTGGTGGAATAGACTCAGTAAAGTTAACGGAGAAGGCTTAATGACCGATTTCAACGGTAAAGGTGTAGTACTCACGGGAGCTGCAAGCGGAATTGGCCGGCTAATGGCAATCGGGATTGCCAGCGCCGGCGGCCGCGTCGCGTTGTGGGATATTGATGAGTCCGGTCTGGAAAACGTGCGTGCCGAGATCGTCGCTGCCGGAGGCCACGCTGTTCCAGTTCGATGCAATCTTTCGGACCGGGGATCTGTTAAACAAGCCGCTGCGCAAACACTGCAGGCTCTTGGTTCCGTTGATGTGCTGATCAATAACGCCGGCGTGGTATCCGGCAAGGATCTCCTGGAAATCAGTGATGAACAAATCG
The DNA here is from genome assembly GCA_029862165.1 of Gammaproteobacteria bacterium. Lineage (GTDB taxonomy): Bacteria > Pseudomonadota > Gammaproteobacteria > Steroidobacterales > JABDKV01 > JABDJB01. The sequence goes on from JAOTXU010000007.1 coordinate 3,220, forward strand.
AGCTGACATTCAACGTCAACGCACTGGCTTTGTTCTGGACTACCCGCGCCTTCTTACCGGCAATGCTCGAGCGCGATTGTGGTCACATCGTCACGATCGCGTCAGCTGGCGGCATCGCCGGCACCGCAAAGCTGGTGGACTATTGTTCTTCGAAGTTTGCCGCTGTCGGTTTTGATGACTCACTGCGAGCAGAGCTTAAGAGCCGCAAAAGCAAAGTAATGACCACCGTGATTTGCCCTTACTATATTGACACGGGGATGTTTGCTGGTGTATCGACGAGGTTTCCGGCAATACTACCCATACTCGATCCGGATAAATCAGTGCGCAGAATACTGGCTGCAGTAAGCAAGAATCGACGCCGGCTGATTATGCCGTGGTTTGTGTATACCACCTATTTGATGCGTCTAGCGCCGGTCGCATTATCTGACTGGGCACTGGATTTCTTTGGCGTCACCCATAGCATGGATCGATTCATCGGTCGTAAATCATAAGTCCGTCATGACCCTCGACCGCCATCTGCGAATTGTCCTGGCTATCGCCATCATGGTCGGTCTGGTCCTCATGCTGGTCGCCTTATTGATGTTGACTGAATCGGCGTTGGAGGTGTGGCACCGTTTCAGGGCGGCGCCACGGTGGGTGACAGCTTTGTGGCTGGGCGGCATCGGCACCTTGACTCTGGCGACTGGGTGGGCGGTCTGGCGTTTACTTTTCCCGCGCAAGCGTCCTGTGGCAGAACCGGAAGTATTGACCGAGGAATCGCTGCACAAACGTATCGGACAATCGGAACAGCTCGGCATTGATGTGCATAGCGCCCGTCGCGAGCTGAGCCAGCTCGCTGAACGCAAGGCCACCGGAGATTTTCGTATTGCCATGTTTGGCGAAATCAGTACCGGCAAGAGTGCTGCAATTAAAGCGTTGTTGCCGCAAGTCGATGACATCGAGGTCAGCGCTAGAGGCGGGTCAACGCGAGAGATTACAGATTATCTCTGGACATCAACCGCGGGCGATCGTCTGATAGTCAGCGACGTACCGGGAATTAATGAAGCAGATGGTCGTCTCGACAAGCAGGCAAGAGATGAGGCAATGCGTGCCCATGCGGTCGTGTTTATTTGTGATAACGATCTCACACGTGAGCAATTCACTTCCGTTGGGGCGCTGCGGGAACTGAAAAAGCCACTGATCGTCGCGCTCAACAAGATCGATCGCCTATCCGGCGCTGAGTTGAATCAGGTTCAGACAAGCTTGCGTCGGCGTATCGAGCAGCTCAATGCGGAAAAAGAGGACACCATTGAATTCGTCTCAATCAGTGCAGCACCGATAGAAATGATGGTTCGTCTATCGCCTGACGGCACCGAAGAAAAGACCACGGAAGCAGGTATACCACGTATTGATGCGTTAACAGATGCTTTGCAAACCATGATGGACCGCGACCCGGTCATGATGGAAGAGTTGCGAGATGCGAGTGTGTTCGTCTTAGCTAGGCGCAAGCTGGACGCCGCCGAAACCGAATATCGGTCCGAACGTGCGCAGGAGCTGGTCGTCAACTACACGCGTAAGGCAATCGTCGGCGCATTAGCTGCAGTTGCGCCTGGGACCGATGTGTTGATTCAAGGATATCTGGGCGCAAATTTAGTGCGCGAGCTTTGCGAGCTCTACGATGTGAGCGCGCGCGATATCGATATACAACAATTTTTGAAGCTAAGCCAGATGCACATAGGCAAAGCCATGCCGATACTGCTCGCTGTCGGGGGCAACGCACTAAAGGCGTTTCCTGGCGCTGGGACCGTAGCGGGTGGGCTGATGCACGCGGTCGCCTACGGACTGATATTCGATGCGTTGGGTGGCTCACTTAGCAAGACACTTAAGGAGACGGGACGTTTGCGTCCAGCACCTACAGCCTCTCTGTTCAGGAAACAACTCAGTGAAGATCTGGAAAAACGTACAGCACGCGTGGCAAAACTTGCTTGGGATGCGCGTCGAAAAAACAACGACGACTGAGCAGGGTGAGTCGGCAGGCGCGGATCATCTCGCTCTGGCCCGCGAAAGCCTCCGTGATTTGCTCCACGACAAGCGCGTTCCGGCTCCGGTGCGCGAGGCGCTGTCCGAAGATTACGCGCAGGTTGAAAGGATGCTCGAGAAACTTGAGCACGGTCACATTCACATCGCCGCTTTTGGCCGCGTCGGCGTGGGCAAATCATCAGTACTTAACGCATTGCTGGGTGAGGATCGTTTTTCGGTCAGTGCCCTGCATGGCGAGACAACGACCGCAGATTCTGGCGCCTGGTCTTCGTACGAAGGCGCGGGCGTGTACCTCATTGATACGCCCGGTATCAATGAGATTGATGGTGAAGCACGCGAAGAGCTGGCACGCGAAGTCGTTTCGCGTGTGGATCTGGTGCTTTTTGTTGCCGATGGCGATTTGACCGACACCGAATTAGGCGCGTTACGTACGCTGATCGCTCAGCAACGGCCGATCATGCTCGTACTGAACAAAGCAGACCGTTATTCGGCAGATGACATCGCGTTACTAATCAAAACACTCGGCGAGCGCACGACAGGTCTAATCGACCCGCGAAACATAGTTGCCGCGTCTGCAAATCCTGCAGAACTCACGTATGTGCAGGTCGACGCAGATGGCAACGAGCAAGCCGCTCAACGTCGGCCGCAACGCGACATCATCACGCTCAAAGAGAGACTATGGGAGATTCTCGAAGCCGAGGGTCAGACACTGGCGGCGCTTAATGCGAGCTTGTTCGCCGGTGAACTCAGCGATCAGGTTGCGGAACGAATACTCATGACACGGCGTGTGCTTGGCGAACGCCTGATTCGCACGTATTCGGTGTCCAAAGGCGTAGCCGTTGCGTTCAATCCTGTACCTGTGGCCGACCTATTCGCGGCTGCCTTTGTAGATGGCGCAATGATCTGGCATCTGTCGAAGCTGTATGACCTGCCGTTGGGTCGGGGCGAAGCCGGCTCTTTGGCCGGCACCATCATTACGCAGTTGGCAGCGCTAATGGGGACCGTCTGGGCGATGCATTTTGTATCGTCGGCGCTGAAGGTCGGCACCGCGGGTATGTCGACGGTCGTTACCGCCGGTGCACAGGGCGCGGTAGCCTACTACGCTACTTTTGTCGTGGGTAAGGTAGCGGAACGCTATCTCGTGCAAGGCAAATCCTGGGGCGACGGCGGGCCGAAGCAGGTTGTGCAAGAAATCCTCGACAGTATTGACCGCGATTCGATACTCTCCGAGGCCAGGGCCGACATCAAGGCCCATCTGCGAGGTACACGCTCATGAAACCAGCTATTCGTTTTTTGGTGATTGCGGGCTTGTTAATTTCAATTGGCGCCTGTAGTAAAGAACCTGTCGAAGAAACGGTATGGGACGACCAGATAAAGGCGCTCGATAAGGCACGCGATGTTGAAGAGAAGTTGATGCAACGTGTGGACGATCTTGCCGAGGAACTCGAAAACAAGGACGAGGAAGAGCCACCACGTTGATCAGACCGGGCTTGCGATGAGCAAAACACGATACGGCATCGTCATTTGTCTGCTCCTGTTTGGCGGCTGCCGCCCGGCAAGCGACGGCCTAACAGATACCGGCCGTGTACTATTGCGCGGTCTGGCGGGCGCAAAGCTTGGCGTCGTTGCAGTGCAGGACGCCAACATTGCCTACATGGAACGTAACGCAGTGGGGCCGACGGTCGTTCTGTTGCATGGTTTTGCGTCAGAGAAAGATTCCTGGTTACGGTTTCTCAGGAAAATCCCAAAAGATTACCGCATTGTCGCGCTTGATCTGCCAGGCCATGGTTCCTCAAGTCGCGATGCTGACCGCGTCTATGACATGGACACAATGGTCGAACTCGTCGAGTCCGCGATCCATGCTTTGACTGAAGAGCCGGCGCACATCGTCGGTACCTCTTTGGGCGGAATGATCGCAACGTTGTATACATCACGAAACCTCGAGCGGGTGAGGACATTGGCGTTGTACGCACCCGCCGGCGTTTACCCACCGCATCCCAGCGAGTTTCAACTCTTGCTGGATCAGGGTGAGAATCCGCTAATAGCTTACTCCCGTCAGGACTTCGATCGATTGATGGACATTGTTTTCTTTGACCCGCCACCGCTGGTCTGGCCGATCGGTGCCGCCATTCGACATTACGCAATTGAGCGCGCGCCGTTCCACCAGAAAATCTGGAATGATATTTGGCCGGATCATCCGACGCTCGACGAACTTCTGCCGGGTATCGCTGTCCCGGTGCTGCTGGTGTGGGGTAAGAATGATCGCGTGCTAGATGTCTCCAGCACGGAAGTTTTTGCAAGGCTCTTGCCGCGGGTGGAAACTGTGGTTGTGGATCGGCTGGGTCATGCAACGGTCAATGAAAAACCTGCCGAGATGGCGCGTTTGCAGCGTGATTTCCTTCAGCGCCATGCAGCGGGCAGTAACTGAAAGCGTTGCAAGCTTAAGTTTGCGCAATAGATGCAAGACCCAAAAGCGCTGGCGTGGGGTGTTTAACGACAGAGGTCGGTATGGCTTGCAGATACTCCGAATAACGTCCCTTGTCTTCGAATCGTCGCCGGAAATCGGATGCCAGCATCGCATCGAGCAGAGCTGGCGCAATACCACCGGCAATAAAAACGCCACCGAGCGCGCCGACAACCAGGGCAAGATTGCCCGCCACTGATCCCAGTAGTGCAAAAAACATGTCCAGCGTCTCATGTGCGATTGGATCACCGGCCATAGCGCGCGCTGAAACCTCGCGTGGTGTGAGATTGTCTTCGGGGTATTCCGCCAGGTGTCGTAGCGTGTTGTAAAGGACTACCAGGCCTGGACCGGAAATGACCCGTTCCGCGGAACAGTGCCCGTAGCGATCACGCAACGCATCGATGACTTGGGCTTCCCGTTCAGTACCTGCTGCAAGTGTAGTGTGCCCCCCTTCGCCAGAAATCGGGGCCCAGCCAGTAGGTCCCGGAATCAAACCCGAAACGCCCAATCCTGTGCCCGGGCCTAATGCGGCCATGGCTGCTCCGGTGCGTGGCGCCCCGCCGCCGACAGGTGCGAGATCCTTTTCACGCAGTCGCGGCAAAGACAATGCGACAGCAGTGAAGTCGTTGATAATTTCTAATCGATCGAGTTTCAGTTCTTCGCGCAGCACGTGCTTGGAAAAATGCCAATTGCGATTGGTCATGCGTACTTCGTCGCCGGTTACCGGGGCCGCGACCGCGATCGCTGCGGAATGAGGACTGGCCGATTGTGACTTTAGATAGTCCTTTAGAGCCGCGCCCAGCGTTCGATAGCGTGCATTGTCGAAGACGCTGATCCGCACCGGGTGTCCGCCGTCGTCGACCAGCGCGCAGCGCGAGTTGGTTCCGCCTATGTCGGCAATGAGCTCCATTTGTTGTCCTTTGTGGTGCGGGCAAAGGAGCGATTGTATCTGTCATGGGGTTTAGATACAGCGTTTTCCGGTACAATCGCCGCGGCGCGCTATGGGGACAATCGCGCGTTATGGGGATAATCGTGCGGTCAGAGTCTATTTATTCCGACTGGTTGGGGCTGGGGCCGCCGCTGCGATGGCTGGGGCGTAAGCTGCTATTTCTGTGGGTTCGTACCAAGATCCTGCCGGCAGATGTGGCAGAAAAATACCTGCCCGCCGAAGTGCCTGTTCTGTATGTCCTGGCCAACGATGCATTGTCCTCGCGTCTGGTCGTCGAGGAGGCATGCATCCGGCACGAGCTCCCACGTCTGTCCGAACCGCCCACGGGAAGCGGCGATGAATACCGTTCGGTGGTATTCCTCAGGAGATTGCGTGGCTGGCTACGCCGACGCGGCGAGCCGGTTCAATCTCCCAGGTTAGTGCGAATGATTGACGCCGTGCACGCTAATCCCGCGATGGACATGAATGTCGTGCCGGTATCGGTATTTTGGGGGCGTTCACCCGATAAAGAACGAGCACCACTGAAGCTTTTGTTTTCGGAAACGTGGGCACCGGCCGGTCGAATCAGAAAGATGCTTATTGTGCTTGTTCATGGCCGACAGACGCTGGTGCAGTTCAGCGAACCTGTCTCGCTGCGCAAGTTTGTCGATGAGGCCCACGCTGACGGATTGAACGACGAGAGGATGCTGCGCAAGCTTTCGCGAGTACTGCGGGTGCACATGCGGCGCTTACGTGTTGCAACGATCGGTCCTGATCTTTCACACCGCCGGACTTTACGGGGCCAGATACTCAGATCACCCTCCGTACGCGAGGCAATCGACCGTCACGCCACCCGTCAGGGCATAAGTCCAGAGGCCGCCGCGCATAAGGCAGGAAACTTTGTCGATGAAATCGCAGCAGACTATTCGCATGCGTTCATACGATTTATGGAGAGATTGCTAAGTTGGTTATGGAACAGGGTTTATGACGGGATAGAAATCAATCATGTCGACGCGGTGAGGACAATCGCCGAAGAGTGCGAAATTGTCTATGTGCCGTGTCATCGAAGTCACTTTGACTATTTATTGCTGTCCTATGTGCTCTACCACGCAGGCCTGGTGCCGCCTCATGTTGCGACGGGGATTAACCTGAATATTCCGATTGTTGGACCGTTGCTGCGGCGTGGTGGCGCTTTCTTCCTACGCCGCAGTTTTGGTGGCAACAAGCTGTATACCGCCGTCTTTCAGAAGTATCTGGCGCTAAATCTGGCCAGGGGAGTACCGATCGAGTATTTCATAGAGGGGACCCGTAGCCGTACCGGCCGGTTACTCTCGCCCAAGTCCGGAATGCTTGCGATGACAATTCGTGGGCATGTGCGCCAACCGAGCCGCCCGGTGGCATTTGTGCCGGTTTATTTTGGATATGAAAAACTGCTGGAAGGCCGCAGCTACATCGGCGAGCTAAGCGGAGACCCAAAGAAGAAAGAGAGTTTCTTCGGTTTCTTGCGTTCGCTCGGGGCAATAAGACGAAAACTAGGAAAGGTCTACGTAAATTTTGGCCTGCCGATTCCACTCGACGAGCTTCTGGATCAGCATAACGATGCCTGGCGCGGCGAATTGCAGACCACAGAAAAACCGGCCTGGTTAACTGCTGCGGTCGACGATGCGGCGAATCGAATCATGCGACACATTAATATGGCAGCAGCGGTACCACCGGTAAGCCTGTTGGCACTGCCGCTGTTGTCTGCGCCGAGGCAGGCGATGCTGGAGGATGTATTGCGGGTGCAACTGGATCTGCTGCTATCGATTCTGCGGGACGCACCCTACGCTGACCGCGTTACTTTTCCTGAAATGACTGGTCGCTCGATCATCGACTATGGGTTGGAGATGAATCTGATCAAACGCAGACCCCACCCGCTTGGCGATGTGCTGTCTGCCCAGGGCAATGATGCAATCATGCTGACTTACAACCGCAACAACATCATGCATCTGTTTTCCCTTCCGTCGATGATTGCCTGTTGTTTTCTAAACAATCGTCGTATGCGAGTGGGCAAGATCGTCGAATTGGGCAAAATGGTATATCCGTATGTGCAGGCAGAGTTGTTTCTCCACTGGGAGCAAGAAGATCTTGAAACAGTTCTGCGACAAATACTTTCGGCGCTGGTTGATCACGGTTTGTTGGAGTGGGAATCGGACGGCGAAGTCTGCAAACGACCGGCTGTGGATACACCGGGCGCGTTACAGTTATCACTGTTGGCCCATGGTGCCTTGCAACGACTTGAGCGTTATTACATGACGATTGCCCTGCTTCTAAAACATGGGCCCGGCCATGTGAATCAGAGCAATCTGGAAAATCTATGCCAATTGATGGCGCAACGTATGTCAATGCTCTACCAGTTCGATGCACCAGAGTCATTCGCCAAGCCGTTGTTCCGGGATTTCATCGACAGTTTGCGCAATGCCGGTGTCGTGTGGGTCGACGACAGCGGGTTATTGGATTTTGATGACCGAATTCGCGCGGTCGAAGATGACGCCAACCTGGTGCTGGGCGAGCAGATTCGTCACAGTATTCTGCAGGTGATCCATGTCTGAATGCCGGTGAAATCGGGCTGACTTTGATCTGCTGCATCGCAGCGTGTTGTCCCCTGCGGTGGGGTGTATTTTCCCTCTCTGGTGGACGCTTTCAGTTCGACCTGAAGCCAGACCCGGTAAAAACAGTATTTTCAGCTTCATCACGGCTTGTGACACAAGTTATACAACTTTCCGGCGGCCAGGTCGTCCAAGACAACATACGGCCAGATACAGTGGCTGTAGTGTTCTGAGACATTGGAGAGCTATTTGATGCGCAAATCAATCTTTGCTGCGACCAGCCTTCTGGCCGTTATCTATACCGGGTCCGCGCTGGCGGCCATTTCGCCTGCCGACGCTGAGCGCCTGGGCAAGGATCTGACTCCGATGGGTGCGGAGCAGGCAGGTAACGGTGGTGAGATACCTGAATGGGCCGGCGGTATTACGACACCGCCAGCAAACTACAGCCCTGGCGATCATCACCCTGATCCCTTTGCTGACGACCAGCGGCAATTCACGATAACGGCGGCGAATTACAATGAATACGCCGACAAGTTAACGACCGGGCACGAGGCAATGCTGAAAGCCTATCCGGATTCTTTCAGGATGCACGTTTACCCGACGCGACGCAGTTTCTCCGCACCGGAGCATATCTACGAAGCCACCAAACGCATTTCCACGACCGCCGAATTGATCGAAAACGGTAATGGCGTGCGTGGCGCCCTGATGGGCGTTCCATTCCCGATTCCGAACTCTGGTATTGAAGTCATTTGGAATCACATTTTGCGTTGGCGGGCTGAGTCTGGAGAAAGGTTCTACGGTCAGGCAGCCGTTACCCGCAGTGGCAAATACACGCTCGTCCAATTCTCCGATCAAATTGCCGTGCCCTATGCCTACCCCGGTATGACCGAAGAAGAAATGGACAACGTCATTATTTTCTTCAAGGAAAAAACAGTTGCACCAGCGCGACTGGCCGGACGTGTCCTGTTGGTACACGAAACTCTCGACCAGGCCAAAGAGAATAGAAAAGCCTGGGTCTACAACCCGGGCCAGCGTCGCGTGCGGCGTGCGCCAAACGTCGCCTTTGACAATCCGCGAAGCGGCTCTGATGGTCTTATGACCTCGGATCAATACGACATGTACAACGGTAGTCCACAGCGTTACAACTGGGAGCTGGCTGGCAAGCGCGAGATGTACGTTCCATATAACGCGTACCAGGTTCACAGCGATAATCTGAAGTACGACGACTACATCGATCCTTTACATGCGAATCCAGAATATCTGCGCTACGAGTTGCATCGAGTGTGGGTGGTTGAGGCGACACTGAAAGAAGGCATGCGTCATCAGTACAAACGACGCACATTCTATATTGACGAAGATTCATGGCAGATACTCGCGGTCGACATCTACGACAATCGCGATGAATTGTGGCGAGTTTCAGAAGGCCACGGTATCAATTACTATGACGTAAAGAATTTCTGGACTACGCTGGAGTTGAACTACGATCTTCAGTCTGGTCGCTATCTCGCGTTTGGTCTCGATAACGAGTCGGGTATGTATGACCTTTCGGCATCGATACCAAAGGATGAGTTTACAACAGGCGCCTTGCGCCGCGCTGGAACGCGCTAGCAAGATTGCGTTAAGATAAATCCGGCGCCAGCTGCTCGTAGGGACAGCTGACGCCGGTTACTCTATAGACCGGCATGAGCCGGTCTGAGCATGATGGGGGTTCACTTGCTCAGAATCATCGCCACGATGCTGGCATTGCTCGCAGTTGCGTCGACTGTCGCTGCAGAGTATCCACAAAAACCTGCTGCGGGTGAGGCTTTTATTGCTCCATTGGCCACGCGCGCCATGTTGCTCGACGGTGTCAATACCGACGGTCGCATTGCGGTAGTCGGTGAACACGGCATCGTCCTGATCAGCGATGATGAGGGCGTGAGTTGGCGGCAAGTCCAGACCCACACGCGCGCCACCCTGACCGGAGTGCATTTTCACGACAAAGATACTGGATGGGTCGTGGGTCATGACGCGATCATTTTGCGAACGCTGGACGGGGGGACTTCCTGGCAACAGGTGCATTTCAACCCGGACGATCAACGTCCGTTGTTTGATGTTTGGTTTGCTGATGCCACACGGGGCTTTGCTATCGGCGCCTATGGTCTTTTCCTGTCGACCACCGATGGTGGCAGCAGCTGGGAATCAAAAGAGCTCATTCCCGAACCGTGGCCCGATCTCGCCAGCACGGCGCTCGAGACGGAACCGGATGAATTCGATTTCGAGGACGATCAGTATTACGACTTCCATCTCAATCACATCGTGTCCGGGGACGCCGGTGATTTGTATATCGCAGCCGAGGCCGGCAATTTTTTCCGCTCTGGGGATGGTGGCGAGACTTGGTATTCCATGCCGACTACTTATCAGGGATCGTTTTTCAGTGTCCTGCCGCTGCAGGCCCAAAATATCCTGTTGATGGGTCTGAGGGGCAATTTGTTCAGTTCGACGAACGGCGGCGAGGCATTTATACAGGTGGATACACCGGTTACGGTGTTGCTAAATGATGGTGCTGTATTGAGTGACGGTACTGTTCTTATTGGTGGGATGGCGGGCGCGCTACTGGAGAGCACAGATGACGGCGCGAGCTTCGAGTTGCGACAGCAGGCAAACCGCAAGGCGATCTCAGTGCTGTTACCCGTAAGCGATGCAATCATAATAATTGGTGAGGCCGGTGTGCACCGCGTAACGCTTGAGCAATTGCGAAAGGGTGGCAATTCATGAACGCCAAAGTTCACGAAGTGCCGCGCGTCGTTGCCTTTTTTGAAAAAATTGTATTCGGGAATCGCCCACTGCTGATTACTGTCTTTGTAATCGTGACATTGGTAATGCTGTGGTTTGCCCGCGGATTGCATGTAGACGCTGGGTTCACGAAACAACTGCCGACCAAGCATGAATACATGCAGACTTACCTGGACCACCAGGAAGAATTCGGTGGGGCCAATCGCGTCCTTGTTGCGTTGGTTGCCCGCGATGGCAACATGTTCAGCGAGGAATTCTTTCGGGCGCTGAAAGAGGCTACCGACGAAGTATTCTTTATTCCGGGTGTGGAACGTTCACGGGTAAGTTCGTTGTTTACACCGAACACTCGGTATATCGAGGTCACTGAAGAAGGCATTGAGGCCGGAAACGTCGTTCCGGCAGACTTTCAGGCGACTGAGGCCGGTCTGGATCGCGTCCGTGAAAATCTTCTTAAATCCAATATCGTTGGCCGCCTGGTTGCCAACGATTTCAGTGGTGCGATTATTAGCGCGCAATTGCTGGAGGTTGACCCCAACAGTGGCGAAAAACTCGATGTCGTGCGCGTATCTCATGATCTAGAAGAGAAAATCCGAGATCGCTTTGGCGGCGAAGAGTTTCCAAATGTCGATGTTCACATGATCGGCTTTGCGAAGGTGATAGGCGATGTGACCGATGGCGCGAGAGTCGTGGTCCTGTTTTTCCTTGTCGCTTTCATAGTTACGTCGCTATTGGTTTATTTTTACACACAGTCAATCAGACTGTCGATTTTTCCGTTGGCCTGTTCGCTCATCGCAGTCATCTGGCAGTTGGGCTTACTGACAGCGCTGGGTTTTGGCATCGACCCGATGGGTATCCTCGTTCCATTCCTGGTGTTTGCCATTGGTGTGAGCCACGGCGTACAGATGGTCAGCGCCGCGCGTTCGGAAATATTTGATGGAGCGACCAGCCTCGAGGCTGCGCACACCAGTTTTCAGCGTCTTTTGGTTCCAGGCGCAATTGCGCTAGCCAGTGACACCATCGGATTCATTACGATCTATTTTATTGAAATACGAATGCTGCAGGAGATGGCTATTACAGCCAGTCTCGGTGTCGCCGTGATCATACTGACCAACTTGATGTTGTTACCTGTATTGATCTCCTACGGAAATTTCGACGACACATTCAGGCAGCGTCTGGCGGGGCGCGCCGAGCACCTACTCCCGATTTGGGAAAAGCTGACGCGTGTCGCACAACCAAAGCCTGCAGCCGTCATTATTGCCATTAGCCTGGGACTACTGGCTTTTGGACTATGGAAGGGGTCGGAGATAAAGGTCGGTGATCTGCACCAGGGCGTGCCAGAGCTACGCGCAGAGTCCCGGTATAACCAGGACACCAGGGTGATTACGGAGCGTTTTTCCATCGGCGTGGACATCATTACGGTCATTGTGGAAACCGTTCCCGAGGGCTGTATCAACTACGACATCATGAGTTCTATTGACGACTTTGCATGGTATATGGCCAATGTCCCAGGTGTGCAAAGCGTTATCACGCTGCCGGTGGTTTCAAAGGTTGTAAATGCCGGTTGGAACGAGGGAACGCTCAAGTGGCGGGTCTTATCACGCATAACGGATAATCTGGTTCAGGCGAGCCAGTCCGTCGATACGAGCAGCGGCCTTTTGAATTCGGACTGCAGCGTCATGCCGGTAATGATGTTCAGCGAGGACCACAAAGCAGAGACTATCGCCCGCATTGTCGACGCAGTAAAAGATTATCGTGGCGCCTATGGTTCCGATGAGCTGAAGTTCAGGCTGGCGACTGGAAACGTCGGCGTAATGGCGGCGACCAACGAGGAGGTTGAGGCAGCTCAGTTTCCTATTTTGTTGGGCGTTTTTTCGGCCGTCATATTGTTATGCATTGCCACCTTTGCCACACAGCGGGCCGCATCGTTCTTTCTTATTCCGGCGTTGATAGCGGCCGTGATCGCCTGGTTTGTTCCTGCGGCGCGGATGCTGGTCGGCGTGGCGATGGGTCTTTACACACTGTTTTGGTTAGTGCGATTCAATACAGCGCGTTCCGTTTTGTGCATCGTTTTTCCCCTAGGACTTGTATCGCTGCTGGCATATGCATTGATGGCGATGTTGGAAATCGGGCTAAAGGTTTCGACGCTACCGGTTGTGGCGCTGGGTGTGGGTGTCGGAGTTGACTACGGCATCTATATCTATAGCCGTTTCAAGTGGTACATGAGCGAGGGGATGCCGGTGGCGGAGGCCTATAACATGACACTGCGCACAACCGGCGCCGGCGTGATGTTTACGGGCGTAACGCTCGCAATCGGCGTTGTGACCTGGATATTCTCGCCACTCAAATTTCAGGCTGACATGGGGTTGTTGTTAACCTTTATGTTTCTGGTCAACATGTTGGGTGCTATTGTATTACTGCCCGCCTTGGCCTGTTGGTTACTGCCTAAAAAATTCAAGAGATAATACCGGCCCCGCCCGCAAGTCATGCATCATGTGACGGCCGTCCACGGAGTTTCTTGCGTTCACCGCGTTTTCGTTTGTCATCGAGGCGTCTTTTGCGGGCCTTGGCCGAGGGTTTAGTACGACGTCGTTTCTTGGGCACGACCGTAGCGCGGCGAACGAGTGTGGCAATGCGTTGCAAGGCATCGCGCCGGTTTTGCTCGCGGCTGCGAAAGCGTTGTGCGGTTACGACGAGTTCGCCGCCTGATGTAATCCGGTTGCCGGCGATCTTGATTAGACGTTGCCTTATCTCGTCTGAAAGGGACGGTGAATTGAGGACATCGAACCGCATCTGCACGGCGGTTGAGCTTTTGTTGACATGTTGACCGCCGGGACCTGACGCTCGAATAAAAGACATCGCAAATTCGGCTTGCGGAATAGTGAGGGTCGAATTGATAAGCAAGTCAGACACTGGATATGATCGAGCGGTAACTAAACCCGCCTAAGCCACGTTTTTATCAGGCGTTGAGATCCGGAATCAGCTGGCTTTCGAGCCTCGAGATGACGTCTTTGATCATCAGTTTGCGTTTTTTCAAACGTTTGAGTTCCAGTTGATCGACCAGGGGATCATCAGCAAGCCGGGAAATGACGTCATCGAGATCACGATGTTCGACACGCAATGCCTTGAGTCGCTCAAGGTTTCTGAATGCCTCTGTTTCGATGTTTCGATCCATACTAGAGAGAGTTCGACCAGATGGTGAGTCTTGCGCGCACATTAGCCTTGGTGGATAGCTTAGCCCATAAGGTGGTATCGAGGCCAAGTCATTGATGCAGAGCACAAAATTACGGCCGGAGATAACTTAGCCAGTTGCGGCAGGTGTCTCCGATCGCTAAAAAATAGGGGTTAAGAAGGGGTTCCTTGGCGTTATAACGCAGCGGATGCCCATCGGGTTGAACGACTTCGCCACCGGCTGCGGCGAGGACTGCGTGAGCCGCCGCCGTGTCCCACTCGTTGGTTGGCCCGAGTCGTGGGTAGATGTCCGCCGTGCCGTCGGCAACCAGACAAAACTTAAGTGAGCTGCCCATCGGCAGAATTTCATAGTCACCGAGTTTTTCGAGGTAGGCATCCAGCGAACGACCGCGATGCGAACGACTGCCCACGACACGTGCAGATCCGGTATGTTCAGTGCTAACCGAAATGCTTTCCGGAGCAGCGTCCGCGACAGCTTTGAAGGCACCACCTGTTTGTGAGCCGAAGTATTCGAGCGCGCGCGCTGGCGCGTTGACCACGCCGAGCACTGGCTCGTGATTGGATATGAGAGCAATGTTTACCGTGAACTCACCATTGCGCTTTATGAATTCCTTGGTGCCGTCGAGTGGATCGACTAACCAGTAGTCTCCCCAGTTTCTGCGCTCGGCATAATCAGGTACGCCGGATTCTTCGGACAAAATGGGAAGATCCGGCGTCAAAGATCGTAGTGCTTTTTCTATGTATCGATGCGATGCCAGATCGGCTTCGGTCAGGGGTGACTTGTCATCCTTGTATTCGACATCAAAATCGCGGTTGTACACTTCCATAATGGCCTGGCCGGCTTCACGCGCGATCTCGCGAATTCGGGGCAGTAACTTTTCAGTATCTATGTTCATTGGGCGCATGGTAAGCATCGACGCAGCATATTGCTACACCACGGCAGAAGGGTTTGCTCATTTCTTTCGGCGGCCGTCGTGCTTAGGGCCGCGTCGAGGCTGGCGCTTTCTCGGCGGTCGTTTGTTGGTGTCGCGTCGCGGCGGGCGTGGTGGAATCTTGATGTCCAGCAACATGGCGGGATCGATGCTCTCAACCGGCAGCTTATACCCCACAAATTCCTCGATTGCAGGGAGATTCTGAGCGTAGTCTTCACAGCCGAAACTGATTGCATCGCCCTCGGCGCCAGCCCGGGCAGTGCGACCGATTCGATGCACGTAGTCTTCGGCATCATCGGGCAAGTCGAAATTGAAGACATGACTGACACCGGGTATATGCAGGCCCCGGGAGGCCACATCAGTACCAATCAGCACTGGAAGGGCGCCGCTTTGAAACTCCCTCACCAGGCGCTGTCTCTTGGATTGCGGCACATCGCCTGAAATCGCTTCTGCGTGCACGCCGTTGGCTTCAAGAAATCGCTGCAAACGATCAGCCTCCCGTCGGCGATTGACAAACACCATCGTTCGTCTGGGATCCATACGCCGCAGCAAAGAGACGAGAAGCGGAATCTTCTCCCGGTTCGACGGGAAGTAGATTATTTGCCGGATATTTTCCGGTGTGATTTGCTCGGGATCTATGCGCACCAGCTGCGGTTCGTTCATGTGCTCGTATGCAAGTTCCAGCACACGATGCGACAGCGTCGCCGAGAACAGCATGTTCATGCGTTGCTCGGCCGCCGGCATGCGGCGCAATACGTATCTAATGTCTTTGATGAAGCCTAGATCGAACATGCGGTCGGCTTCATCGAGGACAGCCACCTGCGCGCAATTGAAACGAAAGACACCCTGGCGGGCGTAGTCGATAATTCTGCCGGGTGTGCCAATCAGTATATCGACACCCTGCTCAATTTTTCGCCGTTGCTTCTCGTAATCGGTACCGCCATAGGCCAACGCGAGCGCAAACCCGGTGTAGCGATTCAGAACTTCGGCGTCCTTGTGGATCTGCACGGCCAGTTCACGTGTCGGCGCCAGCATGACAGCGCGCGGATCGCATGGCCGGCGTTGTGCCAACGGTTTGGTTCGTAGCAGATGATGAAAAGTGGCGACCAGGAAGGCGGCCGTCTTGCCCGTGCCCGTTTGTGCCTGTCCGGCCACATCTCCGCCTTGTAGTGCCACTGGAAGCGTTTCAGCCTGGATCGGAGTGCAGTGGTCAAACCCGGCCTCACGGATGCCCTTGAGGACAGGCTCGGCGATACCCAGGCTGTCAAATCTGACCTGGCTGAGGTGCGTTTCGGACATTTCGTTTTCTGACATCTTGTGCTATAAATACCGTGCTGGCGTTAAGCGCCGCCCCGGTCCAGAACAGCCAGGGGGCTGTGGACTGAAACCATCCCTGACTGGAAGTCCAGCACCATTTCCCAGACTAGAAGCCGCGCCGGTCATGGGCTGCGTCTAACAAAGCTGGATTTCTTATCACAGCGAAGCAAACCCCTGATTGATTTCGTTGGCTAACGCGGCCGGTAGTGTAACCCGATCATGTGATTCGGAGGAAAAAAGTTGAGCGAACGAATCATCCACACAAGCGATGACACATTTGACGATGATGTGCTGAAATCCGAGCAGCCCGTGCTTCTCGATTTCTGGGCAGAGTGGTGCGGCCCTTGCAAGATGATTGCACCCGCCCTGGCCGAGATCGCAGACGAGTATCACGGCCGTCTCAGCGTCGCCAAGCTCAATATCGACGAGAACCAAAGTACGGCACCGAAGTACCAGGTTCGCGGTATTCCCACACTTATTTTGTTCAAAAATGGCAAGGTCGAGGCGCAGACAGTCGGGGCCAAGTCCAAGACAGAACTCAAAGCATTTCTGGATACACACCTATGAAAGGCTATTTAGGCGGTTCGGCCCGCGGCGGCAGGTCCAAGACATCAACGCGACCCAAGCGTTCGGGTGGTAATAAGTCTCGGCGCAGGAAGCCACCGTTAAACGAGTTTCCGGATGACGGAGAAGAGGGCCTCGAAACAATCGAAGGCGATCTCAGCGAAAACGTCATGAATCTTACCGAGCTTAAGAAGGAGCCGGTATCCGAGTTGGTCGAAATGGCCAACTCAATGGGTCTGGACAATGCAGCCCGACTACGTAAACAGGACATCATCTTTGCCTTGCTCAAGGAGCACGCCAAAAATGGTGAAGACATCTATGGCGATGGTGTGCTGGAAATCTTGCAGGATGGTTTCGGATTCCTGCGCTCAGCAGATGCCTCATATCTGGCAGGACCGGATGACATCTACGTTTCACCGAGCCAGATTCGCCGTTTCAATCTGCGGACCGGCGATACGGTCTCCGGGTTGATCCGCCCACCAAAAGATAGCGAGCGCTATTTTGCGTTGCTGAAAGTGGGCCAGATAAACATGGACGCGCCGGAGAACGCGAAAAACAAGGTGTTGTTTGAGAATCTTACGGCATTATTTCCACGGCGACGCCTCAAGTTGGAGGCCGGAAACGGAAGTACCGAGGACATTACTGCCCGTATCATCGACATGATCTCGCCAATTGGTGCCGGTCAACGCGGACTGATCGTTTCACCGCCCAAGGCCGGTAAGACGATGTTACTGCAGAATATTGCTCATTCAATTACAAACAACGTTCCCGACGTCGTGCTAATTGTTTTGCTCATTGACGAACGTCCTGAGGAAGTCACCGAAATGGCCCGCTCAGTGCGAGGCGAGGTTGTATCGAGCACATTCGATGAGCCCGCCAGCCGTCATGTGCAAGTGGCCGAGATGGTAATAGAAAAGGCTAAACGCCTGGCTGAGCACAAGAAGGACGTTGTGATCCTGCTGGACTCGATTACACGGCTCGCGCGTGCATACAACACAGTCGTGCCTTCGTCCGGCAAAGTGCTGACCGGTGGCGTCGACGCCAACGCTTTACACCGACCCAAGCGATTTTTCGGCGCTGCGCGGAACATCGAGGAAGGCGGTAGTCTGACGATTATTGCCACAGCACTAATCGATACCGGTTCACGTATGGACGACGTGATCTACGAGGAGTTCAAGGGTACCGGTAACATGGAAATTCATCTGGATCGCCGAATCTCTGAAAAACGGGTGTTCCCTGCGATAAACATAAATCGCTCGGGGACTCGCAAAGAGGAACTGCTGACCGATCCGGAAGAGTTAGCCAAGATCTGGGTGTTGCGGAAACTGCTTCACCCGATGGATGAATTGGCAGCAATCGAATTTCTCATGGGCAAACTGAAAGATACCAAGGTCAACAGCGAGTTCTTCGAGGCGATGAAGCGCTAAGGCCTCTCCCTCCCTCCAATTTTTCGACCTGCCATCTGACATAACTCTGTCTTGCCATATTCCCGTTGTGATTTTCATCACGGCGGTCAGACACGATTTGTCTTTAACTGTACGTACGGAGCCTTATCGACGCCCGCTTGGGCGTGGACGAGAGACGTGCAAGTGCGGGAACGACTATGAGTGCAATGAAATCGGGCAAGTACAACGCGATTGTATTATCAATCGCTTTGTTTATTGTTTTCGATGCTGGCGTACTGGTGATGAATTTTTATATCGCCGATCAGTTCGCGCGCGACGCCGTGCAGGTCAATTTGGCCGGTCGTCAGCGCACTCTTTCACAGCGTTTGATCAAGGCACTTTTGCAGACCGACAATGCGCTTGGCAGCGGGAATTTCATCGAAACACCCCTGAATGAGCTAAAGGCCGGCTACCGGACGTTCGACACTACGCTCAATGCCTTCAATAAGGGTGGGACCATAACCGGTGTCGACGGTGAGTCGGTCAGCATCGAGGCATTTTCGGACACAAGGAGCCGTCGGTTGCTAACTGACACTTTAGAAACCTGGCTGCCACTGCAGGAAGCTCTGCAACCGATGCTCGCTTTCGATTCCAAGATTGAGCGTAGCGCGGAATTGATCATGACCGATGAGGGTGCCAATCTTGAGAGCGACCTATTTCACGCAATAATGGTTGCATCAAAGGACAATCGCGATAATCGGCTGCTAAAGCTGACAAACGATCTGGCAGTGCACCTGGAATACGAGTCAGCGCGTAGGGCCACACGACTGCGAATCATTCAGGTAACAGGAATCGGATTGGCGTTGATCAACTTTTTCGTCATTCTTTTTCACCTGATCCGCAATCTCAACAAATATGATGCAATGATTGAGATTGCCAAGAAGGAAACCGATGACATACTCGAAACCGTCACTGAGGGATTGTTTCTACTTGACTCGGAATATCGCATCGGGTCGCAGCACTCGGCAGCCCTGCAAGATATCTTTCGCCGGGAAAACCTGGCTGGCGTCAACCTGATCGAATTGTTGCGAGGTATTGTCCCCGAAACAACTCTGAACGTCGCTCGGGATTACATCAGTTTGTACTTTGGCGGGCGTGTAAACGAGAATCTCGTAGATGACCTGAATCCGTTGAACGAGGTTGAGGTACATTTTGCCGGGGATGGCAGCCAGTTCCAGACTCGATATCTGGGATTTCAATTTCGGCGCGTACTCGTAGACCAAGAGTTGTCACACCTGTTGGTGACCGTCAATGACATCACTGCACGGGCAGCGCTGGAGCGCGAGCTGCAGGTCTCTCGGGCGCGATCGACAGCGCAGCTCGATATGCTGATGGATATTCTACACATCGAACCCGAGGTCCTGACAGACTTTCTTTGTGGTTCCGAGCGCTCACTTGGCAAGATCAATTCGATACTGAAGCGGTCTGCCATGGGTGTCGAGGTATACCGCGCCAAGCTGGATCAGATCTTCCGTGAGATACATGCCGTAAAAGGCGAGGCCTCTGCGCTCGGGCTCAATTCAGTAGTGGGTCTCGCCCATGATATCGAAGACCTGATAACTGACGTGCAGGAACGGCCCACGATTAGTGGCGGCGACTTTTTACCCCTGACCATCAAACTGGATGTATTACTAGGCCATATCCAGTCAGTGCGCGAACTTGTCGCTCGGTTGGTCGATTTTAGATTGGTCTTTGATCGCAGCAAGATTGCCGAAGTCGCGGATGATCAACGTGCCGCACCACGTACCGATATGTCGGCGTTATTGCACAACTTGACTGAGCGAATTGCAGAGGAGCAAGGCAAGCGTGTCAATCTTCACTGCGTCGGCCTAGAGGGCAAGCATGTACCGGAGATGTATCGCGGCCCGGTCAAGGACATGGCGATCCAATTTATACGCAACGGTGTGACGCATGGTATTGAGGGTCCGGAAGACAGATTGGTTGCCAATAAGGGTCAGGTTGGTCGCATCGCTATGAAATTTGTTCCACTAGGTGACGGAAACTTCGAGTTTTCGTACCGCGATGACGGCCGTGGGCTGGACATGGATCTCATCCGTAATACGGCTGTGGACAAGGGGTTTGTAAGCGCTGATCAGATCGAAGCTATGGAAGATCGAGCCGTTATGGCGTTGATTTTCAAACGTGGATTTTCTACCTCTACTGAAGTTAGTTCTGATGCCGGACGCGGTGTCGGCATGGACGTAATCCGCAATCTTGTTAACGAACTTAGTGGCCGGGTACGCGTGTCGACCGCGCGTGGCGAATTTACGCAGTTCAAAGTTACGTTGCCGGCAATACCGCGCGATATGGACCAGGCGGCGTAAGCCAACGCCTCAACCTGGCGAAAGGTGAATTTATGAAACTTATGATCGTGGATGATTCAAACATTATCCGAAAGAAAATTGAGCGCTCGACAGAAATCGAGGGTCTGGAAGTTGTTGCCACTGCGGGCAACGGTGTTGAAGCGCTGGAGCAGTTTCCCAAGGTGCGACCGGATATCGTCACCATGGATCTCACCATGCCGGAAATGGGTGGAATCGAATGCGTTGAGAAGATGGTTGAAATGGATCCTAACGTGGTCATTCTGGTGATCTCTGCGTTGTCGGATAAGGCGACGGCGATCGAGGCTCTCAAGAAGGGTGCAAATGGGTTCCTGTGCAAACCGTTTTCTGAGCAGGAGTTGAACAGAGCTTTTCGCGAGCTTCTCGGGGAGGCGACAAATGGATGAGACGGATCTCAAAGTCTTTATCGAAGGAGCGACCCACTTTTTTTCACACATGGGTGGCGAACCGGCTGAAATTGGAACACCGTATCTGGCCAGCAACTGTAACAGCGAAGTCAAAGGCTTTACCGGTATCATCGGTGTCACCGGGAAACGACGCGGCAGTGTCTATTTCACGGCGCCGTCGGTACTGCTTAAGGTTTTGCTCATAACGCTGGGCGAAGAGAATACCAGTCATGAGAACATGTGCGATATGGTTGGTGAGGTCGCCAACGTAATTTCAGGGAATGCGCGCAAGGACTTTGGTAGCGATTTCCTGATTTCCGTTCCTATAGTTGTTGTTGGGCGGCTGGACAAAATTGTCGTGCCACCAGAGCTGCGTTCATTCGTCGTCCCTATCACCTGGAAAAGTTACGACGCTTCGTTGGTCATAGCCCTCGAGTGATGAACCCATTCTTATTCCCTCCCCCCTTCGGGGGGAGGGTTAGGGTGGGGGGCAAGTCCCGCGTAATCTGAAAAGCGGCGAGCCTGGAAGCCGCAGTATTATTATCTCGCAGTGCTGTCGTAGGAGCGGCATCCTGCCGCGATTCTGCTGCGAGCCCGATTTGCAGGGTATCGAGACACGCAGATCAATACGTCGCGCAGCGACGCTTTCGTGAGGCCGAAGGCCGAGCTCCTGGCTAGGGTGGGAGGCAAGTCCCGCGTAATCGCAAAGCGGCGAGCCTGGAAGCCGTCATTCGTTTGCGGCTGCGGCGAGGAACCCAGTCGCCGCAAACAAACGACTGTCTTCTTTCTCGCCGAATCTCCGGTGCTTCGTCGCATACCATCACATCGGCGACTGGGGGTGGGGAGCAACAAAGGAGGCTGCCCCCTGTCGGGAGCAGACAGGTTAGTTATGGTCGCAGGTCTCCATTGCGACTGCGCGGTAGCCGATGTCCTCCCGATAGTAGAGATTGTCCCAATGGATCGAGGCGGCGCGCTGATAAGCGAGTCGTTGCGCTGTGCTAACGGTGTCACCCAAACCCACGATGCACAGTACTCGCCCGCCATTTGTCACGACGTTATTGCCGTTGAAACGAGTTCCCGCGTGGAATACTTTTGTGTTCGGGAGGTTATCGTTCAGTCCGCTGATAATGTCGCCCTTGTCGTAATCTTCCGGATAGCCGCCAGCAGCCAGCACTACGCCCAAAGCGGCGCGCGTGTCCCACTGAACTTGTGCATCCGCCAGACGACCGTCGATACCCGCCTCGCAGAGCGCCACGAGATCACTACGCAGGCGCATCATGATAGGTTGCGTTTCCGGGTCGCCGAAGCGGCAGTTGAATTCCAGTACCCGCGCCACGTTATCTGGTCCAACCATGACACCGGCATAAAGAAAACCAACGTAGGGTGTGCCGGCTGCACGCAGAGCGCGTACCGTCGGGCGCATGATCTCATTCATGATGTGGTCATGAATTGTCGGATCGATCACCGGTGCCGGAGAATAGGCCCCCATACCACCGGTATTTGGCCCAAGGTCACCTGCATCACGCGCCTTGTGGTCCTGGGAAGTTGCCAGCGGGAGAATCGCCTCGCCATCGACCATCGCAATAAAACTGGCTTCTTCACCATCCAGGTAGTCTTCGATGACGACCCGCCGACCAGCAGAACCGAAGCGACCGTCACCGAGCATATCGTGCACCGCCGCTTCAGCTTCAGCGATCGTGTGAGCCACGATTACGCCCTTGCCGGCAGCCAGTCCGTCCGCTTTGACGACGATCGGTGCGCCACGCTCCCGGATTCGGGCAATCGCCGGATCGATGTCCTCAAAGACCTCATAGCTGGCAGTGGGGATACGATTGCTTTCCAGGAAGTCCTTCATGAAGGCCTTGGAGCCCTCGAGTCGGGCTGCCAGTGCCGTCGGCCCGAAACATCGCAAGCCGGCCTGAGTAAACGCGTCGACTATCCCCGACACCAGCGGCGCCTCCGGGCCGACAATTGTCAATCCGACGTTCTCTGTTTTTGCCAGCGTGATGAGATCAGCAATAGCCGTTGCATCGATGTCCACATTGCGCAGACGTGGTTCCTGTGCAGTACCGGCATTGCCGGGCGCGACCAGTACCTCACTGACAATGGGTGATTGTGCGGCCTTCCACGCCAAGGCGTGTTCCCGGCCGCCGCCGCCGATCACCAGTACCCTCATCAGATTTGCCTTTGCCATCCGGTTAGTGTCTGAAGTGCCGCATGCCTGTGAAAACCATCGCCATGTTGTGCTCGTCGGCCGCGGCGACGACCTCGGCGTCGCGTTTGGAACCGCCGGGTTGTATGACTGAGATCGCTTCGTGCTCCGCCGCGCTGTCTATGCTATCCCGAAACGGGAAGAACGCATCGGAAGCCATCGCCGACCCCTTGATAGCCAGACCCGCATCGACCGCCTTCATTGCCGCGATACGGGCGCTGTGGACGCGGCTGGTTTGACCACAACCAATCCCGATCGTCATTTGATCTTTGGCAAACACGATGGCATTTGACTTGACGAACTTGCAGACCTTCCAGGCGAAAAGCAGGTCGCGCATTTCGTGCTCGGTCGGTGAGCGCTCCGAAACGACATCGAGCTCAGCCGGACTCACCAATTTGATGTCGCGTTCCTGAGCCAGCAGTCCGCCGTTAACCGAGTGAAATTCGACACCGGCTGCGCGATCCATGTCCCACCACCCGGTTACCAACACACGAACGTTGGGTTTGGTTGCGAGAATCTCGCGTGCCTCGTCCTGCACTTCCGGCACAATAAGAACTTCGACGAACTGTTTGAGTATTTCGGCAGCCGTACCGCCATCCAGACTGCGATTGAGTGCGATGATGCCGCCAAAGGCCGATGTGGGATCGGTCGACAAGGCGCGTCGGTAGGCGGCGCTGGCATCCTGGTCCAACGCAACTCCACAGGGGTTAGCGTGCTTGACTATGACACAGGCAGGTTCATAGAACTGGCGTACACACTCCAATGCCGTATCGGCATCCGCAATGTTGTTGAATGATAAGTCCTTGCCCTGAACCTGTGTTGCATCTGTTACGCAGGCCTCATCGGCTTGATTGTGAACGTAAAATGCCGCGCGTTGATGGGGGTTTTCTCCGTAACGGAGATCGCTGCGCTTCGTTACTGGCAACAGCTTTTGGTGTTGAAATATTTCGTCGCCGCCCCACTCACGCTGATTGTAGAGATAGTCGGCAACTGCCGCATCGTAAGCGGCCGTATGAGTGTAGGCCTTGACGGCGAGTTCGTAGCGTAGACGTTTGTCAAAGCCACCGGTCTTCAGCGAAGTCAGGATCAGACCATAGTCAGACGGATCGACAACAACAGCAACCGCAGTGTGGTTTTTTGCGCCTGCCCGAAGCATCGCCGGGCCACCGATGTCGATATTTTCTATCGCGACTTCCAGGGAGCAGCCTGGCTCGGAAATGATCTGTTCAAACGGGTAGAGATTGACGGCCAGCAGATCGAAGCGCTCGAGACCCAGTTCGTCCAGAATCTGCTCGTCGATGCCCGGTCGGGCGAGCAGTGCGGCATGTATATTCGGGTGCAGGGTTTTGACCCGGCCATCCATGATCTCCGGAAACCCGGTCTGCTGCGCGACATCGGTGACACCGATGTCGTTGCGACGCAGCAATGCCGCTGTGCCGCCTGTCGATACCAGATCTACGCCGAGGGCGTCGAGGCTGCGCGCAAAATCGACGATCCCGGTCTTGTCTGAAACACTTAGAAGTGCCCGCAAATCAGTCTGCTCAGCGGCCGTTGTCCAGCCCGTAGATTCTGAGTTTCTTTCTCAAAGTGCCGCGGTTGATGCCCAGCACGGTTGCCGCCTTGCTTTGATTGCCACCGGTGTATTCCATTACTGAGCGAAGTAACGGTTCCTCGACTTCACGCAACACCAGATCATAAAGCTCTACCGGTTGATGGCCGTTTAAGTTCGCGAAATAGCCGCCCAGTGCTTCTTGTGTGAGGTCACGAAGTGGTTTGCCAGCGCTGATCCTTCGCGCCGTGGCAATCATGTGACCATTGGCTGATTTGTTTCCCACCTGCTGAGAATCCCCATATCGTGATTTTTTGTTTATGCCGCCGATGCCCTGTCATCGACACGCTCGAAATAGTTGCGGGTCAATTGCATCTGCTGATCAGCCGTTTCTACCCGTACCACATTGGCGCGGTAGGTAGATGCGTCCTTGCGATTCCTGCAATACCAACCGAGATGCTTTCTTGCCACGCGCACCCCGACTTGCTCACCGTAGAAACGATACAGCTCATCGAGGTGGGTCAGCATGATATCACGGAGTTCTGCGTTGGTAGGTATGGCTGATTTGGAAAACTTCGTGTCTTGCGAAAGTGTCGCAGCGATCTCCCTGAAAACCCAAGGCCTACCTTGAGCGGCCCGTCCAATCATTAGCGCGTCGGCTCCCGTGTGTTGCAATACGTCACGAGCGCGCTGCGCAGAATCGATATCGCCATTGGCGATTATCGGGATGCTGACGACCCGCTTGACATCGGCGATGGAATCGTATTCTGCCTGTCCGCGAAACATGCAGGCACGAGTGCGGCCGTGTATTGCGAGAGCTTGTATGCCGGCTTGCTCAGCGATTTTTGCAACGCGCACACAATTTTTTTCGTTTTGCGACCAGCCGGTGCGAATCTTTAACGTGACGGGGACGTCCACGGCTCTTACTACGCAATCGAGTATGCGTTTGACGTGGTCTTCATCACGCAACAATGCCGAACCAGCAACCTTGTTACACACTTTCTTGGCCGGGCAACCCATGTTTATATCGACGATCTGTGCG
The DNA here is from genome assembly GCA_029862165.1 of Gammaproteobacteria bacterium. GTDB lineage: Bacteria > Pseudomonadota > Gammaproteobacteria > Steroidobacterales > JABDKV01 > JABDJB01. The sequence continues at coordinate 28,972 of JAOTXU010000007.1, forward strand.
CCGCATTCCACATTGAGACGAGCAGCATTCGCCACCATCTCAGGATCGCCGCCTGCGATTTGTACGATACGCGGTTCGGGTTCGCCGCTGTGATCGAGCCTGCGTCGGGTTTTGGCAGACTTCCACAGGCGCGTGTCCGCACTGATCATCTCGCCGGCCACCATTCCTGCCCCCATGCGCCGGCACAGTTGACGGAAGGGCTTATCGGTTACACCGGCCATCGGCGCCAGCGCCAGGGTGTTGTCGAAATTGTAAGGTCCTATACGCATCAGGGACTTAGCTTGCCGGCTCGTTGGCGCAACGTAGTGTGCCCACGCCGTCTGGCAGACACATGTCAAAATCAAAACCAACCACATCGGTGCCCGGATCGGCAATATTCAGGACCACTCTCAATCGCTGCCCTGGCTCAAGCAAACGGCCGATCAAAGTCCGGTCAGCCAGATACTCCGGTGGCGCAAAATCGCGAATACCAGTCGGGTCACCCCAACGATCACGCAAGGTCAAACGGACCATCGGCGCCGGTTGGGGCTGCTTGGCGCCATTGGTAATGATGGTCACGAATCGCAACGCGATGGCAGCACTTTCTCCGGCAACTACTTCCGATGGCATCTCAAACAATCGCGCCTGACCGACCACCTTGTAGTCTCTGATTTGCCAGTTTGGTCGCAAATTGACACCCACTACTTTGTACAGTGAGCTGACGGCCGGACCCAGTCTGGGATGAATCATCAGATCACCGCGGTTCCGGTGAATGATCTGTCCGGCCAGCAACAACGCCATCAACACGCTGCCACCCGCCCAGGCTGCCGCAACGGCGCGGTTCTTTGACCCGCCAAGATAGTGTTTAAGATCACGGGCATCTGCAGCATCAATAGCGTCGTTGGCACGTATTGCTTTCGATCGGGTTGGTCTAGCTGTGTCGAATCTGGCAATTTTGTGTTTTGTTGTGCTGACGGTCAGAGCGCATGGATCGCGCGCCGCTTCGCCGCCCTCAAGTTTTTCCGGTAGCATTCCGCGTTGCTCGTGATCCAGTGGTGTCAGCTCCGGCAGAGGCAACGAGAACAACACAGACGCATCAACTTTTTCAGCATCGGATTCATCCTGTACTGTTGTGTCGTCGGCGGCCGTCAGGTGCTCTAATTCGTCAACGCCGAAGAAGATTTCGAAGTTGTCGTCCTCACCTTCTAGTTCAGAAGCGGGCGTATCGTCATGTTCCGTAGCCGAAAATTTGCTGTCAGCGTATATTTCTTGCTCTTCGTCTTCTTGCGGCGGTTCGTAGCTGTCATCGAGCAAAATCTCTTCGTCATCGTCGTCATCATCAATTACGACAAACGCATTCTCGTCTTCATCGAGTGAATCACGCTCTTGACTGAGCGACTCGACCACACGCTTGGCGACTTCGACTTCGGTTTCTGGGGCGACTGGATCGACAATGTCAGGCGCTGGTTCCACCGCGACCTCTGCATCGTCGGCTACCTCAGGCGTGTCACGCAGGCTGTTCAGTGCATCGAAGGAGACGCTGCATTGGCCACAGCGCACAAAACCTCCGGCAACAGCCAAATCGGTTGCCGTGATCTCAAATAGCGCTTCGCATTCAGGACACTGTGTGTACACGAGTACCGCGTATACCGTTTAACCGCACCCAGCCGGCGTGGACGGTTGGTTTTTGCATATGGAACCAGGGCTCATAGGCCTGCCGGACCTGGTCTGCCTGATCGTCGAGGATACCCGAAAGCACGACCGTTCCGCCCGCTTTGACTGCCGCGGCCAGGGTGCCGGCCAGCGAGATCAGTGGTCGCGCCAGAATGTTTGCTATAGCGATATCCACGGGTTCCGAACAGTAGTCTTCGGGCCGGACAACCATAAATTGTGCTGCCAGGCCGTTGTTGGATGCGTTGTCGCGCGTGGCGATCAGCGCCTGATCGTCGATATCGAGCGCGTAGACTCGTTTTGCGCCCAGCGCCGCCGCAGCCAGACCCAGAATCCCGGAACCACAGCCATAATCGAGAACTGTGCGCCCTCTTAGTGCGGTACCCGCCAACCACTTTAAGCAAAGTGCGGTTGTTGCATGACGACCGGTGCCAAACGCCAGTCCCGGGTCGAGGTGCACCACGCATTGCGCCTCCGAGGGCGTTTGCCCGTGCGGGCAAACCCACAGCCCGTGACCAAAAAACATCGGCTCAAATTCGTCCAGCCAGGCACGAGCCCACTCGCGGTCTTCCAGCCGTTCCCACAAAGGTAGCGCAACTCCCGCACTGGTCAGAGCGCGACTGACTTGATTGCAGTCAACGTCTTCCGGAAACAACGCGATTAGCCGCATCTGGCTCCACAATGGTGTTTCGCCTGGAGCCGGCTCCAATACTGGTTGATCACCGGCGTCTTCCAGGCTGACCGAGAGGGCGCCCAACTCGACGGCACATCGCTCAACAAGCTCGTGGTCGTTTGAGTTGACCTCTACGATCAGTCTTTGCCAGGGCATTCGCAGGAACTACGGAGCGTCAAAGGCCGAGCCTTTTTTCTAAATAGTGGATTTCGATTGCGCCGTCAACGAACCGCGAATCGTCACAGAGATCCTGTAACAATGGCACATTCGTGTGGATGCCGTCGACGACTACTTCGCTTAGAGCGCTGCGCATACGGGCTAACGCAAGATCACGGGTTTCTGCGTGAGTGATCAGTTTGGCAATGAGCGAATCGTAATACGGCGGAACGGTGTAGCCGGAATAAAGATGTGAATCCACACGCACGCCCGGACCGCCCGGTGGATGCCATCGGGTAACCGTGCCGGGTGCGGGGATGAACTTTTCCGGGTCTTCGGCGTTGAGACGACACTCGATCGCATGACCACGCAACGTGATGTCTTTTTGCTGCCAGGGAAGGGCTTCTCCATCAGCTATCAGCAATTGTGTGCGGACTAGGTCGATCCCGGTAATCATTTCGGTAACCGGATGCTCAACCTGTATGCGTGTATTCATCTCGATAAAGTAAAAGCCGCCGTTCTCGTACAGAAATTCAAGGGTTCCCGCGCCGCGATATTCAATTTCCCTGCAGGCTTCGACACAAATTTGACCGATTTCGTCACGCTGCTGCGTCGTGATGCCGGGCGCCGGGCTTTCCTCAATGATTTTCTGATGACGACGCTGCATGGAGCAATCGCGCTCACCCAAATGAATGACGTTGCCGTGGTGGTCGGCTAAAACCTGGAATTCGATATGCCGCGGTCCCGCCAGGTATTTCTCCATGTACACTGTTGCATCGCCAAAAGCCGCATCGGATTCCTGGCGGGTCAGTGAGATGGCATCTTCCAATGCGGATTCTTGATGGACCACACGCATCCCGCGTCCCCCACCACCATGAGCAGCCTTGATCATGACCGGAAAACCGATATCGCGCGCCAACGCCAGGTTTTGGCCGGGATCGCGCCCCATGGCGCGATCTGAGCCGGGCACGCACGGCAGGCCTAAGCGTTTCATCGTTTCTTTCGCGGATATCTTGTCGCCCATCGCCCGAATTGTTTCCGGTTTCGGCCCGATGAAAACAAACCCGCTTTGCTCAACACCCTCGGCGAAGTCGGCATTTTCGGCGAGAAAACCGTAACCCGGGTGAATAGCATTAGCATCAGTGACTTCCGCAGCACTAATGATGGCGGGCATGTTGAGATAACTGGCCGACGAGGGTGGCGGCCCGATGCAGACGGATTCATCGGCCAGCAATACGTGAGTTTGTTGACGATCGGCGGTTGAGTGCACGGCGACGGTGCCTATTCCCAACTCGCGGCAGGCACGCAGCACTCTCAATGCAATCTCGCCACGATTAGCAATGACAACTTTACGCAGCGTCGTCATTATTCGATGAGGAACAGCGGTTGTGCGTACTCCACAGGTTCGCCATTGCGCGCCAGAACTGCTGTGACGCGGCCGGTTTTGTCCGCTTCGATCTGATTCATCATTTTCATAGCTTCAATAATACAAAGCGTCTGTCCGACGCTGACATTGGTGCCGATATCAATAAACGGATCGGATCCGGGCGTTGGCGACGCATAAAAGGTGCCAACCATAGGTGCCTTTACAGTATGTGTGTCAGGTTCTGCATGCCCAGCCGGTAGCGGCGAAGCGGGCTCTGTAGTCGCCGCGTTGGGAGCAGGCTCGATCGCTGCGATTGCGTGTGCGGTAGGTGCCTGGACGCCAGGCGGCATCGCCGTAGTAGCGAACTCGCTCTTGGAAAAGCGACTGATCCGTACGCCTTCTTCGCCTTCAGTAATTTCGATTTCCGCAATTCCGGATTCCTCGAGCAACTCAATAAGTTTTTTTACTTTGCGAATATCCATTAATCACTCCGATTCGAGGTGACGTATCGCTGCCTGTAATGCCAGCTCATAACTCAGTGCGCCAAAGCCTGCGATGGTCCCGACCGCGATATCGCTTAACAGAGAGCGACGGCGAAAACTCTCTCGCGCCTGGACATTGCTGAGATGCACCTCGACGAACGGAATCTGGACTGCCAGAAACGCGTCGCGTAACGCAATACTGGTATGCGTAAAGGCGCCGGGGTTAATAATGACAAAACGGGTATCGTTACTGGCGCAGGCCTGCACAGTGTCAATAAGTTCATGTTCGGCATTACTTTGCAGGGCATGCACAGTGTGGCCGGCACGATCAGCCGCAGCCATCAGCGTTTGTTCTATCTGCTCCAGCGTTGTATGGCCGTAGCGTTGGGGTTCACGGCTGCCGAGCAGATTCAGATTGGGTCCGTTCAAAAGCAGGATCTTGGACATTTCCGCCACCATTCGCAGAAGATGGCGGCAAGTTTAGCGCTTTTCCCCGCAATTTTGTCATTGCGATAGCCGTGAAAAGGGGGTCAGAAAAGGGGGTCAGAGTACTTTTCCCCAGAAAAAGTACTCTGACCCTTTTATCGGGAAAGGCGGGTCAGTGCGGCGTTGAGATCGTCACGGGTGATCTCACCGGCGTGCAGATCGATGATATTGCCACCATGATCGGTGAAAACTGTCAGTGGCAGTGCAATGACTTCAGCACCAAACGCTTCCGCCGTATCGATGCCTTCCTGCTCCCCGACGAGAATCGGGTAGTTGAAGGCCGTTTTCGCCGCAAAATCCCTGACCGCTGCGGGATCGTCAATAGCGATTCCGATGATCTGGATATCCTGTGCCGCAAGCGCCTCCTGCATGTCAATCAATACCGGGATTTCTCGCAGACAGGGCGCGCACCAGGTAGCCCAAAAATTCACGATTAGTGCTTTGCCGTCCCATTCGGTAACAAATCGCTCATTGCCGGCTATGTCGGGCAGGGAGAAGATAGGTCGTGTGCGCACTGTTGTCGACAGCTCGGTCACAGACCTCTCATTAGTCGCCACAGCCTGTCTGGTTTCATAAAACATGAAACCTGCAACTGCGGAGGCGGCGAACAGGGCACACAGCAGAATCCCGTTTCTGGCCGTCATTTACTTTGTAGCCCCCTGCACGATTTTCTTGAAGTCTTCGGCATTCATGTAACCGATAACGCGGTAATTCTTCTTCTCCAGACCATCGGTACCAAAGAAAGCTATGGTCGGCGGGCCATAGATACCGAAATGCTCGAGCAAAGCCCGGTCCTGTGCATCATTCGCGGTCACGTCGGCCTGCAGGAGAGTCGTATGCGACAACGCAGTCATGACGGCGGGATTGTGAAACGTGGTCTTTTCCATCTTCTTGCATTCCACACACCAGTCGGCATAGAAATCCAGCATGGTTGTGCGGCCGGCGGCACTGGCCAGCCTGACTTCTTCCTGCAAATCCGCCACGCTCTTAATGTGTTTGAACTCGAGCTGGGCCATTGAACCGGACGAGCTGAAACGCGTACCGTGTAGCGGTCGCAACGGATCGTTGCCACCGGTTGCTGCACCGACGATGAGCAGGATGCCATAAACAACAGCAATAATACCGGCACCCTTGGCCAGCTTGTGACGCGTATCGGAATTCTCCGCCAGCGGCTGGAAGGCACCCAGAAACATGCCACTCATTAAGACCAACGCGGCCCACAGGAACATCGTGATCTGATCGGGCAGAATGCGTGAGAGCATCCAAATCGCGATACCCAGCATTAACACACCAAAGGCGCCGCGTATCGCCGTCATCCAGGCGCCGGCACGTGGCAGCAAGTGACCTGCCGAAGCGCCAAACACCAGTAGAGGTGCGCCCATGCCTAAGCTCATCGTAAACAACGCCAGCCCACCACGCACCGGGTCTCCACTTTGTCCGAGTACAATTAAAGCCGCGGCCAGCGGGGCGGCGACACATGGGCCAACAATCAAGGCCGACAAGACGCCCATGATGCCGACCCCCAACAAGGTGCCGCCACTCTGTTTATTGCTCATGTCGCTGAGCTTGTTTTGCAAAGCAGCCGGCATCTTGAATTCGTAGGTTCCGAACATCGCCAGTGCAAGCGCCACGAATATCAGACTGAATACAATAATGACTGCCGGCTGCTGAAATATAGCTTGCAGATTCTGGCCCAGCAAAGCCGCGGCAACACCGGCAACCGTGTAAGTAATTGCCATTGCTATTACGTAAATCGCAGAGAGTGTAAACGCCCGTCGCGTTGTAATGTCCGGACCTTGACCGACTATTATGCCGGACAATATTGGCACCATCGGAAACACACAGGGTGTGAACGCCAGCAACAGGCCCAGCCCGAAGAAACTAGCTGCCACCAGACTGAGATTGCCGCTGCGAATGAGTTCGGCAAGCCTGTCTTGTTCGGCTACGGGTTCATCGGCGAGCAGATCGGCGGGTGGTTCAGTGCTGGCCGCCGGAAGTATCACAACCGTGTCACGGGTCATTGGCGGATAACAAATTTTGTCTTCGGCACACCCTTGAAAACCTATAGTTATTTCAAAGTCACCGGCTTCGGGTCCGGCGCGCGACAGGGGCACCTCCAGCGCAGCCTGGTTGTAATAGACTTCCGTATCGCCGAAAAACTCGTCTGTCTTTGGCACGCCTGGCGGTAGCCTCGGCGCGCCAAACTGTACGCGTTTACTGGCAGTGTTAAAGCTGAACTTGTCGCGATAGAGGTAATAGCCTTCGGCGATATCGAACACCACGGACAATGTGTAGTCGTCGGACATCTCAGCGATAAATGGAAAAGCCGCTTCCGGCGGCAAAAATTGATTGTCCGTAGGGTCTTGCCCGTCCTGTAGCAGTGCCATCAGATCGACACCGCCAGCAGCACCGCCCGTAGTGGCCACGCGTACCGGGAGAGAAACCTCTGCGGTCCAGGTCTGTGGCGGATAACACAAGCCAACATCAGCGCAGCCTTGTGACTTGATTTCCAGCGTCATTTTTTTCGGTGCAAGGTCCGACCGGGAATAGGGCAGACGGACTCGCAAAGCGTCCCGATATACTTCTGACTCGCCAAAAAATTCGTCTGTTTTCTTTTTGCCCGGTGGAATCACCGGCTCGCCGAGCGTTACCCCGGTAGTGCGGCTCGCAAACGCGAAACGATGCCGATAGAGGTAATAACCGGGTAGAACACGCCAATCGACACGTAACTCATCGGCGCTCGCAGTCACATCATAAGTGAAGGCCTGATCGGGTGGCAGGACATCGACCGCCGTCACGACTGCGGTTGGCAGGATCAACAATAAAGTGCATAGGATCGTTCGCATATTATTTGGCTACGTTTTCGGCCACCCAGGCCAGATATCCCGGCAATCCGGCACTGACAGTGACTGCCACAATCTCTGGAAGTTCATAAGGATGCAGACGGCGGAGCGTACTTTCCAGACTGGAATAGGCCCCCGATGTCGTCTTGATGATCAGCAGGGTCTCTTCGTCGCGCTTCATCTGGTTTTCCCACCGATATGTCGACACGAGCCCGGACAGCTGGCTGACACAGGCGGCGAGCTGTCTTTCGACAAGCTCAGCGGCAAGCCGGCTGGCGGTGGGCGCGTCCGGGCACGTGCAATAGACCAGCAATGTGTCGTCAGGAGCACTCATATAGACAGCGGGGTTTGGCCAGGACGATCGCGCAGCTTAGCCTCCGTCTGGGGCGGTGTCATGGAAAAGGGTTGACTACAGCCCGTTCATGACTAGAATTAGCACTCGTTTGAGGCGAGTGCTAACAGCTAGCGCTCGACATGAAAACCTAACTATCTGATTTTGTAGGAGAATATCTGATGAAACTGCGTCCACTGCACGATCGCGTCATCGTTCGACGCGTCGAGGAGGAGACCAAATCACCGGGTGGGATCGTGATTCCCGACACCGCAGCCGAAAAACCCAGCCGAGGCGAAGTGATCGCCGTGGGTAATGGCAAGGTACTCGATAATGGTGATGTGCGTCCGCTGTCGCTTAAGAAGGGCGACAAGGTGCTGTTTGGTAAATACAGCGGTACCGAAGTAAAGGTCGAAGGCGAGGAGATCCTCGTCATGCGTGAAGATGACGTCATAGCCGTCCTAGACGACTAGAGCTCACAGGAGAGCAAAATAATGGCTGCTAAAGATTTAAGATTTGGAGACGACGCACGGCATCGTATGTTTGCCGGCGTCAACGCACTGGCCAACGCTGTGCGTGTCACACTCGGCCCCAAAGGCCGCAATGTCGTTCTCGACAAAAGTTTCGGCGCCCCGACAGTTACCAAAGATGGTGTGTCGGTCGCAAAAGAAGTCGAACTCGAGGACAAATTCGAAAACATGGGCGCACAGATGATCAAGGAAGTTGCTTCGCAGACTTCCGACGAAGCTGGTGACGGAACGACCACGGCAACGGTGCTTGCTCAGTCGATCTTACGTGAAGGCCTGAAGTCGGTCGCCGCAGGTATGAATCCGATGGATCTCAAGCGCGGTATCGACAAGGCAACACAAAAAATCGTCGCCGAGTTGCACAATTTGTCCCAACCCTGCACGGACGACAAGTCCATTGCTCAGGTTGGCACAATCTCAGCCAACTCAGACGAAGAGGTCGGCCAGATCATCGCTGATGCGATGAACAAGGTGGGCAAGGAAGGCGTCATTACGGTCGAGGATGGTTCGGCACTCGAAAATGAACTCGACGTAGTCGAGGGGATGCAATTCGATCGCGGCTATCTGTCCCCGTACTTCATCAACAATCAGCAGAACCAGACGGTGGAACTGGAAGATCCGTTTATCCTCCTGCACGATAAGAAGATCTCGAATATTCGCGATCTGCTGCCGTTGCTTGAGGCAGTCCGCGGTTCGAGCAAGCCGTTACTGGTCATTGCCGAAGACGTGGAAGGCGAGGCTCTGGCAACACTGGTGGTCAACGACATCCGCGGTATTGTCAAAGTCGCTGCCGTCAAGGCACCCGGGTTTGGTGATCGTCGCAAGGCGATGCTGCAGGATATTGCAATCCTGACCGGGGGTACCGTGATTGCCGAAGAAGTAGGTTTGAGTCTGGAAAAAACCTCTTTGGAAGATCTGGGTCGTGCCAAGAAGATTCAGATCACCAAGGACGACACGACGATCATCGACGGTGCCGGAAAAAGCAGCGAAATCAAGGGTCGTGTCGATCAGATCAATGCTCAAATCGAGGACACGAGTTCCGACTATGATCGAGAGAAACTGCAGGAGCGCGTCGCGAAGCTCTCCGGCGGTGTCGCAGTGATCAAAGTCGGTGCCGCAACCGAGATTGAAATGAAAGAGAAAAAAGCACGTGTTGAAGATGCGCTGCACGCAACACGCGCAGCCGTTGAGGAAGGTGTTGTGGCCGGTGGTGGCGTAGCATTGATTCGTGCGATCAGCGTGCTGGACGACTTGCAAGCGGCAAACAGCGATCAGAACGTCGGTGTAAGCATTTTGCGTCGTGCGCTTGAAGAACCACTGCGTCAGATTGTCAACAACGCTGGTGAAGACGGCTCAGTCATCTTGTCTAAAGTGGTTGAGGGCGAGGGCGATTACGGCTACAACGCCGCGACTGGCGAGTTCGGCAGCATGATTGACATGGGTATACTCGATCCTACCAAGGTAGCTCGTACGGCGTTGCAAAATGCCTCATCGATTTCCGGGTTGTTGTTGACCACTGAAGCGATGGTTGCCGAGACACCGAAGGATGATAAAGCTGCCGCAATGCCCGACATGGGTGGTATGGGCGGCATGGGAGGCATGGGCGGCATGATGTAAGCCACCTGTGTTTTGCGGCCACGCCGCGATTCCCAACTAAGGAGCGGCTTCGCGCTGCGAACAAAGCCCTGGCACTTGCCGGGGCTTTTTTTATGGGCGCGCTCGGAAGTCAGGGATTGAAAGTAAACGGCAAACTATAGATGACGGTGTCGTCGTCTAGTAGGACCTGTGCGTGCCAGGATCCCGACATAGTAGGAATAAAGGTCTTGCTGGAATAAACACGCCAGCTCCAGGCTTCGCCGACTTTGAATGGCACCTCCGCCACGACGCGTTTGTTATACAACCAGCGATGACGCACTCGTTGTCCGGCAAGATCGCGCAGCTCGGTGAAGAAATAATACTTTTGCTCGTCCGCGCCGTTGCCGAGGATAAAGGATCCCAGATCATCGACGGGTTCGCGCTGCGAGACGGCTGTAGCGAGATTACCGCGGGCCACGCGACCATCAAGCACCAGGCCTTCAGGCACGTCGCTTACCCGAGAGCCGACAGACGACAAGCCGGGATCAACTCCTGTGGAGACGGGTTGTGCACCGCTGCGGGTTGGTGGCCGTTCAGGTGGCAGGTTTTGGGTCCGTGGTTCGGGTACTTTGGGTGCTTCAACGGTTGCAGGCACTGCGGGTTTTGGCGTCTCAGCGACCTGCGTTACGACCTTGTCTGCTGCGCGATCCGCTATTGCCTGTGTCTCAGGCAGCGTAACAGCATCTACTGGCTGTGCATCCAATTCGTTGTCATCTTTAAACGGGCTCGGCAGATTGTCGGCCGGTCGTTGCACTGACTCGTCCAGCTGTGCTGCGGCTGCTGCCATTTCCGGAGCCGGATCGCCACGCAAAAATAGCCAGCCCAACGCGCTCACTACTATTAGTGAAACCGCCGCACCGGCAAGGACGGGTATTTGTGACGACGATGGGTTGGCCGATTCAATGCGGCCGTCGCGAATCACGAACTCGGGATCCTGACTTGCGACACGGGAATTGGCCGCCTTCCCGGCAGCCACCGATTTTTTTGCGTCATCTACGGACATTTCCGGATAAATTCCCAAAGTTTTCCAATGCTGTTTTTCGTTGTCATCGTATACGCAAGTCCAGGTCTTGACACCATTTGGCAGAACTGGCGTCCCGCCTTCATCAATCACAACATCAACCGACTCGACTTGCGCCCCTCGATGACCGTTTCACGTGATGATATGGAATAGTCTTCTACAGTCACAGCAGACAGCCCCCACACGCCGGTGTGGGCGGGCATGGCCTAAATATGGATCACCGGGAAAGACGGATCAAGCGCCATACCTGGTTTTGGCGGCATACCCGAACTTGCAACAGGCTCAGCGCCGCGGTGTGATAGGCCTGGATATGGCCCACAAACACCCGGAATCAGCTTCGATAGCACCAGTTCCGCTGGAACTCGCGGATCATGTAGCGTCTCGTATCCAGGCTTGGTCTAGTGCATCCGGTCAGCACGATGCCAGCGACGTGATTCCGGGCATGGCACGGGTATTCGCATGTAGCGATTTCGTGGCTGCGCACTGTATTCGAGAACCTACGTTTATTGACGAGTTGAATCGAACACAGGGTGTTTGCGAAACGGCCAACGCCACCCTGGCCGACCCGCCGGAAGATGAAATTGAATTCATGCGTGCGCTGCGTCGGCTGCGCAACCAGGAAATGGCACGTATCGCCTGGCGTGATCTGTGCGGCCAGAACACGCTTGACGAGACATTCGCCGATCTGTCGCGGTTGGCCGACAGCTGCATAGTCGCCGCTCTGAAGTGGTCGCAAGACGCGGTCGAGAAGAAACACGGTGTGTTGCTGGATTCTGCACATCAACCGCAGTCGTTGGTCGTCGTGGCCATGGGCAAGCTCGGCGGAAGCGAGCTCAACTTTTCGTCCGATATTGATCTTGTGATGCTCTACCCGGAGGCAGGTGAAAGCGATGGTGCGCTGCCGCTGAGCAGCGACCGTTATTTTGCGCGTATCGGTCAGGGTCTCATCAAGGTTCTGGATCAGATTACTGAGGATGGTTTTGTGTTTCGCGTCGATAGCAGATTGCGTCCTTTTGGCACAACCGGTGCGCTTGCATTGAGCTTTGCCGCTTTTGAGATTTACCTGCAACAACATGGTCGCGAATGGGAGCGCTACGCCTATGTCAAAGCACGTCCATTAACCGGCCGTGAGGCCGATAGGCAACAGTTTCTGGATCTCGTGCGGCCATTTGTTTACCGCCGTTATCTGGACTATGGAGTGTTGGAATCGTTGCGGGAAATGAAGGCTTTAATCGCATCGGATGTAGGCCGGCGTGAACGCCGCGACGATATCAAGCTCGGCCCAGGCGGCATCCGGGAAGTCGAATTTATTACGCAAACATTTCAGTTGCTGCGTGGTGGAACCGACCCGGTATTGCGCGAGCCATCGCTACGCGTGGCGCTGCGATACTTGGCGCAACGCCGCAGTCTCGCTGCAGACGCAGCCGACCAGCTGGATCGCGCATACGAGTTTCTCCGTCGGGTCGAGAATCGTTTGCAGTTTTGGCGCGACGAACAGACACACCACCTTCCGGAAGACGCTGTCGGACAGTCGCGTATCGCTTTTTCCATGGGCTACAAGGATTGGGCGGGTTTCATGGTGGAGCTTAACCGACATCGCCATCGGGTCAGCCACCACTTTGAGTCGGCGATATTGGGTCCCCGTGTAGATCAAGTGGATGTGCTGAGGGCGGCGTGGAAGGCCGACCCGGGTAGTGACGCGGCAACGACGGAGCTTGCCGGGCTTGGTTTTGATGTGACCAGTGGCGTGCAGAAACAACTCAAGGTCTTGCGCGACAGTGCGCAATATCGGCATCTTGATTCGCGTGGCCGGCAACGCCTGGATCTGCTGATCCCCAGAATCCTGCGTCTTGCGGCGACACAGGAAAACGCGGACGAGGTCGTTAGCCGGCTGCTAAATATTGTGGTTGCCATGGGGCGCCGCAGCGCATATTTCGCGTTGCTCACTGAGAACCCGCCTGTCCTGAAAAGGCTGATTCATCTGTCTGCCATCAGTCCCTGGTTGGCACGGCGTGTTGCTCAGCATCCGATCTTGCTGGATGAGTTGATTGATCCACGTGTATTCGAGATTCCCCCGACTCGCGCCGATTTCGTAGCTGACATGTCACAGCGTTTTTCTGTCATCGCCGAGGATGACCTGGAGAGCGAAATGGAGGCCTTGCGCATGTTTCAGCAGGCGGCGGTATTTCGTGTCGCCGTATCCGACCTTTCGGGTGTCCTGCCATTGATGAAAGTCAGTGACCGTCTAACCGAGATCGCCGAGCTGGTCTTGGAAAAGACGATCGAGCTGGCACGGGGTGAGATGTACCGCCGGCACGGAGCGCCGCAGTGTGGTGAGGAAAACGACTTGCGCATTGCGAGCTTTGCGGTGGTCGGCTATGGCAAGCTTGGCGGATTGGAATTGGGCTATGCGTCGGACCTGGATCTTGTTTTGTTGCACGATTCCGCTGGCGGTCTGCAGCACAGCGACGGCGAAAAATCGCTGGACAACACGCGATATTTTGCACGATTGGGTCAGCGGATTTTGCATATATTGAGTACCACGACGGCCGCCGGTGTTCTGTATCAGGTCGATACGAGGCTGCGACCCAGCGGTAAGGGTGGGCCGATGGTGAGTTCCATCGCGGCATTTGAAAATTATCAGAGGGAATCTGCATGGACCTGGGAGCACCAGGCCTTGTTGCGAGCACGGGCCGTTGCCGGGGACCACGTGGTGCGCGAGGCATTCGAGACGGCACGTTGCGACTTGTTGGCACGCCGTCGCGATCCACAGACATTGAGGGAGGAGGTACTGGCCATGCGACAGCGCATGCGACGGGAACTGCCCGGTGGCGATCCGGGTCGCTTTGACATCAAACAGGATAGCGGCGGTTTGACCGATATCGAGTTCATGGTTCAGTACTGGGTCCTGGCAAACGCTGCGGTACATCCAACGCTGGTCCGCTGGAGTGACAATATTCGGCAACTCGAAAGTCTGGTGGCCGCAGGCGTCGTGCAGGCGGAAACCGCACAGGAACTTACGGACATTTACCGCGGCTATCGTCAACGTGTGCATCGTCTTGCTCTGGCCGATAAGGCTGCCGTCGTGCCAGAGGAGGAATTCATCACCGAACGGGCACGGGTTTCGAGCGGATGGAGAGACGTTTTCGGAGAATGACCTGGTCGGGTCTATAATGCGGGCATGGGCAACAGAGATGAACAAATGACCGCAGCACAAGATGAGTCCGGCGTATTGCCGCCCAATACGTCGAACTACTACGAAGTGACCCGCAGTGACTTGCCGCTGCATTGTCCTTTGCCTGGTATGAGTTTGTGGAACTCTCACCCGAAGGTCTATTTGCCCATTGAAAAAACCGGCGATGCAAAATGCGCCTATTGCGGCGCCGTGTTTCGGCTGGTCGAGCGCGAGACAGACATTGATGTGGCCTGATTTCAGGTCAGAGTGTCCGTAATGATCGTAGTCACAGGTGGCGCCGGCTTCATCGGCAGTAATATCGTCAAGACGTTAAATGATCGCGGCGAGAACGATGTAATTGTTGTCGACGACCTAAGTGATGGTCAAAAGTTTTCAAATCTTGCTGACCTGACTATCGCCGACTATCTCGACAAGGATGATTTTCTCGACATGGCCAGTCACGGTCACGATCCGGCCGGACGTTTGCGAGCGGTCATTCATCAAGGTGCCTGTACAGATACAACAGAATGGAACGGGCGCCACATGATGCGTGAGAACTTCGATTACTCGAAGAAGCTTTTGCATTACTGCGTCGAGCGACATATCCCCTTTATTTACGCATCTTCTGCCTCAGTTTACGGTTCCGGCCCGGGGTTTTCGGAAGATCCGGTGCATGAGCGGCCACTTAATGTGTACGGTTACAGCAAGTTATTGTTCGACCAGTACATACGACGTCATTTCCACGAAGCTGATAGCCAAATTGTTGGTCTGCGTTATTTCAATGTGTACGGGCCTCGTGAGGCGCACAAAGGCGGCATGGCCAGTGTCGCCTGGCATTTCAACTGTCAGGTGTCCGAGCAGGGCGAAGCACGGCTGTTTGTGGGCAGTGATGGTTACGAAGCCGGGGAGCAGCGTCGCGACTTTATTTACGTAGCCGATGTTGCTGCAGTAAACCTGTGGTTCATGGACCATCCCGGTCAGTCGGGTATATTTAATGTAGGCACGGGTGCCAGTCAGAGCTTCAACGATGTCGCCCGCGCGGTGATCAAATGGCACGGTCGTGGTGAGATTCGTTATATCGCCTTCCCAGGCGATCTCGTCGGGCGTTATCAAAGTTATACGCAAGCGGACGTGTCAGCATTGCGCAACGCCGGGTATCGGGAGCCATTTAGTACCGTCGAGCGCGGGATCCGCACTTATCTGGACGAAATTGGGCAGGCCGAGGCTAAGGTGACGACGGCTCGACCATGAGCCATAGCGTTCTGATCGTGGGCCCGTCGTGGATCGGCGACATGGTCATGGCACAGTCATTGTGTAGGACCTTGCGGCAACGCGATCCGGATGTCGTAATTGATATTCTGGCGCCGGGTTGGTCTCTACCGGTCATCGCGCGGATGAATGAAATTCGCGCGGGAATAGAGTTGCCCTTTACGCACGGAGAGTTCAATTGGCCGGGACGCCACCGGCTGGGCAAGTCCTTGCGTGATCGCGCATACGATCAGGCCATCGTCCTGCCACGTTCTTTCAAGTCATCACTGGTCCCGTTTCACGCCGGCATTCCGCTACGCACCGGATATCGCGGTGAAATGCGTTTTGGATTAGTCAATGATATGCGCGAGCTGAACAAAACGCGTCACCCGACGACGGTCGCACGTTTTGCGGCTCTGGGTGTAGCCGAGGCCGAGGCGTTGCCGGATCCATTGCCACAACCACGTTTGCGTATCGATATCGAGAATTTGCAAGCTGTCCTGGATCGATTGGAATTAAGCAGACCTCCAAAATTGCTGGGCATGATGCCCGGTGCCGAGTACGGACCGGCCAAGCAATGGCCGGTTGAGAGTTTTGTGCAACTGGCAAAATTGCTGAATGAACAGGGTGTGGCCGTTTGGGTGTTCGGATCGGACAAAGACCGGGTTTTGGGTGACAGAATCGCCGCTGCGACAGGAGCGGATACCGTCAATCTCTGTGGCAGGACTACGTTGACGGACGCTATCGATCTGATTTCTCTGGCCGACAACGTAGTCAGCAACGATTCCGGTCTGATGCATATATCCGCCGCTGCTGGTGCGAGAGTTATTGCGATTTATGGTTCGTCCAGTCCGAACTTCACGCCGCCATTGACTGACCGGTCAGAAACCCTGTGGTTGGGTATTGAATGCAGCCCCTGTTTCGAGCGCACCTGCCGCTTTGGACACTACCGCTGTCTGCGTGACATTACTGCGCAAACAGTACATGAGACGATCTTTCCTGCAGGCTAGAATTTTTGCATATGGGTACCGACACAAGCATGAGCGTTTGTTTGAATATGCAACTCAAGGCGCTGCAGACAGATTTCAGGTAGATTCAGGCCGGGTCGAATGCAGGCGAGACGCGGTGGACGGCGAAATCATTCAGAAAAAACCGGATCGCTACGACGGTCGCATCATAATAGATGCCCGCGTAGCACACTTCGACGAGCAGATGTTCACGCCGGAATACTGGCGTGAACGTAACTGCGTTAGCGGAACGGCGGGCGGGCGTGGTCAAGTGTTATTCGTGGATAACGGTCATGAACAATGGGTCTTGCGTCACTATCATCGTGGTGGGGCCATGACTCTGCCGCTGAAGGATCGTTATTTCTGGGCCGGCGCCGAGAGGACACGATCGATGATGGAATGGCGATTGCTCGCCGAGTTATACGCGCAGGGTTTGCCGGTTCCGCAGCCGGTCGCGGCGCGCTATGTTCGTGATGGCGTCTTCTATCGCGCCGATTTGCTAACCAAGCGTATTCCAGGCACACGCGCGTTGTCCGAAATTGCCGCCGAGCGCCTCCCCGGTGTCGACGAATGGCGCGCCATCGGTGCCTGCATTCGGCGATTACACGATGAGGGTGTCTATCACGCCGATCTTAATGCACACAATATCCTGTTAGGCGATCAATACGATCAAATCTATGTCGTGGACTTTGACCGAGGCCGTCGGCGCCCGGGCAGTCGTTGGAAGATACGGAACTTAAGGCGTTTGAATCGATCGTTACACAAGATCGGCGTAAGCCTGTCCACGCCCGAGTTTGAGGAAATCCAGTGGCCGTCGCTGCTACAAGGCTACGGCAGTCAGGCATAAAAATCGGGATTTTCCGGGACATTCTTGAATCGCCTGTGTATCCACAGATATTGTTCCGGTACGCGTTGTACATGTTCTTCAATCATCCTGTGAAACAATTTAGTGTCGGCGATTTCATCGTCGGACGGAAATTTGTCCATCTCGGCGCCAATGACGATCCTGTAGCCTGATCCATCGGGCATACGCCACGGCAGGAAAGGCAAAACCGGAGCACCGGTCATTCTTGCCAGTCGCGTTGTGGCCGTATTGGTTTGCGCAGGGATTTTGAAGAACGGCACGATTTGCGCGCCCTTGCCACTGTGGGACTGATCGGGTGCGTACCACACGACACCATTTTTCTTTAGCGTGCGGACTATCTGTCGCAAATCTTCCTTGGGAATTGCGCTATCCGTACTGCGTTCGCGGCCCCGCTGCATTACTTCCTGTAGTAATGGGTTACGAAAACGCCGATAAACCGGGTTTAGGCGAACCTGCATTGCGAGCATGCGGCTGCATATTTCGAGGCACGTGAAATGAGCGCTAAGCATGATCGCACCGCGACCTTTTTCCAGTGCCGCATGCAGATATTCAGTTCCCTCCGCATGACACAGCGGTGCGAGACGCGCATCCTTGGCCCACCACGCCAGGCCTGTTTCAAACACGGCCATGCCGAGAGACTCAAAATGTTTTTTTAGGAGAGTCTTGCGCTGCGGATCGTCAAGTTCGGGCCGACACTTTTCAATGTTTCGCAAGGCGATGTGGCGGCGTTCGGCCAGCAACGGTAATGCGGCACGTCCCAGCAGCCGTCCTACGGCCATCAGCGGACGATAGGGCAGCAAACAAAGCAAGCGGACCAGACCCAACAGCAGCCACGTCGGCCAATATCGGGGACCGAGGAAATTGCTCAACGGTGGACGTGATTCGCTCATCGCGCGAATGGTAACAGCCGTGTAGTAACCGGCCGAATCTCGAACCGTTGAACGCTGAAAAAAGGGGATCGTCGTCATTTCTGGTAACATGCCGCCGTTCGGGACGGGGGCGAGAAATGTCTTTAAAAGTACCCACTTTTGCTGGTCGACGTGTGGTCGTTGCCGGTGACGTAATGCTAGACCGTTACTGGCTGGGTCCGGCATCCCGGATCTCGCCTGAAGCGCCAGTCCCTGTGGTGCTGGTACGCGACGTTGACGACCGACCGGGTGGGGCAGCCAATGTTGCGCTAAATCTCGCCGCGCTGGACATTGCGCCAATTCTGGTCGGTGTTACAGGTCAGGATGAGGTCGCAACGATCCTCGCGGAACAGCTGCAACAAAACAGCGTGGAGTGCGTCTTTGGACAATCCGAGGCGCCGACGATCACCAAGTTGCGCGTGCTTAGCCGAAATCAGCAGCTCATCAGACTGGATCACGAGGAGGATTTTGGCGTAGGCCGCGACGTATTTCCTGAAGAAGCTTATGCCAGTGCCTGTCAGGATGCCGACGTCGTTGTGCTATCTGATTACGCAAAAGGAACATTGCGCAATCCAGGTGCGCTGATTAAAACCGCACTTGGTGCCGGCGCCGCTGTGTTGGTCGATCCCAAGGGTTCGGATTTTGCCCGCTATCGGGGTGCGACGCTGTTGACACCCAATTTTGGCGAATTCGAGGCGGTCGTTGGTCGTTGTGACACGGATGATCAAATCGTGGAGCGGGGTGGACGGTTGCGTCGCGAGATGGCGTTTGCGGATTTGCTGATCACCCGCGGCAACAAAGGGATGACCCTGATACGTGGAGACGGAGAGGCGGTCCATCTCCCCGCCGAGACCCGAGAGGTTTACGATGTGACCGGTGCCGGCGATACGGTAATCGCGACGCTGGCGGGGGCAATGGCAACTGGTTTGGATATTGCAGAAGCGGCAGTGCTGGCAAATATCGCTGCCAGCCTGGTTGTAAGAAAACCGGGTGTTGCGACGGTTAGTCGGTCAGAGTTACGGCTGGAGTTGCACCGGCGTGGCATCGGCGGACGCGGGATGCTGGAGGAAGCCGAACTCACCGAGTTTGTGCGTGAGGCGCAGGCACACGGCGAGCGCGTGGTCATGACCAACGGCTGTTTCGACATTCTGCACACCGGGCACGTCGCCTATCTGGAAGAAGCAAAGTCGCTCGGCGACCGTCTGGTGGTTGCGGTCAACGATGATGATTCTGTCACACGTCTCAAAGGAGCCGGCCGTCCGATTGTGCCACTGGAAGACCGCATGGCAGTGTTGGCCGGGCTCGCGGCGGTGGATTGGGTCGTCGCTTTTGCCGATGACACACCGCAGGAATTGATTTGTCGCGTGTTGCCCGATGTGCTGGTCAAAGGCGGCGATTACAAAGCGGAACAGATTGCCGGCGCCGACTGTGTCGAGCAGGCAGGTGGTACGGTCGAGGTGCTTGTCTTCCGTGAAGGGCGGTCAACGTCTTCGATTATCGAGCGTATCCGCAGAGCCGCAAAATAACTTGCCACGTTTCGCTTACGTACTGCTTTCATATCTGCTGGCGCCTTTCGTCGCGGCATTTTTGTTTCTGCGCGGTTTTCGTAATCACGCGTACTGGGATCGGTTTGGCGAAAGATTTGGTTATGGGAGTACTGTCCTCGACCGACCCAGTATCTGGGTGCATGCTGTTTCAGTCGGCGAGGTACAGGCCGCAACCTCGCTCGTACGGGAGTTGATGCGGCGGTATCCAGGCACACCGCTCGTGCTGACCACCGTAACGCCGACCGGTGCGGCCCGCGTCGAGGCATTGTTTGGCGAAAGTGTTTTGCATCTTTATGCGCCATACGATCTGCCTGGTGCGGTGCGTCGGTTTTTTGATCGTGCAAAACCAAAACTCGCGATCATCATTGAAACAGAATTATGGCCCAATCTCTATCACGAATGTGGCAAGCGGCGCGTGCCACTGGTGCTTGCCAGCGCGCGAGTCTCACCTTTATCAGTCAGCAAATACCGCCGTTTTGTGGGCTTGTTTCGGGAAGCGTTGTCGCACGGAATCGTTATCGCCGCACAAAGTGAAAGTGACGCCGAGCGTTTTCGCTCGCTGGGTGCCAATCCCGCGCGGACCCACGTGACCGGTAATATAAAGTTCGACTTTGAGCCCGCAAGCGACTTGTTGTCGCGCGGCGTCGCCCTGCGTGCCGAACACGCCCCGGATCGACCCGTTTGGGTCGCCGGCAGTACTCACGAAGGCGAAGAAGAGCAAATCCTGGATGCGCTGCAGCTCGTGCGTAGGACATATCCGGCGACGTTACTAATGCTTGTGCCGCGCCACCCGGAACGCTTCAATGTCGTCGCAACAATTCTGGCCGAACGTGGTTTGACTGTTATTACTCGTAGTAGCGGATTACGTTGTACGGCTGAGACTGACGTTTTCTTGATTGACACGCTGGGCGAATTAACATTGATTTACGCAGCCGGCGATATTGCGTTCGTTGGCGGTAGTCTGGTGCCGATCGGCGGGCACAACCTGCTCGAACCCGCTGCCTTGGGGAAGCCTATCCTTACCGGCCCACATACGTTCAATGCAGAAGACATTGCGCCGATGTTTATCGACGAAGGGGCGGCGTTGCGGGTAAGCGACGCGACGGATCTGGCGGCCAGACTCGTCGAATTGATCGGCAATCCGGCCGATGCAAAAAAATTCGGTGAGCGAGGCAGACTGGTTGTCCGAAAAAACCGCGGCGCTTTGGGGAGGCTGTTAGATCTTATCGATCCGTTATTGCAAAAAAGCCAATGAAGCTACCTCAATTGAGCCAATCGTTGATCTCGACTACGTCGGCTTCCGTCAGAGTACCCGCCGCCTGCTTGAGTCGCAGCAAATTGATAATGTAATCGTATCGACTCCGTTCCAGGTTGGTACGCGCGGACAACAAGTCACGTCTGGCATCGAGCACATCTACCGTGGTGCGGGTGCCTACTTCAAAACCCGCTTCGGTCGCCTTTAACGCAGTCTCCGCGGATTCAAGTGCTTTTTCCAACGCGTTGATAGTGGAGATGTCAGAGGCCACACCGACATAGGCATCGCGTGTCTGACGCTCCGTTTCGCGCGCGACACGCTCCAGTCTTTGGCGTGCGGCACTGTGTTGGTGAACGGCTTCGCGAACCTGTGATGAGACACGGCCACCGCCATAGAGCGGGAAGTTCAGCCGCAATTCGATCCGATCCGTCGACGTGTCGCCCTCTAAGGGCGTCGGTCTCAAGAGATTATCGAGCGAAGTGCCGTCCAAATCGAATTCCTCTCTCCCTGCGACCAGGTCCAATGTTGGCAAATGTCCGGCCCGCTGTACTTTGACGGAGTCCTTGGCGATCTGCACGCCCAACCGGCTGGAAAGCAGATTCAGGTTCTGCTCCATTCCGCGCTTAACCCAGGCTTCCTCATCGGCCGGTTCGGGCAGCACCAATGGCAAAGAGGTGTCGGGATTTTCCAGATCCTGGGCATAGGCGCCGGTTATTTCGCGCAGGTTTTCATGCGCGTTTGTCAGAACCCGCTTGGCCAGAATCTCGGACGCTACCGCCTGATCGTATGCAGCTCGTGACTCCTGCACGTCGGTAATGGCAATGAGGCCCACCTCGAAGCGTGTTTCTGATTGTTCGAGCTGACGCGCAATAGCTTCCTTGTTACCCCGTGCGGATTCGAGTTCGTCACGTGCCGAGAGCACATTGAAATAACGTTCGGCGACACGCAGTACGAGATCCTGTTCGGCCGAGTTGTAGTCCACATCGGCTTGGCTCACGATCTTGTCAGCCTGACGCAAGCTCAGCCATTGATCCCAGCGGAATACCGTCTGTGTCAGTTGCAGTGTCAGTATAGTCCGATCGTGGTCATCGTCGGTTGGGAACCCGCTGGTGCCCGCCACACTGAACTGAGGTCTGGTGCCTTCCTCTGCCCGATCCATCCGAATGGCATTAAAACTGAGTTGGGGCAACAACAACGACCTGGCCTGTGGTCGGGTTTCCATAGCCACCTGCCTGTTGGCATCGGCTTCCCGCAGCAGCGGGTCGCTTGCCAGCGCCTGACGGTACACCTCGAGGAAGTCGGCGGCCCAGACTGGAGACGAGGTTAGAAATAGCATAATGAATGCGGCAGGTGCGCAAAACCGGGAAAAATTCATGGCTAACATCCTGAGTTAGTGCAATGCAACATAATAAGTGATATAGTGTTATATCTGACTATAACAGTAAACACGCGATATTTGTACTCTGATCAATATGACGGAACAGACGGATCAATTTCTTGAGACCAGGCCTCGATACCACCATCCAGGTTAAAGACCCTGTCAAAACCTGCTTGGTTCAAAAAGCGTGTGATTACCCCGCTGCGCTGGCCGCTATGGCACATGACAACGAGGTCCTTGCCGTCGCTGGCGGCTCGCAGCTCATCCAGTCGATCGGGGACATCGTTCATGGGGATCGCAAGGGCATTACAGATGCAGGCCGTGCCGACTTCCCAGGGTTCACGCACGTCCAGCACGCAGGCGTTACCTGCTGTCAGGCGGGATGCGAGTTCCTGCACCGACATGTTTTGAATTGCCATCAGAATTGGAATTTCGGTGTCCGGCTGAAGTTTTGCAACGGTGGCAAAACGGTTTCAAACAGACTCTCAGTAAGCCAGGTGTCTGCCCCGGTGCGAGTGACGAGCAAAGCCTCCATGTTAGGTTCAGATCCGACAACGATGAACAGCCTTCCACCCGGTTTGAGAGCCTGTGCAAAGCGTTTTTCGCGCTGGGGTACCGAGCCGGTTACGGCGATGACGTCGTATTTGTCTGTGATGCTGAGTTGTGCTGCATCGGCAGTTTCCACCTTGATGCTGTTCATCCCCAGTTGGGCATGAACGGCCGCGGCGTTATCGGCCAGGTTGCCGTGAATCTCGATGCTGTGGACGCGCGCGCCGAGAGCTGCAAGACAGGCTGCAGAAAAGCCACTGCCAGTACCGACGTCCAGTGCCTGATCACCAGGTTTAACGGACAGTGCCTGCAGCATTCGACCCTCGATGTTGGGCGTAAGCATCACTTGGCCCTGGGCAAGCGGAATCATGGTGTCTGCGAAGGCCAGCTTCCGGTAGTCGGCAGGGACAAATTGCTCGCGAGGAACTTCCGACATCACAGACAAAACGCGCGGATCCAATACCTCCCAGGCCCGAATCTGCTGTTCGATCATCTGCTCACGGGCGTGTTGAACATCCATCGTCTTCTCGCGTAAGCCGGTGTCGGTGGGGAAGGTTACGTCAGTTTGGCCGGACCAGACAAGCAGTCCAGGCAGAAGCTTATGTGAAACCTAATCGCCAATAACAGCTGCTTGTAATATCCTCATTCCTATAATGATAATGATAGCGGCCCGAAGGGTGCCTGGCCGCGAGACTCGGAATGTGCCCGCTCAACCGTCCCGGAAGGATTTATGACAGCAATATCAAAAGAGCTGCGGGAAGCGACCGCACGTCTCAGTACCGAGGCGCGTCGACCGCTCGCCGGTTCTCGGAAAGTCTATGTTTCGGGCACGCCGTCCGATATGCGGGTGCCAATGCGCGAGATACGCCAGGCGGATACGCCTGCCGTATTTAATGCAAGTCCGAACCCACCGCTCGTGATCTATGACACCTCCGGGCCCTACACCGACCCCGACGCGGAGATTGACCTCATGCACGGCTTGCCCGGGATACGCGGGCGCTGGATTGCGCAACGTGAGGATACCGAAGAGCTGACGGGGGCTAGCGCCAGCTTTACGCGTGATCGCGAATTATCGGATCAAATTGCTGCGGTTCGCTTTCCGAACAGGCCGTTACCGCGCCGCGCCATCGGTAGCTCCTGCGTTACTCAAATGCACTATGCCAGGCGTGGAATTGTCACGCCTGAGATGGAGTATGTTGCATTGCGTGAAAACCTGCGCCGCGACGAAATGCGCGAGAGTTACGAAAAAGCCGCGCTGCTGCGCCGCCAGCCCGGGCAGTCATTTGGCGCCAACCTGCCGGAGACCGTCAGTGCGGAATTTGTTCGCGACGAGGTTGCTTCGGGTCGGGCGATTATCCCGGCCAACATTAATCACCCGGAAATTGAGCCGATGGCGATTGGCCGCAATTTCCTTGTCAAGGTCAATGCCAATATTGGTAACTCGGCGGTAACGTCGTCAATTGCCGAGGAAGTCGAAAAAATGGTCTGGGCTATCCGTTGGGGAGCGGATACCGTTATGGATCTTTCCACCGGCAAACACATACACGAAACACGCGAGTGGATTTTGCGCAACTCGCCTGTGCCGATCGGTACTGTGCCCATCTATCAAGCTCTGGAGAAAGTTGGCGGGCGTGCGGAGGCACTCACCTGGGAAATATTCCGCGACACACTTATCGAGCAGGCAGAGCAGGGCGTGGATTATTTCACGATACACGCCGGCGTACGGCTGGCATATGTGCCACTGACTGCCGACCGCGTTACCGGAATCGTGTCGCGTGGCGGTTCAATTATGGCTAAGTGGTGCTTGGCACATCACGAAGAAAGTTTTCTCTATACACATTTTCACGATATCTGCGACATCATGCGCGCCTACGATGTGTCGTTCTCTCTGGGCGATGGGCTACGACCGGGCAGCATCGCAGACGCAAACGATGACGCACAGTTTGCTGAACTGGCCACTCTTGGTGAACTGACCCGAATCGCCTGGGATCAGGATGTACAGGTAATGATTGAAGGTCCGGGGCATGTGCCCATGCAATTGATTAAAGAAAACATGGATCGTGAGCTTGCGGAGTGTTTCGAGGCACCGTTTTACACACTGGGTCCACTGACGACCGATATCGCGCCCGGCTACGATCATATTACTTCCGCAATCGGTGCCGCGCAGATCGGCTGGTATGGCACCGCAATGCTGTGCTACGTCACGCCCAAAGAGCACCTTGGCCTGCCTGATCGTGACGATGTGCGTGAGGGCATAGTCACTTACAAGATCGCTGCGCATGCGGCAGATTTGGCAAAGGGGCATCCGATGTCGCAGGTGCGTGACAATGCATTGTCCAAGGCGCGGTTTGAGTTTCGCTGGGAAGATCAGTTCAACATTGGCCTCGACCCTGATCGGGCCCGCGAGTATCACGACGCGACGCTGCCCAAGGAAGCCCACAAGCTTGCGCACTTCTGTTCTATGTGTGGGCCACATTTCTGTTCGATGAAAATCACTCAGGAAGTACGCGAATTTGCTCGCGAGCACAGCCTTGCCGACGACAAGGAAGCCTTGGCTACCGGGATGAAAGAAAAAGCACGCGAATTCCGCGAAAAAGGCTCGGATATTTACCAAGAGGTGTAGTGGAAGAGTGCCAGGCACAATTGAAATAATCCTTATTGTCACCGGCCTGGTTGCCCTGGTGTTGACGTGGTTTGTCACACGCAGAAGTTTTGTTCATCGCATCGCGCGTCTCAATGATGAGCTCGGCAACATCGTCGCACATAGCGACGTTCACCAACGGGTTACCGAGACCAGCCGCGACGACGCACTCGGCCGGCTCGAAAGAGCGGTGAACGATGTTTTCGATTCGATCGACAGCCGCGAGCGAGCCGAGGATAGCCGCGAAAAACTATTCCACAATCTCGCAGAGGGTGTGCAGGAAGCCATCGTCGTGATGCGCAAGAAAGTAATCTATGCCAATCCGCGTGCTGCAGCCATGCGCGGCGTTCGACAACGCGATCTAATCGGTAAATCTGCGCTGGAGCTCATTCATCCTGATTACCGCGAGCGTGTTGCAGACTTGTTCGACAAGTGCCTGGCGCAGCAGGCGGTCCCGGAACGCGTTGAAATCAAGCTGCTCAACCGGGAGGGCAACGGCGTGTGGGTTGAAGGCTCCACCTCCCTGATCGATTATGAGGGCGAGCCCGCGTTGTTATTTGCAGCATTCGATATTTCCAAGCGGAAGCGATCTTCCGAAGCTCTCTTGCGAGACAAAGTGCACGTCACTTCCACATTGCAGTCGATTTCACACGCAATCATTGCCACGGACATCGACGGCCGTATCGATTACATGAATACGGCCGCGGAGACTTTGATGAGCTGTGAATTCGATGAGGCGCGTGGTCGTGACTTGCTCGACGTGATCAATCTGGTCGATGAAGCCGACCGCAAGCCCGTGCAGGACCCCGTGGCGCAATGTTTGAGTCAGCGGCGCAAGGTGAGTTTGGGCCGGGGCGCTCTGATGATTGCCGGTGGAGAGGAATACTCCGTTGATTTGAGTGTGTCACCAATAGGCGAGGGCCCGGAGATGACCGGCGTTGTGATCTTGATGCAGGACGTCTCTGAGATGCGTGGTATCGCGCGCCGGATGACCTACCAGGCCAGTCATGATGCGTTGACCGGCCTTTTTAACCGACGCGAGTTTGAGCGTCGTGTTGAAGAGGCGCTGAAAACAGTGCAGAGCAATGGCATGGGGCATGTTGTGGCCTACCTCGATCTGGACCGTTTCAAGGAAGTTAACGATACCTGTGGGCATATGGCCGGTGACAACATGCTGCGCGAGGTCTCTGCTTTAATCCGCGATCAGGTGCGTGATTCGGATTCGGTGGCACGATTGGGGGGTGACGAATTCGGCATGCTGCTATTTGGCTGTCCGCTGGAAAAAGCGCGCCAAATCGCCGATGACGCGTGCACTGCTGTCGAGGACTATCGGTTTGTCTGGCGCGATCGTATTTTCCAGATTGGTGTCAGCATAGGATTGATCGAAATCGGACACGAAAGCGGCACGGTCGTCGACGCGCTTATGGCTGCAGACTCGGCTTGCTACATCGCCAAACAGAGTCGTAGCCGCGTACATGTTTATTCTGCTCGTGATGAAGCCGTTGCGCGACACCGGGGAGAAATCGCCTGGTTGCAGCGGTTGCAGATAGCGCTCAGGGACAATAAATTCGAACTTTACGCCCAGCCGATCGTTTCCGTCGATGGTAATGTCCGGGACGGCCCGGCCTTCGAAGTGCTGCTACGAATGCAGGGCGAGGGTGGCCGCGACATAGCGCCAGGTGAATTCATGCAGGCGGCGAAGCGTTACAAGCTAATGCCACGTATTGATCGCTGGGTTATCGAGACCACGTTTAATGCGTTGAGCAGCGGTGGCTTGCGTCTGCCCGACAATCGCAGTTGTAGCATCAATCTCTCGGGTCAGACAATTGGCGACGGTCAATTCCTCGAGTTCGTCGTGGAATGCCTGGATACGACCGGTGTGGCGCCAGAACAAATATGCTTCGAGCTGACCGAGTCGTCGGTCATTACCAATATCGGTCATGCCCGCCGTTTCATCGAAGTACTGCATGGCATGGGCTGTCAGTTCGCTTTGGACGATTTTGGCAGCGGTCTCGGTTCTTTGGCCAACCTACGCGAGCTGTCCATGGATTTCATCAAGATCGATGGCTCGTTCTTGCGCAACCTGGATACCGACAAAGTCAGTCAGGAGATGGTCGTGACCATGATCCGGCTTGCCCGCACGCTCGATATCCGGGTCGTGGCCGAACAGGTCGAAAATCGGAAATCTCTCGAGGCTGTTCGCGGCCTCGGCGTGGATTTTGTCCAGGGATATGCCATCGGCCGCCCTAAACCGTTGCCGGTCGCGCACGCAGCCTGATTCGGCTTAACTTCCTGAAGAATTCACGTAGAATACCGCCGCTGTGCATTCGCCGTTGAGTGAGTAGGGCACTCACGACCGTTTCACTGGGGCCAGCATTATCTGATTACGCAGTTCCGGTCCCCACTGTTTTCTTGAGGACGTTTAATGAATACCAGCTATATACCGGTGATCATGGGAATCGTGGGCTTAGTCGCGGCCCTGCTGATATACCAGATAGTCCGGCGATATCCGGCCGGCGAGGGCGAGGTGGCCGATATCGCCGAGCAAATACATGCGGGCGCCATGACCTTCATACGCCGCGAGTATTTCTTGCTGTGGATTTTCACGGCCGTTGTTGCGGTGATTCTGTATTTCACGCCGGATCTCGGTAGTCATACCGCCGCCGCTTTTCTGGTCGGTGCCTTGTGTTCTTCGGTGGCCGGTGGAATCGGCATGTACACGGCGACGCGTGCCAATGTGCGCACGACCGTTGCAGCGCACGATCACGGTGCGGCAACCGCGTTGAGTATTGCCTTTTACGGCGGATCGATTATGGGGCTGACTATTGCGGCAATGGGGCTGCTGGGACTGGGCGGTTTGTATATTTGGTTTATCAGCTCGGCCCAGGATCTCCACAACGCACATCATCTGCATGGTTTTGGCATGGGAGCGTCTACGGTAGCGCTATTTTCACGTGTCGGTGGCGGTATCTTTACGAAAAGCGCCGATGTTGGGGCTGATTTGGTCGGCAAGATTGAAGCCGGTATTCCCGAAGACGATCCACGTAACCCGGGCGTGATTGCCGACAACGTCGGTGACAATGTAGGCGATGTGGCCGGTATGGGCTCGGATATCTTTGAATCCTATTGCGGGTCGATGATCGCGACGATCGCAATCGCGTCCACGATGACCGGGGCCGCGGCACTGGGAGGCCGTGCCGGGTTGATGGGTTTGCCGCTGCTGCTCGCGTCGATAGGCCTGGTTTGTTCGTTGCTGGGCATACTGATCGTGCGCCTGGCATCGGGTCGACAACCCGAAGTCGCGTTGCGCATGGGTACGTTCGGCGCCGCGGTGTTGTTTATTATTGCAGCTTACTTTTTTATCGACAGTACCGGGATTAGCAACGGTGTCTGGAAATGTGTGCTGGCCGGCGCAGTCGGCGGCATCATTATCGGTCTGATTACCGAATATTACACGGGTGGTCCACCGGTACGTAAGATCGCGAAGGCTGGCGAAACCGGCCCGGCGACGGTGATGATTTCAGGTCTTGCAGTCGGTATGCAGTCGGTAACCGTTCCCTTGTTGACTATCTGCGGGATTATTTATGTTGGCAATATGTTTGCCGGTCTATACGGCGTTGGTATCGCCGCGGTCGGCATGTTGGCAACCGTCGGCATCACGATGGCTATCGATGCCTATGGCCCGGTTGCGGATAATGCGGGTGGCATAGCTGAGATGGCTGGTTTGGGTGAAGACACTCGCAAGATCACCGATTCCCTGGATGAGGTAGGTAACACCACTGCAGCGATTGGCAAAGGCTTTGCTATCGGCGCAGCAGCTCTCGCAGCTCTGGCCATAATCACGGCCTATATTGAAGTTGTGTCGCACGACAATCCTGACTTCTCGCTGGAGTTGTCCGACCCGACCGTTTTGATAGGTGTATTCCTGGGCGGTATTTTCCCGTTCCTGGTCAGCTCGATAACGATGACCGCTGTAGGTGACGCTGCATTCGAGATGATCCACGAGATCCGTCGGCAGTTTAAGGAAATTCCCGGTCTGCTCGAAGGCACGGCGAAACCGGACACAACCCGTTGTGTGGATATCGCCACGACGGCAGCACTCAAACGCATGGTGTTGCCGGGCGTGCTCGCCGTCGGTTCACCTGTAGTAGTCGGTCTGGCATTGGGTCCGCAGGCGCTTGGTGGCATGCTCGGTGGTGCCTTGCTGGGTTGTGTGCTGATGGCTTTGTTTATGGCTAATGCCGGCGGCGCCTGGGACAACGCGAAAAAGTATGTCGAGAAGGGCAACCTGGGTGGCAAGGGCTCGGAGACGCACAAAGCGGCCGTAGTCGGTGACACGGTGGGGGATCCCTTCAAAGATACCTCGGGGCCGTCGATGAATATTCTCATCAACGTCATGGCGATCGTCTCGCTGGTCATCGCGCCGATCCTCGTGTAGCTATCTCCCTCCCCCCTCCGGGGGAGGGCTTAGGGTGGGGGGCAAGTTACGCGTAATGCTTAGCGGCAAGCAGGAACGCAGTCGCCCGCTATCTCCCTCCCCCCTCCGGGGGAGGGCTTAGGGTGGCGGGCAAGTTACGTGTAATGCTTAGCGGCAAGCAGGAACGCAGTCGCCGCAAAAACAAGACCGTCTCCTCTCTCGCGGCTCGCCGTGAACACGAACCGTCTTTTCCCTTGCCGCAGGTCTACGGACTTGCCGACGTTACGCCCGGTAAGTCGTCGGGGACCATTGCGCTTCCTCAGAGGGTTTGTCGCGGGATGTCGTTGTACGCGTTGCGGCATGGCTCGGAGGAGCGGCCTCCCATTCCCTCCCCCCTCCGGGGGGAGGGTTGGGGTGGGGGGTAAGTCACGCGTTGTAGCGTGCATCCGCGACCACAGATGGACAATCAGCGGGGCGTGTCCGATGATTATGGCTGCATGCGAGCAGCAATATCATGACTCACGTAGTAACGGGGGCGTGTCACTGCAAAAACCTGTCGTTTGAGCTTTTGACACAAATGGCGCCCGAAGACATTCGCGCGCGAGCATGCGATTGTCGCTTTTGCCAAATACACGCCGCAAAGAACTGGTCCGATCCTGAAGGTTCGGTCACCATTCGAATCGCGGATGAGCGAAAATTGCAGAAGTATCGTTTTGCACTGCGGACCGCAGACTTCTGCATATGCCGTGTGTGTGGCACCTATCTTGGCGCCGTACTCTCAGATGATGAGGGTACCTGGTCAACGGTCAATTTGCGGCTGAGTACGCTTGCCGTGGACGAAGTGCCCGCGAGCTTTGGTGGTGAAAACACTATCGATCGAATCGCGCGGCGCAAACGTGTTTGGACGCCAACAAGTATTATCATCGGCGTTTGACTACCCCGTAGGGAGGCTGGCGGCTGTCGCCATACTCTCAGAGTTGGAATCGGGTTTTGAGTCTTTTTCTGACGGATTTGTTTTTGAGCGTGACGTACTTTGGCAGCCCATTCTGGTAAGGCGGTGGTGCTTCGCCGCGGATTAGCGGTGCCAGGTAACGCCGCCCGCGCGCAGTGATGCCGAAACCGTCCTTGGTGATGTAGCTGCGCGGCATCATCTTTTCTTTGTTTGCGACATTCGCCAGCTTTGCTGTCGCGATTTTCCAGCGATAGGGTTTGTCCGAGATGCGTTTGATGATTGGCATCACGGCGTTCTCGCCCCGCACAGCGAGTTGCACTGCCGCTTTGCCGACGGCATAGGCTTGTTCAACGTCGACTTTTGATGCCAGGTGTCGTGCCGAGCGTTGCAGGTAATCGGCAACGGCATAGTGGTATTTATAGCCGTGTTCGTCCTTGATCATTTGTGCGACGATCGGTCCGACACCGCCGAGTTGTGCGTGACCAAATGAGTCTTTAGTGTCGGCTTCGGCGAGAAATCTTCCGTCCGGAGCGCGAACGCCCTCGGACAC
The DNA here is from genome assembly GCA_029862165.1 of Gammaproteobacteria bacterium. GTDB lineage: Bacteria > Pseudomonadota > Gammaproteobacteria > Steroidobacterales > JABDKV01 > JABDJB01. The sequence goes on from JAOTXU010000007.1 coordinate 60,634, forward strand.
AACGATGACACAATAGGAATAACGTTCTACAGAATCCTTGACTCGCCGCATGAACGCCTTGCGATCAAACGGAATTTCCGGAAAAAGAATTATGTGGGGTGGCTCACCCGGTTTCTCACCGGCCAGGCCACCGGCCGCGGCGATCCACCCAGCGTGCCGGCCCATCACCTCAAGCACAAAGACTTTGGTCGAGGTACGCGACATCGACAAGACATCCAGTGCTGCCTCGCGGGTGGAGACGGCAACGTACTTGGCGACCGAACCAAAGCCAGGGCAGCAGTCGGTAAGCGGCAGGTCGTTGTCCACGGTCTTGGGTACGCCGACACAGGTGATCGGGTGACCCAGCTTTTGGCCGATTTGTGAGACCTTGTGAGCGGTATCCATGGAGTCGCCACCGCCGTTGTACAAAAAATAACCAATATCATGCGCGGCGAAGACCTCAATCAGGCGTTCGTACTGGGCTTTGTTCTCTTCCAGACCCTTGAGCTTGTAACGGCAAGAGCCAAAGGCTCCACCAGGTGTATGACGCAATGCGGCGATTGCCGCCCGGCTGTCCTGGCTGGTGTCAATCAGATCCTCGGTCAGCGCCCCGATGATGCCGTCACGGCCAGCATATACCTTTGCTATCTTGTTTTTGTGCTTGGCCGCGGTCTCAATCACGGCGCAGGCCGTCGCGTTTATGACCGATGTGACGCCGCCGCTCTGGGCGTAAAACAGATTCATGGCCTTCATTCGTCCCCCGATATTTCTGTGCTTTTTTTGATGCCGCCAGAGCATAGCCGAAAGCCCTGGCGCATACACTGGTTTGACGACAACCTGAGCACCCTGTAGCGTTACCGCGCTCCGGCGGCGGCGCGTCGGTGTAATTTTATTGGAGGGCGCAGATGCGGCTCGTATTGTTGGGGGCGCCCGGATCGGGCAAGGGTACCCAGGCCCAGAAACTGGTAAGCAAGTTCTCGGTGCCACAGGTATCGACAGGCGACTTGTTGCGCGAATCTGTGGAGGCCGAGACTACGTACGGTGTGCTGGCCCGCGACGCCATGGACGCCGGTAACCTCGTATCTGATGAAATCGTGCTCGGCATCATCCGCGAGCGCCTGAGCGAGAAGGATGCGGCCAAAGGCTTCATCCTGGATGGTTTCCCGCGCAACATTTCCCAGGCCCAGGCATTGGACGAGCTGCTTGATGAACTGGAGGTCCCGCTGGACGGGGCCGTTCTGATGGAAGTCGACTATGAAGCCCTGATGCAGCGTCTGACCGGGCGCCGCACTTGTACCAGCTGTGGTGCGGTATTCAATGTCTTTACTTCCCCTGCCGCGCTGGACGATCGCTGCGACAGCTGTGGGGGTCGCTTGCGTCATCGCGCCGACGACAACGAAGATACGATTAACAATCGCTTACGGGTTTACGAAAACCACACGCGACCGGTAATTGCCTATTATGAATTTAATGGTTTGTTGAATCGGCTCGATGGTGTCGGCAACCCAGACGATGTGTTCAGACGCCTGGTTGATATCGTCAGGCCGTTGCGAAATCGCCGCCGACGCCGCATGGCAGCACGCGCATCGTTAACACGTAAATCAGAGCCAGTAGTTGAGCCGGAAGTGAAGTCCGGGCGTAAGCCAAAGGCCGCCAAGCCGGCTGTCAAGAAGGCTGCTAAAAAAGTGGCGAAGAAAAAAGTCGCCAAAAAGAAAGTCGGCAAAAAGAAGGTCGGCAAAAAGAAGGTCTCGAAGAAGAGGGCCGCAAAAAAGAAAGTCTCGAAGAAGAGGGCGGCCAAGAAGAAAGTTGCCAAGAAGAAGGCGACGAAGAGAAGAGTGCTCAAGAAGAAAAAAACCAAGAAAAAGGTGAGTCGTAAGAAGACATCTCGTAAAACTACGAGGAAAAAGACGTCAAAGCGGAAAACTTCGAAGAAAAAGGCCTCCAGGAAAAAGGCCTCGAAGAAAAAGACCACGCGTAAGAAGATGAAAAAGCGTCCAGCGAAAAAACGTGCGAAGAAGAAATCGTCGAAGAAGCGCAAGGCGACATCAAGGAAGACAACCAGGAAGAAGACCAAGAAGCGTGCGACGAAGAAAAAGGCAAAGAAGAAGAAGGCGAAAAAAAGGCGGTCGCGGCGCTAGACCGCTCCCACTAGAGTAGTCAGGCGGTGTCCGCTATCAGTCGCCGATCCCGGCGAGCAACTGCTCACCGATGATTTCCCGGCGCCACCCGCGCAGCGGCGCGGCATTCGGATCGCGGCGGACCACCGCCGTCACATCGCGGCGGGACGCCAGAGTGGCCGCGCTGACGCCGATATCCGCAGCAACACGGCGAACCCGATCCATCAGCGCAATCACGCGTTTCCGCTGTTGCGGGCTCAGGGGGGCCGGCAAATCCGGTACGGGATCTTCGCAGCGCTGCGCGGCAGAGACTATATCAAGCAACTTCGACGCCTTTCGAAATAGTGGCCGTGGTAGCCCCTTAATTTTCTCCAGCGCATTCTCCGAATCCGGCAGCGCTGTGGCGATCCTTAGCAAGACGTCATCGCGCAGTATCCAGCCGCGTGGTCGATCCAGATCGATCGCGCGGTCTTCACGCCATTGCGCGAGCAAGCGTGCCGCGTGATATTGAGGGCCACTGAGAGCTCCGAGCCCGCCCAGGCGTTTCCATGCCATAGCCGGTTCCACAGTATAAAGTGCAGGATTGATTAATCGCTCACAGTCTTCCTCTAGCCAGCTCGTTCGTCCTTGTTCGCGTAGTTGTTCGCTTAGTTCCTCGTATATCGGTATCAGATATCGTGCATCGTCCAGAGCGTATTGCAACTGCTGCTCGCTAAGCGGTCTGCGGGACCAGTCGGTCCGTGTATGGCTCTTGTCTAATTCTACTGACAACAATTGCGAAGCAATTGCTGCCAGACTCCCCTGGTCACCCAGGCCACATAGATCGGCGGCAATTTGAGTATCAAACAGCGGCCCCGGGGCCCGACCGGTCAGCTGGACAAAGATCTCGAGATCCTGGCGCGCTGCATGCAGCACCTTTGTTATAGTTGCATCGAGCAAAACAGATGTCAGCGACGACAAGTCATCCAGTGCGATAGCGTCTACACATGCCGCGGTAGTGTGGGTGGCCAATTGAACGAGACACAGGCGGGGGTAATAGGTATGTTCACGAACAAATTCCGTATCGACCGCAACAAACTCCTGGCCGCGTAGTTTCCGGACAAGTTTTGACAAACCTTCCCGCGTATCGATCAGTGGTGTTGTGGTCATTCAGAAAATACTAATGTGGATCGGCGAGCTTAACATGCAGACAACCGGCACCAGGCGTGTGATGCATCGCTAATGCAGGCGCTGATTACACTAATTTACCCTTTCCTGTCCATAGTAGCTCACCGGGCCGGTCCCGAAGACCTGCCCAGGTCGAGCTTCCTTCTGGGTTTGGTTGTAGTAGCGCACATCGCAATTTATTTTGCAGGTATGATTTTGCTCGACGTCACAGCTCCACGAACGCTCGCACTTCCGTTACTCGATACCCTCACCCAGCTCATGTTTTTCTCGGCACTGCTTGCGGGTATGGGTCTGCAGGCGAGATTGCCACAGACATTAACTGCCGTATTTGGTGCTGACGTACTGCTCAACTCATTGTCGGTCCCTGTGGCAATGATGGTACCTGAAACATCTGAATCATTTACAGACAACCTGCCCGCATTGGCGGCCATAGGCATATTGCTGTGGTCACTAGGTGTCAAGGGACACATACTGCATCGCGCTGTTGGCTTTCCATATTTTGTCGGGGTGCTGATCGCACTCGGATTCTATATTGCCCTGCTGGTACTGGATACAACGTTATTTGGAGTACCGTCCTGATGCATCTGCACATCCTTGGTATTTGCGGAACGTTTATGGGCGGTATTGCCGTGCTTGCGCGTGAGGCCGGGCACATCGTCGAGGGTTCCGATAAGAATGTTTTTCCCCCGATGAGCACACAGCTTGCTTCCATCGGCATCGCATTACACGAGGGATACGATGCCGAAGTGCTATCGAAGAAACTGGACTGTGTCGTCGTAGGAAATGTCATGAGTCGTGGCAACCCGGTAATCGAGCATCTGCTCGATGCTGGCATCCCCTACACCTCCGGCCCGCAGTGGTTGGCCGAGCAAGTGTTGTGCGACCGGCATGTACTGGCGATAGCCGGCACGCACGGCAAGACCACTACATCAAGCATGCTGGCATGGATATTGGAGTACGCCGGTCTCCAGCCAGGGTTTCTCATCGGGGGCGTGCCGTTGGACTTTGGCGTGTCTGCGCGCCTGGGGGACTCAAGATATTTTGTGGTAGAGGCAGATGAATACGACACAGCATTTTTTGACAAGCGTTCAAAGTTTGTGCATTACCGACCACGCACGTTGGTACTAAGCAATCTGGAATACGATCATGCCGATATCTTTCCGGACATGGCGGCGATTCGACGCCAATTTCATCATCTGGTTCGAACCGTGCCGGGTCGTGGCAAGATCATCGCGCATGCCGACTCGGATGAGATCGATACCGTATTGGCGATGGGATGCTGGAGCCAGATTGAAAAATACGGGGCACAGAACAGCGTCTGGTCGGTAGACGGCGATTCGGGCTCGATCACCGTTAATCACAGCTCTGCGCAAAATGAATCCGTAACCGGCCCATTCGATTGGCCGGGCGTGCATTATCGTCACAATGCGCTGGCGGCCTGCGCAGCCGCGAGTCATGTCGGTGTGTCACTACGGCAAAGCGTTGCCGCATTGGGTTGTTGGCGAGGCGTGCGACGACGGCTGGAGCAAGTAGGCAAGGCCAGGGAGATCACGGTCTATGATGACTTCGCCCATCACCCAACCGAAATTGCTGCGACACTACAGGCTCTGCGCAGCCAGATTGGTTCAACAGGCCGCGTCATCGCTGTCTTCGAGCCACGCTCAAACAGCATGAAGCTCGGCGTACATGCAACTGCACTTGGCGCCGCGTTAACTGGTGCCGACATGAGTTTCTTGTACCAGCCACCGGGCTTGAAATGGAATCTTGCTAAAGCCACTGTGGACACCGGGCGACCGGTTTTTATCGCATCCGATATCGAGGCATTGTGCACGGCGATCGTAGGGCAACTGCGGGCGGGAGACAGCGTTGTGGTGATGAGCAACGGCGCGTTCGACGGGCTGCCCGGTCGCTTGTTTGCGGCGTTGCAGTAAGTGGCCATGTCACGCTGTGGTAGAATAATCAGACGCGTGAAGCCGGTCGGCGCGCGAACTATGGAGATACCATTAATCGGCCCCATCGAGCCGATAGGTACCGGCCGTTGTGAGAAATGAGGGATTCGGAATTAGCCATATTTCCGCTAAACACCGTGCTGTTTCCAGGCGGCCCGCTCGCTTTGCGCATCTTCGAGCCACGCTATCTCGACATGGTCAGTCGTTGTCTGCGCGATGGCACGAGCTTTGGTGTGGTGGCAATTGAGGCAGGAAACGAGACTGGTGACACTACGACGCACAGAGTTGGCACTTTGGTCCGGATCGGTGACTGGTATACCGAACGTGATGGCCTGCTCGGAATCGTTGTTGTTGGAACCCGGCGCTTTCGGATCAGGACATCACGTATCCAGACAGACGGCTTGCACGTCGCCGAAATTGACACACTCAAACACGAGCCACCGCATGCGGTTCCAGAGCGTTTCAAATACATGGCTGATCTGATGCGGTCGATAATTGATCAATTGGGGGATCAGTACGCTTTGATCGATCGAAATTTCGAGGATGCATCGTGGCTGGGATTTCGCCTTGCGGAAATTTTGCCGGTAAAAGTGATCGATAAGCAGGCGTATCTGGAGTCTGAAGATGCCTTGGGCCGTCTCACCAGCCTTGCACCGGTGCTAAATGCTCTGTCAGTGGATGAAGCTCAATGAACAATAATTCAGGAATACCGACAAACGAAAAGAGTATCGGCGAGACCGCGCGCATAGAGCTGCCTATTGCCGAGTTGTTGATGCGTGGTCGGGAACTGATCCGCTACTTGCGTCGGTACGGCGAGTTCAACTGGGCGGAGTGGCTCGAGGATGGCCTGGAGGAAACGAGAATTAACTCTCGCACCGGTGTCGCTACGTTGTTGGAGGGGTTCGAAGGCATGGGCGGCATGGGTGATCTTTATCTCTGTCCCGAAGCGGGGCACTGTCTTAGCGTTACCGAAGAAAGCAGGGTAAATGAGGACTTGCTGCTGATGTCGTCACGAGTATTTCAGGCGGCCCGCGATCTTGGTGATTTCGTCGACATAGACCATTTCCGACGCGATATTCGGGGCGCTAAGTAGCAAGCTTGCGAAACGCCTTGCTTGCAGCCGTTATGCTTGCGTCAATCTCCTTGGCGGTATGTGCGGCCGAAACAAAACCTGCCTCGAATGATGATGGGGCCAGATAGACGCCGGCTTCGAGCATCAGAGAGAAAAATTTCGAAAAACGTTCGCTGTCACAGGCCATAACGTCAGAAAATGACGTCACGTTCTGCATCGGGCTAAAAAACAGTCCAAACATACCGCCGGCACAGGTCATGCTGAAATCGATTCCGGCATCGTTTGCGGCGTCAACGAGACCGGTCTTGAAACGATTCGTCGTTCCTTCGAGAAGATCGTAAAAACCCGGTTGCGAGATAATATTTAGCGTGGCCAATCCGGCGGCCATACTCAGCGGATTGCCGGACAAGGTGCCAGCCTGATAGACCGGTCCTTCTGGAGCGAGTTGCGCCATGATCCCGGCCCGCCCGCCAAAGGCGCCTACCGGCATACCACCACCAACGATTTTTCCAAGTGTAGTCAGATCGGGTGTGACGTCGTATAGCGACTGTGCACCGCCCAGAGCAACACGAAAACCGGTCATCACTTCGTCGAAAATTAGCACGGAATCATGGTTTGAGCATTGCCTGCGCAAGGCTTGCAAGAATCCCGGACTGGGTTTGACCATGTTCATGTTTCCGGCGATCGGCTCGACAATAATTCCGGCGATCTCAGCGCCCATCCGGTCGAAGAGTTCTTCTACGGCAGTGATTTCATTGAACGGTAGAGTGAGTGTGTGGGCCGCCGTGTCGGCCGGCACGCCGGGTGAGGTTGGTACGCCAAAAGTTAACGCGCCCGAGCCGGCCTTTACCAGCAACGAATCAGCATGGCCGTGATAGCAACCCTCGAATTTGACGATCTTGTCACGCCCCGTATAGCCACGGGCAAGACGTATCGCACTCATCGTCGCTTCAGTGCCGGAACTGACCATCCGCAAACGTTCTATCGACGGCATCAGCTCGATGATCTTTGCTGCGAGTCGTGTCTCCAGTTCAGTCGGCGCACCAAAACTCAGGCCTTTCGCGGCGGCACTCTGCACTGCTGCGACGACATCGGGATGTGCGTGCCCGAGAATCATTGGACCCCACGACCCAACGTAATCAATAAAGCGGCGCCCGTCGGCGGAATAAAGATAGGGGCCACTGGCGTGTTCAATAAAGACCGGATCGCCGCCTACAGCCTGAAATGCTCGCACCGGCGAGTTGACGCCACCCGCTATATAGCGTCGTGCTTCTTCGAATAGATCTTGTGTCATGCGCGTAGGCTAATCCAGCAACGCCGCGTTTCTGAACAGGGCAGCGTAGTGATGGGACGCACTCTCCGAATCCCGTCGATCAAAAACACCGCTGCAGGCTGCGATCATGTCGGCGCCCGCGCGAATCAGATTGGCTCCGTTTTCCGGCTTGATTCCTCCAATCGCAACGATATGTTGATCCAATTCCGTGCTGGCTTCAGTGAGAATATCGGAAGTCGCACGTTCGGCGCGCTCTTTAGTCTGTGTCGGGAAAAAGCTGCCAAAGGCAACGTAGTCGGCGCCTTCGTCCCGTGCTCGCCTGGCAAAACCCATCGAGTTGTAGCATGAGGCGCCAATGATCGCAGAGTCACCGAGCGCCTTGCGTGCGGTTTCAACCGACCAATCGTCACGGCCAAGATGAACACCATCGGCCTGGATTTCTTCAGCAAGTCGAACATCGTCATTGATGATCAGCGGCACATCGTGATCGTGACAGATGTCGCGTAGCTGAATCGCCTCTCGTTTGCGTCGACCAGGGTTTCGGCCCTTGTCCCGGTATTGCACCATCACCGCGCCGCCCAGGATGGCATGCTGAACGGCGTTACCCAAAAGACTCGGTTGAATATAGTCTGAGTCGGTGATGGCATACAGGCCCTTGGGAAGAACAGGTTTGCTCATTTGAGATGGGCCTCGGGCAAATGGAAAAACCGGTGGGGTATGTATTGTCCTTTACCGGGCTGAAAACCGCGGCGCAGAGCCTCCCAAGTGTAGCGTTGCGCCGACGTCACAGCATCGATTGCTGTTTCGCCGTTTGCGATCTGTGCGGCAATCGCCGAAGCCAGGGTACACCCGGAACCGTGGTATGCATGCGGGAGTCTGGACCATGTGTACACCTCAACGTCGCCGCCGGCGCTGTACAGCGTATTGTGTACTTCGGGTGTGTCGGCATCGGCGCCTTTAATCAGCAACCACTCGGCGCCCAAGCCGATCAACGTTGCAGCTTTGTCGTCGTTTGTGGCGGCGTTAGGTGCCAGGGCGTGCAGCTCACTGTCGTTGGGTGTGAGTACTGTGGTTAGTGGGATGAGCTGGGTCAGCAGTACATCAATCAGCGGTTCCTCTGCGAGTTGCGCGCCGCCTGCCGCGACCAGCACGGGATCGAGTACAACCGGAATATCCGACCATTCTTCCAGTAGATCAGCAACGGCAAGACCTATTGTGGCGTTGCCAAGCAATCCAATCTTGATGGCGGCAATTGGCAGGTCATTGAGCACCGCACGTGCCTGTTCGACGACCAGATCAGCATCGATCGCTATAACGGAGCTGGCGTTACGCGTATCCTGTACCGTCAGCGTGGTGATTACCGGCGCAGGATGTGCCGACAAAGCAGTAATTGCCTGGATATCCGCAGCCATTCCGGCACCGCCGGAAGGGTCGTTGCCGCTGATGACCAGGACGTTGCGAGGTGTTTTGCGCATTGTGTGATTGTATCTCTGTTCCTGTTGTTGCAAGATTCTTCGCCGCAGCGCCCAGTATAGGACCGTTTTCGATGAAGACATACATGTGCCTTATTTGTGGATATCTCTACGATGAGGAAAGTGGCGACCCAGAAGCCGGGATCAATCCTGGTACCCGCTGGGACGATGTGCCTTTGGCGTGGCGTTGCCCGGATTGTGGGGCGGGGAAAGAAGACTTCGATATGGTTGAGGTGTAGTCGCGCCCGCCCTCCCATGATCAAGAGGGCCGCAATTCCGATGTCGTGCTGAGGCGAGCCTAGAAGCCGGCTTCTATTGCGTGTCGCGATACACGCAAATCGGGCTCCGGCGAGGAACGCAGTCGCCGCAGGCAAACGACCGTCTTCTTTCTCGCCGGCAATCGCTATCTCTTGATTCGTAGGAGCGGCATCCTTGCCGCGACTCTTTTCCTGTTCTCTCCCCGTTTCGCGGGGAGGGTTAGGGTGGGGAGCAAATCACGCGTAAATCTTGGCGAGCCTAGAAGCCGGCTTCTATTGCGTGTCGCGATACACGCAAATCGGGCTCCGGCGAGGAACGCAGTCGCCGCAGGCAAACGACCGTCTTCTTTCTCGCCACATATCGCGGCGACGATTCTGGGGAGCGCGACTGTTGGGGGTGAGGAAAGAGGATGAAGGAGTCTGTCCCCGGGGAGGGGACAGACGATGTGATTATTTAAAGTTGGTTGACGCTATAGCCTTTTTTTCGTAATTGTTCGAGTACGCTGTCCGCGCCGATCAGATGCAGAGCACCGACGATGATCAAATAGTCATCCTTGTCGTTTAGTAGCGCCACAATGTCGTGAGTCCAGGCCTGGTTGCGTTGGACCACCAGTGTGTCGTAGACCTGCGGGAAGCCGTCAAAGCCCTTGATCAGCTCGTCTTGCATCGCTTCAATGTTGCCGGAACGCCAGGCGGTGATAAGGGCATCCAGACCTACTTCGATAGTCTGTGCGTCGTCCAACGTTTTCAGTAGAAACCGCGATTGGGTATCCAAGGGCAACTCATCGAAAACAGCAATTTGCTGCTCTGCGGTTTCGAGTCCGCGTACGGGCTTGTCATCTGTGCGGGCGCGATCAAGAAAATGAAATTCGACGCCCAGCGCAGCATCGAAGCCGAGTTTCATCATTTCCAGCTCGACTATGGTGAGCGCAGCCAGCCAGGGCTCTGTCGCGTCGAGCATTTCCAGTTTAATGTCGAGCTGGTCGGCGCTTTTTTTAGCCTTGGCCCACATGGTGTCGCCCATGATTTTGCGCAGGCTGCCGCCATCGGCTATCAAACCGGATGTCATCATGTGTTGTTGAAGTTGCAAAGGATCAAGATCGTCCATATCCAGTTCCATTACTAACGTTTCCGCGTCCGCGTAAACGATATTGTAGATTTCGGGCAACGGATAATCTTCCTGTCGAAGCAGATGCACGGAGCCGAGGAGATAGACGGTGTTGTCTTCGCCATCGACTTGCCAAAGGATGTGTCGCTCGGAGAGCGTGCGGGCGCAACTTGCAGCTGCCATTAACGCAAGAATAACCACGGCCAAGGTGTTTCTGATCACGACGTTTCTTTCGTACCGCACCACTTTATTGCACTGACGATCGTGCCATCGGGATGCAGGTCTAGCCAGCGATAGGCGGGCGGGCTGTCCTCATCGAGGGCGAAATAGTGAACCTCCGGTAGAAACTGTCGGCACGTCGATGGAGTGGCTAGCAATAACATTCCATTTTGACGGCTTTCGTAAGCCTGGTGCACATGCCCCCACAACATGCAGCGGACGTTTGAATATTGTTCCACGATTGCCCACAGTTCGGCAGCGTTGCGCAGTGGAACGGTATCCAGCCATCGGCTGCCAGAAGAGATCGGATGATGATGCATGCAAATGAGTACGTTCTTATCGCGGCTGGCAGCAAGGAGTCTTGATAGCCCGTCAAGTTCATCTTTTTCAAGCATGCCGCCGGCATCGCCGGGGTTATTGGTGTTCAGCATCGGGATCAGCCAATCGCCAAGCGTGATGCTGCCACAATAGTAAAAGGGGTCTTCAGTTAGGAGCTCTTGCATGTAGGCCGGCGCGTCGTGGTTGCCCGGCAGGCAAAACACCGGCAGGCCAAGACTGGCGAAACATTCGCGAAAGAGCCGGTAGGCACCTCGACTCTCGTCCTGGGCAATGTCGCCACTGACCAGTACGGCGTCGGCTGGAAAGTGTTGCTGCTGCGCTGTGCTGATAGTTGCCATCAACGTATCGAGTGTACGGACACCACGCATTTCTCCGGCTCTGTCGGCGAAGAGGTGTGGGTCAGTAAACTGCAGCAGTCGGTAGACGCTCATTTCGGGCGCTCCCAGAGCCAGCTTCATCGATTGTTGCAATGCCGGAGGGAATAGGCAACCGCTTGCCACGCAAATTTACTAATCAGAAACCGGGTACAGGAGGACCCACCTCGGCAGAGGCACAATTCCACCACGAAAAAAGACGGGAGACTGCCGCCGCCGCCCGCCCATGTTCTTGAAGAGCAATCAGTAGCGGTAGTGTTCTGGTTTGTAGGGACCACTCGCCGGCACGTTGATATAGGCGGCCTGCTCCGCAGTTAACGTCGTCAGCTTCGCGCCGACCCGGTCCAGATGCAGGCGGGCGACCCGCTCATCAAGGTGCTTGGGCAAGACATAGACCTGATTATCGTATTGGTTGTGATTTTTCCATAGCTCCATCTGTGCCATGACCTGGTTGGTAAACGAGTTTGACATTACAAAGCTGGGGTGTCCCGTGGCGCAACCCAGGTTTACCAGACGGCCACGCGCCAGCAATGTAATGCGCTTGCCATTCGGGAAAATGATGTGATCGACTTGTGGTTTGATTTCATCCCATTCGTACTTTTCGAGTGAGGACACATCGATTTCATTGTCGAAGTGACCGATGTTGCAGAGGATCGCCTGGTTTTTCATCCTCAGCATCTGATCGTGCCCTATCACATGATAGTTGCCGGTCGCGGTCACGACGATGTCGACCTGATCAATTACATCGTCGACTGTAACCACACGATAACCCTCCATTGCTGCCTGCAAAGCACAGATCGGATCGATCTCGGTTATCCAGACATTCGCACCCAGTCCGCGCAATGACTGGGCCGATCCTTTGCCGACGTCGCCATAGCCGCACACCAGGGCAACCTTTCCAGCAATCATCACGTCTGTTGCCCGCTTGATGCTATCAACCAGAGATTCGCGGCAGCCGTAAAGATTGTCGAATTTGCTCTTTGTTACGGAGTCGTTGACGTTGATGGCAGGGAAGGGCAATTCGTTGCGCGCGGCCAACTGATACAGTCGTGCGACACCGGTAGTTGTCTCCTCGGTTACACCACCGATAGTCTCGTACAGACGCGAGTACCAACCGGGGTTTGTGTCCAGCCGTTTGCGTATCGCCGCAAACAGAGCCGTTTCTTCCTCGCTGCCCGGTGATTCGAGCACACCGGGATCTTTTTCAGCACGGGCGCCGAGAGAGACGAGCAGCGTCGCGTCGCCACCGTCGTCGAGAATCCGATTGGGTACGCCACCGTCATGCCATTCCATGATTTTATGGGTGTATTCCCAGTACTCGTCCAGGCTTTCGCCCTTAAACGCGTAAACCGGTACGCTACTGGCAGCGATCGCCGCTGCAGCATGATCCTGGGTTGAGTAGATGTTGCAGGATGCCCAGCGCACATCAGCACCTAGCTCAACCAGCGTCTCAATGAGCACAGCTGTCTGGATCGTCATGTGTAACGAGCCGGCTATACGCGCACCAGCCAGCGGTTTTTGACCTGCATATTCCTTGCGCAGTGCCATGAGGCCGGGCATTTCTGTTTCGGCTATCGCAATTTCCTTGCGTCCCCAGTCCGCCAGAGAGATGTCTGCGACTTTGAAGTCAGGCGCCACTTTCTCTACGGGTGTACTCATCTATAAATCTCCAGTTGTCCTTGATGTCCGTTATTCAGTGCCAGTTAGACGAATATTCGCCGCTTCGCGCAGCGCTTCAACCTTGTCCACGTGCTCCCAAGTGAATTCGGGTTCTGTGCGACCAAAGTGACCGTAACTGGCCGTTGCCTTGTAAATCGGCCTGACCAGGTCAAGCATCTGGCGTATGCCATAAGGGGTGAGATCAAAATTATCCCGCACCAGTTGGGTCAGTCGGGTTGAATCGATCTTGCCGGTGCCAAAGGTCTCCACACTGATCGAAGTCGGACGTGCGACACCGATTGCGTACGACACCTGAATTTCACAACGTGCGGCCAAACCGGCTGCAACGATGTTCTTGGCGACGTAGCGGGCTGCATACGCAGCGGAGCGATCGACCTTTGACGGGTCCTTGCCGGAGAAGGCACCGCCGCCGTGACGAGCCATGCCGCCATAGGTGTCCACAATGATTTTGCGCCCGGTTAGACCGCAGTCACCCATGGGACCGCCGACGACGAACCGGCCGGTCGGATTGATGTGGATATTTTCCTTTGGACAGTCGTTAAGCCATTTTTCGGGCAAAACCGGTTTGAGTATTTCTTCATAAACACCCTCGGAAAGTTCCTTTGGCGATACTTCCGGATCATGCTGCGTTGACAGCACGACGGCATCCAGACCGGCGGGACGTTCGTCCACATACTTGAGTGTTACCTGGCTCTTGGCATCCGGTCGCAACCAACTCAGGATTCCAGTCTTACGAGCTTCGGCCTGACGTTGCACCAGTCGATGCGAATAGGTAATCGGCGCAGGCATAAACACATCGGTTTCGTTTGTAGCAAAACCGAACATCAGACCCTGGTCACCGGCACCTTGTTTCTTCTCTTCCTCGCGGTCTACACCTTGCGCGATGTCACCGGATTGTTTGCCGATCGCGTTGAGTACAGCGCAGGTATTGCCATCAAAGCCCAAATCGGAGTTGTCATAGCCGATATCGAGTATCGTTTGACGTGTGAGCTCTTCCAGGTCAACCCAGGCAGCGGTGGTAATCTCACCTGCGACGATAGCCATGCCGGTTTTAACCATCGTCTCGCAGGCCACTCGGGCACTTGGATCCACGGCGATGATTGCATCGAGTACGGCGTCGGAAATCTGATCGGCCATCTTGTCCGGATGACCTTCCGAGACCGACTCGGAAGTAAAAAGGTAATTTTTTTGCATTGAATTGTGGTCGCAGGCGCTAACAGCCGGCTAGTATAACCCGGCTACAGGATAGGGAGACAGCGAATGGCAGCACTGGAAACACCGATTTGCGATTTTGGCGTCCCGGCACCCGATTTCGCTCTGGTTGGCGTGGATGGGCGCACCTGGACCCTGGCCGATGTGAGGGGCCGAACCGGCACTGTAGTCATGTTTATCTGCAATCATTGCCCGTTTGTAAAAGCCGCCATCGGCCGAATGATCCATGAGGCCAACGAGTTGGCGGGGCATGGCGTGAGCTTTGTAGCAATAATGTCAAATGATACAGCTACTTATCCGGCAGATTCATATGAAAACATGCAGCGTTGGGCAGCCGAAAACGATTTTCCTTTTCCATATTTGATTGATGAGATGCAGGATGTGGCGCGTGCCTACGGTGCGGTGTGCACACCGGATTTCTTTGGCTACAACGCCGATCTCGAACTGCAGTATCGCGGCCGACTCGATGCCGGACGGACCGAGCCGCCACCCGCAGGGGCGCCACGCGAGTTGTACGAAGCCATGAAAGAGATTGCGCGCACGGGGAAGGGACCGACGGTGCAGACGCCGAGCATCGGTTGCAGCATAAAGTGGAAAGCAGGTTAAGCGAGGCCTGGCAGGGCTCTGCGCAACATACCTCTCACAAAGCATTGGCTTTATGACGTAGGACCGATTACATGTCACCCTCCCGCTAATCCCCGCCCTGGAGGCGAGCGGGAACAGTTCTTGATGAAAGCGCGGGTCTAGGTGACAATGCGCGCGCTTTTCCACCCGCGAGAGACAACAATGCCTACCCGCAGAGATCTGGCGAATGCTATTCGTGCGCTCAGCATGGATGGTGTGCAGCGTGCAAACTCCGGTCATCCCGGCATGCCTATGGGCATGGCCGACATTGCTGAGGTTTTGTGGAACGACTTCTTACGATTCAACCCGACAAATCCGGGTTGGGATAATCGCGATCGGTTCGTTTTGTCTAACGGTCATGGCAGCATGCTGTTGTATTCAGTGCTGCATCTTTGCGGTTATGACTTATCACTGACGGAACTAAAAAACTTTCGACAGCTTGGCTCAAAAACGCCGGGCCATCCTGAGTACGGTATTACCCCGGGTGTTGAAACAACAACCGGTCCTTTAGGTCAGGGACTCGCCAATGCGGTCGGTCTGGCAATTGCTGAAAAAAATCTTGCCGCGCGATACAACCGGCCCGGTTACGAGATCGTTGATCACCACACTTACGCTTTTACCGGTGACGGATGTCTGATGGAGGGCATTTCTCACGAAGTCTGCTCCCTGGCGGGCACATTGGGGCTCGGCAAGCTCATCGTTCTCTACGATGACAACGGCATATCTATCGACGGCGAAGTCGAGGGCTGGTTTACAGATAACACTGTGCAGCGTTTTGAGGCTTATGGCTGGCATGTCATTAAGGAAGTTGATGGCCACGAGCCCGATGCCGTGCAACGGGCCATCGAAGTCGCACAGTCGGTGCGCGATAAACCGACGCTGGTCTGTTGCCGCACAGTGATTGGTTGGGGTGCGCCAAACAAGCAGGGCACGGCTGATACCCACGGCGCACCCTTGGGTGATGAGGAAATTGCCGCGGTGCGTAAGACTATCGGCTGGCCGCATGCGCCCTTCGAGATACCGGCCGATATTGCCAGTGCCTGGGATGCACGGGAACGTGGCAGCAAACTAGAATCTGACTGGAACGAGCTCTACGCGGAATACGCCAAAAAGTATCCGGCACCGGCGGCGGAATATCGGCGCCGCATGGCCGGTGAGCTACCGGAAAATTGGCAGACTCACGCCAGCGAGTTTATTTCACAGGTGAATACAGAAGCCGCGAAGAAGGCGACGCGAAAATCCTCACAGGCTGCCCTCAATGGCTTCGGTCCGGTGCTGCCCGAGTTGATAGGCGGGTCCGCAGACCTGACCGGTTCGAATGGCACGTACTGGTCTGGATCCAGCGTATTTAATGCCGATAGTCCGGACGGTAACTACCTTTACTACGGTGTGCGTGAATTTGGCATGTCCGCCATACTCAATGGCCTCGCGTTGCATGGTGGCTTCATTCCCTACGGGGCAACATTCCTGGTCTTTTCGGACTATGCGCGAAACGCTTTGCGCTTGTCCGCGTTAATGGGCATACCGAGCATCTTTGTATACACACATGACTCGATTGGGCTGGGCGAAGATGGTCCGACACATCAGCCCATAGAGCACCTGGCCACTTTGCGAGCTATGCCAGGCATGACGGTGTGGCGACCCTGCGATACCGTGGAATCGGCCGTCGCATGGAAGGCGACGCTGGAAAAACGCGATGGACCGAGTTCGCTGGTGTTTACACGTCAGGGTGTACCCTTCCAGGCACGCAGCGCAGGACAGATTGCTGATATTGCACGCGGCGGCTACGTTCTGATCGATAGCGACGGTGTTCCGGAGCTAATCCTGATTTCGACCGGGTCTGAAGTCGGTTTGGCCGTTGCGGCCGCTGAAGCGCTCAATGACAAGGGCCGGCGGGTGCGCGTCGTGTCGATGCCGAGCACCGATGTTTTCAATCGTCAGGAGAGAAGTTATCGTGATGCAGTGCTGCCGCCGCAGGCGGGCCGGCGTATCGCGATCGAGGCAGGTGTTCCCGATTGCTGGTATCGCTACGTTGGCAGTTCCGGACGGGTTATCGGTATTGAGCGATTTGGTGAATCTGCCCCGGGCAGTGAAGTTTATGAACACGTGGGTCTGACAATAGAGCGGGTAGTCGCAGATGCTGAAGAGCTACTGCAAACGCCCGCAACTGAATTCCCTTCATAGGAGATATTAGAAATGGCTATCAAGGTTGCTATTAATGGCTTTGGCCGCATCGGACGAATGACGTTGCGTGCCGTATTTGAATCTAAACGGACTGACGAAATCGATTTTGTTGCGGTTAATGATCTGGGTGACATCGATATCAATGCCTATTTGATGAAGTACGACACGGCACACGGTCCGTTTCCGGGGACCTTGGTGAAAGACGGCGAAGACCTGATAGTCAACGGCGATCGTGTACGCGTGCTGTCACAACGCGATCCGTCGAAACTGCCATGGAAAGAGCTGGGTGTGGACGTTGTGCTCGAATGTACCGGTATGTTTCGTACGCGAGAAAAGGCGGGGATGCATTTACAGGCGGGTGCCAAGAAAGTGCTGATTTCTGCACCGGCCGGTAAAGATATCGACGCAACCGTTGTCTACGGTGTCAATCATCAGACTTTGAAAGCCAGTGACACGATCGTATCCAATGCGTCTTGTACAACCAATTGTCTGGCACCCATGGTCAAACCTCTGCACGAACAGATCGGTCTGGATACCGGCATCATGACCACGATTCACGCCTACACCAACGATCAGGTGCTAACGGACGTTTATCACAAGGATCTGCGCCGTGCGCGTTCGGCGACGATGTCGATGATCCCCACCAAAACAGGTGCTGCCGCGGCGGTAGGCCTGGTATTGCCGGAATTGGACGGCAGGCTGGATGGTTTTTCTGTGCGAGTGCCGACTATCAATGTGTCACTGGTCGATTTATCTTTCGTGTCCACGCGGGCCACGTCAGTCGACGAAGTGAACGGCATCATGCGTGACGCGGCCGACGGTGAGATGCGCGGCATTGTTAATTACGTCGATGAGCCATTGGTGTCGATCGATTTCAATCACAATCCGGCCTCGTCGTCGTTCGATGCATCAATGACCAAGGTGTCGGGCAATCTCGTGAAAGTATGTTCCTGGTATGACAACGAGTGGGCTTTCTCCAATCGTATGCTCGATACCATGCTTGCCATGATGAATGCTTAATAAACGGCGTCGCTTATGCTTAGGATGACCGAACTGCCGCTAGCCGGTAAGCGTTTGCTTATCCGTGAGGATCTGAACGTACCGATCGCAGATGGGCAGGTCAGCAGTGATGCGCGTATCCGGGCGGCTTTGCCGACGCTGCGTATGGCGTCAGACGCCGGCGCCGCCGTTATGGTGATGTCACACCTGGGTCGCCCGACCGAGGGTGAGTTTGACGAAAAATTTTCACTGCGACCGGTCGCAGACCACCTGAGTGAGTTACTGGGCCAGACCGTCAACTTGCAACAGGATTGGCTCGATGGCATGGAACTCGAACCTGGTCAAATCGTGTTGTGCGAAAATGTTCGGTTCAACCCCGGCGAAAAGAAAAATGACGACGCGCTGGCAAAACGCATGGCCAGACTCTGCGACATTTTTGTCATGGACGCTTTTGGTACCGCGCATCGTGCACAGGCCAGTACAGAAGGCGTGGCACATCACGCGCCAATTGCCTGTGCCGGGCCGCTCCTGGTGCGCGAGTTGGAAATGCTGCACCGTGCGCTCGATGAACCCCGCCGACCGTTGGTCGCTATCGTTGGTGGATCAAAAGTATCCACAAAGCTGACCGTGCTTAGATCCCTGCTGGAAAAAGCCGATCAGCTCATCGTCGGTGGCGGGATTGCCAATACCTTTATTGCCGCCGCCGGCTACGATGTCGGGAAATCGTTATACGAGCAAGAACTGCTTGGCGATGCCAAAACGGTGATGGAGTTGGCGTTGGAACGGAACACCGTTATCCCGATTCCCGTTGACATAGTCGTCGGCAAGACATTCTCACCGGATGCACAGGCGGTAACCCGCGAAGTAGATGACGTTCGCCCGGATGAACTGATACTGGATGTGGGTCCGCGGACGGCCAAATTGTATGCCGACTACATGGACAAGGCTGGCACAATCGTTTGGAATGGCCCGCTAGGCGTATTCGAGATTGACCAGTTTGGTGCGGGCACCCGCACGCTGGCCGAAGCGATTGCGCGCAGTGATGCTTTTTCTATAGTTGGCGGTGGCGATAGTCTCGCGGCATTGGATAAGTACGGGCTCGGCGAGCGCATGTCCTATCTGTCTACCGGTGGCGGCGCCTTTCTTGAGTTTCTCGAAGGCAAGACACTTCCTGCCGTTGCCGCCCTCGAGGAGGCCAGCACCTGATCGCCAACTGCCTCAGTTGGGACGATTCCCGATTCCCCGTACAATGCCAGCATGATTGATCCAGATTCCGTACGTCGACGGACAAAGATCGTAGCGACCCTCGGCCCGGCTACGGACGACGATGCAGTACTAAGTCAGCTGATCCTGGCCGGCACTAATATTCTGCGACTGAATTTTTCGCACGGTACCGACAAACAACACGTAGACCGTATCCAGGCTGCGCGCCGTATTGCCAACGAGTTGAAGCGGGATGTAGGTGTGCTGGGCGATTTGCAGGGCCCAAAGATTCGTATACACCGGTTTCGTGAAAGCCATGTGCAACTGCAGGAAGGCGCGACTTTCGTTATCGATGCCAACTACGATGAGGCCGAAGGTAATGAGGAAGTCGTTGGCACGACATACGCGGAGTTAGCCCATGATGTAGACGCTGGCGATATGCTGATGATTAACGATGGGCGTATCCAGCTTGAAGTGATGGCAACTGAGGGCAGCCGAGTGGTCTGTCGCGTCGTTGTTGGCGGTGAGGTTTCCGACAACAAGGGGATTAACCGGCAAGGCGGCGGTTTATCCGCCAAGGCGCTGACCGACAAGGATCGCAAGGACATTATTACGGCAGCAGCTCAGGATCTCGATTACGTTGCAATTTCTTTTCCACGAGGCGCCGAGGATGTACAAGAGGCGCGGCGCTTGTTACGTGCGGCGGGCGGGGATGGTCTGATCGTCGCAAAGATTGAGCGTGCCGAGGCGGTCGAGAATATCGATTCCATCATTCAGGTCAGCGACGCTGTCATGGTAGCGCGTGGCGATCTTGGTGTTGAGATTGGCGATGCTGAATTGCCGGGCGTACAGAAGGACATTATTTCCCGCGCGCGTGATGCGAATCGCGTCGTCATTACGGCGACGCAGATGATGGAATCGATGATTGAGAGTCCTATACCGACACGCGCCGAAGTATTGGATGTGGCAAACGCGGTAATCGACGGTACCGATGCGGTCATGTTGTCGCAGGAAACAGCGGCCGGAAAACATCCCGTGAAAGTTATCGAGACAGTGGTCCGGGTATGTCTCGGTGCGGAGCGGCAACGGGAAACACAAATTTCACGTCATCGCATTGATGCGCATTTTGAGCGCATTGACGAAGCCATAGCTATGGCGACAATGTACAGCGCCAATCATCTGGACGTGCGCGCTATTTTTGCTTTGACTGAATCTGGTTCCACCGCACTGTGGATGTCGCGTATCCGGTCTGGCATACCGATATTTGCTTTGACACGTCACGAGACGACTCGTCGTCGCGCTGCGTTATACCGTGGTGTTTATCCACTGGAGTTCGATGTGTTGCAGGCACAAGCGGGCCGCGTAGGCGAATACGTGCTGAGTCAAATGGTGAAGATGGGTATTGTGGAAAAGGGTGACCGCGTTATTTTTACGCGTGGGGATCTTTCCGGTATTGCCGGTGGCACAAACACTATGAAGATCGTCGTGGCCTGATGAGCGGTTCCCGTTGGAGACTCGACGGGCAGAAAGCACTCGTCACTGGCGGAACTCGTGGCATCGGCCATGCCATCACAACCGAGTTGTTGGAGCTGGGCGCAGAGGTACTGGTAGTCGCGCGGAACAGCGATCGTCTGGACCGATGTTTGCGCGAGTGGCAACAGCGTGGATTTAGCGTAAAGGGCCTGTCCGCCGATCTGTCGAAATCATCCGGGTGGGAAAGCGTGGTCGCGGCCGTTGCGGTAGATTCGGACCGCCTGGACATCCTGGTCAACAACGCCGGCACCAATATTCGCAAGTCGACGACCGAGTACACCGTGGCGGAATACGACCAGATACTGCAGACCAACATGAGTAGTGTCTGGTCGTTGTCCAGACTGTTGTACGAGCCTCTGCGAAAATCTCGAAATAGCAGCGTCGTCATTATCGGTTCGGTTGCCGGTCTGGTGCACATGCGTACCGGCTCGCCTTACGGCATGACCAAGGCAGCGCTGGTCCAGCTCGCCAAAAACCTCGCGGTAGAGTGGGGTGCTGACGGCATTCGCGTCAATACTGTCGCACCCTGGTACATCGACACACCGCTCGCGCAACAGGTGCTCAGAGACCCGGACTACCTGGCGGAAGTACTTACGCGAACACCAGCCGGTCGTATAGGTAACCCAGAAGATGTTGCGGCGGCAGTGGCGTTTTTGTGTATGCCCGCCGCTGCCTATGTGACCGGTCAATGCATTGCCGTCGATGGCGGTTTTACGGCTCTAGGCTTTTGACCGGCAGTATTCAAAGAGCGGCATTGCAACTCGAACGGGCCTGAAAGCAAGTGGCGCCGAGACAAGCCATCAAGACTTACGAAGAAAAATAGCAGATACTTTTGCACCGCTGTTTTTTTTGGGAAAACGATGACCCTGATCAGACGCGTTCTTATTGTCATTTTTGCGCTGATTGTGTTGTTAGTGCTGGGCGCCTACCTGTTCTTGCGAGCCAGCCTGCCGCAGCTTGATGGCGAGTTGTCCTTTGTTGGGCTGGACGCTGAGGTGAAAATCGAGCGTGACGAGCTTGGTGTTGCAACGATTACTGCGCACAGTCGCACGGACGCTGCGTTTGCAACAGGTTTCTTGCATGGTCAGGAACGTTTTTTCCAGATGGACCTGCAAAGACGTGCTGGTGCCGGTGAATTAGCCGCGTTGTTCGGCGCAGGAGCACTGGAACTTGACCGGACGAATCGTTTACACCGTTTTCGTTATCGCGCCCGGCAGATGCTGGCTGAGATTCCATCGTCCGATGTGGTGCTATATAGCGCCTACACGGCCGGTGTCAACGCCGGTCTCGAGTCACTGGGTGCGCGCCCCTTCGAGTATCTGCTGTTGGGGCAAAAACCCGAGCCGTGGCAGGACACTGATATTTTGCTAACGGTGTTCAGCATGTTTTTTGAGTTGAACGACCACAATGCCAGTCGTGAGTCCGAACTGGGTGCCCTAAAAGAGCTGCTGACCGCGGAGGCCTATCAATGGCTGATCCAGTCGGGTACTGACTGGGACGCGCCAATTCGGGGTGAGCTCATACGTGCGACCCCAATCCCGGATCCGGCGGCGCTTGACCTGCGGGATTTGCCACCGGCGTTGTTCAAGGCGGCGAGCCGTCTGGAACATAGCAAGCCGGCCGCCGGCAGTAACAGTTGGGCGGTCAGTGGCACGCAGACTTCAGACGGCCACGCATTACTGGCCGGTGATATGCACCTGGGTCATGCAGTACCCAATATCTGGTTTCGGGCGCGTCTGGTCGTCGCCGAAGAGGATCTGGATATCACCGGGTCAACGCTACCTGGAGTGCCACTGGTTATCTCAGGTAGCAACGGTCACGTCGCGTGGGCGCTCACCAATAGTTACGGTGATTGGCAAGACCTGATTGAGCTGGAAATCGATCCAGCCAACCCGGAGCAATACAGGACACCGTCAGGTTGGCGTGAATTTGAAGAAGTGATCGAACCAATTGTCGTAAAGGGTAATGCGACAGTTGAGTTGGCCATTCGAGAAACTATCTGGGGTCCAGTGATGGATCAGGATTTTCGTGGCCGAACGCGCGCTTTGCGCTGGCTCCCGCATCTGCCGCAGGCCAGCAATGCAGGTATTGCCAGGTTCGAACAGGCGCGCAACGTCGAGCAGGCCATCGCTGCAGCGAATCGGGTTGGGGCACCACCGCAAAACTATGTCGTTGCCGATGCGGACGGCCGCATAGGCTGGACCATCATGGGGCAGATTCCGCGACGTGTCGGTTTTGATCCTGCAACACCGGCATCCTGGGCCGGAGGTGCCGGCTGGCAGGGTTGGACTGCACCCGAGGACTTTCCACGCATTATTGATCCACCGGAAGGGCTGATCTGGACAGCTAATGCCCGCACTGTCGACGGCGATTGGTTGCGTTTATTGGGTGAAGGCGATCACCCGCTCGGGGCACGTCCCAAACAGATACGTGATGGATTGCGTGCACGCAGTGTCCTGAATATCGATGAAATGCTTGCGATCCAGTTAGACGATCGGGCGTTGTTTTTGCAACGCTGGCGTGACCTGGCTTTGCGATTGCTTACGGAGGAAATTGTGGCAAAGCGAGCCGGGCGCGGTGAGATGCGAAAGCTCATTGAGGAATGGGGCGGTCATGCCTCTGTAGAATCGGCTGGCTACCGTTTGGTGCGCGCGTTTCGATTGGATACGATCGCAACGGTTACAGCATCGCTGTTGGCGGGAACACGCGAGCAGCTACCCGATTTTGAGCTCAATCATCACAGCCAGCTGGAACGCCCCGTGTGGCAAGTGATCGAGGAGCGACCGGCACATTTGTTGCCACCGGCGTATGTAAGTTGGGAAGATTTCTTAATCGCAATCGTTGATTCTACGATCGACTATTTCGACCAATTTGACGGCACTTTGGCTGATCGCACGTGGGGTGAGCGCAACACAACGCAAATCGTGCATCCATTGACTTACGGTGTGCCGGCTTTGTCCCGGTGGCTAAACATGCCGGCGCTTGCGCTACCGGGTGATAGCAATATGCCGCGGGTGCAGAGCCCCACGTTCGGGGCCTCTCAGCGCATGGCCGTTTCACCCGGTCGTGAGGCGACCGGCTACTTCCATATGCCGGGCGGGCAGAGCGGGCATCCATTGTCACCGTACTACGGCGCGGGGCACGCGGATTGGGCGGCTGGCATACCAGCGCCGTTTCTGCCCGGCAACGCCGATCACCGTTTGTTGCTCAGACCCGGTCTCTGACCCGAGCCGGTTTGTCTAGTCTGCGTTATGCTACGGATGGGCCCAGATTCGAGGTAAACTCTATGAAAATGGGGACACTGTTAGCCATCGTTCTATTTGGATTGGTCACGCTGGCACATTTGCTGCGCCTGCTTCTGAGTACTGAAATTGTCATCGAAAACTGGCAAGTACCGATGTGGGTCAGTTTGTTGGGTGTGATTGTTCCGGCCACGGTAGCCCTGTTGTTGTTCAGGGAGTCGCGTCATGTTTGACGCAAAGGAGATCTGAAATGAACACCATCAGTCAATTAATGAACACCAAAGGGAACGCAATCTACTCGATACGTCCCGATGCCACGGTCTATGATGCGATCCACCTGATGGCGGAAAAAAAGATTGGCGCCTTGTTAGTTATGGATGGCGACAAGCTCGTTGGTGTGATCTCCGAACGAGACTATGCCCGTAACGTGATACTGAAAGGGCGGGCTTCGGAGAGTACCGCGGTTAAAGACATCATGACCAAGCGAGTAATTTATGCGCCACCCCAACAAACCATAGAACAAAGCCTGGCGTTGATGACGGAAAAACGAGTTCGGCATCTGCCGATCCTGGATCAGGATAAAGTCGTTGGAGTTGTCTCCATGGGAGATCTTGTTAAAGCCATCATCGCCGAGCAGCAACTGACCATCGAGCAGCTGGAACGCTATATCGCCGGTTAGAGATCCTCACTGGTGGTGTATTCGGCACCCCAGTGGGGCGGTACAATGGCCGGATGAATGACAACAGATTCTCCGGTACAGACACTTATATTGCTGATGACGATTTGCAGATGGCCGTAAACGCGGCCGTCACGCTGCAGCGACCCTTGTTGGTCAAGGGCGAGCCCGGCACAGGCAAGACGCAGCTAGCTGAGGAGATTGCCCGGTCGCTGGGCATGCCGCTGCATGAGTGGCACATCAAGTCGACAACCAAGGCGCGGCAAGGCTTGTATGAGTACGATGCCGTTGCCAGGTTGCGTGATTCCCAGCTTGGTGATGACAAGGTCAAAGACATTTCCAACTATATTTTGCGTGGCAAGCTGTGGGAGGCATTTGTTTCCGATCAGCGGCCGGTACTTCTGATCGACGAAATTGATAAGGCAGACATCGAGTTCCCCAACGATCTGTTACAGGAGCTCGATCGCATGGAATTTTTTGTTTATGAAACGCAGGAGCTGGTGCAGGCTAAAAATCGTCCGGTCGTGATAATCACGAGCAACAATGAGAAAGAGCTGCCGGATGCATTCTTGCGGCGTTGTTTTTTTCACTACATTGCGTTTCCGAATCACGATACGATGAAAAAAATCGTGAAGGTACATTTTCCGGATCTGAAAAAAGACCTGCTGCAAGAAGCACTCAATTCTTTTTTCGCAGTACGCGATGTACCGGGTCTCAAGAAACGACCATCCACTTCAGAACTACTGGACTGGATCAAGTTACTGCTGGCCGAGGACATACCAGTCGAAACACTGCGCGGCAAGGATGCGCGCAAGACCATTCCTGTGCTGCACGGTGCTTTGCTCAAAAACGAGCAGGACGTGCACTTGTTCGAGCGTTTGGTTTTTCTCGATAAACGCAATGCTCGTTGAGTTCTTTTTCTTACTCAAAAAGGCCGGGCTGCCTGTTTCGATTACCGAGTTCCTGGCGCTGCTGGCAGCGCTGGAAAAACGCGTTGCCAGCGCGGACGTAGAGGATTTTTACTATCTCGCCCGTGCCTGTCTGATAAAGGATGAGCGGCACTACGATCGCTACGATCAGGTATTTGCGGCACACTTTCAAGGCGCCGAAATGAGGTTTGCCGAAATTGCCGGCGAGATTCCACTGGAATGGTTGCGCAAGCAAGCCGAACTTATGCTCAGTGAAGAAGAAAAACAGCGCATCGAAGCGCTGGGTGGTTGGGAAGAATTGATGCAAAGCTTGCGTGACCGTCTTGCAGAACAGGACGACAGGCACCAGGGCGGTAACAAGTGGATTGGCACAGCCGGGACTTCACCATTTGGTGCGCACGGTTATAACCCGGAGGGCGTGCGCATTGGTCAGGAGGGCGCCGGTCAGCGCAGCGCCGTCAAAATCTGGGACAAGAGGGCTTATCGCAACCTTGATGATTCCGTGGAATTGGGAACGCGGAACATAAAGTTGGCGTTGCGACGATTGCGGCGGTTTGCCCGTGAGGGTGCGGCAGACGAACTCGATCTGGACGATACGATTAATGCAACAGCCCGCAACGCCGGCTGGCTGGACATAAAGATGGTGCCGGAGCGCCACAATGCGATGAAGTTGCTGCTGTTTTTTGATGTCGGCGGTTCGATGGACCCTTATGTACGGGTTTGCGAGGAACTGTTCTCAGCGGTACGCAGCGAATTCAAGCATATGGAGTATTTTTATTTTCACAACTTCGTCTACGAGAATTTGTGGAAGGATAATTATCGCCGCCATGCTGAGCGCACGCCTACCTACGAAGTGCTGCGTACTTTCAGCAAAGACTATCGGGTAATTTTTGTGGGCGACGCCATGATGAGTCCGTATGAGATCACGGTGGCAGGTGGCAGTATTGAGCATTGGAATGAAGAATCGGGATTGGTGTGGATGCAAAGAGTTCTAGAACATTTCCCCTTTGCCATTTGGCTCAATCCCGAGCCCGTCGGCGCGTGGAAACACATCCCCTCGGCGAGGATCACACGTGAGCTGATGCAGGATCGGATGTTTCCGCTTACGCTGGAAGGGCTGGATGCCGGTGTACGTGAACTGAAACGCAATCGTCAAAACCCGGTCACGCTGTCCTAGGTTTGGCCACGGGACGGTTTGTCTGCACAGCCGACTGATCGCGCAACTATTTTCGCAAAGGATGATCCTCCGGCAGCTCGTGCAGTATCCAGCTGGCCAGACGGTGTTTGATCATCGGTAGCGATATTTTGTCGTTCGGGAGCGGGATAATTTTTTTGTCGTGCACAAGCAGGCGGTAGGCGTACTGAATCTTGTCGCTGGCCGAATCAGTGGCCTCGAATTCGACAATCTTGCGGCGTACGGCGTCCTCCATTACGACACGTAGTGCCTCTTTAACCAGCGCGTTTTCATTTTTGAGCTTCTTCATTGGGTTTGCACGACCGTGAATAGCGTTAGCGAAAGCGCTGTTGTCACAAATCCGATTCCGGTTCGTATCGAATAGCTTGGATCCACAGCGTCTCTTCGTTGTCGCCTATTTTAACCGTAACCTCGTCATCCGCATATTTTTTTAGCAAAGCGCGCGCTACCGGTGAGTCGAGGCTGATGTAATTGGGTTGTTGATCGATTTCGTCAGGACCGACTATGCGATACTCGACCTCACTGCCGTCGTCGCGCTCCAGTTTGACCCAGGCGCCAAAATAGACCTGGTCTGCCGCAGGGCTTTCCCGCACAACTTTGAGTTCCGGCAGGCGTTTTTGCAGGTAGCGAATGCGGCGATCGATTCCGGCCAACTCCTTTTTCCGGTAGATATACTCGGCGTTTTCTGAACGATCGCCTTCGGCTGCTGCAGCAGACAAGGCTGTTACGACATCGCGGCGCCGACGCCACAGCGCGGACTGCTCCTCTTGAAGTACCGCAAATCCCTGCGCGGTTATGTAGGGAGTCGATTTAGCCGGTGGCGGACGCCAACGACCCATTCCTATTGCGCATCTGCGGTCATCAATTCCCGCAAATCCGACAGCACTTGTTCGGAGTGCACATCCGGATCAACCTTTTCGTAGTGTTTGGCGATGCGGCAGTCAGGGTCGATCAGAAAGGTCTGGCGTTTGGCAATTTTCTTGATCCCCATGTTGCGCACGACACCGTAACGGTTTGCGGCAATGTGATCGATGTCCGCCAATAATGGAAACGGAAGAGAGTATTTCTCGGCAAACTTCTTGTGCGATTCTACGTCATCGAGACTCACGCCCAGTATCGCGACATTCATTTTCTTAAATTTGAAGATATCGTCACGAAATGCACAGGCTTCTGTGGTGCAGCCGGGAGTGTCGTCCTTGGGGTAGAAATAGAGCGCCACCCATTGCCCGTGATAGTCTGCCTGCGTGTGCCATTTTCCGTTTTGGTCCTGTAAGCGGAAATCCGGGGCCAACTCTCCGACCACGGGGCCTGCCAGCACGGGAATCGTTGCCAACAGCAAAGATAGGCCAATCAGATAACCGCGCATGCCTGGCACCCTCACTGGAAATTTCTCTTGCATTGTCTCCATCCACGGCCCTGGCTGCAATTGGGTTGATCGGGTTCCTTGCGCCGTCAGATGCCTGAGTGATAATGCATTGATGGACATGCAGATTTAACGGATGAATCAGGACAGCCCCAGACCCACGATTGGCCTGGTACTGCCCGGTGGCGGTGCCCGGGCGGCTTATCAGGTGGGGGTACTCAAGGCGATTGCTGAGATATTACCGCATGGCTCACCAACACCGTTTCGCGTTATCACGGGAACGTCGGCAGGGTCGATAAACGCCGCGGTGCTGGCGACACACGCAACACATTTTCAATTGGGCGTGCGGCGGCTTAACCAGGTGTGGGCAAATTTCACCACTGACCAGGTTTTCCGTAGCGATTGGGGCACGGTATTGCGGACCAGTGCACACTGGCTTGCCGCGTTCGTATTCGGTGGTTTGCGTTCCAGGAATCCGGATTCTCTGCTCGACAATGAACCGCTACGCGAACTGCTGACCAACCATATTCGATTCGAACGCATAGCGGAGGGCATTGCGTCGGGCGCTTTGGATGCCGTCGGCATTACCGCGTCGGGTTATTCATCGGCGAGAGCTGTGTCGTTTTTCCAGGGCGCGCAGCGGCTACGTCCGTGGTTGCGTCCACGCCGTGAGGGACGGCGTGAACAACTTACCGTTAATCACCTGATGGCTTCGACCGCCATGCCGTTTATTTTTCCGCCTGAGCATCTGGGCGATCAACACTATGGAGACGGGGCGATTCGTGAGGCTGCACCACTCAGTTCGGCAGTGCACCTCGGTGCTGACCGCTTGCTGGTGATCGGTTCGCGCGATGAACACACCAAGCTCAAGCCCGACAGCGATGAGCAGGCGCCGAGTTTCGGGCAAATTGCCGGCTATATGCTCGACACGATCTTTCTAGATGGCTTGTATGCCGATCTGGAAAGACTGACCCGTATCAATCAGGTGGTCGGGCAGGTACCGGCCGGGACTCTGCGCAAGACACCCTGGGCGCCGTTAAAACGAATCGACACGCACATTATCGTTCCAAGTGTTGATATTCGGCACATTGCACAGAAACATGCCGAGGAATTTCCCAGATCAGTGCGCATGCTGTTACGCGGCGTGGGTGGGCATAAGAGCAGCGGCCGCCAGCTGATGAGCTACCTGTTATTTCAACAGGGCTTTTGCAAAGAGTTGATTCAGCTTGGCTATCACGATTGCATGGAACGCAAACGCAAGCTTGAGCCTTTTCTAGCGGGAGATCCGGTACATGCTCTGGAGGCTCCACAGCACATGCTTGCGGCATTGTCAGGTCAAAAACAGCGCGCCGAGACCAAGGAATGACATGAAGCCGACCACGTCGGTAACCGTAGTCAGTACTACCGAACCCGCCAACGCCGGATCGATACTCATACGCCTCAGGATCACCGGTATTGCGACGCCGGAAATGGCCGCGATCAGCAGATTGATCACCAATGCTGCAGCGATAACCGCGCCGATTCGCCAGGATCCAAACCACAGCAACGTGACTATGGCCACGACAGCCGCCCAAATTAGTCCATTGAGCAGGCCTACCGCGGACTCCTTCATCATCAGCCAACGTGCGTTGGACCGTTCGATCTGACCGAGTGCCAGGCCGCGAATCATAAGCGTCAATGTCTGGCTACCGGCAATACCACCCATACTGGCCACAATGGGCATCAGTACAGCCAGTGCCACGACCTGTTCAATAGTTGCCTCGAACATGCCGACAACTCTGGCGGCCACAAAAGCGGTGGCCAGATTTACCCCCAACCAAATCGCACGACGCCGCGCACTGGCGATTACCGGTGCGAACATGTCGTCCTCTTCATCCAGACCGGCCATGCTCATCAGCGAGTGTTCTGCCTCGTCACGAATTACGTCGACGACATCGTCAATAGTAATGCGCCCTAGCAGCGTGCCTTCTGCGTCAACGACCGGTGCCGATACCAGGTCGAGGGTTTCAAATTGCGTTGCAACCTGTGTGGCCGGTGTATCGTCAGTAATGCCTTCAAGTGACGTGTCCATGATTTCACCGACAGTACTTTCTTCGTCATTGGTCAAAAGACGCGTCAGAAATACTGTACCTAGGTATTTGCCATAGCGATTTACCACAAACAACATGTCAGTTCGATCGGGAACGTCAACGTGCATACGCAGGTAACGCAACACCACATCGATAGTGACGTCCGGGCGCACCGTTATTGTGTCGGTGTTCATCAAACCGCCGGCGCTGTCTTCGTGATACGCCAGCACGGATTCCAGACGTTCGCGGTCCAGTTCTTTCATGGACCGCAGAACACGGCTGATCACCGTTTCGGGAAGATCGGTAAGCAGGTCAGCGAGATCGTCGACTTCCATGCCGCCGGTGACAGCGACCAGTTCGTCGGCTTCCATCAAGCCGATCAAGCCGGCCCGCACCTCGTCGTTGACATGTACGAGTACTTCGCCTTCGTCATCGGGATCGACCAGTTCCCAGACATAGCCACGTTCACTTGGCGGGAGTGATTCCAGTAAACGCGCGATCTCCGCCGGTGCCAGCGACAGCATCATGCGTCGCACAGGAACCATCGTACCGCCCTGCATTGCAGCGCGAATCCTCTCCAGGTGCGTAGTGCGTTTTTCCGTCGCTTCTGTGGTCATCGAATCCGCCACCAACATGATCGGTCGCCGCGCAGTGTAACGGACATTTTGCTCAGGCGGCAGAGGGTCGCGGAGTGGGACTAGTCGTGGTCGATTAGCCGATCCAGCAAACGTTCCATTCGTCCGCGACTCTCACAGCCGAGCGCCTTGCGCGCACGGGAAGCGATTTTGGAAATATCTGTCCGCAAAATAGCGTCTTTGACTTCGAGCAATGATGAAGGGTGCACGCTGAGGTGCCTGAGGCCCAGACCCAGTAAGAGCCGGCAGACGCGCGGGTCAGACGCCAGCTCACCACACAGGATGACAGGCTTGTCCGCGCGTTTTCCGGTCGCTATTACATCGCTGATCAGTTGCAGCACCGCCGGGTGCAGTGGGTCATACAGGTACTGCACTTCATCATCCTCACGATCCACCGCCAGCGTATATTGCACCAGATCGTTTGTGCCGATCGCCAGAAAATCGACATGTGGCACGAACATCCGACTTATCAGGGCTGCCGCGGGCACCTCAATCAGCACGCCCACCTGGATGTCTGGTGCAACGTCCCTTTTGCTGTCAATC
Source organism: Gammaproteobacteria bacterium (assembly GCA_029862165.1). Lineage (GTDB taxonomy): Bacteria > Pseudomonadota > Gammaproteobacteria > Steroidobacterales > JABDKV01 > JABDJB01. The sequence continues at coordinate 92,047 of JAOTXU010000007.1, forward strand.
AACTCTCGTCTGATTCGCTCGATCATTGTGCGTGCGGCCAACACCTCCGTTACATTGCTGATCATAGGCAGCAAGATCCGAATCGGTCCGGTTGTCGAGGCACGCAGCATGGCCCTCAACTGCGGTTCGAAGATCTCGGGATGTGTGAGGCAAAGACGTATGCCACGCAGGCCTAGAGCAGGGTGTTCCGGAACTGGAAGGTGTTGCGGCAGGCCGTGACTCATTCCGGGCCAGATGTCCATAGTGCGCAAGGTGACAGGTCGTCCGTGCATGGATCGCAACAAACGGCGATAGATTCCAAGTTGTTCGCGTTCGTCCGGTAAATCGTCCCGATTGAGATACAGCGCTTCTGACCGGAACAGACCAATTCCTTCGGCACCAAGTCGTCGTGCCTCGGTCGCATCAGCCGGTGTATCGACATTGGCCAACAGCTCAATCTGGACGTTGTCACGTGTCCTGGCTGGCTTGTCGCGCAGCGCCTTAAGCTCACGGGTGCGCTTTCTTTCACTCCTTTGTACCCGACGATAGTGCTCTAGCGAGCGTGCATCCGGACTTGCAACGACCATTCCGGTGGCCCCATCAACTATGACTTCATCGCCTTCATGCAGTAAGTCCAATGCCGGGTGCGCACCGGTAATGGCAGGTATACGCAGACTGCGCGCGACAATGGCTGCGTGACTCATCTTGCCACCATGCGTACACACCAGGCCGCGCATGCCATCATGTTGATGTTCGATCACATCGGCCGGGGCAAGGTTTTGTGTTACGACGACATATTCATCGTCGGGTTTTGCCTTCGATTGCTTGTTTCCGCTCAACTCATGCAAAACCTTTGCGATGACGTTTTCCACGTCTTCGGCGCGTTGGCGCAAATAGGGATCTTCAATGTTCGCGAACATGGCCACCAGGTTGTCACGGTGTACTGCAAGTGCCCACTCCGAGACGTATTGATTTTTCCGGATCAGTTCGATAACAGGTTGCGAGAGAGTCTGGTCTTCGAGCATCAGGAGATGGCTGTCAAAAAATGCCATGATTTCTGCGGGCACTTTGTTTTTCAGTTTGGATTCAAGTTCTCGTAACTCAGTGATAACTGCGTGCATGGCAGACGTTACGCGTTTAATCTCCTGATTGAGTTCCCCGGGTCGGATGTGGCTGGCGACCACGCGTGGCTGGATTTCGTGCAACAACCTGACACGGCCGATCGCGATCCCACGCGATACACCGGTGCCGTTGAGCATCAACGACATGGATTATTCGGCCGATAGATTGGCTGTAGTTAAGGTTGGCAGTGAGTCGAACAGCGCTTGTAGACGATCGCCAGCATTCTTTTCATCGGGACCGTCAAGCTGTACACGCAGGTTGGCGCCGTGTGGCGCGGCGAGAACAAGTAAGCCCAGAATGCTTTTTCCATCGACGTTACGATCTTCATAGATCAATCGAACATCGCTGTCGAATTCGCTGGTCATTGCGACAACCTGTGCCGCTGGCCGCGCATGCAGCCCGCGTCGGCTTCTGACTTTTACGTCGAATTCCAGCAACCGGCGCCTCCCAAGGTTTGTTGTTTGCTTAGAATACCCTGAGGCTGTTGCTTCATGCAATGCAACAATTGGCGTCGACTCGAAAGTTACTTAATAATCAGAACTTTAAGCCGGTGTGACGGACCAACACCTGCTCGCTAGCGTCCTGAAATGAATCGGCCAGGCGCTCGACCAGATAGACCGAACGATGTTGTCCACCGGTACAGCCGACTGCCACCGTCAGATAACTGCGATTACTGCGCAGGAACTCCGGTATCCATCGTTGCAGATAGCCGGCAATCGATTCCAGCATGTCATTGACATCCGATTGATTTGACAGCCATTCAACGACCTCCGGATCACGACCTGTTTGCCCTCGCAGACTGGGAACCCAGTAGGGATTTGGCAGGCAACGCACGTCGAACACAATGTCCGCGTCCGCCGGCAAGCCGTTCTTGTAGCCAAAAGACTGAAACTGTAACGATAATTGCGATTCGCGGCGGGCGGCAACACGTTCCCGGATCAGTTCGCGCAAATCGTGCACGCTGGTCGTACTTGTGTCGATAATAAGGTCTGCTTCACTTGCGACTGGCTCCAGCAACACGCTTTCCCGCGCGATAGCCTGCTGTAAACCGACGCCCTCCCCACTGAGCGGGTGCTTGCGTCGTGTTTCGCGATACCGCTTGATGAGTGTTGGCTCATCGGCATGCAAAAAAAGCACATCGCACTCAATACCGCTAGCACGAATTTCTCTGACAATTGATGGCAGATTCGCCAGGTCGCTAGGGCGATTGCGTGCGTCGACACCAACCACCGTTCTTTCGTAGGCGCGCTCTTTGGTTTGCACAGTCCCCTGGACAAAGGATTTGAGTAGCGTTACCGGAATATTATCGATGCAGTAGTGCCCAAGGTCTTCGAGCATGTGGAGGGCGACGGATTTGCCGGAGCCCGACAGTCCGCTAACTATGATCAGGCGCATCGTCCGTGAACTTTGCCGTGGGCTCGAAACTTATCAGGATGTTGTATAACTCGTCTGCGTCGCGTGCTTCGTCCAGCGACTTGCGAAACAAATCCCGGGCCAGCATCTGTGCAATTGTAGACAGCAAACGCAGGTGTTTTTCTTCATCCCCATCAGGTACCAGCAGGCCAAACAGGAAACGCACGGGCTTGCCATCTGCCGCATCGAAAGCAACTGGTTCTGCCAGTCGAACGAACGCTGCCCGCAGATCTGAAAGTGTGTTGACGCGGGCGTGCGGGATTGCCACGGCACAGCCGATCGCTGTACTGCCCAGACGTTCGCGGCTTACCAGGCAATCAAATATCTCTAGTTTATGCAGGCGCTGTTCGCCGCTGGACAGGGTTTCGCTAAGCAGGTCCAACGCATGTTTTTTGCTGCGCGCACGAATATCGCACAACACACGATCGGGATCGAGGATTCCCTCGAGTGTGACTGGCGCGTCGCTAAGCGACGGTGCCTCAGTTGAACTTGCTTTTGTCCGCATCTCTCGCATGATGATCCGTTAGTTTCTCTTTGTGTTTCTTGATCTGCCGGTCAAGCTTGTCAATCAGGCCATCAATGGCAGCATACATATCTTCTTCGACCGAGCTGGCATAAAGCTTAGCCCCGCTCACGTTCATGGTTGCTTCGGCTTCGTGGCGTTGTTTTTCCACTGACAGCGTTACGTGCACATCGGTGACATGATCGAAATGCCGCCGTAGTTTTTTCATTTTCAAGGCAATTCGGTCACGCAGCGCGGGCGTAACCTCGATATGGTGGCCAGTAATCGTCGGGTGCATATAGTGCCTCCTATTTGACGGTACGTCGTTTTCTCAAGCTGGAAGCGGGGATATTCATTGCTTCGCGGTATTTGGCTATGGTGCGCCGCGCCACCGTGACATCAGCTTCCAATAACTTTTTTGCAATTTTGTTATCACTCAGCGGCTTTGCCGCGTCTTCATTAGAGATCATTTTCTTGATCATAGCTCGAATTGCGATAGAAGATCGCTCTTCTCCATCGACCGACCCCACATGACTGGAGAAAAAATAGCGCAATTCGATGACCCCGCGGGGCGTGTGCATGTACTTGTTTGTTGTAACGCGGGAGACCGTGGATTCATGCATTTCAATAGCTTCCGCGACATCGCGCAGCACCATAGGGGTCATTGATTCTTCGCCTTTTTCAAGGAATTCGTGTTGGCGTTCAACGATAGAGCGGGCCACCTTGAGCAGTGTTTCATTGCGGATTTCCAGGCTGCGCACCAGCCAGCGCGCCTCCTGTAACTGGGTTCGCAAAATGCTGTGGTCACCCTCGCCGCGTAGTGCGCCGGCATAGTTACTGTTAACGCGCAATTTTGGCAACAGAGCACTATTTACTTCCACAACCCAGCGGTCGTCTACTTTTCGGACGTAAACATCCGGCACGACATAGTCAGCCGAGCGTGGCGTAATAGCGTTGCCAGGTTTGGGATGCAGGGAGCGGACCAGCGCAACCGCTTCGGCGACTTCTGTATCGCTGACATTGAGTCTTCGTCGCAGGGCTGAAAGTTCGTTGTCTGCGATTAGCGTGAGCAGCTCTTCGTCTTCGGTGATGCCGTAGGCAGCCAGCAAGCCCGGTGTATCTTCATCAAGTTGATGCAGTTGCAAAGTCAGGCATTCACACAAATTGCGTGAGGCTACACCGGCTGGATCGAAGCGCTGGACCAGATGCAGTACGGTGCCGATTTCCTCATCATTGCAGGCGAAATCTTCGCCAAGCGTTTGACGAATCGTTTCGAAATCATCTATCAGGTAGCCTTCCTCGTTGATGGCATCAATGATTGCTCCAGCGATAACATGCTCGCGCGGTGTACAGTCTTCGATCTCTACTTGCCACAACAGGTACTCGTGCAGTGTTTGACCACTCGTGTCCTCGATGTCCTGGCTGATCGGTGGCAGTCCCGAGTTGTAGCTGCCTTCCGCTGAAGCGGTCAGTTTGGGTTCACGCCATGCATCGTCGAGGACGGCTTCTTCGCGTGTTTTATCGGGACCGGTTTCGGTTTTTTCCTCAGATTTGACGTCGACAAATTCCTCGACGTTTTCGAGCATTACGTTACCCTCCAGCGCCTCCTGGATGGTCGCCTGCAGATCCATTACCGGTAATTGCAACAGGCGTATGGCCTGCTGCAACTGCGGGGTCATGGTCAGGGTCTGACCGATACGCAGTTGCAAGGATGGTTTTAACATAATCCTGGGTTTATCGGCGGGCGCGGGCCATCCGCGGGCAGGCGCCCTCTTTACAGTCTGAAGTCTTCACCCAAATACACCTCTCGAACCCGCTGGTCAGTCAGTACTTCGTCTGGCTGACCGTCAAGAATGACCTTACCTTCATTGAGGATATACGCCCTTTCGCAAATTCCAAGTGTCTCGCGCACATTGTGATCCGTAATCAGGACACCGATATTGCGTTCTGTGAGCTGGGCAATGATTCGCTGGATATCCAGCACCGATATTGGGTCCACACCGGCGAAGGGTTCGTCCAAAAGCACGAAGGAGGGCTCAGCTGCCAATGCCCTCGCGATTTCGGCGCGTCTGCGCTCGCCGCCTGAAAGTGCCATGCCTGGGCTGTTGCGGATGTGGCCGATGTGTAAGTCTTCCAGCAGTTCTTCCAGGCTACTTTCCCGTGCCGCGTTGTCCATGTCCGGGCGGGTCTCAAGTATGGCCATTATGTTTTGCGCAACCGTCAGTTTTCTGAATACCGAAGCTTCCTGTGGCAGGTAGCCCACACCCAGCCTTGCCCGGCGATGCATCGGTAGTTGCGTTATGTCGCGATCGTCGAGAACAATTCGTCCCGAATCGCAGGGAATCAAACCGACAATCATGTAGAACGCGGTGGTCTTGCCGGCGCCATTGGGGCCGAGTAAGCCGACAACTTCACCGCTGCTTACTTGCAACGACATATCGTTGACAACTTTTCGGCTGCTGAAGCTTTTGCTGATCGCGTCAGCTTGCAGTGTGCTCATTGACTGGAATCGTCTTCAGTGGTTTCGCTGCTTGGTGGCGGGGTAATCGTTATTCGCACGCGGTCTCCGTTTTGATCGCCGCCTGCAACGATACGTTGTGCGACGATGTCATAGACTATCTCCTCGCCTCGTATTTCATTGTCCCCCTGGGCAACCCACGCATCATCCGCGAGTGTGATGGTGGAGCGCTCCAGGTCATAAATGAGCCTACCGGCGGTGCCCTTGGTAATCGCGGCTTCAGTATTATCGGCCGTGTGTTCAAACTCGGCTGGTTGGCCTCTTAGCGTAACGTTGTTGAGTTGACTATTATTGAAGGTTACGACAGCTTCAGTTGCACGTACGTTCATGGAGGCATCGTTTGCATGGCTGAGCAATGCCGGGCTACCGGTGATTGTGGCGCGCTGCAGCTGATGATCGACAAACTCCATTTCCGCCCGCTGTGCCGTGACGTCGGCATTGTCACTATAAATCTTGACTGAACCCTGGAACACCCAGACGCTGTCGGCAAAATCCAGCTGCGAAGTGTCGGCGCGATCGGCAGATATACCGAGCGTGCCGCGTTTGATCGAAACCTCTTCGAACAACAGGCGTTGCTTACCCCGGTCAAAATCAGTAGTCGCCGCATCCAGTAGGATCGGCGTATCCTGGGCAGCTGCCGCCGGGCTCAGTGTTAGCGCGATCAGAATGGCGCGCCAGTCAGGGTAAGAAATTGCCATGCACCTCGGATTGTAGTCTCAGTTTCCTGTCCTTCAAATCGGCCCGTAAACCGACCGCTGTTAGCAGATAGTTTCCGCGTTCAATACGCACATCGGTATCAGTTGTGGCCAAATGTGCGCGCAAATCTACGTCCAACTCGGGCGTCGTCACGATCGTTTTTTCTGGGCCGATGAACAGAGTTTCTTCGATCTTCACGTTGCCGATGAGTTCAATACGATCGCCTGCGGCGGGAATACTGCCGGTGTCGGCCGTCAGTCGCCATGGTTGTTCATCGCCGCCAGCGTATTCCAGATCCACGTTGACTAGTGACACGCTGTTGTTCGACGGCTTTTGCTGTATCCGTTCGGCACTCAGCGTATACAGACGGTTTCCGTCCACACCCATGCCTTCAATAACCGCTCCACGCAAATAGTAGCCTGAATCAGGTGCCGGGCCGCGAATTTCATCCGGCGCTTCGCGCCGATCGAGCAGGAGCCAGCTTGCGGTAACCGCGGCCATTAGGACGACTGCAATTACTATATTTCGTGGCATCATTTCTGGTCTTGCGCCGTCAGAATAAAATCACACAGTTCCCGTACCGCACCGCGACCGCCCGGTTTTTTTGTCACCCAGTCAGCCGCCTGGCGTAAATCCGGATGTGCGTCAGCAACCGCGACCGCAAGACCGGCGCGCTTGAGCATCGGCAGATCAAGGAGATCGTCGCCAATTGCCGCCAGCTCTTTACGGCCCAGCCCCCCCGCGTGCAACAGTTTGTCCACGATAGCGCCCTTGTCATTACAGCCCAGGTGCACATTGGTGACGCCGAGCTCCTTCATGCGCCGCTTAACAGCCTTCGAATTGCGCGCCGAGATTATTGCCGGTTCAATACCAGCCTCAATGAGTCGCCGCAGCCCCAAACCATCGTGGGAGTGGAAGGCTTTAAGCTCTTCGCCGTCATCGCTGTAATACAGACGGCCGTCGGTCAGCACGCCATCGACATCGATAGCAACCAAGCGGATCGCCGCCGCACGTAATGCCAGTGTTTTCAAGTTGAATTGCAAGCTGCGATTCGCCTTACATCACACCAGCACGAAACAGGTCGTGGATGTTCAGGGCGCCAACCAGATGTTGATTTTCATCGACTACCAATAACCCAGTGATCTTGTGTGATTCGATCAGGCTGACCGCTTCGGACGCAAGCATGGTAGGCGTTGCCGTTTTGCAGTTGCCAGTCATTAATTCTGAGATAGGCGTCTCGTGTATATCCACTGGCTGATCAAGCGTACGGCGCAAATCACCGTCGGTAAAAACCCCCGCCACACTACCGTCGCTATTAACAATTCCGGTCATACCGAGCCCCTTTGCTGTCATCTCGAGTAAGGCGTCTTTTAGAGAAGTATCAACCAACACCTGTGGGATGGCGCTGCCTGTATGCATTACGTCCTCTACCCGCACTAGCAGCCGCCGGCCGAGACGACCACCAGGGTGTGAGCGTGCAAAATCCTCGGCAGTAAATCCACGTGCTTCGAGTAACGATAATGCCAGCGCGTCACCGGTAGCGAGTGTTGCGGTTGTGCTCGCGGTGGGCGCAAGATTGAGCGGACATGCTTCTTCAGCGACACTGACATCGAGATTGACCGTTGCCGACGTGGCAAGCGTCGAATTCGGTTTACCGGTCAGTGTAATCAAGGGCGCGGCCAGTCTTCTGATCAGCGGCAACAGTATTACCAACTCGGCGGTTTCGCCGGAGTTGGATACAGCGATGACTACATCTTCTGTAGTAATCATCCCCACGTCGCCGTGACTGGCTTCACCAGGATGCAGAAAAAACGCCGGACTGCCGGTGCTGGCAAGCGTGGATGCAATTTTGCCGGCGATGTGGCCCGACTTGCCAATGCCGGTGACAGCGATACGACCGCGACAATTCAGACACAGACTGCACGCCTCGACGAATTCGTCTCCAACCCGGCTTTCCAGTTGCTTGACGGCCTGGGCTTCGACCGCAAGCACACGCCGGGCCATCGCTATAATCTGCAGCGGATCCGGTAGCGTCTGTTTTCCTGCTGGTTGGCTCATAAACTTCCAGAGATGACAAAACCCATATAGCCGAAAAAGGCCAAAACCAGCGCCGCGCCCTCCGAGCGCTTGATGTTGCCTTCACCACCAATATTGTAAGCCATTGCGAAAAGGGCGATCGTCAGGCCGATCAGAACCAGAAAATCCCGGGTTAATACCTCCCGTTCGAAATCGGTCGGTGCGATGGCGCCCGCAACTCCAAGCACTGCCAGCAGGTTGTACATATTTGATCCAATGACATTGCCGATGGCCAGGTCATGGTGATTTTTTAACGCTGCGGTAAGCGATGCCGCCAGTTCCGGTAACGAAGTTCCCAACGCAACGATAGTCAAGCCGATGACCAGGTTGCTAACGCCCAATTCTTTGGCGACATGAGTTGCAGCCCATACCAGCATATGCGAACTCGCCAGCAAAATAATTAAGCCAACGAGTAACATTCCAATTGCGGAGTACATAGTCATGTCGGCTCGGATTTCCTGCTCGAGCTCGGCTGCCATGGGATCACCAACACTGGATTCAAGTTCGACTCGCACCAGCCAGTACATCATCAGTCCCAATCCACCCAGCAAGGCAAAGCCCTCTGGGCGACTGAGATTCAGATCGAGGAAAGGCAGCAGCGTCAGCATGGTCACCGCAAGCAGCACCGGCAGCTCGCGACGCAAGGTCTGTGAACGGACGCGCAGTGGCTGCACCAGCGCCGTAATGCCCAGTATCAATGCGATATTGGCAATGTTTGAGCCGATGGCGTTGCCGATAGCGAGGGTCGGGTTGCCGGAAGCGGCAGCATTGATCGAGACTAGGATTTCCGGAGCAGAAGTGCCAAATCCTACGACCGTAAGCCCGATAAGCAGGTTGGAGACACCAAGGTTATGGGCAGTTGCGGCAGCACCGACCACAAAGCGATTCGCACCCCAGACCAGGAGCAGGAATCCAGCAATGATGGCCGCAGCATAAATAAGCATCTTGGATGTGTTTGTCCACCGGGGTGGTGTATGGGGAACGATAGCATACGGCGAATTTCGCCTGATCGTGGATTCTTTAATATGATGCTCTTCCAGTCCCAGATGCCGAGTAGACCTGATGGACCCTGTAGAAGTTGAAGCGCTCATTCGCGTGGCAATGCCGGATGCCACGATCTCGGTTCGAAGCCCCGACGGGCGGCATTTCGAGGCCCTGGTTATCAGCGAAGTGTTTGACGGCAAGCGCACAATCACGCGGCACCGGGCCGTTTACGACGCATTGGGTGAGCTCGTCGGGCGTGAGATTCATGCGCTTTCGCTGCGCACGCTGACGCCATCCGAGGCGGATGCGGAATAACCCGTCTTGGATAAACTCCTAATCACCGGTGGCAGCCGTCTCGACGGGACGATCGTAGTCTCGGGCGCCAAAAATGCTGCGCTGCCAATACTTGCGGCGACGCTGTTGGCCGACGAGCCCGTGACGGTCAGTAACGTTCCACATTTGCGAGACATAACGACGACCGTTGAATTACTCGGACGCATGGGTGTGACGGTAACTGTCGACGAACAAATGAGGCTGGAGGTCGATGCCAGAACGATTGACGATCTTTGTGCGCCCTACGATCTGGTGCGCACTATGCGCGCGTCCATTTTGGTTCTTGGTCCACTGGTCGCGCATTACGGTTCGGCTGAAGTATCGCTGCCTGGTGGCTGTGCAATTGGTGCGCGGCCGGTCAACCTGCATGTGCAGGGGCTGCGTGCAATGGGCGCCGATATCGATCTAAGCGGTGGCTACATACGCGCGAAGGCCAGACGTTTGACGGGTGCGCGCATCGTCATGGACAAGGTCACCGTAACGGGCACCGAGAATTTGCTGATGGCGGCGACACTGGCAAAGGGCACAACAATTATCGAGAACGCCGCACGTGAGCCAGAGGTTGTGGATCTGGCAAATTTTCTTTGTGTGCTCGGTGCCCGTATTTCTGGCGCAGGTACCTCAAGGATCGAAATCGAGGGGGTCGAGCGCTTGAGCGGTGGAGACTATAGGGTAATGCCAGATCGCATTGAGGCCGGTACATACCTGGCCGCAGGTGCCATCACCGGTGGGCGCGTGCGCGTCAAGCGCGCCTGCCCGCAGCATCTGGACGCGGTGTTGCTGAAATTCACCGAGGCGGGTGCCCGGATCGAGACGGGCGAAGACTGGATCGAACTGGATATGGCTGGCCAGCGGCCAAAAGCTGTGAATTTGCGCACAGCACCGTTTCCGGCCTTTCCCACGGACATGCAAGCGCAGTTCACGGCGCTCAATTCGATAGCCGAGGGGGTGGCTGTCATTACCGAGACAGTCTTCGAAAACCGCTTCCAGCATGCGCTGGAAATGCAGCGCATGGGCGCGCGAATTCGACTTGAGGGCAATACCCTGGTCAGCGAAGGGGTGGAGCGGTTGACGGCTGCCCCGGTCATGGCGACCGACCTGCGGGCATCCGCTTCACTCGTCCTGGCCGGCTTAATGGCGCATGGCGAGACCCTGGTGGACCGCATCTATCACATAGACAGGGGGTACGAATGTATCGAGGAGAAGCTGGGCCAGCTCGGGGCCCAGATCCGGCGGGTGCCCGGTTGAAGTGACTATGTGTATAATTCCGGGCGCTTTCACACCGTTCCCAATACCAAAACGGATGCCCCAGGAATGTCGGTAACTTCGGATGATCTCGACCACGGCAGACGTCACTTTCTGACACTCGCGACGAGTTTAGCCGGCGGTGTTGGTGTAGTGGCAACAGCCATACCCTTTTTATCTTCTTTCAGACCCAGCGCACGCGCACGCGCACTGGGCGCGCCAGTTGAAGTTGATATCAGCAAACTCGAACCAGGCGCACTGATAAAAGTCGAGTGGCGTGGTCAGCCAGTCTATGTGCTTAGTCGCACCGAAGAGGCGTTGGCGACGTTGGCGACGCTAGAAGCGACGGTGCGCGATCCACTTTCTGAACAAGCACAACAGCCAGGCTACGCGCAGAATCAACATCGTTCGATGCGTCCCGAAATATTTGTGATGATTGGCGTGTGTACTCATCTGGGCTGTGCGCCGGCGTTTCGACCTGATGTTGCACCAGTTGATCTGGGGCCCGATTGGCTCGGCGGCTTTTTCTGCCCGTGTCATGGATCGAAGTTTGATCTTGCCGGCCGTGTTTACGATGGTATGCCGGCGCAGTTGAACCTGACAGTGCCACCGCATCGATTTCTCAACGACTCAACTTTGTTAATCGGCGATGAGGGCTTGGGCTAATGGCACAGGTTGGTGTAATCGATCGTTTGAGCCAGAGCCTCAAGTCCATAGGCTATTGGGTCGATGTGCGTTTTCCGATCGGCAAGATGTGGCGCGAGCACATGGCCGAGTATTACGCACCCAAGAATTTCAATTTCTGGTATTACTTTGGTTCTCTCGCGCTAGTCGTTCTGGTTCTACAGATCGTCACCGGCATCTTTCTGACCATGAACTACAAGCCCTCGGCAGCGGACGCGTTTGCATCGGTCGAGTACATAATGCGCGATGTTCCATGGGGGTGGCTGATTCGCTATATGCACGCGGTCGGCGCATCGTTTTTCTTTATTACGGTGTATCTGCATATGTTTCGCGGCCTGATGTACGGTTCTTACCGCAGGCCGCGCGAACTCGTTTGGATTCTCGGTATGTTTATTTACCTGGCGCTGATGGCCGAAGCGTTTATGGGTTACCTGTTGCCGTGGGGCCAGATGTCTTATTGGGGTGCCCAGGTCATTGTCTCCTTGTTCGGCGCCATTCCCGTGATCGGAGACGGCTTGTCGGAGTGGATACGTGGCGACTATTACATCTCCGATATCACACTCAATCGGTTCTTCTCATTCCACGTTATTGCCGTGCCGCTTATACTGCTGGCGCTGGTGGTAATGCACATACTGGCTTTGCACGAAGTGGGCTCCCTTAATCCCGACGGCGTGGAAATAAAAAAGAAAAAGGGGCCCGATGGAATCCCGTTGGATGGCATACCGTTTCATCCCTACTACACCGTTAAAGACATCGTGGGCGTGGCGGTGTTCGCCATGGCGTTCTGTGCGATTGTGTTTTTTGCGCCGGAGTTTTTCGGTATGTTCCTTGAGCATGCCAATTTTGAACCGGCCGATCCGTTAAAAACACCCGATCATATCGCGCCCGTTTGGTACTTTACGCCGTTCTACGCTATTTTGCGCGCCATACCGAACAAGCTTGGCGGCGTGGTGCTTATGGGTATGGCCATTGTCATGTTGTTCCTGCTCCCCTGGTTGGATCGCAGCCCGGTTCGGTCGATTCGCTATAAAGGATTGATATTCAAGATTGCTTTGACGATTTTTGCGATTAGTTTCGTCATGCTGGGTTACTTGGGGTTACAGCCAGCAACACCCACATTTGTCATGTTTGCGCGCGTTTGCACTTTTCTTTATTTTGGTTTTTTCATTTTCATGCCGTTTTATTCCCGTTGGGACAAAACGAAACCCGTGCCGGACAGAGTGACGTTCCATCATGAATAGGCTTGCCTGGTTCTTGATCTTTGCGCTGGCCGCGCCTGGCGTTTTGGCCTCGGGTGGTGAGGGTGGTCTCATGCTGTCTGCACACAACGACGTGGGGAACATCAGTTCATTGCAGCGCGGCGCACGTAACTTCGTCAACTATTGCTTGGGGTGCCACTCCGCAAAATTCGTTCGTTACAACCGGGTTGCAAGAGATCTGGGTATTACTGAATCGGATCTGGCCGAGAATCTAATGTGGACGGCGGAAAAACCGCACGAAACGATGCAGGTTGCCATGCCGGCAGCAGATTCAACGCGGTGGTTTGGTCGCGTCCCGCCGGATATGTCTCTGATAGCTCGCAGCCGTGGTGTTGATTGGTTATATACCTACCTCAAGTCGTTTTACGTCGATGAGGGAGCGACCTTTGGCTCGAATAATATCGTGTTGCCAGGTCTGACCATGCCGAATGTGTTGTGGCAACTGGAAGGCACGAAAGAGGCAATCGTGGAAGAGACGGTTGACCACGATGGCAACAAACATGACACAATTGTCGGCTTCCGGGCGCTGACGGCCGGCACTATGAGCGAAGAGGAATTCGATCATTTCGTGACCGATTTGGTCAATTTCCTGGACTATATGGGTGAGCCCATGCAACTGAAGCGTCAAAGCCTGGGTATAAGGGTGATAGCCTATCTGCTGGTATTCTTCCTGCTGGCACTTGCACTGAAGAAGGAATTCTGGAAAGACGTGCACTAGTCGGCACTCCGGTTTGAACCGGTCTATTCATTGGATCTGAGGAGAGGTTAATGGCAGTGGTTGCCAATCGGCGGTCTGTGATGACATTGTTTTCCCGCCCGACGTGTCCCTACAGTCACCGGGTGCGCATCGTTCTGGCGGAGAAAAACATCAATGTCGAAATTGTCGATGTTGAGGGCGCGAATTTGTCTGAAGACCTGCTCGATCTGAATCCCTACAACAGTGTACCGACACTCGTCGACCGGGATCTGGTTTTGTACGACTCACGCGTTATTGTCGAGTATCTCGATGAGCGTTTTCCGCACCCGCCATTGATGCCGGTGGATCCGGTCACCCGGGCTCAGTTTCGTCTTGCTTTGTATCGGATCGAGCGCGATTGGTATGGATTGGTGGACGATTTGGAGGGCGCATCAGACAAGGGGACAAAGCGGGCATCCAAGGCGCGCAGGATTCTTCGCGACAGTATTCTTTCAAGCGCCGAGGTGTTCGGTGCCAAGAATTTCTTTATTAGCGACGAATTCTCACTGGTCGACGCGACAATTGCACCAATCATCTGGCGCTTGCCACACTACGGGATAGAGTTACCCGATCCGCAGGGCAAGGCGATAGCGAAGTATGAGGACCGTGTATTCGCGAGGCCATCCTTCCAGGCCAGCCTTACTGAACTGGAGCGCGAACTCCACTGAGGGTTTTGCGCATGGCGGGCGTTTGCCGTATGCCTACTTCGAGAAAGCCTTATCTGATCCGCGCGATGCATGAGTGGATCTGTGACAATGATCTTACGCCTCACATCGTTATTGATGCGAGCGTCGAAGGTGTTTCAGTGCCCCGCGATAAGGTCACCGACGGCAAACTGATTCTCAATATCGGTAACCGGGCGACTGAGGCGTTGCACCTTGGCAACGAAACAATAAGCTTCGCGACGCGGTTTGCGGGCACGATTCAATCGGTGCGCCTGCCCTGTAGCGCAATACTCGGTATCTATGCTCACGAAACCGGCGAAGGCATGATTTTCACTGATGATTCCGGTGATGTCGGTGGTCCGGACAAAGGACCGGGTGGTGGCGATCTGCCGCCGGAACCGAGCCGGCCAAAATTGAAGGTCGTGAAGTAGACTTTGGTTCGCGGCTGCAAGCCGCTCGCACATTAGACTTCGCGCGGGCCGATCAGTTGTTGGTCGATGAGTTCGCACAAACAATGAATGCTGAGCAAGTGTACTTCCTGTATGCGTGCAGTAATTTCTGCAGGTACGCGAATCTCGATATCATCACTGGCAAGACACGCCGCCATTTCGCCACCATCGCGTCCGCTGAGTGCGACAACCTTCATTTGTCGCTCGTGTGCCGTTGCAACAGCTTGATTCACGTTGGCTGAGTTACCGGACGTCGATATCGCCAGTAGCATATCGCCGGGCCGGCCCAGTGCTGCGACCTGCTTGGCAAATACGTCGTTATAGCTGTAATCATTGGCGACCGAAGTCAGCGTTGAACTGTCAGTCGTCAAGGCGATAGCGGCCAAGCCCCTGCGATCGCGATCGAATCGATTCAAAAGCTCTGAAGAAAAATGTTGCGCGTCAGCCGCCGAGCCACCGTTTCCGCAGCTCAAGATCTTGCCATCGTTTTGCAAACATTGGCTCATCGCCGCGCCGGCGTGCGCGATAGGCCCGCTGAGTTTCGCAGAGGCGTCGCGTTTGACCGCGATGCTGGCCTCAAAAAGTTTGTTGACGATATTGGTCGCTTCCATTGGTTCAATCCACCCTGAACGCGTCACGAATCCATTCGATACCGCTTTGTTTCTCACCGGTCAAAGCAACGACGTCGAATCTTACTGCGTTGTCTGTATATACTGGATGACGTTGCAGGAAATCCTCAGTACTGCGGATTATCTTACCTTGCTTGCGCTGATCGATGCTCAATGCCGGTGTCAAAAAGTCGGCTTCGGTGCGGGAACGCACTTCGACCACGACCACGGTGTCGGTATCTTTCATGATCAGATCGAGTTCGCCATGACGACAGCGGTAATTGCAGGTAATGACTTGGAGACCGCGGGATTTCAGCCAGCGTAGCGCGGTTTTCTCTGCATGTAGGCCCCGGGCTGCACGTCGGTTCACGGACTCCCGCTGCCGCCGGGCAATACCGGTTCTGTAGTCGTCTTGTCAGCCTCCGAGTTCGCATCCGCCGTGGCTGTTTCCAGCTGCGGCAACGGAGCTGGCATCCCGTTTTCGATTCGCGCTAATGCCGGGTGGCGAAAGACGCGGCCACCAGCATGCAGGCTGAGTTCGCCGGTCATTCCACGAAGTTCCAGTGGTGCATCCTTTGCGGCGGCGAGTAGTGGCACGAGGCGCCAGGCGTCATAACCCATCGCGTACAGGGATGAGCGGTGTTGCGCCCGGGCTGGCCAGTATCGACTTATTGTTGAGCGTAGTTTTTCCGTATCGGGATCGGGCGAGATTTCCCAGGGTGTGGCGGCAAATATCAGGCCGTTCACATCTCGATTGAGTTCGGCGTCCGGACTGAATGCCGCGGCCGTGGCAAAAACCGGCAGCGCCGTGGCGTAGTTTTGAAAACGCAATTGTGGACGTATCAGCCGTGCCTGACGCGGCTGCGCCGCGACAAAAACAAAATCCACGTCCTGTCTCCGTCGAGGCTCAAACTCCATCGTCCGGCCAATTGCTGCCACGAGCGCGCGATTGCGGGAATAACTACGGTCCAGGTGCAGAATCGGTTGAATAACCGAAGAGAAATCGGTTGCGTCGGGGAGGTAGAGGCTGTGCGTCAGCAGTTTTCCCCCCAGCCCTTCGAGCTCTGTAGCGAAAGCATCAAGCAAGCGTCGGCCCCAATCGGTGTCGGGTACGATGGCTACAGCACTGCGCAAGCCTTCAGCAACCGCCCGTTGAGCCACCCGACTGGCTTCATGTTCCGGCGCAAGCGCGAACTGATAAAAATTCGATGGCGTGCGAGATTCCGTGGGCAGGTAATTGAGAGCCAGCGTCGGCGGTCCGGCCGGTGCAAGCTGGGCGACTTCGGCGACCTCGTCCTTTACCAGCGGACCAACGATGAAATCAGCGCCCTCTGCGATGGCGACCCGATAAGCTTCCTTGGCACCGAGTTCGGCTGTGTCGTACACAACGATCTCCATGCCGGCTATTGCATCGCCGTAGTCAAAGTATGCCGCGATGAAACCGTCACGCAATGCGGCGCCGGCGCCCTCGAGTCGTCCGGTTTGTGGTAACAACAGCGCGACGCGTTCAGGAATACGCAGCGTCCCGGCATCGCCGAGCATGTCCGGTAGCAACAAGGTATTCGCCGGGTGTGTAGGCCATGTATTGCGCCAGCGCAAGAGTGCCGCCCGTTCGGCCAGAGCGTCACCCGCTGTGTCACTGACGGCGTTGCCCAGATCGAGCCAACCTGCCAACACCGGGTCGGCCGTATCCGCAATGACTGCCGTGCCACCGCTACGCAAGCCTTCGAGAATCAGCCGCTGATTTGCCAAAATTGCCGAAGGATTATCGAGCCAGAGTTCGCGTTCCATAAGTGTCTCGACCGCTCGGTCCGGCTGTTCCAGCGTAAACCAGGCTCGCGCCCCAACGGCCAGCGCGTCGGAAGCAATCTGTCGCGGCGCGTCGGCGGGCAAATTTCGCAGACGCGCCAAAGCATCGCGCGGGGCTCCGGTTTCGACCTCGATTGCGGCAGCCAGAAGTTGCAACGCTGGTTCCAGTTGCGCCGGAAATGGACGGCGCACCGAACGCATGTTGTGCAGTGCGCGGGTACTTTCGCCAGCCAGATACCAGCTCTCGGCAGCCGCCATCAAATAGCGATTGCGCTGTGATGCGACACCACGTGCAGCCAGTCGTTCGTAGGTCTGCGCGGCGGCACGGTAGCTGCCTGCCTCCTGTTGTGAGCGGGCCCGGTCTTCCAGTCTGGCAGGATCGTCGCGTAGACCAGGCGTCTCACAGCCGGCGCCAAAAACGAGCACGCAGCAAATGAATGCTTGAACGGCGAGCAGGCGGCGAGGCAGGATGGAATGGGGAATATGCACTGGTAGAAGTGTCTGGGGTCGAGAAGACAGTGTCAACTGAAACGGGTCTGCTGTATGTCGTTGCTACACCCATCGGCAATCTTGGGGATTTGAGTACGCGTGTGGGCGAGACTTTGCGCGCCGTAGGACTGATTGCCGCGGAGGATACCCGGCACACTCAACGGCTGCTCGATCACATTGGCATCGATACGCCAATGATTTCCCTGCATGAACACAACGAGCGCGAACGCAGCGATGACATAGTCCGGCGACTGCAAGGTGGCGTGTCCGTTGCGTTGGTTTCTGACGCAGGTACGCCTCTGATCAGCGACCCAGGTTTTCGGTTGGTTCGATCCGCACGGGCTGCCGGGATCGAATTGAGATCTCTGCCGGGACCCTGTGCGGCGGTGGCAGCATTGAGTATCGCCGGTTTGCCGACAGACCGTTTCGTATTCGAGGGGTTTCTTGCGCAGAAGGAGGGTGCGAGACGTACGCAACTTGAGGCATTGGCGAATGAGCCGCGTACGATTATTTTTTATGTGGCACCGCGTCGTCTGGCAGCTGAATTGCAGAGTGTCGCTGAGATCCTCGGTCACGATCGGCCGGCCGTGTTGGCGCGTGAATTGACCAAGGTGTTCGAAAGTTCCTACGACGGCACATTGGGCGACTTGCTCGAACGTTGTCACGTTGATTCCTCAATGCACAAGGGGGAGATGGTGCTCCTGGTGGCTGGCGCTGAGGAGTCAGATGACATCAGTGCCGCAGACGTTTTGCTCAACGCTTTGCTCACGGAGTTACCGTTGAAAACCGCTGTTGATATTGCTGCCCGTACGAGCAAACTGCCGCGCAATACTCTCTACAAACGTGCTTTGGAAATCCAGTCGGAAAACTCGGTGAACGGGCAAGAATAATCGGTACGGATGGGGTCAGAGTACATTTCCAATAGGAAATGTACTCTGACCCCATTTATTGGAGTCGGCCGGTAAGCCGGGTTCTGTCGCGGACAGCCATTCATCTGGGATGCGCGTCACCGCACACCTCGTGCGACCTACCCGAGAGCCACGCGGGCCACGCGAACACTCTCCTATTTGGTCTTGCTCCAGGTGGGGTTTACCGTGCCGCGACGTGTTGCCACTCGCGCGGTGCGCTCTTACCGCACCTTTTCACCCTTGCCGGTGCCTAATAGGCACTTGGGCGGTCTGATCTCTGTGGCACTTTCCGTAGGCTCGCGCCCCCCAGGCGTTACCTGGCACCTTGCCCTGTGGAGCCCGGACTTTCCTCGGTACCGAAGCACCGCGACTGTCTGGCCGACTCCGCGCCCAATGTACCTATTTTCAGGCAATTTATCCCCCCGCGCTGGGAAACGGGCCGGTCGCCGATCACAACGGCTCTCCATCGATTGCGCAAGTATGTCCGGATAGCGTAATCCAATGATTTCTCAGGTGTATTGGAAGAAAGTCACACAAGCCACTGATTTGTGAGCAGAGATGACCCCGGAATGCCCCAGGGCTACCCTAAGTGATTGTGCCTAAAGGTAGTTTTGGCTGTTTTTCGGTTGACAGGCCTTCTTCCGTGTATATAGTGTCGGGAAGTGGGGAAAAGTGGAAAAAAATGGGTCGGTTTTCCAACCTGACGAAACACAATGTTCCGAGGCGCAAACAGCATAACGCTCGACTCGAAAGGGCGGATAGCCATCCCGACGCGGTATCGGGAACGTCTAACCGAGCGCGCGGATGGACAACTCGTGGCCACGGTGGATCGCGACTACTGTCTGTTGCTTTACCCGTTGCCCGGCTGGGAAGAAATCGAACGCAAACTGATTCGCTTGCCCAGTCTCAACCGTCAGGTACGCCGTTTGCAGCGGCTCATGATCGGCTACGCGAGCGAGTTAGAAATGGACGGTCAGGGCAGGGTGCTGCTGCCGCGCGAACTGCGAGAGTTTGCACAACTGGACCGACACGCAATCTTGATCGGACAAGGCAACAAATTCGAATTGTGGGACCAGGAACGTTGGAACGAGCGACGGGACATCTGGCTAGCCGACGAAGAGTCGGAAACCGGCAGTCTCCCCGCCGACCTCGAATCACTGTCGTTGTAGGTGACGTGATGTCGGAACACCGACCGGTGCTCCTGCACGAAACTCTGGAAGCTCTCGCTGTGACAACCGGAGGTCATTACGTCGATGCAACCTACGGTCGCGGCGGTCATACACGGGCGATACTTGAGCAACTCGGCGCCGACGGGAATCTGCTGGTCATGGACCGCGATCCTGAAGCCATAGCTGCGGCCAGAGAAAATCACAGTGATGATGCACGCGTCACAATCGTAAGCGACGCCTTTGCCAATATCGGCAACGCCATAGCCGCCGCAGGATGGCAGGCCAAGGTCGACGGCCTGTTGCTAGACCTTGGTGTTTCATCGCCACAACTAGAGCAGGCCGAGCGCGGCTTCAGCTTTCAGCACGATGCCCCTCTGGATATGCGCATGGACAACACCGGCGGTTTGACGGCTGCCGACTGGATTGCGCAAGCGGACGTCGTCGAAATTGGTAGCGTGCTGCGCAGTCTGGGTGAAGAGCGTTTTTACAAAAGAATCTCTCGCGCCATAGTCGAGGCGCGCGAGACTGCATCCATCACCCGGACCGGCCAACTGGCGGAGATCGTTTCTGCTGCAGTTCCTGTACGTGAGCCCGGCAGACATCCGGCGACACGCGTCTTTCAAGCGTTGCGAATTCAGGTCAACGACGAGCTGGGTCAACTGGAAGCGGCGCTAAAGCAAAGCGTCGACGTTCTGGCTCCGGGCGGGCGTCTTTGTGTAATCAGTTTTCACTCGCTGGAAGACCGGATCGTCAAACGGTTCATGCGCCGACTTTCCCTCGTCGATCAGATGTGGCGCGGCCTGCCACAGGTGCCGGCGCACGCACAAGCTGTGTTTGAACGCCCGCGCCCGGCGTTGCGACCCGGTCGCGAAGAACAGCAACAAAACCCACGTAGCCGAAGTGCTGTGCTGCGTGTTGCGGAGCGGTGCAAATGAACATGGGGCGTCTATTGGTTATCGCGATCGCAGCGGCTTGGGTTGCAGTGTTGCTGGCCGCCCTTGCGACGGTCAATGCACGACACGAGGCACGCAAGCTTTTTGTTGAGCTACAACTAAGTCAACAAGAAAGAGATGAGCTGGATATAGAGTGGGGGCAGCTTCGTCTGGAACAGAGCGCTTATGCCACCCATGGTCTGATCGAAAAGCTTGCGCGCGAGAAAATGGGCATGTCGGTGCCGCAACCGACCGACATCAACATTTTGCAACGCCAATGAGTACCAGAAAGCGCAATACTGCCGCGGCGCCAATGCCCTGGCGAAGCTGGTTAGTTCTCGGCGGTTTTGTTGTCGTAATAGTTGCACTCGTTTGGCGAGCCGTGGACTTGCAGTTACTGGACGACGGTTTTTTGTCTGATCAGGGTGATGCACGCCACCTACGTATCGAGAAACTTTCCGCACATCGTGGTGCCATTCTTGATCGCAACGGCGATCCATTGGCTGTCAGTACGCCGGTGGATTCTCTGTGGGCTCATCCGGGCGAATTTGCCGGGGCGATGGACCGAATTTCCGAACTTGCCCAGACCGCCGGACTCAAGCAGGCGTGGTTGGCGCGCAGATTAAGTAGCAACGTAGAACGAGAATTCGTCTATCTGCGCCGTCATATGCGCCCTGATGAAGCAGAGAGCGTTATGAGCGCACGACTGCCGGGAATTTATACGCAGCGCGAGTATCGGCGTTACTACCCGGCCGGAGAAGTAGTAGGTCATGTCATTGGTTTTACCGACATTGATGATAACGGTCAGGAAGGCCTTGAGCTGGCCTACGACGAATGGCTGCGCGGCGAACCGGGTGCAAAACGTGTCTTGCGCGACCGGCTGGGTCGCAGCATCGAAGATGTAGAAAGCATTCGTGCGCCGCGGGCCGGTCAGTCTTTGTCGACCAGCATTGATCTGCGTGTGCAATATCTGGCTTACCGCGAACTCAAGCGCGCGTTCCGTGATCATGGCGCGGTGTCCGGGTCCGCAGTCGTGCTCGATGTAAACACCGGCGAAGTTTTGGCAATGGCCAATCAACCGTCGTTCAATCCGAACAATCGCCAGCGTTACGAGCCGCAGCGCTATCGGAATAGAGCTGTCACGGATATCTTTGAGCCCGGTTCGGCGCTCAAACCGTTAATCATTGCGGCCGCTTTGGAGACCGAACAGTACGCCCCGGACACAATGATCGACACCTCACCCGGTTTTCTGAGAGTGGGTGGCTGGGTTATCGAGGACGTACGCGATTTTGGCCATCTCAATGTGACTTCGGTCATCACTAAATCCAGTAATGTCGGCGCAACCAAGATTGCGATGTCCCTGGCTTCCGATAGTTTGTGGTCCACACTGGCCGGATTCGGTTTGGGAAGTTTGACGGCGAGCGGATTTCCGGGCGAGTCGGCTGGCCTGCTAAACGACCCCGTACATTGGCGGCCGATTACTCAGGCAACCATTGCCTATGGTTATGGCTTGTCAGTAACGCCGCTACAATTGGCCCAGGCTTTCGCCACGATTGCTGCTGACGGCGTACGCCATCCGGTCACCTTCCAACGGTTAGTGCGCAGCCCCGACAACGAACGAGTGATCAGCGCCCGGGCGGCGCGAGAGCTCCTTGCGATGCTGGAAACAGTGACTGCGCCGGAAGGCACTGGAGCGCTGGCTTCTGTTCCCGGTTATCGTGTTGCAGGCAAGACGGGAACAGCACGCAAAACAGAAGTTGGCGGTTACTCTTCCGAGCGTTACACGTCCGTGTTCGCGGGTATCGCTCCTGTCAGCAAGCCACGTCTGGCGGTGGTTGTGGTAATCGATGAGCCACGGGCGGGCTTGTACTACGGTGGCGATGTTGCCGCGCCGGTGTTCTCCGCGGTTATGTCCGGCTCGCTCAGATTACTCGCCGTACCACCCGATAATCTGCCATCGAAGCCGGGTACCGATATTATCCAGGCCGCAACCGATGCGCCGGTAATCAGACAATGATGGGCGCACTATCAACACACCAACTGAGTCTGGGCGAACTCATCGGTGATGAGGTGCCACCAGAGTATCGCGGCATCAGCATCGGCGGTCTGAGTCTGGACAGTTCAACGATCAGGCCTGGTGACGCTTTTCTCGCCTGTGCCGGCAGCCATCGGCATGGTTTGGATTTTGCTGGTGCCGCTGCCGAGGCGGGCGCCTCAGTAGTACTGTATGAATCGCGTGGTAGCGACGCAGAAGTATCGCTGCAACGTATTCCGTGTGTACACGTCAGGCGACTACGCGAACGAGCCGGCACCATCGCCAGTTCTTTTTTCGGCGCACCATCAGAACGAATGGCTGTGGCCGGAATTACCGGCACGAATGGCAAGACCTCGACGTCCAGACTAATCGCCGCAGCCGGGCAGCACGCTGGGCTGCGTTGCGGTATGAGCGGCACCTTGGGTTATGGGCTGCCTGATGAACTACAGCCGACGACTTTGACCACGCCCGATCCCATTGTCGTTCACGAGCGGCTCGCGGCACTGGTGGATGTGGGCGTTCGTTATGTGGCGATGGAGGTATCTTCACATGCGCTCGACCAGCATCGTGTCGAAGGTGTCTCATTCGATACAGCCGTATTCACCAATCTTTCGCGGGACCATCTCGATTATCACGGCGATATGCAGGCGTACTTTGAAGCCAAGCGCTTGTTGTTTGCATTACCGGATCTGCGTAAAGCGGTAGTCAACGTCGATGATTCGGCTGGCGCAGAGCTTGCACGCGATATAGCCGACACAGTTTCAGTTATCGCCGTTGGTCATGGTGATGCTGTGCTCGGTTTCGATGCTGTGCGTATTGCTGAATTAGAAACGTCAACCACTGGTCTTTGGGTTGCGTTGGAAACACCGTTGGGTGAGGCGGTGATCGAAAGCTCTCTACTCGGCGATTTCAACGCGACTAACATTTCACTGGCGCTCGCGGTCTTGCTGAACTGGGAGGTTGATCTCGATACCGCGTCTAGCACGCTGTCCAGCGTGCCTGCTGCGCCCGGACGCATGGAAGCGTTCGGCGGTGGTGACTTGCCACTGATCGTTGTCGATTACGCGCATACCCCACATGCACTGGAAAACGCCTTGCAGGCATTACGCAAACATTGCCCAGGTGATCTTTGGGTTCTGTTCGGTTGCGGTGGCGAACGGGATCGGGGGAAACGCCCCTTGATGGGCGAGATTGCAGCGCGGCTCGCCGACCGAGTAGTGATTACAGACGACAATCCTCGCCGCGAAGATCCAACGACCATTATCGAGGAAATCAGTCGAGGCGTTGACGCTGGCGATCGCGTCCGTATTCAACCGGGCAGACGCGAGGCAATTGAATGGGTTGTATCGCAGGCACAGGAAGGCGATGTAGTACTGCTCGCCGGTAAGGGGCACGAAGACTATCAGTTAATCGGCGGAGAGCGCCTGTCTTTGAGTGATCGTGATGAGGCCCGAGGCCTCGTGGGAGAGCGCAAATGAGTCACGGGTCGTTAAAAGAACTGGCCAATATCGTCGGCGGTCAGCTGCACGGATCCGATGGCTTGTTCCTGAGCGTTTCGACAGACAGTCGCAGTCTGCAGCCAGGCGAGTTGTTTATTGCGCTTGATGGCCCAAACTTTGACGGCCACGATTTTGTAGGCCAGGCACGCGAGCGCGGCGCCATCGCTGCTTTGGTCAGTCGCAAAATCGATTGCGAGCTACCGCAGATTCTGGTCGAAAACACACTTACTGCACTTGGGATCTATGCACACCGTTGGCGTGTTGCGCGACAAGTGCATGTCGTCGCCGTGACTGGCAGCAACGGCAAGACAACAGTCAAAGACATGATTACGTCCATCTTGCGGCGGGTCGGGCGGACTCATGCCACGAGCGGCAATCTGAATAATGAAATCGGTGTCCCACTCACGTTGTTGGCTCTGGAAGATCGCCACGAGCTTGCTGTTATCGAACTGGGTGCCAATCATCCAGGCGAGATTGCACGCCTGACTGCCATGGCAGCGCCACAGGTTGGTCTGGTCACCAATGCCGGACCAGCACACCTGGAAGGCTTTGGCAGTCTTGACGGCGTAGCCAAGGCCAAGGGCGAGTTGTACGAAGGGATGAGTGATGATGGCATCGCGATTCTCAATCGCGACGATGCTTACTACAACTTGTGGCGCGATATGGCTGGTACTCGCCGTGTTGTGACCTTCGGTTGCAACGCCGAAGCGGACTTCTGTGCCCGCGAGGTCCTACAGCACACAAATGGGCATGGCGATGGCTTGCGTCTGCTACTGGAAACGCCCGACGGCGATTGCGTCGTGAAGCTTCCATTGCCGGGTCAACACAACGGCGTAAACGCTGCTGCAGCCGCGGCTGCAGCATGGGCCCGCGGCGCAGATAATTATTCAATTATCGCCGGACTACAAAAAGTAAAAGCCAGTGCCGGACGGCTTGCCATTCGCACAGTGAGCTGCGGCGCACGTCTGATAGACGACACCTATAACGCCAATCCCGGGTCGATGCAGGTGGCGCTGGATTTTCTTGCTGCGCAGCCAGGCAAGGCCTGGTTGGTATTGGGTGACATGGGAGAGTTGGGAGAGGACGCTCGCGCTCTGCATGCCCATATTGGCGAACGGGCGAAAAAGGCCGGCGTTGAAAGACTCTTTGTTGTTGGTCCGTTGAGTGCGGCGGCGGCCGAAAGCTTTGGTCCTGGTGCGGAACGATTTGGCGATACCAATCAGCTCATTGCAACTTTGCGTCAAGAGTTGCATGACGGTGTGAATCTGCTGGTGAAAGCATCAAGGGCAATGCATCTTGAGCACGTAACCGACGCGTTGACTGACGAAGAGCTGCAGGGCTAAGCGATGCTGGTGTACGTCGCAGAATATCTAGAGCGTTTTCACTCAGGCTTTAACGTCTTCAGTTATCTTACGTTGCGCGCCATTCTCAGCGCGCTGACGGCGTTGCTAATCTCTTTTATTGTCGGGCCAGGCATGATTCGGCGCCTCAGTGCCTACCAGATCGGGCAATCAATACGTGATGATGGTCCAGAGTCACACTTGCCGAAAGCTGGTACGCCAACGATGGGTGGCGCACTAATACTTGTTGCCATCGCTGTAAGTGCGTTGTTGTGGGCCGATCTGGGAAATCGATTCGTCTGGGTCGTTCTGGCCGTGCTGACTTCCTTCGGACTGATTGGACTAATCGACGATTACAAAAAACTCGTACTCAAAGACAGCCGCGGCTTGAGTGCACGGCGCAAGATCTTCTGGCAATCCGTTGCGGCGATTGCTGCCGCGTTGGTCTTGTTTTGGACGGCGCGTGATCCCATTGAGACGTCGTTAATTTTGCCATTTTTCAAAAATTTCGCGCTGCAAATGGGGATTTTTTACGTGTTCTTCAGCGCTTTTGTCGTCGTCGGAACTAGTAATGCCGTCAATCTGACCGATGGACTGGACGGTCTCGCAATCATGCCCGCTGTCCTGGTCGGTGGTGCATTGGGTGTGTTCGCCTATGCGACAGGCAACTTCAATTTTGCCAACTATCTTGGAATTCCGTTTATCAATGGTGTTGGCGAAATGTTGGTTATCTGTGCCGCTCTCACTGGCGCGGGTTTGGGGTTTCTTTGGTTTAACACCTACCCGGCGCAGGTGTTCATGGGCGACGTCGGTGCTCTCGCCCTGGGGGCGGTGCTGGGTGTCGTGGCAGTGATCGTTCGTCAAGAACTCGTGCTGGCAATCATGGGTGGTGTCTTCGTCGTTGAGACGGTTTCGGTCATTGTGCAAGTCGGCTTGTACAAAATTACCAGACGGCGCGTGTTCCTGATGGCGCCTTTGCATCACCATTACGAGTTAAAGGGCTGGGCTGAACCAAAGGTGATCGTTCGCTTCTGGATTATTACCTTCATTCTTGTGCTGGTTGGATTATCGACGTTGAAACTACGATGAAGCTCGAAGTCGACAGCAAACAGGCGAAACACACCAGCATCGTAGTGGGACTGGGCAAGACGGGTGTGTCGTGCGCGCGCTATCTGGTTGGTCTTGGCGATCGAGTAATTGTTACCGACACACGCGAACGTCCGCCAGGCTTGGCCGAACTGCGCCGCCTGCAACCGGACATTGAAACGCGTTTGGGCGGATTTGATGAGGCGGTGCTCGGTCTGGCCGACAGATTGGTTATATCGCCAGGCGTTTCACTGCGAGAGCCATTCATCGAGGCCGCGTTACGACGCAACGTGTCGGTTACCGGAGACATCTCTTTTTTTGCGCAGGAAGCGAAAGCGCCGTATGTGTGCATTACCGGCTCAAATGGCAAGAGCACAGTTACTACCTTGTTGGCAGCAATGATGCGAGCCTGCGGTCGCAAGGTACTCGCTGGCGGCAACCTGGGTGTGCCAGCGCTGGACTTGCTCAGACAGCCAGTACCGGACTTTTACGTACTTGAGTTATCGAGTTTTCAATTGGAGTGCACGGTCGGGCTATCCAGCGCCGCTGCAGCCGTTCTAAATGTTTCGGCGGACCACATTGATCGGCATGGCGGCCTCGAGGCTTATGCGGAGGCCAAATCGCGTATCTACGATTCATGCGGTATCGCGGTCTACAACCGCGACGATCCGATCGTAGTGGATATGGCCAAGAACAACCCGGCGTCGATTAGTTTTGGTCATGATTCACCACCCGTTGGCCAATACGGCGTTATCAACCGCCGTGGCACCGTCTGGATGGCTCGTGGCCAGCGTCTGTTGGCGCCGGTCAATTCGTTGAAGATCTACGGCAATCACAATGTGGCCAATGTACTGGCGGCATTGGCACTGGGTGACGCCATTGGGTTGGAGCGCGATGCCATGATAGAGGCAGCGCAGGCGTTTCGCGGTCTGCCGCATCGTACGCAATGGGTCTCCGACGCTGGATCGCTTAGCTGGATTAACGATTCGAAGGGCACGAATGTAGGCGCGTCGGTCGCGGCTATCGAAAGCGTACGTGGCAAGGTTGTGCTGATCGCTGGTGGCGACGGCAAGAAGGCCGATTTCGCTCCGTTGGCCAAAGCAATGCGTCGACGTGGCCGGGCAGCTGTTCTGTTGGGCAAGGATGCGCGGCGGCTTGACGAAATTCTGCAACCTTGTGGCCCAACTCGAATTGTGGCCAATATGGGCGAAGCGGTATCTGCCGCCATGGAACTTGCGCAAAATGGTGACACCGTGTTGCTGTCACCGGCTTGTTCCAGTCTGGACATGTACAACAACTACGAGGCTCGCGGCGAAGCATTCGTTAAAGCCATAAAACGGTGTGCCGCATGAGCCGCTCTGCATCAATGAGACCGTTCTGGCGCATCACGATCGACCCATTGCTAGGTACCGTTTCGGCTGCGTTACTGTTGATCGGTTTGGTAATGGTTGCCAGTTCTTCAATCGCAATCGCCGATCGCGACCTCGGTTCGCCTTACTACTACCTCAATCGGCAACTTGTATTCCTGCTGATCGGAGTTGCCGGTAGCGCGATCACGTTGATGACGCCGACCCGGGTATGGGAACGACTCAGCGTCGTCGCATTGGTGCTTGCGCTGATCCTACTGATCACTGTTTTGTTGCCCGGTGTCGGTCATACCGTAAACGGCAGCACGCGCTGGCTTCCTCTCGGTCCCGTCAAGTTGCAAGTATCCGAGCCCGTGCGGTTGCTGTTGCTCATCTATATCGCCGGCTATCTAGTTCGACGGCATGAATACCTGCGGGAGAGTCTCGGCGGCTTTGTCAAGCCAATGCTGTTGATTACTCTGGCCAGCACACTGTTGCTGGCCGAGCCTGATTTTGGCGCCGCAGCAGTATTACTGGGTACGGTGCTGGTTGTTATGTTTATCGGCGGCGTGCGCTGGCGGGATCTGTTTCTGCTTGTAACCGCTGCCGGCGTGTCACTGGCCGGCCTGGCCTTGTCATCGCCTTATCGCTTGCAGCGGCTCACGACGTTTCTTGATCCGTGGGCAGATCCGTACAACTCCGGTTTCCAGCTTACTCAGTCACTAATTGCTGTTGGTCGCGGCGGCGTTACGGGTGTCGGGCTCGGTGGCAGCGTGCAAAAACTGTTTTATCTGCCGGAAGCACACACCGATTTTGTGTTTGCCGTACTGGCCGAAGAATTTGGGCTCGTAGGCTCCATCGGCACGATCTTATTATTCGCGTTACTTGTATGGCGCTGCTTTGACGTCGCTCGTCAGGCAGGCGCTACCGGATTGGCGTTCCAGTCCTATCTCGTATACGGAATAGGCGTCTGGTTGGGCGCCCAGGCATTTATCAACATCGGTGTTTCGATGGGTGTGTTGCCCACGAAAGGCCTGACCCTGCCCTTCATAAGTTATGGCGGTAGCAGTCTGCTGGTGTGTTGTCTGGCGCTCGCGTTGGTATTGCGGGTGCACCACGAGACCGGGATCAGTTCACGCGCCGCTTCGCCGCGTAAACCGGCCAAATCTGGCCGCAACAAGGCACGACGATGACGAATGTACTCATCATGGCGGGCGGTACCGGCGGGCATATTTATCCGGCGCTGGCCGTAGCCGATCGTCTGCGCAATGGCTCAAATAACGTGAGCTGGCTGGGGACCCATAACGGGCTGGAGGCGCGTGTTGTGCCGGAAGCCGAAATTGAAATTGACTGGCTGCGGGTTAGCGGACTGCGTGGGCAGGGCTTGCTGTCGTGGTTAATCGCACCTTTTCAACTTGTGCGTGCGATTGTTGAAGCGATACGTGCGATACGCCGGCGACGACCGGCGGTCGTTCTGGGTATGGGGGGGTTTGTGTCTGGGCCCGGCGGCATCGCGGCGTGGCTCATGCGGCGTCCATTGGTGATTCATGAACAAAACGCAGTCGCCGGATTGACCAACCGCTTGCTCGCGCCATTTGCGCGTACTGTTCTGGAGGGTTTTCCAAACAGCTTCGATAGTAAGCATGGTGCAACGCACGTCGGTAACCCGGTGCGTAGACAGATTTCAGGTCTGCCAAAGCCGCATGAACGCTTTGCTGCGCGCAGTGGTGCACCACAACTACTGGTATTGGGTGGTAGCCAGGGTTCGCTGCCGTTAAATGAAATCGTGCCACGCGCGATCGCTCTAATGGATGTAGTGAGTCGCCCACGAGTCTGGCACCAATGTGGCACTCGCACGCACAATGTGGCGGAAAAAGCCTACGCCGAGTACGGCATCGAAGTCCGGCTCAGCGATTTTATAGACGATATGCCAGCCGCATACGGTTCGGCCGACCTCGTTTTGTGCCGCGCGGGCGCACTGACCGTCGCTGAGCTGGCGGCGGCCGGTGTTGGCGCCTTGCTGGTGCCATATCCGTTGTCGATCGACGACCATCAGACGCTCAATGCGCGTCATCTCGAACAGGCGGGCGCGGGTCTGATCATCGCGCAGTCGGAGTTAACGCCCGAGTTGCTCGCCAGCGCTCTGACACAACTACTGAGTGACCGTAATCGCCTGTTGAGTATGGCCGAATCCGCACGCCAACTTGCACTCCCCGATGCCACTGACGAAGTGATGCAAGCCTGCATACGCGCGGCGAAGGAGGGTCGTTCGTGACCGATCGCATGCGACGCATTACGACGATTCACTTTGTCGGTATCGGCGGTGTCGGCATGGGCGGTATTGCCGAGGTGTTAATCAATCTTGGTTATTCGGTGCAGGGCTCCGATCTTCGCGCTGGCGTGGTTACTGGTCATTTACAGGATCTGGGTGCCCGGATATTTATCGGCCATGATGCCGCACACATCAGCGGCGCTGACGTTGTCGTCACCTCAAGCGCGGTTTCGCCAGATAACCTGGAAGTGCAAGCCGCGCATGATTCGCGTATTCCGGTAGTGCCGCGCGCAGAGATGCTGGCTGAACTCATGCGGTTCCGTTATGGCATTGCCGTGGCCGGAACACACGGTAAGACGACAACTACCAGCCTGGTCGCCTCTGTCCTGGCAGAGGGCGGCGAGGATCCGACCTTTGTTATCGGCGGTCGTCTGGAAAGCGCCGGTAGCAACGCCCGACTGGGAAGTGGCCGCTATCTGGTCGCCGAAGCCGATGAAAGCGATGCGTCGTTTCTACACTTGCAGCCGATGATGGCCATTGTCACTAACGTCGATGCTGATCATCTCGATACTTACCGTGGGGACATGCAACGCCTGCGCCAGTCTTTCGTTGATTTTCTCCACAACTTGCCTTTCTACGGTCTGACGGTGGCCTGCGCGGACGATCCCGGTGTGCGCGATTTGCTTAGCTCAGTTTCGCGATCTGTAGTGACTTACGGATTTAGTGAAGATGCTGACGTTCGCGCCACCGGGATCCGACGCAATCGTCTGACAACGCAGTTTGAAGTGCATAGCTTGGGTTACCAGCCACTGGAGGTCACTCTGAATCTTCCCGGTCGGCACAACGCTCTCAATGCATTGGCAGCGGTCGCGGTGGCGCGGGAGCTTGGAATAGATGATGGCGCCGTACAACGGGCACTGGCCGGTTTTGCCGGTATCGGACGCCGCTTTCAAATGCTGGGTGAGTTACGCACTGCCGCCGGCAAAGTGTTGTTGGTTGACGACTATGCGCATCATCCAACCGAGATTGCTGCAACTATCGACGCTGCGCGACAGGGCTGGCCGGAACGACGGCTGGTCGTCGCGTTTCAGCCCCATCGCTACTCTCGTACGCGCGATCTGCTGGATGATTTTGCACAGGTATTGTGTGTTTGTGACGCGTTGTTAATTACGGAAGTCTACAGCGCGGGCGAAGAAGCAATCACCGGTGCCGATGGACGTGCCATGGCGCGTGCGGTGCGAACGCGAGGACGGGTCGAGCCTGTTTTTGTTGAGGATGTACAGCGTCTGCCACACGTATTAGGCCGTGTTCTGCGTGACGGCGATCTGTTGTTGATGCTGGGTGCGGGCAGCATAGGTGCAGTTGCCGCCATGTTGCCAGACAAACTGGGCATCAAAGCCGCGGGGTCGGAAAGATGAATTTTCCCGGCTCTTACGCTCTGTTGCGTGGCGAGCTGCGTCGTGACGAGCCGATGGCTTTGCATACGTCGTGGCGCGTTGGCGGGCCGGCCGAGTTCTGGTACCGGCCGGCGGATCTCAAAGATTTGCAGATTTTTCTCGCCGGTCTGGCGCCTGACACACCGGTGCATTGGGTAGGTCTGGGTAGCAATCTGCTGGTGCGCGATGGCGGTTTGTCCGGTGCGGTAATTAGCCCGCAGGGCGTCATCGACAATATTTCGCGACTCGGTGACAACATCGTGTATGCAGAGTCTGGTGTGGCCTGCGCCAAGCTTGCAAGAACGTGCTCGCGTTGGGGATTGGGGCCATCGGAATTTTTTGCGGGCATTCCCGGCACGGTAGGTGGTGCATTGGCTATGAATGCCGGTGCCTTCGGCGGTGAGACCTGGGAACGGGTCAACGCTGTGGACGTAATAGATCGCAACGGCAAACTGCGTCGCCGTCACCGCGATGAGTATGAGGTGGCTTACCGCAGTGTGATTGGCCCGGCCGATGAATGGTTTATCGGCGCAGAGTTCCACTTCGATCAGGGTGTACCGGTCGGTCGGGAAGCGATCCAGGAATTGCTGGCCCGACGCAAGGCTACACAGCCAATCGGTGTGCCGAGTTGCGGGTCGGTTTTTCGCAATCCACCAGACGATCATGCTGCCAGACTAATCGAAGCGGCCGGGCTCAAGGGCCATCGGCTTGGTGGCGCGCATGTATCGGAGAAACACGCCAACTTCATTATCAATGCTGGCGAGGCAACGGCAGCCGATATCGAGGCATTGATCGATCACGTAAGGGAGACCGTGTTGCGTAAGCACGGCGTGGACCTGACCCAGGAAGTTCGTGTTTTGGGGGTGCCAGCATGAACCGTGTTCGCGATCCGGCCAAATTCGGCAAGGTGGCGGTCTTGTTTGGCGGCGAGTCGTCCGAACGCGAAATATCCTTATTAACCGGCACCGCTGTGCTTGGCGCTTTGCAGGAAAAAGGTGTCAGCGCGATTGGCATTGATACACGGGAGATGCCGGTGGCGGCCTTGGCAGATGCTGGCTTCGATCGGGTTTGGATTGCCCTGCACGGTCATGGCTACGAAGACGGCGGCGTGCAGGGCGCATTGCAGGCTGTTGACCTGCCCTATACAGGCAGCGGCGTGTTGGGTTCGGCGCTGGCCATGGACAAGCCACGCAGCAAGATGCTTTTCGAATCCGTGGGCCTCAATACTCCGGCCTGGACGATTGCACACACGGAAACGGCCCTGAATGACGCACTGGATTTGATCGGTCTGCCCTGCGTGGTCAAGCCGGCAGCGGATGGGTCGAGTGTCGGTGTTTCCAGGGTGGATGAAGAATCGGCACTTGTTTCAGCCTGGCGTACCGCCGCCGACGTGGGGAGCGACGTGTTAGTCGAGCGTCTGATTGATGGTCGTGAATATACCGCAGGAATCCTGAATGATGTTGTATTGCCACTGATTCGTATTGAGACGCCGCGGACGTTTTACGATTACAAAGCCAAGTATTTCACCGATACGACGCGCTACCACTGTCCTTGTGGATTGTCGCCCGAGAGTGAGAGTCAGTGTGCCAGTCAGAGCAAGCTCGCTTTCGACGTGATTGGTGCCAGCGGCTGGGGTCGTGTGGATTTCATGCTCGATTCGGACGACACCCCATATTTTCTTGAGGTCAACTCGATACCCGGTATGACTTCACACAGCCTGGTGCCCATGGCAGCGGCGCAGGCTGGTATCGATTTTGAAAACCTGGTTTGGCAGATCCTCGAAACCAGTTTCGCGCCCGGTGAGCTGTCATGAGTGTTATTAGTCGTCGGCGGACCAACAGACGTAAACGTAAACCTCATGACTGGAGTCCGGTGATCAGGCGCGCGACGCGTGGAGCTCGACATCTTGTAGTTGCAAGCGTTTTGGTTGCTGTCGCCGTTGCGTTGTTGTTTCTGCTCGACCGGCCGTTGAGCCGCGTAACGATTGACGGCCCATTTCAGCGAGTAACCGCGGTGCAGCTTGAAGCAATTGTGCGCTCGCACTTGCCAGCCGGTGTATTGAGCGCAGACATCAGTGACATACGCAAGTCACTGAGTGCGGTTGCATGGGTTGATCGTGCCGGCGTCAAACGCCGGTGGCCTGATGCATTACACGTAGTCATCGCAGAGCAGCAACCGGCCGCCCGTTGGGGTGATAGCGGTTTGCTCAACACTCGCGGCGAACTGTTTTTAACAGACGCACGTCATTTACCGGCTGAACTGCCACAACTTGACGGACCAGGCGGTTCCGAATGGTTGGTCGCACAACGGTATTTATGGATGCGCGAACGATTGCTCGCGGTGGGTCTGGATCTTGCTGCAGTGAAACTTGATGCGAGGGGTGCGTGGCGGGCGCTACTCACAAACGGGATAGAGGTACGCCTTGGGCGCGAAGAAGCGGACAAGCGAATCGAGCTTTTTGTGGAAATTGTTGCACCGATCATTGCGGCACGCAGCGGAGAGGTCACTTACGTCGATATGCGATACAGCAATGGTTTTGCAATTGGATGGCACGACGCCGCGTCAACGATCCGCACAGCGAAGGTGACGCCCGATGCCTAAGCGCAGTGACAGAAAACTGGTAGTCGGATTGGACATCGGCACGTCGAAAGTTGTGTCCATCGTCGGCGAAGTCAATGTTGATGACGAGCTCGAAGTCATTGGCATCGGCATGCACCCGTCACGCGGCCTGAAAAAAGGCGTCGTCGTGAATATCGAATCGACCGTTCAGTCTATCCAGCGTGCGATTGAAGAAGCCGAGTTGATGGCCGGGTGCGAAATTCATTCTGCCTACACCGGGATTGCCGGCAGCCATGTACGCAGTCTGAACTCGCACGGGATTGTCGCGATTCGGGACAAGGAGGTCAGCGGTGGCGATGTGGACCGGGTCATCGACGCGGCAAGAGCGGTGGCGATCCCGGCCGACCAAAAGGTGCTGCACATTCTGCCCCAGGAATTCATCATCGATCACCAGGAAGGCATCCGCGAGCCGGTTGGGATGTCTGGTGTGCGTCTCGAAGCCAAGGTGCACATGGTGACCGGTGCCGATAGCGCGGCACAAAATATTGTCAAGTGTGTGCGGCGTTGCGGACTGGACGTCGATGACATTGTGTTGGAGCAGTTGGCATCGAGTTATGCCGTACTGACTGAAGATGAAAAAGAGTTGGGCATCTGTCTGGTCGATATCGGCGGGGGTACGACTGATCTGGCAGTGTTCTCGGAAGGCGCGATCCGCCACACCGCCGTCATTCCGATAGCCGGCGATCAGGTGACCAATGACATCGCCGTATCGATGCGTACGCCCACGCATCATGCTGAAGATATCAAGGTTCGTTATGCCTGCGCGCTGGGACAACTCGCCAACCCGGACGAAACTATTGAAGTCCCCAGTGTTGGAGATCGTCCGCCCCGGCGGCTGGCTCGTCAGACTCTGGCAGAAGTCGTCGAGCCGCGTTACGAAGAGCTGTTCTGTTTGATCCAGGAAGAACTCCGACGCAGCGGTTTCGAGGAAATTATCGCGGCCGGTTATGTGTTAACCGGCGGTACCGCAAAAATGGAAGGTGCGGTAGAGCTTGCCGAAGAAGTATTCCACATGCCAGTGCGACTGGGCGTTCCGCAATACGTCACTGGTCTGGTTGATGTAGTGAAAAATCCGATCCATGCAACAGGTGTAGGACTGCTGCTGTATGGACGGGAAAACTTTTCGAGACGCGAATCCGCAGCGCCACTTGGCAGCGGTTTGCGCGATGTATGGGTCCGTATGAAGGCCTGGTTCCAGGGGAATTTTTGATGCGACGGTCGAAGAAACCGAGCACAGTTTGTTATGCCTGAGAGGAGAGATAGTGATGTTTGAGTTAATGGATGCACATAGTCAGAACGCGGTCATCAAGGTGATTGGCGTTGGCGGCGGCGGCGGTAACGCCGTGGCCCACATGGTTCGTACCGGCATAGACGGTGTCGATTTTATCTGCGCCAATACCGATGCGCAGGCTTTAAAGAGCACTAATGTACCGACTGCATTGCAGATTGGCTGCAACATAACCAAAGGATTGGGCGCTGGTTCGGACCCGGAAGTCGGCCGTCAGGCCGGTATGGAAGATCGTGACCGGATACAGGAAGTGATCGAGAGCAGTGACATGCTGTTTATCACCGCGGGTATGGGTGGTGGTACCGGTACGGGCGCTGCACCGATTGTTGCGCAGGTTGCAAAAGAACTTGGCATCCTGACGGTCGCGATCGTGACTAAGCCGTTTATCATGGAAGGTAGCAAGCGCATGAACGTTGCGGACGACGGTATTGGCGAGCTGGCGCGCTTTTGTGACTCGCTGATAACGATTCCGAACCAGAAACTGTTAAGTGTGATGGGTCACAGCACGACATTGCTGGACGCATTTGCTGCGGCCAACGAAGTACTGCAAGGTGCAGTGCAGGGTATTGCGGAATTGATCACGCGACCGGGTTTGATCAATGTTGACTTTGCCGACGTACGCACCGTGATGGCTGAAATGGGTATGGCGATGATGGGTTCGGGAGCAGGTAGCGGTGAGGATCGTGCTCGCGAGGCTGCCGAAGCGGCAGTTTCAAGCCCATTGCTGGAAGACATCGATCTGGCCGGTGCGAACGGTGTCCTTGTCAATGTCACTGCAGGCAAGGATCTGTCCATTGGCGAGTTCGAAGAAGTCGGTACAACCGTGAAAGAATTTGCCTCAGAAGATGCCACGGTTGTGATCGGTACGGTCATCGACCCGGACATGGAAGACACACTGCGGGTTACCGTGGTGGCTACCGGGCTGGGCGGATCGGCGATTCAGCAGCAACCCATTCCGGTTCGCACTGTCCAAAGAAATGCGGGTGGCGAGCCAAACTACAACGTGCTGGAGCGGCCCACAGTCCAGCGTCAGCACGCTGTAGGCGGGCCCATGCCCTCCGGTCGGGCCGAGGAATTGCTGGATATCCCAGCATTTCTGCGGCGTCAGGCCGACTAAAGGAGTGTAAGGTTTCTTGAATCAGATACTTGCGCACATTTTTCGGTTTGTGTTAGCGTACGGCGCCCGTTTCAGGGCCCCCGCTGGCGCCAGGTTGCATTAATGATCAGACAGTCAACGCTGAGAAACTCGATCCGCGCCACAGGCGTGGGTCTGCATACCGGCAAAAAGGTCTATATGACCCTGAGACCGGCGGCACCGGATACAGGTATTGTGTTCCGCCGGACCGATCTCGACCCGCCTGTAGACATACCTGCCAGAGCCGATATGGTGGGTGAGACTTTTCTCGGTACGACACTGACGCATGGCGATGCCAAAGTGACCACCGTCGAACATCTCCTCTCGGCGATGGCGGGACTTGGTATTGACAACGCATATGTGGACCTGAGTGCGGGGGAAGTACCGATTATGGATGGCAGTGCCGGGCCATTCGTATTTTTGCTTCAGTCAGCCGGTGTCGAACAGCAGGGCGCGCCCAAGCGCTTTTTTCGCATCAAGAAGTCGGTTCGAGTCGAAGACGGCGATCGGTGGGCGGAGTTTCATCCGCACAACGGTTACCGCCTGGATTTCGAGATAGAGTTCGACCATCCGGTTTTCAAGCGCCATATGCAACGTGGTTCGATTGATTTTTCGACTACGGCGTTCCTGCGGGAGATTTCTCGGGCCCGCACCTTTGGTTTTATGAGTGATGCCGAGAAGTTGCGGCAGAAAAACCTTACCTTGGGTGGCACGATGGACAACGCGGTCGTCCTCGACGACTACCGTGTTTTGAACGAGGACGGGCTGCGTTACGAGGATGAGTTCGTCAAACACAAGATTCTTGACGCCATCGGCGACGTCTACTTGCTGGGCCGCAGCCTTATCGGCAACTTCCGTGGATTCAAGTCCGGACACGGGCTAAACAATCAGTTGTTGCGAGCTACCCTGGCGGATGCCGAGGCCTGGGAGGAAGTGACTTTTGATGACGAAGCCGCGGCTCCCGTGGGGTACCTGGTTCCTGCGGCAGCGCAGTAGGAAAGTGCTCTAAGTACTTGAGGTTACATAATCTGGCGACACCAGACTGGCCGCTAGCAGGCGCCCGCCGCCACAGTCACCCTAATTTTCTGCAAACTGCGTCCTTGTGCCGCACTCAGGGATATGAGAATGTCCGCGGCGTGGTAGCGCATTTTTGCCGCCCAGACGGATGAGTCAGCGACCAAACAAAGGGTTACGTCGCTTTCATTCGCCGCCAACAAGTGTGGCTTCAGGTCGTCTGGCAGCAGACGCCTCACCGTATTGGTGATGGCGTCTATTTCGGCACAGCGTGTTATCAACCGCCCGACAGTGGTGTCGGAGTCGCCGAGCAGCTCTTTCAGGGGAACGGGTTTGCTGGTGGACAAGGGAGTCTCGTTTGATTGTGGTCGAATGTTAGCCTAAATGAACGTAATTATTTTTACAAAAAGCCGTGGCTCGTCGCGTCAGATTGATCTGAAACGACCGCGTACCTTTTTATCATTTCTGGGGATTGTAGGCGCCATAGCGGGTGCTGTTTTTCTCACGGGATATTTTTACGCCGGGCATACAATTCATATCGACCCGGATGTCCACGTCGTCGAACTTGAACAGGTGATATCGAACCGGGAAGCTGAGCTGGCTGAAGTTCGCAAGACTGGGCGGGAAAATCTTGATGCATTGTCTGCACGTATCGGTCAGTTGCAAGCGAATGTCATTCGCCTCAATGCTCTCGGGGCACGCTTGTCGCAGATGGCCAATCTAAACGACGGCGAATTCGACTTTACCAGCCAGCCTGGTCTGGGTGGTCCGCAACTGCAAAGTGGCAGGACTTCATTAGGTGTCGGTGATCTCAATAAAGAGCTTGGCGGCATGGAAACACTGTTGGGTGATCGGCAACAGCAACTGAACGTGCTCGAAGACATGTTATTGACGCGAAACCTGCACGAACAGGTTCATCCTGAAGGTTGGCCGCTGGCATCCGGATGGGTGTCGTCTTATTTTGGGTTGCGTACGGATCCGTTCACAGGGAAACGCGCCCGGCATGAAGGTCTCGACTTTGCCGGTCGGGAAGGTACACCCATCATGGCAGTCGGGGCGGGTGTTGTGACCTGGTCCTCGACGCGCTTTGGCTATGGCAACCTGGTTGAGATCAATCACGGTGGTGGCTATTCGACGCGATACGCACATAACAAAGAGAACGTTGTTGTCGTGGGTGACCGGGTCGAAAAGGGCCAGCTCGTTGGCCGGATGGGTTCCACCGGACGCGCAACCGGTGCCAACCTGCACTTCGAAGTGTTGCACAACGGTCGCCCGGTCGATCCGCTTGATTTCATCGGCGAACGAAACTAACACTCACCACAAACATTAACCGACCCTTCCCGGACTCGGGGCGTAGAACGATTCTGTTTTTGCCCGCTTAAGCTCAGTCGGCCGCCCTGCGCGTGAGTATCGGGGCAGGCTTGGCATTGCCTTTCTGCCTTGCGGCTGGCCACGCCGCCGTAAAAACAATCGTCACACGCCATTTGGATAGTGGGGTGTGAGGTGTGGATTTGACGGTGGACTGACGCAGCTCATCCCGATAAGGTTGCCCCCGGAATACTCGGGGGCTTGATACGGAGGCGGCGGGCCCCATCTACTAGAGATTCGGTCGTGTGCGCCGGTTCTCAAAAAATACAGGAAATCAGTATCTTGGCTTTTTTCACCCGAATTTTCGGTAGCCGCAACCAGCGGCTGTTGCGTGGCTACGGCAGGCTGGTCAAGCGTATTAACGCGCTGGAGCCGGAAATGGAGGCCCGTAGCCACGACGAATTGCGTGACCTGACTACAGCGTTCCGCGAACGACTCGCGCAAGGTGCCGAACTCGATTCCCTGTTGCCGGAGGCCTTTGCCGCCGTCCGGGAGGCATCGCGACGCACGTTGGAACTGCGTCATTTTGACGTGCAACTCATCGGTGGGGTCACACTCCACCAGGGTAAGATCGCTGAGATGCGTACCGGTGAAGGCAAGACACTGGTCGCGACTCTAGCGGTTTATTTGAATGCGTTGGGTGGCAAGGGCGTACACGTCGTCACAGTCAACGAGTATCTGGCCGGGCGTGATGCCGACTGGATGAAACCCATTTACGAGTTCCTCGGACTCACGGTCGGCGTCATTCGGAGTGGTCAGACACCTGAAGAGAAACGAGCGGCCTATGCGTGTGATGTCACCTACGGCACCAATAATGAGTTCGGTTTTGACTATCTACGCGACAACCTGGCATTTCGCCTAGAAGATCGCGCACAGCGCGAACTGCATTTTTCTATTGTCGACGAGGTCGATTCGATCTTGATCGATGAGGCGCGCACACCGCTGATCATTTCAGGACCGGCTGAAGAAAGCACCGAGATGTACGGCAAGATGAATCTGCTCGCACCGAAACTTAAAAAGCAACAAGAAGAAGATGGACCTGGAGACTTTTCCGTTGACGAAAAATCCAAGCAGGTACATCTGACGGAAGAAGGCCAGGAACGCTCCGAAGAACTGATGCGTCGTGCCGGTCTGCTTGCACAGGGTCAGACACTTTACAGCGCGGCAAATATATCCTTGTTACATCACCTGAACGCATCCCTGCGCGCACATCTGTTGTTCAAACGTGATGTCGACTACATCGTGAGCGAAGGCGAAATTGTCATTGTCGACGAATTTACCGGCCGCACGATGCCCGGTCGGCGTTGGTCAGATGGGTTGCACCAGGCAGTCGAAGCTAAAGAAAACGTGAGCGTCAAACAGGAAAACCAGACTCTCGCCTCGATTACTTTTCAAAACTACTTCCGCATGTACCAGAAACTGGCCGGGATGACCGGCACGGCAGATACGGAAGCCTTTGAATTTAATCAGATTTATGGATTGGAAGTCGTCGTTATCCCGACGCACCGGGACATGATTCGCGATGACGCGGCAGACTTGGTCTACCTCGCTCAAAAAGACAAGTTCGATGCAATCATTGAAGACATCGAGGACTGCCGCACGCGCAAACAGCCGGTGTTGGTAGGCACAGCCTCAATCGAAACCTCGGAGTTGCTGTCTTCTTTGTTACGAAAACGCAAAATTTCGCATGAAGTGCTCAACGCAAAACAACATGCCCGGGAGGCTGAGATTGTGGCGCAGGCGGGTCGACCCGGCGCAATTACCATCGCTACAAACATGGCTGGTCGTGGTACCGATATTGTACTGGGTGGGAAACTCGAGGCAGAACTCAGTCAACTGGAAACCGATAGCGACCAGGTTGAAGTGCGTTCAGCTTGGCAAAAACGTCACCAGCAAGTTATTGACGCCGGCGGTCTGCACATTGTTGGTACGGAGCGTCACGAATCCCGTCGTATCGACAATCAGCTTAGGGGTCGCTCCGGGCGTCAGGGCGATCCTGGATCGAGTCGCTTTTATATATCTCTCGACGATAATCTGATGCGCATCTTTGCCGACCCGACGCGCACCAAGGCCTTATTGTCACGTGTGGGAATGCGTGAGGGTGAAGCCATTGAGAGCCGCTTGCTCAGCAAGCAGATTGAGAAGGCCCAACGAAAAGTCGAGTCGCATAACTTCGACATCCGTAAAAACCTCTTGGAGTACGATGACGTTGCCAACGATCAACGACGTGTGATCTACGGTCAACGTTCTGAACTGATGTCGGCGGACGATGTGTCCGACGCCATTCAGGGCATACGGGACGAAGTGATTGGCGAAACGATCAATCGCTACATTGCGCCAAATAGTGTTGAAGAACAATGGGATGCCGGCGGGCTGGAACAGGCACTGGAGCGTGATTTTGCGACTGCGGTGCCGGTTAAACAGTGGCTGCAAACCGACACTGCCTTGACCCAAGAAGGCTTGGCAGATCGCATTATTGAAAAGATTGACCAGCAGTATAAGGAGAAGGAAAAGACCGTTGGCCCCGACGTATTGCGGCACCTCGAAAAAGCGATGATGCTGCAGCAACTCGATTTGCACTGGAAAGAACATCTGGCCGGCATGGATTATCTCCGGCAAGGAATTCATTTGCGTGGCTATGCGCAAAAAAATCCAAAGCAGGAATACAAGCGCGAATCTTTTGAGATGTTCTCCGCCATGCTCGACCGCGTCAAGCACGACGTGACCACTATATTGTGCAAAGTGCAGATACGTACGGAGCAGGAAATCGACGAAATG
Organism: Gammaproteobacteria bacterium; assembly: GCA_029862165.1. GTDB lineage: Bacteria > Pseudomonadota > Gammaproteobacteria > Steroidobacterales > JABDKV01 > JABDJB01. The sequence goes on from JAOTXU010000007.1 coordinate 133,839, forward strand.
GAACGGCATCGTCAACGACGTGCTGAAGCGGCAATGCGGGCCCAGCATCCGGTAGCAACGGGTGCAGCTGCCGGGGTGGCAGCTGGTGGCGGGCGTGCGATGGCGGCGACCACGAGTCAGGAACCCTTTGTACGTGACGGCCGCAAGATCGGTCGCAACGAGCCGTGCCCGTGCGGTTCCGGGAAAAAATACAAACAGTGTCACGGACGAATCACGTAACCGGCCCTGGTGACTAACACATGTCGCAGTGTCACGTGGTCGCGGGTGTGCTGTGCGATAGTCAGGGTCGCACTCTGATTGCACAGCGATTACCCGGGACCCACATGGCCGGTCGCTGGGAATTTCCGGGCGGAAAACTAAAGGACTCGGAGCAAAGGCGTAGCGGGCTGGTTCGGGAACTGAGAGAAGAACTCGGCATTGCGGTGTCAGAAACTTCGCCCCTCATTCGACTGCGTCACAGCTATCCGGAAGGCGAGGTGCTGCTCGATTTCTGGCGTGTTCACGCCTATCACGGCGAACCGGTTGGCGCAGAAGGCCAGGCGTTACGATGGGTCGACATCAGCCAATTGCATGATGTGGACCTGCTTGACGCCGACCGACCAGTTATCAATGCGTTAACACTTCCGGACCGCTACGCAATAACGCGGCTGCCGACAGCCAACATGCATAATTTTACGGAGCAAATCGCGACTGCAGCTCGCCGCGGTGCAAGCATGATTCAGTTGCGCGCACCGGATATCGACGCTGCGCAACTGCATGCTCTGGCCGTCGCTGCGGTGCAGGGTGCGCGCGGCGGAGCAATCCTGATCAACGGCGATCCGCGTACTACTGTGTCTTTGGCGCTGACGACAGGTGCAGCAGGCGTACATCTGCCGGCGCGCTTTTTGCAACGATTGCCTGCCACGATACCGGACGGTCTGTTGATCGGTGCGTCTTGCCACAATGCTGAGGAACTTGAGCTCGCTGCGCGCAATGATGCGCACTTTGCGGTCCTCGGATCCGTACTGGCGACTCCCAGTCACCCGGGTGTAGTCGGTTTGGGTTGGGATCGATTCGCTGCGTTAGTTGATCAAGCTAACTTGCCGGTCTATGCAATCGGTGGTGTGGGACCGGACGATATTGAGCGGGCACAATGGTTGGGCGCGCAGGGCGTTGCCGGAATCAGTGCGTTCTTTGATTAACGCTTTAGGTGTGTTCTTGTTCGTCGATGTCTGGCGACTGACTCGCCGCAGGATCCGATTCATCGGTGATACGATGTTCTTCGTTGAACCAGGCACCCAGATCGATCAGCCGGCAACGGTTGCTGCAAAACGGTCGCCAGACGGACTCTTGCGACCATTCAACCGATTTGCGGCAGTTGGGACAGTTGACCTGCATTTCAATGAGTTAGTGGGTGAAGGCCCCGCGGCCCGGGTTAGCAGCAGGCCAGGTAGAACGTGACATCTTCGCCTGTCTGACTGGGTCTGATACCGATATCGCCCCATTGCTGAAAGCGCACCGTGAAACGGTGCTGGTTGCCACTGATTTCCGGATAAACGTCCGCCATTTCCGGCAGCGAGACCCGCAAAAGTTGCGTGCCCGACTTGCGTGCGAGCACATGCTGATACATTCCACCAATTGCGACAAGTTCGACGGGCGGTGCACCCTCTCGCGTAAGCCACAGCAATTTATTCACGGCGTCGCGTAGCGGGCGCAAATATTCCAGCCATTTATTGAAATCGTTACGGCGGCGATCATAAGTGCGATTCAACCAGTGACTGTAGTCTGGTAAGTCGAATTCGCAAGTACCACCCGGAATTGTACTGCGATGCCTGACTGAGCTAAGGAAGTCACAATCGGCCAATCTTCTGGCAAGCTGTTTGTGGCAGCCATTGAGTTGGTCGCGTAAAGACTCAACTGAGGCTAGCACCGCCGCAAGCCGTGCATTGTCCACTCCGGGCCTGGCGCGAAATTGTTGCAGGTCAGACGCATACCGCTCCAGCTCGTGTAATACGTCTTTGCGGACGTCGGCGCGCGTCACGATCGCCAGGACATCGAGCAAACTAGCGACGGCAGCGCGGGTCTCCCAGGTGCTTTGCCCTGCGGAGTGATGCGACACTTGCCGGAACAAGAATTCCAGCCGAAGAAACGTTCGCATACGCTCCGTCAGAGGTTGCTCGTAGCTGACCAGCTTTAGGCCTTGCTCAGGTTCGAAAAATGACGGTGCGGGACTTGTCATTCCGCCTCACATCCCCCCTAGGACCTTTAAAAATAGCAGTACTGAAGGAAAATACAAGCAGGTCAGGCAGGTAGCGAGGTGTAGGTCTCGTGCAGGTCTCGGACGCTGTCTCGAAGCTGGTCCAGATTGCCGTTATTGACAAGCACATCGTCGGCGCGGGCGAGGCGTCTGGCGCGGCCAATTTGGGCATCAAGCATTCGCCTGGCACTGGCTTTAGTCTCACCATCTCGCCTAATCAGACGTTCCGACTGCGTTTGTGGCAGACAGTCAACCACAAGAACCCGGTCTACCAAATCGCCCATACCGGTCTCCAACAGCAGGGGAATCACCAGGATTTGGTAGATACCGCCCGCGCGCTCAGCCCGATCCAGCATTTCCTGCGCGATCACTGGATGCAGGATGGATTCCAGCTTCCTGCGCTCATTTTCGTCGGCAAAAACCCGTTCGCGCATCCGGCGTCGATCCAGCCGATTTTGATCATTGAGTATTTCAGCGCCAAAGGCCTCGACGAGTTTTTGTAAGGCGGGTTCGCCGGGTTGTACGACGTCGCGTGCGATTACGTCGGTGTCGATTACCGCAACGCCTAACTCAGAAAACATATTTGCGACGGTCGATTTGCCGCAGGCAATGCCGCCGGTCAGCCCGACTCTCATGACATTCCGGTTATGCGCAGGTATTGCTCAGTGAGGGTGTCGCCCCACATCAATGCGATCCATCCGGCGGTGGCCAGAAACGGCCCAAAAGGTATCGGGACTTCCCGGCCATGCCGAGCCAGCAACATCAGGCCGCTGCCGACTATTGCTCCAACCACAGCGCTGAGCAAAACGATCAGCGGCAGAAGGGTCCAGCCCAGCCAGGCGCCGAGCGCGCCCAACAGTTTAAAGTCTCCGAACCCCATTCCCTCTTTGCCAGTCACGAGTTTGAACAATTGATAGACCGTCCAAAGCGTCATGTAGCCTGCTACAGCGCCAATTATCGCGCTACGTGGATCGATGAAGAGTTGTTGCGCGTCAACTTGCTGATGAAAAACACTTAACAGCAGTCCCAGCCACAGTAATGGCAAAGTAATGGCGTCCGGTAGGAGCTTGTGATCGAAATCTATACCGGACAAAGCGATGAGTGACCAGGTCAACACCAGCGCAGCCGGCGTCTCCCAGGTCGGGCCAAACCGCCATGCCACAACGGCCGACAGAACTCCTGTCAGGATCTCAATTACGGGATAGCGGATCGAGATAGCGGTCTTGCAGCCTGCGCACCTTCCTCGCAGCACAAGCCAGCTGATAACCGGAACATTTTCAATCGCCCGAATGGGTCGCTTGCAACCGGGGCAAGCCGACCGCGGGCGAATCAGGCTGAACGCTTCCTGCGCCTCATACTCGCGATCCTCCAGTTCGGCACACTGCTGGCGCCACGCGCGTTCCATCATGATGGGGAGGCGATAAATGACTACGTTGAGGAAACTACCGATGATAAGGCCGAGCAAGAAGATGGCCACTGCGAATATCGCAGGCGATAGCCAAAACAATTCGATGATTTCATTCACACGGTTTTACCGTGTTCGTGTCTCAGCCAACCACCTGAGCCATTTTGAAAATGGGCAGGTACATCGCCACAACAAGTCCGCCAACCAATATACCGAGTATGCCCATGATTAGTGGTTCGAGCAGACTGCTCATGCTGTCGACAGCATTATCGACTTCCTCTTCATAGAAATCCGCGACCTTAGCTGACATCTGATCGAGCGAGCCGGATTCTTCGCCAATTGCGATCATTTGCACCGCCATATTCGGGAACAGCCCCGAATCCTCCATCGAGCGCTGCAGGCGCTGTCCGGTTGACACTTCTTCCTTCATCTTTAGAGTTGTTTTCTCGTAGACGATGTTGCCAGTCGCGCCAGCAACCGATTGCAATGCCTCGACCAGCGGAACGCCGGCGGCAAACATGGTCGATAAGGTGCGGGCGAAGCGTGCCAGCGCAGCCTTGTTCAGGATCTCGCCGATGATTGGCAGCTTGAGAGCGGTGCGATCGAGAAAATGACGGAATTTGGCGGAACGTTTCTTGACGTACAAAAACGCTGCAACGCCTGCGCCAATGCCTATTGCGATGACAATGCCCTTGGTTCGTACAAATAAGGACACATTTATGACCAGGAGCGTGAAACCGGGAAGATCTGCGCCAAACCCTGAGAACATGCTTTCGAACTGGGGAATAACAAAAATCAGGAGAATCGCTGTTACGATAAACGCGACGACCACCACGGCTGCCGGGTACATGATGGCCTTCTTGATCTTTTTCTTGATTGACTCGGTTTTTTCCTTATAAGTAGCAATCTTTTCCAGCAGTGTTTCCAGTGCGCCGGCCTGTTCGCCGGCGGTAACCAGGTTGACGTACAGGTCATCGAAATACAGTGGGTGTTGGCCAAGAGATTCGGCCAGACTCGTGCCACCTTCAACGCTGGCCTTTACCGACATGACCAGTTTTTGCATAGCGCGGTTGTCATTACCGGTGCCGATAATGTCGAAGGACTGCACCAGCGGCACACCGGAAGTCATCATCGTCGCGAGCTGACGGCTGAATATCGCGATATCCAGAGGCGTGACCTTGCCTTCGCCAAACCAGTTGCGTTGTTTGCGTATCTTGTTGGGCATTACCCCCTGACGGCGCAGCTCGGAGCGCACAGCGGCCTCGCTGGCAGCCATGGTTTTGCCCTTAATGGTCTTACCACGGCGGTCAGTGCCTTCCCAATTAAACTGTTTTGCGACAGTTGCGTCAGCCATGCTCTTACTTCCGTTTTAGCGTCAGTCGATCAATCAACGGTGACGCGGTTGATTTCTTCCAGACTTGTAATGCCATCGACTACTTTTTGCAGACCGGCGCGGCGCAGGTCCCAGACGCCCTCGTCAGCAGCCTGTGCCCCAATTTGCAGGGCGTTACCACCTTCCATGATAATTCTTTCTATTGATTCGGTCACGGGCATTACCTGGTAAATACCCAGTCGACCTTTGTAGCCATCGTTACACCTATTGCAACCAACCGGACCGTACACGGTGATGCCGTCGTCGATCATGTCCTGCGTGAATCCTTCCTGTAGCAGTGCCTCATCGGGAATCTCGCGTGGTTCGCGACAGTCCTGACACAAGCGTCGCGCTAGGCGCTGAGCAATTATCAGGCTGACAGACGTTGCGATAGCGTAGGGTTTAACGCCCATATCAACCAGCCGCGTCAGCGTGCGTGGTGCATCGTTGGTGTGCAGCGTGGACAAAACCAAGTGACCCGTTTGCGCGGCCTTGATGGCAATCTCTGCGGTCTCGAGATCGCGTATCTCACCGACCATGATGATATCCGGATCCTGACGCAAAAATGACTTCAGTGCCGATGCGAATGTCAGACCCACTTTGGTGTTGATGTTGACCTGGTTGATGCCTGGCAAATTGATTTCGGCCGGGTCTTCGCAAGTCGAGATATTGCGATCTTCGGTGTTGAGAATATTCAGACCGGTATAAAGCGAAACAGTCTTACCACTACCGGTAGGGCCGGTTACCAGAATCATGCCGTAGGGTTTGTAGAGATTGTGCAGATAGGCTTCTTTTTGAAAAACTTCATAGCCCAACGCATCGATGCCCAGTTTCGCGCTGCTGGGATCAAGGATACGCAACACGATTTTTTCGCCAAACAATGTCGGGCACGTGCTGACACGAAAATCAATCGCCCGGTTCTTGGACAATTTCATCTTGATGCGGCCGTCCTGAGGCACCCGGCGTTCGGCGATATCCAGACGGGCCATGACCTTGAGCCGTGCTGCAACCTTGCCCGCTAGCTGCACCGGCGGTAGGGCGACCTCTTTGAGGATGCCATCCTGGCGGGTTCTGACGCGAAATGTCTTTTCGTAAGGTTCGAAATGAACGTCGGAAGCGCCTTTCTTAATGGCGTCCAACAAAATTTTATTGACGAAGCGCACGACCGGTGCGTCTTCGATATCGTCCCGACTGATGTCGTCACCGAGATCTTCATCACCACCGGTGACTTCGAGATTCTCCAGGTCGAAATCGTCATCTTCAAAATTTTGAAATGAAGAGCTGTCTATTGCTTCCAGTACGTTGGTGAGCACTGTCTCGAGCTTGTTCTCTTCAACGACAATCGTGTCGACACCCATACCGGTCTGAAACTTGACCTCATCCTGCGCCTGCAGGTTGGTCGGGTCGGACAAGCCGAGGAACAAACGTTTGCCGCGACGGGACAGTGGCAGCACACGATGCTTGGTGAGAAGCTTTTGATCGACGAGCCGAACGACGTGCAGATCCGGCTCGATCGCATCGAGATCGAGTAGAGGGACACCGAATTCCTGTGAAGCAGCGATTGCGACGTCGCGAGCATCGGCCAGGTTATTCTGGACGATATAGGACACCAAAGGGGTGTTCTGCTGCTTGGCGGCGGCCTTGGCTTCGATGGCAGCCGCTTCGTCTAGGATGCCGTCTTGCGCCAGCCGGCGGGGAAGACCGCTCAGCGGCGTTTTCATGCTTGTTGCTGCTGCCATGGGCTCTATTCTGTTAAAAACCGAGAGAAATTCTAGCCTAAATGGCCAGGGCGAACCTCTCTTTATGTCACAGTTTTATGAAGTTTTGTCGCCTGGCTACTCGCCGGGAGACTTCAATTGCAGTAGCGGGGCAAATACTTGCCCGGAAAGCTGATTGTGGCGCACTGCCAGATCAGATCCGCGCCCGCGGGCACCCCGGTCCATTTGAGTTGACCGACGGCTCCGGCCGACATATTGCCGAGGCTATAGGTCAGGACGACCGTGCCAGGGTCCCAGGCGACGTCGGCGGTCAGGAACTGGCTGCGCGCCGCGGCAACTACCACCCCGACTTCGGTGAGGTCAACGGGTGCGGCGCCCTGAAAGTGAAAATGTTCCCGGACGCGAGCCCGGTCGTCTCGCGACAGGACAAGAATTTCGCTAACTTGTGTCCGGACGATGTAATCCTGGTAAGCAGGTATTGCGATCGCAGCGATGATGCCGACGATAGCGACGACGATCATCAATTCGATCAAAGTAAAGCCTTCCTGGCGCAAATAACGAGCCCCTCCTGAGGAGGGGCTCGCCAGAGCCGGAATATTATTTGCCGGCATATTGATAACCCGCTTGTTAGCGCTTACGGGCAAACTGCGAGCGCAGCCACTTCAGTACATGACTTCGGCAGGAACTTCTGTTCCGCGTCACTGGTGCATGTCCAGGTAAATGCGCCTGCTACAGCCGTCAGATCCTGCGGCGGGCAGAACTGCACGTTTGCCGACGCAATCGAGGCGCCAACAGCGCCGGCGCCTTTCATTAATACAGTGATCTTGCCGGTTGCCGTTTCAACCGTAAGCGAATCGGCATATTTGCCGGCTGCGCCAGCGGCGATGTCCAGGTTCAGATCGGCGATATCGGCAACAACCGGATATGCGCCATTGGTCTGGGCGAATTCGGCGATAGCCGTTTTGGCACCCGAAACGACGGTGAAGGCTTCACCCATCTGGGCGCGTTGCGTGTAATCCTGATAGGCCGGAATAGCGATAGCGGCCAAAATACCGATGATCGCCACAACGATCATCAGCTCGATAAGGGTAAAACCCTGTTGCTTCTTCATGTAAAACTCCTTCGGAGATGTTAGAACTGATATTTGCGGCGTCTGCTGTGCCGGCAATGGTTCGTTGCAATCGCCGTGCCAAGTTTGCCTATTACAATGTAAGCTTATAATCCCCAAGGAAAAAATAATTTGTGCCAGTCGTCCACCGGTCAACCACCGGCTTTATTCGGTCGGGCCGTGTCACTAAGTGACGTGAATTGTCACCCGCGCACGGCAGACAAAGTGTGATGCAGTTCACATTCCACCCTCATCGCGGGGCGGCGAATCTCGGACACTACCCGAGTCCGAGCTTTTTGATGCGATATCGCAGGGCCCTGAAACTGATGCACAGTAAGTTTTGCCGCTACCGTCTTGTTGTATTTGGTCTTTTCCAGCGCCCGGATAATTGTTGATCACTTGCCATTTCTTGATCGTCGTCCGCAAGTCGCAACCGCAGATCATCACGTTCGATGCGACCGCCACCGGACAGCGTCATCGCTCGCTCGAGTATGTTTTAAAGCTCGCTGGAAGTTACCGGCAAACCGGTACGTCAGTAAGGCCTCACGGGCGTGCTCCGTCAAGACGACACCAGAATCGGCCGCAATAGTTTTGCCTGCATGTGAGCTACGTCGTCGCACACAAGGCAGCGAAATACTTGTTCTGGTACGAGACGACCGGGCTCGGGTGTGGAAACATGGGTAGGCGGGGATCGCTACGGCGGCGAGGATGCCGACGATAGCGACCGTGATTCAACTCGATCAGCACGAAACCTTCTGGCAGAAATGACGGACCCCTCCAGAGGAGGGGTCCGCTAGTACCGGAGTAGTCTACTCCAGCATTGATTTTAGTCCGATTATGGTCCGACAGGAGGAGGAGCAACACAAGGTACGAGGGCATCGCCCGAGCAGGACTTGGGCAAGAACTTCTGTTCCGCGTCGCTACTGCATGCCCACGTAAATGCACCCGCTACCGCTGTAAGGTCGGCCGGCGGGCAGAACTGCACGTTTTTGGCCGCAATCGAGGCGCCAACAGCGCCGGCGCCTTTCATTAATACAGTGATCTTGCCGGTTGCCGTTTCAACCGTAAGCGAATCGGCATATTTGCCGGCTGCGCCAGCGGCGATGTTCAGGTTCAGATCGGCGATATCGGCAACAACCGGATATGCGCCATTGGTCTGGGCGAATTCGGCGATAGCCGTTTTGGCACCCGAAACGACGGTGAAGGCTTCACCCATCTGGGCGCGTTGCGTGTAATCCTGATAGGCCGGAATAGCGATAGCGGCCAAAATACCGATGATCGCCACAACGATCATCAGCTCGATAAGGGTAAAACCCTGTTGCTTCTTCATGTAAAACTCCTTCGGAGATGTTAGAACTGACATTTGCGGCGTCTGCTGCGCCGGCGATAGATTAAGTGCAATCGCCGTGCCAAGTTTGCGTATGAAAATGTAAGCTTATAATCCCCAAGGAAAAAATAATTTCTGCCTGTCGTCCACCGGTCAACCACCGGCTTTATTCGGTCGGGCCGCGTCACAAAGTGACGTGAATTGTCACCCGCGCACGACACCCTCATCGCGGGGCGGCGAATCTCGGACGATCAGTCAAGCCCAAGCTTTTTGATGCGATAGCGCAGCGCCCTGAAACTGATGCCCAGTAGTTTTGCCGCTGCCGTCTTGTTGTATTTGGTTTTTTCCAGCGCCCGAATAATAGTCTCCCGCTCGACATCACCGAGACGTTCGGTCAGCGTTGCGTCTAATTCCATTTGATCATTTGCCATTTCTTGATCGTCGTCCGCAAGTCGCAACTGTAGATCATCGCGTTCAATGCGACCGCCACCGGACAGAGTCATCGCTCGCTCGAGTATGTTTTCCAGCTCGCGGACGTTACCGGCAAACCGATACGTCAGTAAGGCCTCACGGGCATGGTCCGTCAAAGACGGCACCGCAATGGCCCAGCTGTCGGCCAGACGTGCCAGCAGGTTGTCGGCGATCGCGAGTACGTCCTCGCCGCGCTCGCGTAGTGGCGGCACGCGCAGCTCGATTACATTTATTCTGTAAAAAAGATCTTCACGGAATTTGCCGGCGTTAACCTGTGCGGCGAGATCTTTGTGCGTGGCGCTAAGTATCCGCACATCCACGGATTTTTCACGCGATTCACCGAGTGGCCGCACAGCCTTTTCCTGAATCGCCCGCAGTAGTTTTACCTGCATGTGCAGCGGCAGATCGGCAACCTCGTCCAGGAACAACGTTCCGCCGTTGGCACTGCGAAACAGTCCGTCTTTGTTGCCGACCGCACCGGTAAAACTGCCTTTGACGTGACCAAAAAACTCGCTTTCCATGAGTTCGGTAGGTATTGCACCACAGTTGACTGGCACAAAAGGCTGCTCGTGCCGCGGTCCGGAATCGTGAATCATCCTAGCCACCAGTTCCTTACCGGTGCCGGATTCGCCGCTGATATGGACGGGGGCCTGGCTGCGGGCGACCTTTGCGATCATCTGACGTACCTTTTGCATCGGTCTTGATGTCCCGATCAGTCGTCGATCCTCCGATGTTTCATCGATACCACGCAAACTTAGCGCGGTGTTAACCAGCCGGCGCAGGTTCTCCAGGTCTACGGGTTTTGACACAAAATCGAATGCACCGAGCTTTAAGGCCTGTACAGCAGCTTCGACGTTTCCGTGTGCGGTGATCACCGCAACCGGCACATTGGCCGCATTGGTCTGCATCCATTCGACCAGCTCAAGACCATTGCCGTCGGGTAAACGCATATCCGTCAGGCAAAGCTCAAAGGAAGGCTTTGCTAGCAGTTTCCGCGCCGAAGCCAGATCGGCGGCGGTTGCCGTCTGAACATCCATGCGCCGCAGCGTAATTGTCAGCAACTCCCTGATGTCGGCTTCGTCGTCTACGATCAGTACGCGTGGTTCAGTCACTATTCAGACCGCCCACCGTTTTGGATCCGCAAAAATGAGCTGAAAACAACTGCCGTGACTTTGTCTGCGCACGTAACGCAACCCGGCGTAATTGCACTCACACAGTTCGCGCGCGATGAATAAACCGAGTCCGGTGCCGTCCTGAGCGGCAGTGAAAAAGGGTTCGAAAATTTTGTCGGCAAGCTCTTCATCAATACCGGGGCCTTGATCGAGCACTTCGAGATACGGTCTGCCACTGGTGCTTAGTCTGCCACTGCGCAGGCTGAGTGTCGGCTCGCCATCAGTGTCGCTGGCATAGCGCACTGCATTCTCGCACAGATTCCACAGGACCTGATGTAGGTGACTGGGATCGAAACGCACGGTCATTGATTTGTCGTGGTGGTCAGCCGGCACATTGGCACCAAGCAGTTGGCTGCCGGCGACAAACTCCGTAATGAAATCCTCCAACCAGTCACTGAGAACAATTTGCTGTGGGCGTGTGTTGTCACGACGTGAGAGTTGCAATACGTTTTCAATGATGGTGCTAACACGCCTGGACTGGGTGTGAATAATGTCCGTGAGTTTGCGTTCGTCGGTCTGAATCGAACTGGATTCTGCCAACAACTGTCCGGCATGACTGATCGCACCGACTGGATTGCGTATCTCGTGTGCAATACTCGCGCTAAGGCGGCCAAGCGCTGCAAGTTTTGCCTGCTGTACCCGTTCCGACAATTGCGTGGCGTCTTCAAGAAAGATCAGCGCCGCGGCAGGTTTACTCTGACCTAGCGGCGCGAAATGCGGCGTAACCAGCGTCGCACCGTCGCCAGCTGTGAATGGAGAAAGATTGGACTGAATCTCCGACGCGCTGCGTCTCCAGTCCACCGTTGTGGCGTAGAGCTCAGGTGCCATCTCAAGGAGGTGGCGACCCGAGGCCGTGTCGCTACTGACGCCGAGATGCTTTGCTGCCGATGCATTCATTAATCGTACGTGATCTGTATGATCTATGACGACGATGCTTTCTCGTAAATGCTGAACGATGTATTCATTCAGTTCCGCCAGGTTTGCCAAATCGACACCACGCTGCTCTGCTAACGCTTCGCTCTCGGCAATACGGCGCGCCAACGGCTGCGCGGCCAGCGAGATAACGAAGATAATCGCGCCGAGCATTCCTGCTGCGGTGTAGTCTGTGGCAGTGGTAATACCTTCGAATTGCGACATCCCTTGTTCAAAGAGGATCATCAGCGTAGCGAAGGCTGCAAACGTGACTGCGGTGCGGGGACTCATTGTCAGGCTGGCGGCGCCCACAGAGATGATCAGCAGATTACCGAGGCCGCTGCCGATACCACCGCTGGTGTGCATCACCATGACGATAGCTGCGATGTCGATAATCAGTTGCACGGCGATCTGTACCGGGTAGTCCGGCGTGCGTCGCCCAATAGTCCACCAGCTTGTAATGCCCGCGAAAAGATAAGCAATCGCCACGAGGATAAAAATTGCCGGCTGTAATGCCCCGACAATTGGCGCATCGGCCGTGACCACGAACATTAGGATCAGCACGATGGCCACGAACACGCGGTAGACATTTAGTAGCGACACCACGCGCCAGGCGAGATCCGGTGTGCTTCCAGCGGGCGCCGCGTCCGCCTGATCGGCATGCGCAGCGTCACGAGTCATCGCATCGATGGAATTTGCACTGTCTGAGGTTGCCCTGGAATCCACGTGCCCATTCTATGTGTCTGCAGTCGGTCGCTCCATGGCCAAGCTCACGCTTTGCTTCGTTGCGACTATTGCTCCAGAATACGCGTCTTTCCGGATTTCAGCAGGGATGGTTCCGCATGAATCTCCATGAATACCAGTCGAAGCAGCTGTTCAAGGACTATGGAATCCCGGTTCCGGCCGGTCATCCGGCACACACGGCCGAAGATGCTGTGCAGGCAGCGCGCGATCTAGGTGGTCAGTTATGGGTTGTCAAGGCTCAGGTTCATGCTGGCGGGCGCGGCAAGGGTGGTGGTGTCAAGCTGGTACGCGATTTGGACGACGTATCCGAGGCTGCTGAGGCCATGTTGGGCAGCAACCTGATTACGCCACAAACAGGGCCGGAAGGCTTGCCTGTAAACACCGTACTGGTCGAGACGGGATCGGACATCGCTCGGGAACTGTATCTCAGCATGCTGGTCGATCGCGGTAGCGAACGGATCGTCTTGATGGCATCTGCTGCGGGCGGAATGGATATTGAAGAAGTCGCTGAAAAAACGCCAGAAAAGATCTTTCGGACTTTTGTACACCCTGGTTCCGGTTTGATGGGTTTTCAATGTCGGCAACTCGCCTTTGGTTTGGAACTAGAGGGTAAGCAGGTTGGGGCATTCACAAGAATTGTTCAGGCTCTTTACCGCTTGTTTATCGAATTGGATGCGGGTCTGGTCGAGGTCAACCCGTTAGTGGTCACAGGTAGCGGCGAAGTAATTGCACTGGATGCGAAAGTAAACATTGAAGAGAACGCGCTATTCCGTCAGTCCGCGGCACTGGAAAAACGCGATCCGACGCAGGAAGACGAAATGGAAAATCGTGCGAGCGCGCACGGATTGAACTATGTATCGCTGGACGGTGATATTGCGTGCATGGTCAATGGTGCCGGACTCGCCATGGCGACCATGGACCTCATTAAATTACATGGCGGCGAGCCGGCTAATTTCCTTGATGTTGGCGGCGATGCGACCAGTGAGCGGGTTGCCGCGGCGTTCAAATTGATTCTATCCAACGACAAGGTCAGGGCTATCCTGGTCAATATTTTCGGCGGCATCGTGCGCTGTGACGTGATTGCGGAAGGCATTGTTAATGCGGTCAAAGAAGTTGGCGTTTCGGTCCCCGTCGTCGTGCGCCTCGAAGGCACGAATGTAAACAAGGGGCGTGAGCTGCTCGCCAAGAGCGGTCTGGACATCATTACTGCTGACGATTTAACGGACGCAGCGAAAAAAGCGGTCGGCGCGTCCGGCCGATAAGGATCGAAGAACATGAGTATATTGGTCGGTAAAGAATCCAAAATAATTTGTCAGGGACTCACCGGACGTCAGGGTTCTTTTCACAGCAAGCAATGCATCGAATACGGGACGCAGGTTGTGGCCGGTGTTACGCCTGGTCGTGGTGGCTCGGCACATCTGGATTTGCCAGTGTTCAACACCATGAGTGAGGCTGCCGCAGCGACTGGCGCGACCGTTAGCATGATCTATGTGCCCGCGCCATTCGCGGCGGACGCGATCATCGAGGCCGTTGATGCCGGCATGGAGCTGGTGGTTTGTATTACTGAGGGTGTCCCGGTACAGGACATGATTCGCGTGAAGGCCGTCATGGGTGACTACGATTGCCGACTGATCGGCCCGAATTGCCCGGGGATTATCACGCCGGGCGAATGCAAAATCGGCATCATGCCGGGATTTATTCATAAGCCGGGCAGTGTGGGCGTCATCTCACGCTCCGGAACCCTGACTTATGAGGCGGTATATCAGACGACCTGCAACGGACTGGGTCAATCGACCTGCATAGGTATCGGTGGCGATCCGGTACGTGGAATGGACTTTATCGATTGCCTGGAGCTGTTCGAATTCGACGACCTTACCGATGGGATCATTATGGTTGGTGAGATTGGTGGCAGCGATGAAGAAGCCGCCGCGGAATATATACGGGATAACGTTAGCAAACCGGTGGTTGCCTACATAGCCGGGGTCACCGCTCCACCGGGCAAGCGCATGGGACATGCCGGCGCGATCGTTTCAGGTGGTAAGGGTACTGCTGCAGAGAAGTTCAAGGCACTGGAGGCCGCGGGTGTAACAACTGTACGATCACCAGCCGACCTGGGCAGTGCCCTGAAGTCACGTATGGGCGGATAAAAAGGGGCCGGGTTTATTTTTTTTGAAAAATAAAACCCGACCCTTTTTCTTTTTCCTTATTGGATTCCAAGTTTATGAGAATCGCACTGGCGCAGCTCAATTTCACCGTCGGCGACGTCGATGGCAATACTGAACGCGTACTCGCAGCATCAAAGCGGGCGCGCGATGAACTTAAAGCCGATCTCATCGTTTTCCCGGAACTTACGCTCATTGGTTACCCACCCGAAGATCTGCTGTTCCATTCGGGACTTCGTTATCGCGTCGAGAAATCCTTGTCACGCGTGCGCGACGAGCTCTCCGGTATTTCAATCCTTGTCGGCTACCCTGAATTTGATGGCACGATATTCAACGCAATCGCCCTGATGCGCGATGGCGAGGTCCTCGCCACCTACAGAAAGCAAATTTTGCCGAACTATGGCGTATTCGATGAGAAACGCTACTTCACGCCGGGCCAGAGGACCTGTGTTCTGCCATTGCATGACTGCTCAGTCGCGCTGACGATTTGCGAAGATATCTGGCAACCAGGACCTGTCGGTGGCGCACGAGCCGCTGGTGCCAAACTCGTTTTGAATCCGACGGCATCACCGTATGCAATCGATAAACAGCTCCGTCGTGAGCAGGTGCTGCGGGCCCGCGTGGCTGAATCGGGTTTACCAATTGTTTACGTTAACCATGTGGGTGGTCAGGATGAACTTATTTTCGATGGGTGTTCGGCTGCTATCGACAGCAAGGGCGAAATGGTGCTGCGGGCGCCGGCCTGCGTAGAGGGTATTTACCTGATCGAGGTGAATACCAGTACCGGTGAGATCAGCGCCCCGCAGGGTCCACTGGTTGAGCCAAATTCCCTGGAGAAAGACGTCTATGATGCGATAGTCCTGGGGGTTCGTGATTACGTAGGCAAGAACGGATTTCCGGGGGCCATAGTCGGGATTTCGGGTGGCATTGATTCCGCGCTTACTTTGGCCATCGCCAGCGATGCGCTGGGTGCTGATTCCGTTCGTGGCGTGCTGATGCCTTCACGCTATACGGCCGAAATGAGTATTGAGGATGCCCGCGCCGAAGCCGACTTGCTCGGTGTGTCACACCATACGATTTCAATAGAGCCCATGTTCGAGTCAACTCTCAGCTCCCTTGCTGAGATGTTCGCAGGACTGCCGCCGGATTCCACCGAAGAGAACATCCAGGCGCGTTGTCGTGGAATTATTTTAATGGCAATTTCGAACAAGAGCGGTCGTATGGTGCTTACGACCGGTAACAAGAGCGAAATGGCCGTCGGATACGCAACGTTATACGGTGACATGGCTGGCGGTTTTGCGCCTATTAAAGATTGCAGCAAAACGCTCGTCTACAAATTGGCGCGTTATCGCAACTCTCTCGGCCAAGTGATACCAGATCGCGTATTGACCCGCCCACCGTCCGCCGAACTTGCTCACGATCAGAAAGACACGGATTCATTGCCGCCCTACGACGTGCTCGATCCGATCCTCGAGGCATTTATCGAAGAGGATTGCTCGGTGGATGAGATCGAAGCTCGTGGTTTTGACCGGGACGTCGTCATCCGTATTCTGCAAATGGTTCGGCGCAACGAGTACAAGCGCCGGCAGGCGCCTCCGGGCGTGCGCGTCAGTCGCCGCGGGTTTGGCCGTGATTGGCGGTACCCAATCACATCGGGATACTAGCTGGCTGGTCGTTCGGGGCTAACTTCCTTGTTGCGCCAGAACAGACGACGTCTCTTTTTCTTCTTTGATTCGACCGCAAGATTATTCTCGAGCAACACTCGTTCAGCGTCCAGCGCCAGATCTTCCATGTCGAGTTTGCGATAAGCCCGCGCCATGATTTGCAGGGCCTCACGGACCTCGTTGGTGTCCGGGTATTCCTCAACTACGCTACGCGCACGGCTGGCCGCGGCGATCCACGCGCGACGATCAAAATAATATCGTGCGACATGGATGTTGAATTGAGCCAGACGCTCGCGCAAATGTACTATGCGCTGTTTCGCATCGGGCGCGTATTCACTCTCCGGATAGCTCTGGACCAGTTGGGCGAAGTACGATAACGAGCGCTCGGCATTTGCTGGCGGCCGTTGGCTCAGGTCGACGCTGAACAGTTTTTCCAGTGCGTTGGTATCACGCTCGAAATAGATCAATCCGCGCAGGTAATAGGCGTAATCAACGTTTGGATGCGTCGGATTCTCGCGGATAAATTCATTGGCCGCATCAATTGCTGATTCAGTGTTACCAACCTTGTAATATGCGTAAATGAGGTCGAGCCGGGCCCGCCGGGTATACTCGCTGAACGGAAAGTACAGCTCGAGCTGTTCCAGCATGGCGATGGCGCGATCATAGCCGCCGATCTTCATTTGCCGCTGCGCGTTGTCGTACAACGTGGCGTCGTTGGAGTTGCGGGCCTGTTCTTCGAGCGTCGCATCTTTGCCACCGCAGGCGGCAAGGATCATCGCGAGAGCGAGCGGTGCAATATACAGGGTTAGTTTGTAGACGATTCGCATAAGGCAGCTTGCTGTGCTTGAGAGAAAGCGGAGTATACACGCCACTCACTCATTGGAGACAAGTCTTGGCAGATTTTGAGCGGCATCAGGGTCAGGTTTCTGCGGAGAACGCTGGCAAAAGACTTGACCAGGCGGTAGCAGAAATGTTCCCTGATTTTTCTCGTTCGCGTCTCAAGACGTGGATAGAGGCGGGGCTGGTCGAGGTGAATGGCCAGTTATGGCGGCCGCGTGACCGATTGTGCGGGGGTGAGCACATTACGGTACACGCCATACACGAACCTGTCATCGAAGTTAGGCCGGAAGCTATTCCGCTCGATATCATTTTCGAAGACGATCACCTCCTTGTAGTCGATAAGCCGCCGGGCATGGTGGTGCACCCAGGTGCAGGGAATCCGGGCGGCACTTTGCAAAACGCTTTGCTTCATTATGACGAGCGTCTTTCGACATTGCCGCGTGCCGGCTTGGTTCACCGCCTCGACAAGGATACCGGCGGTCTATTAGTCGTTGCCAGGACGATGCGCGCACATACCGCGCTGGTGCAGAAAATTTCCGCCCGCGAGGTTCGCCGTGAGTATCTGGCGATATGCCAGGGCGTGATTATTAGCGGTGGCAAAGTTGACGCACCAATTGGGCGCAATCCTGTCGATCGTATTCGTATGGCGGTAGTGGCCAAAGGGCGGCCGGCGGTCAGCCACTATCGTGTCAGCGAACGTTTTGGAGCGCATACGCTCGTTGCTGTTCGACTCGAATCGGGACGCACGCATCAGATCCGTGTCCACATGATGCACATCGGTCATCCGCTGGTTGGTGACCCGCTGTATGGTGGCAGATTGACTGTGCCGGCAGGGGCATCGGAAGGACTGCGTGAGACGCTGCATGGTTTTCGCAGACAAGCTTTGCATGCCGTGCGTCTGGCTCTGTCGCATCCGGTTAGTGGTCACATGCATGAATGGGCTTCGGAGCTAAAGCCGGACATGCTGAAACTGCTGGAAAGCCTGAGAATCGGATAAAATGTCAGCCACGTGTTAGATGGTCAAATAATTAGACCAGACTGGCCGGTCGCCGCAAATGTGCATGCGATATCAACTACGCGGCGCGGTGGCGCGAGTTATGGGGCTTACGATTCATTAAACCTGGCTGATCACGTCGGTGATGAACCGCACCGCGTGCAGCAGAACCGTCGGTTACTGGCCACGGCCCAACAGTTACCGGCAAAGCCTGCCTGGCTGGATCAGCAACATGGTTGCAACGTGGCGTGCATAGACGAGGGGCCACCACAGGTTGCCGCGGATGCCGCGTACACACACCGTGGGGCGAAGATCTGTGCCGTGTTGACGGCGGATTGCCTGCCGGTTCTGCTTTGTGACGAAGAGGGAACACGCGTTGCAGCAGTACATGCCGGCTGGCGCGGTCTCGCTGCGGGGATTATCGAGGCGGCGCTGGACAAACTGGAGCCCGAAAAACGACGCATTTATGCCTGGCTCGGCCCGGCCATCGGGCCGCAAGTCTACGAAATAGATAATGTGGTGCGGTCCCGGCTATTGCAGGCCGACAGCCAGGCGGACGCCGCATTCGTTGCGACTCGGGAAGGCCACTGGACCGCCGACATATATGAATTGGCGCGCCGACGCTTGTTGTGCGCCGGCGTGAAAGATATTTTTGGCGGTGATTTCTGTACTTTCCGTGACCCCGAGCGGTTTTTTTCATATCGTCGACAGGGTGCCTGCGGGCGCATGGCCAGTCTGATCTGGCTGGAGGATTGAAAGGCGGGGTTGCATTCGAGCGGGCCAGCCCCATTGTTGATGCATACATCCCGCAGGAGAGAGCGTCTATGCGCATGGACAAACTGACAAGCAAGTTCCAGATCGCACTGGCCGATGCCCAGTCGCTGGCGCTGGGCCGGGATCATCAGTTTATCGAGCCGAGTCATCTCATGGTTGCCATGCTCGACCAGGACGGTGGCAGTCTGCGGCCGTTGCTTGCCAAGGCCGGCGTCAATCTGAACATGCTGCGTTCGCAGCTGGGCGAAGCCCTGGACAAACTGCCACAGGTACAAGGCACCGCTGGTGAAGTACATGTTTCCAAAGATCTGACACGGTTACTCAACGTCACCGAAAAGTTCTCTCAGGATCGCGACGATCA
Source organism: Gammaproteobacteria bacterium (assembly GCA_029862165.1). GTDB lineage: Bacteria > Pseudomonadota > Gammaproteobacteria > Steroidobacterales > JABDKV01 > JABDJB01. The sequence goes on from JAOTXU010000007.1 coordinate 153,099, forward strand.
ATATATCTCCAGCGAATTATTTTTACTGGCCGCCACTGAGGATAGAGGGGCGCTCGGTGCGGCGATGCGCGAGGCGGGTGCGGTACGTGGTGCGATCGAAAAAGCCATCGACGAGATGCGCGGTGGCGAACATGTCAACGATCCTAATGCCGAAGACACCCGACAGGCTTTGGAGAAATACACTATTGATGTTACCGAGCGCGCCGAGCAGGGCAAGCTGGATCCGGTCATCGGCCGTGACGAAGAAATGCGCAGAACTGTGCAGGTACTGCAGCGGCGCAGGAAAAACAACCCTGTCTTGATTGGCGAACCCGGCGTTGGCAAGACCGCGATCGTGGAAGGTCTGGCGCAACGGATCGTAAACGGGGAAGTGCCAGAAGGTTTACGCAATAAACGAATATTATCGCTTGATCTGGCCGCGCTTATTGCGGGCGCAAAATTTCGCGGTGAATTCGAGGAGCGTCTAAAGGGCGTACTAAACGATTTGGCCAAGCAGGAAGGGCAAATCATCTTGTTTGTCGATGAGTTGCACACGGTCGTCGGGGCCGGCAAAGCTGAGGGCTCGATGGACGCCGGTAACATGCTAAAGCCAGCGCTTGCGCGTGGTGAGTTGCATTGCGTTGGTGCAACGACGCTCGATGAGTATCGGCAGTACATTGAAAAAGACGCGGCCCTGGAACGACGTTTTCAGAAGATTCTTGTCGATGAACCCAGTGTCGAGGATACGATTGCCATATTGCGTGGTTTGAGCGAGCGTTACGAGGTACATCATGGCGTCGATATCACAGATCCGGCCCTGGTTGCCGCCGCTACCCTGTCGCATCGTTATATTAGTGATCGTCAGTTGCCTGATAAGGCAATAGATCTTATCGATGAGGCTGCCTCATGGATACGGATGGAAATCGATTCCAAACCTGCAGAGCTCGACAAGCTTGAGCGGCGGATTATTCAGCTAAAGATAGAACGTGAGGCGCTGAAAAAAGACACCGATGATGCAACACGCAAACGTCTCAGTGAGATCGAAACCAATATTAGCGATCTGGAACGCGAATTCGCAGACCTGGAGGAGATCTGGAAGAGGGAAAAGGCCTCGGTCGAGGGCGCATCACACATTAAGGAAGAGCTGGATCGTGCGCGGACTGAGTTTGAGACGGCACGGCGTGCTGGTGATCTGGCGCGCATGTCGGAACTGCAGTATGGCCGCATACCGGAACTGGAGAAAAAGCTGACCGAAGCCCAGCCCAGCGAGCAGCAAAGCGAAATGCGTTTACTGCGCAATAAGGTTAGCGAAGAAGAAATTGCCGATGTCGTATCCAAATGGACGGGCATTCCGGTGTCAAAAATGCTGGAGGGCGAGAAGGAAAAGCTGCTCCAAATGGAGTCTGCGCTGGAAAGACGCGTTATTGGGCAACAGGAAGCGATTACGGCGGTGTCTAACGCAATACGGCGCGCACGTGCGGGCCTGGCAAATCCAAAACGGCCCATAGGCTCGTTTCTTTTTCTTGGCCCCACCGGCGTGGGCAAGACAGAGTTGACCAAGGCGCTTACGGAGTTTCTGTTCGACACCGAAGACGCACTCGTGCGTATAGACATGTCCGAGTTCATGGAAAAGCATTCCGTAGCCAGATTAATAGGCGCGCCGCCCGGCTATGTCGGATACGAGGAGGGCGGCTACCTTACCGAAGCAGTGCGTCGTCGTCCGTATTCCGTCATTTTGCTGGATGAAGTGGAGAAGGCGCATGCCGACGTATTCAATGTGTTGTTGCAGGTGCTCGACGATGGTCGTCTGACTGACGGCCACGGCCGGACAGTGGATTTTCGCAACGTCGTTATCGTAATGACATCGAATCTCGGTTCGCATGTAATCCAGGAATTGGCGGGCGACGAAAACTACGAGAAGATGAAAAGCGCCGTCATGGAAATAGTGGGCCAGCATTTCCGGCCCGAGTTTGTGAACCGTATAGATGACACAGTGGTCTTCCATCCGCTGGATCGTGACGAGATACGAAAGATCGTCGAAATTCAGCTCGGGTTTCTGCGTCGGCGTTTGGCAGATCGTGATATGCACATCAAGCTGACGCCAAAAGCGATCGACAAGTTAGCTGACAGTGGTTTTGATCCGGTCTACGGGGCGCGTCCCTTGCGTCGCGAGATACAGCAGCAGGTCGAGAATCCATTGGCACAGAAAATTCTGTCCGGCAAATTTGCGCCGGGAGACACCATCCTCGTCGATGCCAATGACATCGGCATCGAATTTGAAAAAGCCGCGTGATTAGTCGGTTGTCAGGCTAAGACCCTTTCGGGGTCTTTAGCCGGGAATCTGCTACTAGTAATAACGGTGGCAACAACAAAAAATCGACTGCCAGTGCCAGACCAATTGTTAACGCTAACAGACCCCCGGTTTCGCGCGTGGGTGTGAAATTCGATAGCGTCAGGATGCCAAAGCCAACAAACAATACGACTGAAGTAATGACCAGAGCCATACCAACGACGCGAAACGCGTAACGGATTCCATCTGCCGGACTCAAGCCATGCTCGTGTCGTGCACGGCGGTACTTGGACACGAAATGCACCGTATCGTCTACGACGATGCCGAGGCTCATGCAGATCACCACTGAAAGGGCGAGGTCTATATGACCAACGAACATGCCCCAAAAGCCGTAGGCAAGGGCAGCCGGTGCCAGATTGGGCAGCAAACTGATCAGCCCGAGCCGAACGGAACGCAGCGCCAGCATAAGTAGTATCGAAATCGCAACCAGTGCTATGGCGGTGCCGACCAGCAGACCGCGGATATTTCGATGGGTAATGTGCGCGAACACCAGATCCAGACCGGTGCCCGGTCTCGCGTCAAGATTTGGCGCGTTTTCGCTTAGCCACTTGACTGACCGCCGGTCCAGCTCCAGCAGACTCTCCGAATCGGTTTTGCGTACTGCCACACTGAAGCGTGTCGCAGAACGATCCTGATCTATCAGGTTGTCAATACTCTCACCCAATGGTAACGATAGCTCGTATAGCAACAGAAACTGCGCGATGGCCCCACGCGTTTTGGGTAACTGGTATTGGTCCTCCTCGTTATCATGGAGGGCACGGTTGAGTAATTTCAGCGTCGTATGCAATCCTGCAGTGTGTGTTACGCCAGGCTGATCGGTCAGCCACTGAGAAAACGACTCCAGTTGCTGTGCGTAGGCCGGATCGTTGATGGCATTTGCCAGCCCCGTTTCCATGTCGTAGTAAATTCGGTGAATCCCGCCCAGTTGGTCGTCGATGACATCAACGGCGTGACGAATTTCGAAGTGTTTTGTGAAATATTCATGCCAATTTTCCGTGAGCTCATTGCGGCTGATAAATGAGGCAACGATGATTAGTGTCAGACTGCCGGTGACTAGCAGCAACTTGTGGCGAACTATGATCCAGTCAGCCAAAGTGCGCGCCTGTTGCCCGCTGGAGAATAGCCAGGCCCGTCTGGGCGGCGGAACTATCTTCATTGCAGCGGGCAACATTGTTATCGAAAGAATGAATGCCACGCCGACACCACAGGCGACCATGTTGCCCAAATCGCGGTAGGGCGGTGAATCACTTAGATTCAGGCTCAGTACACCAATAGCAGTCGTAATCGATGTAATAAAAACAGGCGAGAGATTTATCCGCAACGATTCACGTATTGCTTCGTCTTTGGAACGCCCTTGACCGAGCTCGATTAAGTAGTTCGATACGATATGGACACAGTCTGCTACGGCGATTGTCAACACAATGCTGGGAACAAACCCTGCCGTTGGTGACAACAGGTAACCGAGCCAGCCAAAAATTCCCATTGTTGCGCCGACCGTCAGGCTAATGACCAGCATAGTGAGCAGGGTGGCCCACAAGCTGCGGAGCAGTAGCAACAGACCCAGCGCGATAGCGATATAGCTCAGGACTACCAGAGAGCGGATGTCATCGCGGACAGCTTCGCCGAGCGCGACACTGTTGGTCGCAGACCCGGCCAATATTATCTGGCCGCAACCGGCAGTGTCTGCGTTGGCAATAACTGTACGCGAAGCAGAGACGGCCTCGTCGACCGCGTTGCTGCGTGTTTCCGGTAAGGCCAGTAATACGACTACACCGCTAACCGAAGCGTTAGAGGCAACGAGAGATTCTCTAATTGGCGGTTCGGACGCCACAATTTGGCGGATCGCGTTCGAATCGATCGAATCGCGGTCTTCGATGACTGCGCGCGTAACCAGCGTGTCTCCATCACTACGGCTGTATTGGTAGTTGGCTAGTGAGGAAGAGCGAAAGGCGAATGGAAGCTGCCAGCCGGCCTCGGTCAGGTCGTAGATGAGTCTGAGACATGCAGGCTCGTAAATCGACCGTTCAGCCTTTACCAGAAAGAAGATGCTTTCGTTGCGACGGTATTTTTCTTCGAGCTCTACCAGTGAGGCAAGTTGCGGGTTGTCGGCCGAGAAATAGACTCGGAGGTCGGTCGTGACAGTCAAACGATGCATACCGGCGCCGAGCACGAGCGCTACAACGAGCGACACGATTAATGTGATTCGCGGATATCGCAGCGAAAACTCCAGAATGTTCACTCTTCGCGGCCGCCAAAAACCCGATTCAAGCTGTATCAGCCATTGGCGTTGCGCATAGCTTTTCGTCTCGCGAAACCGGCGCGGTATTCGTCGCGGATATGTCGATACAGTGCACTTCGAAGGTTGAGAGTGGTGTCGGGCTCGCGACCTTCAGACAGACGGATGATCTGGCGGTAATACCAGGCGACGCCGCCCTGTGTATTTAATGCCCTGAACAGTCCGACTGAGCTGCCCGGACCAAACAGACCCGTGCCCAGTCGCAGATTCAGTTCATCGCGACGAGCGACAAGGGCCGATTCGTTTAATAACCGATCCGGCAGCTCAGGTTCCACGCACAACGGCCGAGCCAGCCCGACTACGTCGAGCTCGCCGTTGGTGATCGCTTCATTCATGAATTTCGCGTCTCGAATCCCACCGGTTACTGCCAGTGGTGTGTTGGTTGATTTGCGAATGGCTTGGGCATATTCAAGAAAGTAGGCTTCGCGACGTTGTGTGCTCTGGCGAACAGGTTCCAGCTCGTTGGCGGGATCGCCGTGATAGCCCAGGAGGCGCGGTTGCTCATAGGTTCCGCCGGATATCTCCAGCAAGTCGATTTTCTCCTGCTGTAGCCAACCTGCTACCTGGCAGCTGTCTGTCAGCGTAAAGCCACCTTTCTGAAAATCCGCCGAATTGAGTTTTACGGCAACTGGATAATCGTTACCGACGCTGGCACGCACTGCGCGAACAATATGCAGTAAAAAGCGGGCTCGCCGTACCGGGTCGCCGCCCCAGTCATCATTACGACGGTTTGTTAATGGAGACAGAAACTGACTGATCAGATAACCGTGAGCAGCATGTATCTGTACACCCGTAAAACCAGTTTCGCGCGCGATTCTGGCGACTCGCGCATAATTCGCCACCACGTTGTTTATTTCGGCATGAGAAAGTTCTCGCGGTTGTGCGAAATTGCCCAGGATCTTCAGCTGTACCGGTGATGGAGCAACCGGTCTGTTATTGACGATGCGGCTGCATTGGCGGCCCGGGTGACTGATCTGCATCCACAGGTGATTGCCGGCATGAGTTCCGGCGTCTGCCAGCGCGCGCAAAGCGGATTCGCCGCCATTGTTGTCGATCACGATATTGCCGGGTCGTTCAAGATATCGTGCGTCGATCATTATATTGCCGGTCACCAGCAAACCGGCACCGCCAGCGGACCAACGCCGGTAGAGGGTGATCAGGCGATCAGTCACGCGGCCTTCGGCATCCGCCAGGCCTTCGGTCATCGCGGCTTTCATCAGGCGATTGGGAAGGGTTGCGCCGCACGGCAACTCCAGTGGTCTGCTCAGCAGATTTTGGGTCATAGAGAGTCTTCTCATCGCTAAGCTATCATGTTACCCGACCAAAACGCTGGCGTAAGGTCCTCGAAAACGGCAAAATCCGCCACCATCTTTTGCCGTCAATGCAGCTGCGAAAAAGCGATATGCCGATCTACGAATATCAATGCCAGGAATGCGAGCACGAACTCGAGGCGCTGCAGCGGATCAGCGAGTCACCGTTGTCGGACTGTCCGGCCTGTGGCCAGCCGGCGCTGCGTAAGCTGATCTCGGCACCGAGATTCCGGCTAAAGGGCAGTGGCTGGTACGAGACGGATTTCAAGACAGGTGACAAGAAGAATCTGGCAGGTGAGAAGGAGGCAAAGAAGCCTGATACCAGGGAGAGCAAGGATGGTGATAAGCCAAAGTCGGAATCCAAACCCGGCAAGACGGATTCCACAAAAAGCGCCAAATCAGGCTCAGGAGACGGTAGCAAGGGCAGCTGAGAAACCGTAGTGCTTGCCTGAACCGGGCGCACTCCTTAACATCCACTGGTTCTCATTCGCCCGGTTTCACCAGAGTCATATCATGCGCACGCACTATTGCGGTGAGATTACCGCCGCCCTGATCGATAAGGAAGTAGAAGTCTCTGGCTGGGTGCACCGCCGTCGTGATCATGGCGGCGTCATCTTTATCGACCTGCGTGATCGGGAGGGGCTGGTGCAGGTCGTATTCGATCCTGATCGTGAGGATATCTTCGCACTTGCCGATCGTGCTCGTAGCGAATTTGTCTTAAACGTCAAGGGGCGCGTGCGCCATCGACCTGAAGGCACCGTTAACCCAAATATGCGCACCGGCGAGATCGAGATTCTGGCGACAGCTGCAAAGATACTCAGTTCTTCTGAAACTCCGCCCTTCCATCACGACGAACACGCCGGCGAAGAATTGCGTCTGCGTTATCGTTACCTGGACTTACGGCGTGAGGAAATGTTGTCCAATTTGCGAATGCGTCATCGTGTGACACGCACTTTGCGCCGTTTCCTCGACGACAATGGATTTATTGACATCGAGACCCCGATGTTGACCAAGGCAACGCCCGAAGGCGCCCGCGACTATTTGGTGCCTAGCCGAACTCACCCAGGGCATTTCTTTTCTCTGCCACAGTCTCCGCAGATCTTTAAGCAACTTCTGATGATGTCGGGTATGGACCGTTACTACCAAATCGTGCGTTGTTTTCGCGACGAGGATTTGCGCGCCGATCGCCAGCCTGAATTTACGCAGCTCGACATCGAGATGTCATTTATCGATGAAGATTCGCTGATGTCATTGATGGAAGCGATGATGCGCAACCTGTTTCAGGAACTTCTCGATATTGCTCTACCAGACCCGTTTCCGCGTATCACCTATGCCGAATCGATGCAGCGTTTTGGCACGGACAGACCGGATATGCGTAACCCGCTGGAATTGGTCGATGTCGGTGATCTCATGCAGGGCGTCGAGTTCAAGGTGTTCGCTGGTCCAGCTGCTGATCCCGCCGGCCGAGTTGCCGCGCTGCGGTTGCCGGGTGGTGGCGAACTTTCGCGCAAGGACATCGACGAATACACCAATTTTGTAGGGCGCTACGGTGCCAGGGGCCTGGCGTATATCAAAGCGAACGACGCTGACAGCGGTCGCGATGGTTTGCAATCGCCAATACTGAAGTTCCTGCCTGACGATACCGTTCGCGGAATCATGCAACGCACCGCGGCGGCAACCGGCGACATAGTTTTCTTTGGTGCCGACCGAAGCAAAGTCGTCAACGACGCACTGGGTGCATTGCGCGATCGACTCGGTCGGGATCGCAATCTGCTCGCCAACGATTGGCAGCCTATATGGGTAGTGGATTTTCCGATGTTTGGTTTCAATGACGATGAAAAACGCTGGGACGCTTTACATCATCCGTTCACCGCGCCCGCTGTCGATGACATTTCACAGCTGGAATCGGCACCAGGCGAAGCGCTGTCGCGCGCCTACGACATCGTATTAAACGGTTCGGAGATTGGCGGTGGATCAATGCGTATACACGATTCTGCGATGCAGTCTGCCGTGTTTAGTTTGCTCGGTATTGACAAAGAAGAAGCGGAAATGCGATTCGGGTTCTTGCTCGAAGCGTTGCGTTACGGTTGCCCGCCATTGGGTGGTATTGCATTCGGCCTGGACCGCCTGGTTACTCTGATGGTCGGCGCCACAAGTATTCGCGAGGTTATCGCTTTTCCGAAGACGCAGAGCGCACATTGCCCGTTGACTGACGCACCGGCAGATGTGGCGCCACAACATTTGCGCGAGCTGGGGCTGCGACTTCGGCCCCGGTCCGATCAGGGCTGATTACTAGGGCCTATCTCCGTGAACTGTCGGAAAACCTTACAAAATTCATTTGATTATGGCAGTGCAACAAAAACAAGTATCTGATTTAATTCGACATAATGATACTGGCATCCTTCTTGCTTTACTTAGGTTACGATAATCGCAACGCCTGGCGTGGACATGGTTTTTGTCGTGCCGGGAGCGTCGATATTGTTTTGATGGGGGTTGGGTCTCTTGGAACTCGGATTTAGAATCCGCAAGTACTGATCCGGAAATCGAAATAATAAGAATAAATGAAAAACCCCGCTTCGGCGGGGTTTTTCTTATTAACCAGACTGTTTTCTTTAGAAAACAGCCTCATTATTCTCTTCCCCCCTCCCCACAGCTTTGGACAAGGGCTGTTGCCCTACCTGTCATTTCGCATGGAGACCGTGGGTTGTGCGCAAGGGGCTTCTAGGCTCGCCACTGCGCGACGTCGCCTGCCACGCTCTCCATTAAGGAACGGCAGCCCAGTCCTTGTCCGACGCGACCGCAACCATGCCGGTTGCCAAGGCACACATTCGCCCACCGCTGAACAATTCACTCTCCGCAAAAGCAATAGCGTTCGAAGACTTAATCGCTACCGAATAAAAATCCAGTACGTCGCCCACTACCGGACGCAGCAATTTAATGGATAACTCAACGGTGCCCGTTCGTTTGTCCGGGAACTGCAAAACGCCCGCCACGCCCAACGCACAATCGAACATTCCGGCAATCACGGCACCGTTGACCGCGCTGGTACCCAAACCGCCGCGATGATGCTCTTCCACCTTTGGCAGAGTCACGTGCACCAGGTAGTCGTCAGCCAGGCTGAGGGTGGCGCCAAAGTGCTGCATGGCTGCGAGTTCGTTGAACCCGTTTGCGAAGGCTGTGCGGCGGGCGAGTGGCAGCGGAATTTCCAGCGCACGCGCACGCAGACCGTCCAGGGACTTTTGCTGTTCATCTCGCAGTTTGCTAGCGGCCACCATCAATCCTCGAGGTCCTTGAGACGAAACAATACAGCAAGAGCTTCTCGTGGGCTTAGATTGTTTGGATCGATACGGCGGAGTTCGTCCAGGGCCTTCGCAATGATCGGATCGGGAAGCGGTTTCGCAGCAGCAGCAAACAGTGGTAGCTCGTTTTGTGGTCCCGGGTGTGCCCGCGCATGTTGCTCGAGTTCACTCAGGTACTGTCGCGCCTGCTCAATCAAGGCTTGCGGCACCCCTGCCAGGCGCGCTACCTGTAGACCATAGCTCTGATTGGCCGGTCCCGCACGCACAGTGTGCAAAAAAACCAGATCATCGTCGTGCTCGGTCGCATCGAGATGCACGTTCACCACCGAGTCCAATTCCTCGGCAAGACCGGTCAGTTCAAAGTAGTGCGTAGCAAACAGGGTAAAGGCATGAATACGCGTCGCGATATGCCTGGCACACGCCCATGCGAGTGACAACCCATCGAAAGTACTGGTGCCACGACCGATTTCATCCATCAACACGAGACTCTGTTCGGTTGCGTTATGCAGGATGTTGGCGGTCTCCGTCATCTCGACCATGAAGGTCGAGCGACCGCCGGCCAAATCATCGCCAGCGCCAATGCGGGTGAATATCCGGTCCAACGGGCCGATAACGGCGCTGCGTGCCGGGACAAAACTGCCGATATGTGCAAGCAAAACAATTAGTGCGGTTTGGCGCATATAAGTGGACTTACCACCCATGTTTGGGCCGGTAATAATGAGCATCCGGAGATCGTCGGTGAGCGCAATGTCATTAGGCACGAATGCTTCGTCCCGCACTTGCTCAACGACCGGGTGACGACCCGCTTCAATTTGCAACTGAGCATCGGCCACCAGACGCGGACGACAGTAATCAAGGCTTACGGCACGTCCTGCAAGCGTGACCAGCACATCAATTTGCGCCAGCGATGCGGCAGTGCGCTGCAAACCGGGCAAGTCATCAACCAGTCTATCCAGTAGCTTGTCGTATAGCGCTTTTTCACGTGCCAGCGCGCGTTCGCGGGCGCGCAGCACCTTGTCTTCGAATTCTTTTAGCTCCGGTGTGATGAATCTTTCGGCGCCTTTAAGTGTCTGGCGCCGCACGTATTCGGTGGGCGCCCGATCAGCCTGTGAGCGGCTAATCTCGATGTAATAACCGTGTACACGGTTATAGCCCAACTTGAGATTGGACAATCCGGTACGGGCGCGTTCGCGTTGCTCCAGGTCAATCAGAAACTGACCAGCGTCTTTGCTGATACTGCGCAACTTGTCGAGTTCCGAATCGTAGCCATCCGCAAGCATACCGCCGTCTCGTGTTGTTACTGGCGGTGATTCGACGATAGCGGCAGCAAGTAGACCGGCCAACTCCGGGTGCCCACGACAATCGTCTGCCAGTGTGCCCAACAAGGGCGCGTTCACTGGCAATATTAGGGCGTGTACTGTCGGTAGTTGTTCCAATGCATCGCGTAGCTGGGCGAGGTCGCGCGGGCGCGCTGACCGCAAGGCGATGCGCCCAAGAATACGCTCGATATCGCCGATACCGCGCAGAGCATTGTGTATGTCCGTATAGACGGCCGCGCTGATGATCGATTCGATCGCTGTATAACGTTTTTCCAGTTGCACGTGTTGTCGCAGCGGACGATTAATCCAGCGGCGCAACTCGCGACTGCCCATTGCCGTTGCGTTACGATCGAGTATTCCGATTAGCGTATCCTGGTCACGTCCGGCGAGACTGCTTTCCAGTTCAAGGTTACGTCGTGTGCTTGCATCAATTAGCAGCGTGTCTTCGCGCCGCTCAGCGTGAATTTCACGCAGGTGCGGAACCGCTGAACGCTGTGTCTCTTTTACGTATTGCATCAGCGCGCCGGCAGCGGCCACGGCAAGACGAAGATCTTCAACGCCGAAACCCTGCAGGTCACGTGTGCCGAATTGTTCGCACAGCTGCCGATGTGCAGACTCGTAATCGAAATGCCATGGCGGTCGTGTCTGTAGTCCGGCATGTTCCTGCTGCGAAAGTAGCGTGGTGTCTTCCGCCAGCAGCACTTCTGCCGGTTTCAGGCGTTCGAGCTCAGCCGTTAACAGGCTGTTGTCCGGCAACTCCATCAGCCTGAAGCGACCACTGGATAGTTCCAGCCATGCCAGTCCCAGCTGTTCTCCGCTGGCATGAATGGCAAGCAGCAGGTTTTCGCGGCGCTCGTCGAGCAGGGCTTCATCGGTAACCGTGCCTGGTGTCACCACGCGAACGACAGCGCGTTCCACCGGTCCTTTCGAAGTTGCCGGGTCGCCCAATTGCTCACAGATAGCGACCGACTCGCCTTTGCGTACCAGTTTTGCCAAATATGCTTCGACGGAGTGTGCCGGGACACCGGCCATCGGAATCGGCTGGCCAGCAGACTTGCCGCGCGCGGTCAACGCGATATCAATCAGTGCTGCAGCCCGTTTTGCGTCGTCGTAAAATAACTCATAGAAGTCACCCATCCGGTAGAAGAGCAGGGTATTGGGGTACTCTGCCTTGATGGCCATAAACTGGCGCATCATCGGGGTATGTTGGTCAGAATTTGCGCGGGTCATCAAACTGAATCAAGGGCGGCAAACGAGCATGCTAATCAGGCCACTGGACGGCGGCAACCAGTGAAGGTGCTTCATGTGGAAAGTGGGCGCCACTTATACGGTGGGGCTGTTCAGGTTTTGTTGCTGCTCCGGGGCTTGCGCGCGGAAGGTGTGGAAAATGTTCTGGTCTGCCCGACTGGCAGTGAAATCGCCGCGGCAGCGCCGGAGGCGGATTTGCGGGAGATATCGATGGGCGGTGATCTCGATGTCGGTCTGATTTCCCGCATGCGTCGCATCATTGCCGAAACCCGGCCCGATATTATTCACTTGCATAGCCGTCGCGGAGCCGACTGGATTGGTGGGCTGGCAGCGCTGCGGCTCGGGGTACCCGTCGTCTTGTCAAGACGTGTCGATAATCGCGAGCGTCGTTTGTTCGCGACTGCAAAATACTCTCTGGTTGATCGTATCATCGCGATCTCTCGGGGAATCCAAAAAGTTTTGATCGATGCGGGTGTCTCTGCAGACAAAGTTGCGTGTGTACCCGACGCCGTCCCGCCAATGGGGCTCCACCAGCGGGATCGGGTCTGGTTCGAAATGGAGTTTGGTGTACACGCGACAGTGCCCACCATCGGCGTCATTGCACAACTAATACCGCGCAAAGGGCATCGTTTTTTTCTCGACGCCGTACCTGATCTATTGCGTACGACACCTGATTTGCGTGTCGTTTTTTTCGGTCGTGGAGAAACAGAATTAGACCTACGCAATCAGATAACCAGGCTCGGTCTGGATAACGTTGTTACAATGCCTGGTTTTCGCGACGATCTCATGCGTATCTTCCCGTGTTTGGACCTCGTTGTGCATCCGGCGCTTAGCGAGGGTCTGGGCGTCGCATTATTACAGGCGTCTCAGGCCGGATTGCCAGTGGTCGCCAGCCGGGTTGGTGGTATTCCCGAAGCCATTATCGACGGCAAGACCGGAGTACTGGTGCCGCCGAGTGATGTCGCCGCATTAACCGAGGCTGTGAACAGCATACTGGCTGACGCGTCCTGGTCCAGGCAACTCGGGGCCAACGCTGCGGCCCATGTGGCAGCGCATTTTGGCGTTGAACAAATGGTCGCCGGGAATCTTGCCGTCTATCGAGCAATCTGACTAATTGAACTCGGATAAACTTACACAATGAACGACGGTACCCTGTACACATTGGCGGAAGAGTTGGGTCAGCAATTGGAGGCAGCCGGTCTGGTGGTTACCACGGCAGAGTCCTGCACGGGCGGGTGGATTGCGAAGTGTCTGACCGACGTGCCAGGCAGCTCTACCTGGTTCGAGCGTGGGTTGGTTACTTATAGTAATGAAGCGAAGTCATCACTGATTGATGTGCCCGCGCGCTTGCTGGATGCAGATGGCGCGGTTAGTGAGGCTGTCGTTCGTGCGATGGCCGAAGGGGCGTTGCAAAACTCAACGGCAGATCTGTCAGTCGCCGTTAGTGGTGTTGCGGGACCGGATGGTGGCAGCGATGAAAAACCGGTCGGTACCGTCTGGCTCGCCTGGGCTAGAAGAACGGATGGCCATGCGGACTGCGAATCACGCGTGGAATATTTTCGTGGCGGTCGGGAAAGCATTCGGCGGCAAGCAGTGGCGGCCGCATTGGCAGGATTGATTACTCTTATTTCGTACTAATGTGAGAGGCGGGCAACGCGCCAGGGCCCATCGTTCCGTCGCGACAATCTCGGAGCCAGACTAGTCTGAGTCCGGGCCTTTAATGATATACATGCCCAGACCGACGCGAATGGTCTTGTGCTTTCCAGTCGGGTCCTCATTTTCGCTTAACCACGCATCTATCTGCTCAAGATAGCGTTGTCCTTCTTTGTCGAGTTTATTACGAAACTCCGGTAACAGGTGCTCTGGAATAGAGGCGTTGGTCACACGTCGCTCCAGCCACTTCTTTTCGTCTTCTTCCCGATACAAATTGCGCACGACTGTCGTACCGATGTCTTCCAGCACACTACCGGCACGCAATAGATGTTCGGGGTCGGTAGGGTTTGGCGCATAATTGCGTTTGGCTGGCAGCAAACGGCCATCGACGGTTTTTTCAACAGTTCCACAGGTGAGCAATTCCCGCAGGATTGCACTGGCAGGCACATCGCCACCGTAGCGTGATTTGAGGTCCGCAAAACTGGGTGCGGGCCCATCTATTGGAATAGAAAGAGGCTGACCGTCCCTGGTCAGATAATCGGTGTCCTGAAACCAGCCGGATAAGACTCTTGTTATTCGATCCTGGCTAGTGGGTTCGTTGTCAGCGTTCTCACCCGAATCGATGATATTCATGATCCGTCTTACTTCTTTGCGGGCAAGTCCGGTAAGAAGTGCTGTCCGCGAGATACTTGTAGGACGTCCCCGCAAACCGAACTCGGTGCGCGCGACATCAATGTAAACCTCTCTGGTCAGAGTTAGGAAAACACGATGTACGATGCCGCTTTTTAGCAGCATGCGCACGATTGGGCGCAACATCGAGCGGCACGCACGCAAGACGTACGCCTTGTTATTTAGCAGTTCGTCTGCCTGCGTGGCCAGATTTGGGGGCAACATCACAATCATCCCGCTATTCTCCTGTTTTAGTGGCCTGAGGTCTATTTGCTTATGTCTTATCGTTGGGTTTCCCTTACGATACGCGCCCGTACAACGTCACCATCAGGCGTCAAATCGCCTGTAACGCGAATATTCTGACCCGCCTGAGGCGTTCCGGTTGGCAAATCGAGAAGACCTGCTGTACTAAATTCGATTCGCTGATTTCCGATGCTGAACGACAATCGCGTCGAATCTGCCGCCGATACCGGACCGGCAAGTTCGAACTCCCTCGTAGTCGCAGCGTCAATGCGTGTTGCCTGAATAGCGCCCGCCCCATCGAGGAGCAAGCCGTCGACCACAATCCACGAACCGGCTGTCAGAGCATCCATAGAAATCCCCATGGCAGTTGCCGAATCCATAAATACTGTGTGACCAAGCAGAGAAATCGTGCCAGACAAGATATCGTATTTTTCAATTTGACCAGTCAGCCTGGAAGTCAGTGACACACTATCGGCGATCAGAGTTTTGCGCGACAAGTTACCTGCAACGGTCGCGATCTGTCCGTGGCGAATGTCGTGCGCCGATAGGGGTTGGCCGTCACGCGTGATGTCGGCTGACCGAAAGTCTATGCGTACGCCGTTCAATGATAGCGGGTTGGTTTGTATGGCGCCCGTCAGGACTGCATCAGTTCCGCCTTCATCGATACCGTAGGTACCACCTTCATCGATGCCGTGCGTGCCACCTTCGTCAATACCGTAGGTACCACCTTCGTCAATACCGTAGGTGCCGCCTTCATCGATGCCGTGCGTGCCACCTTCGTCAATACCGTAGGTGCCACCTTCATCGATGCCGTGCGTGCCACCTTCGTCAATACCGTAGGTGCCACCTTCATCGATACCGTGCGTACCGCCTTCGTCGATACCGTAGGTGCCACCTTCGTCGATGCCATGCGTGCCACCTTCGTCGATGCCATGCGTGCCACCTTCATCAATACCGTAGGTACCACCTTCATCGATACCGTGCGTACCGCCTTCGTCGATACCGTAGGTGCCGCCTTCGTCGATGCCTTCACTACCGTCTGGAAGCATGGCTAGGACGCCGCCTTCATCGATGCCGTGGGTACCGCCTTCGTCAATACCGTAGGTACCGCCTTCATCAATACCGTAGGTACCACCTTCATCGATACCGTGCGTACCGCCTTCGTCGATACCGTAGGTGCCACCTTCATCAATACCGTAGGTACCACCTTCATCGATGCCGTAGGTGCCGCCTTCATCGATGCCGTGCGTGCCACCTTCGTCAATGCCGTAGGTGCCACCTTCGTCGATGCCATGCGTGCCACCTTCATCAATACCGTAGGTACCACCTTCGTCAATGCCGTAGGTGCCACCTTCGTCGATGCCATGCGTGCCACCTTCATCAATACCGTAGGTACCACCTTCATCGATGCCGTGCGTGCCACCTTCGTCAATACCGTAGGTGCCACCTTCATCGATACCGTGCGTACCGCCTTCGTCGATACCGTAGGTGCCGCCTTCGTCGATGCCTTCACTACCGTCTGGAAGCATGGCTAGGACGCCGCCTTCATCGATGCCGTGGGTACCGCCTT
>JAOTXU010000010.1 GCA_029862165.1 Gammaproteobacteria bacterium
CGAAGCCAGTTACGACAGCGGAACCGTCACCCTCGATGTGGGTGACCAGAACAACACCAACAACGCACAGCTTGACCTGGCAGCCGACAGCGTATGGGCGTTGGTCTACACGATTCGAATGCAGTAAAGCTCGTCGGCGCTCGCTGGCTGTGTTGTACTTTGAGTTGTGACTGGGGCTGCAGATACAGTTCGATACCTTCGACAGCACCATTGAAGCGAACGAGATTCGTGGCAGTGGCACCTATGGTATCTACCTGGGAGGCGTTGCCGGTACAGGCCAGCAACCCGCGCGGGACACCATCCGCGGCAATCTGATCGAGTCCAGTGGCTCGCACGGTATTAATACGACTCAGTCGCTGAATCAGATTACGCTCGATGAGAACACCCTGCGACTCGGCGGCAGCCATGGGGCCACCGTCTATGGTGTACAAAATACTGTAACCGGCAATGTCGTTACGGATAATTCGGGTATCGGTTTGCTAATCATTGGCGACAATCTCCCGGGTTACCCGGCATCCTCGCAAACACGAATTTCACAAAATCAGTTTGGTAACAACGGGCAGCTCGCTATCGACCTCATTGCCAATGGGGTCAATTCAGATGGAATTACCCTCAATGACGATCTCGATTCCGATAGCGGTGGTGCTAACGAGTTGCACAATTTCCCCATTATCGAATCGGCCGTGATTGCCGCTGGCAATCTGACGGTAACTGGTTTTGCGCGGCCCGGTGTCGACATGGAATTCTATGAGGCAGTCGGCGCGGTCAATGACCACAACACCGGCGCCACACCGCATGGCGAGGGAATTGGCTATTTGTTTACAAGGACCGAAGGCGCGGGTGCCGATACAGATGCCACGACAGGGTTTTACGCGTCGCCTGATTACGGTTCGGATACCGCCGCAGAACGATTCCGTTTCGTAGTCCCAGCGCCAGCAGGGCTGGTAATCGGCGAGGACCTATCAGCGATCTCTATCGACACGACTAACGACACGTCAGAATTCGGCCCCAATGTAACGGTTGCGGTACCCGACAACATCATCAAGCGGGCCTTTCTACCCGACGGTACACCTGTCACAGACGGCGCGTCATTGCCAGTTGGTGTTGAATTCAAGTTTTTGCTCTATATCAACAATAAAGATGGCGCTTCCAACGACGCCAGTATTCGTGACGTTTTGGATCCGTTGTTTGCATTTCAACCGGGCACGCTGCAGGTGGATAACTCAATCGCTGCGTGCGCGCTGGTGGCGTGCACGCCGGCAGAAGAAAACGCAATCTTGACATCCGCCATCGCAACGCCGTTTCTTAGCGATATAGTCGATGCCGATGTTATGAGTTTTAACGGTACCGATACTGTTGATGTCGGTAACCAGTTTGTTGCGAATGGACAGCTCAATTGCTGCCAATTCCGTGCTGGCAGTCGTGTTTTCGGCCAAGATCCAGTAAGCAAATACACTCCGGCCTCCTGCCGGGTTGCCCAGTATCAAGTGTGACGGCAGTCACATTATTGGGACAACTCAGCGTCAGACCCTCCTTATAACATCAGTCGCCGGACGTTTTGTGAACTCAGTCGAGCACGTCCTCCCGGCGCCTCGCCAAAATACCTTTTTTGCATAAACCAAGGTGCAGGAACGCCGTTTGGCCCGTATGGGTCGACTGGTTGTGTGTGCGTATCCGAGAGGATCCGTACGCACTGCTTTGCGCCTGGGATTTTTGATGAGAGCGATGACTTTGTTTCAGTTGCAGCGCTACCGGTGTGTTTGCCGGAAGCATGCGTCTGTTCAGTTTGGTTGTGGTTCTTGTCGGCACGGATGCGATGGGTGACGGAAGACGTCCGGCATTCAGCATGTGCGGGAAACCTGTGATTGAACTCGAAAGCGTTTTATCGCGGTCGGCCCGTTTATTACTAACCAAGACGGAGATTAGATGATGAAATTCTCAATAAGAGAACGCTCGCGTGGAGTTTTGCACGCAATAATCGTGACGGGCCTTAGCGCCTTGTTCGCGTCGGGTGTGGCTGTCGCCGCGCCTAACCAAGGTACCGGTGATGTTGCGGGTGATACCAACGCACTGGTCGACTCGAATGTGTTCAACCTGTTGAGCACCGGTTCGGCTTTAACACTGGTCAAGCGCGCCTTCCTTGCGGACGGTACGCCAATATCAACTGGTTCGACTTTGCCCACGGGTACGATGGTCAAGTTCATGATCTACGTGAACAACACCAGTTCGATCCAGATCAATGACACCAGTATGCAGGACGTGCTCGATCCATTGTTCCTGTATCAGGCAGGGACGATCAAGGTCGACAGTTCCGTCGCCAATTGTGCGTTGGCTGCCTGCACACCGGCTGAGGAAGCAGCGGTCTTTGCCGCTGCAGATGCCAGTGGTGCATTGAGTGACGGAGTAGACGCCGATGTTGCCAGCTTTGCGGGTGTCACCGTGGATGCCGGTAACCAGGCAGTGGCCAACGGCCAGATGGACGCACCGGCTAATAGTGTGCTCGCGCTTGTGTTCACCGTGCAGATGCAATAAGGCAGCGATGAATCACTGATCTACCGTCTATGTGACGGGGGCGTCGCCTGATGGCGACGCTCCCTGTCGCATGTATTGACAGGCAGCTGTGCTGTCTGTGTTTGGTATCAGTGTGAAACCGTCCACACGGTGACTACTGGCAACAGTATGAGCGTGCGTGTACGTCGTACCGCGCTGCTATTTATGTCAGCCCTCCTGGGCTGGACGATAGCGCTCGGCCCGCCAAACGCTAACGCGGCTACAAACCGCGCCTTTGGTGGTATTGCTGGCATTAACAACGGCACCTTTGATGGTGGCGATGGAACCGGCGAAGCAGCGATCACGCTCGATTCAGTCAAATTGGCTCTGGTCAAACAGGCGCGCGATGCGTCTGGCAATGTCCTTGCCGATGGTGCAGATGTAACACCGGGTCAACAGATCTGGTTTGTGTTGTACATTGACAACGTCACCAATTTCCCGGCCGCAGGTATACGCATCAGCGACGTACTCGACGAGTCGGAGTTCACCTACGTTCCCGATAGCTTAGAAAGTGCCACTGCAGTCAGTGGTGCTAATGACGCCACGATATGGTCCAGGGCCTGGTCGTCATTAACGGATGCTGTCGGTGCCCCCGACGATATTGCTTCGATTACCGACACCGGTGGGCCGCCGGACAAGGACAGGCTCACGATCGGCGAAGTACCCGGGCAAATGAACGATCCTGTAACTATTTCCGCCAATACCCTTTTGGCGGTGCGTTTCCGCGTGACGGTGGACTAAGCCATGAAGCGGATAATGCAAATCTTAGGCAGAGACACACGCCAGCGATGGCGACTAGTCTCTATTATCGCGTTGGCACTGAGCGGCATAACTGCGCCTGCCCATGCGATAGAAAACACAGCTAGCGGCGACCTCAATAGCGTCACGCTCGATCTGACCCAGGCGACTGTCACCCTGACACGGACCTCTGGTGTCGCGAGTAGTGTCGTTGCCGAAGTCACGCCAGCGACGGCACCAACCAGCACAGAAGTCGCTTTCGACTTTGACCTGCTGGCCAGCATAGCTGTCACGAATACTGGTTTTGATGCGTTCGACATTATTGTACCCGCCGGATACACCAGTCTTTTATATGACGCCCTGTCAGTTGGTGGCGTCGGCTTTAGCGCTAACTGCCCCTTACCGGCCGCCGGCCAGTACTGTGCGACAGTGAGCGGCAACACATTCAATATTGCTTTGGGCGAAACACTCAACACCGCATCGACCCAGATACATGCTGAGTTCCGTGCCCGCACACCGGCAAGTGCCGGTAGTGCAGATTTCGCCGCAACAATCACTCATACACCCAGTTCGACCAGTTTGCCGGCCGTTGCCGGCGATGCCGATGGCGACGCCACAGATGCAGACAGTTTGACTGTCGCTGTCACTGCAGCAATTGTCGACGGTGGCAATTCCGAAGTTCTGGTCGACATACCAATTGTGGTCGCTGACGGTGTGGCAACCAGCACAATCACCGTGCGCCTGCGTGATGCGGGCGACTTGCCCTTGCCTGGTAGAAGCGTCAGCCTCGCCAGTAGTCGCGGCGTGCTCGATAGCATCACGCCGATATCCGGTATCACGGATGCCGATGGAGTACTGACGGCAACGATCAGTTCTCTTACACCGGGTCCGGTAACGATTATCGCGACCGATGCCGCCAGCGGTTTTGTGCTGCCATCACAACCGGTCGTTACGTTTACTCAAGGCATGGTGCTCGATCTGAACAAGGGCGTCGACCGTGAAACCGCACAGGTTGGCGACATCCTCACCTACCAGGTCGAGATCCGTAACCTCACCAGTGACCTGGTTGAATCCGTTGAGATCGTCGACTCACCCGCGCCGGTACTGCGTTACCGCGCCGGCAGTGCGCGACTCGACGGTGTAATCCTTGCCGATCCACCGAGCGGTGACCCGCTGGTTTTTGACATCGGAGATATTCCCGGTCTGGTTGATAGCAACGGCAACGGCGTCGCCGATACCGGCGAGACCGGATACGGCCTGTTGACCTACCAGATGATCGTCAGTGCCGGTGCGCGTGCGACCGATTACAGCAACCAGGTGCATGCCATCGACGTTTGCGCGGCTTGCGCCATCTCGGGTGAGTCTGAAACCAGCATTGCGATCACGCTGGATCCGCTGTTTGATCTTGGCACCATCATCGGCAAGGTCTTCGACGACAGCGACGGCGATGGCCGCCAGGACAAGAATGAAAAAGGTATCCCGAATGCCATGGTCGTCCTCGACAACGGCACTTACGCGCTCACCGATCCACACGGACGCTATCACTTCCCGCAAGTCGCGCCAGGTCATCGCATGTTGAAGATCAACACCAACAACATGAACCAGGCGGTCGAAACGACCACGGATGTGACCACGATTGTCAATGTCACGCCAGGTCTGATGGCAAAGGCAAACTTTGGCGTGCGCTGGGACTACGACGCCGAACGCATCGGGCGCGAGGGCGAACCAGGTCGTCTCATCGCCAGCGAAGCCGATGAAGCACCGCTCCGTGTTGTCGGTAGTGCCCGTATGCCGAGTGTCGTGGTCAACGGACGACGTATCGACCTGCATATACTCGATGTGCGTCTGCGCATGCGCGAACTTGACGATGAATTGCGCATCACCGACGGTGCGCTGAGTGAGCCGGTCGTGTTCCGTTTCTCCGACGCCGCAGCGAACACTCGCAGTTGGAAACTGAGAGTTTACGACTGGAGCGACAAGACTGTACTAACTCGTAGCGGAACCGGCGCGACACCTTCGCAGATTTCCTGGGACGGTCGCGATAACAACGGCAAGTTGGTGATGGGCGGCGGTGTTTACCAGTACCAGCTTGAGGTGCAACATGAAAATGGAAGCCGCAGCACCGGCGAGCGCCGGCTGTTTGGTGTTAATCGTAAGAGCACCATTCAGCTCGAGCTGGCCGGTGGTGCATTTGTTTCAGGCTCGCACGAGCTCACGCCGGAGGCGAAAACGCTTTTGCGTGACACCGCGCACACAATTCGCAGCAAACCAAATGAACAAGTCGTCATCGCCGGTCATACCGACTCGATCGGCAGTGATACATCGAACCAGAAACTTTCCGAGCGTCGTGCACGTTCTGCGTTGAAATTCCTGGTCGAGGTCGAAAAGCTGGAGCGGGACCGCTTCTTGGTGTATGGCTATGGCGAATCCCGACCACGTGCCAGTAATGCGACGGACCGCGGCCGCGAACTCAATCGCCGCGTGGAGATCCGCGGTGAGCTGGCCGATGTGCAACGTGCACTCGTAGCCAAACGCAAACGAATGGATCCAGAAGTACTCATTGGTGGCAAAGCTACGCCAGTTGCCAAGGACGGACGTTTTGGCACCGTCATCGAGGATCCGACGGTCAATCGTATTGATGTATCCATCACGACCGCCGACGCACGCTCGGTTCAAACCAGTGTGGCGATACCGACGCTGGAAATCACCAGTCCAATCGGTCAAACACGCGTGCCCGATGGCGATATCACCGAGCATTATCTGAAGGGCCGAACTGAACCAGGCAATCATGTCGAAATGGACGGTACGGTACTGCAGGTCGCATCCGATGGATCCTTCAGTGGGAAACTCCAGGTTGCAACAGGAGAGAACACAGTCGGTGTGCTGGCCCGCAATGCCGACGGTGTCGCCCGAATTGTCAACGTACGGGCACTCGTTACCGACCACGACAGCAACGGCCGCGTAATGTACATAGAACCGATTCCCGAACTGGTGCTGCAATTGCCACCAGCGGATACCGAACTGCACAACGCACAGCTGCTGATACCGGGTTTGACCAAGCCGGGTAATCTCCTGGTCGTTAACGACACCGCGGTCGAAGTCGACGATGAAGGCTATTTCGCTGCAACCGTGCAACTGCAGGAAGGCAGCAATCCGATCGTCGCGGTCGTGACTGATCCGGAAGGCTATGTAGGACGCATCGAACGCAGTGTCGAGTACCGTGCCAATTCAATGTTCCTGCTGGCCTTTGCCGACGCACGCATCGCTTCGATCCGCACCACCGGTAACCTTCGTGCGGCAGGCGCCGATGAAACCAACGAAGTGCGAGTCGATGGGCGTGTTAGTTATTACTTGAAGGGTTGGATCAAGGGCAAATACCTGGTCACGTCGGCATTTGATTCCGGCCAGCATGAAGCTGGCGGTGTCTTTGCGGATCTCGACGACACTGACAGCCGTCGCTTGTTGACCAACATCGATCCGGATCAGCACTACCCGGTCTATGGCGATTCCAGCACGGTGGTCTATGACACTGAACGCACCGGCAAATTCTATCTGGCGGTCGAAAGCGATCTACTTGATGTGCGGTTGGGCAGTTACGCTCTCAATTTAGATGACACTGAATTGTCGGCCTACCGGCGCACGCTCGACGGTGCCCGTGTGCGGTGGAAGTCCGATGACACCGATGCCCCGCGCACCGAAGCTACAGTGTTCACATCATCAGTGCGCCAACAGGCCGTGCACGATGTCATCGCCACCACGGGCGGCATGCTTTATTACCTGAGCCAGGATGACGTCATAGAGGGCAGCGAACAGGTAACGCTGATCGTGCGTGATCAGAACACCGGTATCGTATTGCAACGAATTCCACAGGTGCGCAACAGCGATTACGACGTCAAGTATCCGGAAGGCCGTCTGTTGTTCCGCCGGCCATTGTCCAGCATGGACAGCAACACAACGATTATTGGCCAGGGTCTACTTGCCGGTAATCCGATGTCGCTCGAAGTCGATTACGAGACACGCAGTTCCGGCGTCAAACAGGCCATTCGTGGCGGCCGTGTGCAACGACGTGTCGGCGACTCCTTAACCGTTGGTGGCAGCTACGTCGAAGACCAGCAGCTCAGCAGCGAATATAGTCTCGCCGGTGTCGATGTCGAACTTCGTCTTAACGAGCATGCCCGCATCGTGGCGGAATTGGCCAACAGTTCCGGCAACGATTCGATCAATTTTGTCAGTACCGACGGCGGTCTGACTTACAACAACATCGCAACGACGGGCAGTACCCGCGGTCGAGCGCTCAAACTGGCCACAGAACTTGATATCGGTGCGATACGCGGCAAGGCACCGGACGAGATGCAGCTCGGAGCCTACTTTAAACGCCTCGACGACGGTTTCCGTTCCAGCGGAAATGGGGCTGAGAACGACAGCGAGAAGATGGGTTTGCACTTCGCCTGGCGTATGACCGAACGGTCGTCATTGCTCGCGCGTCACGACCGGCAACGCGCTATCGCTGGCGACAACGCTAATGCGCAGACGACCATCCAGTGGAACCGCAATTCCGACCGTCTAAAACTAACGCTGGAATTGCAGGATCGTGAAACTCGCAGCACATCTAGCCAAAGCCAGGATACCGCTGTCGCCGCGCAGGCGAAGATGGACTGGACCGGCAGGTTGTCAACAAGCATCGAGTATCAGGAAGCATTGCGTGGTCAGGAGAATCAGCTGACGACCGTCGGTTTGGACTACCAGGTCGGTGAAGCCGTTACATTGCTGGGTCGGGCAAGTGTCGGCACGCGTGGTCACGCCAGTGAGGTAGGAGCACGGGTAAATCTTGACGGAAAACAGGTCTACGTCACGCAACGGCGCAGCGGCAACGCCGGCAGTTCCGAGGATGCGACCGTTCTGGGTGCCGAAGCAACGTATGGTGAGAACGGACGCATCTACACCGAATACCAATGGGCCAAGATGACTGGACACGCGCGTAGCCAGTCATTAGTGGGTATGCGACGCCGCTGGTACTTCGGCGAAGGGTTTAATTTGTTGCTGGCCGGTGAGCACACGCAGCTCGATATGACGACCGACGACACTGGTCGTTACACCCTCGCGCTGGGTCTGAGTTACGACAATGACGGTGCCTTCCGCGCACGCAGTCTTAACGAGTGGCGGCGTGATCGAGGTACGGCGGCACGAAGTCAGTTCATTACCGATACGTTTGCCGAGCTGAGCTTGAACGACAGTTTCACCCTGCAAGGCAAGTTCCGCCGCAGCTGGACGACCGCGAGCGTTAGCGATCCGCGGGCGTCCTTCCACGAGGAAAGCATCGGACTGGCGTATCGGCCAATCAACAATGATCGCTTCAATGCGCTGGCACGGATCACGCTGCTTTCGGAAGAGCCGCTGCAGCGAGGCATTGGGCAGTCACCGTACAGCAGTCGGGTGTTCTCCACCGACTGGTCGTATGACGTCACCTCGTGGCTGGAATGGGTCGGTAAGGAAGCGTTCCGGATCAAGGAGGCTGAAGGTATTGGTCTCGACAGCTTCACGACGCGTACGCATTTGTCGATCCAGCGTATGAATATCAATCTTTTGCGCGAGTTCGCGCTGGGCATGGAATACCGCCGCCTTGCGCAGGATGAAACGGCGAGCGTGCGTACCGGTTGGCTGACTGAATTGATGTGGGATCACTTCCAGTACGTGAGGCTGGGTCTTGGTTTCAACTTTACGGATTTCTCCGACGATGAGTTCTCCGATCACGAGTATTCGGAACAGGGCTGGTTCCTACGGATGCAGGGCAAGTACTAATGGCAGACGAAACGAAACAGATCGAAGCTGAAGGCGCCGACCAGGCAGTGCTCTCGGGGCGGTCTCTGGATATCAAGGTGGCAGCATTGGGGTTGCTGGCGTTTCTGCTTCTGATGTTCGTGCTGACCCGCTGGTTGTTTCCCACGGGTATATCGATAAACGACGATAGTCTGGGTAAAACGGGCGCCGAGCCTGATGGATCAACCCATCGCGAGGTGTCTTATTCAGACCAGGATGGCGAGACAGGCGCGAGCGTGGCCGAGGTGATTTCGATCCGTCGTAATGTTCAGGTCAGGGGTGCCGATGAACTTGCCTGGTCGAACGCGCGGGAGGGAGCGGTACTGGCCAATCGCGACTCGTTGCAGACATCTCGGCATTCCGGCGCGACCGTAAAATTCGACGATAACAGCCAGATCCAGATCGGTTCCGATTCCCTCATTGTTTTCCAGCGTGGCGTTTCCGATCCGTTCACCGCCCGACGGACAAACTCAATCGTCATGATGGAAGGCACGTTGGGCGCACAGTTCGCTTCATCCGACGAAGATCCTTTGCATCTTGAGGTCGCCTTGCCCAATGGTGTAGCGCGATTTGTCGGCGGCGACAGCGACGCGGCGGTGGCATTCAACATCAACGTCAATCCGGATCTCTCATCGTCGGTTTCAGTCATGTCTGGTACCGGTGTAGTCACCATCGGTGGGCACACCGCAACGATCGATGCCGAACACGGTATGACCATCAGCATCAAGGGTGAGGTACTCGAGGAAAGCAAGCTGCCCGGACTTCCCACCGGTATTCGGCCCCACGACCGCGTGGTTTATGAATATCGCGCGTTGCCGCCAGAAGTGGGTTTTTCATGGAACGCGATTGCGGGTATTGATCGCTATCGCTTTCGTCTCGCACGCGATGCAGAGATGAGCGATATCGTAATCGACGAACGGCTCGGCGCCCGGCAATTTGAATATGGTGGCTTACAGGATAGCACTTATTACTGGCGGGTTAGCGCGATGGATGGTTTCCTGGAGGGGCCAGCATCCGCTCTGCACACCGTGCGTTTGGTTCGTGATACGCAGCCACCGGCCCTGAAACTGCAGCCATCGGAAGTTCTGGCTGGGCAAAACGCCGTTGTCGTACGTGGCCATACTGATCCCGCGGCACTTGTCTACATACAAGGCGAGGCGATCGTCACAGCGGCGGGTAGTTTTGAACAGCAAGTGCCTATCGATCCGGGCACGAATCTTATCGTAGTCGAGGCCGTGGATGATGCCGGCAACGTCGCGTATGACTCTCAGATTATCAATTCCAACACCACAATCAACGGAGGCGGCAAATGAAACGCCTTGCTATCCCTATCCGGGTTAAATTACTACTCGCAGTACTGGCGCTCGTCATGCTGGTGGTGGCTTTAATCACAGTTTCGATGGCGAATTTGTTTCACGACGACAAAACAACATACATCCGTGATCTCACCTCGATTATGGCTGTGCAGATGTCACGTGAGACGAACGTTATGGTGCAAAGTTACACGGAAAACCTGTCTGTCTTTGCCGACACCTTGTTTGATACAGAGCTGGGTGCCAATCAGAAACAGAACCTGATCCAGAACTTGTTTTCCAGCTTCAGCGAGTTTGTTGCCGTGAGTGTGATTCGCGAAAACACGCAGCCGGTGATGGTGTACGACGCGGCATCCTTACAGGAAGTGGCGCTAACGTCTCGGGATCTTTTGGCGCATCACGCCGATAACCCGCCGCCGTTTGCCAAGCTGGCCGGAGGCGTCTACGTAAGTAACGCGACTTTCAACCCGGATCTGCCGATGATATCCATAACAGTGGCCCGTGAGACCGCAGCGGATGGCGTGCCGGTCGTCATCGTCGGCTTCGTCAAGTTGGCCCGGTTGATGGAACTGGCCGGGCGTTCAACGTCTTTCGAGACGTGGATTACCGACAGCGATGGCGTTCTTATCGCCCACAGTGATGAATCTCTTGTCTTGTCGAGAAGAAAGCGTGAGGCGCTGGACGACGCCGTGGCACTCAGTTCATACGAACATGCGCTTAGCACCACACTGGATTTCGAACGCGGCGGTGAGCGGTACATCGGTGGCTTTGCCCGCACACGCGTCGGGGCAATGAACGCGGGCGTTGAGATTCCACGCAGCGCGGCGTATCTCACCGCGCGAAAATTGCTGAGCAATTTGATGGTGATCGCCCTG
The DNA here is from genome assembly GCA_029862165.1 of Gammaproteobacteria bacterium. Classification (GTDB taxonomy): domain Bacteria; phylum Pseudomonadota; class Gammaproteobacteria; order Steroidobacterales; family JABDKV01; genus JABDJB01. The sequence continues at coordinate 11,294 of JAOTXU010000010.1, forward strand.
ATATTATTTTCCGGCGCGACACTGGTCAGTCTGTTTATGGCAAGACGCCTGACGCGTCCATTGGACCGGCTGACCAAGGCAGTGCGTGACATCGGTAAGGGTAATTTCGAGGTGAACGTTGAAAGTGGCAGCCGCGATGAGCTGGGCATTCTGGCGGATTCGTTCAACCAGATGACTCATGAGCTGAAAGACCGTGACACAGATCTTGAGCAGGCCAATCTGGCACTGGTGCAGTCGGAGAAGATGGCCGCCTTCGGTCAGCTTGGAGCCGGTATCGCGCATGAAGTAAAAAATCCACTCGCCGGTATTCTCGGTTATGCCCAATTGGCGTTGCGTAAAGTGGCGGACGACAGTCCATTGCGCAAGCATCTCGACATCATAGAGAAAGAAACTCGGCGCTGTACCGAAATTATCACCAACCTACTGAAGTTCGCTCGTCAGGAAAAAGCGGAGCAGAAACGCGTGCAAGTCAACGACGTGGTGCACGACGCGCTCGGCATCGTCGATCACCAGTTAAGCATTAACCAGGTCAGCATCGAAAAAATGCTGACGTCTGGGTTGCCCGACGTGTACGCTAACGCCAACCAGCTTCAACAGGTGCTAATGAACCTTGCTGTCAATGCGCAACAGGCGATGCATGGCACGCCGGGCTCGTTCAGTATTGCGACACACCTGGTCGACGATGAACACATCGAGATACGTATCAGCGACACTGGCCCGGGTATGCCGGCCGACGTACGGGACAAGATATTCGAGCCGTTCTTTACCACCAAGCCGGCCGGGGAGGGCACCGGGCTGGGTCTATCGGTGTCCTACGGCATCATCCGCGATCACGGTGGCGATATCGTGGTCGAGTCCGAAGTGGGCCAGGGCACCAGCTTTATTGTCACATTACCGGTGGCGGCAGCAGAAACCGACGATGTGGCCCAGATCGAGGCCGAGGCAGAGGTCGTAGTGTGACTGGGCTCAAAGTTCGCCAGTGCATCGTTAGATATATTAATCGAATGATAATAATGAACGTTTTACATAAGGGATAAGGGATGCATCACGTACTCGTGGTCGATGATGACGCAGCGATACGCGGCATAGTCGCGGAAGTGTTGAGCGATGATGGTCATGCCGTCGAGGCAGTCGAGAGTGCGGAACAGGCACTCGAGCGGCTGACAAAAGGTGGCATTGACCTCGTCATCACCGACATACGCATGTCTGGCATGGACGGCCTGTCCCTGTTGAAAGAGATACGCCGGAACGATAACATTCTTCAGGTCATCATCATGACCAGTCACGGTACGATGGACAGCGCCGTCGGCGCGCTCAAGTCTGGCGCCTACGATTTTCTGACCAAGCCGTTCGAGAACCTCGAAATTATTTCGACGACCGCCAAGCGCGCGCTGGATGCGGTGAAAATGGCACGTGAGAAGGTCCTGCTCGTTGCCACGTTGACACGCAACAACGAAGAACTCGAACGAATGAACAATTTCTTCCGCGACTTGGCCATAAAGGATGGTTTGACCAACCTTTATAATCATCGCCACCTGCAGGAAGCGCTAACCGTCGAAGTGGAACGATCCAAGCGTTACAAGCGCGACGTCTCGGTGTTGTTCATCGATGTTGATTACTTCAAGACCTATAACGATACTCAGGGCCATCCCGCGGGCGACGAAGTGTTGCGCAGTCTTGCCAAGATATTGCTTGAACATGCACGCGACGCGGATACCGTCGCGCGCTGGGGCGGTGAGGAGTTTGTCATCCTCGCACCCGAAACCAGCGCTGAACAGGCGCGGGAACTCGCCGAGCGCTTGCGAGCCGCCGTGTCCGCCTTCCCGTTCCAGGGCCGCGAAACCCAACCTAATGGTTTGATTACCATCAGTGTCGGCGTCGCTACCCTCGATCCAAACGGCTCGCACGAATCACTCGTATCGCGCGCCGATGCGGCCGTCTACGAAGCCAAAGCTGCCGGCCGCAACACCGTCCGCGTCGCCCCTTCCGACTCCCCGGAAGTCAGCACAGTCTAGCATCGCGCTTCTGCCTAACAAGGCGTTGCAGCAGACGTGACCCCGTCAGTCGATTGGCGGCTTAAGGCACGGCCGTTGCAGCTGGACTAGGCGTCAGGATGCGGGCTTTCTGTCGTAACTACTATCACAATGGCAAGACTTCTCAAGTCGGAGGACGCAATGTCAAGTCCAATCGATTTTTTTGACATTGCTGGTCCAGATGACTCTGTGCTGCGCACGTTTTATTCCGCGATTTTCGGATGGGAGGCAGATCAAGCTGGTCAGTTCAGCGTTCAGGTCACATCGCCAGTTAAGGGAGCATTTCGTAGGGATCCGACTGAGAAGAGAATATACATAGGTGTTCCAGACGTTGCCGCTGCGCTGGGCCAAATTGAGCGGTCTGGCGGGACTGTTGACGTGGCTCAATTCGAAGTTCCGGGTGTTGTCGTTTTAGGGTTGTTTAAGGACCCGGCCGGTAACCCGATGGGCCTCGTTGAGATGGACGGGAATAGCCCTCGCATTCCGTGATAATTCAAACTAACATCACAAGTTGAAATGCGACGATAGCGTAACTGGATGTCAAGGACCCTAATGTATTATGTAGTTGAAACCGGAAAGTCTTTCGATCAAGCATCAGCGGATCTTGATTCCGCCGTTAAACGAAACGGCTTCGGTGTACTTCATGTCCACGACTTGGGCGCCACACTGCGTAGCAAGGGCATTCGATTCGAGGAAAAATGCAAGGTTTTTGAAGTTTGCAACCCCATCCAGGCAGCGAAAGTTTTGTCCACCGACATGCGCTTAAATATGGCCCTGCCCTGTCGAATATCGGTATTTACGGAGCGCGGGCAAACCAAGATTGGTCTCATCAAACCCGTGCAAATGCTGTCGGCCCTGTCTAAGGACGCAACCTTACTCGAAGTAGCCGAGGAGGTTGAGTCGAAAACGATACAAATGATCGACGAGGCAAAAGGAACTGACGCCGCATAGACATGGTATTGAAGCAGTATCAAAGTCTTTGAATCAAATATCGGGAGTAAAAAATGTCTCAATTTATAATTACGTACATCGGTGGTAACAAGCCATCCAGCAAGGAAGAAGGTATGGCGCACATGGCAAAATATCGAGCGTGGCTTTCCTCGTTGGGGGAATCGGCAGTGAGTCCTGCGAATCCACTTGGGAATACACATACAGTGAACTCAGATGGAACAGTAGTCGAGGGCGGTAAATCATCAATGTCCGGCTACACAATAGTTGAAGCCGATTCGATTGATGATGCTATTTCAATAGCAAAAGAATGTCCCTTTCTTGATATTGGTGGATCGCTTGAGGTGTCTGCGTTGATGCAGATGCCAGGCTAAAAAACATCTAAGCGGCGCGTCTTAAGTGGTTACTACTCCTCGCGCGACAACGATGCGTAATAGGCAGCCAGGTCGGCAATATCCTCGTCACTTAGCCCCTGCACGAACATCGCCATCATGGGAGCCTCTATTTCCCCTGTTTTGTAGGCCCGCATGACACTGACGAAGTCTTTTGGATCTTGACCGGCTATGGGCGGATTCTCTCCAACGCCTTCGCCTTCGACACCATGGCAACTGACGCATTGGGAAGCCTTTTCCCGGCCTGCGTCAGAGTTACCGCCGGCTATGGCCGGTCCAATTGCCAAAACAGCACATACCGCTATTAACTGCACAACAGAAAATCTGCTCACTTGAAACTCCTGTAACTCACTTGCCCATGTCACTCATTGTTTAATTAAGCTTATTTATACGCTCCGGCCAACCGATGAAACATACGTAGTTACCCTGAGTGTTATAGTTGGCAAATTCTTGGATGATTATTGTTATGAATGTTGCGAGAATAAGAAGAAGGCTGGCGCCTGTACCCAGACTACGGTCCCAGCAGGAATCCAGTGCGAATTCGGGGGTCGAGACGATCCAGCTCGAGATTCCCGATTATCTCCTCAATACCTATGACTGGGCTTATGCCGACCCGCGAAACGTAGCCTTCCTCGACCGGGAAATTGTTGTAAAGAGCATTCTTTGGGCACAACACAAGAAGCTCCAGCGCGTTGCGTTCGAAGAAATCGAGGCAGGTCAGAGCGTTCTGCAGCCAGCTTCGGTTTACGGCGGCTTCTCGCTGAACCTGGCCCAACACCTTGGGCCTGAAGGGCGTCTCGAAATTACAGACATCCTGCCCATACAGGTTTTACGGTGTCGCCAAAAACTCCGGGCCATGCCCCAGGTAACGGTGCGCCTGGCAAATGCGCGGTATCCGTCCGGCAAGTTGTACGATCGGGTGTGTTGCTATTTTCTGCTCCATGAAATGCCCGATGATTATCAGCGAGCTGTCACGGATGCCCTGCTTGACAGTATTGTTCCCGACGGCAAGGTGATATTCGTTGATTATCACAAGCCTCATTGGGCACATCCGCTAAAAGCCGTCATGAGTTGTGTCTTCAATACACTCGAGCCCTATGCCAAGAGCCTGTGGCGACAGGAAATCTCCGGGTTTGCGACTCACAGCGAGAAGTTCAAATGGCGCAAGGAAACCTACTTCGGTGGCCTATTCCAGAAGGTTGTGGCGGAGCGTCGCTAACCAGGTATTGTCGCCGTCAGGACGCTTGATCGGCAACACGGTCATCCGGTAATCGCGGCAACGGCGCTCTACGAAGCGGTGCCCTTTTTATAAATTTCCGAGAGCTTTGCCAGTGCTGCAGTGAGATCCGGTTTCGTGTCAAAAATTTCGATCATTGGATCGGCATGCAGGGCGCTCATGCGGCGCAGCGCATTTTTGATGTGATATTTCTCGTTGTTGTTTGAATTTTTAACTTCGGTCCAGCGTAATGGCATTGACACCGGTGCCGCCGGTCTGGGCCGTACGCTAAAAGGCGATACGAGTGTTCGACCGTGTCCGTTTTGTACGAAGTCGACATAGACTTTGCCACCGCGTTTCGCTGGATTACGGGTAACAGTCGCAATATCCGGTAGTTCGCGTGTAATTAATGTGGCAATCAACTCCGAGAATGACTTTGATTGGTCATACGTGCACTGACCACCTAGTGGTATCAGCACGTGTAGACCGGTTGAGCCGCTGGTTTTGACAAAGGTCGGCAGCTCAATCTGGTCGCACAGCTTTTTTATTGCCTTTGCGATTTTCACGACATCCGAGAACGGTGCTTCCTTGGGATCGAGGTCGAGGATTGACCAGTCCGGGTGTTCCAGTGCTGCGACACGACTGGACCATATGTGCAGCGGGATCGTGCCCATATTGATAATGTACAAAAGCGTCTCGATATCGTCGATGATGAAATAGTGCAGCTCGCGTTCGGCATGTTCACTCCAGACCACTTCACGTCGTATCCAGTCCGGCACAAAAGCCGGCGCATCTTTTTGAAAGAACGATTTTCCGTCTATGCCGTCGGGATACCGAGTCAACACGACGGGCCGGTCGAGCAAATATGGCAGCATCCACGGCGAGATCGCACGGTAATACTCAATCAGATCGCCCTTGGTGAATTGCTCCTGCGGCCAGAAAATCTTGTCCAGATTGCTGAATGGCACCTCTCGTTCCACCGGATCCGGGTCATCCAAAGGCGCCGGTGGATCGGCATTGTGCAAATAACAATCGGCAGGGGCCTTGTCGGCGCGAAAATGCTCGAATACCGGTTGACGCAGTTGCCGGTCTGCTGTGACCTCTTTGTATTTCACTTGTGCAACCAGTTCGGCCGCCACCCAGTGATATCCGTGAGTACCCGGCGCATCTATCGGAGGCTCTGCAGCAGGCATGGCGCGCAACAACTCGCCGATTTCTTCCAGCTGGCTATGGTTGAAGCCAGATCCTACCCTGCCGGTATAATAGAAATTATTACCATCGGTCTGCGCCAGCAACAAGGCGCCAAAGCCCTTTTTGCCGCTCTTGGGTTCGCTAAAACCGACAACTGCAAAGTCATCCGTGCGGATTGAGACAATCTTGCGCCAGTCGGCTGAACGTTTGCCCACGTATTTCGAATCAGTTTTCTTGGCGACTACGCCTTCGAGGCCCATTTCCCGCATCTGTTCAAACATTGCCTCGCCGTGTTCGACGATGTGATCGGAATATTTCAAAGGGCCCACACTGGGTAGTAACTCACACAACAAGGCCTTGCGTTTTTCCAATGGCAGCTCTCGCAGGTCATGGCCATCGAAGGCAAGCAGGTCGAACAAATACAAAGAGGCAGGCAGTTGCACTGCAGCGCGTGCCACATCGGTTTTTTTTGTCAATCGGCCCCGTTTTTGTAATAAGGAAAAAGACGGCAGCCCTTTTTGGTCATGGACGACCACTTCGCCGTCCATCACAAAATGATCGAAGGGCAATGCGGCAACGGCGTCGGCAATCTCGGGAAATGTCACGGTCAGGTCGTTACCATTGCGCGAATAAAGTTTTGCTGCGTCGTGTTCGTGAACAATGACGAGACGATAGCCGTCGTATTTGATTTCAAAAACCCACTTGGCGTCGGAAAACGGCTCGGCCGTTTCGGCCAGCATTGGTTTGATGCTAGTTACTTTCGCAGTAAATTTTGGCGTCTTGAGTTTTTTCAGTCTGGCTATGACGCGTGATTCGGCGCTTTCACCACGGCCTACTTGCTCAACCGTACGGCCCGAGAGTATTGAATCGGGTGGATAGCCCGCCGTACCGGCTTCGGAAACATGCGCATCGCGTTCTTTGATCAGCAGCCAGTCTTTCTTGCCCTGGCGGGTCTTGATTAATGCCCACTTGCCACGCAGTTTGTAGCCGTGTAACTCGAACGCCATTTTGCCTTTAGCCAGTTCGGCGTTCGGATCGCCTGTGGGGACCCATGCGCCACGGTCCCAGACGATTACTGCGCCGGCACCGTAGTTGCCGGCTGGTATGTTGCCCTCAAATCCGCCGTACTCGATGGGGTGGTCCTCGGTCATCACCGCAAAGCGCTTGTCGGCGGGATTGGGGGATGGCCCTTTGGGAACCGCCCAGCTTCGCAACACCCCGTCGATCTCGAGGCGAAAGTCGTAATGGTTGGCAGTGGCCGCATGATGTTGAACCACAAACAAGCCGCCACCACCAGATGTTGTGCCACCAAACGGTTCGGGAGTTGAGTCAGCCTTTCGCTTTTGACGATAAGCCTCTAATTTATCTGTATTTCTTGCGGACATGAGGTTGTGTCTATAGTATACGCGCCAATGCGAGCGTTATCTTCAGCGACGATTTCTTTTGGCCTGGTATCCATCCCGGTCAAGCTGTACTCGGCCTATGAGTCCGGCCAGCAGGTGCGTTTTAACCAGATCGACCGCCGTGACGGGTCGCGGGTCAAGCAGCAGCTCATATCGGGCAAATCCGGCGAGCTGGTTCCCAAAGACGAAATCGTCAAGGGCTATGAGTTTGCCAAGGGCCAATACGTCCTGTTCACCAAGGAAGAGCTCAAGGCGATTGAGAGTGTGTCTACCCACACGATCGATATCGTCGAATTCGCCAAGGCCGGTCAGGTCGATCGCAAATACCTGGATCGTGTTTATTTTCTGGGGGCAGAAAAAGGCGGTACGCGTGCCTACAAACTACTCGCCGATGGTTTGAACAAGACTGATCGTGTAGCGATTGCCAAATATGCGTCGCGTGGCAAAGAGCACCTGGTCATGCTGCGACCCGAAGGACACGGTCTGGCGATGGAACAGCTGCACTATGCTGATGAACTGCGGTCGATTGCTGATGTACCAATGGATGATGTCGAGACCAAGAAAGAAGAACTGCAACTGGCGCTGCAGCTAATTGATCAGGCTGCCACTGACAATTTCGATCCGGAACAATATAAGGACGAAGTCCGCGGACGCATCATGGAAATGATCGACCGCAAGGTCGAAGGCGAAGACATTAGCGTTGCGCCCAGCGAACAGGCCGAGACGAAGATCATCGATATCATGGAAGCGCTCAAGGCTAGCCTGGCTGAGGGCAGCACCACGCGCAAGCCCGCGCGTCGGGCCGGGAAAAAGGCCGCTGCGAACAAAAAGACCGGTCGCAGTAAGGGTGCTGGCTAACTCAGGCATTCACCTGTGCCGCGTGCACCGGTATGCTTTCTGTCATGAAGGGCTATTCCACACGAGAAGTGGCTGATTTGCTGCACATGCCGCAAGCGCGCGTGCGCTCATTCGCCCGTGCGGGCTTTTTGCACCCGAGTCGTGGTCGCCGCAGCGAATACCGGTTTTCCTTTCAGGACATCGTCATGTTGCGCGCCGCCAAGGAACTGGACGACGCGCACGTCCCCTCCCGCAAGGTGTGGAAGGCATTGCGTTCATTACAGGAGCAACTACCAGCCGACCGCTCTCTGGCAACGGTAAGAATAACGGCGGCCGGTGACAATGTGGTTGTACGGGATGCCAGTAGTACCTGGGAACCGTATAGCGGTCAGGCGGTACTCGAATTCGATGTTGCCGAGTTGGCGCGCGACGCAGCGCCCATGGTGCGTCAGGCAGCTCAGGGTGTAAGCGAAGAACCGGATGCCGATGCGGAGGACTGGTACAGGATGGCGATTGACCTGGAAACAGTAGGGGCGAACGATCGGGCAATCGATGCCTACGAGCGTGTCTTGCGCGTGGATCCAACGCACAACGAGGCAAGGATAAATCTGGGCCTGCTGTATCACGACAATGGTGATCTGCCGGCGGCCGAGCGCCTTTATCGTGATGTACTGGCCGACGACCCGCGCGACGTGCTGGCCTTGTTCAATCTTGGGGTGGTGCTCGACGATCAGGGGCGCCCGGCACAGGCAAGGGAAGCCTATGAACAGGCCTTGCAGATAGACGCCGATTTTGCCGACGCACACTTCAATCTGGCGCGATTACATGAACGTGATGGCCATGCTGCGCAGGCCTTGCGTCACTTGTCCCGCTATCGGGCATTAACGCGCGGGGCCTAAGAGCTCAACTGTCTTGAACTTGGTATCTGTCCTGCAGGTCACAGATAATAGGGCCATCTGGTGCATTGAGGCATATCCATGACCGTATTGCCGTTTGTTGACCTGACTATTCGCCTGCTGCTCGTCACGGTGATTGGCTGGCTGGCCTACCGTTCCTTTGAAAGACGATCCATACACCTGGGTGATGAGCCAACCCTGCCACAATATTTTGTGCGTCGGGCCGTCTATAGAAGCGGTGTGGCGGCGTACATTGCCATTGTTGCTGGCTTGTATTTCCTGGCGCTCACTTTCTGGTTTCCGACATTTCCACTTGTTGAAGCCAGCGCGAGTCTGCGTGGTGCGTCTGTCGCAAGCTGGTTCGTCAATCTCGACGAGAGTCATGTGTTACCGATAATAGCGACGGGCGTTTTTATTGCACTGCTGTTGTGGGAGAGCAGGATTAATCCGTTGCCGGCGGTCCGCGACGCCATCTATGACGTATCAGCAATCCCGCGTCGCGCGGTTGAAGTCTACGATGTGTTGCGTCGTTCACGTCTGGCCGCTATTAAGGGCAGTGAACGCGAGCAGATCATGTCGCGACTGCTGATCCCAACTTTAGACTTGGGGGATTTCGACAAAGCCGGTGCATCGGTCGAATATCGCTGGGCACGTAATTGTGTGTTGTTCGACAAGATCCGATTTTATGCCGACCAGGCATCCTATGCGCGACTCTTTGCAGAGCCGTCGCTAAAGTGGGGAGACATCTGTATTTCCTTTAATCGCATGTCCGAACGAGTCGCCGTCTGGAAGCGCGGCCCGACGCATTACACCAAGACAATTAGTTTGCTCACCGAACTTGATGAACTGAATCGATGGCTGTGTCGCTTGCTTGCCGGGCTGAGTATTTTTGGTGCCGGCAGCGAAAAAGAGCTTTGGACTAATGTCGCCCGTCTGGGTGGCACACCGCATCAGGCGGTACTCAAGCACTCGTGGAAATATATTATGACCTTCGCCGTCGCGCTGGCGGTGGGAGTCATGGCGGGCCGGGAGTTGTCGGTGTTCTTTTATACGGGTTTCGTGGATTCCACCAGCGAGCTGAGGCATTTCAACATTGAAACTTCCCGCTGGATTATTTATTCACTGGGGATCTATCTGCTGCCCATCATGCTGGTATTTGCCGCAAGACTCACTTCGTATCGAATCATCCCGGATGTCAACGAGCGCTTTTATGGGTTTTATGCGTTGATGGTCGTTATGGGCTTCCTTGTAAGTACCTCTGCGTCCGCGCTCATCCTGGGTCTCAGCGCCGATGCCGAGAATTTCAACTTCAGTGAGAGCTTTAGTGCCTCAATGCGCTGGGGCATTTTGCCTGCGATGTTGTGTGGTTTTATCGCGTATCAGATGGATTCTCTGGTGTCCGACGACGAAGCAAAAATGGAAATGCTCTGGCGTGCAGTCGCACGTTTTTGTGTGTGGGCGCTAATCGGCATGGTCATCATGCTCTATGCCACAGACGATTTACGTACGATTGATCCGGAGCTGAGGTTTACGGTCGTCATGGCCACGACTTTACTGGTTGGCAGTCTCGCGGCAGTAACCCGTTTCAAGACCGTGCAGTCGTATATTGCAGACCTGGCCACCAGTGCTTCGCAAGAAGAGCTGGCGGCCAAGGTTACTCAATTTCCGTCGGAGCAAAACCAGCGCTCCTGATAACTATTTGCTCCCTGGCGGGGCGGGAATAAGAAAGCGAGAATGAGTATTTCGCGAGAGGCCCCCTCCGGGGGACCACTCGCGGGATATTTTTTCTTTCTTATTCCTCTTCGGTCGGGGAGCGCCAGGGTGGTGGCCCAACCTTGCGTAATCTCTCAGGGCGTCACCGGCACGGACATGGAACTGCGCCCACGGACCCAGAACAACGCCAATAGCATCAGTAGCAAGGGTGTGATGACAATCATTATGAGATTCGTCCATCCCAGATAATGGATGACCGTCCCGGCAAGCAACGAGCCGGATGCGGACATCGCGAAGACACTAAAGTCGTTGACCGCTTGTGACTTGAAACGCTCGCTTGTTCTATAAGTGCGGGTTAGCAAGGTTGTGCCACCGATGTACAAGAAATTCCATCCCACACCCAGCAGGACCAGGGCAAGCCAGTAGTGCATCACTTCGTGACCCTGCAGGCCGACGAGCACGGTAGCCAGCATTATGCAGGCACCAATTGTCATCATGCGCCGCGTGCCAAGCCACTCGACCAGGAAGCCCGATACCAGTGCCGGTGCGTACATGGCAATGACATGGCTGCGGATTACACTGGCTGTTTGCGTAACGGAATGGCCATCAATGACATGCATACTGATTGGTGTCGCCGTCATGATGAAAGTCATTACGCCATAACCGATGACACCCCCCATCATGGCCACGAGGTAGAGCGGTTGGGAGAGTATTTTTCGCAACGGCCGTGCTGATTGCTTCTCCTCTTCCGGGTCACGCGCAGCAACCTGGTTGGTTAGCGCAAGTAGCAGCAGCGAAGCCAGAAACAGCATTGCTGCAACTGTTAGCAATGTGCCGGCGTAGTTTCCGTCGTCGAGCAAGTTGCGGCCGCGGCTGGCAAGTTCTGGACCTATCAGCGCACCGCCTATAGAGCCCAGCAACACCAGGGAAATTGCACGCCCAACGCGATGGATCGGCACGCTCTCTGCTGCAGCAAATCGATATTGTTGTACAAATGCAAGGTTTGTACCGAGCGTTAAGGTCGCAACGCAGAATAAAAGAAAACTCGCACTGTTGAGCGCATAGGCCGCCAGAAGTGCAGCTGCAGAACCGACCAGCGCTGCCAGAGAAAAACCCAAACGCCTGCCGATAAGCTTCATGAGCATTGCAGCTGGCACGGTGGACAAAGCCGTGCCAACTACCATTAGTGAGACCGGCAGGGTGGCGAGAGCGGGTGTCGGAGCAAGTTTTGAGCCGACTATCCCGCCCAGCATAACAACGACAATGGATGAACTTACCGCGACGAGCTGGCAGCTAAAAAGTATCCAGAGGTTGCGGTTCAGCAATCGTGCAACCGTTAGTCTTTGTTTTTCGAGTCTAGAGCATCTGCCAAAACCGACGGCTGGTAACCTTTGATCACTGTGTCGCCAACGACAATCACGGGAACGCCAAAGGCACCCAAAGCCGTCATTTGCCGCATGGTTGCCGTTGACTGTTCGACATCGATCTCAACGTACGGAATGTCGTGCTTGTTGAGAAATGCTCTGGTCTTTGCGCAATAACTACACCACTTGGTCGCATAGAGGGTCACTGCACCTGACTGCACGGGGTCATAGTCAATTTCACCAGCCAGGAGCAACTTTAGATTGGGCCAATTGACCGCAATGAGGAAGAGAGAAATCAGGACAATAGCTTGTTTCATGTCACTTTTGGCTGACGCATTCGGCGCGCTTGTCGGCGAAACCGCGAGTGGTGACTAGATACGTCGCAAAGCTACCCAGCCAGTGTCCACCTTCGTAGTACTCTGATGATACTGCAGGCAGAGCGGTGCTGCGATGTACATTGGCAACGCTCAGCAATGCCTCGCAACGGCTGTCACCGTCAGGCAGGCTGGCGGCGATTCCTTCCAGCATCCAGGCCCGGCTCAGGTTCAGTCCATCGAGGTGTGCGAGCTTGCCGTCGCTGCGATCGCTTACGCTGGCGACTGGCAGCCAATTCGATTCAAATCCGGTCGGAATCCAGGGCAGGAAGTTTTCCAGCCAGGCCGCAAATTGATCGGCTTTCATGACTCGGCGCATGAGATCAGCTTCTGCCAGACAGGGCGACAAGAAGTCCTGGCCGGATGGCTCATAATTGATTGGGCAGTTTCGATCGGCACCATAGAGTTCGACAATTCTTTTATTCAATAGTTGTGCCAGCTCTACGTCGCCGGCAACGCGTGCCCAGTCCAGCGCCAAACCAAAGGCGAAGGCCGTCTGTGAGTGTTCGCCGGTGCGAATCGGGTAGTCCAGTTTTGGAACCCAGCTTTTGAAACGAGCGGCAGCTTCTTGTTCTATTGGCTCGAGCATTGCTACCCACGATCGTGTTGTTACTGTATCCCATTCACGTAATTCTGCGGTCAGTTGCAGTAACCACGCCAGACCATAGGGTCTTTCAAAAGAAGCCCGGTTCTCGCGACTGAGATAGATTAATTCTTGTGCAGCCGCCGAATCTGAGAAACTCTTGTCAAGCGCAGTCAGCGCTGCTGGCGTGAATGCAGCCTGCGGGAATTCACGGGCCAGGCGGGCAAGTAGCCAATGACCATGAACTGAGGAGTGCCAGTCGAAACAACCATAGAATATCGGTGTAAGTTCACGCGGTGGCGCGACATCGTCATCGCTGGCCAGTACATGGGAAATTTTGTTCGGATACTCCTGATGCACACACTCCAGCGCTAGGGCCGCAAAACGTGCTGCTTCATCCGCATCGAGTGCAAACGCATTTGTGCAAAGGAGCAATAACAGCAACCAATATTTCATGTGTGGAGTCGGCCCGGGCGTGTCAGCAGGCAGTCAGCGTGCAATTTCCGAATGCGTACAAACTCAACCGCGCCATTACGAATCCAAGCGTGCCACCGGCAAGCACATCAGTGGGATAGTGGAGACCGAGAATAATTCGCGAGAAGGCAACGAGGACCGTGAATGGCAATAACAACCATACCCAGTCGGGATAATAAGGGAACATCATCGTTGTGAAACAGACGGCCTGCATCGTATGGCCGGATGGAAAGCTGTATTGGTCCATGATTGGTGCGCCACACTCAATGTCGTGGCGCTTTATGAATGGCCGGGTTCGCAAAAGCCGGGACTTGAGGTATTTAAACAGGGCGATATTGATTAGTGCCGTCAGTCCGATGTGCAGGCTGACCACGGCGCCGACGTGCCCATAGAGTGCCGGCAAGGTCAGAATCAAGGCGTACCAGAACCAGCCGTCTCCCAGAAAACTGATGGTCCGGAAAAAACGGGCCGCGCTGACCCAGCGCGCGACACGACTGATCTGGACTACTACCGCCAGTTCGATCGCATCGATGCGCCGCAGCGCTTTTGATGTGCTGGACGATGCCATGTGGTGGATATCCCCCAATATCGCTTTTGTCTTAGACGAACGAATACTGCCTAAGTATGACAGGAAGTTGAAGAAATGGTGCCCTCGACGTCCTGTTCAAACCGTCACGTAAGCTTAAAAAAAAGCTATAAAATCAATGGTATACGTCACTACTCGGTCATCACTTCCCAGCGGTCGCCAGCGCGGGCAGAATCTGGCGTATGAGCTTTCTACAAGACGGCCCGCAAATCGGCAACCAGTATGCAGAAGACGACATGCTGCGGCGCTGGCTACGTTGGCGTTTGCCGGAGCAGGTGCGCGGGAATATCAGCGAGGGGTTATTTGGTCTGGGCGCACGGGTAGTCGGCGACCTGGCGCAGGCAGCGCTAGATGCAGAAGCGCAACCGCCGGTTTTGAATCATTACGATCCCTGGGGTCGACGGGTTGACGAAATTGTCATGGCGGATGGTTGGCAGACCTTACACGACGCGGCAGCAAATGAAGGGATCGTGGCCACTGCCTACGAAAGAAAAGAAGGCGAATACTCCCGCGCGCATCAATTTGCTCGATTGTATCTTTTCCATCCTTCATCGGCGCTGTACTCCTGCCCGCTTGCCATGACCGATGGAGCTGCGCGTGTTATCGCAGAGTTGGGCGACGAGCATTTGCGTCAGCGCACATTGCAGCGTCTGACAAGCCGAAATCCACAGGAGTTCTGGACCTCCGGTCAGTGGATGACCGAAAAAGCCGGTGGTTCAGATGTGAGTCAGACCGAGACCGTCGCCACACGTGACGGCGATGGTTATTTACTCAGCGGTGCGAAGTGGTTTAGCTCGGCTGCCACCGCCGACGTGGCACTGACCCTAGCCCGGGCCGCAGATCGCGAGGGACTGGGTCTTTATTATCTGGAAACCAGAAAAGCAGACGGCACATTCAATGGTATCCAGATAGACAGGCTTAAGGATAAGCTGGGTACTCGCGCAATGCCGACTGCTGAACTGACGTTATCGAACACTCGCGCACAACTGATTGGTAAGCACGGCGATGGCGTGCGCAATATTGCGGGCATGCTCAATATTACCCGGCTGTACAATTCGGTGTGCGCCGTCGCCAGTATGCGCCGGGGTTTGGCCCTGGCGCGGGACTACGCATGTCGCCGCACGGCGTTCGGCCGGCCACTCATGGAGCATGTATTGCACAGGGACACCCTGGGTAATCTCGAAGCGCATTTTCAGAGTGCATTTCACCTCGTGTTTCACTTAGGCCTATTACTGGGTCGCGAAGAAACAGGCTCGGCAAGCGACGATGATCGGCTGCTTTTGCGGCTATTGACGCCGGTTGCAAAGCTTTACACTGCAAAACTCGCAGTCGCATCCGCCAGCGAGATCCTCGAGTGTTTTGGCGGTAATGGCTACATTGAAGATACTGGCTTACCGAAATTGTTGCGCGACGCTCAGGTTCTTCCGATCTGGGAGGGAACCACAAATGTGCTGAGTCTGGATGTGCATCGGGTATTACAGCACGAGCGAGCCAAGACGCTATACCTTGACGACGTGCAAAGACGTATTGCTGGTGAGGATGTGCGTTTCAGTGCGGAGCGTAAACGAATTTACGAAGCTGTGGCCGCCATCCGGGTGCTACCTCACGACAGGGAAGCTGACGCGCGCGAACTGGCGTTGGGTCTGGGGCGGGTTTATGCGGCTTCACTGTTATTTGAGCACGCTAACGACATGAGGCATTCTCGAGCCGCGGCCGCAGCCTTGGAACTGGCAATGCGACGCGCGCTGGTCGGTTTGATGGCTCATGACAGTAGTATTGTGGCTGCCGACGTCCTCGCGCGCGGAAGCGCTTAACGGGCCATGCCCGCCACACTTGGTAACACTTGCCCGCCAAAACTGCGCGCCCAGTCACGCCGGGCAATTCCAGGTTGGCTTATTATTCTGTTCAATCCGATCCGGCGCTATCCAGGCGCCGGTTCTCCGAATAATCCCTTCTAAAGCCTGACAATTATCTGCCGATAAACGTCTGTGAGTCTGTGTCTTTACGGGCACGTCACAGCAAGGGGTTGATCAGGGATGATTCCGCGTCTGAGGGTTCCGGCGCATCAACTACGAGAGGGCATGTTTGTGTCCGAGCTCGATCGCCCGTGGCTGGAGACACCCTTTTTGTTTCAAGGCTTTCTCATTCGCAATCAACGCGAGGTCGAGGAACTCAGTCGCTATTGCGAATGGGTATTTATCGACCGGGAGCGATCGGAAACGGACGTCGAACCGGGGCAAGTGACAAATGCGAGGACAAGGAACCCTGTGCAAGCGCTGTTTGGCTGGTTACGTCGTGATGCTGCTCGCCAGGTTCAACCGTTGGATTCGTTGAGCGCATTCGAACGCCAGACGTATGCGGACCAGAAAACCACAATCGGTGACGAGTTGCCTCGTGCGGAGGAATGTGTAGAAAATGCCCAGGCAATGGTTTTGCAGGCAACACAGCAGTTGCAGACGACCGATACCATAAAATTTTCGCTGGTCTCCCGGGCGGTTGATCCTATTATCGAAAGCGTGCTCCGCAATAAGGATGCGATGATCTGGTTGCAGAGCATGCGCGGCAAGGATAAATATGTCTTTTCACGCTCCGTTGCCTGTTCAGTATGGGCGGTCATTTTTGGTCGGCATCTCGGTCTGGACAGAGAAACGCTCACTTTGCTTGCTACGGGGAGTTTACTTCTTGATCTAGGCAAAGTTGATATACCCGCCGAGTTGTTAGCGCGCAATGGCCGGCTAAATGACGAAGAAATGGACTTGGTGCGGCGTCACGTTGACTACGGCGTTTCGATGCTTGAGCGTAGTTGTGGCTTTGATCCGCGTATCATTGAAATGGTACGGACGCACCACGAACGTTTCAACGGCACTGGCTATCCAAACGGTTTAAAGGGAACAGCGATACCGCCCTTGGGCAAGATTGCAGGCATCCTGGATACTTTCGTAGCGATGACCAGTCAGCGACCTTATGCAGACGCAATGGCGACCTACGACGTGATGCGCCATCTCAACGAGTTGGCTGATGTTGAGTTCCAGGCTGAGTTGGTCGAGCAATTTGTTCAGGCTGTCGGTATGTTTCCGACCGGTTCACTCGTGGAGCTTAGCACTGGTGAAGTAGCGATTGTGACATCGCAAAATCGTGTACGGCGTTTGCGGCCGAAGGTA
Organism: Gammaproteobacteria bacterium; assembly: GCA_029862165.1. GTDB lineage: Bacteria > Pseudomonadota > Gammaproteobacteria > Steroidobacterales > JABDKV01 > JABDJB01. The sequence goes on from JAOTXU010000010.1 coordinate 28,465, forward strand.
ATGATTGTGCTGGGTCGTGACAAGCAATTATTAAAAAAATTCGGCCAAGTCGACCTACGTGAGCAAACGACTGACAGTACCGGTAATGACTCGTTGTGGATCGCCCGGGGTTTGCCACCAGGTTCTTATGGTGTTGATCCGGCGGAGTTCTTTCTGTGAGCGAAAAAACGACCACGAGCAAGACTGGGTTTACTGCCTATATCGAGGTATTGGGCCACTACATTGAGGAATCGCTGGCCAAGGGAGAGCAACTGGGTTTAATTCTGGTTGATCTCGATAATCTGCGCCGGGTCAATACGACAATGGGTTATGAAGCCGGACGGCAAATGCTGGTCGAGGCCGCCCAACGATTGGAAAAAATCTGTCGGCCTCGTGACCGTATCATCCAGTATTCGGATCAGGGTTTCGCGCTGTTATTGGCCGGGATGCACAACGAAGGACACTCGGAGCTGGCTGCCAACAAAATCTGGCGGATGTTCGAGGAGCACGTCGAGATAGTCGGGCATCGCATCGTCATTGAGGTATCAATAGGAATCGCACTTTGTCCGGCACATGGCAAGGACGCAAGCGTATTGATGCAAGCTGCAGAAGCGGCTCAATGTGTTGCGACAGCGACGTCACAATGGTGTCTTTACACTCCCTCGGTAACGGCCGAAGCAACCGGTCTGGTTGGTATTGAGGCTGAGCTCGACACGGCATTGGCGGAGGGTCAGCTGGAAATGCACTATCAACCCAAACTTTGCCTGCCTGACTGTAAACCTAATGGTGTTGAAGCTTTGATGCGGTGGTTTCATCCCGATCGGGGCCCCATACGGCCAGACATTTTCATTGGCATGGCGGAACGCATTGGCAAAATTGAAGATTTGACCTGGTTCGCACTCAACACAAGCCTGCGGCAGCTCAGAGAATGGCCGCTAAAGGGCAATCCCTTCAATGTGGCAATTAACGTAACGCCGCAAATCGTGCAAAAAGAAGAGTTTTCACAGTTGGTGTCAAACGCTTTGCAAGTCTGGGACGTTGAGCCGGCACAGCTTACGATTGAGGTCACAGAAACAGCCTTGATGACAAAACCAGAGGAAAGTTTTCGCACCCTAAATGCATTGCGCGAGTTGGGCGTGAGAATTTCCATCGATGATTTTGGTACTGGTTATAGCTCGTTGGCCTATTTCAAGAATATTCCAGCCACGGAGCTGAAGATTGATCGCAGTTTCGTATTCAAGATGCTGGATAATGCCGGTGACCGCCAAATAGTGCAGACAGTAATCGATCTGGCGCAGGGCTTTGGTCTCAAAGTCGTCGCTGAGGGAATTGAGAACAGCGAGACCGAGGCGGCGCTGATTGCGATGGGTTGCGATACGGCGCAGGGATTTTATTATTCAAAGCCCCTGAGTCATCACGATATCTGTGGATGGCTAGCGCAACGCCTGTCATCTTGTGAAGCCATTGCGCCAGCCTAGGGCTACAGCATCCATCGCGTAGACGCTATGATTACGCTATGGATACAAACGAGCGCTACAGGGATTTCAAGTCATTTTATCCGTTCTATCTGAACGAGCATTCGGACAGAATGTGCAGACGGCTGCATTTCATCGGCACGGGTTTGGTCATTGCGACATTTCTCGTCGCAATCGTCGGCTCTAACTGGCGGCTGTTGTGGCTACTGCCGTTGTTTGGTTATGGCTTTGCCTGGGCGGGGCACTTCTTATTTGAGAAAAACCGACCGGCCACATTCAAGTACCCGGTCTACAGCCTGATTGGCGATTTTGTGATGTTTCGTGACATGCTGACAGGACGTATTCGTTTCTAGTTACGTTGTTCCATGCGCGCAATGCTTTCGTCACACCATTTAAGCGTGGCGGCCAGGCGGGTGAGACCCAGTTGTAATGTCAGGTGAGGATAGAAAGCTTCATCGGGGTAACGCGGGTCGTCGCTTTTCCATCCCTGTTCGATTGTTCGTAGCTCTGTCAATTGTGATTCGATACCGGCACGAAGTTCGAGCATGAAGGTCTTGGCATCGGCGGCATTGGGCAACTCGTCCAAGAAATAAACCTGCGCCAGATAGCTGATACGGTCGCGACGAAATTGCGGCCCCTCCTTAAGCCACTCCCGCACCGCTTTTGATCCCGTCCCCTTACGCCGATAGACCTTACGCGGTGGACCTTGTGCTGGCGGTTCCATTGACGCGGCAAGCAATCCGTCTTTTTCCAGTTTCTGTAACGTGGGGTAAATCTGCGCCAGCTCTGCCGCCCAAAAATGCCGCAGGCCTTGGTTGAACTGGCGCTTTAGGTCATAGCCACTGGCCGGACTCGACAGCATGCCAAGTAATATATTCCTCAGCGACATCAGACCAGCTCACCGCGCAACGTGGTCGTTTCCATCAGTATTCCCAGGCAGAGCAAGTATATAACTAGTTATATAGTAATTGGGCTAACGTGTAAAGGCCTGCGGGACACGCTTGAAAGTGTGTCTTGTGTCAGATTGCGGCGAGAATGGGGCTGCTAGTATCAACTTGGAAAGCGAAGGAGGCGCGACATGGATCATGATCCCTGGATCGTTAAAGAGACGCGACGGCTAACCAGCGATTTACTGGGAATGCAAACCAGCCTTGATCTGGTGCCCAGAAAATTCAAGCTCGGGTATACCGATGACGATTCAATCGTGGTTATCGGCGAGGGCGAGTGGCGCACGCTGTGCGAAAGGGTGAGCGATGCGCGTGAGGAGATAATTTCCAAACTAAACGACTTTATCGATAATGAGTTTGAACGCCAGCTACACTGGTCGGCATTACGGATGCTTACTGCGGCTGGCGTATTAGCAACTGAGCTTTCAGCTTTTCATCAGAAGTTGGCATTTATCACTGCACGCCCCGGTCAACGTACAGGCGACATTGATGTGTTGATCGACTGGTTCGAGGGGCAAATTTTGCCGGTTAGCCAGCGTCTTTCCTCAAGACTCCTGCAGTTTATTTCCCGGGTACTGGATCCGGAATCCTGGACAGTCGCCGGTCAACTAGCGGGTAGCGGGCCGTTGGAGCTATCGATGTCTTTTGAGCCACAAACCGAAAAGCGAGCGCGCCTGCAGCGACAAAAAGAACAGCGTTTGAAACGGGTGCGAGCCGAATAGCTGTGCCTAGACTTCCTCGTGCAGCGATTGTTGTGCACATACCCTGACGATCTCGATTAGCTGCGCGAAACGCGGATCCTTTGTGTGTCCGGCACGATAGCGAGCATAGATTTGCTGTAGTATCACAGCAAGCTTGTACAATCCAAAGCGATAATAAAACAGCACCTCGTCTGTGTTGCGCCCGCTCAGATCTGCATAACGATTGATAAGTTTCCTGCGCGAGTAGTTTCCAGGCAGCCAGGTTAGGCTGAAGTTTTTCAGTCCCGGTGGGTCATCTGCCTGTGCCCAATAGGCCAGGGACGAGCCCAGATCCATCATAGGGTCGCCAATGGTAGCCATCTCCCAATCGAGCACACCGATTATTTTTGCCGCATTGCCGATATCGAGAACAAGGTTGTCGTATTTGAAATCGTTGTGGATCAGCGTGGTCGCAGTTTCAGATGGCAGGTTGTCAGTGAGCCATATCGCTGTCGTTTCCATTTCCGGAATGACATCGGTCGCGGCACTTTGATAGCGTCGAATCCAACCCGCTACTTGCCGAGTCACATAACCCTCGGGACGTCCTAAATCGCGCAGGCCGGCAGTATTGGGATCGATGCTGTGAAGTTCGGCCAGACACGCAATAAATGACTCCGACAATTTCCGCATCGTGTCAGCATCTGCTGCGACGTCCTCTGTTTGGTTCGCCCGCAAAATAGTGCCTTTTAGTCGCTTCATCAGATAAAAATCAGTACCGATGACAGAGACGTCGTCGCAATAATGGACGGGCGCAGGTACTCGCCTGAAGGAGTCAATCAGCGCGCTTAGTACGCGGTACTCACGAGACATGTCATGTGCCGATGCAATATTTGCGCCGTGTGGTGGGCGTCTCAGCACCAGCTCCCGGTCACCCGCGCGCAATAGATACGTCAGATTGGAGAAACCACCTGGAAATTGCCTGATCTCCAGGCCATCTCGCACCTCGGGCACAATATTTTGCAGGTATTCGCGCAACGCGGTCGCGCTGAGCTCCTCGCCGCGGCGGACTTCGCTGGATCGATCCAGACCGCTCATGCGCGGTGTGCCGTTGTCATTCCGCTATACACTGGCATCCATCTTCCTCAGACCAGGTCGCCGGACAAGCAGTGTGCCAGATCGCGCAGTCGGTCGCGAAGGCGTGCCTGACGCCAGATTTGATTCCGCAGGGCCAACTGCAAAACCCGGCCGTAGTACCATACGCGTTCGCTCACGATGGGGTAGACCATGACCGACCGTGTACAAGTTCAAATTCACGACGGCATTGCCGACGTAAAACTGAGTCGTGCCGACAAGCACAATGCGATCGATCGAGCCATGTTCGATGCCATCGCAGATGCGATTGCGCGGCTCGCAGACGACGAGACTGTGCGTGTTGTGATCCTGAGCGGCGAGGGCGCCAGTTTCTGTGCCGGCTTGGATGTCGCGAGTTTTGCCGCCGGTCCTGAGGCCATTGGTGAATTGCTCCAGCGTGACGATGACGGGCTTAACCTGGCCCAGCGTGTCTGTCTTGGCTGGCAACGGTTGCCCATACCGGTGATCGCGGCTGTGCACGGCAAAGCCTTTGGTGGCGGCCTGCAAATTGCATTGGGAGCCGATATACGTCTGTTCGCACCGGATGCGCAATTGTCTGTTATGGAAATACGCTGGGGCATCATCCCCGACATGGGCATAACACGGACTTTGCGCAACCTTGTTTCGGTCGATGTGGCGAAGGAATTGAGTTTTACTGGCCGCATAATCGATGCTGGCGAAGCAGTACGCCTGGGGTTGGGTGCCGGTATTGCTGAGTCGCCACATGAGGCCGCAATGGATCTGGCGCGCGAGATTTGCGCGAAATCACCCGACGCTGTGCGTGCCGCCAAGAAACTGTTTAACGACGCCTGGTATCCTGATGAGCTGGGCGCGCTCGAACTTGAAACGGAATTACAAAGACAGTTGCTTTTTTCGCCGAATCAGATCGAGGCGGTGCAGGCTAATCTCGAAAAACGCGATCCGGTCTGGAAAGGCTGATCACGCACTGCCCATCCAGAGATTCAATACACTGCGTACTACCATCGTCCACAAAGCGATGGCGGCTGCCGCGTAAGTCAGAAAACGCCAAATTACCTTATTGACAGTGCAGTGGATAAGGCTATGTACGGCTCTGAAGCCCAGGAACAGATAAGCACAGATCACGTGTGGCTCGTCGACCTGGCCCACGCTGTAAAGGTACAGGCACAGCGCGTAAAAAAGAACGGGCAGCTCAAAGAGGTTTTGCAGGTTGTTTGAGGGATTTTGCAATGCGTCGGGCGCGGCCGACATCGCGCTGGCGCGGGTTGCAAATGATTGCGGGTCGACCTGGTTCACGTGGAAAAAATGTAGCCGGCGGACATACATGTAGGTCCAGACGAGGAAACTGAGAAACATTACGCCGAGAAACGGTACGAAAATGGCGGTCTGTGCCATGACAGGTACTCCTGTGGTCGCCCACATAGTCGGGCGGGAAATTAGAGTGAACGAACGGTGTAGTTGCCTCGGCGCTCGTCGTAATCCAACTCCAGTAGTTTGTGACTCGCGCCATCTTCTAGAAGGTCGTTGAATGTGCGGTAGCCGTAATAGGTCTCATTGAAGCCGGGGTGCACACGCCGCAGAGCCTGTTTGATCTGCGAACCCCAGACCGGATCGTAGTCGACCTCAAGTGATTGCACCGTCTCGGCAACCAATTCCAGCGCATCCGACTTTTTGTCTTTTTTTGTGGTGGATTTCTTTTTGCTAGCCTTCTTCTTTCTTTGCGCATGACGGGCTAAATCGTCGTAGTAGATGAATTCATCACAGTTAGCGATCAACAGATCCGACGTAGAACTTTTGACACCGCAACCAATAACGCGTCTGTGGTTTTCTTTTAGTTTTGAGACCAGGGGCGAGAAATCGCTGTCGCCGGAAACCAGAGCAAAAGTATCGATATGATCTTTCGAGTAGCAAAGATCTATTGCATCTACCACCATTCGTATGTCGGCACTGTTCTTGCCACTTACTTTGCTGCGAGGTATATCCATCAGTTCAATACCGTGGGTGTGCATTTCGCGCTCTTCGCCGCGGTAGCTGCTCCAGTCGCAATAGGCTCGTTTGTAGACTACCCGGCCTTTTTCAAGCAGACGTTTCATGATCAGATCAATTCTGAACTTGGCTTTCATATCGCGAACGCCAAGCGCAAGATTCTCGTAATCAATAAAAACGGCGATCAGCGCCTCATCAGCCATGTTTTTTTCTCCGTGTTCCGGCCTGTCCTAATATCGGGTTAACCGGTGTGTGTCAGTTTGCGTATTTCCTGGATCGCGACTGACAATGTCGCAAAGTCCGGGTTTCCGCCCAATTTCATGTCGTTCAAGGTGGCTTGTGTATGTTGTATCTTGCTCACGTGTTGCTCAAGCCAGCTACTGACGGCCTCGCCCGGCGTCGTTGACTGCGTATTTTCAATAATTTCGGCCGTAAGATTGCGATTTAGCTCATAAAGATTGTCGCGCAATGAATGACGCGCCATCGCCTGCCAGCGACCGTCTACCTGTAGGTGTTCGATTTGCTCCCGCAACCAGTCAATCTTCAGCCCTGCCGCCAGACGGAAATAGACCGAGGCCACCTTGGTCACATCGGTTTCAGTACGCTGCGCAACGTCGACGATGTCCAATCCGGAATACAGTGGCGGCAGACCCGCCATGCGGCCAGCCAATTGAGGTGGCATGCCGATTTCCGTATAGGCTTGTAGGGAATCCTGGAAACCGCGGAGATCCGGATTCACGAGGAGCGACGAGAGTTGCTCACGCATGATCAATATTCCCGGCTGGAACTTATCTACCGCAATCGAAATATTCAGTCCTTCGGGCATTTTGTCGAGTAGCCATAGTGTGGCGCGTCTTAACAGCCGCGCAGACTGAATCATCATTGCGTATTGCGCCGCAGCGGGAATTTCGTTATCAAGCGATTCGATGTCGTTCCAGACGGTCCGCATGTCGAAGGATTCACGTGCGATCGTGTAGGCGCGCGCGAGCGTGCCGGCGTCCACTCCGGACTCTTCCATGGTTCTGTTGGTAAAAGCCGGCCCCATGCGATTGATAATGCTGTTTGTAATCTGCGTGCCGATGATTTCATCACGCAATCGGTGTTGACTCATCAGCTCGCTGAAGTGTTCACGCATGAGACCGGGAAAATAACGCGACAGCTCGGCGGCGAGATAGGGGTCGGCAGCGATATCTGAATCACAGAGCCGTCCATAGAAATTGATTTTTGAATACGACAATATCGTCGACAGTTCCGGTCGTGTGAATCCCAGTCCCATCTTGCGGCGTTCGCGGATACTTTCTTCATCGGGCAGGAACTCGATTGCACGATCCAGCTCGCCTCGGTCCTCAAGGTTCTTGAGTAGATGTGCATATTCGTTGAGACGTTCGGACGCCGCCGATTCAACTACGCTGATCGCCTGGTTCTGCAAATAGTTGTTGCGCAAGACCAGCTGCTCAACTTCGTCTGTCATCTGTGAAAGACATTCAGCACGGCGCTCATCGCTCAGATTCTGATTCTGCTGGGCTAAATTCAGCAAGATCTTGATATTCACTTCATGGTCGGAGCAGTCAACGCCGGCCGAATTGTCGATAAAGTCTGTGTTCAATCGTCCGCCGGCCAGTGCGAATTCGATGCGTCCCAATTGGGTTAAGCCCAGATTGCCGCCTTCACCGACAACCTTGCAGCGCAGTTCGGCGCCGTTGACGCGCACGTTGTCGTTGGCGCGATCCCCCACGTCGGCGTGAGACTCGGATCGCGCCTTGACATACGTACCAATGCCGCCGTTCCAAAGTAGATCGACCGGGCTGCGCAAGATAGCGTGAATCAGCTCATGTGGCGTAAGCCGCGTCTGGTCGATGGCGAGCATCGCGCGAACCTGCGGGCTGATATCAATGTACTTGTCGTGCCGGGACCAGATCCCACCACCTTCCGAAATCAGACTGGTGTCATAGTCGTTCCAGCTGGACCGCGGTAGCTCAAACAAGCGCTGCCGTTCGCGGTAACTGACCGTGATATCGGGGCTGGGATCCAGAAAGATGTGCCTATGATTAAATGCAGCCTGCAGCTGGATGCAATGCGATAGCAGCATGCCGTTACCAAACACATCGCCACCCATGTCACCGATGCCGGCAACGGTAAACGGCTGTGTTTGCACGTCGTGTCCGATTTCGCGGAAGTGTCGCTTGACAGCTTCCCACGCGCCCTTGGCGGTAATGCCCATACCCTTATGGTCGTAACCGACCGACCCGCCAGATGCAAAGGCGTCCCCGAGCCAAAAGCCATAGGAAATAGCCAGCTCGTTTGCGATATCAGAGAACGTCGCCGTGCCCTTGTCTGCAGCGACCACCAGGTAGGGATCGTCGCCGTCGTAACGTATGATTTGCTGCGGCACAATTGCGTTGCCCTCGACATAGTTGTCGGTGATGTCGAGCAAGCCGCGCAGAAAGTCCTTGTATGCGCTGATGACGCGCTGATTAACTTCTTCAGGCGTACCGCTTGGTGCCGGCTTGAGCACGAATCCGCCCTTGGCACCGGTCGGTACGATCAAAGTGTTCTTGACCGTTTGTGCCTTCATGAGGCCGAGTATTTCAGTGCGAAAGTCTTCCCGACGATCAGACCATCGTAGACCGCCACGCGCGACCATCCCACCTCGCAGATGCACACCTTCGACCCACGGTGCATACACAAATATTTCATATAGTGGGCGGGGCTTCGGTAGCTCGGGAATCTTGGTCGAATCAAATTTGAATGAGATGTAGCCCTTGGGTTGCCCGTTCTCATCAACTTGAAAATAGTTGGTGCGCAGGGTTGCGCGTATTACAGTCAGGTATGAACGCAGGATGCGGTCGCCATCCAGTGTTTGCACTTTGTCCAGCAAATGGTCCAGTGCCTGAGCTGCATTAAGTGTTCGACGCTGACGGGTCCGGGCGCCACAGTTAGGATTAAACCGTCCTTCGAAAGCCTTAACGAGTTGCAATGCGATCGCGGAATGTTGGCACAGAATCTCTTCTATGTACGATTGGCTGAACGGAATGCCTGTTTGCAGCAGGAACTTGCAAATGGCGCGTAATAGCGTGGTTTGCCTGCATGTTAATCGTTCCAGCAGGACCAATCGATTAAAGCTGTCATTTTCAGCCTGGCCCCGCCAGACTTTCGAAAAACTCTCCTGGAAAATTGCAGTGATTTTCTTCGGATCGAGAGTGAACGATTCGTAGAACTCCATCGCGAAGTCCTGCATCCAGATCTTGTTCTGTCCGCTGTTTATGCGGTATGGACTTTCGCTGATTACACGAAGCCCCATGTTTTCCAGCATAGGCAGTGCGTCGGAAAGTGGAATCGGCTCGTTGCGGCGAAATAGCTTTAGCTCCAGCGAATTGTCCGGCGCATTCTTGGGTCTGTAGAGACTAATCTGCAAGGCATCATCCGATGCGGCCAGGTTGATTATCGACTCGATGTCATACGATGCGGCACGAGGCGAAATATTTTCCTGGTAGGACACAGGGAAGGCCTCGACTAGCCTGCGGTAGCGTTTCAGTCCTTCCTCGTCGCCAAAACGAGTCACCATCACGTCGCGTAATCGATCCTGCCAGGTCCGCACAACTTCGACGATTCTGCGTTCAATGGTTCGAACCTCGGCAGTCGGCTTGCTCTCTGGCGACGTTCTGACAATGAAGTGAATACGTGCGAGGTTCGATTCTGATAAGAATGCAGTTGATTCGACGGACGACCCACCGAAACCGCTTTGCAACAGTACCTGGATGTTTTCACGCACCATTGTGTTGTATTTGTCCCTCGGTACGAATACAAGGCACGAAACAAACCGTTGAAACGCGTCGCGTCGCACGAATAGCTTGACTCGCTGACGCTCCTGCAAGCTCAGTATCCCGCGACTGATTCGCGACAAGTCGTCAATACCGGCTTGAAAAAGTTCGTCTCGCGGGAAATTTTCCAGGATGTGCATCAACGCCTTACCCGCATGACTATTTGGGCGCAAATCGGAACGCGCGAGCACCTGTGTCAGTTTGTGGCGCAAAATCGGAATGTCGCGCGGGCTGCGGCTGTAGGCGCCGGACGTGAACAGGCCAAGAAAGCGTTTTTCGCCGTTCACTCGTCCACGGCTGTCAAAAGTTTTGACACCAACGTAATCCAGGTACGTCTGACGATGCACCGTGGCCAACGAGTTTGCTTTGGTAATGATCAGTAGATCGTCAGAATTTGCCATGCGCTGAATCGCGCGCACCAGGTTTGGGCGCGACTGACGCTCGCGGGTGGACGTACTCGTGCGCAATATACCCAGACCCGATTCCGGTATTGACTTTAGTACGTTCTCGCGGCCTTCGCGGACGAGTCTGTATTCGCGATATCCGAGAAAAGTGAAGTTGTCGTCTGCCATCCATTTCATCATCGCGACACTCTCGGCAACTACGGATGGCTCGAGTGGCACGTCTTGTTCAAGCGTTTCTTGCTTGATCGCGATAAGCTGTGAATGCATTGCATGCCAGTCGCTGGTAGCGGCACGCACATCTTTCATGGACTCCTGAAGAACACCGGTAACAGCATCCAGGATTTCGGGGTCGGTTTCCCGGTCCACTTCGACCTGCACAAAAGATTCCGACAACGGATCATTTTCCCTATCGGCTGCCAGCAAGTGGTCCTTGTCCCGCCAGAGTTTCATAACCGGATGTATCGTTACGTGTATTGTTAGTTTTTGTCGGTTCAAAACCAGCGCTACTGAATCGACGATAAAAGGCATATCGTCATTAACAATCTGAATAATGGTGTGTCTGGACTCAAAGCCATCACGTTCAACTGTTGGATTGAACGCCCGCACCAGCACCTCGCCGGGTTTGCGATGATTTCCAAAATTCATGTGCGACAACGCCATACCGGCGAGATCAGCGGGTTTGCGATCGCGTAAATCTTCAGCTGCTACATCGGCAAAGTAGTTGCGGATAAAGTCTCCCGGATCGACCGTTCTGTTATCCGTTGGTAATTTGGCTGCGGCGGCAACGATTTTGTTGATCTGCCGTTCCCTGGCATCTGTAATTCGGCGCATGAAACCTGATGGTTTCGATGTGTTCCGGCTATCAGCTGGAGAGCTGCTCATCTGGCCGCCTTGCTGTGATTGAGACTCCGCAGGCGCAGTATAGCCAAAGCGGCGAAAATGCTCTCTTTTGGTGACCGGAAATGTGACGGAATACCGCGGGGACCCCGGCATGAGCGGGAAACGCGTTTTTTGTTGGGCCGGTCTAGTTGGGTTTGGCCAGATCGTCGATCATTGCAGCAAGAAAACGGCAAGCCTCGCCGCCGGTGATGCAGCGGTGATCGAAAGTGAGCGATAGCGGAATCCGCCGATGTACCTCGATTCCACCCATTACGGCCACGACGTCGTGCCGTATGCCACCGGTACCCATAATCGCCACCATCGGTGGAACGATAACCGGCGTGGCATAACGGCCGGCCATCATGCCGAAATTGGACAGTGTGATCGTTGGATTCTTCATGTCCGCCGGAGACACCGTGCGGTTGCGGGTCGCTACCTTTATCAGGTCCACGGCCGCGCGTAGTTGCCTGTTGTCCTGACGGCCGATGTCGCGTAGTACAGGGACAATCAGGCCATCTGGCGTGTCCACTGCCATCGCCAGATCGATTTGTTCATGTAGCGTGCGGCTCCCTGCCGCGTCGTCGTACCAGGCGTTTAGGCCCGGCTCAGCGTGGCAGCCGGCCACCACGCCGCGTAGCACCCGTATCGTAATGTCCTGACCGGACGCCCAGTCGTGGATATCGGCATCGTCAAATAGCGTACAGGCTGCAACCTGGTCACGTGATGAACTCATGCTTTGTGACATCGCACGTCTGGGGCCACGGAGACGTTCGGCCTGGCCAAATTCGATATCAGTACGGGGTGCAGGTGGGGGCATCGCGGGGCCTATCACCGTACTCGATTGAGCATAGGCCCTGACGTCGGCCGCGGTGATCTGGCCGTTCTTGCCGCTTGCCGTAATCTCGGTCAGATCGACGTGCATTTTTTTCGCCAGCGCACGCACCGCAGGCGCTGCCTTCACCCGGCTTCTTTTTCTGCGCCGCCGGCCACCGACGATCGCCTTTTCCACCAGCATTTCATTACTGGTCGGCATGTTGCCGACAACTGTGCCGCTGTCGCCGGATTCTTCTGCGACATGTGCGGCCACAGCGGTTTGCTCTGCGACATCACCGTCGGTGAAATCGACCAGGGGGTGACCGGTTTGCACGATATCGCCTTCGCCGGCGTGCAATCGCGAGACGACGCCGGATTGTGGTGCGGGCACTTCAACCACGGCTTTGGCGGTCTCCACCGAAACCAACGGCTGATCCACCACTATGTTCTGGCCTTCTTTAACGTGCCAGGTGACGATCTCGGCTTCCGGCAGTCCCTCACCCAGGTCAGGTAGATTGAAAGTACTCATGCAATGTCCTCGTCACTCCTCAAGTGTGACTTTTACAGCGTCTTTGATACGCGCGACGCTGGGCAGATATTCCATTTCGAGCCGGAACAAGGGCATTACCGTGTCATAGCCGGTAACACGCTGGATCGGCGCCTCAAGATCGTAGAGTGCCTGCTCGGCCACCTGGGCCGCAATTTCCGCGCCGACACCGCAGGTTCTGGCCGCTTCATGCACGATGACCAGCCGCCCGGTTTTCTCGACTGACTCCAGGATCGTTTCGATATCGAGCGGACTAATTGTTGCCAAGTCAATGACCTCGCAATTGATCCCGTCGCTTTCAAGTTCGCTGGCTGCCTTGAGTGTTTCGTGGGTCATGGCACCCCAGGTCACGACAGTTACGTCGTCACCTTCACGCAGTATGTAACAGACATCCAGCGGCAGGGCGACGCCGTCATCCTCGACCTCCTGTTTGACCAATCTGTAAATGCGTTTTGGTTCGAGAAAAACCACCGGATCAGGGTCACGTATTGCCGCCAACAACAAACCATATGCTCGTGCAGGCGAGGAGGGTATGACAACCCTGACGCCGGGAATGTGCGCGAACAGGGCTTCGGTACTTTCGGAATGGTGTTCCGGAGCATGGATGCCACCGCCATAGGGCGCACGCAATACCATGGGACAACTCAGTCTCCCGCGAGTGCGATGTCGCAAGCGGCCAGCATGACTGATCATTTGGTCGACTGCCGGGTAAATAAAACCCATGAACTGCATTTCCGCCACCGGCCGCATGCCTTGCGCCGCCATACCTACCGACATGCCGGCGATCATGCCTTCGGCTAACGGCGTATCCATGACGCGTTCCTTGCCAAAGCGCTGCTGCAATCCTGCAGTCGCACGAAATACGCCACCATTGACACCAACGTCTTCGCCCAGAACAACCACGCTTTCGTCGTGACTGAGTTCGTGCGCCAATGCCATGGTGACGCCTTCAATTAGTGCAATTCCCGGCATTAGTGATGGCCGCCCGAACGGTCGTAGCGGATGGCTGTTTCGCGTTGGTCCTGCATTGCCTCAGGCAGTTCCTCGTACATGTGGTCGAACATTGCTGTCACGGGCATTCTGTCGGTCGCGAGATACTCGTTGACGGCCTCATCGACCTGGCGCGCGCAGTCTGCCAGCAATGCCTGTTCTTTGCCGTCGTCCCAGCTACCGATAGATATCAGGTAGCTGCGAGTTCGTTCCAGTGGCTCTACTTTCCAGGCTTCGTCCACTTCTTCTTGCGGGCGGTAACGTGTCGCGTCGTCGGCAGTTGTGTGATCGCTAAGACGATAGGTCACCGCTTCAACCAGTGCAGGCCCCCCGCCGTTGCGGGCGCGCTCCAGTGCCGCTTCCATAGTCGCACGCATCGCGATCACATCATTGCCGTCGACCTGAATGCCCGGTATGCCTGCCGCGATGGCTTTTTGCGCCAGCGTCTTGGCAGCAGTCTGCAAATGCAATGGCACCGAAATAGCCCACTTGTTGTTGACGACCACAAACACGACTGGCAATTGTTGCGCGCCTGCCAGGTTTAGCGCCTCATAGAAAGCACCTTCTGATGTGCCACCATCGCCAATCGACGCGACGGCGCAACGTTTTTCGCCACGCAGCTTCATGGCCATTGCCGCACCGGCTGCATGCAGGCACTGCGTAGCGATCGGAACACACCATGGGAAATCCTGTCTTGGTCCTGCAAAGTTGTTACCGCGTTCGTCGCCACCCCAATACATCAGTACATCGGACATTTTCACGCCACGGCAGAACTGCGCACCGTATTCCCGGTACATCGGCGCAAAGACATCTTTTTCATGCATTGCCGATCCCATTCCCACGTGCGCCGCTTCATGACCCAGGGATGATGCATAGGTTCCCAGTTTTCCTGTGCGCTGCAGATTGATGGCTTTCGTGTCGAATACACGGGTCAGTGTCATGCGCTGATACAGATTGATTAACTCATGCGGATAGCGAGCAAACGCTGGCAATTCGCCCTGCACATTGCCATCAGGGTCCAGTATTTGCAGATAGTCGATATGGTATTCGGCGACAGTTTTTTTCAAGGCAAAACCTCTGGCGGGCCGGCGCAAGGCCACAAATAAAAGCGTTGGCTGGCCGGAGTTTTTAGTGGGCGCGAGCGTGCCCCTCCGGCGGCATGCAACATTATAACCTCAGCTAACAGCCGGTGTTATATTGTGCGCTGCCACAACGGGCGTAGAATGGGCTTACTTTTGAGGGTGACAGCAACAATGACGGAAAAACTCGAAGCCGGTCTGGCCCGTGTAGAAAATCAATCGCTGACGTACAGCGAGTATCTGGGTCTCGACGCAATACTGGGTGCCCAGCATCCGCTAGCTGACCCACCGCACCACGACGAAATGCTGTTCATCATCCAGCATCAGATCGCCGAACTATGGTTCAAACTTAGTTTGCACGAGTTGCGTGCGGCGATCGACATGTTGCGAAACGATCAGCTCGAACCCTGTAGCAAGATTGTCGCCAGGATTAAGGTGGTGCAGCAGCAGCTATTTAGCCAGTGGGCCGTTCTTGAGACTCTGACGCCCATTGAGTATGCACAAATGCGCCATGTTCTGGGCACGGCATCAGGCTTTCAGTCATTGCAATACCGGCAATTCGAATTTGCTATGGGTAACAAGAACAAAAGTATTCTGGAAATCCACGGCGAGGACAGTGCGGCGGGACAGATACTTGGCGAATGGCTGAATCGTCCAAGTCTCTACGATGAATTCCTGCGGCATCTGCAACGTAAAGGCCATGCGGTACCAGCGGACATTGTGAATCGGGACTGGGCCGAGCCCTATGAATCGCATCCGGGTGTGGTAAAGGTATTGAAAGGGATCTATGAGAACCCGCAAAAATACTGGGATGCCTATGACGTTTGCGAAAAACTGGTTGATCTGGAAGAAAACTTTCAGCTATGGCGTTTTCGGCACATGAAAACCGTGGAGCGCATTATCGGTTACAAAAAAGGTACCGGCGGGTCCTCCGGTGTGTCGTTCCTGCGTAAAGCGCTGGATATACGCTTTTTTCCGGAATTGCTCGAAGTGCGCACCGAAATAGACGCCTAAGCACACACGACATGGCCTACACAACTGATTCTATTCCCGATCTGGTTGATGACATCGCTGTTGTGACTGGCGCCAACGGTGGGCTCGGTCTTGAAACGGCCAAAGCACTCGCCGACGCCGGAGCCCATGTCGTGATGGCAGCGCGTAATCAGGACAAAGCCCGCATCGCATTGGCAGAGATTATGACCGCGGCACAGGGCGCCAGGCTTGAGGTCGTCGAGGTCGATCTTGGATCGCTCGTCAGTGTGCGAGCTGCCGCCGACACTATCCTCGCACGCCACGATCGTATCGATATCCTGGTTAACAACGCCGGTGTCATGGCAATACCAGAACGCAAGACGGTTGACGGCTTCGAGATGCAGTTAGGTGTAAATCATCTGGGACATTGGGCACTTACCGCGCACCTTATGCCGGCTCTGCTCCGCGCCCATGCGGCACGCGTGGTCTCGGTGACCAGCACCGCGCATCACATCGGCAAAGCCGTCGATCCCGCCAACCCGCACCTTGAGGGCCGTTATAAACCCTGGCGATCGTATGGGCAGTCGAAGCTGGCCAACTACCACTTTGCGCTCGGCCTGCAGGCGGCATTCGAGAGAGCCGGTGTTTCGGCAAGCAGCCTGCTGGCACATCCGGGTCTTAGCGACACGGATTTGCAATCAACAACCGTTGCAGAGGGTGGCGGGGGTCGGGCTGCAGGTTTCTTTCGTTGGCTGGCCATGTCGACGGGTATGAAACCGGCTCAGGGCGCGCTACCGCAAATCCGGGCTGCCACCGACCCGGCGGCGCAGGGCGGCGACTTTTATGCACCCCGGTTTATTAACAATGGAGCCGCGGTCAGGCGTCCGTTCCTTCGACCTGGACGCAAAAATGCTATCGCACGTCTTTGGGAAGTTTCCGAGCGTGAAACGGGAGTTGTCATGGAGATAGCGCACGAGTGAATCACGAACTCCTGCTGGTTTACGACAAGCAGTGCCCGTTTTGTGACGCTTACTGTCGGCTGGTACGGGTACGCGAGGCAGCGGGAAAACTGCGTCTGATCGATGCACGTGATGGTGGCAGCCAGGTCGACCGGATTACCGCCATGGGCCTCGACGTTGATGAGGGGATGGTACTAATCGCCGGTGATGAGCTGTATTACGGGAGTGACGCGATCCATGCACTAGCGCTGTTGAGCAGCCGATCCGGGCTGTTTAACCGGTTCAACTTTCTGGTTTTTCAATCCAAAGTTTTGTCCAGAGTGCTTTACCCAGTATTACGCGCAGGCCGCAATCTGGCCCTTAAGTTGCTCGGCCGCAGTCGTATTAACAACCTGAATCTTGCGAACAACGACAGGTTCTAGTCAACCAGTGCTAAAAAGCAGGGGTGTCCCTTAGAGGCGCCCAGGCGGCAAAAAGTTTGAAAGAACATGGATTCTATGGCAGATGCGGTTGCGCCAGATAGTCGGTGGCCTGCATTTCGTTCAGGCGGCTTTGGGTACGCTGGTATTCAAAGGCGAGCCGGTCGCCGGTGTATAACAATTCTGGCGGCGCGGCGGCGGAGATGATTAGTTTGACCCGCCGGTCGTAGAATACGTCCACCAGACCGATAAAACGGCGCATGTCGTCATCTCGCATGGCGTCGAGTACCGGTACTCCGGAAACAAGGACCGTGTGACAGAGGCGGGCGATCTCCAGATAGTCAGCCGGGCTGCGTGGTGCGGTACAAAGCTCGTTAAAATCAAACCAGGCTAAACCGTCGGCGCTGCGGCGTGTGGCGATTAACCGCCCGGCAATCTGCAGCATTTCACCGCTGACTGGGCGATCAGGCGCAAGTTCAGACAGATACCGCATCAGGTTGTCCTCGGCCTGATCGTCCAGTGGATGGTGATAGATCTCTGCCGATTCAAGTACACGCAGGCGGTAATCTGCGCCGGCACCGATGCCCATTACTTTTGTGTGTTGCTCGAGCTGCGCAATTGCTGGCAAAAAGCGTTGCCGTTGTAAGCCGTCCCGGTAGAGATGCTTTGGCGGCACGTTGGATGTAGCGACCAGAGTGACTTCATTATCGAATAACGCGCTCAGCAGATTGCCCAGAATCATGGCGTCACCGATGTCTGACACAAAAAACTCGTCAAAACACAGTACGCGTGTTTTGGCAGAGATATTTTTTGCGATCAGCATCAACGGGTCGCGGGTATTTCCTAGGGCACCTAGCTGATCGTGGGTATCTTGCATGAATCGGTGAAAGTGGCTGCGGCGTTTCTCTTCGATCGGTAGCATTTCAAAAAACAAGTCCATCAGATAGGTCTTGCCACGACCGACACCACCCCATAGATAGAGACCTTTTTCCGGCTGCTCCGGCCCCCCGATGCGTTGCTTTAGCTTTTGCAGCACGCCGCTGTCGCGTTCTGCACAAAGCCGCGCACCCAACGCGTCCAGTGCGGCAACGGCGGCAGTCTGCCCGGCGTCGGCGGTGTAACCGCGGTCGATAAGGCCACGTTGATAAACTTCGGTATAGCCAAAACTGTTGCTCATCGGAGACTGTTTTTAGTCCTGTGCAAGTTCCGGCAGATCACGATAATGGTCCAGCGCCTCGGGATTGGCCATGGCGTCGGTGTTCTTTACTGGCCGACCGTGTACGGCATTTTGCACGGCCAGTTCGACTATCTTGCCGCTAATAGTTTTTGGTATGTCCGGTACCGCGATAATCTTGGCTGGCACATGTCGCGGCGTAGTGTTGCTGCGAATAGTTTCACAAATGCGCTCGCGCAATGTATCGGTTAGCCTTATGCCGTCGCGCAATTTGACGAACAATACGACGCGTTGATCGTTATGCCATTGTTGCCCGACTGCAATGGACTCAAGTACCTCGTCGAGTCTTTCAACTTGCCGGTAAATCTCAGCTGTACCGATGCGCACGCCACCCGGGTTGAGCACGGTGTCAGAACGACCATAAATAATAATTCCGTCATGCTCGCTGAGCATTGCATAGTCGCCATGGCACCAGGTAGTAGCGAAGCGATTGAAATAGGCGTCATGATACCGACGGCCATCGGCATCGTTCCAGAATCCGAGTGGCATCGACGGAAACGGGCGGGTGCAGACCAGCTCACCCTTTTCGCCTCGGACTGGTGACCCCGCATCGTTGTAAATATCTACCGACATGCCCAGACCGCGACATTGCAGCTCTTCGCGATAAACGGGCAACATCGGGTTACCGAGTGCAAAGCAGGAGATGATGTCGGTACCGCCCGAAATCGACGACAGCTGGAGATCTCCCTTAATATTCTGATAAACGTAATCGTAGCTTTCAGACGCAAGCGGCGAGCCGGTCGATAACACGCACCGCAGTGTATTGAGCTTGTAGCGGTCGACCGGTTTCGCGCCCGACTTTTCCAGTGCCGACAGGTATTTCGCACTGGTGCCAAATACTGTTAGCTCTTCTTCTTCGGCCATGCGCCAGAGCACTTCCGGGTCAGGGTAAAAGGGAGATCCGTCATATAGGACGACTGTCGCTCCGGTTGCCAGGGTACTGACCAGCCAGTTCCACATCATCCAGCCACATGTCGTGAAATAGAAGACCCGATCGTGCTCACGGATGTCGGTATGCAAAACGAGTTCTTTAACATGCTGCAGCAGCGTTCCACCGGCACCATGCACAATGCATTTTGGCGTGCCAGTCGTCCCGGAGGAGTACATGATGTATAGCGGGTGATCAAATGGCAGTTGTTTGAATTCAATATCGTCGCTGGCGACCTGAAAATCGGCCAGCAGTTTTGCGCAGGGAATTCCGTCTGTGTCCGGTTGCTGATCCAGGAAGGGCACGATGACGACTTGTTCGACCTCTGGCAGGGCCGGAAGTATGTTTCGCAACCGATCTAGCAAACTGATGTGCTTGCCACCATAGCGGTAGCCATCCACGGCAAACAGAACGGTCGGCGCGATTTGACCAAAACGATCCAACACACCATTGACGCCAAAATCCGGAGAGCAGGATGAAAAGGTCGCACCAAGACTGGTGGCAGCGAGCATGATGACAATCGTCTCGGGTATGTTGGGCATGTAAGCGACGACCCGGTCGCCTTCAGTCACACCAGCCTTTTGCAGCCCCGCCGCAATACTGGCGACATGTAGCCACAACTCGTCGCGGGACACAACGTGACGCTCACCGGTTTCGTCTCGGGAAATGATAGCGGGTTGCGTACCGCGATGCTGTAACAGGTTTTCAGCAAAGTTAAGCTGGCTGCCCGAAAACCATCTTGCACCTGGCATCTGTTCGGGTTGTTCCAGCACGCAATCCCATTGTCGCGACGCCTTGATATCGCAAAAATTCCACACCGCCGGCCAAAATTCTTCGGCCGCTTCGCAGGACCATTGCCAAAGCCTTGGGTAGGTCGATAGATCGCGTCCGGTCAGATCGGAAACGTGCCGCATGAAGCGGGCAAGATTCGTCGCCTGTGCACGTTCTGCCGATGGCACATAAACGGCAGGCACTGCGTTATCCGAGTTGTTTTTCCAATTCCGGAACGATAGCGAACAAATCGCCGACCAAACCGAGATCAGCAACGCCAAAAATCGGCGCCTCCCCGTCCTTGTTGATCGCGACTATCGTGCCGGCGTCTTTGATACCGGTCAGGTGTTGAATTGCTCCGGAGATGCCTACGGCGATATAAAGATCAGGTGCAATGATTTTTCCAGTCTGACCGACCTGCATGTCATTAGGGACGTAGCCAGCGTCAACTGCAGCGCGTGAAGCACCCGCCGCCGCACCGATCTTGTCAGCGAGGCTATAGATAAGCGCAAAGTTTTCTGCACTACCGACACCACGGCCACCGGACACAACCCGGTTTGCCGATTGCAGGTCGGGTCTTTCGCTAGCATGTGCTTCGAGTGCTATGTAGCGTGTATGCGTGGGCAGGTCGGTATCGACCGACACGTTAACAACTTCTGCGCTTGCGCCGCCGTCCGCTGCCTTGAACGACGCAGTACGCACAGTGCCCACTACCTTGGCTGCTTCTGGCACGTCGATCGTAACGATCACATTGCCGGCATAAATTGGACGTTTGAATTTTCGCGGTCCCTCGACACTCATGATGTCGCTGACCTGTGGTGCGCCGAGCAACGCAGCGACGCGTGGTTGTATGTCTTTACCAAAAGTCGTCGATGGCACGAGGATATGGGTGTAATCTGCGGCCATCTCTGCAATCTGCGGTGCGAATACTGCGGCCAGCGGTTTAGCATTTTCGCTACGGGACACTTTCAGGATACGTTGAGCACCCGACAATTTTGCTGCTGCATCGCAGACAGCATTCGCCCCATCGCAGAAAACCACGACGTCTGTTTCCCCGATTTGTGTAGCACAGCTGAGGGCTTTGGCTGTAGCCAGATTGAGTTGAGCGCCATCATGTTCGGCGACGAGTAATACTTTGGTCATCACACCACCCCCTTTTCACGCAGGGCGGCTACGAGTTCCTCAACGCTGTCTACTATGCGACCGGCCTGGCGCTCCGGTGGCGGTTCATAGTTGCTCTGCGCAAGTTGCGTTGGCAGGTCTATTGAAAGCTCGGATAATGCAATGGTTTCCATCGGTTTGCGCTTCGCCTTCATGATGTCTGGCATTTTCACAAAACGTGGCTCGTTGAGTCGCAAGTCTGTCGTAACTACGGCTGGCAAGTCGAATTCGATTACTTCCAGACCGGCATCGACTTCGCGCGTTGCGCGTGCACTGTCGCCAGTTAATTCCAGTTTCGAGGCAGAAGTGGCTTGTGGCCGGTTCCATAACGCCGCCAGCATCTGGCCGGTCTGATTGGCGTCATCATCGATTGCCTGTTTGCCCATTAATACGAGACCGGGTTTTTCGCGCTCGACCAATTTTTGAAAAACGCGTGCAACTACAAGTGGTTGCATGTCATCATCTGTTTCAATCAGGATGGCGCGGTCGGCGCCCATCGCCAGCGCGGTGCGTAACTGTTGTTGTGACTGACTCGTACCGACGCTCACGGCAATAACCTCTTCGGCTTCACCACGCTCACGTATGCGCAACGCTTCTTCGACGGCAATTTCGTCAAATGGGTTAACTGACATTTTTACGCCATCGGTAACTACGCCATCACCTTCACGGTTTATCTGTACCCGCACGTTGTAGTCAATGACACGTTTAATGCAAACAATAATTTTCATGAAACTCTTTCTTTCTTAGAGGTTTTGATAGTTGGGTCCGGATCCGCCCTCGGGTGGAACCCAGTCAATGATTTCGTAGGGATCTTTGATATCGCATACTTTGCAGTGCACGCAGTTTGCAGCATTGATCTGCAGACGCTTTCCGTCGGCACCGTCATCGACCATTTCATAGACGTTGGCCGGACAGAAGCGTGTGCAGGGATTGTCGTATTCCTGGGCACAGCGCGTCGCACAGATAGAGGTGTCTCTTACCTTCAGGTGTACCGGCTGGTCTTCATCGTGGGCAATAGTCGAATAATAAACGGATGCCAGGCGATCGCGCGGTGGCAGTGTCCGCGTGACATACGGTTGTTCGGTCGTGTCCCGCGGCGATAACTTTTTCAGACTTGACCAATCTGCTTCGTTTTTTAAAGTCCACGGCATTTTCCCGAGCGTTACGGTTTCCAGACCCGCGTTGACCAGGCCACGCCACATGCCGTGCCGGAAACCGGGCCGGATATTGCGCACCTTGTGCAGCTCCCTGCCACGGGCCGAAGCGCGAAAGACCTCGTCAAACCCAGCAGTCGTATCGCGGTCAGCAAGATGATCTGCTGCACTCATGCCGCAACCCAACGCCATGTGCACGCCCTTGATCTTAGGCACGTTGAGGGTGCCACCGGCATCGCCGATGAGTAGTGCACCCGGCATGTCCAGTTTGGGCAGGGACTGAAAACCCCCTTCAATCAATGATCGTGAGCCGGCAGATAAAATCTCGCCGTCTTGCAACAGCGGCTGCACCGACGGATGGTGTTTGTATTGCTGAAATGCCTCAAATGGACTGAACGACGGATCACGGTAATCCAGCCCGGCCACAAAACCGATATATACGCGGTCTTCGTCGAGATGATAGAGAAAGCTGCCGCCATAGATAGCGCGATCCAGTGGCCAGCCCATAGTGTGACGAATCAGGCCCGGATTAACTCGGCCTTCCGGTAGCCGCCAAAGCTCCTTAAAACCGATGCCGTAAGTTTGCGGGGACCTGTCGGCGTCGAGCCCGTAGTGGGCGATAAGTTGTTTGGACAGGTTGCCGCGGCAACCCTCTGCCAGCACGGTATATTTTGCATGGATATCAACACCAGGCGTGTAGTTGGGTCCCTGGCTGCCATCATGCGCTACACCCATGTCGCCACAGCGTACACCGATGACATTATTGCTCTCGCCAAACAACACTTCAGTGCCAGAAAAGCCGGCAAACAGATCGATACCTGATTCTTCGGCGTATCCGGCCAGTTGTCGGCACAAGCCGCCCAGCGAGAGTATGTAGTTCCCCTTGTTATGCATCTGTGGTGGATTCATAAACCGAATCGCACGTTTCTTGGTCAGAAACAGAAACTCGTCCTTTTTCGCCGGGACACAGATCTCCGGCGGATTATCACGCCAAGAGGGCATAAGCTCGTCGAGTGCTTCGGGCTCGACCACGGCGCCAGACAATGCGTGTTGTCCAATTTCAGATGCTTTTTCGAGTATGCAGACATTCAAGGCATCATTGCGTTGTTTCAGGCGAATAGCACACGCCAGCCCGGCTGGTCCAGCGCCAACAACGACCACGTCATATTCCATTACATCGCGTTCAGTCATTGCCACAAACCTGAGTGATCACTCACGATCTTATTTGGGCTGCATGCGAATAGCGCCATCGAGTCGTATCGTCGTGCCGTTGATCATTGGGTTCGAATAGATCGAAGCGACCAATTGCGCAAACTCATCGGGTCGTCCGAGTCGCGACGGAAAGGGGACTTGTGCGCCCAACGACTCTTGCACGTGCTCCGGCATGCCATCCATCATCGGCGTCTGAAAAATTCCGGGTGCGATGGTGATGACGCGGATTCCCAGCCGCGCAAATTCTCGTGCCAGCGGTAGCGTCATGCCGACGACGCCGCCTTTTGAGGCCGAGTAAGCAGCCTGACCGATCTGTCCTTCAAAAGCGGCAATCGACGCAGTTTGAATGATAACGCCTCGTTCGCCATCCGGGTTTTCAGGATTGTCCGACATTGTCAGTGCCGCCGCCTTGGCTAACAGAAAAGCGCCGATCAGATTCACATGAATCACTTTTGTGAATTGTTCGGCCGGCATGGGGCCGTCACGCCCAAGCACGCGTCCCGCGCCCAGTATGCCGGCACAGCTGACGGCCAATGTGATTCCGCCGAATCGTTCGTTGGCAGTCGCTACTGCAGCATCGATTTGCTGCTCGTTACTGACATCAGTTTTGACGAAAACAGCACGCTTGCCCAATTCGGCGGCAACAGCTTCCCCGTGGTCTGCGTTGACATCAAGGATTGCGACGTGGCCTCCGGCGTTTGTAATTCGCTTGGCGACGGCTTGGCCCAGACCGGACGCGCCACCACTGACCAGAGCTTTGGCACTCTCAAGAATCATTTTGGCTCCATTGATCGAAGCTGGTCATATTAGCGGAATCGGGCAGCACTGCCGAGTTGTTCAAGTCGTATAGCGAGGTTGCCGGCGACCCTTGGGGAGGCGTCCCAAGCGGCTGGCCGGCTCACGGCCCATCGTTTTTGTGATGAATCGGCCGGCTGCTATCAGCAAGTCGAGGTCGATACCGGTTTCAATTTCCATCCCGTGCAACATGTAGACCAGGTCCTCAGTGGCCAGATTGCCGCTGGCGCCTTCGGCGTATGGACAACCACCCAAGCCCGCAACGGATGCATCCACTGTCGTAACGCCGTATTCCAGACAGGCCAACACGTTGGCCAGCGCCTGTCCGCGTGTGTCGTGGAAATGTACTGCCACCTGATCTAAACCTATGTGTTGAGTGACGGCATCGAGCAATCTGCGCGCGCGTAGTGGCGTGCCGATGCCAATTGTGTCCCCCAGCGAAATCTCATAACAACCGAGCTGAAACAGATCCCGCGCAACTATGCCTACGGTTGCCGGATCGATTGCGCCCTCATAAGGGCAACCCAGTACACAGGACACATAGCCACGGATAGCGATGTTTTCGCTGGTCGCGACAGCGGCCACTTTTTCCAGCCGCTGAAACGCTTTCGCTATAGATGCATTGATATTTTTCTGATTGAAAGTTTCCGAGGCGGCGTTAAAAATGGCAATGGTTTTCGCTCCAGCTTCCAACGCGCGTTCCATGCCGCGCTCGTTTGGAACCAGCACCGGATATACGACATCTTTTTTCTGCTCGATATGCGTGTATACATCCGTGGCATCAGCAAGTTGCGGGATCCATGCCGGGCTGACAAAACTGCTTACCTCGATGCAACTCAGGCCTGTGTCGGACAAGCGGTTAACGAACTCGATCTTAATTGGCGTTGCCACGGGTTCAGGCTCGTTTTGCAAACCGTCACGAGGTCCGACTTCAACCACAGTTACACGCCCTGGCAGATTCATTTGTTGCTCACGCGGCGTCTTCCCGATCGGGCTCGATTTCGACCAGAGGAACTTCGGCGTCAACCATGTCGCCTTCCTGATACAGGATTTTTTCTATTCTTCCGTTTGACCGGGCCTGCACTGTGAATTCCATTTTCATGCCCTCCAGTATCACCAGTGCTTGGCCTTTTTGCACTTGATCACCGGCAGCCACTTTGATCGCCACTATCCGTCCCGGCATGGGCGAACCCGGATGGGCGGCCTCGTCGGTGCCATCCACACCGGGCGGGTAGGGATGTTGTAACGATATCGTCGTGGCTCGATCACCGTTGGCGATCACCAGTGTGTCGCCATGCCTTAACACGCTGACCGCCGCGCTGCGTTGAGGAGATTCGATAATCAGCCGTTCGGAGCCGGCTTCTTTGGCCCAGAAACTCAGGTTTTCGTTGTCCTTTAGCATGGTATAGCGACCATTTGCGCCGGCAATATCGACAGTGATGGCCTGTTGTCCACGCGCACGCAAAACCAGCCGATTGCGTGTGCGGCCATTTGCCTGCCAACCGTCGGCTATGTCCCATGGGGAACCCGCGTAAAGCGATCGTTTCTCTCGTGCCTGCATTTCTGAGACGGCTGCCGCTGCATAGGTAAGGCTGTCCGGTTTCTCATCCTGGAGTAGTTGAGCAAGATTCTCGTCTATATAGCCCGTGTGAGCCTCGCCGGCAGCGAACACCGCATCGGCGGCGATGCGTCGTAATAACGGCAGGTTGGTCATCGGCCCAAAAATGGCGGTTTGCGCCAGCGACAGCCGCAGTCGTGCGAGCGCAGCCTGCCGGTCGGCACCGGAACAAATGAGTTTGGCAATCATCGGGTCGTAATAGATGCTGACAACGTCACCGTCCTCAAATCCGCTGTCGAGACGCACTCCTTCATCCTCAGTAGCGTGAGCAAAGCGATGGATGCGTCCGGTAGACGGCAGAAAATCCTGGTCCGGGTTTTCGGCGTATATTCGCGCTTCGATTGCGTGGCCCCGGCTTTTAATTTGTTTCTGTTGCAGTGGCAGTTGTTCGCCCGCGGCGACTCGTAGCTGCCATTCGACCAGATCCAGCCCGGTTGTGAGCTCGCTAACCGGGTGCTCGACCTGTAACCGAGTGTTCATCTCCAGAAAATAGAATTGGCGTTGCGCATCGACCATAAATTCAATCGTGCCGGCATTGCGATAGGCTACCGCCCGGGCCGCCGCGATCGCAGCCTGGCCCATTTTTTCGCGTAGTGCCTGATCGAGAAAGGGTGAAGGGCTTTCTTCGATAATTTTTTGATAACGGCGTTGGATCGAACACTCGCGTTCGTACAGGTGAACGATATTTCCGTCATTGTCACCAAAAACCTGAAATTCTATGTGGCGCGGCGTGTCGAGATATTTTTCCAGTAACAAACGGTCGTCGCCAAACGCATTTTGTGCTTCGCGTCGAGCACCAACAACGGCTTCCGCAACTTCATTGACGCTGCCTGCAATACGCATGCCCTTGCCGCCACCACCGGCGCTGGCCTTTACTAGCAACGGAAAACCGATACGTGTTGCCTCGGTCGCAAGTTTGTCGTCTGACTGGTCTGTGCCGTGATAGCCGGGAATGGTAGGAACACCGGCCGACTCCATGAGTTTTTTTGCGGCAGCCTTCGAACCCATTCGTGCGATTGTGTCAGGCGTCGGACCGATAAAAATCACACCAGCTTGCTGGCATGCCTGCGCGAAGTCAGCGTTTTCGGAAAGGAAACCGTAGCCGGGATGAATTGCGCGTGCGCCAGTTTGCCGCGCCGCATCCAAAATTGTCGAAATTGACAAATACGATTCCGTTGGTGGCGCGGCACCAATATGAATAGCTTCGTCCGCGATGCGCACGTGTCGTGCTCCGGCGTCTGCATCGGAATAGACAGCAACAGTGCCAACACCCAGCTTGCGGCAGCTTTGAATGATGCGGCAGGCTATTTCGCCTCGGTTGGCAATCAGTACTTTTTCAAGCATGTCACGGACACTTTCTAAAAATGTATTCTATCGTGACTGGCAGGGGCGAGCAGCCCCTTGTGTGGACGGTTTGTTTAGTGCTCCCAGCTGGGGCTGCGTTTTTCCAGAAAGGCTCCCAGACCTTCCTGGCCTTCGGGCGATACCCGGATCTGCGCGATGATCTCGGCGGTGCGCCGTGAAATCGTCTGATTCGATGAACGATCGGTATGACTGACCAGCGCGATCAATTCCTTGCTCTCCCGCAGTGCCATTGGACCGCCTTTTAATAACAGCGATACGATATGGCCAACGTTGTGATCCAGTCCTTCGGCCTCGACAGTTTCATGTATCAACCCCAGACTGAGCGCATGAGCAGCGTTAAATCGTTCTCCGGTGAGCATATAGCGTCGTGACTGTCGCACGCCCAATGCTGCAATGACATACGGTGAGATCACGGCGGGTACCAACCCCAGCCGGACTTCGCTCAGCGCAAAACTTGCATCGTTAGCGGCAATACCAATATCGCAACATGCAACGAGCCCGACACCGCCGCCGAAAGCACTGCCGTTGATTCTGGCAACGGTGGGTTTGCCCAATGAATTCAATACGGACATGAGTTCGGCCAGTCGTAAGGCATCTTCGTAGTTCTGACCGGCGTCTAGTCCGGCTGTTTTTTTCATCCAGCCGACGTCGCCGCCGCTACAAAAAGCGTCACCGCTACCGGTAAGGATGATTACGCGTACCGCCGGATCGCGATCGGCCTTGAGGAGGAGGCCGGTCAGTAGTGCGATCAGGGTGTCATCAAATGCGTTGCGCACCTCTGGCCTGTTCAGGGTCAGAGTAAGCACTCCATCGCCATTTAACTCCTGTAGGATAGACTCCGCCATCGCTTTTGCCCGGTGCCCCAATAGCCTGAGTATAGTTGGCCTGCCGGCTACATGCGGAAGACCCCGTAATTGGGGGCTGGGGTGTCTGGAGAGTTGCTTGCAGTGGCGATGCCAAACCCGAGAACTCGTCTGGTATCAATAGGATCGATCAGCCCATCGTCCCAAAGTCTGGCGGTGGCATAGTACGGGTGTCCCTGCTGTTCATAGCGTTCACGAATAGTGTCCCGGTAGGCAGCCTCATCGGACTCGGACCAGGTCTCGGAGCGCGCTTCGGCATTGTCCCGCTTGACGGTCGCCAATACCGACGCTGCCTGCTCGCCGCCCATTACCGATATGCGGGCGTTAGGCCACATCCACAGGAAGCGACCGCCATAAGCTCGGCCACACATGGCGTAGTTACCCGCTCCGAAAGAACCGCCGATGACGACCGTAAACTTTGGCACCGTGCTACAAGCGACGGCATTTACCATCTTGGCGCCATCCTTGGCGATACCGGAGTGCTCGTATTTTTGTCCAACCATAAATCCGGTGATATTTTGCAGGAATACCAGTGGAATACGACGACTGTTGCAAAGCTGTATGAAATGCGTGCCTTTTAGAGCGGATTCAGAAAACAGGATGCCGTTGTTGGCGACGATCCCGACTGGGAAGCCATAGAGGTGAGCGAATCCACACACCAGAGACTTGCCATACAACGGTTTGAATTCCTGAAACTCTGAAGCGTCAACAATGCGACCGATGATCTCGCGGATTTCGAACGGATAGCGCGCATCACGCGGTACCACGCCATATATCTCCGATGCATCCAGTAACGGTTCACGCGCCGGACGCGGTGCTTGTGGTGCCGGTCCGCGTGCAAGGCTGGCGCAGATATCCCGGGCAATTTGTATCGCGTGGGCATCGTTTTCAGCCAGGTGGTCGGTGACGCCGGACGTGCGGCAATGCACGTCGCCGCCACCCAGTGTTTCTGCATCCACTATTTCACCGGTTGCCGCTTTAACCAGCGGTGGGCCACCGAGGAAAATGGTGCCCTGATTACGCACGATGATGGCTTCGTCACACATCGCAGGCACATAAGCGCCTCCGGCCGTGCAGGAACCCATTACAACCGCGATTTGCGGGATACCGCGCGCTGACATGCGCGCTTGGTTGTAGAAGATTCGGCCAAAGTGTTCGCGGTCGGGAAACACTTCATCTTGTAACGGCAAAAACGCCCCACCCGAATCCACCAGATAGATGCAGGGCAGCCGATTTTCGCTGGCGATCTCCTGTGCCCGCAGATGTTTCTTGACGGTGATGGGAAAATACGTGCCGCCTTTTACCGTGGCATCGTTGGCAACCACCATAACCTCGCGTCCATCGACCCGGCCGATGCCGGTGATAATGCCGGCACAAGGTGCCTGGTTGTCGTAGAGACCATCAGCGGCAAGTGATGACAGCTCCAGGAAGGGACTGCCCGAATCCAGCAGAGCGTCGATACGATCGCGTGGCAGCAGTTTTTCTCGAGACAAGTGTTTTTGTCTGGCGCGCTCACCACCGCCTTGCGCGGCACGGGATACCTGCTGCGCGAGATCAGCTACCAGCGCGCGCATGTGCTTGGCGTTGTCCTGGAACTCCGCGGCATGCGTATCGACGTTGCTGGCAAGAGTGGGCATCGAAATATTCCCCTGGTCAGCCATCCTTGTGGATCAGGCCCAATGCCAGGCCTTCACCGCCGCCGATACACAACGACGCAATGCCGCGACCGGCATGTCGTTGGTTCATGGCGTATGCCAGTGTAACAATCATACGAGCACCGGTGGCACCAATTGGATGTCCCAGTGCGCAGGCGCCACCGTTGACGTTCACCCGATCAATACTCAGACCCAAATCTCGCATGGCGCCAAGCGTTACGACCGCGAAGGCTTCGTTGATTTCATAAAGATCGATACTTCCGGGCGCCCAGTTCAATTTATCGAGCAGTGCAGCGATGGAATGTTGTGGTGCAGTCGTAAACCACTCCGGAGCCTGCGCGTGGCCGGCGTGGCCTGCGATTGTGGCAAGTGGCAAGAGCCTGCGTTCATTCGCAACGCTTTCGCTCATCAATACCAGTGCCGCAGCGCCGTCCGAAATAGACGATGAACTGGCGGCCGTCACGGTACCGCCTTCGGGTCTAAAAGCCGGGCGCATAGTCGGGATTTTTTCCAGATCGCAGCGGTAGGGTTCTTCATCGGTTTCGACTAGCGTCTCGCTGCGCCGGCTCTTAACCAGCACCGGTATGATCTCGTCTTTAAACGCACCGGATTCACTCGCCTCACGCGCACGTAATACCGATTGTCGGGCGAAGTCGTCCTGCTCCATGCGCGTCATTCGATATTTGTCGACCGTGGCCTCAGCGTAGTAGCCCATCATCTCGCCGTCATAGGGATTTTGCAGACCATCGTAGAACATGTGATCAATGACCTGCTGATGGCCCATACGCATTCCCGAACGTGCATTCGGTAGCAAGTAGGGCGCCAGGCTCATAGACTCCATCCCCCCGGCAACCACAATCTCCGCCGAGCCGGCCCGGATAAGGTCGCTTGCGAGCGTTACGGCTTTCATGCCGGAGCCACAAACTTTGTTGACTGTGGTGCAACCCACACTATTGGGCACACCTGCCGCCAGCGCTGCCTGCCGGGCCGGTGCTTGTCCAACACCCGCGGGCAATACGCATCCCATGATAACTTCGCTGACTTCTTCACCGCCTACGCTGGCGGAGTCCAGAGCCGCTGCGATAGCTCGTGCACCGAGTTCGGGCGCCGGCACCGTGGACAGCGCCCCCTGGAATGTCCCGATGGGCGTGCGTTTGGCGCTGACGATCACAATATTGTCGTCATTCATCTTTTTGCCTCGTAATAGTGAGTCGCCATCGCGGGTAACGACTGATAATGCCGGGTTTGCGAATCAGGTCAACCGTCACTGCTTTGATCGTGACGGAACAACTCCCGTCCGATCAGCATGCGTCGGATTTCACTTGTACCCGCACCGATCTCGTAGAGCTTTGCGTCGCGTAACAATCGACCGGTTGGGTATTCGTTAATATAGCCGTTGCCACCGAGGCACTGGATGGCCTCCAGCGCGACCTGTACCGCCGATTGAGATGCCAGCAGCAGAACCGCGGCAGCATCCTGTCGGGTTGGTTCGCCACGATCAAACTGTTCCGCCGTGCGATAGGCGAATGCCCGGGAGGCCTGTAAAGCCGTATACATGTCGGCCAGCTTTCCCTGCATCATGCCAAAGCTGCCGATCGGCCGCCCGAATTGTTTGCGTTCCTGCACATAGGGCAATACTGCGTCCATGCACGCCTGCATGATACCGATGGGGCCACCTGACAGAACCAGACGTTCTGAATCGAGCCCCTTCATCAATATATAAACACCGCGATCGATATCTCCCAATCGGTTTTCGTCCGGTATTTCACAGTCCACAAAGACGTGCTCCGACGTGTTTGAGCCACGCATGCCAAGTTTGTCCAGTTTTTGCGCCGTGCTGAAGCCTTTCATGCCTTTTTCAACGATGAACGCAGTCATCGCACGGGAACCGGCATCGACGGGTGCTGTACGCATATAGACCAGCACAACATCTGCTTCGGGACCATTGGTGATCCACATCTTGGAGCCGTTTGCGATCCAACGATCGCCATGTTTTTCAGCTCGGCAGCTCATGGAGCCCACGACGTCCGATCCGGCGCCCGGTTCGGACATCGCCAGCGCACCGACGTATTCACCAGACACAAGTTTGGGTATAAAACGCTGTCGTTGCGTCTCATTAGCATTGAGGTAGAGATTATTCAGGCAAAGATTTGAGTGCGCACCATAGGAAAGACCAATCGATGCTGAGCCGCGGGATATTTCCTCCATTGCGATGGTATGGCCAAGGTAGCCAACATCCGAACCACCGTATAGCTCGGGCACAGTCATGCCCAACAGGCCCATTTCACCCAGACGCCGCCACAACTTGTGCGGAAAGACATTGTCCTCGTCTACTTTTGCAGCAATAGGCGCGATTTCGGCATCGACAAAACGCCGCGTGGCTTCACGCAGCATGTCGATATCGTCGTTTACCCGGGTATTGAATTCAGCCACCGCGACCTCAGTGATGACTGGTTTTGGGCGTGCGCCCGGACAAACGGTCTTTGAAGCGTTTTGTATATGGCATACGTATCGTATTGATTGCGCGAATACGTTCTTCCGCCATCCGGTTTCCCGCCTGCCATGTCGGTATCTGGTCGCGTTCAGCGATGCGAAACAGATTTTCCATTATCGCGTAAATTGAACTGACAGCCTGGTATGCACGTTCACGATTGTAACCCTGTAATTCGATAGCAACGTTTATCAGCCCACCGGCATTAATTACATAGTCGGGCGCGTAAAGAATGCCTCTATCTTCCAGCGCTGTACCCCATTGCTCTGATTCCAGCTGATTGTTGGAGCTGCCGGCGACGATTTCGCATCTCAGTCTGGGCACCGTGTCGGCGTTTATGACGGCGCCGAGCGCACAAGGCACAAAGACTTTGGCATCGACGTCATAAATTTCTTCCAATGGCACAGCTTCGGCACCGTAATCCTCTACGGCCTGCGCTACGCGATCCTCATTAATGTCGCAAGTGAAAATTTTCGCGCCTTCTTTGGCGAGCATCTTGATGACATTGCCGCCGACGCTGCCGGCACCCTGAACGGCAAACGAGATACCTGACACGTTCGGTGCACCGTATAGCTTATTGAGACAGGCCTTGATTCCCTGCACCGTGCCAAAGGCTGTAAACGGTGAGGGGTCACCGCTGCCGCCGTGCACCGGATGAACACCTACGACACGATCGGTTTCCTGGAAGATGTATTCCATATCCTCCACAGTGGTGCCGACGTCTTCCGCGGTGATATAGCGGCCACCGAGTGAGCCAATAAAACGGCCCAGTGCTCTGAATAACGCCTCGCTCTTGTCTTTTTTTGGATCGCCAATCAGGACCGCTTTGCCGCCACCGAGATTCAAACCCGCAACCGCCGCCTTGTAGGTCATACCGCGGGATAATCGCAACACATCATTCAGCGCATCATCTTCGCTGGCATAGGGCCACATGCGTAATCCGCCGAGCGCGGGACCGAGGAGTGTGCTGTGTATCGCAACGATGGCCTTAAGCCCGGTATCGGCATGGTTAAAAAAAACCACTTGCTCGTGCCCGCGCGTCGCTATCGTTTCGAATACATTCACTTGTGTTCCTCCAATGATCGCCAGTGGGCTGTGGTGGTCTTCCCAGTCAATTGTGCATCCGTCATTAGCGCTCGCGGTTGCGGGCGGGGCGGATAGCAGTCCTGGGAGGGCTGCCCCGCCGTGATGTAACGGCGGCAGGATTATAGCCCGGATATTGCTTACCGGTCTGGTTTATACTGCTATGCATCATTCCCGGCCAACACAGCCTAAACCGGATCTCAATGAGTACCGCAGCCTCAGCAATTCCCCAGGAAGCTCAGCAACGGCGTAATCCGCTGCGCTTTGTGACGGCAGCGTCGCTGTTCGACGGTCACGACGCCGCAATCAATATTATTCGGCGACTCATCCAGGCCCAGGGCGCCGAGGTCATCCACCTCGGTCATAACCGCAGTGTTGCGGATATCGTTAATGCCGCGATTCAGGAAGATGCGGATGCAATTGCTTGTAGCTCATATCAGGGTGGGCACAACGAATTTTTCCAGTACATGGTGGACATGTTGCGCCAGCAAGACTGCGAACACATTCGCGTCATTGTTGGTGGTGGTGGGACGATTGCCGCGCATGAAATCGAAGCGCTGGAATCCTACGGTGTTGAGAAAATCTACAGCCCAGAGGATGGTCTCCGACTCGGACTGACAGGCATGATCAAAGATGTGTTCGATCGTGTCCGCTCATGGGCACGACCCGTGATCGCTCCACAATCCGATGCTTCGTGTTCCGCATATAAGGGTGTCGCGACCGTATTGAGCGCGCTGGAGGAATCACAGGATGCGCAGCGGACTGAGCAGTGGCGCGACGCGTGGAGCACGAGTGTGGGCAGTGCACCCGTACTTGGAATTACCGGGACCGGCGGCGCAGGCAAGAGTAGTCTGACCGACGAACTGCTTGGACGGTTTTTGCGACAATGTCCTGACCTGAAAATTGCCGTGCTCGCGATGGATCCGACCCGCCGGCGCAGCGGTGGCGCATTGCTCGGCGACCGCATAAGAATGAACAGTCTCGTCAACGATCGTATTTATATGCGCTCATTTGCGACCCGTCGCGCGCATATGGCTACCAGTGCAGTACTGTCGGATTCGGTAGCGTTTTTGCGACAGTGCGGTTTCGGCTTGGTGATAGTCGAAACTGCGGGTATCGGGCAAAGTGACAGCGAGATTGTGGACATCGTCGACCTGTCGGTTTACGTGATGACTAGTGATTATGGTGCAGCTAGCCAACTCGAAAAAATCGAGATGCTGGATTTTGCAGATATTGTTGTACTCAACAAGTACGAAAAACGTGGCGCCGCGGACGCCCTACGGGATATACGCAAGCAATGGAAACGAAATCACACGGCTTTCGATACAGTTGATAGCGACATACCTGTTTACCCAACGATAGCCAGCCAGTTCAATGATGCTGGTGTAAATCGCCTCTTTAACGCGTTGTGCCGGTCTCTTGAAGTCGCCGGGCACGCTGGAGACTGGACTAACGCGATTGCTGAGACACGAGAGATCAGTCCGCGCCAGGCAATTATTCCAGCCGAACGCATTCGTTATCTTGCCGACATTGCGACCGCCGGCCGCGCCACTGACGCAGACATTACCGCGCGCGCTAACGCGGCCAACCTTGCGCAGGCTTGTTACCGCGCACTAGAGGTGTTGGCCGATACCGAGCTGCCGCAGGCATACGACAGCTATCCGGCGAGTGCTATGGCTGGTGACGACGCCACCATGGTGACCCTAAGGCGCAGCTATAACGAAGCATTGACTGCCGTCGGCCCAAAAGCGCTTGGCCTTCTACGTGAATGGCCGGCGCGTGCTGAGAGTGTGCGACACGAAAACTATTCCTACACGGTACGCGGGCAAGAGATCAGCGGCAATAATTACACTGAGACATTGAGTGGGAACCAGATTCCCAAAATCGCAGCACCACGGCTGTCTGGCTGGGGCGATCTCCTGCGCTTTCTCACGAAAGAAAATCTGCCCGGCGGTTTTCCGTATACGTCTGGCGTTTATCCATATCGAAGAGAACAGGAAGACCCGACCCGGCAATTTGCCGGTGAGGGGACGCCGGAGCGGACCAACCGCCGGTTTCATTATTTGGCAGCCGGCCATGCCTCAACACGATTGTCGACTGCTTTCGATTCGACCACTCTTTACGGCGAAGATCCTGATCGACGTCCGGATATCTATGGCCGTGTCGGCAACTCTGGCGTCTCGATTGCGACGCTGGACGACATGAAAAAACTTTATTCAGGTTTTGATTTGTGCAAGCCCAGCACTTCCGTGTCGATGACGATCAACGGGCCGGCACCGATGATACTGGCGATGTTTCTCAATACCGCGATCGATCAGCAGGTAGAACGCTATCTGCACCAACAGGGGCAATGGGGTCAGGCGGAGAAAAAAATTGATGCGCTGGTTAACGGTACCGAGCGCCCGGTTTATTTCGGTGATTTGCCGGATGGACACGACGGTTTTGGATTGGGTTTGCTCGGCGTGACGGGCAATCAGTTGCTCGATGCCAAAACCTATGCGCGCATCCGCGCAGAAACGCTAAGCAGGGTACGCGGAACTGTTCAGGCGGACATACTCAAGGAAGACCAGGCGCAAAATACCTGCATATTCTCGACAGAATTTGCACTGCGCATGATGGGCGACGTGCAAGCGTATTTTGTCGATCATAATGTGCGAAATTTTTATAGTGTTTCGATCAGTGGTTATCACATCGCGGAGGCCGGCGCGAACCCAATCACTCAGCTAGCTTTTACTTTGGCTAATGGTTTCACGATTGTGGAGTACTACCTCAGCCGTGGCATGGCGATTGATGACTTTGCACCAAACCTTAGTTTCTTTTTTAGTAATGGCATGGATCCGGAGTACGCGGTAATTGGTCGTGTCGCGCGTCGGATTTGGGCACGGGCAATGCGGGATATTTACGGCGGTGGGCGACGCAGCCAGATGCTCAAGTATCACATCCAGACGTCGGGACGCAGTCTGCATGCCAAAGAGATCCAGTTCAATGACATCCGAACAACCTTGCAGGCGCTTTACGCGCTGTACGACAACTGCAACAGCCTGCATACCAACGCTTACGATGAAGCAATAACGACACCTACTGAAGAGTCCGTGCGACGGGCGATGGCGATACAGCTAATAATTAATAAAGAGTTGGGTCTTAACAAGAACCAGAATTCGCTACAGGGCTCATACATAGTTGAAGAATTGACCGATTTGGTTGAAGAAGCGGTTTACAAGGAGTTTGAGCGTTTGTCTGAACGCGGCGGTGTGCTAGGCGCCATGGAAAGCATGTATCAACGCGGGCGTATTCAGGAAGAAAGTTTGTACTACGAGTCGCGCAAACACGATGGTCGTTTGCCGATAGTCGGGGTCAACACCTTCCTGTCAGATAATGACTCGGCAGATGTTTCTGGGGCCGAGCTGATTCGCTCGACAGACGAAGAAAAGGAACAGCAGGTCCGAAACACAGCGCAATTCTGGCAACGCAACAGCAGCAAAGGAGAGGGGGCCCTGTCGCGTCTGCGGCAGGTTGCGGCGGGCGGTGAGAATGTATTTGGTGAACTGATGGAGGCGGTGAAGCGTTGTTCACTCGGGCGTATTTCACACGCGCTCTATGAAGTTGGAGGCCGATACCGTCGGAGCATGTGACGACTTCGGGATTTAATCTGATAGCCTGATTGGGTGTGCCGAACCCAAATCGTTGGAAGGAAAAAAACTCATGGAGAAAAACAGCCCATCGCCGGTGCGGGCGGTGCCGCTGGCGCTGACGCTCTTTCTCGTGGCCTCGCTGACATACGCCCAGGGGGACGTAGCCCGTACCGGCGCCCAGACCCAGATCGATCAACTTT
Organism: Gammaproteobacteria bacterium; assembly: GCA_029862165.1. GTDB lineage: Bacteria > Pseudomonadota > Gammaproteobacteria > Steroidobacterales > JABDKV01 > JABDJB01. Next base: position 65,687 of record JAOTXU010000010.1, read on the forward strand.
CCCGGCAGAGTGTGGAGCTACTCGAAGACTATCGGGTCGCGCTGCAGTCGCTCGATCAGGTGAGGATCTATAACCAGCATCTGCAGCAAGTCATCATCGACCAGGAGGCGTCCAGGGCCAAAACGGCTCAGCAACTTGAGAACTACGAGCGCAGCAAAGGGGAAATTGTTCCACTAATGAGCCGAATGATCGATGCGCTCGACAAGTTTGTGGAGCTTGACCTGCCATTTCATCTTGATGAACGGCGGAATCGGGTGCAGGTCTTGAAAGACAACATGGTCAAGTCCGAGATAAGCATTTCGGAAAAATTCCGGCGAGTTCTGGATGCCTACCAGATCGAGATGAATTTCGGTCGTGACATGGATGCTACAACCGGGTGGTTGGAATCTGACAGCCGGCGGCGGGAGGTTTCATATCTTCGCGTCGGACGGATCGTGCTCGCGTATCAGACGCATGACCGGAGCGAGACCGGTTTTTTCAACCCTGTAACCCGCGAATGGGAAGTGCTGCCAGATGAGTATCGCAACTTTGTAACCGAAGGCCTGCGTATCGCCAACAAGCAGGCAGCGCCTGTATTGTTGAAGCTACCGGTGGCCGCGCCGGAGGCGGCCCAATGAAACGAATAATCTTCGCGATAACTTTGGGTTTGCTGACGATCGTGCCTGCCAACGCTCAGGAGTCACTTGATCAACTCCTGCAGAGCGTAAAACAAAGCCGGCGACAACTCAGTGCGGAAAACAAGCAGCGTCTGGAGGCTTTTGGGCGTGAAGGCGATCGTCAGCGGGCGTTGTTGCTGGACGTTGTCGAAGAGTTGACTGCCGCAGAACAACTTGGCGACAGACTTGAAGCGCAGTTGGCGGCAAGCCAACTTGAACTGGAGGAAATGGCTGGCGCGTTGCGTCTGCAGACCGGTGACATGGATGCACTTTTTGGAGTGGTTCGTCAGTATGCGGGGGATGCGACCGGCGCTCTAAAGAGTTCGCTGGCGTCGGCACAATTTGGCGCGCGTACTAATCTGCTCGTCAGGCTTGCTGAAACCGGTAATGTTCCATCGCCGGAAGAATTACACGAGTTTCACGTGTTGTTGCTGCAGGAGATGACGCAGTCTGGAAAGGTCACACGCTTCAATACAGAGATCGTCAATGCAGCCGGTGCACCGGTAGCCGCAGAAATCGTTCGCGTAGGAATGTTCAACCTGGTGTTAGATGATAAATTCCTGCGTTATGAAGTGAACAACGGAACAATACAGGAGCTGGCACGTCAGCCGGCAGCCCGTTATCGGCGCGACGCCCAGACTTTGTACAGCGTTACAACCGGTGTGACGGCGATGGCGGTCGATCCCACGGGAGGACAATTGCTGGGTCTGCTGATTCAGACGCCAGACGCGCTGGAACGAATAGCCCAGGGAGGTCGGGTCGGTTACGTAATAGTCATGCTCGGTTTACTCGGTTTGCTGATTGGCGTGTACAGAGTTTTATATCTCAGTGCCACCGGCACCCGGATTAGCAAGCAACTCAAGTCAGATACGCCAAATAGTGGCAATGCGCTCGGTCGCATCCTGAATGTTTATGTCGCAAACAAGGGTGTGGATACGGAGACTCTAGGGCTAAAGCTCGACGAAGCGATCATGAAGGAAACACCCGGTCTGGAAAAATGGCAGGTTGCACTCAAAGTTATTGCTGCGGTTGCTCCTTTGCTCGGTTTGCTGGGCACAGTGATAGGTATGATTGAGACTTTCCAGCAAATATCGCTGTTTGGTACGGGTGACCCCAGGCTGATGGCCGATGGTATTTCCAAGGCGCTTGTTACCACGATGCTCGGGTTGCTTGTAGCCATACCAATGGTGTTGTTGCACAGCTTGGTTGCTGGCCGAAGTAAACATCTTATTGAAATTCTCGAAGAACAAAGCGCCGCAATCATCGCCAGGCAAGCTGAGAGGGAGCTATGAATCTGTTTGTCGAAGCCTTCAGTTCTATTCGGGAATTCTTCGAATCCGGTGGTGACGTACTCTGGGGAATACTCGTTGTGACAATCCTCATGTGGACACTGATTATTGAGCGTGCCTGGTTTTTTGTTCTCGACCTGCCACAGAGGATTCTGGCGCTCGAGGAGGACTGGAGAAAACGTAATGACCGGACGTCATGGAACGCACGACGTATTCGTGATGGGATGATTTCCGCGGTTTCGCTCGAAGCCAATCGCAACATGTTAATGATTAAGGCCTTGATGGCCGTTTTGCCGTTACTCGGTCTGCTCGGCACCGTCACCGGCATGATTAGGGTGTTTGACGTTATGGCTGTAATGGGCACCGGCAATGCACGGGCAATGGCTGGTGGCGTATCGCAGGCGACTATCCCAACTATGGCAGGCCTGGTTGCGGCGCTTTCCGGCTTGTATTTCGTGACCATTCTCAATCGCAAGGCCATCAATACGGTTGAGCGTGTTGAAGATCTGTTGTCGCACTAATGAGATAGCGAATGCGTCGCAGGTCAAGACATGAAGCCGACCAGGCCGAGATAAACATCACACCGATGCTCGACATCGTTTTCATCATGCTTATTTTCTTTATTGTGACGACTTCTTTTGTTAAGGAAGTTGCGATAGATGTGAGCAGGCCTTCAAATCAGCCACAAAAGACCGAGAGACTGTCTGAGGTTATCGCCATTCATATTTTGGATACCGGCGAAATCATGCTGCAGCAACGCATCATAGATATCCGTGCAGTCCGTGCGAGTATCGAAACAGCGCTCGCGGCAAAACCAAATGCAAATATCGTAGTTATCGCCAACCGAAAAGCTGATGCCGGGTTGCTGGTGCGCGTCATTGATCAGGCGAGGATTGCCGGGGCAGACAAAGTATCGTTGGCGGCAGAGGCGATCTGAGGAAACATGGCAAGAAAACACGCAACCATTGATGAAGAAACGGAAATAAATGTAACGCCGATGCTTGACGTCGTGTTTATCATGTTGATCTTTTTCATCGTTACTACCTCCTTTGTAAGAGAGACGGGAATCGATGTTCGACGACCCGATGCGCAGACGGCCACGAGCCAGGATCGCGGCAATATTTTGATTGCGATATCGGATGCCGGCGAGATCTGGATGCACAAAAAGAAGATAGAACTGGTTGATGTTCGCGGCATGGTTGAGTCAGCTGTCAAGGAAACGCCAGAGAGTAGCGCAATTATTGTTGCCGATACCGCATCCCAGAGTGGTGTGTTGATTGACCTGATGGACCAGGTGCGGCTGGGTGGGGTCGCCAGAATTTCAATTGCGGCACGGGCTAAGTGATATCGTCGGCTACAGCAACTTGATATTCAGATCAGGTTCCGGAAGCACAGACAGTATGTGGGCACGGGCTGCATCGCGGATGCGTAATACTTCTTCGCGGCCAGCTCCTGCTTCGCAGGCAATGGCCGGGTGCACGACGATCTTCAGGTCACCAGGCACCGGCAATCGTTTTTCAGCCGGCAGGATCTTTCTCGAGCCGAGGATGGTTAGTGGGATGATCGGAAGACCACCATGTACCGCCGCGGAAAATGCACCTGAGTAAAAATGACCCAGACCGGGCTCTTGTCTGAATGTGCCCTCGGGGAACGCTGCAAGCCCCTGTCCGGTGCCGGCAGTTCGCATGATCCGGCGGGTATCGGTTGCGCCACGACGTGAATCAAAGCGCTCCACGAATTCGGTGCCGAGACGACGCAGGAGCAGACTGCCGATTGGTACGGACATCATTTCGCGTTTCACAAGGAAACTGAAATTGGCCGGCAGTGCTGCGGTGAGGATGATACCGTCCAGATAGCTGGCGTGATTGGAAACGACAACGCTCGGTTTTTCTGGATCAAGTGGAGCACCGCTAATCTCCATTTTGATTCCAGCCAGTCTGAACAGTAGCCGGGCACAAAGTCTCGCGACATGTCTGCGCCGGCGTAAACCGGGCACTAGTATCAGCAGTAGAGTGGTCAGCAGAACACACGCTATCAGCAAGACCCATGCGTAAAGCCCGTACAAGCCCGTCAAGATGTTGGCCATCATTAGCGGCCCAGCAGGCGATAGGCCTGCGACACGTGTCTCGGTTGACCATTGAGATAAATCAATTGGGGAACCATTAATGTGAACTAGGTCTCTTTTATGTTAATTGCATCATTCCTTTTGTGACAGCCATCACGCATCAAAAGTGGGTGGGCAAGCATACTTCTCGGCATGGCAAGCCCGGACGCGCGGGTTTTGCTAGGGCGATCAGAGACGCCTGGAAGCGATCCTGCACGGAAAACGGGTAAACCGACACCGGGCGGGATCATCTCAAGCGCGGTCCCGCTGGTGAGGAGATATCGTGAGCGTGGTAATGTCGACCCCCCCTGGAAAATCGGCTGGCGAACTGGACACATCGGAGTCGGAAACGACTATCGACAATTTTCTTGATGCGATCTGGATGGAGCGTGGTTTGTCGAAGAACACGTTGGCCGCCTATCGCGCTGATCTGATGGCCCTGACGCGCTGGCTGGCCGAACGCAAGACCGGCACCGTCGATGGCGACAAGGCCGATTTGTTGGCTTTCATTGCATCACGTGTTGAGGCCGGGGCAAGACCGCGTTCGACCGCCAGGCAATTGTCCAGCTTTCGCCGATTCTACCGTTGGCTGCTGGCTGAGCGGCGCATTTCGGAAGATCCCACCGCACAGATTCAGATGCCGAAGATCGGCCGCACATTACCAAAATCTTTAACCGAAAAAGAAGTTGAGTCTCTTCTTGCAGCACCGGACGCCAACGATCCACTTGGTTTTCGCGATCGCACTATGCTCGAAGTTCTCTATGCTACTGGTCTGCGCGTATCGGAGCTGATAACACTAAAAATTAGCCAGATCAATCTAAATCAAGGCGTGTTGCGCATCGTCGGCAAGGGTGATCGAGAAAGGTTGATTCCGCTCGGCGAGGTCTGCCAGGATTGGATTCAGCGTTTCATTTCCGGTTGCCGCACCGAGATTCTGCTTGAACGGCAGACCGACTACCTGTTCCCGACCCGCCGCGGCGACAAAATGACCCGTCAGGCGTTTTGGCACATCATCAAGCGTTATGCATCGAAGGCACAAATCGACAAAGAGTTGTCACCGCACACTCTGCGCCACGCGTTTGCGACGCATCTGCTCAATCATGGTGCCGATCTTCGTGTCGTCCAGATGCTGCTCGGCCATAGCGATCTGTCCACGACGCAAATCTATACTCACGTTGCGCGAGAACGACTCAAGGACATGCACTCCCGGCACCATCCCCGCGGCTAGCCGTCCTGTCCAAGCGACCATGTGACAATCAATACAGGCTTTAGACCCTTGTAATTAGGGTTGTGCTATCTGCTACAATGCCGCTCCGAACTGAACCAACCCCTACAACGGCTGTCGAAAATGCCGTTCCCCGAATAAACAGGTTTCTGAATATGTTTAAGAAAATAACTGCTGTTGCGGCGCTCATTCTGTTCGCCAACGTGTCCATAGCCGGCAGCCAGTGTGATGCAGAAACCATACAGGCCCGTCTACCGGGTGTAGATCCCGCCAGCGTGAGGGAGACCCCGCTTGACGGTGTTTGCGAAATCGCGATCGGTCCGCAGATCGTCTACGTGAGTCCGGATGCAAACTACCTTTTACGAGGTGACATCATCGAGATTACGTCCAACATAAATATCACCGATAAGCGGCGCTCGACCGCACGTGCACGTGCGTTGGACGGAATAGCCGAGAAAGACATGATTGTCTTCGCTCCGGATGACGTGAAACACACCATCACGGTGTTCACTGATATCGATTGTGGTTATTGCCGCAAGCTGCATCTGGAGATGGCCGACCTCAATGCCAAGGGCATCCAGGTGCAATACATGTTCTTTCCTCGTAGTGGACCTAATACGCGGTCCTGGGAGAAGGCTCAGGAAGTCTGGTGTTCGGACGATCGTAAATCGGCTCTGACACGCGCCAAGCAGGGTGTGGACCTGGCCATCGAGGCCTGTGCAGAGGCTCCCGTTATGGATCAGTACCAGATGGGGCAGATGGTCGGACTGAGGGGCACACCGGCGATCATCACAGAGGGTGGCGATCTGATCTCAGGCTATCTTCCGGCCGATGCGTTGCTGGCCCGCCTGGAGTCACTCAAGTCAGCGGCCCTGGCAGCTGCACAATAATTAGAGCAGACCGGTACCCGCCAGCCAGCCCAGGGCAAACACCGTGCCCACCGTCATGGGGTTCCACTTACCGACTCCTGCGAGCAGTAGCACTTCGCAGGAGTAAATCAGAATAACCGCTTTTATCAAGCCGATTGCGATCTGGTTTCCACTGAATACTTCGCCGGGCAAGATACCAATGGCGACCACAATAAAAACAAGCAGGTAATCTGTCGGCGTTGTACGAAATTCAATTTCCCGCGAATAACGAATAGTCAGTCCAACTGCCAATGCCAGTGCCGCGTAAAAGGCGATTTCTCCACGGTGCAGCAGGACCCCCTCAACGACCGCGTTCTGGGTCATAAGATAGGTCAGAAAGACAACCGTAACGTAGACGACGGCGCGTAGGAAAATGGTGTGACCCAGTCGTCCAAAGACAAGCTCGACCAGTAGAACTAAAAACAAGACGGCAGAAATGATTGCAAAGTCGCGTGGCACTTCCGTTATTGACAATGCACTTAGGATCATAAACACGGGTACCGCGGTCCAGACAAACCACTTCGGGAATTGTCTTAACGCCGGGGACTCGCGCAGAGAAGCCAACGCCGCAGAGAATGGTGCCGCGATCAAGCCGCCACCTGATTTCCAGTTGGTACGTTCCCCGAGTGATAGCAGGATCAGCACCGACGAACAAACGGCTAGGTAGAGTGCTACCAAGATCCAGTCAGCTTGATAACGCAACAAAATGCTGCTGGTTACGAGCAGGGCCTGGATAGAGTAGATAATGACCACAGTCTCATAGTGGGCAAACCCGCGATCCAACAGACGGTGATGAACGTGATTGCGCGTGGCTTTGAACCAGTTCATGCCGCCAGTGATTCGCAGGTACAGAACCACAAGTATGTCCACGATGGGAAGACCGATAAGCAGCAGCACTACAGCGGGGCTAACGGCCGTGTTAACCCGTTGTGTGAGCAGAATTGCCAGGAAAGCCAGCGTGAAACCCAGAAACTGACTGCCGCTGTCGCCCATAAAGACTTTGGCGGGGTGTGTGTTAAAACGCATAAAGCCAAATAGCCCACCAATGGTCACCATGGCCACGGCCGTCGCATACTGATCACCGCCGACCAGTGCCGACATATAAACGATTGCAATCAGGCTCAGGAGCGCTTCGCCGCCGGCCAGCCCGTCCAGTCCATCCGAGTGGTTGATGGCATTGATCACACCGATCATTGCAAACACGGTGAATGGTTTACCTATCGAGGCCGGCAAAGGGTCTTCTAGAAATGGGAAACGAGAGACCCACAAGTCGCCAAAATACACTACCGTTAGTACAGCAATACCCTGGCCAATGAATTTGACGAAATGACCCAGTTCCCGGGCGTCATCGGCGGCGCCAAATACCAGCAGCACCGCAGAGCCAATGAGGAAAGCACGCAGCAAGTCATCGCCGGGAAGCCAGAGGATTAATGGCAGCATCGCACCGATGACGATGCCAATACCACCCACACGGGATACGGGTTCTTCGTGTACTTTGCGGCCGCTGGGTAAGTCAATCATCCCAAGAAACGGCGCCACTCGCATCATCAGCGGAATGACGGCCATGCTGATGACGGCCGCACTGATGAGTAGTATTAGCGTGATATTCACGATTCGGCGTTCCGCAGCCCGCTATTAATCCGGCACGTGTTTTCCGAGCGCAGCGACCACGTTGCCAACTATGCTGGAGAGTCTCTTGTCGCCGTTGGCCCAGTCTGGGTCGGATGGGTCGACAGTGGTCACGAAACGGACCAATGCACCGTCAGTACGACGTTTTGTCAGGGCATCCCAAAATAGAAACCACTTGACATGATATTCGCTTGTCAATTCGCGATCGCGTTGCTTGAAGTAATAATAAACCAGCTGCTTGTCCTGGCCCTTTTCGATTTGCAGCCGGTTCACAAGCAGCGGCTCGGTGCGGTCCGGGATGTCAACTGTAGTTCGCGATAGTTTTGTGATTTCCCAGCCCCCACCGGGGATACAGGATCGAGGCGAGTGTGCAGCGTTTCCCTTGGTGCGCTGTTCTTTGTAGTAGGCAGCATAGAACTGCACACCGACCGGATCAGTCGGCGACGTGTAGCTAACCATTTTGTAGTCAGTAAAATTCAGGGTATCAACGAAAATCTGCTCCATTGTTTGTGTTTGCCCCGTCCAATCGGCAAAGCCGAGAGGGAAACTTTCGAAACCCTCGCGATCCGGAAATATTTGTGTGCGCTCAGTAACAACATTCATGCCGATCAGGGCTGCAATCAGAATGACTGTCGAGGCGATAAACGGACGTGGCACAGAGCGTGCATGGACGTCGGCATCTTTTGGTGTGGGTTCGGGAAAATCAACACCAAAAACCTCGCGAAAGGCTTTCTTTTGCCCGCCTATCTTGTTGAGGAGCCAGATTTCCGCTAGCAGGATGGCGACACAGGCCATGAAAATGACCCAGCCTTCAAAGAGATGCAGGAAACCTTCCGCCTGTTCAATTCCGAAGTACTCGACCAATACGCCGATAATGCCGATGCGAAAACTGTTCATCAGGATGGTAATCGGAATACTGGATATAAACAGCACAACCCGTTTCCACATTTTTCCTTTGTACAGATAGGCCGCAAGGAAAGCGAAGCTGGCCAGTGGGAACAAGTAACGCAGCCCGCTGCACGCTTCGACCACCTGTAACTTGTAGACACCTAAGTCGATTACATTGCCCGCCAGGAAAACGGTGATCCCAAATGCACGGATTACGGCAACACCGAGTTCAGACGAGATGAGCTGCAGTTTGCCCGACAGGTTGTTATACAAAAACGCCGGTAGCGGGATCATGAAGCTTAGGTAGATCAAGGGCACGAGCAGCCACAGAAATCCACGGTTTCCAAACAATGCCCAGCAAAGGCCGGTCAGGGTAATCAGGAAAGCGTACTGGACGACGATATAAAGTGTCGCCAGCTCGCCCAACAGCAACAGCACGACACCGGCGATGACCACCAACAGACCGAGATACGATCCGCGATAGGGCTCTGACTGCAGCAGGTTTTTCATCTGCCAGGCCAGAAACAGGCTGATGACTGGTATAAGAATGCCGTGGCTGTATTCCTGACGGCCCTCGTCCAGCCAAACGGCCAGCAGTTCTGTGAGGCCCTCCCAGAACAACGCCGCCAGCAGAATGGCCGCTATACCTATTGCCGTCCAGCTCATCGGCGTATTGGTCCAGATCGTGTTTTGCTTTGTGGTTTGCGAAGTCATCGTTGCCCTGCTTGTTTGGCGACACCTGAGTAATGATTATTGTCTAGTCGTTAGTGCATCGACGAATCGACTAATTTACGTCAAGCTGGTGCGGCGGCGCAATGCACATAATAATAATGACTGAACTTAAGACCTTAGCGTTCAAGATATTGCACTTTTTCCTGAACTTTATCCCAGTCCGCGGCATCTTCCGGCGCGTCTATCTGCTCACTGATAACTGGCCACAGCTTGGTTAATTCAGCATTGAGTTCAAGAAACCTCTCCTGTCCAGCCGGCAATTCGTCTTCGGAGTAAATCGCTTCGACCGGGCATTCCGGCTCGCATAGCGTGCAATCGATGCACTCTTCCGGGTCGATGACCAGAAAATTCGGGCCCTCATGAAAACAATCCACCGGACATACCTCGACGCAGTCGGTGTATTTGCATCTGATGCACGATTCAGTAACTACAAAAGTCATGTCATGGGCTCCTGGTGGTCTGTCAGTATTTTATCCGCTCGACCGCGGTAACGTGGACCTCTTGCCGACCGTCATGGCGGTCTGCGAAAAAGCATTCAAGGGCGAAGCGCACGCTCGGAAAAGCGATTAGCGACCACGGTATGTCTTGTTCGAGAAACAAGCCCGTTTCCAGTGTCTCCAGCCCGGCACCAAACTTGCCGTCGACCAGCTCTGCGCGGTACATGATGTGGACTTGACTCGCGTGTGGGACATTAACGACTGCGAGCAACGAACCCAAATCAATTTTTGCTATTGCTTCTTCGTAAGTTTCACGAGTTGCGGCCTGTTCCAGGGTTTCGCGGTTTTCCAGAAAACCCGCCGGGATGGTCCAATAGCCGCTGCGTGGCTCTATTGCGCGCTTGCATAACAGGACGCGATCTCGCCAGACCGGTACGCATCCGACGACCATATTGGGGTTCTGATAGTGAATAGTGCCGCAATCATCGCAGACAAACCGCGGCAGGTTGTCTCCGGGCGGAATCTTCAGCGAGACTGCCTGGCCGCAATGGCTGCAAAAATTCATTGTCCGCACTGAGATTGCCTGTTGAATGTTGGTGCCGGGAGAGAGACTCGAACTCTCACTCTGTTGCCAGAACCGGATTTTGAATCCGGCGCGTCTACCAGTTCCGCCACCCCGGCAGCGGCCGGCCATTATATAGATAAATCCTGATGGTCTCTTTATGCGCCAAAGCTGGAACAGTCGGGCCTTGCCCGCTGCTCATCTGCCGGGTTTGCACTCGGGTGGGTTTGCCCTCGGTTTGGCCCTGCGGGACTTGGGTTTCGTTACAGGCTAACTTAGGCCGGGCAGCGCTTCGCGAACCTGAGAATCTACAGATTTTTGCGACCTTTTCGGCACCTGGCGCGTCTATCATGGGTGATGGCGGGATTTAGGACATGTCAGGTCGGGCCAGAGGTGGTGGCTTCAGCTCGCAAGGGCGAGCGCTCCGCCCAGCAAGCGATCTATCAGGAGTACTCCGCGGCTGTGTTTACGCTGGCCGCACGGATAGTGGGGCGGCACGAAGTCGCCGAGGAAGTGTTGCAGGACACCTTTGTCGAAGTACTGTCCAAACTCGGTTCATTCCGCGGCGAGGCACCCCTGGGTGCCTGGATTCGGCGGATCGCAGTCAACAAATCGCTGATGTACCTGCGTTCCGGCTGGCACCGCTATTCCCGTCCATTAGACATCATTGCCGAACCGCGATCGACAAATGCCGACCTGGTCGACGAGTCAGGTGTGGCGCAAATGCTGGCACAACTATCGCCCACCGCTAGGGCGGTCGTGTGGTTGCACGATGTTGAGGGTTATACCCACAGCGAGATCGGCACCATGATGGGCAAGTCCATAAGTTTTTCGAAGTCACAACTGGCGCGTGCTCACAGTCGTCTGCGCGATTTGTTGCTGACACAGACAGGTGATATGCCATGCATGCAGGCACTGAACAACTTCTAACGATACGCGACGGCGGTCCAGTCGACGCAGCAACGCAACAACACGTCGCCGGTTGTTCGGAGTGTGGTGATGAACTGATACGGTTGCGTGCAGTACGCGAAAGTCTGCGCGAACTACCCGAACTACGCGTGCCAACAGGCGCCTGGGAGCGTCTGGAGTCTCGTCTCAATGAACCGGCGATCCGCTCGCACTGGTGGCCTGGCGTTGTGGTCGCGGCAACCGTGTTGATCGCCGTAGCGATATGGGTTTTTAGTGGAATTGAGCAGACTACGCCTAATGAGACGGCGCCGATGATCGCCACTAATGCAGAACCGGAACTCGGCCAACTGGTCTCACAGTCCCGCCGTCTGGAAGCACTGCTGCGGGAACTCGACACGCCTCGTGTGATGAACGCGGGAACAGCTGGAACCATCGCCGGCCTACAGGACGGAATTGCCGTTATTGACTATGGACTCAGCCGCAACGGCGAGCTCAGTCAAAGTCAGTCGGAACAGCTTTGGCGTCAGCGCGTTGGTCTGATGAACACACTCGTGCAGGTGCGCGGTGCGCAATTGCAGCAAGTCTCAAACTAAAGGAGAGCCGATTATGAAACGTATTTTGATGAGCCTGTTTGTGCTAGTAGCCCTGTTGGTGCTCGCACCGACGAGTGGATTCGCGCAGGACGAGGACAAAAGTGAGCGCATGCGTGATGCGGAACAACGTCTGGAGCAGGCGGCGCAAGAGATTGCAGAGCTGGCTGGTGAGACGGTGCACCACGTATTCAAGACGATGCGTCACCCGGGTGGTCACGCGGGCCGCGCCATGCTTGGCATTAATATCGGTCGCATCAGAGTCGTTAACGACGACGGCACGGTAAAAGAAAGCGCTGAAATTCCTGACGGGGTGGAGATCCACGCGGTGACGCCAGGCGGCCCTGCCGACGAGGCCGGCCTGAAATCTGGCGACGTAGTTCTAGCCCTGAATGGTCAGCGCCTGGTTGGTCATCAACTCAAACCGGCGCGGCGCCTGGTCTCGCTGATGGATGACGTTGCACCAGGTGAAACTGTTAGTGTGACTTATCGTCGTGGAGACGAGGAAAGATCGGCCCAGGTTACGACACGTGAGTTTGAGAGAAAAGGCTTCGCCTTCGGGGGTCCCGATGGAGACTTTGAGCTCAACATCAATGGTGAGGAATTCCACAACATGCCGGATATGATGGAGCATTTCCGGGGCTTTGCGCACCTGGGTCGAAGGGGCCCATGGGGTGGGCTGGAACTTGTGCCATTGACGCCAAAGCTCGGCAGTTATTTCGACACGGACAAGGGCTTGCTTGTGGTGCGCGCACCCGAAAACGAGGCGATCTCATTGGAAGAGGGCGACGTGATACTGGCGATTGCCGGTAGCTCGCCGAGCTCGCCGCCCGAAGCCATGCGTCTGCTGCGCTTTTACAAGCCTGGCGAGAAAGTCGAGATGGAAATCCGGCGGCAAAAACGCAACCGAACGATCAGGATTACGATTCCCGAAAGACCGCAGAGCTAATCCGCGACGATTGCTCTGAGTGCTACTATGCGCGGCCATGCGCCGCGCAGATTTTTTTTATGAGTTACCGCAAGACCTGATCGCTCAGCGTCCGCCGCCGAATCGCAGTGATGCGCGGCTGTTGTGTCTGGACGGTGATACCGGCGCCTTGGCCGACCGGACCTTCACGGACCTGCCCGAGCTGCTGCAACCGGGAGACTTGCTGGTATTCAATCGTAGCCGCGTAATCCCCGCGCGCGTTTTTGGCCGAAAGATCAGCGGTGGTCGGGTCGAGTTGCTGATTGAGCGCATCGTTGACACACATCGCGTAACGGCACAGATACGCGCCAGTAAGACCCCTGGACCTGAGACATTGCTTAAGTTGGATGGCGGCGTGCAGGCGACACTGTTGGGGCGTGATTACGACCACTGGACGCTCGAATTCGATACGCCTGTTTCTGCCTATCTGGAAAAACATGGGCATGTTCCGCTGCCGCCGTATATAACCCGTGACGACGAGGCCGTGGATCAGGATCGCTATCAGACCGTTTATGCGGATCGACCCGGCGCCATTGCGGCGCCGACTGCCGGGCTGCATTTCGATGACATGATGCTCAAACTATTAACAAAGCGCGATATCGAGTTGGCCTTTGTCACTTTGCACGTCGGGGCCGGCACATTTCAGCCCGTGCGCAACGATGATCTGTCCCTGCACAAGATGCACGCGGAGCGCATGATAGTCGAGCAAGGGACGGTTGATGCAATTGCTGCGACCCACGATCGTGGTGGCCGGGTCGTGGCCGTGGGGACCACAACAGTGCGTACACTGGAGAGTGCTGCGGATGGCACCGGTAAAGTCGAAGCTAGTGATATCGACACGCGCTTGTTTATTCAGCCGGGTTTTCGATTCAGAGTGGTCGATGCCATGATCACGAACTTCCATTTGCCGGAATCCACACTGCTGATGTTGGTTAGTGCTTTCGCCGGACATACCGCAATCATGCGGGCCTATGCGCATGCGGTCGACGAGTGTTACCGTTTCTTTAGCTATGGCGATGCCATGTTTATTACATGCAATAAAGAAGCCCATGCGATTTGAATTGATCAGTCAGGACGCCCGCGCCCGACGCGGTCGTCTCTATTTTGATCGGGGTGTCGTTGATACACCGGCGTTCATGCCCTGCGGAACCTACGGTACGGTCAAGGCAATGACTCCGCAGGATCTACGCAGTTGCGGCACGCAGATTCTGCTCGGCAACACCTTTCATCTGATGTTACGACCGGGTGTGGACATCGTTCGAGCCCATGGCGACTTGCATGACTTTATGCACTGGGAAGGGCCGATACTGACCGACTCCGGTGGCTTCCAGGTTTGGAGTCTGGCGGAAAAACGCAAGATCACGGAGGAGGGCGTAACTTTTCGTTCGCCGGTCAACGGCGACGCGGTTTTTCTGAGCCCGGAGAAATCTATCGAAGTCCAGGACGGACTGGGTTCGGACATCGTAATGGTATTTGACGAATGTACGCCTTATCCGGCGGACAAAAGCGATGTTCGTGCATCGATGGAATTGTCCTCGCGTTGGGCGGGGCGATGCAAAGCCAGCCACGCAGGCTCCGGGGCCTTGTTCGGTATCGTTCAGGGCGGTGTTTATCCAGAACTGCGTCGACAGTCATTGGATAACCTGATGGAAATCGGGTTCGACGGTTATGCGCTCGGTGGCCTGGCTGTGGGAGAGACTATCGAAGAACGCCGGTCCGTCCTTGATGACATGGCTGACAAAATGCCGGCTGACACCCCGCGTTATTTGATGGGGGTGGGCAAACCGACGGATATCATTGATGCCGTACTCCACGGGATCGATATGTTCGACTGCGTAATACCTACGCGAAATGCGCGTAACGGGTGTTTGTTTACCTCAACCGGCTTGATACGCCTGCGCAACAGCCGTTATCGCGACGATACGGCTCCGCTGGATGAAAATTGCGGGTGTTATACCTGCCGCAATTTCAGCCGGGCCTATTTGCGCCATCTTGATCAATGCAACGAGATTCTCGGGTCACGTCTAAATACCCTGCACAACCTGCATTTCTACCAGGATTTGATGCGATCGCTGCGTGGCGCTATCGCCGCAGGGCGTCTGAAGCGGTTTGCATCCGATTTTCGGGATCAGATCGGAAAAGATTGACCCAGAGACGCTGCACAACGCCGGGGCTGGTGGCATAATACCGCGCTCTTTTGCCAGCGCTCACTGGGAGCCAACCGTGGATCTGTTATTCAATTCGGCCTGGGCTGCCGCAGAAGCCCCACCGAGCGCCGGTTTCGGCCCGCTAATCATGCTCGCTTTGTTTTTTGTGGTCTTTTACTTCTTGTTGATTCGCCCACAGCAAAAGCGCGCCAAAGAACACGCCACGATGGTTTCCGCAGTATCAGTTGGAGAGGAAGTCGTAACGGCCGGTGGCCTGCTCGGCAAAGTAACAGATGTTCGTGACGACTATCTCAGTCTGGAAATCGCCAGCGGCACTGTCGTAAAAATCCAGAAGAACACCATCGCCAGAATGCTGCCCAAGGGCACGCTGAAAAACGCCTAACAGGTCACCTACGCTTATGCAGAACCGCTATCCAACTTGGAAGAATTTGCTGGTCGCCGGCGTGGTGCTGTTCGGGCTGCTATTCGCATTACCAAATATTTTTGGTGAAGATCCGGCCGTGCAGATTGCCTTGGCCAACGGCGACCCGCTGGGCGACGCGACTGTTTCGCGTGTGGAACAGATACTTCAGGCGGAAGGTCTGGCGGGCACAGGTGCGTTTCTTGAAGACGGCCAGGTCCTGGTCCGTTTCGCCGAAGAAGAAACCCAGTTTCGTGCCAAACCACATTTGGAAGAAGTGCTGGGCGAAGAACACCTTGTGGCTATGACCCTGGCACCACGCACGCCTGGATGGTTGCGTGCGCTGGGCATTCAACCGATGAGCCTGGGTTTGGATTTGCGTGGTGGTGTGCATTTCCTGTTCGAAGTCGATATGGATGCGGCGATCTCTCAGGTAACGCAAAACTACGAACGCGATTTCAAATCTCTATTGCGGGATGAAAATATTCGCTATCAGTCGGTGCGTGCGGCCGACAGCAAGGTATTTGTGGTTTTACGTAACGAGGCGGATCGCGATGAGGCGCGGCGTACGATTCTGAGTGAAACGAACGAAGTGCAGCTGCTGGATACGACTGTGTCTGGCAGTCCCGCGCTGGAAGTGACCATGACCGATATCCAGCTGCGGCAGCGACAGGATTTTGCGATCGAGCAGAACATCACGACCTTGCGCAACCGCGTAAATGAACTCGGTGTCGCTGAACCCGTTGTGCAACGGCAGGGGCTAAACCGAATTGTCGTGCAGTTGCCTGGCGTGCAGGACCCAACCCGAGCGATAGAGATTTTGGGTGCCACGGCAACTTTGTCCTTTCATCTGGCTGACACAACCAATAACCCGCTGGAGGCAGAGCGTACGGGTAGGGCACCGGCTGGCTCACGTTTGTATTCTGACCGGAACGGCCGACCCGTATTGCTAAAGCGTGACGTGATTGTTACGGGTGATCAGATTACGGATGCGCAGTCAGGATTCAGCGAAGGCCAGCCTGCGGTGTTCGTCGACCTGGATCCCAAGGGTGCCCGTCGCATGCTGGAGACGACGAAGAACAACATTGATCGCGGCATGGGTGTTGTCTTTATCGAACAAAACCGCCGGGAAGTTGAGCGCAACGGCGAAAAAGTCTTCGAGAACTATACCGACGAGCGGGTTATCAGTGTTGCGACAATTCGTGGTGTGTTTAGTAACAGCTTTCAAATCACCGGATTAACCAGCATTGAGGCACGCGACCTGGCCTTGTTGTTGCGTGCCGGCTCGCTTGCCGCCCCGGTGTATATGGTGGAGGAACGAACCATAGGTCCGAGCCTGGGTCAGGAAAACATTAATCAGGGCAGACTGGCGGTGATTGTCGGCTTCCTGTTAGTTGTTGTTTTCATGCTGGTCTATTATCGCGTATTCGGCCTGTTTGCCAACCTGGCGTTGTTCGTCAATCTGCTGATGATCGTCGCGTTGTTGTCGTTGTTGCAGGCCTCTCTGACCTTGCCTGGTATTGCCGGAATCGTACTGACCGTCGGTATGGCGGTAGACGCTAACGTGCTTATTTTCGAGCGAATACGGGAGGAGCTGCGTAACGGTAATACGCCACAGGCTGCAATACATGCCGGATACGAAAAGGCATTCTCGTCGATCGCAGACGCCAACATTACTACGCTAATTGCGGCACTGGTGCTGTGGACGCTGGGAACCGGACCGATTCGTGGCTTCGCTGTGACTTTGTCACTGGGAATCATGACTTCCATGTTTACTGCAATCGTTGGTACTCGTGCGCTGGTCAATCTGACCTATGGCGGCAAGCGTGTCGAGCGACTGGCCATCTAGGGGACGACGATGCAGTTAATCGGCAAAACCACGAATATTGATTTTATCGGACACCGCAAACTGGCGGTCGCCATTTCCGTATTATTGGTGATCGGCTCGATAGCCTCGCTTTACGTGAACGGCCTGGCTTTTGGCATCGATTTTACCGGCGGTGTCCTGATTGAAGTTGGCTACCCACAGGAAGCCGATCTGTCTGCGGTTCGCGACCAGCTTGAAAACAGTGGTTTTGATGACGCTATCGTTCAGCACTTTGGAACTGCCCGTGATGTGCTTATTCGTCTGATGCCCGTGGAGGGCATGGATGGTAATGCTGTGCGCAAGCAAATTCTTGAAGTGCTGCGTGGGGATGGCTCCGATATTGACTTACGACGCGTGGAGTTTGTCGGGCCACAGGTAGGCAAAGAACTGGCAGAAACCGGTGCGTTGGCCATGCTTGTCGCTATCATCATGATCCTGGTCTACGTTGCCTTGCGTTTCCAATGGAAGTTTGCCGTCGGTGCCGTCGCGGCATTGGTGCACGATGTTGTCCTGACGCTTGGGTTTTTCGCAGCGTTGCGATTCGATTTTAATCTGTCTGTATTGGCGGCCATCCTTGCGGTAATCGGTTATTCGCTAAACGATACGATTGTCGTGTTTGACCGGATACGCGAGAATTTTCTTGGCACGCGTCGTGGTGAACCTGCTCGCATCATGAACGACTCGATCAACCAGATGCTCGCCCGCACGTTGATCACGGGCATCACTACATTAGTCGTGTTGTTGGCGTTGTTTTTTCTCGGTGGTGAGGTAATCCGGCCATTTTCCATTGCGCTGGTCATCGGCGTAATTGTCGGTACTTATTCGTCGATCTATGTTGCGAGCGCCACCGCATTGGCGCTGGATATTACCGTGCAGGATCTGTTGCCACCGGAAAAAGAAGAAGACGAATTCGACGGCCTTCCCTGACCCACTCTCAAGCGGGGTGGACCAGTAGAACTACGACCCGCTCTGTCGCGGTTCGATATCGTCTGCGGACACTGCCAGTGCTGGCTTCAACCGTTTCCAGTAGCCGCCATTGCTAAACGCACGCCAGATCCACGGTAGCCAGCGCATTAGGGCAAAGGCCAGCCACAGCGCCCACACAAGTATCAGTGCTTTATAAACCCACAAGGGCAGGGACACTACACCCGTAGCGGGAAAGGGCCCCTCGCTTTGATCGATAAACCAGTTCCGGCTGCCGGCGATGTGCATATCGGGCGTGCCTAACAGACCTAGCGGTATTGCCGTAACCAAGGCAATGGCAGCGGCGACGATCAGGGCGGCGAGCGCGAGCTGCACCAGATCAAATCGCCAACGGTTTTCGATCACGTTTTGTTCTCGCCAGGAATGGGCCAGCAACATGACGGCGACCACAGCGAATGCAGGCCAGAAAAAAGTGCTAAAACCAAGCCCCAATAGCAGCCAATGAACAAACTTTAGCGGTGTCCTGGCAAACCGGGCGAGTCCGAACGCGACCACAACAAATACCGCGAGTTCCGACCAGTAAAGCACCGCCGGCCCTATCGTGGGACCGTAAGTCCAAATGGTCCATCGGTTGGCGGCCAGTACGGTGCTGCTGCTTAAGTTACTGGCTGCGATCCCGAGATCGGGTTGCCCGCCCTTTTTGATAAATCGGCTACCACCAGCGTTGCGCCAGGTGATGGCATACGCGTGCGCACCCGGCGAGACGGGAACCCGCAGGACGCCGTTTTCCAGGGCGAGACTCATAGGTCGTCCGCCGCTGCTAACGCTTTCCAGTTCGCTGTCTGGTGGCAACACTATGGCGTGCTGGCTGCCGCGGGTGGCGCGGTAGCTAAATCTCAATTCGGATTCCGTGACTCGGTGACCGACACGTTGTATCAGGGCAGCGTCATCTATCGCGAGCGTCGGGCCTGACACAGCTGTCGGCCGGCTGATGTCGAGCATCAGGTCTTCCCCGGGCCACGGCGTGAAGTGCAGCTGCCAGGTGGACTCCTGGCTGCGGTCGCTGATCATCTCCGGGACCCCGGAATGCAACAGCCGCCAACTCGCACCGGTGCTGACCATCCATTGTTCCTGCCACGGCTGACCGGTTGCCGCGTGGAGGCTGACCTGGGGATTCCGGGCAAGCGTGGAGCGCCATGTTAGTCGTTTTTGTCCGGTAGCCAGGTTTACAATAGCGTGATTGTCTTCTACTTTCAGGTCTTCGCTCGTGACAGATTCGCCGTCGATCAATGGTATCTGCAGATTGATGGCCGCCGTCTTTGGGGTCAGTCGCATTACAGTGGTAGTGACGGTCCAGTCCAGATCGATCGACAATTCCCGTCTAACAGTGACAAATGCGGGAAACTGCTCCACGTCTATATCGTCAAGTGTTTCGCCTTGTTTGTCGTCGCGTTGACGGATCAGGGTCAGTGCGCCGCCTGCGAGACGATTGTCATTGATGCCGGTAACTTCCCAGCCATCGCCACGTACCTCCAAAAAGCGTGGTACCAGTGGAAATGCCAGCGCAACCGAATTGCTGTTAGGTAGCGCGCCCCTTAATACAATTCGGTGTACACCGGGCGTCAGCAGCAGTTCAAAGTGGCCTGCAGTGCCTGTACGGAGCGATTCAAGCGACCGTCCATCCATGGTGATGCTTTCAGGGTGCCAACCGTTGCTGTGACCGGGAACGCTTATCGCAGCGGCGGTCTCGGCGTGGGCGATTAGTTCAACCGACAGGGTGCTGTCGTCGAAGCGCACCAGGCCACGCGGAATATCGATGCAAGATGGCGCGCACTTCGGCGCTTCGGTGAGCCGGTTCTTGAGTTCTTTCAGTAACTGTGTATCCGGTGTTTGTGCGTAAACCTCAGATGCCGGCAGCACGGTCACGATACCAGTCAGTAACACGAGCATTGCAGACGCGGCCTGTCGTGTTGCGGGCGTGGATAGCCGAATCGGGTCGCGACGAAGCAACGCGGCCAGCAGACCAAATATCAATACGACCATGGCGATACGCCACAAAGTCATCAACCACGGTGGTGCTATCCACAAGCGTGTCGTTTGTTCATCGACGACGGGTCCCGTCCAGCCAAGGGGGTAGTTTCGCCAGTTCCATTTTGGTACACCGGGGCCGGTTTGAACGCGCGCATTCTTGTCGTAGCGATTGATCACATTGCTCTTTCTTGCAACGCTGTAACTCTCAACACGCTGTCTCACCTCGGATTCAATTGCCGGGGTTTCGGCAACACTCCCCGTTACGGTAATTTCGTCCACAAAGCCACCGCGTTGAGGTGCCATATCGGCGGCAATCGTGACTCGATCGAATTCGAGCTGCGGGTAGATCGCGAGTTTTAGCTGATTGGCGGCGAATGGCAGCGCCCACAGAACCAGTGCGATAAAACTGAGAATTTTGTAACTGCGTGCCGCGCTAAGGGCGCGACCGGTCGGCAGGTATTTTGCCAGCGCCAGCGCGGCGATCAGGTTAAGCCACATCCAGACTGGCGCGTCGTGTTCATGCAAACTCAACGAGAGTGCCAGTAGAGCAATAATTCCGAGCCAGGGTGCGTACATACGCCAAATGGCGACCGTGACTACCAGCACCAAAAAGAAATCCAGCAGATTCCATTGATTGAGCCACGATCTCGGGTCGCGATCTGCACCGGCGGCGTACAGCAGGCGATGACCCGGTGGCAAAAATAAATTCGTGTCGACACGTTCGAGACGAGACCGCCAGCCACTCACCGGCAGGTGACCGGCATAGTTTTCCAAACGCAACAGGGCCACAAGGTTTACTTGTGGTGTTCGGATTTCGACGCCGCGCAGCGATGCGTCATCGGGGTTTTCTGTTACCAGCAGATTTTCTGTTGCACCATCCGGTCGGGTTAACGAGCCGCTTTGCAGTTCAAAAGGCGGCACCACGTCAAGACGCCAGTTGTGAACCATTAATCCCTCGATTGTGTCTCGTGCCGTATAACCGCCACGATCGAAGTCGAGCCACAGGCTGCGACTGAGGCGAAGCCGGTCTTTCTCACTGTCAGACGGCCCGCGTTGTCTCTCGACGATGCTCAGCTGTTCCCCGGGCGACATGCGAAAGCTCGGCAAATTCTGATATTGCTGTGGTACACCGGCCTGGACCGGATCCACCGGCGCTGCCGCTGTCGCCTCAGTCACCCGCAGACGAGGGTCGAATGCAAAACTCCAGACTTCTTCCTGTGGCCAGTGTTCACCCTCCGGCGCAAACACCAGTTCACTGATCGGTCCCGGCGTTCGTGCGCGAAAATGGAACTCCCATTGTCCGGGACGCGCCTGAATACGAAGTTGCCCGTTATTGTCCAGACGCGCGGGTAGCGGTGCGGTCATGCCGGCTGGTGTAAAACCTGCCGGCAACAAACGACCAATGACTTCTTCGCGGCTTTCGCCCGAAATGTCGATTTGTAACGTGACATCCAGATAAGCCGGTGCACCGTCACTGATCGTGCGGTAGACGCTGACGCCGACCTGATTGTCCGCCTCACCCCCCGCATTATCGTTCTGCCCGATCCAGATCACGTTTCCCGACCATCGTGGTCGTGGCACGGTCTCGCCGTTGACGATCAGGGAAACCAGCCCCGTGCCACTGCCCGGCAGCAATGATTTTGGGAGGCGTGGCCAGGTAAATCGACCATCAACGTTGTGTTTTCCTGCCGGCAGACGTATTGCGGGCCGCTGGTTTTGTGCAATAACTACGGCCGGGCGTCCTTCCACAGTAACGTCTTGTGGCCACGCGTCACCGGTGCCAGGCAACACGAACCACGACTCTGCAAAGACCTCGACGTTCTGGGAAAACTGACCACCGCTATCTGACACAGTCAGGTGTAATCGCCCGGGCCACACGCAGGCCGGTTGCAGCTCTCCGGAGGTTGCGGCGATCGGACAGGCGGCCTCGGGTGCGTCATGCAAAACCCACTCCTCCCAGTCGCGCAGATCGGGTGGTACGTAAGGGTTAGCGGCCTGTGCCACGGGAACCAGGTTCAATAGCATTATCAGGGCCGCACCGCGTGCTGCCACAGCGCAAATGGTTTGCATCCGTCGCTCCTGCTGACGATTGCTTAGAAGTATAAACGTCGTCAACGGAGACGTGGGGTCAATTATGACTTAGGCAGGTGCGGGCGTAACTCGGCAAGTATGGAGGTCAGCAACTTACTGGGTGCTGCAACGATGTTACCTGACTCAAGGAATGTATCGTCACCGTCCAGATCGGTGACGTGGCCACCGGCTTCGCGGACCAGAAGTGTTCCTGCGGCCATATCCCATGGTCCCAGCCCCAGTTCCCAGAAACCGTCCAAACGGCCCGCGGCGACATAGGCCAGATCCAGTGCCGCTGAACCCGCACGGCGGATACCGACCGTATTTTCGGCGATCGCGCGAAACATGCCGATGTACTCCTGCATGAATCGTCTATTGGCACGATAGGGAAATCCGGTTCCGATCAGTGCGCCTTCGAGGTTCTTGCGGTTGGTCACCCGTATCTTGCGGCCGTCAAGCTGTGCACCATCGCCACGTGATGCGGTGAATAATTCCTGACGCATCGGATCATAGATCACGCCATGCTCGAGACGGCCTTTTGTTTGCAGGGCTATAGATACGGAAAACATCGGAAAGCCGTGCAGAAAATTGGTGGTGCCATCCAGAGGATCGATGATCCAGACATTTTCGCTCTCGCCCTGGGAACCGCTTTCTTCAGCCAGAAAAGCATGATCAGGGTAGAACTCGCGGATTGTCTGAATAATTTCAGCCTCCGCCATTCGATCGACTTCGGACACAAAATCGTTGCGTGACTTGGCTGTGACCGTGAGCTTATGCACGTGATCGACATGGCGAATAATCACGTCTCCAGCTCGACGGGCAGCGCGTACCGCGATATTCAGCAGGGCTTGCAAGGCTTTCGTTCCAAAAAGTGCAGCACCGGGCGTGGTGCGGCCGGTAGAATACCAGACGAGCAGTACAAGGCGAGTGACAATGAGTCTGGCTAACATCCGGGTCGTGTTGATAGAGACCTCACACCCCGGCAATATCGGTGCCACAGCGCGGGCGATGAAGACGATGGGTCTGGATCATCTACGGCTGGTGCAGCCCAAGTACTTTCCTCATGCCGATGCCACCGCGATGGCCTCGGGTGCAGAGGACCTGCTCAATCGGGCACAACTGTTCGAAACGCTACCCGATGCGGTCGCCGACTGTTTGGCCGTCGCCGGTGCCAGCGCGCGGCTGCGCACCCATCATTGGCCGACTCACGATGCCCGTGACAGCGCATCACGATTATTGGCAATGGCAGACCAGGGGCCTGTGGCCGTGGTTCTTGGACGTGAGCGCACGGGGCTGCGGAATGAGGAGCTGGATCATTGCCAATGGTTACTCAACATCCCGGCCAATCCTGAATACCCGTCGCTCAACCTGGCGATGGCGGTGCAAATCGTGGCATACGAGTTACGCATTGCGGCCGGTGGCGCCGAGTCGCTCGCATCACCACAATTGGAGCCGGCACCGGCGGCCGAACTTGAGCGCTTCTATGAGCATATCGAGCAAGTGATGGTAGAAACAGAATTCCTCAATCCGGACAATCCCCGTCATCTAATGCGGCGTGTGCGCCTTTTATTCAACCGGGCGGTGCCCGATCAGAACGAAGTGAACATCCTGCGGGGCTTGCTCACTTCGGTGCAGCGTCTACAATCGGCGCCGGACACTGAAGATGACTGATAAATGAAACCACCGGTTTACATGGACTACGCTGCGACCACGCCGGTCGATCCCCGTGTCGCTGAAACGATGATGCGGTTTCTGACTATGGACGGCGTCTACGCCAACCCTGCGTCAAGTTCACACGTGCTGGGACGTACCGCGCGTGGCTACGTGGAAGCTGCCCGTAATCAGGTGGCAGCATTGCTGGGGGCTACGGCGCGGGAGATTGTCTGGACCTCGGGCGCCACGGAGTCGAATAATCTCGCAATAAAAGGCGCTGCACATTTTTATGCTGACAAGGGCCGTCACATTATTACGTCTCGCACCGAACACAAGGCGGTTCTGGATACCTGTAAACAACTCGAGAGTGAAGGCTGCGAAGTCACTTATCTGGTTCCGGTCAAAGATGGGATTGTCGATCCGCAGCAGGTGGCTGATGCCATGCGCGACGACACGGTGTTGGTGTCTGTCATGCATGTCAATAATGAGATCGGCGTGATACAGGATGTTGCCGAGATCGGACAACTCTGTCGTTCGCGTAATGTTTTATTCCATTGCGACGCCGCACAAAGTGCTGGCAAGGTCGAGATCGATTTGAGCCGCATGCCGGTAGATCTGATGTCAGTGTCAGGACACAAAGTGTATGGACCCAAGGGCATCGGCGCGCTTTATGTGTGTAATGAGCCCTGCGTGCATTTGCAACCTCTGATCCATGGTGGTGGGCACGAACGTGGCTTGCGTTCGGGCACGCTCGCGACACACCAGATCGCCGGCATGGGCGAGGCGTTTCGTATTGCTGGCGAGGAAATAGACGCAGAAGGCCAGCGATTACGAGCTTTGCGTGAAAAATTGTGGAATGGCATTGCGACCGTGGGAGGCGTTCAGTGTAATGGTTGTCTGCAAACGCGGGCGCCTGGGATGCTTAATGTCTGTTTTGAGGGCGTGGAAGGGGAGAGTCTGCTGTTCGC
The DNA here is from genome assembly GCA_029862165.1 of Gammaproteobacteria bacterium. Classification (GTDB taxonomy): domain Bacteria; phylum Pseudomonadota; class Gammaproteobacteria; order Steroidobacterales; family JABDKV01; genus JABDJB01. Next base: position 90,664 of record JAOTXU010000010.1, read on the forward strand.
ATTGCGTCAGCTGGCCGTCTCCAGTGGCTCGGCCTGCACGTCGTCCACTAATGAAGGCTCCTATGTGCTGCGGGCACTGGGTCGACCAGATCATTTGGCGCAGAGCTCCATCCGGATGAGTCTGGGCCGATTCAGCACCGATCAGGACGTCGATGTTGCGATAGAGGTCATTCGCGAGCAAGTTACCCGTCTGCGCACTATCGCTGTATGCTGATTCGGTAGGAATTAACGCGCTGGCAAAGGGTCATAGTCTTAGATGGGTATTGAAGAGCGACAGATGAACTACAGCAATATTGTAATTGATCATTTCGAAAAGCCACGCAACGTAATCGAGGGTTGTGACGAATCTGCTTTGAGTGGCCGGGCCGGTAGCAAGTCGGCAGGCATGCTGGTCGAGTTTTGTCTCGATGTCAGTGACGGCGTGATTGAGCACGCCGGTTTCAGGGCTTGGGGTTGTCCCCATACCATTGCAGTGGCTTCCTGGCTCACCGAAGAAATTACCGGTAAGGGCATAAATGAAGTGCAGTCACTGGATCTCGATATGATTGCCAGCCAACTTGAGTTACCAGCAGAAAAGTGGAATTGCGTACTTATGGCCGAAGATGCTTTGCGCGACGCCACCAAAGGGACATCGCATTGATCAATCTCACACAAGCGGCGGCCGATCGGGTAATCAACTACATGACGCGACGTGGGCACGGTCTGGGTCTGCGTTTGAGTGTCAGAAAAACCGGCTGCTCAGGTTACGCCTATGTCATCGACTACGCCGACGAAGTCGGTGCGGATGATGTGCGTTTTGACAGCCTCGGTGTAACTATATTTGTCGATCCGGACAGTCTGCCGATGATCGACGGCACCGAAGTCGATTTCATCAAGGACGGTCTCAACGAGGCCTTTCGGTTCCGCAATCCCAATATCAGCGGCGAGTGCGGTTGTGGCGAGAGCTTTAGCGTCTAGTGTATCCCGCCAGGCAGGGGCAACGCGCTCAGGGGCAAAAGGGCCGGCCTGGCCGTTGAGGTATTGGCGGGCAGAACACCAGCCAATTGCGTAGGTCTGCGGCCCAGAGTACACTTTGTCGGTTGTGCCGGCAGAAAAACCCGGCCAGAATCCGAGAGTTAGCCCGGTTTTTTGGCAGATCCATCAAGCGCGCCGGGTCGTCGGCCAAGTCTGAAGAATCATTGGAGTCAGCATGTCTGTCGAGCGTACGCTATCGATTATCAAACCTGATGGTGTAGAAAAGAATCTTATCGGCGAGATTTATCGTCGTTTTGAAGCCGTGGGTCTGCAAATCATTGCAGCACGCATGATGCATCTGAGTCGTCAACAAGCGGAGGGTTTTTATGCTGTGCACAGTGAGCGGCCTTTTTTTGGTGATCTGGTCCAATACATGACATCCGGCCCGGTGATTGTGCAAGCGTTGGAAGGGCCCGAGGCGATAGCACGCAACCGTGAAATCATGGGTGCGACGAATCCAGCCGACGCTGATCCCGGCACGATACGTGCTGACTTCGCCGCTTCCATAGAAGAGAATGTCGTGCATGGTTCCGATGGGCCGGATACGGCTGCTCAGGAGATTGAGTTTTTCTTTTCTGATGGAGGTCTGTGTCCGCGTACGCGTGGATAAGCTGAAGCGATGACGGTACCCGGCTCAGTTCACGTGCTTGGCATGACCCGGGGGCAGCTCGAGGGATGGATTGCTGCTCGGGGTGCGAAACCTTTTCATGCCCGTCAGATGATGAAATGGATTTATCGTCGCGGCGTGGATGAATTCGACGCGATGACCGACTTGTCGAAAGATCTGCGCACCGACCTGAATCAGAGTGCCAGCATCGCCCTGCCGCAGGTGCTGAAAGAAAGTATCAGTACCGATGGGACCCGCAAATGGTTACTCGCCGTTGAGGGCGGACAGGCGATCGAAACAGTCTTTATCCCCGAAACCGATCGCGGCACCTTGTGCGTGTCGAGCCAGGTAGGTTGCGTACTGGACTGCTCCTTCTGTGCAACAGGGGCGCAAGGCTACAACCGCAATCTCAGTACCGCAGAGATTATTGGACAGCTACTGCTGGCACAGCGAGCGCTCGGCAGCACGGAAAGCGAACGACCGGTGAGCAATGTCGTGTTTATGGGGATGGGTGAGCCACTGGCAAATTATCGTGCTGTCGTGCCTGCGATGCAGCTAATGTTGGATAGCTACGGATTCGAACTGTCGCGACGCAGGATTACGCTCAGCACTTCCGGACTAGTTCCGCAGATACGTCGCCTGAAGAATGACTGCAATGTCGCGTTGGCGGTGTCTTTGCATGCGCCGGACGACGAATTACGCGATCAGCTGGTGCCTATCAATCGCCGTCATCCGATTGCCGATTTGCTGGAAGCCTGCTGGGACTATGCGGATTCAAACGGTCGCTACGTGACCTTTGAGTATGTCATGCTTGAAGGCGTCAACGACTCGCCCGCACTCGCCAGAGGGCTGGCAAAATTGTTGCGTGGTCGCCCGGCAAAAGTGAACCTGATCCCCTTTAATCCGTATCCGGGTGGGCGCTACAAACGCTCCAGCAGCGCCACGATCTATGAATTCCAAAGTATTCTGCACCGGCAGGGTTTGCGTACAATGACACGGCGTCCACGTGGTGACGATATCGCGGCGGCTTGTGGCCAACTTGCAGGCCAGGTCGACAATCTTGTTACTTCACCACTACATGCAAAGAGCGCCGGGGGGCGGTCATGAGAATTGTAATTTGTCTGTTGGCAGCAATGCTGATCAGTGCATGTGTAACGACTGGCGATGCTCCGCTAAGAGAGGCATCGCCTGAGGAAGCCGCGCGCACAAACTTGCGCCTAGGTTCAGAGTATCTGCAGCGTGGGCAACGGGAACGGGCGTTGGAAAAACTTAATCGCGCGATCGAGCAAGACCCGCATCTCGCACCCGCGCATGCCTACCTGGGATTGGTGTACGAGCAGCTCGGCAAACCCAGTCAGGCGGAAACGCACTACAAGACAGCGTTGCGTATCGATGATGATGATGCAAACGTGCGCAACATGTACGCTGTCTATCTGTGTCGTAACGAGCGCATTAAAGAAGCTGTCAAACATTTTCTTGCGGCCGCGACAGTGCCAACGTACACAACTTCAGAGACTGCCTACACCAATGCTGGCCTCTGCGTGTTAAAACGCTCGGACTACGAAGAAGCAGAGACCTATTTCCGTCAGGCTTTACAGATTAACCCGCGTTATTCAGATGCGTTGTGGCAGATGGCCAAACTGACAAATCTGGATGACCGCAATTTTCAGGCACGGGCTTTCCTGCAGCGCCTAGCAAACGTATCGGAAATGACGGCCCAGGCCTTGTGGCTTGGCGTCCAGGTTGAGCGTAGCCTGGGTGATAACCGTGCTGCCGACAACTACGCAGTCCAGCTGCGTTTGAAATACCCCGAATCGGTCGAATCCCGGTTGCTGGCCGAGTCAATACAAAATGACGGATCATCCTGAAAAAGACGCAGGCCCCGAAATGGAGGGCCCTGGCGTGCAACTACGACGCGCTCGCGAAGCACGTGGTTTGCTGTTGCACGATATTGCGCAGGAACTGCACCTTGATGAATGGATGTTGAAGGCACTGGAAGAAGACGATTTCCCCGCACTGGGCGCCCCCGTATTTGCTAAGGGCCACATGCGCAAGTACGGCAGTATGTTGGGGCTCGATACCGATGACCTGATGATTGCGTACTACCGCAAACGTGGTCGTGATGATTCTCCACCACCGATCACCAGGATGCAGCGGGCCGAGCGGCGTAAACCACGAGTATCATGGCAGGAACTACGTTGGGTGCTGGCAGTATTGGTCGCGGCCATTGTCTTGTGGCTGTTATGGGGGCTTATTTCCCGTAGTGGCCCACCTGACTCCGCTGCACTACCCGAAGAGCCAACTGTATCACCAGGTAGTTCGCCACCTGTGACGATTACGAGCGTCTCCGAAGATTTGGCGGACTCCGGCGAACCCGACGATGCGGCTGATATTTCCGACACAATCCCGGCCGCCATCGTGCCGGCCGCCGAGCGGGCAGCTATAGAAGCGGCGAACGAGCCGCAACTTGCTGTGGCAAGCGTGGCCGAAGCTGAAGTCCAGGCCGTACGCGAGGTGGAACTGCGTATTTCGGTGTCCGACGATTCTTGGGTGGAAGTGACCGACAGCAATGGAACACGACTCATTTACGACATGATGATAGCCGGACGTAGCCGGACGGTCTCGGGTCAACCGCCGGTTGAAGTTTTCCTGGGCCTTAGTCGTTCGGTCAGACTCGATGTTGACGGACAGTTCTACCCGGTTCCGCGCCGGGCGGTGCGTGGTAATACCGCACGCTTCGTGATCGATCCCGAAACCAATTGATGGTCCCGCACAGGTGAGCGATTCCATACAAGCTGTCCGTGGCATGAACGATGTGTTCGGTGACGCGGCTCCATATTGGGATCGTCTTGAGTCTGCCGCGCAATCTTTATTGCGCGGCTATGGTTATCACGAGATACGGCTTCCCCTGTTGGAACGTACGGAGCTATTCAAGCGTTCTATCGGTGTGGAGACCGACGTGGTGCAAAAGGAAATGTACACGTTTGATAGCCGTGGCAACACCAGTCTGACACTGCGTCCTGAGGCGACGGCCAGTTGTGTACGGGCTTGCATTACACACGGCTTGCTCCACAACCAACGCCAGCGTCTGTGGTACCGCGGACCAATGTTTCGTTACGAACGTCCGCAAAAGGGCCGCTATCGACAGTTTCACCAGATCGGTGCGGAGGCATTCGGTTTCGTCGGGCCCGATGTCGATGCCGAACTCATATTCCTGTCGGCGCGTCTGTGGCGCGTGCTGGGGCTGGAAAACCTATCACTGCAAATCAATTCGCTGGGTACGCCGGAATCCAGGTTGGTTTACCGAGAACGGCTGGTCGACTATTTGAATGCCCAAAAAAAATTGCTCGACGAGGATAGTCGCAAGCGTCTGCAGGTCAATCCGATGCGTATTCTCGATAGCAAAAACCCCGACATGCAGGAAGTAATAAGCGGTGCGCCACGCATTACCGATTATCTGGACGAAGAATCAGCCAACCATTTTGGGACGCTAAAAACTCTGCTTACCGACGCCGATGTCGCTTACACGGTAAATCCAAAGCTGGTGCGTGGCCTCGATTACTATACGCGCACCGTGTTTGAGTGGGAGACCGATCAACTTGGCGCACAGGGGGCGGTTTGCTCTGGTGGGCGATATGACGGATTGGTCGAGCAACTGGGTGGCAAGCCTACGCCGGCCATCGGTTGGGCCCTGGGAATCGAACGGCTGGTCGAATTGATGCAAATGGCCGACAGCGCCATCGATACCGGCGCACCCGATGTTTATTTCGTCATGGTCGGCGATGCCGCCATGCAGGTAGGACTCAGTCTGAGCGAGCAACTGCGCGACCGCCTGCCTGACCTGCGTCTCTGGAATCACTGTGGTGGCGGCAGCTTCAAGTCACAGTTGCGAGCCGCGGATCGTAGCGGGGCGCGTCTGGCCCTGATTCTCGGCGATTCCGAGGTCGAGCGGAGCGTGGTGGCAATCAAGCCGCTGCGGAGCGATGACGCTCAAGCCAGCTGTTCGTGGGGCGAGCTGGGTGAGCGTGTCGCGGCTTTTTTGACCTGATATGATGTCGCGCTCGCTGGCACCGGTCGGCGATCCGAGGTGAATCAGAAGTGGACGAGTTTCAAAGCGAAAAAGAGCAGATCGACGAGATCAAGCAATGGTGGAAAGCTAACGGCAGCTTCATCATTACCGGCTTGGTCCTCGGTGTTGGTGTACTGAGTGGCTGGAAATATTGGAATCACTTTCACGACCAGCGGGCCGCAGCGGCATCGGCACAGTATGAGGAGCTTGCTCAAGCAATTGCCACAAACGATCGCGTTGCTGCCACCGACATCCTGGGCAATTTGGAAGGTGATTTTGCGGCGACGCCTTATGCCAGTCAGGCAGCACTCGCCATGGCGAAACTATATGTTCAATCCGATGAACCGGTAATGGCGGCGGAGCAGCTACGCAACGTCGTTGACACTGCCAAAGACGACCATCTGAGATTGGTAGCGCGTTTGCGGCTTGCGCGGGTGCTGTTGTCCCAGGAACGTGCCGACGAGGCGCTCGAAACATTGGTCGTGGCGGATCCCGGTAGTTTTGCTGCGCGATTTCACGAAGTACGCGGTGACGTTTTTGCCGCCTTGGATCGCAATGCTGAAGCACGCGTCGAATATCAAAGCGCATTGGACAAGTTTGAACCCGGGCTATTCGATCGCCAACTGGTTGAAATGAAGCTCAACAATCTCGCCGGCACCAGCAGCGACGTTGCACCCGTTACAGAACCCGACGCATGAACCGGAAACTGATCCTGTTGGTGCTGTTGTCGGCGGTGACCTTGCAGGCCTGTCTCGGCGGCTTGAAAAAAAAAGACCCCGAGGAAGAGCCTGCCGAACTGACGAAGCTTGAAGACGGCGTAACGATCAAGAGCGCGTGGTCAACCAAACTCGGTGGCGGCGCGGAGCATCTGAGTCTGGGACTGAAACCCGCATCGGATGGCAACCGCATATTTGCTGCCTCCCACTCCGGTGTTGTGTCGGGTCTGGATCTGGTCACCGGCAAACGTGACTGGAGTCATGACACGGATTTGGCTCTGACCGCTGGACCCGGTTACGGGGACGGTTTAATCATCGTCGGCTCGGCGGACGGAGACGTTGTAGCGATCGACGCCGTGACCGGCGAGCGACGCTGGTCGCAGGTAGTCAGTGGAGAACTACTGGCCGTTCCCGTGATTTATTCGGGCGTCGTTATCGTACGGGCGGTCAACGGCAAGATCTTCGCACTGGAAGCGCGTAATGGTGCGCTGCGCTGGACAGTGGAGCAATCTGTGCCACGACTTAGCTTGCGCGGCAATGGTCAGCCAGCCGCCGCGCGCGATCGCGTAATCGTCGGTTTTGACAACGGGCGCGTCGTCGCTCTGAGTCTGCGTGATGGCGCCGATCTGTGGCAGGCGCCCCTTGCATCAGGCCGTGGGCGTACTGAACTTGATCGCATGACGGACATAGACAGCAATGTAGTAATAGTCGGCGAAGAAGTCTATGTGGCCGGCTTTCAAAGTCGTGCAGCACTGCTGATGCTGGGCGACGGGCAGGCCGCCTGGGCTGAACAGCTGTCCAGTGCCGGTGGTCTGGCAGCCGACTGGACTGCACTTTATGCCACCAGTGGCGATGGCCACGTCTATGCGCTGGAGCGGGCCAGCGGTAAGCGTCTGTGGGAACAGAGTGGTTTGTTGCGTCGTGGCCTGACCGGGCCGACACCATTCGGTGAAGCTGTAGTGGTGGGCGATTTCGAAGGCTTTTTACATTGGCTATCGGCCAGGGATGGATCGATAATTGGGCGCGCCCGCGCCGGCAGCGCCCGTATCGCAGCACAACCTCTAGCGGTGGGCGAGCGACTGATTGTGCAGGACGAGGCCGGCATACTGCACGCATTTACCATGCCGCAATCGAGCGCACCCTAGGGGATCGTGTCATGCCGCCGGTTATCGCGATCGTCGGCCGGCCCAACGTCGGCAAGTCGACGCTATTTAATTTTCTGACTCGTAGCCGGGACGCCCTGGTTCTGGATCGCCCCGGTCTGACCCGTGATCGTCAATACGGTTTCGGACGTGTCGGTCCGGTGCCGTACATCGTCGTGGATACCGGTGGTCTCAGTGGCGACGAGGATGGCCTCGATGGCCTCATGGCGCAGCAAACCCAGCGTGCGCTGGACGAGTCCGACCTGGTTTTCTTCATGGTCGATGCACGCGAAGGACTGACGGCCGCCGATGAAAACGTCGCAACGTTGTTGCGGCGGCAGGGTTGTGTTGTGCGTCTGCTCGTGAACAAGGCCGAGGGACTAGATGCAGAAATAGCTGCGGCGGAATTTCATTCGCTCGGTAGCGGTGATCCAATTGCAGTTTCGGCCACGCACGGCGAACGCGTCAGCGCGTTAATGGATGACGTGCTTGCTGACTACACCGATGAGGAAACCACAGATACCGTTGACGCGGATGACGGTATTGCAGTCGCAGTCATTGGCCGCCCGAACGTCGGCAAGTCCACTCTAATCAATCGCCTGATCGGTGAAGAACGCCTGGTCGCCTACGACCAGCCCGGAACGACTCGCGATAGCGTCGAAGTGCCATTCGATCGAGACGGGCAACACTACACATTGATTGACACCGCCGGTGTACGTCGCAAGGGACGTGTTAGTGACACGATAGAGAAGTTCAGTGTCATCAAGGCACTTAAAGCGATAGATCGCGCCAATGTTGTAGTCGCTGTCATCGATGCACACGAAGGAGTGACCGAACAGGATGCCTCGTTGCTCGGGCTGGTCCTGGACCGCGGCCGCGCACTGGTTATTGCGATCAACAAATGGGATGGAATGACATCGAGCGAGCGCAACGATGTGCATCGATTGTTGGATGTGAAGTTGCCTTTCATAGATTTTGCGCCCAGGCACTTTATTTCTGCGCTACATGGCAGTGGCGTAGGCAAGCTGCTGGTATCGGTGCGCCGCGCTTATCGTGCGGCGACCACCGATCTGGCAACGCCGGCACTTACCGAGTCGCTGGAGGCAGCCTTGATGGCCCATGCGCCACCGATACGACGCGGTCGGCGGCCAAAGTTGCGCTACGCACACCAGGGCGGACGAAACCCACCACGGATCGTTATTCACGGTACGCAAGTTGACAGGATTTCAGACGCTTACAAGCGCTATCTCGCCAATCACTTCCGCAAGGTTTTCGATCTGCATGGGACGCCGGTCAGCATCGAATTGCGCTCCGGCAAGAACCCGTTTGCAGGACGGCGCAACAAGTTGACGCCACGCCAGCAAAGAAAACGCAATCAATTGATAAAAAGTCGAAAGCAGCAGAAATAAAACAGGATTTTTCGCGGGCCGCCGAGTCTGAGATAATGGATATCTTCCGACCAATAAGGGGCGTTCTGATGGATCTACTAAAAATGTTACTTGAGGGCCAGGGTGGCGGGCTGCTCAAACAGGTGGCTGATAAATGCCAATTGGATGAGAGCCAGGCCGGCTCTGCCGTTTCCGCTTTGTTTCCTTCGCTGGCCGATGGTATGAAAGGCAATATCTCCAAGCCGGGCGGCCTGGAGGATTTGCTCGGTGCTATTCAATCGGGAAACCACACACGGTACGTGGACAATCCCGCAGAGATTGCCAGCCCGACCGGTATCGACGAGGGTAACAGTATTCTCGGGCATATCCTGGGAAACAAAGACCGCAGTCGGCAGGTTGCAACGCAAGCGGCACAAAAAACCGGAATCGATGTCGGTATTCTCAAATCGATGTTGCCAATGATCGCAGCAGCCATGATGGGCGGAATTTCCGGCAAGGCACAGTCTTCCGGTCTGGGCCGGCAACCGGATATTCCCGGACGTGCCGGCGGTGCACTGGACCAGATCACCGGTGGCGGTGGCTTTGGTGCCATTCTGGGGAAGATGCTCGATATCAACGCGCCGTCGCAACCTGCGCCAGAACCCGAGCCCGAACCAAAACGTGGTGGCGGTCTGTTGGATATCGTCGGTAAGTTCTTCAAATAGCCGGCTCACACCGCTTCTTATTCCCTTCCCCTGCGGGGGAGGGTAATGGTGGCGGCAATATCATATATTCAGGCAGGGAAGCGGCCTCTTTTTCTTGTCTGCGGCGTAATCGTGGATTTTTGGTTTTTCATTGGTCAGAATGACCGGCCAGTGAAACCTGGATGACACATGTCCGGAAACCGTCGACATATCAGTCTCAACAGACCGTTCGCAATGCACCGCGGCGGCGAACTTGACGGTGTGCGAATCGCATACGAGACCTGGGGCGAGCTGAACAAGCGTCGGGATAACGCTATTTTGCTATTTACCGGTTTATCGCCGTCAGCACACGCGGCGTCGGCGAGCGAGGATCAATCACCCGGTTGGTGGGAGGACATGATCGGACCCGGCCGGGCAATCGACACGGACCGCTATTTTTTGATCTGCGTCAATTCACTGGGCAGTTGTTTTGGTACGACCGGGCCGTCGTCGGTGAACCCCGATACCGAGGAAACCTACCGACTGACATTTCCGATTCTCTCGATCGAAGACATCGCGCAATGCGGTGCGGATGTCATTGAAGTACTGGGTATCGACCAAGTGGCCTATGTAATCGGTCCATCGATGGGCGGCATGTCAGCACTGGCCTTTGCCATGATGCATCCAGACCGGGCAGCCGGGTTGATATTGATTTCATCTGCGGCTCGAGCGCTGCCGTTTGCCATTGCCATGCGATCATTGCAACGCGAGATAATTCGTTCGGATCCCGAGTGGAATGATGGGCAGTATCAGGGTCACGGCGCAGAGCAGGGCATGCATCTGGCGCGCAAGCTCGGAATGGTCAGTTATCGCTCCGCGGATGAATGGAAGCAGCGTTTTGGCCGGGAGCGGGCTCCTGCCGATGAATATCGTCATCCCGATCAGCCTTTTGGTATCGAATTCGAGATCGAGTCATATCTGGAACATCATGCGCGCAAGTTCAGCGGCTCGTTTGACGCCAACTGTTATTTGTATCTGTCGCGCGCCATGGATCTGTTCGATGCGGCCGATCACGGTGGGTGCCTGGAAACCGGTCTGGCCTGTGTCAAGGCCAGCCGTGTACTCATAGTTGGCGTCACTAGTGATATTTTGTTTCCAGTTGAACAGCAACGCGAGCTAGCGGCGTTACTGCAGGTTCCTGATCGCGAGCTGGTCTTCGAGCAATTGTCATCGAATCAGGGTCACGATTCATTCCTTGTCGATATGGACCGTTTTCGCCCCGTCTTGAGTCGTTTCCTCAATGCGGGATAATGTTCTTGCCTAACTGCAGCACGCCGTTTGATACTCAGGTGGCGTGTCGTCCGTTATCCGACACCATTCCCGGGCCAGCCCATCCGGCTCGGATGACCAGACCTTGTTTTGCGTGGCGTGACAACAGGTCTCATCCTGCCCCAGAGGCTGCTCAGATATGGCCGATCTTCACAAGGATTCCGCTGGCAGGAACAACGTCGGATCGACGCGTGCATCGTTGAGTGTGACGCTCCAGTGCAGGTGCGGTCCGGTTACACGTCCAGTAGCACCGACCAGGCCGATGACCTCGCCTTGTTGCACCGTCTGTCCTGGTTCGACTTTGATCTCGCTCATGTGACAGTACATCGTCGTCAGGCCCTGACCATGATCGATGAATACAGTGTTGCCGTTAAAGAAATAACCGCCGGTTTCACTGATTGTGCCTGATGCTGCAGCTAGTATCGGTGTGCCTTCATCCGCGGCGATGTCCATGCCGCTGTGCGGGCTTCGCGGTTTGTCGTTAAGGAACCGGCGCAAACCAAAAGGGCTGCTCTGTGGCCCCTGTAACGGTCGTTGCAGTGCTACCTGGACGGTAGCCTGATCGGTCCACCTTTCCAATGCAGCATTTATGCGTTTGCGTTCCTTGCCGATACGCACCAGGTCTTCAGCGGTCGGATCGACCATGCGTTTGTTCGTAATGGTCAGACGTTGGGTTTCGTACGCCTTCTTGTCGACGACAAATTTCAATCGCGCACGTGTACCGGCCACGCCTTCCAGCTCGAGTGTTTTCTCGCCTGCCTTGGTGCCAAGCGTTAGACCTACGATGGCTACACAACGCCCATCGAGCAGCTGCACCATGACACGCTTGCCGTTGTAGGTGGCAATGGGTGCGGCGCCATCGAGGTCCGGTACTTCCAGTATCGCCACGCCACCGGGAACGGGCGAATGTTGTGGCAGGGCAAGTGCATTGCACGCAAACAACACGAGCAATAGGCCGATAGTTCTCATGATTCTTCCTTGCGGGTTCCGGTTACAGTCGCATCGATGATGCCATGGGCGACCCGGGCTTCAAACGCCGTGCCCGGAGTGAGATCGTCGGCCTTGCGTACAATCTGTTTTATGCCGTCGTCCCCGGTGATTGAGACGATCGCATAGCCCCGGGCCAGCGTAGCCAATGGGCTGACCGCATCCAGTGCTCGTGCGGCGACGGACAACCGGGCGTTATAGCCTTCGATAATTGTCTGTGTGGCTGTTTGCAGGTGCCTGCGCGTATTGTATATGCCGTCTGTGAGACGCGCGATGCGCTGCGCTGGCGCGACACGGTGCAAATGCGCGCGATACTCGACCAACTGGCTGCGCAGCGCGCCAAGACGATATCGGACATGACCGCTGAGCCGCTGCTCGAGTTCATCCATGCGCTGATTCTGCTGACGCAACCGTTGTCCCGGATGTTGTACGTCCAACCGACGTGATTGGTGGGCATATTGTTGTCTGCTGTCGCCGAGTTTTTGTCGGACGGCTGTGACCAGACGATTTGCTGTACCGATCAGACCCCGTTGCCATTCGCGTCGATCCGGAACCAGCATCTCTGCCGCAGCAGACGGTGTAGGTGCCCGTTGATCGGCCGCAAAATCCGCAATGCTGATATCAATTTCGTGGCCGACACCGCAAATCAGCGGAATGGCGCAGTCGGCGATGGCGCGTGCGACGGCCTCCTCATTAAAAGCCTGTAAGTCCTCCAGCGATCCACCGCCACGCGTTAACAACAGGACATCACAGTCGGCACGTTTTTCGGCGAGCTCGATAGCACTCACAATTTCACCGGCGGCCGCCGAGCCCTGCACTGAAACCGGGTAGACCAGCACCGGGATGGCGGGGAAACGACGACGCAGCACTTTCAACACATCGCGCAGCGCCGCGCCACTGGACGAAGTAATAATCCCGATGCGTGCCGGCAATGCGGGCAGGTGTTGTTTGCGATCCTGATCAAACAAGCCTTCGGCAGCGAGTTTTTTCTTCAGCTCCTCGAAGGCACGACGCAATGCGCCCTCACCGGCTTCCTCCATCGATTCGACGTTGAGTTGGTAATCGCCGCGTGGCTCGTACACGGTCAGTCTGGCACGCACAAGAACCTGAGTACCGTCAGCGGGGCGAAAATCCAGCGCGCGATTGCGCGAGGCAAACATGGCGCACTTGATCTGAGCCCGATCGTCCTTGAGTGTAAAATAAAGATGTCCCGACGCGGGCTTGCGCAGATTCGACAACTCGCCTTCCACCCAAAGGGTACCGAAACCGATTTCCAGTTCCTTGCGCACTTCGCGATTGAGACGCGTGATGGTATAGACGTCACGGGTCGGAACGAGGCTCAGTTGCGGGCTGTCTGACGAAGGGTCCATGGTGCTCATGATAGGGCACATCATAAGCCACCGGCGTTGCCGGTGTTAATTTCTGGCCAAAGGCGGTCTTTACGGAAAAAACTCAAGCCCGTAGAATGGCCGGTTAACGTTAGTTCAGGCAGGCAGGTTACCGATATGCGCGTCATACAGGAAGCACTCACATTCGATGACGTACTGCTTCAGCCTGCTTATTCGGAAATACTCCCGCGCGATGTTGATCTCGGTACGAACCTGACTCGAAATATGGCGTTGCGTCTGCCGCTCGTTTCCGCGGCGATGGATACGGTCACCGAATCGCGGCTCGCGATTACCCTGGCGCAAGAAGGCGGACTGGGTTTTATTCACAAGAACATGACGGCGGTCGCGCAGGCGCGCCATGTGCGGCGAGTGAAGAAGTACGAAAGCGGAATAATCACCGACCCGATTACCGTTACACCTGACCAAAGCATAAAGCAGGTAATTGCTCTCACGCGTGAAAAGAACATCTCTGGTGTGCCTGTGGTCGACGGCAACGAGGTTGTTGGCATCGTAACGCATCGCGATCTCCGATTTGAAACGCAGCTGGATGCGCCGGTTTCGACCGTTATGACGCCGCAGGAAAAATTGGTTACGGTGCCGGAGAACGCGCCTAAAGAAGAAGTACTGCATTTGCTGCACAAGCACCGCATCGAAAAAGTTCTCGTAGTTGCCGATGGTTATCACCTCAAAGGCATGATCACTGTCAAGGATTTTCAGAAGGCGTCGGACTTCCCCAATGCGAGCAAGGACGAGCGGGGCGCACTGAGAGCGGGTGCGGCTGTGGGTACGGCAGACGACACGCTCGATCGTGTACAAGCCTTGGTCAGCGCAGGAGTTGATGTGATCGTTGTCGATACGTCACACGGCCATACAGTCGGCGTGTTAGACACGTTGCGGCGCATCCGTGAGGCGTGGCCGGATCTGGCGTTGATCGGTGGCAACGTCGTCACCGGAGACGCAGCTCTAGCATTGATTGAGGCCGGAGCCGATGCGGTCAAAGTTGGCATCGGACCGGGTTCGATTTGCACAACTCGTGTCGTGGCGGGCGTCGGTATGCCGCAGATTACAGCCATTGCCAACGTTGCGTCCGCGTTGGAGGGTACAGGCGTACCGCTAATCGCTGATGGTGGCATTCGTTATTCCGGTGATATTGCCAAAGCCATTGCCGCCGGTGCACACACCGTGATGGTGGGCGGCCTGTTCGCCGGTACGGATGAAGCACCGGGCGAAATCGAGTTGTACCAGGGTCGTTCGTATAAAACCTATCGTGGGATGGGTTCACTGGGTGCGATGGCGCAACGTCACGGCTCGGTCGATCGTTATTTTCAAGATCCCACGGACGAAATAGAAAAGCTGGTTCCAGAAGGTGTTGAAGGGCGCGTGCCGTACAAAGGCGCTCTAGTAAATATTGTGCATCAGCTGGCGGGTGGCTTGCGTTCGTCCATGGGTTACACTGGCAGCCCAGATATCGCTACGATGCGTGAAAGACCCGTCTTTGTCCGGATATCCGGTGCCGGTGTTGTCGAAGGCCACGTGCACGACGTCACGATTACCAAAGAGCCGCCCAACTATCGTTTCGGGCGTCGTGACTGAAATGAACATCACAACGCCGGACATCCATGCCGAGCGTATCCTGGTGCTGGATTTCGGTTCGCAATACACGCAGCTCATCGCACGGCGGGTACGAGAGCAGGGCGTGTACTGCGAGATACTGCCGTGGGACATTAAAGAATCGGCGTTAAGGAAATTCGCTGCGCGTGGCATCATCCTGTCGGGTGGCCCGGAATCGGTAACTATTGATACGCCACCCAAGGCGCCCGACCTGGTCTACGAGTTGGGTGTACCGGTGCTGGGGATCTGTTACGGATTTCAAACGATGGCCGCGCAGCTTGGCGGTGTCGTAGCGACGTCGGCCAGAAAAGAGTTTGGTTATGCACGCGTAACTGTGAGTGGCGGCAGCAGTTTGTTGGAAGGCATAGAAGATCATGCCGATGCACATGGTGCGCCATTGCTGGACGTTTGGATGAGTCATGGTGATCGCGTTGAGAGCCTGCCGCCCGGATTCGAATTGATCGCGGAAACCGATAGCGCGCCGTTGGCTGGCATGGCCGACCAGGGCCGCAATTTTTTCGGCTTACAGTTTCACCCGGAAGTAACCCATACCCATCAGGGCAAACGCATCCTGCGACGTTTTGTGCGTGATATTTGCGGCTGCCAGGGCTTATGGGGCGCCAGCAACATCATCGACGACTCCATAGCCAATGTACGGGCGCTGGTTGGCAATGGGAGAGTGCTACTGGGTCTGTCCGGTGGTGTGGATTCCTCAGTAGTGGCGGCCCTGTTGCATCGTGCGATTGGCAATCAACTCACATGTGTCTTTGTCGACACCGGACTGCTGCGCCACCACGAGGGCGACGAGGTAATGGCGACTTTTGCTGAACACATGGGTGTTCGGATCATACGTGTCGACGCGGAAGATCGGTTTTTGTCTGCTTTGGCTGGTATCGGTGACCCGGAGGACAAGCGCAAGGCAATTGGACGTATGTTCATCGAGGTTTTTGAGGCGGAAGCGTGCAAGCTCGAAGGCATCGAATTTCTGGCACAGGGAACGATTTATCCCGATGTCATCGAGTCGGCAGCCGCCGGTACCGGTAAGGCACACGTAATCAAATCGCATCACAATGTTGGCGGCCTGCCTGAGCACATGCGCATGACTCTGGTAGAACCGATACGTGAATTATTCAAGGACGAAGTACGTGAGATTGGATTGGAGCTTGGGCTGCCGTACGATATGGTTTACCGCCACCCGTTCCCCGGGCCGGGTCTCGGTGTGCGAATTCTGGGTGAGGTGAGCAAGGAATACGCGGATCTATTGCGGCTTGCCGACAATATCTTTATTTCCGAACTGCGCATGGCCGGACTGTACGACAAGGTCAGCCAAGCCTTTGCCGTTTTTCTGCCGGTTCGTTCTGTTGCGGTGATGGGTGATGTGCGCCATTACTCGTATGTCATCGCTTTACGCGCCGTCGAAACAGTGGATTTCATGACTGCACGATGGGCGCAACTGCCATATGATTTTCTCGATCGCGTTTCGAACCGGATTATCAATGAGGTCGATGGTATTTCCCGCGTGACCTATGATATCTCAGGCAAGCCACCGGCGACTATTGAGTGGGAATAGGTTAATTGCCAAGAGGCAGCTTCTGGAATATTGTGCTTTGCGAACCTCCGCCTTGGCTCGTTGCTCCGGACGATACGTAGTATTCACCGCCGACGACTACTGCTCCCATGCCATGCCTCGCTGTTGGCATCGACGGCAGTGTTGTCCATGTACTGGTGTTTGTGTCGAAAGCCTCCACTGTTGCCCAAGCTTGGCCAAATCCTTCGCCGCCACTGACAATGATCTCGCCGTTGTTTGCGGCGACAGCTACGCCCGCCCGTTCAGTAGGGATGTCAGAATCAACCGGGAGCTCAACCCATGACAATGTTTCGATGTCGTAGACGCTCGTCGCACCGATTGTATGGTCCAGACTGTCCGATATGCCGGAGTCTCTGCCGGCTACCGCGTAAATTTTGCCTGAAACTGCCGCGGCCCCGAAATGATCGCGTGCAGTAGGCATATCGGGGAGAATCGTCCACTGGTTAGTCGCTGGGTCATATTGATCTAGCCAAGGCTTGGCATCCGCATGTTCACCATGCCCACCTACAATTCCTCCGACAATATATATCTTGTTGTTATGGACAACTGCTCCAGCAGACCCTCTTCTTCGGTCAGCAGGAATGAGTGTTCCTTGGTTCCATTGATCTAGCGTTGGGTCGTATGTATAGACATTTGGAACAGAGATTTCGTTCGGATATCTACCGGTGTATGCGCCAATCACGTAAACCAAGCCTTCAAGTGTAACGGCCTGAAAATGGTGTAGTGTAATTGGAGGCGCAGAAAACGTATTCCATTCGCCTGTTTGTAGATCGAAAATTTCAACCGGCCTTGAACCTCTACCGCCTAATAGGACTATCCGATTTCCAATAACGGCGAGGCTAGATTCATGTCTTTGCTGACTGCTGTCAGGCAGAGTTTGCCAACTCGGTGTGGCGCCCGATCCGTATACTTCAAATTCGAACAGAGAATATCCCCATGCGGTGCCGCGTTGCGTGCCGTACATGCGGACATAGCGGCCGCTGGCTGGTGAGAAAGTAATGTCATCTACGCCACCATTACCGTTGGGCTCAGTAAATACCGTGGTCCAACTCATAGCATCGTCTGAGACCTGGATCTCATAGGTCTTGCCAAAAGCTGATTCCCATTTGAGCACGACACGGCTGATCGCGTACACGCTGCCAAGATCCACATAGATCCATTGCGGATCAGAAAACTGGCTC
>JAOTXU010000001.1 GCA_029862165.1 Gammaproteobacteria bacterium
ACACTGACCAGGTGACATTGGTGGCAAAGGGGTCGCCATATTGATCTTGGCCACTGGCCGTGAACTGCTGCGTCTCGCCCTCAGTCACCGTCGCAGATGAGGGACCAATCGTTATCGAAGTCAGTTCGGGCGGGTCAGTCGCAGCGTTCACGGTTACCGAAGCATTTCCACTTATGCCGCTGTCGGTGGCGGTTACCGTGAAAGGTCCACCTGCCGTGGTAGCGCTAAACAGACCATTACCATTGATCGTCCCGCCACCCGACACTGACCAAGCGACATTGGTGGCAAAGGGGTCGCCATATTGATCTTGGCCACTGGCTGTAAACTGCTGCGTCTCGCCCTCAGTCACCGTCGCAGATGAGGGACCAATAGTTATCGAAGTCAGTTCAGGTGGGTCAGCCGCAGCGTTTACGGTTACCGAAGCATTCCCACTTATGCCGCCGTCAGAGGCTGTTACCGTGAAAGGTCCACCTGCCGTGGTAGCGCTAAACAGACCATTACCATTGATCGTCCCACCGCCCGACACTGTCCAGCTAACATTGGTGGCAAAGGGGTCGCCATATTGATCTTGGCCACTGGCCGTGAACTGCTGCGTCTCGCCCTCAGTCACCGTCGCAGATGAGGGACCAATATTTATCGAAGTCAGTTCGGGTGGGTCAGTTTCGCCCGATCCATATACTTCAAATTCGAACAGAGAATATTCCCTTCTAGTACCGCGTTGCGTACCGTACATGCGAACATAGCGGCCACTGGCTGGTGAGAAAGTAATGTCATCTACGCCACCATTACCGTTGGGCTCAGTAAATACCGTGGTCCAACTCAAAGCATCATCTGAGACCTGGATCTCATAGGTCTTGCCAAAAGCCGCGTGCCAATTGAGCACGACACGGCTTATCGCGTACACGCTGCCAAGATCCACATAGATCCATTGCGGATCGGAAACCTGGCTCGACCAACGCGTGCTAGCTACACCATCCACTGCATTGCTAGCGGTCAGTGAGGCGTTTTTATTCGATGACGATTGTGTCGGCTGGTTCAAAGCCAAATTCTGCGGTGTTGAGTCCGTAACCGTTACCGAAGCATTCCCACTTAGGCCGCCGTCAGAGGCTGTTACCGTGAAAGGCCCACCTGCCGTGGTAGCGCTAAACAGACCATTGCCATTGATCGTCCCACCGCCCGACACTGTCCAGGTGACATTGGTGGCAAAGGGGTCGCCATATTGATCTTGGCCACTGGCCGTGAACTGCTGCGTCTCGCCCTCAGACACCGTCGTAGATGAGGGACCAATAGTTATCGAAGTTAGTTCAGGTGGCGCCGGATACGATGCTCCGGGGCCGCTAAATGAAACTGAGTTTATGTCCAACAGGCCCGCCAACCCTGGTGTTCCAACAAACACGAAGAACAAATCATGCAGGCCATTAGGCGGAACAAAATTACTGGCAGCATCGATCCAATTACTTGCACCTCCGGAGTTTGGGATAGGGACAGTCTTGACGAGAGGGCCGTCTACGGAATCAAGCCGCAATTGAATTTCTGCCGTATTCGAATCAGAGGCGACTCGATAGCTCACACCGTCGATGCCAACTAGATCGCGGTTTTCGAAAACAATGAATGACTGAGTGTCGGTTGCGCGAATCGCATTGACGGACGCAAATTGATTATCAGTATTGGCAATTAGCTCAGTGCCACCAGATTCGTCATTAAACTCCGCCGCGAATTGTTTTGGGAAGAGTTTGATAACTTTGAACGAAGCCAAATTGTCTTGGTCCGTATATCGCGCCTGCAACTGGTAATATAATTGATCTTCACCATTTGTGTTGTGGTCCGAGAAAAATTGGATTTGCCCCGTGCAATTTGAAATTAATGTTGAATCATGAGCATGTTCCAGGTGCCCAAGTGCGGATTGAACTTCAACCTCTGAACATTGAATCCCACCCCCAGAAATTGATCCGTCTTCTTCGTCAGTGACGCTGACTTCTACGTCAACGAACTCATTCCATTCGAACAGAGAACCTTCCAGAGGGGCGACGAAGTCAACCTCGGCGATATTGTTGCCGGCGTGAATAGCAACATTGCCAAACGATTCGGCACCTAGAGGATCGGAGACAACCAATTGTGCGTTGACAATTCCGGGTGTCTGGTAAGTATGTACTGCATCTGGCGTAAATGCGTCGTCTATTCCGTCTGACTCGAAATCCCATCGATAGGAAATGGGGTCACCGTCTGGATCAAAACTACCGACGCTCGAGAAACTAACTTCTAATGGAAGCGAGCCACTCCGTGGTGTTGCCGTCATCGAAACCACAGGGGAACGATTACCATGCTCTCCGACGAAATCTACGCGGTGAAGCGTTCCATTGCCAACATCTAGGGCGCAACAACCGGTGCCATATTCCAGTACATACAGCTGATCATCGGGTCCAATCTCAAAGTCGATATAGCCACGCCCCGGTTCCGCCAGTTCTGTCCACTCTTCGTTTATTAGGAGTTGACCATTTTCATCAAACTCTACAAACCAGACTCTACTGGTGTTGAAATCCCAATAGAAAAAGTGATTATCAAAAGACTCGGGAAGCCTGTTGGGATTCAGGTTTTGGTCGTCGAAATGATAAACGGGACCGGCCATGTATGATGCACGTGCTACTGTGATCCAGGCGCCTTCCGCTGGCGGAAGTAATCGAGGACCGGTATTCCAAATCGAATCGTTTGTTGGTGCGGCCGGGTCAAAGTAATAGTTCAGATAAGTATTCAGGTACGGGAGATTTGGGCCGATAAAGTGAGGCCATCCGAAATTACCAGATTCTTTAGTAAGGTTTATCTCATCTTTTCCAGATGGTCCTTCGGGTCCGTCAAGGTTCGCATCCGGCCCAATATCTCCCCAGAATAACCAATTCGTGGCAGGATCAATGGAAAACTTATATGGGTTTCGCGCCCCCATAACATAAATCTCAGGGAGTCCTTGGCTCAATTCCGTAAACAAATTGCCGCTTGGGATTGAGTAGCCTCCGCCAGGCAATGGCCGAATACGTAGGATCTTGCCTCTTAGATCCATGGAATTCGCCGAAGACTTTTCAGCACTTTTACGATGGTCGGTTTCATCGAGCGGGGCATAGTTGGATGGAAACGTATCGTCGCCGGTCCCGATGTATAGGTTGCCGAAATTGTCGAATTCGAGATTACCGCCGTCGTGGTGCCCTTGTTGCCTATTTACCGGAACCTCCAAGAGAATGACTTCAGAACTGGGTTGCAACTGGTTCCCGAGCATAGTAAATCGTGAAAGCCGATTAACCGAGGGCGACGGGGGAGAGTAATATAGATAGACGAATTGATTTGAGGCAAAGCCGGGATCGAACGCTATGCCAATCAAACCGGCTTCGACACCGGTGTATACATTAAAAGTTGCTCCAACCACGGTATTCTGTGTTGTCGGAGAATAGACTAGAAGTTCACCGTATCGGTTAAGAATAAATATTCTGCCATCATCCGCGATTTCAAAATCCACCGCGTTGGCCAAATCTGTGGCAATCGGTACTTTCTGAAAATCACTCGAACCTGATGGCGGGTGTGCATACAGATTCACGCTGCAGGAGACAAGAAGAAGCGTTGCGAAGACTTTGCAGGCGACGCGAATTTTTTCGATGAAATTGTATTCAGTAAGCGACGTAGGCATTTCGACCTCTTCCAGTGATCAAAACATGGCTTGTCGGTGAGCCTTTACGTACTGGGCGTACGGTTGATGCCCTAGTACCTAATATATGCAATTTTTGGACCAAGTGTGCTTTCCTGTTGGGGCACAGCCACTTGAGATAAGCCGGGACGGAATCAGTGTAAAGTATTTCGACAGTTGGTTATTGACAAAGTGTGAAGAGTGACAAATCTTGATCAGTTCAGCTTGTTACTAGCATGTTGAAACTCGACACTATGACTTTGTAAACAGGGTAACTATTGCGTGGGGATAACGGTGGCGGCCACAAATGTTGACGAGCGTTGGATGCAGCACGCGCTGTTGCTCGCATGCCGCGCGGCACGGGCCGGGGAAGTGCCCGTAGGGGCAGTCGTCGTCCAGAATGACCGGGTAATCGGTGAGGGCTGGAACAGACCCATTAGCACCAACGATCCCAGCGCACACGCAGAAATTCTTGCCTTGCGGGATGCGGGCCGCGCCAGCCAGACATACCGGCTGACGGGCAGTACGCTTTACGTGACGCTAGAACCGTGCGCTATGTGCGCCGGCGCGATGATTCACGCGCGTATCGAGCGGTTAGTCTACGGCGCTGCGGATCCCAAGTCAGGTGCCTGTGGAACTGTGTTGGATGTCACCGGTTGCGAGGCACTTAATCACCGTATCGAGGTTGACGGTGGTGTATTGGCCGATATCACTGGCCGTGTGCTAAAAGAATTCTTTGCCAGCCGCCGAGGTTGATCGTCCTGCCGTTTCCGGCGGTATTTCTTCGGCCAGCAGCAGATTCAGGTCGCGCTTACGTGATGAGAAATGCCATTCCAGCAGTTCGCGATAACTGCGTATGTTGTTCACATAGATAACCGGTTCCCAACCCCGGGCATAGCCATGTTTTAACGTACTGTGGTACTTGCTCTGTGCAAGTAGCGGCAGTTGTTCACGGACGTCATTCCAGCGATCCGGGTTTTTCCCAAAACGCTGCGTCAGGATTCGCGCGTCCTCAAGATGCCCAAATCCGACATTGTACGCGGCCAACGCCATCCAGGTTCTGTCAGGATCAATTATGCGCTCCGGAATCTTCTTCTTCATGCGCACGAGGTAACGAGCGCCGCCAAAAATACTCGATTGCAAATCTAGGCGATCACGGATACCAAGTTGTGCGGCCGTGGCCTTAGTCAACATCATGATGCCGCGTACACCGGTGGGTGAGACAGCGGCCGGATCCCAATGCGATTCCTGATATCCCACCGCAGCCAGGAGCTGCCAGTCGATATCATTCTGGATGCCGGCAGCCTGAAATATTCCGCGAAACTCCGGCAAGCGTCCCTCGACATGATGTAAGAAACGCTTGGTTCCGACATAGTCGAGACGGGTGCGGTTTTCGTAATACTTTTCCCGGATGCTTGCAACCAGCTGGGCACCGCGGCCTTGTTCGAAAAAGCGTGTGGCCAGGCGGTACAGACTGTGATCTTCGCTGCGTCTCAGGCCCCATGCCAGCTGATCGCTTTGGCCCAGCGTCATCGCAATGCGCAATTCCGGGTGATAACGACCGCTGATTTCAAACTCATTCGAATCGACCACTGTCACGTCGATATGGCGCTGTGCTACCCAGTACATCAGCTCGTCACCCTGGGTGGCAGGCACTTCGCTCCAGGCCAGATTAGGAAATTGCTGTTTGTACCGTCGCAGGGTTTCAGCGTGGCTACTACCGGCAACAATCGCGATCCGCTTGTCCAGCAAATCTTCGATGGTGCGTGGCCGGGGCGTTCCGATACGGTAAATCACGTGCTGGCTGATGTCCTGATAGGGGCGGGTGAAGCGTAATTGCTCGCTTCGTGTATCGGTAATCGTCAGTCCAGCCGCCGCAATATCGGCCCGATAATTCAACAGTTCCGGAATGACCTCGTCAAAGGTTTCCGGAGTGTATATTTCCAATTCCACGCCAATGCTGTCAGCAAAAGCGCGTGCCAGTTCGTATTCCGGTCCCGTTGGTCCGTCGTTGCCAAGATAGTAGGTCGTCGGACTATTGCGCGTCACCACGCGCAACGTGCCTCGTTCGATGACGGTGTCTAGCAGAGACGGTGGTTCCGAGCACGTACTCAGAAACAGGCAGGCATCCAGCAACAATATGGCAATGACCAGCCGCAATGGTAGCTCCCTTGGATAGCCAGAACTCGAGGCTTCATTTATGATACCGGACGTTCCGGTAAGGCACCCGGGGCGGGAGTGTGGAGAGGTGCCGGAGTGGTCGAACGGGCTTGACTCGAAATCAAGTGTGCGCTTACGCGTACCGTGGGTTCGAATCCCACCCTCTCCGCCACATATTTAGCGGATTCAAGCGGATAGGATTCGCTCAATAAGTGGCGTCGAGGATGCGAGTCCATTTAGGCTTTGGCCCACACCGCGCGTTAGCGATAACGTAATTCTGGATCACATAAGTAGTTACACACGAAAGTGACAATATTGCTTCAACTTGTGTCCGAAACGGTGCGACACAATGGGTGACGCGGCCTTCAGTTGGGTATCGGCGACTACCACCCATCCGGGTAAAGTGCGCGAGGTCAACGAAGACGCCAGTCTCGCGCTTCCTGCGCGCGGCCTGTGGGTCGTGGCCGATGGTATGGGTGGCCACGATGCCGGTGATGTAGCCAGCAGAATGATCGTGGAAAGCTTGGGAGATGTGGAGTCGCACGAAGACCCCGCCGATTTTCTTGATGAAGTTGAGGACCGGCTTCTCGACGTCAACATGAATCTTTATGAAACTGCCAACAACTCTGCGCTTATGCGCACGATTGGCAGCACCGTAGTCGCCTTGCTGGTGATGGGGGGTCGGCACACGGTCATTGTGTGGGCAGGCGACAGCCGCGCGTACAGACTCAGAGCCGGGGAGCTGCAAAAACTTACCATCGATCACAGTCAGGTCGAAGTCATGGTCCAGATCGGTGAGTTGACCCGTGAAGAGGCCGAGGAGCACCCGCTCGCAAATGTGATTACGCGGGCAGTCGGTGGCACAGAAGACCTTTATCTGGACGTGGATCTGCGCGAGCTGGCCGATGGTGACCGGTATCTGTTATGCAGTGATGGCCTTTACAAAGATCTCAGCGACGAAGCAATGGCACGTTGTCTCGGTACAGGAGATTGTGAGGCGGCCTGTCAGGCTTTGCTGGACGAGGCCATGCAGGGTCAAGCGAACGACAATATTACGGTCGCCGTAATCGAATTTAACAGGAAAAACTGATGTGACCAGCGAACTGGAAGACAGCGAGCAGGAAATCGCCAAAGCATTGAAGCAACTGGTGGATGATCACCAGCACGGGCGCTTATCGATGCCGGCGTACCGCAAGTTGCGCCACCGGCTGCTGCACATGGCCGCCAGCGGCAAAGAGACCGGGGTTGCGGGTGGCGACATACCCTCGGGCAAGCGACCCGGGGCAGTTGTTTGGATCGCCATCATTTCCATCATATTGTTGCTGGTATTGCTGGGCTTTTTATTGCGCTAGCCGGTTCGAGTTCCGGCGTATCTATTTGCCACATAAGTCGACCGGCTCTGTGGCATACTGCGCCGGTCTAGGGCGTTGTGCGGACCATGGCCGAAAAGAAACTCTACCGCATCACTTTCCACAGTCAGGGCAAGATATACGAAATCTATGCCCGCAAAGTTACCGACGCTGGGTTGCTGGGATTCGTACAAGTCGAAGACCTGGTATTCGGCGAACGCGGCGGTCTGGTCGTAGATCCGTCCGAAGAACGCATACGCGACGAGTTTGCCGGTGTCAGCAAAACCTTTTTGCCCATGCAGACCGTGATCCGCATCGATCAGGTCGATCGTCAGGGTGTCAGCAAGATCAGCGACGGGGGCAGCAGCAACGTAAGCCAATTTCCAATGCCGGTTTTTCCATCCGGTGACGGTAAGAAATGAGTACGGCATTTGAAGCTGCGTTTTTCTTATCTAGGTAGCGGCAGCCGCGGTAACGCGGCGCTGATCGAAAGTGGCGATACCTGCGTCATGCTCGACTGCGGCTTTTCCGCCAAAGAAACCGAAAAACGCATACGTCGGCTGAAACGCCGGCCGGGCGACATTGCTGCCGTCGTTATCACACATGAACACGGCGACCATGTTGCAGGAGCCGTCCGTTTTGCCCGTCGTCACGACATCGAACTATGGATGACACCGGGAACATGCGCTGCACTGCGCGATGCACACCTGGCCAAACTGCGGTTGGTCAATTGTCATGAGACCTTTTCCATCGGTGATTTGCAGATCGAACCAACACCGGTCCCACACGATGCCCGCGAACCCTGTCAATATGTTTTCGGCAACGGCGCACATCGCTTGGGGATTCTGACCGACACTGGACACATCAGTGCGCATATGCTCAAGGTGTATCAAGGCTGCGATGCCCTGGCGTTGGAATGCAATCATGCGCCTGACATGCTTGCCGCCGGTCCTTATCCGGCGCACTTAAAGGAGCGCGTGGGTTGCAACTACGGGCATTTGAGCAACCAACAGGCTGCAGACATGCTCGACAACATGGATTGCAGTTCCCTGACACAGATCGTCGGCGTGCACCTCAGCGAAAAAAACAATGAGCCTGAACTGGCGAGGGCGGCACTGGCCGGTGGCCTGGGTTGCGAGGCCAGTGAAGTACAAATAGCAGATCAACAAGACGGACTGGATTGGCGCGATGTCGGTTGACACCACCACACGTGAGGACAGTCTGATGCTGTTGCTGCCGGGCGCGTCCGCCTTGTCGGATTTTCGACTGGCCAAAAAGCTGGAACAGATCCGGTCTGTAACATCGCATGTTGCGAGTCTTGATGCACGCTTTGTGCACCTCGTCGAAACAGAACGAGCGCTGCACTTGGAAGAAAGCGAACTGCTCGACCGACTGCTGCGTTATGGTCCTTCCGCCGGATACTGGATGGCGACCGGGCAATTGCTGGTCATCCCCAGGATCGGTACGATTTCACCGTGGTCGAGCAAGGCCACCGAAATCGCGCAAAATTGTGGTCTGGCCGCGTTGAGACGTATCGAACGCGGTGTCGAATACCGGCTGGAGTGCCATGATGGCCTGGGCGACGCCGAACTACAGTCGATCGCCCCGTTGTTACACGATCGCATGACAGAAACCCTGTTGACCGATCGCAGCGAAGCGGCGGCCTTGTTTGCGGTGGCACCCCCGGCGCCCGTCGGGCTGATTCCGGTCGAGACACGCGGACGCGAGGCACTGGTGGCGGCCAATAACAGGCTGGGCCTGGCGTTATCAGTGCCTGAGATCGATTACCTATTCGAGTTTTATCTGCGCGCCGATCGCAATCCTTCCGAGGCGGAGTTGATGATGTTTGCGCAGGCCAACTCAGAACATTGTCGTCACAAGATTTTCAATGCTGACTGGGTCATAGACGGTGCCGAACAGGAACACTCCCTTTTTACAATGATCCGCAACACACACGCAAAATCGCCCGACGGCGTGTTGTCGGCCTATCGGGACAACGCAGCTGTCGTTAAGGGCGCGAGAGCTCGCCGCTTTTTCCCCAATCCTTATGACGGGCAATACGGCTTTCATGACGAAGCCGTGAACCTGCTGATGAAAGTGGAGACACATAATCATCCGACGGCTATTTCACCGTTTGCCGGTGCCGCAACGGGTTCCGGTGGAGAGATACGGGATGAGTCGGCAACTGGGCGTGGCGCCAAGCCCAAGGCGGGTCTCACGGGTTTTAGTGTTTCGAATTTGCATATACCCGGTTTCCGGCACGGCTGGGAAAAAGATTACGGCCGGCCGTCACGAATTGTCTCAAGCCTGGACATCATGCTCGACGGCCCGATCGGTGCGGCGTCGTTTAACAACGAGTTTGGCCGACCGGCACTGGCCGGTTATTTCAGAACCTATGAACAGAAAATTCCTAACAGCAATTACGTACGCGGTTATCACAAACCCATTATGCTCGCTGGTGGTATGGGTAATGTGCGACCCGAGCATGTCGAAAAAGACGATTTACCCATTGATGCTCTGATCGTCGTGCTGGGTGGCCCGGCAATGTTGATCGGTGTCGGTGGTGGTGCGGCCTCGTCAATGTCCAGCGGTCAAAGCGATGAGCAATTGGATTTTGCCTCCGTACAACGCGGCAATCCGGAGATGCAACGCCGCGCACAGGAAGTCATCGACGCTTGCTGGGCACAAGGCAACGAGAATCCCATTGTGTTGATTCACGATGTTGGTGCCGGTGGTTTATCCAATGCCGTACCGGAACTGCTGGATCACAGCGGGCTCGGCGGCCTGATCGAGTTGCGCGACATCCCCAATGCGGAACCGGGTATGTCGCCGATGGGTATCTGGTGTAACGAAGCCCAGGAGCGCTATGTGCTGGCGATCCTGCCGGATAGACTCGGCGACTTCTCAGCTTTGTGTGCACGCGAGCGTTGCCCGTTTGCGGTAATCGGCGCCTCTACCGAATCACCGCATATGCAGGTCAACGATCGCTACTTCGACAATCTGCCTGTTGCCATGCCCATGCAGACGTTGTTTGGCAATCCGCCGAAGATGCAACGCGAGGCGCAGCGTAAAACATCGCCCACGGACGATTTTGATGGCACCGATATCGATCTGGTCGATGCCTTGTGCCGCTTGTTGGTATTTCCGGCCGTTGCGGACAAACGCTTTCTGATCACGATTGGTGATAGAAGTGTTGGCGGCTTAACCGCGCGGGATCAAATGGTCGGTCCCTGGCAGGAACCGGTCAGCGACGTGGCCGTGACCCTATCCGGGTTCGAGGGCTATACCGGCGAGGCGATGGCCATCGGGGAACGCACACCGGTGGCCGTTTTAGATGCCGCCGCGTCTGGTCGGATGGCCGTGGGCGAGGCGATTACGAATATTGCCGCCGCTTCAATCACAAGGTTGTCCGACGTGCGGTTGTCCGCCAACTGGATGGCCGCGGCGGGTTTCGAAGGCGACGACGCAGATCTTTATGACACGGTGCGTGCTGTCGGTATGGAACTGTGCCCGGCATTAGGCATCGCCATACCGGTGGGCAAGGATTCCTTGTCCATGCGTACCGCGTGGCAGGACGGGAGGGGCGAGCGTTGTGTTGCGGCGCCGGTGTCATTGATGGTCTCGGCCTTTGCACCGGTCAGCGATGTCCGCAAGACGCTGACACCACAGCTCAACACCGAACAGGACACCCTGTTGATTCTGATTGATTTAGGTGCCGGCCTCGATCGTTTGGGTGGCTCATGCCTCGCGCAAGTCTACAGCCAGTTCGGTAACGAGACGCCCGATCTGGACGACCCGCAGCGCTTGCAAAGCCTGTTCGATGTCATCCAGTCACTGCGTGATGTGGATTTGGTGTTGGCCTATCACGATCGTTCCGATGGAGGTTTACTCACGACGATGTGCGAGATGGCTTTTGCCTCGCGCACAGGACTGGTCATCGATCTGCCTGCCAGCGAAAGACCTGCCGCAACACTGTTCAGTGAAGAGTTGGGCGCGGTGATCCAGGTACGCACCAAAGATGAATCCCGCGTAGCGGCACATTTACAACGCGCGGGGCTTACTGAATATAGCAGTGTGATTGGCGCGCCGGCACGCCACGATCGTATTGTTGTGACGATGGGAACGACCAAGGTTATTGACGCCGATCGTGTCGACTTGCAGCGCACCTGGGCCGAGACCAGCTATCGCATGCAATCGTTACGCGATAACCCTGAGTGCGCGCAAGAAGAATACGACAGATTACTGGATCGACACGATCCGGGTCTCAATGCATATCTGACGTTTCATCCCGTCGAAGATATCGCCGCACCGTTCGTTGATTCCAAGCGCCCCGCAGTGGCCATCCTGCGAGAGCAGGGCGTCAATGGGCACGTGGAGATGGCTGCCGCATTCGAACGTGTCGGTTTCGAGAGCTGTGATGTGCACATGAGTGACATCCTCAGTGGTCGCCGTTCATTAAGAGAATTTCGCGGCGTCGTCGCTTGTGGCGGTTTTTCTTATGGCGACGTATTGGGTGCCGGCGAAGGCTGGGCCAAATCAATACTGTTCAACGAGCGGGCGCGCAGGGAATTCAGCGATTTTTTCAAACGTGGCGACGCGTTCGCCTTAGGCGTGTGCAACGGTTGCCAGATGTTCGCAGCATTGCATGAGATAATCCCCGGCACCGAACACTGGCCAATGTTCGTGCGTAACCGCTCCGAGCAATTCGAGGCGCGGCTAAGCCTGGTGGAGATACAGGAATCCCCGTCGTTGTTTATGACCGGTATGGCAGGCTCCCGAATTCCCATCGTCGTCTCCCACGGGGAGGGCCGTGCCCGATACCGTAATTTCTCCCACACCGCTACGAACCCGGATTTAACTGGCGGAACGGCCTCCGTAGGAGCGGCATCCTCTGTGGATTCGGCGGTCATGCGCTATGTGAATAACGACGGTCAACCTACTGATAAATATCCAGAAAATCCCAACGGCTCACCCGAAGGCCGGACCGGCTTCACCAACAGCGACGGCCGTATCACCATCATGATGCCGCACCCTGAACGCGTCTTCCGCACCGCCCAGATGTCCTGGCACCCACCCGACTGGCACGAAGACAGTCCCTGGCTTCGCATGTTCCGCAACGCACGTACCTGGATCGGCTAAACAGTTTTTTTTTGTGCCTGGGCGTACATTGACTCGCAGTGGGGC
Source organism: Gammaproteobacteria bacterium (assembly GCA_029862165.1). GTDB lineage: Bacteria > Pseudomonadota > Gammaproteobacteria > Steroidobacterales > JABDKV01 > JABDJB01. The sequence goes on from JAOTXU010000001.1 coordinate 12,361, forward strand.
AGGGGCGTACCTTCCTACGTCCATTCGTTTGGTTCATTTGCGCCGGGCGATCGTTTCCAGTCTTAAATAATGGGGGAAGACAGTGAAAGTAATTGCAACAGTGTTAATCGGATTACTAGTTTTTGTGGGCGCCGTGGCGCAGGCCGACGAGAAGACAGAGCAGGAAGTGCGGCAGGAAATCATCGACGGCAACGAATACTTGAGAAAGAATCTAAAGGGTCAAACGGATGACTATTCCAAGGATGGTGCGATCGAGTTTTGGTCCAGTGGTGGCATGATGCACGAGGTCAGCCCTGACGGACGGCCCGGTGAATTCGATGAGTTCAACATCGATGTTTTCCATATCAAGGTCACGACCTTGGTCCCTGGGAAAGTGGCAATGGCGCACTACTACTCGCAGGGCTCGATGAAACCCAAGAACTCTGCGGTTGTACCCAACTACTTCACACGCGTAAGCCAGGTATTTGTCAAAGAAGGACGCAGGTGGAAAGTGCGTTCTTCGCACTGGTCGGCTGTTAAAGGCGGCGCCGGAACAAGCCAGACCGGCGAGGAAGAGTAGTCTATAGGGGACATGTCTCACAATCCGGTGAGACGTGTCCCCAATCGCGTAAGAAAGTGCCGGACTTTCCGATAAGAACAATCGTTTAGCCTGAATACGTAGGAATTAGGATCGGGAGGTAATAGGGGCTATTGGTCCGACCCCTGGCTCACCGTATTCCCTGCGCAATCCGCTCCAGGCGAATACAATCCGCAACGCGAATATTCCGACGATCTACATCAATAAGGCCGATCTTTTGCAGCTTCGTCATTAAGCGGCTTAATGTCTCGGCTGTTATTCCCAAGTAATTCGAAACATCTTCTCTCGACATCGGCAATCTGAATTCATCTTTGGCTGCACCTTGCTGGCGCAGCCTGGACTGAATGTCCAACAGAAATATTGCGGTCCGCTGTGTTGCGCCGGCTCCTTCGGCACATATGAGGTGCCTGGAAAACTCGCGACTCATCAGTCGCATTACCTGGCTTTGCAGGCTGTGAAACTCCGCACCCAGACGGGCAATATCCCGATACGGAATTACGCAGACTGAACAGGTTTCGAGAATCAGCGCATTACAACGGTGACGATCAGGATAGACGGCATCGAAACCAAGTAGTTCATTACGCACATGGAAGCCATGTACCAGTTCGTGTCCAACGGCGTCTAGACTGTAACTTTTGATACAGCCCGCGCGGACCGCGTATATCGCCGTAAACTGATCGCCAATGCGAAACAGATGGTCCCCGGATGGCAAAGACTGTACGTGTCTCACCATTGACTGAATGCGTTCGAGTTCGGACGGCTCAATGGCCATAGGCCAACACAACTCGCGAAGCGAGCAGTCCGCGCAGGCGCGACGAATATCGTCGAACCCTATTGCTCGCGTGTCGGCGTGTGCGCCCAAGTGCCAATTCCTCAAATGGTGCAGCTATTTTAGGTGCTGGGTCGAGTATCGGAATATCGTGGATGTTACCTAGATCAAACTGACAAATATCAATGCGGTTTCTGACATCGCATGCTGAAATAGCAGCTGCGGGGGGTTTGACGCGTCGGTCCGCCGCAGGAGAGTTCAGACGCGACTAATTAGGAGTAAGTCATGTTTGTTCGACAGGTAACTGCACATTTTAAGCCAGGCAAATTTGATCTGCTCACACAACGGCTTGAAAAAGATGTCATCCCGCTGCTGAAAAAGCAGACGGGTTTTCGTGATGAGTTGTCATTTTTTGACAAAGATAAAGACGAAGCCGTTGCTATGAGCTTCTGGGACACCAGGAAGGATGCCGAAAAATATTCACGCGATACCTACCCCAAGGTATCCAAGAAAATGGAAGACGTCATAAGCGGCACCCCGACAGTGCGCTCATTCGAGATTAATAATTCGACCTGGTACGACATTCACGCCTGACAGCGAGATTGTCGATAGACGGTTGGGGCGGCAGCGATAGCTGTCGTCCCTTTTTTTTGGGGCGCCGTGCACGTGACTGATTTGACCATTCGATACGGGTCTTCACAGGATAATAGCGAAGTCAGACCATGCCAGACTCGTATTTTCTGAGCAGTGCGGTTGCAAATATTGATGTAAACTTTCTCGCTGCATCATAGTCGACGGCCTGGGGAGAACGAGATGACACACGCCGCTACTCAAGAAGAAATTGCCGCCGCAACGGCGTATGAGGACCTGCATGTGCCGGCGATCTTCCGACAATGGGCGCCACGGGTATTGGAGGCTGCACAGCTCCAGACGGGTCAGCGGGTATTGGATGTGGCGTGTGGCACGGGCGTGCTCGCTCGGGAAGCCGCCGTGCTATTGGGTGACGAGGGATCTGTCACGGGATTGGACGCCAGCCCTGGAATGCTCGCTGTGGCCAGCAAGCTCGCACCGGCGGTTAATTGGAAGCAAGGTTTGGCGGAATCGCCGCCATTTGACGATGATTCGTTTGATGCAGTCGTCAGCCAGTTTGGCTTGATGTTTTTTATGGATCGACCCAAGGCGCTTCGTGAAATGCTGCGCGTGCTCGTGCCCGGGGGTTCTATAGCGGTGGCGGTCTGGGAGTCACTTGAAAACTCAGAGGCCTATCCAATCGAGGTGGCATTGCTGGAACGCATCGCGGGTACACCGGCCGCGGACGCGCTACGTGCACCGTTCGTGTTGGGTGACAAAGCGGAATTGACCCAACTGTTTGCAGACGCTGGCGTGGGCTCTGTCGAAATTGCAACGCATCACGGAACGGCGCATTTCCCCAGCATCAGAATTATGGTTGAGGCGGATTTACGCGGTTGGCTTCCGGTTATGGGTGTCATGTTGGCCGAAGACCAGATCCAGCACATACTGGAAGAAGCCGAGCACGCGCTCAGTGACTTTGTTACTGCCGAAGGAACCGTCAAGTTTGATTCCCCGGCGCACATCATAGCGGGAGGAAACCCGTAACGGTGTCAGGCAGTATACTCAGGCGCAATAACCCGGAGTGCATGCATGCCTGATCTGACGATCATTACCACCGGCGGAACGATTGACAAAGTTTATTTTGACCAAAAAAGCCGTTTCGAGATTGGCTCGACGCAAATAGACGAGATCCTGCGTGAAGCACAAGTCCAGATTGCCTATGAAATCGTCAGTCTGATGCAAAAGGACAGTCTCGATCTGGCCGATGCAGACCGGGCTATCATTCGCGACGCGGTGGCCGCATGCAACAGCACCAAAATCCTGGTCACGCACGGCACCGACACTATGACGGACACGGCTGCGGTGCTAAATGACATAGAAGGCAAAACGATCGTTTTGACCGGCGCGCTAAGCCCGGCCAGGTTTCGTTCGACGGATGCGTCGTTTAACGTCGGTATGGCCATTGCGGCGTTACAGTCATTATCGTCGGGTGTTTACATTGTGATGAATGGCGAGATCTTTCCGGCCGGCACGGTGACTAAAAATCGTGAGCTGAACCGATTCGAGCGAATCGGTTAATTAGCACAACTGACCCCTGGGTCCCTGATGAAAGCGTATATAGAAGAGTCCATTAAAGACCCGGTCGCTGGACAGAAGGATCACGACCGCTATTTAGCGCTGTTTAACAAGGCACAGCTTTACGCATTCTGCAACGGAGTGGCATTGACGCTTGCACAACGCTTCCTGGAAAACAAATCGTCTTTTGACGATGCCGATGTTGTGGCGAATGATCTCAATGGGCTCTACATAGGCGAGACCATGGACATTCCCGAGTATCTATCTGGCGTTTGATCGTGGCGAGTATGCGCTTGACGATGAAGATTCCGTTGAAATACACACTCGCCCAATGTTGCGTGAGATTCTAACGTCGTACTTCGACAAGTATTCGTCGTGTCTGGCTTATTGTCTTGATGATCGTGGTTACCCCCGTGCCTAACCAAGGCGAGGGGGAAGATAAAGACTGGCGGTGGAAGAAAAAACTAGTTCAGCGGTTTATCCGCCCAGCCAGTCCAGCCGGGCCCACGTACGACGCGACCGGGCAGGGCCCCTGTATGTTCACCGTTTCGCAGGACCTGCTCGCCGTTGATAAAAACATGCTGCACCCCGGTGGCGTATTGGTGGGGTTCTTTGAATGTTGCATGATCCTTAACAGTTGCAGGGTCGAAGACAACGAGGTCTGCGTAGTAGCCGGTTTTTAGCGTGCCACGATCGCGGATGCGAATGTTGGCTGCAGGAAAGGAGGTCATACGCCGAATCGCATCTTGTAATGGCAGAGCCTTTTCGTCACGTGCGTACTTTCCTAAAACCCGAGCAAACGTGCCAAATGCCCGTGGATGATTATTCGATTTCAGAAATACGCCTTCGGTTGCGGACGCCTCTTCGTCGCTGCCAAACGAAACCCAGGGTCTTGCCACTTTCATTTTGACGTTCTCTTCTGACATCATGAAATAACTCACATCGACCCGGCTGTTGTCTTCTAAAATCAGGTCGATTGCGGTTTCAGCCGGGTCTGTTCCGCGTTCTGTGGCCACTTCGAGCAGCGTTTTGCCGGTTAACGGTTTTAGCGCATCGGTCTTGAACCCCAGCAACAGGATGTTGCCCGGACCGGCCTGTATATAGCGGTTCTCCCAGTCGGCATCAGCATCAGTCATCTCATGAACCACGCGCGCGCGGATCTCGGGTTGTTTCAGACGCGCAATCCAGGCGTCGTGACCGCCTTCCTGCACCCAGAGCGGCATTGACGCGTTCAAGCCTGTCGCACTGGCGGGGTAGGTATACATGTTGGCGGTTATTTGCAGCCCGTCTGCCTGTGCCCGCTCGACAATTTCAAATGCGCGCTCGAGCTTGTGCCAATTCGGTTTTCCCGATGCTTTGAGATGATAAATCTCGGCATGCACGCCAGCGGATTGTGCAATGTCGATCAGCTCGTGGATGCCTTCTTCGAGACGGTTGCCTTCGGAGCGTATGTGCGAGATATAGCCGCCACCGTACTCACCGGCTGCTTTGGCCAAAGCAATGAGTTCGTTCGTGTCGGCAAAGTTGGCCGGCGCGTAGATCAACGATGAACCCACGCCCAATGCCCCATCACGCATCGCTTCGCGTACCAGGTTTTGCATGCGCGCAAGTTCAGCAGGCGTTGCTTTACGGTTGTCATTGCCAATCTGATGAATCCGTGCGGTTGTGGCCCCGACGTAAGAGGCCACGTTGGGCGAGATGCCTTTTTCGACCAGATACTCCAGGTATTCGTTGAGCGTGGTCCACTTGATATCAAATCGAATGTCGCCCTGACGTCTTCGCTCTTCGGCTTTCATGATGTCGGTCCACGGGCCCATCGACCAGCCTTCGCCAAATACCTCTAGTGTGACGCCTTGTTTGATATCGCTCATCCCACGGCCATCTTCGATCAGCGAGGAGACCGCCCAGGACAACATGTTGATGAACCCGGGCGAGACGGCCAAATTCGTGGCATCGATTTCGGTGGTTGCGCGCGCGCCCGATAGATCGCCAATCGCTGCGATCCGGTCCTCGCGCACCGCGACATCGGCCACAAAGGGAGGGCCGCCCCGACCGTCATACACGTTGCCGCCGCGGATCAGAACATCATAGTTCTGATCGACCGGTTGTTGTGGCACAGTCGCACACGCTGTTAGCAGAACAAAAGTGCTGGCGAATAAAGATATCTTGTTTAGCCCATGCATCACGCACCTAAGTGTTACTTGCCAACTAGTGTTTGATATTCCGGTTGAGTTCGTAGATCTGTAATAGCCGGGTCGTGTTTGGCGAAAACCACATCGAGCCAACCGGCGTCAGAGGCAGCACGCAAATGCTCAATTGCAACACTCGTCTGCCCGGCCGCAGCGGTTAACGCGGCTAACGCATAATTCAGGTGACCGGCTCCCCAGCCTTCAGACCGCGCCTGCCCGGCGAGTTGCAGACCACTATTTAGTGCTGCCTTGGCGCCGTCGGTGTCGCCGGTCAACTTGCGTGCACGTGTCAATAGCGCGATGCGATGTACCGAAGTGGGATGCGGGTTCAGTGCATTCGGATCGGGCATGGCCAGTTCTAGATAATTGAGTGCTTTGTCCGCGTCATCGTGCAGCAGCCGGGAAGTGGCCGCCCAGACCAGACGTTCATAGTGGGTTGCAGTGCCTTGAAAAAGTTGTGTATTAATCATCGGTTCGGCACGACTCCATGCCAGTGCATCCAGCGCGTCGTGGTCGCCGGCGCGCAGATACGTGTCCAGCGCGGTGAGCAGTACAGTTTCATTATTGGGTGCTAATTCGAGGGCGCGGTCGAGTAGGGACCTAGCGTCAGCGCTGTCAGCTAGCCTGGCGTGCACAGCGATCAGCGCCGCCATTGCTTCGGGATCTTCCGACGCAATCGCGTAACCGCGCTGCGCGGCAGTTGATGCGCGATTGTAGTCGCCGGCCAAAGCTGCGACGCGGCTGGTCATGAGTGCCGTGGCCAATCGCTGGTCATCGCGGGCAGTCAGAGTCGCAAGTTGCGCAACCGCGGCATCAAAGAATCCCTGGTAGGCAAACAACAACGCCTGTTCTTCAATCACGGCCGGATTAAGCGGGTCCAATGCCAGCGCCTGGTTATAGGCCAGAGCCGCCGCAGACAGGTGGCCCTGATCACGCAGTGTATTAGCACGCCACATATGGGCGGCGACGTAGTCGGGATCGAATTCCAGTGCACGGTCAAATTGTGCGATTGCATCGTCCCGGTCGCCACCACCGAGGATGCACAATCCTAGAGATGTCTGGGCTTCGGGTAGCTGGTTGTCGATCTGCAACGCTTTGGAAATTGCCACGTGAGAACGCTGCGTCGCTTCGAATTGCGACAGATTGCCAATTCCTCGGATCAGAATCCACGCGTCGGCCAGTCCCGCGAAGGCCTCGGCAAAATCCGGATCGAGTTCGATGGCCTGTTCGAACAAGGCAACGGCTTCGTAAGCGCGTTCCAGCCGGCGCGCTTCAAGCAGGTGCCGGCCCTTGAGATACAGTTCATAGGCGGCTGTATTGCTGGTGCCCGGCTGTACCATCGGGCCGGTTACGGCAAGTTCCAGCTCTAAAGCGCCGACGATTGAGCGCGCGATTTCCTCCTGTACGCGGAAGACATCCGCTGCGGTGTAGTCAAACACCTCCGACCAGATACCAAACCCGTTGCCCGAATCGATCAACTGGGCGGATACTCGCAAACGATCGTCTGCCCGACGAACGCTGCCTTCGAGCACATACGACACCTGCAACGCTTCACCGATAGCCGGCACATCCTGTGACTGCTCGCGCAGCGAAAATGCAGACGTGCGCGCGGCAACTCTAAGGCCATCGACTGCCGCGAGCGCACTGCGGATTTCTTCGGCGATGCCGTCGCTAAAGTAGGCCGAATCGGCTTCGTTTATGTCGCTAATATCGGCAAACGGCAGCACCGCGATCGATTTGCCGTGAATAAGCGTGGGTGTTTGTATTTCAAAGCCGTCTTTTGCCCCACTCACTTGCCAGAGTTTGTAGCTTAAGAAAGATACGGCCACCGTGAGCACGCCGATCAGCAGCCAACTGAGCACGTGGGAGCGTTGTGCCGTGCTGACGGTAGCGGGAGTGCCGGCTGTGAGACCTTCAGAGGTCCAGTCAAACGACCAGGCCAGCGCGATGACCACGGGAAACCCGACCAGTGCAGCGATGATCGCAAAGGTGACCCACTGCCCCGGCAGCCCCAGGTTTGGGACCACGATGTCGAGTATCTCGACCATTGCGGCTGCGGCGATAGCATAGGCGGCCGCCGTGCGCAGTACTCGGCGATGCCGGAGTTCGTTGAGGAACCGCCGCAACATGGGCGACAGTATACTGATGGCCGGGCGGTTGCGCCCATTGCGTATACTCAGTTGCCCATGGAGTATCAACCCAGCTTGTTCGGGGTCGCCGATCTCGACCATGTACCGACCCATAACCGCTCTAATACGAGGACCCATCTGTGCTGCCGAAGTTAACTGACGAAGACGCCCGCATCATTGGCTGCCTGATGGAGAAATCCGTCGTCACGCCGGATCAATATCCGTTGACACTCAACGCGCTGACGAACGCCTGCAATCAGAAGTCCGCGCGCAACCCGGTGATGTCCCTGGAGAAGTTTACGGTGCAGCGTGCCGTTCGCTTACTGGATGCCAAACATCTCATCCGCGTTGAGGAGAATTTCAAGAGTGGCACGGAAAAATACGTCCAGCGTATGTGCAATACCCGCGCTAGTGACTTTCAGTTTGACCCACCTCAGTTCGCCATAATTTGTGTGCTGCTACTGCGTGGCCCCCGCACGCCCGGGGAGCTAAGAACCAACAGTGGGCGCCTGCATAGCTTCGCAGACAACGCCGCTGTCGTGACCGCGCTCAATACGCTTATTGAACGCGAAGGCGAACCACTGGTCGTGAAGCTGCCGCGCACGCCGGGGCGCAAGGACGCGGAATATGTGCATCTGTTGTCGGGTCCCATTGACATTGAAGCACACGCGGCCGAAGCACAGACGGCGATGGCCGCTGGACCTTCAAAACGTGAAAGCGAGTCTGGATTGGCACAACGCGTTGCCAAGCTCGAAGCGGAAGTCGCCGAACTCAAAGAGAAATTACAGACGTTACAATAAGGTGCCGGCATGAAGTACTTACACACGATGGTCCGGGTCGCCGATCTGGAACAGTCTTTAAAGTTTTATCGTGACCAACTGGGCATGGTCGAAGTCCGCCGCAACGACTATGAAGCAGGACGTTTTACCCTGTGTTTTCTCGCGGCGCCCGGCGATGTCGCAAGGGCGAACGAAGAAAGTGCGCCCCTGATTGAATTGACGCATAACTGGGATCCTGAAGATTACGAAGGGGGGCGTAATTTCGGTCACCTGGCTTTTCGGGTCGATGATATCTACGACACCTGCCAGAAATTGATAGACGCTGGTGTGACGATTAATCGCCCACCACGGGACGGGCGCATGGCCTTCGTGCGTTCGCCGGACAATATTTCTATCGAGTTGCTACAAGATGGTGCGGCACTGCCTGCGACAGAGCCCTGGATGTCGATGGATAACACCGGAGAGTGGTGAATCGCCTGACGAGATAGAGGCAGTAGAAGTCGGGGTCAAATGAAGACAATGTCACTGGTGCTGTTACCCGGGCTGGATGGCACGGGAAAGCTGTTCGCGTCGTTGATTGGCAGTCTGCCCGCATGGATCACGCCCGTGGTCGTCTCATATCCAACAGATGAAAAATGTGATTACCAGGATTTGAGTGCCCGGGTGGCGCAATCTTTGCCGGCCGATACCGACTTTGTCATCCTGGGTGAGTCATTTGCCGGGCCACTCGCGGTGATGGCGGCCGCACAAAAGCCAAGTGGGTTAAGGGGCATTATTCTCTGTGCGTCGTTTGTAAAAAATCCGTTCAAATTTATTCCTTCCTGGGCACGCCTGTTGTCGGTCGGTGCGGTTTACCAGCTGTGGCCGGCGACCATCAGGATTCGGGCCAGGCTACGGGGCCCACAGTACAAGGACCTTGCCAATGCAGCGCTGGATGCGATCAAAACAGTCAGTCCCGACGTAATAGCCCAAAGAGTCAAGTGCATCTTGACCGTTAATGTCGAACAAACTCTAATTGCGACCAATGTCCCGATTCTGTATCTGGCCGGTCGCAAGGATTGGCTGATCAGAAAACACAATGCTTCTGACATCAAGGCTGTAAAACCAGAGCTGAGGGTGACGGAAATAGACACGCAGCATTTTGTTCTTCAACTGGAGCCTGAAAAATCAGCGGCAGAAATCGAGAGATTCATGCTTTCAGTGGAACGCGCTGCGTGACGTAGGCGCCATGGTCTAACGACGCTATAATCAAAGTTTGACCGCAGTTCCGCAGGCACATGCTGAAGCACGCCAAAACAGATGAAGATATTGCGCGGTGTTTTCCCGTCATGGCCGAGCTGCGTACGCATTTACAACCAGAATCGTTTGTCAGCCTGGTCCGGCAACTTGAACAAGGTGGCTACCGCTTGGCCTATGTCGAAAACGGCAATGGCATCGTCGCCGTTGCTGGTTATCGAATATCGACTAACCTTTTTCTGGGCAAGAATCTCTATGTTGACGATTTGGTGACGGCAGATCGTGTGCGTTCGCAGGGGTACGGCGAAATTCTGCTCTCAAGTCTGCGTGATATTGCCAGGGCCAATGACTGTGCCCATTTTCATCTGGATTCGGGAACACAAAGAAAACAGGCGCACAAATTCTATTTTCGTCAGGGCATGACCATTTCTAGCTATCATTTCGATGAAAAGCTTACGCGATGACGGGAGGCCGAAATGACTCACATGGTATGCGTTTCGGATTTTTTGGCATGGGAGAGACATTTTTGATTCCCATGCCGACGCCCATCGGGAAGCGAGTTTAAGGCTGGTCTCTGTGGCGCAGCATTGAAGAGGCGAACAATGTCTTTTTTATATTCGAGGTTGCCGACGGTGTCATCGATGGCGAGTATCACGTTGTAGAGTCTTTTTCGCACTATTGACAAGTAGGGTTACGACGTCCAAGGGCTAACAAATGTATATACCAACGAAATGGGTGCGAGCAACCGGAATCGCCCAGATGCCCGACGGCCGTCAATGGCCCGCGACGGCATGGGGTTGGGGTGACGATGCAAGTACGGCAAGCAGCAAGGCCAAAAAACGGTTACAGAATATTCTGGATAGGCTGCGTCGCGGCGAAAGACTACCGGACAAATACAGTTACGATAACCGCCCGGTAAGAGAAGAAATTCTGCAAGTCATCGACAGGCCCGCAACCGATAAACCCGAGGCCATAGTCACGCGTAATCGCCACGGGGTGCAGGTGCTCAATACGTCACGAATGCTGTTTTTGGATATCGACCTGCTGCCTTATAGCGGTCTCCAGCGGCTGCTGGCAAAGATTGGATTGGGTAAAGATAATTCTGAGGAGGGCGTGTTAACCCGGTTGAGAGAGACGTTACAGCAATCGGCGCGAGCCACCTTCAGAATCTACCGTACTGCGGGTGGGCTGCGAGTGATGGCAGTTAATCGTGATTTTGATCCAACGGGCCGCGAAGCAAAGGAGCTAATGAAAGCAACAGACACCGACCCGGCTTTCAGCCGGCTTTGCGCGGTACAAGACAGCTTTCGTGCGCGTCTTAGCCCAAAACCGTGGCGTTGTAATAGCTCGTCGCCGCCGGTTGAGTATCCGCGCGACGATGAAGAAAGTCGGCGGCAGTTTGCATCCTGGCTAGGCGCATACAAGTCAGCATGCAACAATTATGCAACCTGTCGTTATTTGGAAACCATAGGCAACGACAGACCTGCGAGTTTCGCCCGGGCTTCCATCGAGTTGCATGACCGTATGACACGATGCACCGAAGCATTGCCGTTGGCCTAGAGACCAAATCGAACCGGGAGGTTGAAGGTCATGAACCTTAAGTTGGATCAGATCGATCACGTACACGTCAATGTTGCCAGTTGGAGTGAAGCTGAGCAGTGGTATCAGGAGGTTCTGGGTTTCAAACGAGTTGAAAGACTGATGCCCTGGGCGATCAAGAACGGGCCGCTGACGATTGAAGATCAGACCGGCAAAATCCACCTGGCTCTTTTTGAATCGGACGCGCCTGAAAATATCTCTGCCATTGCATTCGGCGCCAGTGCTGCCCAGTTCATGGCATGGAAAGAGCACCTCGAGAGCCATGGCCTGAAACTCAGACTGACTGATCATACGTTGGCATACTCGCTCTATTTCAGAGACCCGTGGCGAAATCTCTATGAGATTACGACCTACGAACGCGATGCAGTCGCAGAGCAATTTGAAAAATAGGGTACGTGTGCGAGTGCCTTTAACCGCGATGCTTTTCGTCCAGCATTGGCAGGTCAAGACCGCGTTCACGGGCGACGTCGATGGCACGGTCGTAACCGGCGTCGGCGTGGCGCATGACACCGGTTCCCGGGTCGTTGATCAGAACGCGTTCTAATGCCAGTTCGGCGCGGTCGGAACCGTCGGCGACGATAACCACGCCGGCATGTAATGAATAACCCATACCGACACCGCCACCGTGATGAAAGCTTACCCATGAAGCGCCACTGGCGGTATTTAGCATGGCGTTTAACAACGGCCAGTCGGCAACGGCGTCGGAGCCATCGATCATGCCTTCGGTTTCACGATTGGGGGAGGCGACCGAGCCGGAATCGAGATGGTCGCGGCCGATCACAATGGGCGCGCGGAGTTCACCGCTTCGGACCATCTCATTAAAGGCGAGGCCGAGACGGTGTCTTTCCTTGTAACCCAACCAACAGATGCGGCAGGGCAAGCCCTGGAACTGGATGCGTTCGGCGGCATGATCCAGCCAGCGGTGCAGGCTTTCTTTTTCGGGAAATAACTCGCGCGCTTTTTCATCGGTGCGGCGGATGTCTTCCGGATCGCCCGACAAAGCCGCCCAGCGGAACGGGCCGATGCCTTCACAAAACAGTGGTCGTATATATAAAGGAACAAAGCCTTGGAAATCGAAGGCATTTGTCACGCCAGCGTCCTGTGCCATGGCACGGATGTTGTTGCCGTAATCGAAAGTCGGAATACCGCGCTCGTGAAAGCCCAGCATCGCGCGTACCTGCACTGCCATTGAATCTTTGGCCAGGCGTACGTATTCCGCGGGATCAGCTACACGCAGATCCGCGGCTTTGTCCAAAGAGCAGCCTGAGGGGATATAGCCGTTTAACGGATCGTGTGCCGAGGTCTGATCGGTGACCAGATCGGGTTGCCGATTACCGGCCAGTATTTCCGGAAAAACATCTGCCGCATTGCCCAGTAGCCCCACGCTTATCGCTTTTCCCCGCGCATGCGCTTCGTCAATGATGGCCAGTGCTTCGGCCAGACTCGTGGCCTTGCGATCGAGGTAACCGGTTTGTAATCGTTTTTCGATGCGTTCGGGATCGACTTCCACGCCCAGACAGCTCAAACCTGCAAATACTGCCGCGAGCGGTTGCGCGCCACCCATGCCACCGAGTCCACCAGTCAACAACCAACGGCCCTTGCCCGTGCCATCGTAGTGTTGGCGCAACGCTTCGGCAAAAGTCTCGTAAGTGCCCTGAACGATGCCCTGCGAACCGATATAGATCCATGAACCGGCGGTCATCTGGCCAAACATCATCAGGCCTTTTTTGTCGAGTTCATAAAAATGGTCCCAGTTGGCCCAGTTGCCGACCAGGTTGGAGTTGGCGATCAGTACACGTGGTGCCATCTCGTGTGTTTTGAATACACCGACGGGACGGCCAGACTGCACCAACAAGGTTTCATCGTTTTCCAGGCGCTTGAGCGTGTCGACGATGACGTCGAAGGATTCCCAATCACGTGCCGCGCGACCGATACCGCCGTACACGATCAGCTCTTTGGGTTTCTCGGCAACTTCAGGGTCCAGGTTGTTGTGCAGCATGCGTAGTGCGGCTTCCTGCACCCAACCCTTGCATTGCATATCGGGTCCGGTTGGGGCATGGAGTTCGACGTTGCGGAAACGGGTTGCCATGGCGCGATTATGTCGGAGTATTCGGGGGGAGGGAATCGCGGCTAAAGCTGCTCCGACGATTCTGTTCCCTCTCCCCGGGAGGGGAGAGACAAATCGCGCAAGGTCTGCCCCCCACCCTAGCCCTCCGCCCGTAAGGGGGAGGGAATAAGAAGGACGTGGGATCAGGCGCTTTCGGAGTCGGGATTGTCGAGGCGGTGGGTGCGTTCCTGCAGGGCTTTGCGCAGACGGCCACGGCGGATGTAGGTCTGGTAGAGGAGATCCTTCATCATCTCCAGTAACACCCCGGCGGTCTCAGTATTGAGACGCGGGATATTTGAACGCCCGTCGAGATCACTGTCGAAGACGACTTTGCGCAGTATAGACAGTGTTTCGTCGTCGATGCCGGCCAGCTTGGCGGCATCGTTAAATTCGTCAAAAACGGTCAGCTTTCCGCTTTCACCCCTGTCGTCGAATATTGCCTGGGCAGTTCGCCGGCACATCGATACAAAAGCATCCAGGCAACCCAGGGAATAACAGGTCAATGCCTCGTTAAACAGCGACTGCACTTCTTTTGAGTTGCCGTTGAGTTCGAATGTTTCGCCCGAGCGTTCTACTTGTTCGTACAGACTGTCGAGTTCGGCATGGTCGGCGGCATACTGCAAAACCTGGAAACGCAAAAAGACCGCTTCGTTACAGGAATCGCAACGAAACACAATTCCGGTACGTTCAGGTTTGAAGCGCGCAAGGTACTCGTAACGCGGTACCGCTACCGCGCTGAGATGCGAGTGGACATCGCAATGCGGACAGTCGAGCGCGATCTCGAGATTGAGAATATGCTCAAGCCTCCCCCCAAGCCTGACGAACACGGACACTATTATTTTCCTTATACGGGGCTAGTTACGATTCTATCCAATTGAAATTCCTGGTCAAATGCGGGTGACGACATATGTCAACCCATGGTGCGACATAAAACCATAACGTGGAAAATTTTGCTGAGATTTCCGGCGTTGGGAAGAAACTCCCATTGATGTGCCGCGAAGCGGCGCCCCTAGTCAGCCGGTTTGCCGAAGATCCGTGTGCGCAACCACCGAAAAAATCCCATCGGTTCTTCCGTCGGTGGTTTTAGCAGTGCCAATTCCGCGTCAGTGAATATGAGTGCCGCTGCTTCCGGTGCAGGCTCCGGTGCGCTATCCGGCGACGTTGTACGCATGACTTGGCCGGCCGCAACTGGTGTGATGCCTGTAGCATTACTGATGGTTATCTCACCGCCCAGCACGCCGGAATAATCACCGGGTTCAAACGCACCGATATCTGGTAAGGAGCACTCGTCCGGTTCGCAGATTCGTATAGCAAAATCGGTTCCCCTTACGCCAATGGTTGCCACTGCCGTATTGATACGCACAGACGCAGGATTGTGTCGACCGATTAGCCCGGTGATCGCACGGAAGCCGCCTTTGAGCAAGGTGATGATGCTGCGGCTCGAAGTTGGTGCTGCTTCAATAAAGCTGTAGTCCTGTATCACGATGCGGCTGCGCGCACGTATATACAGTTCGGCGCCGTCATTCATTTGCAGATGCGCCGCGCTGTCACCCTCAGTCAGGATGGCGTCGCCACGAAACACATCGCCGCCAAGCTCAAGCAGGCGTTGTTCATTGTTGATGTCAATTGCCTTCGGTGTGCCGCTCAGTTCCTTCACTGCGCCCACGGTCGCCAGACTGTGCCGTTGCGGCTCGGGTTCGGGCGGTGGGGAGGGGATCTGCTTCTTTGGCGCATCATAAAAGGGCATTTCGAGTAACACGCCCACTCGTAAGCTTGACTTCTTCGCGTTGGAAAATGCATGCGGATTCATCTTGAAGATTTCGTTTTCGATCATCGACCAGCGAGAAGGTAATGCCGGGTAGTGAGTGCGCACCAAAACAAACAAAGTGTCCCCGGACACGACTTTTACGAACTTCTTGTCATCTTCCTGTGACCAGGTAGCCGACGCGGTCACCAGAAGCAGGACAAATCCGACCGGCAAAAGACATTTCGCAAATTTCATAGCTGCGACGTTAACATGCGTCAGGGCGAGCGCCTAACCAAAACATTAACTATTGCAAAGTCCGGGGAAGACTCATCTTTGGAATGCATCCGTCAGCTCACTATCGGTCATGAAACGATCGAAGTCGCCACGCGAAATCGCAGCCGCCACTGCTTCGATTTCGACGTCGTGCCTGTGGTCTTTAGGGTCGAAGGAAATCTTTTCGCGCAGCCAGCTGTGTATTTCTTCCAGTGCCGGAGTCGTATGTAGTGGCCGCAGTTTATCGATAGCGTGGGCGGCGGCGATGAGTTCGATCGCCACGACATAGGCAACGTTATTGCAGATTTGATTGAGCTTCATACCTGCCCACGCCGCCATGCTGACGTGGTCTTCCTGTCCGGCCGATGTGGGCAGGCTGTCCACGGTAGCCGGATGCGCCAGTGTTTTGTTTTCCGATACCAGGGCAGTGGCAGTGACATGGGCAATCATGTAACCGGATTCCAGACCCGGCTCGGTGGTCAGAAACATATTGAGATCGGGATTGATCTGCCGCTCCAATAAATCGGTCCGTCGCTCGGAAATGCTGCCCAGTTCGGCGACGGCAATCGACATGAAGTCACAGGCGAAACCGGGCGACTCGGCATGAAAGTTACCGCCGGACAAGACGTCCTCGCCAAATATCAGTGGATTATCCGTTATCGCGTTTATCTGCCGTCCCAGGATCTCGCCGGCATGATGCAGCGTATCCCAGACACCGCCAAAGACCTGTGGCATGCAACGTAATGAGTACGGATCCTGTACCCGGTCGCAATCGGCATGGGCATCGTTGATTTCGCTGTTGGTCAGAAACTGCCTGAACTGCCGGGCGATTCGTTGTTGACCTTCAAGACGGCTTACAGCGTGGATACGTTCGTCAAACGGCACAAAACTGCCGGCCAGTGCTTCGACTGACAACGCGCCTGCCGTAATCGAGGCGCGTAGCAGGCGTTCGGCCTGGTACAAACCTTTCAATGCCAACGCGGTGCTGATCTGCGTGCCGTTGATCATGGCCAGGCCTTCTTTGGCTTCCAGCTTGATGGGTTGGCACTGTGCAGCGCTTAAGACTTCGCTACCGACCAGCTTGGCACCCGCCTGAACTGCCTCACCCTCGCCGATCAGCGCCAGGGATAGATGAGCAAGCGGTGCGAGATCACCGGAGGCGGCGACCGATCCGCGGCTGGGGATAACGGGAATCACGTCATGCTCTACGAACGCGAGCAGCGTTTCAGCCAGCTGTGGTCGCGCACCGGAATGGCCCGCAGCCAGGGTGTTGGCCTTGAGTATCATCGCTCGGCGGACGATATCATTCGGCAACGGATCGCCCACGCCACAGGCATGACTGCGTACTAGATTGTATTGCAGCTGCTCGACCGCATCGCGCTCAATACGTCGGTTGGCAAATGCACCGAAGCCGGTGTTGACGCCATAACAAACCCGCCCTTCATCGACGATTTTCCTCAAAGTGGCCACCGCGTCGCGCATCATATCGGTGGCGCTGCCTTTGAGTTTCGGCTGGCATTTCTCAAGATCGATTAGATCCGCAAGTCGTAGATTTTGACCGTCTAGTACGAGTTTGCGCGGGCTCATATTTTTTTGCCCTCAATAAAAACGGCATCGGGTGCAATACCGCCGAGTCTGTACACCAGGAATTCGGCCGCTGGTATGTCCCAGATCGCAAAATCGGCCAGCTTGCCAGTTTCCAGTGATCCGATGTCGTCAGAGCGGCCCAATGCACGCGCCGCATTGAGTGTCGCGCCCAACAGGCTTTCCTCGGCAGTCAGTCCAAACAGGATGCTCGACATATGCATGGCGGTGAGCAGACTGGCAATTGGAGACGTGCCGGGATTGAGATCCGTGGCAACCGCAATGTCTACATTGTGACGTCGGATCGAAGCCAGCGGTGGGCGGTGGATTTCACGCAGGAAGTAATAGGCGCCCGGTAGCAAAACTGCCACAGTAGATGATTCTCCCATCTCCTGGATGTCTTCGTCTTCTGCGTACTCCAGGTGATCGCATGACGACGCACCCAATGACGCTGCCAACGTCGTGCCGCCAAAATGCGATAGTTGTTCGGTGTGGGCGCGGCGCTGCATACCAAGTTCAGCGGCACGTTCCAACACTTGCCGTGAGGCATCCAGATCGAATGCAATCGATTCGATGTAAATATCGCAAATTTCGCTGAGTGACTCCTCGCACACCGCCGGCAACATGGTATTAAGTACTTCGTCTACATATTTTTGCGGAGCAGTGTCGGCCGGTATTGTATGGGCACCGAGAAACGTTGGCACGATGCGTTGAGCCGTGTGTTGGCCCAGACGATTGATGGCACGGAGCATTTTTAATTCATGCTCGGTGGACAGCCCATAACCGCTCTTGATCTCTACCGTCGTTACACCTTCGCGGGCCAGCGCGGCCAGACGCGGCAAGGTCTGCTCGATCAGCTGATCTTCGGATGCGGCGCGCACTGCACGCACTGTGGACGAGATTCCGCCACCCTCCCGGGCGATGTCTGCATAGCTGGCACCTTCCAGCCGGCGTTTGTGTTCGTGCATGCGGTCACCCGCATATAAGGCATGCGTATGGCAATCGATCAGACCCGGCATGACCAGCCGTCCACGGGCATCGTAGGCTTGGCGAGCCGTGCCACTCGCGGGTATTTCGCTAATGCGGCCATCGTCAACCGCAAAAGAAGTTTCTTCGATCGCCTGAGCGTTGCCGCACATCGGGTACAATCTGGCGTTTTCTACGATCAGGTCGTGCACATTTCCTCTCTATGAAGACGCTGCGATTTCAAAACGTGTTGACGCCCCAGGGCATGGGAGCTGCGGAGCTGCAGGTGGATGATAAAGGCCTGATCACGGCGGTGGAAGCTGTCAGCGAGGGCCCCTGGGATGGATGGCTCGCTTTACCGGGCATAGTCAACGCCCACAGCCACAGCTTTCAGCGGGTCATGTGTGGTTATGCCGAGGCCTCCGTAGGCGAAAAGAGTTTCTGGGGCTGGCGTGAACTGATGTACCGCATAGCCCAAAACATCACGCCTCGCGACCAATACGTCATCGCCCGGCGCGCGTTTTCGGAGATGTTGACGGCGGGATTTACCAGCGTCGCCGAATTTCATTATTTGCATCACCAGCCTGATGGCGCACGTGGCACCGAAATGGCTCAGGCGGTCATCGACGCTGCGGCCGATATCGGAATACGTCTGCGAATGCTGCCGGTGTTTTACCAACGTGGCGGTTTCGGTCACCCACCCAGCGATATGCAGGCGCGATTTATCCATGAATCCGTCGACGATTTTCTTGGCTTGGTGCAAAGACTCGGCATTGCCGTTGCCGGCATCGCACCGCATTCGGTGCGCGCGGTCGAACCGGCGCTGTTGCCCAAACTCGTAGCCGGAGCACGCGAGTTGATAGGTAAAAACGCTGTCATCCATATACATGTCGCCGAACAACCCGCTGAAGTTGAAGCGGCACAACAGGCCACCGGCCACACACCAGTCGAATTGCTGGCAGAACATTGCGAGCTCGACCGTTATTGGTCCTTTGTACACGCAACCCATGTCAACGACTCTGATATGCGAAGCATGATCGAGACCGGTGTCAACGTTGTATTGTGCCCATTGACTGAAGCCAATTTGGGTGATGGCCTGTTTCCGCTACAGGAATTCATGTCGGCCGGTGGTCGTGTGGCTATCGGTACAGACTGCAATGCTCGTATCGACGCAATCGGTGAACTGCGGTTGATGGAATACGGTCAACGCCTGGCGCGCCAAAGTCGTGCCGTGCTGGCGGACAAAGATGGTTTGGGCGCGTTGCTATGGGCACATGCCGCGCGTGCCGGTGCCGGGGTTTTGGCGATGAAAGCAGGGCGTGTGGAGCCCGGTACTTATGCTGATCTGGTCATATTAAATGACACTGCACCGCTGAGTGGTCTGTCACCAATGCGTGCAATGGATGCGCTCGTCACTGGTGGCGATGTGCGAAATATTGCTGATGTCTATGTAGGCGGCAAAAGGGTGGAGCCCGGCGACGACAGAAATGACGAATTCGTCACCGTGATGCAGCGGCTTTGCGCATGACGCCATACCACGAGGTTCTGCCACGGGGCGAGCCGATCCCCATTATCGTTAGCATTCCGCATAACGGTACCGAATTGCCCGAATCCGTGGCCGAGCGCTTTGCCAGCCCGGCAATGCTTGAGCTGCCCATGACCGACTGGCATCTGCATAGACTCTACGATTTTCTGCCTGAGTTAGGTATCGCGACAATTCATGCTCGTTTCAGCCGTCTGGTCGTAGATTTGAACCGGTCGCCGGACGGTCAGGCACTGTACCCGGGACGCTTTGAAACCGCCCTCGTGGCGACCGAGACCTTTGATGGTAAGCGCATTTTCAAGGAACCTCCGGACCCGCAGACTATCGAAGCATTGCGTCTGGAGTATCACGAGCCCTATCACAAGCGCCTGTCGGAATTACTGCACGCCACGATAGATCGCTGCGGTCGCGTGATACTGATCGACGCACACAGCGTGGCATCGCGCGCAAATCGCGTGCACCCGGCATTGCTCCACGATATATATCTGGGCGACCGTGATGGCAGTTCTTGTGGGCCGTGGCTGACGACAACTGTGCACGATGAGTTTGTTGCCACGGGCATGCAGGTGCAGCGCAACGACCCGTACAAGGGCGGCTATACCACGTACCATTATGGGCAGTGGCCGAATGTGGATGCATTACAGATAGAAATGTGTCAGCGTCTTTATATGGACGAGGACCAGCCGGAGGCGTTTGTCGAGGAGTCCTGGGAATTGATGAAAAAAAGTTTGGTTACAGTGTTCGCCACGCTGGCGCAGCAACAGGTTCTTAGCTGATATGGCGTGGAAAACTTTTCCGTTGACTGTCGTACGTACCGACATGATCACGCCGACAGCTCTGAGCCTGACGTTCGAGCGCAGCGATGGCGAGCCGTTCGAGTACAAGGCCGGGCAGTTCATCAACGTCCATTTTGACGCGGATGGTCAGCCCGTACATCGAAGTTACAGTATCGCGACTCCGCCCGACGGCGGCGTATTCGAGATCGCGATGTCACCGGTTAAAGGCGGTCTCGCGACAAAACTGTTATCGGGACTAAAAGTGGGCGACGTAATCGACGCCAGCGGCCCCTATGGCCGTTTCGTGCTGCGTGACGATGATCCGTGTCGTTATATCCTCGCCGCCACCGGTACCGGAGTTACGCCATACCGCGCGATGCTGCCTGCATTAGAAAAACTGCTAACAGAAGGTTTTACGATTGATATTCTGCTGGGCATCTGGCGGCGGGAAGAAGCGTTGTATGCCGAGGACTTCATTCGGTTTTGCGATGAACACGCCGGCGCAGTTTTTCATGCCTGTTACAGCCGTGAGATGCCCGACGAGCCCCAAGAACACGAGCGCGAAGGCTATGTGCAGTTACATGTTGCGGCACTGGACCCTCGACCGGAGACCGACATCGTTTATCTGTGCGGAAATCCGAACATGATCGACGAAGCAATGGAAATGCTCAAAGCACGCGAATTTCCGACCCGCCAGCTACGTCGCGAAAAATACCTGCCCGCCCGCGTTTAGTCGCTCGATTTGACCCGCTTCCGGCGCTTATCTCAGACCCATTCTTTTGAGAAGGGCGTCATAACGCGGATCGTCTCTCAGCGGTTCGAATGCAGTGTGCGCTTGAATCAACACCAGCCCCGGATCGCGTATTGCAAAGCCACGCTCGAGCGCCTCGAAGGCGCGGTCCAGGTCGCCACGCAAACTGTAAATGGCAGCAACCTGATACGACACGTCGTCGCCTAATTCATCCACCAGTTGGGTCAACTTTTCTTCGGCGGTTTTGCTGTCACCCAACGCGTGATAGGCAATGGCTTCGCCGGTGAGACGCAAAAACGGAAATGTTTCTTTCTTTGCCGCTGCCAACGCTTTTGCGTGCTCGCCGCGATCATTGTGTACGATCGAAAGCATTAGACCCAGGGCACCCATATCCGGGTCTGATGCCAGCATTCGTTGCGCACCTGCCAAAGCCTCGTCACTGCGATGCAGAGCGATGAGTAGCCAGATACGCTGTCTTTGCACGTTCATATTGAGCGGGTCCTGGGCGAGCACTTGCTGGATTTGTGCGAATGCTCCCGCTATGTCTCCGCGTATGGCCAACAGCTCGGCGAGTTCCGCCCGGATATCGGGATCGCCGGGTCGCAATTCGAGCGCGCGGCGCAACGAGCGTTCAAGGGCCGGCCAGTTCCAGTCGTGCGAGTGTTGGACGTCTGCCAGCGCCAAATACCCTTCCGGCAGGTTCGGGTTGAGCTCGATGGCCTTCTCGGCTGCTTCGCGGGCTTGTTCATAGCCTTGCGCAAAACTGGTGTCAAAACCGAAACCAGTTCGTTCGGCAATGGTTCTGGACAATCCCGCCCAGGCCAATGCCATGTTGGCATCGATCTCAAGCGCCCGCCGATATTGCGCGATCGCTTTTTCATAGCCATCAATAGTCTTCTGGCTATGGTAGGACTGACCGAGCAAATAGGCGTTGTATGCGACGAAATTGCCGGAGTAACCGGCGGCGATTTCCTTCTGCCCCAGGATGCTCTCTCGCAATGCTTGGACGACAGCAACTGTAATTTCGTCTTGTACGGCGAATATATCGTCGAGATTTCGATCAAATGTTTCTGACCAAAGATGAAATCCGTCTTTCGTATTCACAAGCTGCGCCGTGATTCGAATCTGACTGCCCGCCTTTTGCACGCTGCCTTCGAGGATGTTGCGTACGTTCAGTTGTTCACCAATGCCTCGTAGATCCTGGTTGAGGCCTTTGAAGGCAAATGATGAGGTGCGCCCCGCCACCTTGATCTCGCTGATCTGCGCCAGTGCATTGAGCAGGTTCTCACTCAGGCCATCGGTGAAATATTCTTGGTCCTTGGCTGGACTCATGTCCACAAAGGGTAATACGGCGATCGATTTTGTGTCTTCATCAGGCTCCGTCGGTGCTGATGCTAGGGTCGTGGTTGCGGTCCTCGAAACGTCCGGCTGAAACACAAATTTATCCGCCACGAAATAAGCCAGCGCCACGGTCAGTACGCCAATAATAATGAAATCCAGCTTGCGTCCGGTCCGGTGTGTGATTGACTGGCTGCGATCGACATCTTTTTCTTTTTTCAGGCCCTCGGGCGTAAGTTCGAACGCCCACGCAAAGAACAACGCGAGTGGCAATCCGAGCGCCAGTACGAGCAGGATGGTTTTCATCACCCAGCCGGGTGACCCGAAGCTGCCCAGCGCCAGCTCCGCGACCTGCGCCAGCAACCATGCGACAACCACATAGGCTATGCCTACACGGATGACGTTACGACGTTTGAGTTCCGAAAAAAACGATGGCATGGGGTCACCGCTGCTAACGCAGGGGCAGACTAGCAGATTTAGGGTGGCAGTTTGCTTGTTGGGACGAGAAAGCCGGGAAATCAGATCAGACGACGGTAGCGGATGCGATGTGGTTGATCGGCATCTTTGCCGAGCCGTCGTTTGCGATCCTGTTCGTAGTCCGCATAGTTGCCCTCAAACCAGCTGACTGTGCTGTCGCCTTCAAACGCCAAAATGTGCGTCGCGATGCGGTCGAGGAACCAGCGATCGTGCGTGATCACGACGATACAACCCGGAAAAGCCAATAAGGCCTCTTCCAGCGCGCGCAGTGTTTCTACGTCGAGATCATTAGTCGGCTCATCGAGCAATAGCACGTTGCCACCGGCACGTAGCAATTTGGCTAGATGGACCCGATTGCGCTCACCACCCGACAGACTGCCTATCTTTTGTTGTTGGTTCGGGCCGCGGAAATTAAAGCGGCCGACATAAGCACGCGACGGCGTTTCATAGTTACCGACACGAATCATGTCCAACCCGTCAGATATTTCCTCCCAGACTGTCTTGTTGTCATCGAGTGAGTCACGGCTTTGGTCGACATAGGCCAGGTTCACACTTTCACCGACGCGTAACGTGCCGGCATCGGGTTCCACTGAACCTGTGATCATGCGAAACAACGTCGTCTTGCCCGCACCATTGGGGCCGATAACGCCAACAATGCCACCGGGTGGCAGATTGAACGTCAGACCATCAAACAGCAGCTGTCCATCGTAACCTTTGGACAAATCAACGGCTTCGACCACGTTGTCGCCTAGCCGTGGGCCAGGTGGAATGTAAATCTCCCGCGTTTCGTTACGTTGCTGAAATTCCCTGGTGTTGAGTTCGTCAAACCGGCTCAGGCGAGCGCGTGATTTGGCATGCCGGCCTTTTGCATTCGAGCGCACCCACTCGAGTTCAGATTTCATCGCTTTATGCCGCGCCTTTTCCTGTTTTTGTTCAGTCGCCAGTCTTTGTTCCTTTTGTTCCAGCCACGAGCTGTAATTGCCTTCCCACGGAATACCGCGGCCGCGATCCAGTTCCAGAATCCAGCCGGCCACGTTGTCCAGAAAATAACGATCATGGGTCACGGCAACGACTGTTCCGGGACATTCGTGCAGGAAGCGTTCCAGCCATGCCACCGACTCCGCATCGAGATGATTGGTTGGTTCATCGAGCAACAGCATGTCGGGTTCGGACAGCAGCAGACGGCATAACGCGACGCGGCGGCGCTCGCCACCGGACAATGTCGAGACGTCGGCATCCCAAGGCGGTAAACGCAACGCATCGGCGGCAATATCGAGTTTTCGATCCAGCTCCCAGCCACCACATGCATCGATCGCGTCTTGCAAGCGGCTTTGTTCTTCGAGCAATTTGTTCATTGCATCGTCGTCCATGGGCTCACCCAGCTTCATGCTGATCGCGTCAAAGCCACTTAGCAGCGAACGGATCTCCATAACCCCATCATCGACATTGCCACGCACGTCGCGACTTTCGTCTAGTTGCGGTTCCTGTGACAGATAACCGACGCGTAGACCGGCCTGTGGTCTGGCTTCACCTTCTATCTCCGTGTCGACGCCGGCCATGATCCGCAACAGTGTTGATTTGCCCGAACCGTTCAGGCCCAGCACGCCGATTTTTGCCCCAGGAAAAAAACTCAGGCTGATGTCCTGAAGAATATGCTTCCCCGGTGGCACAACCTTGCCAACACGGTTCATGGTGTAAACGAACTGAGCCATTGAGTCCCCCCTCTTAGGCGGCGAGATTATGCCGGAAAAAGCTGCCGGGGTGGTGCAGGCTGCTGTAAACTTGTTGTTTGGCCTGATTCTCCTCGGGGTGGACATGTTTTCTGCTGATATGACGATTGCCGGTTTTGATGACGAACTGGAAGCTGCGCTGGAGCACGAGCGCACACGCCAGGAAGAACATATCGAACTTATTGCATCGGAAAACTACGCGAGTCCGCGTGTTCTGCAGGCGCAGGGCTCGGTGATGACCAACAAGTATGCTGAGGGTTATCCGGCCAAGCGTTACTACGGTGGTTGCGAAAACGTGGATATCGCCGAGCAGCTTGCAATCGATCGGGCAAAGAAACTGTTCGGTGCCGGCTATGCCAATGTGCAGCCGCATTCCGGTTCGCAGGCGAATGCGGCTGTCTATATGGCATTGCTGCAGCCGGGTGACACAATTATGGGTATGGCGCTGGATCATGGCGGGCACCTGACGCACGGATCAAAAGTGAATTTTTCCGGCAAGTTGTTTAACGCGGTCCAGTACGGCATCGACACCGCGACCGGCGAAATCGATTACGACAAGATGAACGAGATGGCGCAGGAACATAAACCGAAGATGATCGTTGGTGGTTTTTCCGCCTACTCACGAATTGTCGACTGGCAGCGGATGCGCGATATTGCCGATTCGGTCAACGCCTACTTTTTCGTCGATATGGCGCACGTCGCCGGGCTGATAGCCGTGGGTGAGTATCCCAGCCCGGTATCCATAGCGGATGTTTGCACTACAACGACGCATAAGACTTTGCGCGGCCCGCGTGGTGGACTCATTCTTGCCCGGGATGACGAGGCGCTAAACAAGAAGTTCAATTCATTAGTGTTTCCCGGCACACAGGGCGGACCATTGATGCATGTGATCGCTGCCAAGGCCGTTGCATTTCTCGAGGCGCTGCAGCCGGAATTCAAGGTGTACCAGCAGCAGGTCATCGCCAATGCGCGCGCCATGGCTGCCGCGCTGTCTGAGCGTGGGTACAACATTGTCTGCGGCGGTACAGACAACCACTTGTTCCTGGTTGACCTGATCGATAAAGGCATTACAGGTAAGGACGCCGATGCTGCACTTGGGCGTGCCAATATCACGGTTAATAAGAATACGGTGCCGAATGATCCCAAGTCGCCGTTTGTCACCAGTGGGTTGCGTCTGGGCACGCCTGCCATAACCACGCGGGGTTTTGGCCTGGACGAGAGCACGGAACTCGCTGGCTGGATCGCCGATGTGGTTGACGATCTCGGCGATGAATCTGTTGTTGCACGCATCAAGCGGCAGGTGCTTACGATTTGCGAGCGGTTTCCGGTTTATGCGCCATTGGACAGTCGGACTGCACCGTTGCAGCAACACCTGGGTTCGCGCTAGGCGACAATGCGCAAGTTAAGGTAGTCGTTCATGCATTGTCCCTTCTGCGCCAGTTCAGACACTAAAGTCATCGACTCCAGGCTGGCCGGCGACGGAGCCCAAGTGCGGCGGCGGCGTGAATGTCAGGAATGTGCCGAACGCTTTACCACATACGAGACGGCGGAGTTGGTGTTGCCGTTCGTCATTAAAAACGACGGTCAGCGTGAACCTTTCGACGAGCACAAGATGCGTGGCGGTCTCCTGCGCGCATTGGAACGACGGCCGGTATCTGCCGAAGATATTGAAGCGGCCGTAAACCGTATCAAACATGTACTGCGCACCACAGGCGAGCGCGAAGTGTCAGCGCGCAAAGTCGGCGATCTGGTGATGGAGGAGCTACATGACCTGGATCAGGTAGCCTACGTGCGCTTTGCATCGGTCTATCGCAGTTTCCAGGATGTAGAGGCTTTTCGCGAAGAAATCGATCGCATGCAACGTACCCGGCCCCGTGATCGCAGCAAACGTCAGCTGTCATTGCTACCCGCCGACAAGACTGGGAACAAGCGTCGGCGCAAATGATCGCTACTCCGGTTCAGAATTCGGCACAGGATCATGTGCATATGGCTCGTGCGCTCTATGTGGCGACGCGGGCACGTAATAGTTGCGATCCCAATCCGCGAGTCGGTTGTGTCATTGAAGCCGGCGGAAAAATAGTTGGTGAAGCATGGCATCAACGGGCCGGTGATTCGCACGCCGAAATAATTGCCCTGAACCAGGCCGGGGAACAGGCGCGTGGTGCGACTGTGTTTGTGACGCTGGAACCGTGTTGCCACACGGGCAAGACAGGACCATGCACGGCGGCTTTGATCGATGCTGGAGTAGAGCGTGTCGTTGTCGCGATGAACGACCCAAACCCGCAAGTTGCCGGCGGTGGTCACAGAGCGCTAAGTACTGCAGGCATCAAAGTGTCAACGGGGCTACTCAGTGCACAGTCTGAGCAGATCAATCGGGGTTTCGTCAGCCGCATGCGTAATGGCCGGCCGTTCGTTTGTAGCAAGATTGCGGCCAGTCGGGATGGCCGGGTGGCGCTCCCGGAGGCGAAGCAATTGTGGATAAGCTCGCAGCAGTCCCGCGACGACGTACAACAGATGCGGGCGCAAGTGTCGGCAATTCTGACCGGTGTGAACACGGTCATCGCCGACAATCCACGAATGACCGTGCGCCTTGAAAAAGACAATAGCTGGCAACAGCCAATGCGGGTGATCCTCGATTCACGATTACGCACGCCCGTTGACGCAAAAATTCTACACAACAAAGCAACGACGGTGATCATGGCGCGCGAGGACGCCCCGGCGGATCGCGTTGGAGCACTGGAACGGGTCGGAGCGAAAGTCATGCGGGTCGCAGCCAATGGAGACGGTTTGCAACTGAACGAGGTGATGGCAGAACTCGCCGCACTGGAATTAAACGAAGTCTTGGTGGAATCTGGGCCAAAACTCAACTCTTCGTTGTTGCGCGCAGGCCTGCTGGACGAAATCGTCGTCTACCAGGCAGCGCATACATTGGGCGATGATGCCCGACCGATGTTTGAGTCGCCGCGCGTGACTGACATGGCCAATCGCCCTGAATTCGATCTGGTCTCGACTCGTCCGATCGGCGATGATTGGCGCATGCGTTTCGTTCCGGGTAGCGTTTAGACATGTTTACCGGGATCATCACGCAAATTGGCACCTTGCGCAGCCGGGAGCGTCATGACGGTGATGAATCACTGCTTTTCGGTGTGTCATCTGACTGGCTGTATGGCAGCGTCGTGGGTGACAGCATCGCCGTAAACGGTGTGTGCCTGACTGTCACCCAAAATGATGGCGATGGATTTGCTGTCGACGTTTCTGGCGAAACATTGTCAAAAACCACGCTTGGCCAGCTTGAGAGTGGGGCCGCAGTCAATCTGGAGCACGCACTCAGTCTTGGCGATGCGCTGGGCGGTCACCTGGTGAGTGGTCATGTTGATGCGGTGGCCAAGATCCTCGATTGCCAGCAGGAATCGCAATCGGTGCGCATCTGGGTGTCATTGCCTCAAGAACTGGCGCATTTGGTGGCGGTAAAAGGCAGTATCTGTGTGGATGGGACCAGCTTGACCGTCAACGAGGTTGAGCGGGACCGTTTCAGCGTTAACATTATTCCTCACACACTCGGGGCCACCGTTGCCGGTGCCTATCGGCCGGGTACCCCGGTCAATCTCGAGGTAGATATTATTGGGCGCTACGTCGCGCGCATAATGGAGCAGAGTCAATGACAATCGTGCAGCCGATACGAGACGAACGTTTCGACAGCATTGAGGATATCCTCAGTGAACTCAGTGCGGGACGCATGGTTATCATCATGGACGACGAGAGCCGTGAAAACGAAGGCGATCTGATCATGGCCGCCGATCGTGTGCGCCCCGAGGATATCAATTTTATGGCCCGTTATGGTCGCGGACTGATTTGTATGACGATGAGCCGGGAGCGTTGTCAGCAACTGCGTCTGCCGTTGATGGTCAGCGAAACCGATAGCGACCAGCGCACTAACTTTACTGTATCCGTTGAGGCAGCCGAGGGTGTGACGACAGGCATTTCGGCCCATGATCGTGCTCACACAATTCAGGTTGCCGTGGCCCGTGACGCAAAACCGGAGGACTTGAGACAGCCGGGGCATGTCTTTCCCCTGATGTCGCAACCGGGTGGAGTTCTTACGCGGGCAGGCCACACAGAAGCGGGCTGTGATCTTGCACGCCTGGCTGGAATGGAACCGGCGGCAGTGATCGTCGAGATATTGAATGAAGATGGCAGCATGGCGCGACGCAACGATTTGGAAACGTTTGCAAGGTCTCACGGATTGCGTATCGGCAGTATTGCGGATCTCATCCGCTATCGGCTAAGCAAAGAGCAATCTGTAGAGCGGATTGCCGATCGGTCAGTCCCAACAGATTTTGGCGAGTTCCAAATGTATTGCTATGAGGACTACGTGCACCACAGCGTTCACCTCGCAATGGTGTGCGGCGAGATTGACCCTGCTGAACCGACCTTGGTCCGTGTTCACGTCCAAAATACGCTTGCCGACGTAGCGGGTTTGAAGTGGCCGTCGCTGGGCTGGCCATTACGTGACGCGATGCAAACTGTTGCGGAGCAGGGCGGTGGTGTGGTCGTGATATTGCGTCCGACAGAGGATCCGCGAGAACTCGTGGGTGCTGTCAATCGCGGGAACGATACTCCGGATGCCGACGATCACACATCGGAACTGCGTACTTATGGCATAGGCGCGCAGATTATTCGTGATTTAGGGGTGCGTAAGATGAAAGTATTGAGCGCACCGAAGATCATGCACGCGCTGTCAGGTTTTGGTCTGGAAGTTGTCGAGTATGTGGACGGCGGTAGCTGATGGCAGGTTTTCGTACAGCAGCGGGAACGGCGGACGCGCGTGATTTGCGGATCGCCATCGTTGCATCGCACTTTAATGAAGTAATCGTCAACAAGTTGCTGGACGGCGCACTGGAAACTTTATTGCGCATGGGCGCGGAGCGGCCGGATATCAGTGTGACTTGGGTGCCTGGCGCATGGGAACTGCCTTTGGCAGCGCAGGCAATCGCCAAAGTCGGGCGGTGCGATGCGATAGTCGCGTTAGGCGCAGTCATACGCGGTGGCACGCCACACTTTGACTACATATGTTCTGAATGCGCAGCGGGCCTGGCACGCGTCTCGCTGGATTTCAGCTTGCCCGTTGCCTTTGGTGTATTGACCTGCGATAGCGATGAACAGGCCGCCGCGCGCGCGGACAGCGACGGTGAAAACAAAGGTTCGGAGGCCGCCATCGCCGCGGTTGAGATGACGCAAGCCTTGCGCCGACTGGACTCTTAATCTTGAGTGAACCAAAGAAAAGCCGGGCCGGCAGGAGTCGGGCCAGACGCATTCTGATGCAAGCCTTGTATCAGGCGTTGTTGAGCGAACAAACCCTGTCTGACATACAGGGCCAGTTCGAGGAAGACAGTCAGCTCGAAAACGTTGATCGTGAGTTTTTCGACGCGTTGATTGCCGAGGTCGATCGGCGCCGCAGCGATTTTGATGAAGTAATCGGGCGTCTTGCTGACCGCCCCGTGACCCAGATTGACCCCGTCGAATGTGCGGTACTCTACGGCGCAATGGCAGAACTGAGCGCACGCAGCGATGTGCCCTACCGGGTAGTGATCAACGAAGCGGTGTCGCTTGCAAAGCGTTTTGGAGGTACTGAAGGTCATCGTTACGTGAATGCTGTCTTGGATCGCGCGGCAGTCGAGTTACGACCGGAAGAAACGACCGGAACCGGGTAGTGGCCTCTAAAGAAAACGAAATCATCCGGCGCTATTTCAACAAAGAATCTGACCGCGACGATGTTTTGATTGGTGTTGGCGACGATGCAGCCACTGTCAGGCTTCCATCTGGTATGGAATTGGTCAGCGCCATCGACACCATCGTTGAAGGCGTACATTTTCCTGCACATTTCGATCCGGGCGATATTGGTTATCGTGCCCTTGCAGTTAATCTCAGTGACTTTGCGGCGATGGGCGCAGAACCGGCCTGGGCGTTGCTATCGTTGTCCCTGCCGGCTGCCGACGAAAGTTGGCTGGGATCTTTTAGCGACGGGTTTTTTGGCCTGGCCGGCCGGTACAATGTCGCACTAATCGGTGGTGACCTGATTCGTGGACCGATGACGGCGACTGTGACTGTGCTGGGTCATGTGCCGGCCGGAATGGCGATCACCCGGGCCGGTGCGCAGGCAGGAGATCTGGTTTATGTGACCGGCTCACCGGGGGCGGCAGCACTGGGGCTGGCAAAACTGACGAACCCGAATGCGCAAGATTCAGGTCTTGAGCAATTTTTCCGTCGGCCACAGCCGCGTGTGCAGCAAGGCATCGCATTGCGCGGCATTGCTACCGCGATGATCGACATATCCGATGGTCTTCTGACCGATGCCGGGCACATTGCAATGGCATCGGGTGTCAGAATCAACTTCGATTACGACGCATTGATGAAGATAAGCCGCGGTGAACTCACTGCAGCATTTTGTGGTGGCGACGATTATGAGATTTTATTTACAGTGCCAGAAAAAAAACTGGATGCACTGAATGCTGCAACTGCTGGATGGACCTGCGGACCCGGCTGTATCGGCAAGATTGAGCCGGGACAGGGCCTGATTATGCCCGGTCACGATCTGGCGGCCTACTCCGGATACGATCACTTCGCATAGAGTGGCTGCAAAATAGCTTTCTTGCCCGGTTAGCTGCTATTACGCGAATTGGATCACAGTCCGTCCGGCAGGTGTGGGCTTATCCTTGATCTCACTATTGTGCAGCCGGTGACGTCCGCATACCGCGGGCTACAAATCGGCTCTAATCATAATTTTACAGGGTAAAACACTTTCCTATGCTAGGTAAGATCGGAAAATACGACATAATCAAGGAAGTCGGTAAAGGTAGTACCGGGACAGTCTATTTGTCTCACGATCCTTTCTATGGTCGCGATGTCGCCATTAAGGTCAATCATACCGAGGCCGGCCAAGAAGAAGATCAGAATGTCGTCCGCAAGATGTTTTTTAATGAAGCCAACATGGTCGGCATGTTGCAGCATCCGAACATCCTGCCTATCTACGATGCTGGCGAAGAAAACGATCGTTACTATGTAGTCATGGAGCACGTCCATGGTGCTCGTACCCTGGCTGCCTACTGCGATCCGAATAACTTGCTGCGTATCTCGGACGTGGTCGAAATCATATTTAAATGCGCGAAGGCTCTGCATTATTCCCATGGACGCGGTGTCGTGCACCGCGACATCAAACCCAGCAACATCATGCTGACTACCGCCAGCGACGTCAGAATTATAGATTTTGGTATTGCGTTACGTGATGGGTCTGACACGTCACAGATCACCGGTATCGCAGGATCTCCCAGCTACATGTCACCAGAACAAGTTCAGGGCGGTGATATCACACATCGCAGCGATCTCTATTCGCTCGGAACGGTGATGTATGAGCTGTTGACGGGCTATCGCCCCTTGCGCGCTCCCACGCTCTCCAAACTGTTACATCAGATTGTCTATGCAACACCGGCGCCGATGCATACACATAGACCCGGTCTGTCCGAAATATTGGAAGAAATTGTTTCCAAGTCGATGGAGAAGGAGCCTGAAAAGCGATACAAAAATGGCCTGGATTTCGCTGCTGACCTGACACGTGCTTTTCAACAGCTGCAACAGCAGGAAGACCAGATTGATCAGCAACAGCGTTTTGATCAGCTACGCAAGCTGAGTTTCTTCCATGATTTTTCTCACGGTGAGATTTGGGAAGTCTTGCGTGCCAGCGACTGGCACACTTATGCGCCGGGACAGGAAATTGTTCGTGAAGGCGAGATGGATGATCGCTTCTATATCATCGTCGACGGCGCCGTTGCCGTCCATCGGGGAGAAACTGCAGTCGGTGCCTTGCAGACGGGGGACTGTTTCGGCGAAACCAGCTATGTGCAAAATGCACGTCGTACGGCGACAATCAAGGCACACCGATCCGTCACGTTACTGCGAGTCAGCTCAACGTTGCTTGAGCAGGTTTCCGCGGCGTGTCAGCTTCGCTTCACCAAGATGTTCTTGCGTTCGCTAATCCACCGTTTGCAACGTGCCGATGCTGCGCATCGCGCAACCCAGGTCCCGGTTCAGGCCTGATCAAGACTACCTTGCTCCGTCTCCTTATCGTGTTCGATAAGGGCATATGCAGAGTGATTGTGAATTGATTCAAAATTCTCGGACTCAACTATGTACGACGTGATTCGTTCGTCCTTATTTAGTCGCTGTGCCACGTCCCGCACGATGTCTTCAACAAATTTTGGGTTGTCGTAGGCTCTTTCTGTTACGTATTTCTCATCGGGACGCTTGAGGATGCCGTAGAGATCGCTTGATGCCTCATCTTCTGCGATGTCGATGAGCTCTTCTATCCAAACGAAACCGGTTGTTTGCACGGTGATGGTCACGTGTGAGCGTTGGTTATGCGCTCCGTAGTCCGAGATGCCTTTTGAGCAAGGGCAAAGGCTAGTCACCGGGACGACAACGCGTATGGACATGCGGTTCTTGCCAGCCTCATGATCGCCGATCAGCGTGGCCTCGTAATCCAGAAGACTTTCCACCCCACTGACGGGCGCCTTTTTGCTTACGAAGTAAGGAAACCGCATTTCGATATGCCCGTGATCCGCTTCGAGATGCGTGGTCATTTCCGCCAGCATGTCGGCAAACGAGCGCACTGATATTTCTTTCTCGTGGTTGTTTAATATCTCGACAAAACGCGACATATGAGTGCCTTTGAAGTTGTGCGGCAAATTCACGTACATATTGAAATTCGCGATAGTGTGCTGTTCACCACCGGAGCGATCCAGGACACGCACCGGATGAAAGATGTCTTTGATACCCACTTTGTTGATCGGAAGCTGGCGTGTGTCAGGCCGTCCCTGAACGTCTGCAATTTTGCTCAGGTCTGCAGCGGCTTTGTTTGCTGGACTACTCATCGGATCTTTATACTCGAGCTTAAACAACCATTATATGCACATTT
The DNA here is from genome assembly GCA_029862165.1 of Gammaproteobacteria bacterium. Classification (GTDB taxonomy): domain Bacteria; phylum Pseudomonadota; class Gammaproteobacteria; order Steroidobacterales; family JABDKV01; genus JABDJB01. The sequence continues at coordinate 46,047 of JAOTXU010000001.1, forward strand.
TCGTGGTGGCTGGCGGTTCAGCTCTTTCTTTGTACGATGTACTCGGAGATAGCCCGCAAGGTGTCAGCCGTAGCGTCAAAACCAGACAAAGAATCGATGGCCTCTTTATGGAGCTGTTGCGCTCGTTTCTTCGCTTCGTCCACACCCAACATTGATGTGTAAGTGGGTTTAGCGCTGGCGCGGTCCGAGCCGGGTGTCTTGCCGATGACTTTTGCGTCTCCCTCGTCGTCCAATATGTCGTCACGAATCTGGAATGCGAGCCCGATTCGGTCTGCGTAATCACTGAGTGCGACCAATTTTGCCGCTGGCATGTCAGCGGCGGCCATCGCGCCCATGCGAACACTGGCAGAAATCAACGCACCGGTTTTCATACGGTGCATGTTTTCGAGTTGCTCGATATTGAGGATATTGCCTATGGCCGCCAAATCGATTGCCTGGCCGCCAGCCATGCCACGCGTGCCGCTTGCAGCGGCGAGTTCGGCAATCATTCGAATTCTCAGCTCTGCGGCCACTGCCATGCTTTCGTCACGCGCCAGGATTTCAAATGCCAGGACCTGCAAGGCATCGCCGACCAGTACCGCAGTCGCCTCGTCATACGCCCGATGACAGGTAGGCTGGCCACGACGCAAATCGTCATTGTCCATCGCCGGCAAGTCGTCGTGTACCAACGAGTAGGTATGGATCAATTCGACTGCACATGCGGGGCCATCAAGACGCGCTTCGTCCAGACCCGCGGCGCATCCGGTTGCATAAACCAATACCGGACGGAGCCTTTTGCCACCACCCAGGGTGATGTAACGCATCGCCTCATGCAGACGGCTTGGTGGTAGGTTGCTGTCGGGTAACCAGCGCTCCAACGCTTCATCAACACGGATGCGGTATTTGCCAAGAAACTCGCGTAGCGGGGCCATCGGGGCAGTTTTGGCTATCAGTCCTGCGGATCAAAAGCCTGAGTCTGGCTGTCGGCCGTTTTTTGCAGCAGGATTTCGACTTTTTGTTCGGCTTCCTTAAGTGCCTGTTGGCAACTGCGGGTCAGCGCAATACCGCGCTCGAAATGTTCCAGGGTTTGCTCCAGAGGCAAATCCCCTTTTTCCAGCCGTTCCACCAGCGTTTCCAGTTCCGCCAGAGATTTTTCGAAATCGGTATGCTTTTTTTTCGCCATGTGCCCCCCGTGTGCGCCGCCACGGTACTAAGCCGCGATATCCGGGTCAACGAGTTGGATTGACTTGCGGCTAATCAGCGTCTACAGTTTAGCTTAGTCACTTTAGACTCATTCTAAATCAACTGATTGGAGGTTGATCATGCAACTCAAGGGCAGCAGCACGGAACAGAATCTCAAGGACGCGTTTGCGGGTGAATCGCAGGCGAATCGCCGCTATCTCTACTTCGCACAAAAGGCCGATGTTGAAGGCTACAACGATGTTGCCGCCGTTTTCCGCTCAACGGCCGAAGGTGAAACCGGCCATGCGCACGGTCATTTGGAGTACCTTGAGGAAACCGGTGATCCGGCCACCGGATTGCCGATCGGTGCGACGGGTTTGAACCTGAAAGCAGCCATTGCTGGCGAGACCCACGAATATACTGATATGTACCCCGGCATGGCCCGGGCGGCCCGCGACGAGGGTTTCGAAGAAATCGGTGATTGGTTCGAGACGCTGGCAAAAGCTGAGCGTTCGCATGCCAACCGTTTTATAAAAGCACTCGATTCGCTGGATGACTGATGGTCTGCTTCAGGAATGAGTAGCGGAGACAAGCGCGAAGGAAGTCTGGATGCCCCAACACGTCATCCCATCGATTGGAAATCCGCTGATTTTTGGGATGAAGAAAAATTAGACGCAGAGCTGGAGCGGGTTTACGACATCTGTCACGGATGTCGCCGCTGCTTCAGCCTGTGCAATTCTTTTCCGGTCCTGTTCGATGCCGTCGATCAATCGGATACCGGAGAAGTCGATGGTATAAGTCGCGAGGCATCCTGGGAAGTCGTCGATAACTGTTATCTCTGCGACATGTGTTACATGTCCAAGTGTCCGTATGTTCCGCCACACGAATGGCAGGTCGATTTTCCACACCTGATGTTGCGCGCCAAGGCTGTCCGTTTTAAAAAAGATGGTGTCAGCGCGCGCGACCGCGTGTTAAGCGCCACAGACAGGGTTGGCCGGCTGGCGGGCATACCGGTTGTGGCACAGACAGTCAACGCGCTAAATGCCAGCAAAAGCGGTCGGACCCTGTTGGAAAAAACAATTGGAGTGCATCGGGATGCGCCGGTGCCCAAATATCACTCCAAACCGTTACGTAAGAGCCAAAAAGATCGGCAAAACAATTCAGCGCGGGGTCAGCCCACAGAGCACACACGTGGCCGGGTGGTCTTGTTCACAACTTGCTATGGCAACCGTAATGAACCCGAGTTGGGCGAGGACCTGATTTCGGTTTTTGAACACAATGGGATACCAGTGCGTTTGTCGGCCATGGAACGTTGTTGTGGCATGCCAAAGCTGGAGCAGGGTGATCTGGAGGCGGTCAACCGTCTGAAAGAAATCAATATTCCAACGCTGGCGCAATTGGTTGACGATGGCTGGGATATTACGGCACCGATTCCGTCTTGCGTGCTGATGTTCAAACAGGAACTTCCATTGCTATACCCCGACGACGAGCAAGTCGCAAAAGTTGCCAGTGCCTTTTTCGATCCGTTTGAATACCTCATGTTGCGGCAGAAGGCCGGCAAATTGCTGACTGATTTCAGCCGTTCGCTGGGTCAAGTCGCATGGCATGTGGCCTGTCACCTGCGCGTGCAGAATATCGGGATGAAGACGCGAGATGTGCTGAATCTGATTCCGGATACTGAAATAAAGCCTATCGAGCGTTGTTCCGGCCATAATGGAACCTATGCAGTGAAAAAAGAATATTTCGAAACCGCCAGGAAAATTTGTCGTCCTGTCGTTCGTCAGGTCAAGACGGCCAACGCAGATTGGTATTCCAGCGATTGCCCCATGGCCGGTCACCAGATAGGAGGCGGTCTGTCAGATGAGTCGGAACCGACACACCCGATGCGGCTCTTGCGCATCGCATATGGCTTGATCGAATGAAAAAACTGACCCGGGCAGATCTTTACACGCTGGAAGGCTACGCGCAGGAACGAGACCGTATGCGTGCCGAAGTCATGGAACACAAACGGGACCGGCGGATTTCGATCGGTCCGATAGTCAATCTCTATTTCGAAGATAGGCTCACCATGCACTACCAGGTACAGGAGATGCTGCGGGCAGAACGCATCTTCGAAGCTGTCGGTATCGACGACGAGTTAAATGCCTATAACCCGTTAATACCTGACGGCTCGAACTGGAAGGCAACGATGATGATCGAAATTCCCGATCCCGAACAGCGCAAACGGGAGTTGGCAAATCTGATCGGTATCGAGGACCGGTGCTACGTGCAAGTCGAGGCCTGTGAGAAAGTCTATGCAAAGGCAGATGAGGATATGGATCGCTCTACGTCCGACAAGACTTCATCAGTTCATTTTCTTCGATTCGAGCTCGACGTGGGAATGATCGAAGCGCTGCGCAACGGTGCGTCGCTCGCGGCCGGTGTTGACCATGAGGCGTATTGTCACCGAGTAGAGCCGGTATCCGGCGAGCAGCGCGAATCCCTGTTAAACGATCTCGACTAAGCTTCATCAGTGTTGACCGTTGTTCGCCGCCTAAGCTCCACGTAGAATGCCGCGGCAATAATGACCCGAAAATATAAAGCCTCGGATATCGAGGTCCTCAGCGGCCTGGACCCGGTGCGTCGTCGCCCGGGCATGTATACCGACACCACTCGCCCCGATCACCTCGCGCATGAGGTCATCGACAACTCTGTTGATGAGGCGCTGGCCGGCCATTGCAAAAAGATTGACGTACAGCTGCATAAAGACGGCTCAATGACGGTGAAAGACGATGGTCGCGGCATGCCGGTGGATAAGCATCCGGAAGAAAAAATCCCGGGTGTGGAACTGATACTGACGCGACTGCACGCTGGCGGAAAGTTTTCGGACAAGAATTACGAGTTCGCCGGTGGCTTGCACGGTGTCGGCGTATCGGTGGTCAATGCCTTGTCATCACATCTGGAAGTCTGGATTCGACGCGATGGGCGTGAATACAACATGGCCTTCAAGGACGGCGAGAAGGCTTCCGCTCTTGAAATCGTCGGTAAAGTCGGCAAGACGAACACCGGCACCACGATTCAATTCTGGCCCAATTCCGACTATTTCGATTCGCCTAAATTCTCTGTTGCCCGCCTCAAACACTTGTTGCGTGCCAAGGCCGTGCTTTGCCCGGGCCTGATGGTTCGGCTTACCGAGGCCAGTGGCAAGAAGACACAATGGCAGTACTCGGGTGGGTTGGCAGATTATCTCGCCGAGTCTATCGGTGACGTCGAGCGTCTGCCAGACGATTTGTTTTCGGGCAACGCTCAGGGTGAGCGGGAATCGGCGACCTGGGCGCTGGCCTGGTCCAAGGGGGAAACTTTTGGGGAGAGCTACGTAAACCTCATTCCGACACCAGCAGGCGGAACCCACGTCAATGGCATGCGTACCGGTCTGGTAGAGGCACTGCGGGAGTTTTGTGAGTACCGCAATCTATTGCCTCGCGGTGTGCGCCTGCTCCCGGACGACGTGTGGGAAGGCGTTAGTTTCGTGCTGTCGGTCAAGATGCGGGATCCGCAATTCTCCGGCCAGATCAAAGAGCGTCTGTCATCGCGGGAGTGTGCGGCGTTTGTTACCGGTGTTACAAAGGACGCTCTGGCGCTCTATCTGAATCAGCACGTTGAAACCGGTGAGCAAATCGCTCAACTGGCCATTGCAAATGCCCAAAAACGCATGCGTGCGTCCAGAAAAGTGGTGCGCAAGCGCGTGGTCAGCGGGCCGGCGTTGCCGGGCAAACTGGCTGATTGCACCAGCGAAGAACCGGAGATAGGCGAGCTGTTTCTGGTCGAAGGCGATTCGGCCGGTGGTTCGGCAAAGCAGGCCCGCGACCGTGAATACCAGGCCGTGATGCCGTTACGGGGCAAGATACTTAATACGTGGGAAGTGGATGCCTCGCAGGTATTGTCCTCACAAGAAGTGCACGATATCAGTGTGGCAATCGGCGTCGATCCGGGCACTGACGATTTGCGCAAGTTGCGTTATCACAAGATTTGCATACTCGCTGATGCTGACTCAGACGGACTGCACATCGCAACCCTACTGTGTGGGTTGTTTCTGAGGCATTACCGCGCGTTGGTTGTTGCGGGCCACGTCTATGTGGCAATGCCACCGCTGTATCGAATTGATGTCGGCAAAAAGGTGTTCTATGCGCTCGATGCCGAAGAACGCGAGGGCATACTCGACCTGATCCAGACCGATAAGTTGAAAGGCAAAGTTAGCGAAACGCGTTTCAAGGGCCTGGGCGAAATGAACCCGGCTCAATTGCGCGAAACGACAATGGCCCGTGATAGTCGCCGCCTTGTGCAGTTAACCATTGAAGCGCGTGATCGTACCGACCAACTGTTTGACATGCTACTGGCGCGCAAGCGTGCCGCTGACCGGCGTAAATGGCTTGAACAGAAAGGCGATCTAGCCGAAGTCTGACCGAAATAAGAGGTGATCTGCTGTGCAGAGTAAATTGAATCTCGAAGGCGTCGAGCGCCTGCCGCTGGCTGAATTTGCCGAAAAGGCGTACCTCGACTATTCGATGTATGTCATTTTGGACCGCGCGCTGCCGCACCTGGGCGACGGGCTCAAACCGGTGCAGCGCCGCATCATCTATGCCATGAGCGAGTTGGGTCTCAGCGCGCTGAGCAAACACAAGAAATCGGCGCGTACCGTTGGCGACGTTATTGGCAAATATCACCCACACGGCGATTCGGCGTGTTACGAAGCAATGGTGCATATGGCGCAGCCATTCGCATTCCGTTACCCGGTCGTGGACGGGCAGGGCAACTGGGGTTCGCAGGATGATCCAAAGTCGTTTGCCGCCATGCGCTACACCGAGGCCAGACTGACGCCTTTTGCTGGCGTGCTGTTGTCAGAGCTGGCGCAGGGCACGGTCGAATGGGGACTGAATTTCGACGGCAGCATGGAAGAGCCATTGGTGCTACCAGCGCGTTTACCGAACGTGTTGCTCAATGGTGCCACCGGCATCGCCGTGGGCATGTCCACCGATGTGCCACCACACAATCTGCGTGAGGTCGTCGACGCCTGCATATTGTTGCTGACAAAACCGCGGTCGACGTTGGCCGATCTTTGCGCCCATATTAAGGGCCCCGATTTTCCCACCGGCGCTGAAATAATTAGTTCGCAGGAAGAAATACACCAAATCTATAAGACCGGTACGGGCAGCGTGCGGGTGCGGGCGCGTTTTGTACGTGAGGACGACGCAATAATTATTACCGAATTACCGCATCAGAGCGCCGGTCCAAAAGTGCTGGAGCAAATTGCAGCCCAGATGACGGCGAAGAAACTGCCACTGGTCGAGGATTTGCGCGACGAATCGGACCATGAAAACCCGACGCGACTGGTCGTTATTCCGCGGTCGAGGCGTGTTGATGTTGAAGCGTTGATGGCGCATCTTTTTGCCACCACGGATCTCGAACGCAGCGTGCGCGTAAATTTTAATGTGATTGGTCTGGATGGACGGCCCGGCGTGCGCGATCTGAAGTCATTACTCAGAGACTGGCTCGTATTTCGCACGGATGTAGTCGAAAAACGATTGCGCCACCGTCTCACCAAGGTTACGGACCGTCTGCACGTACTTCGCGGTCTGATGACGGCATTTCTCAATATCGACGAAGTAATCGCCATAATACGCAAAGAGGAAGAACCCAAACCTGTGCTGATGAAGCGATTCAGGCTCTCGGATACGCAGGCAGAAGCGATCCTGAATCTCCGACTGCGTAATCTGGCTCGTCTTGAAGAGATGAAGATAAAAGGCGAGCAAAGCGAATTAAACAAAGAACGCAAGTCGCTGGAGACCACGCTGGGCAGCAAGGCACGACTCAAGACTGTAGTGAAGAAAGAACTCAAGGCCGATGTGGAGCGTTTTGGAGATGATCGGCGTACTGCGATAGTGCAACGCCCAGCCGCTCAGGCGATTGACGAGACAGCGTTGGTTCCCAGCGAACCGGTAACAATTGTATTGTCGGCCCGGGGCTGGGTGCGGGCAGCCAAGGGTCATGAAGTTGACGCATCGGCTCTTGCATACAAGGCCGGTGACGATTACATGGCGGCGGCCCGTGGTCGTACCAATCAGCAGGCGGTATTTCTTGACAGTACTGGACGTGCCTACAGTCTGGCGGCGCATAATTTGCCGTCGGCACGGGGTCAGGGTGAGCCGCTATCTGGCAAATTCAATCCACCTGAAGGGGCGACGTTTTGTGGAGTCGCCCTGGGTGATCCTGACGATCGAGTCATGGTAGCCAGTGGCGCCGGATATGGTTTCATCACCAGACTCGGTGACATGCATTCGCGCACCCGTGCGGGCAAGAAGGTGCTGACCGTACCCGCCGGCGGTGCGTTATCCCCGCAAAGCGTGCCTGCAGGGAAAGACTCGCTTTGGGTCGCAGTGGCTAGCAACGAAGGTCGTTTATTGATATTTCCCTTGGACGAGGTACCTGAATTACCCCGGGGTAAGGGCCAGAAGTTATTGGCCATGCCGACAAAACGCGTAAGAGCGGGCGAAGAATACATGACCGCCATGGCGATATTGAATGAACAACAAGCGCTGCAGATCAGCGCTGGCAAACGGACTATGAGTTTGCGACAGGAAGATATGGAGCGTTTCGAGGGTACACGTGGCTTACGTGGCGCTTTGTTACCGCGGGGCTGGCGTAACGTCAAAATGCTGGTTGCTGAATAGAAAACGCCGCCCGGTGGGCGGCGTGATGTAGTTAATTTTGCTGGAATTACTTGCTTCGGAAACGAACAACCTTTTCGCTGTCTGATTTTTCACTGCCCGTTTTATCCTCGTCAAGTTCTATGGGTAACGGTGTGTCGTCGCTCGGATCCCGATTCTCCAGGTGATAGTAGCGATTCTCATCATCGCCGGTATCGGTATCGGTATCGGTATCGGTATCGGTATCGTCATCAGACTTAGTGCCTTTATCCATGAACTCACTCTGGTAGTCATCTGAATAGGCTTGCTCCAGCAGATCGAAGTCGACTTCGTGTTGACCGGTCCGTCCCGTATTCTCAGGCAGTTGTATGTCGAGATCAGCCGCTAGACCGGGGATATCGACGGTTTCGGGTTCTCCGGTTTTGGCTGGTTCAGAATTCGACAGCTCAAAATCGACTGCGGGCATGGTGCTCATTTCCACAGTGCGGTCGGCGGCAGTTTCGCTTGCGCCGAATGCGGGTGCCGCCAACTCGACTGTGGGCGCGTGTGCTGGCTTGGGTGTGTCTTTGGCTACACCGGCCTCTTTGGTCTCCTGACGATCGCGTTCTTGCCGTTGCCGGTCAGTCTGCACCTGGCGGCGTACACCGTCCCGCACATCATGCTCGTATTCCTGGCGCAGGTTGCGACGGAATAGGCCCGCTGAAACGAAGGCGCCCGCCAACAAGGCGGCGAGCAACCCGACCATGATCCAAAGCCAGTTCACACCCGACGTAGCAGATTCGCCGGGTTGCAATGCTGCCCGAGTGGTGCTCACGACATTATCCGGGCGCTCAGGTTGGCTCTGCGGGTCCTGAATCGGTGCCACGGGCGTTGTAACCACCGTATCCGGGCTGGCGAGTGGTGTCTCCACTACCGGTTCCGGAGCCACGACGGACACGACCGGCGCGCCGGCGACCCGCTGTTGCATCTTGATTCTTGATTCATCGAACAATGAAAGGGTCAGTTGCATCGTCGCTAACTGCACCGGCGGTGCGGCGACCACACTCGGTTGCGCGGCGATTTGCGGCGGCGTGGCAGATACTGTCGTGGTCGGTGGTGTTTGAGCTGCAGCCGCGACAGGTGCCGTTCGATCAGATGCCGAACGAATTTGGGCCGTTGCGGACATGTCTACATCCTCGAGACGTGGAATGAAGACGACGGCGCCCTCGGCAATCACATTAGGATCGCCTAACAGGAATGCACCTGGGTTGGTTGCATAGATTTTTTGTGCGATCGGCCAAACAGACCAATCAGGCCGGCCGGATACGCGTGCGGCAATAGTCGACAGCATATCGCCCGAGCGGACCATGTATCGGCTGCCAGGCTGTATGTTGCCGATGCTGGACGTAGCGCTGACACGTCGCGCTCCCGGGCCAACGGTACTTAGTCGATTAGCGAGTTGTCCAGGGACAACACCGGCATCATCCATACCCGGCGGGTCGACCATCACAAGGAAATTTTTCACCATGGTCGGCACGCCAGGGCATTTGACCTGCAAAACAAATTCGGTGAGCGGTTCACGTACCGGTTGGGTCCCGGCGATGCTCAGTATCCGGGTGTTCAGGCGGGTTGTCATGGTCAGGCGGACCGGACCGACGCCCGGCAGGACACCTGTTGCGCGGGTTGCGCTAAAGCAACTGCGGGTAAGTGCCTCGCCCGCCGCCGGTGTTACAACCACTTCGGCTGCCAGGGGCTCTCCCAATTTTGAAAGGACCCGAATATCATCTATCGCCAGCGTATGGGCCGACGAGTGACAGAGCAGGAAGACGGCGCTGAAAAATATCCCGTAGCCTGCTTCTTTGGCCCGGTTGCCTAGAAAGTGTCGGGGTTTGGAAGAAATTTGAGGGACAGAGCCCGTGCACGTTGTGCGCCTGATCTGCGGGCTGAGCTGACCTAAAGTCATGTGTCGCCTCCGGCTTGCGACGGGACACTCTTGCACCAGCCGGTGTCCCATTGGCCGAAGCATATCTTATGCGTCCGGGCCGATGCAATGACTTATCAATCATTTACACAACTTGGCGGTCGTCCACCCCATCGTGGATAATGGCGTATCGATCCAGTCGGGTGCCCGGTATGTTCAAAAGAATCTCCCTTTTCGCAATCACCAACATCGCTGTTTTGCTCGTTTTGGGCATTGTTCTGCGTCTTCTGGGCATCGATCGCATGATCGACCAGTCGGGTGCTATGAACTTCCAGTCGCTCATGATTTTCTCGCTCGTATGGGGAATGACGGGTTCAGTGATCTCTCTTGCCATGTCCAAATGGAGCGCCAAGAGAATGACGGGTTGCCGGATTATTGAGTCACCGCAGACGGAGACCGAGCGCTGGCTCATTCAGACTGTCGAGCGACAGGCGGGACGGGCAGGTATCGGCATGCCTGAAGTCGCAATTTACGATTCGCCCGTCATTAATGCTTTTGCAACCGGGGCCAGACGCAATAGTGCGCTGGTCGCGGTCAGTACGGGGCTCATGCAGTCGATGAGTCAGGATGAGGCAGAGGCCGTGTTGGGTCATGAAATTTCCCATGTCGCCAACGGCGACATGATCACGCTGACGCTACTACAAGGTGTACTGAATGCCTTTGTCATTTTCCTGTCACGTCTCGTTGCTCATCTGGTCGGCCGCGGCAGCGGTCGTGGTGGCATGAGTTATTTTCTGGTGTCGATGGTTTTGCAAGTGCTATTGGGCTTCGTCGCAACAATGGTTGTTCGATGGTTTTCCCGCTATCGCGAGTTCAGAGCCGATAGTGGCGGAGCCGATCTGGCCGGCCGGGACAAGATGATTCGCGCGCTGGAAAAACTGGGGCAGGCTCACGCCCCGGCCGACCTGCCAGAGCAAATGTCTGCGTTGGGTATTTCCGGTGACATAAAGACCGGATTCCGCAAACTCTTTTCCACACATCCCCCGCTCACCGACCGTATTCGCCACCTGCAACAACTCAGCTCTTGACGCAGGCGTTCCTGCCACTCGCAGGGCACGCGAGAGGTGCCGGGTAACTGGCCAAATCTCGCTTGGCTTAGGGCGTGCGCGACCCAGCTGATTTCGGAAGCTGTGAACCTGCTTCACGGTCAGGCCATAACCCTTTGATGCCCGAGCGATCGGCAGCAGGAGTGGCGAGTGCCACGACAAACCGCATGCTGCAACTGGCTCAAGGCCGCACAAAAGCAAGCCCGATTAGTCGTCTATACTGAGATAAATATTGCACCCGACTTGATCGGCGACGCCTTTAAGGGTGCAGCCGCAAGTGTAACTGAGGTGCTTTAGGGGCGGGGGGTTTAGCAATCACAACGATATTAGGGAGAGGTTGCCAGCAAAGACCCCGACCAAAACTAAATAAATGAGGTGTCAGCATGAAACGCCAGCTTAAATCTTCGCCTGTGCATAAAACTTCGCTACTCGGGTCCCTGGTGCTTTTGTCGATGGTCGCATCGGCACCGCTTGCTGCTTCGGACCTGGTGATCACCGGTGTGGTCGACGGACCGCTGAGCGGTGGGTTGCCAAAAGCGATCGAAGTCTACGCCCTCAACAACATCGTCGACCTGAGCGTGTATGGCGTGGGCTCTGCCAACAACGGCAATGGAGGCGGTGTCCAGGAGTTTACGTTTCCGGCAGTCGCGGTAACCGCGGGCAGCTTTATGTACGTAGCCTCCGAATCGGCCGGATTTACTTCTTTCTTCGGCTTTGCGCCTGATTACACTTCCGGCGCGGCGAGTATCAACGGCGACGACGCGATCGAGCTGTTCCAAAACGGCTTCGTGGTAGACGTCTTTGGTGATATCAACACCGACGGCACCGGCCAACCCTGGGAGCATCTCGATGGCTGGGCTTATCGGGCTGACAATACGGGTCCGGACTGCAGCAGCTTTTTGCTGGCCAACTGGAGCTTTAGCGGTCCAAATGCTCTCGATGGTGAGACGACCAACGGCACCGCGGCGACGCCTTTCCCGATCGGGTCTTTCTCAACCACCCGCACCGATAGCGCACCTTGTGTGCAGAGCACGACGCCCACTGACGGCGCGGCCGCTGTTGCCGTCGACGCAGACGTCCTGATCGATTTTAACGAGGACGTGACAGCGATTGGGGGCTGGTTCGATATTTCCTGCACGGCTAGTGGTGCGCACACTGCAACCGTGAGCGGCGGACCACAGTCGTTCACGCTCGACCCGGATTTCGACTTTGACGCGAGCGAGACCTGCACGGTCACAGTCTCCGCGACGCAGATAACTGACCTTGATGCCGACGATCCACCCGATAACATGCCCGCGGACTTTGTCTTCAGTTTTGCCACTGCAAGCCCGCCCGGCGGCTGGGTGATCAACGAGATCCATGCCGACCCGGCATCCGGCTCGGACGGTGATGCCAACGGCGACGGCGTACGCGACTCTGGTGACGATGAATTTGTCGAGATCATCAACACCACCGGTGGTGCCGTGGATATTTCAGGCTGGACGCTTGAAGACCGCGTCGCTGTGCGCCACACGTTCCCCACAGGCAGCCTGGTTGCTGACGGATGCTCGATTGTGGTCTTTGGCGGCGGCACGCCCACTGGTGTCTTCGGCAACAGCCTGGTGCAAACCGCCAGTGGCGGTTTCCTGGGCCTGAATAACAGTGGTGACGACGTGACGCTTTCGGACAACAGCGCCATCGAAATCGCGATGGCCAGCTACGGTTCCGAGGGGGGTGACAACCAGTCGCTGACCCTGAGCCCCGACGTCACCGGAGGGCTACCTTATGTCAAACACACCGTAGCAACCGGTGGCGGCGGCAGGCGGTTTTCGCCTGGAACGCGGGCGGACGGCGTGGCCTTTGCCGGTTGTGCACCGGCGGCGGCGTGGGTGATCAACGAGATTCATGCCGACCCGGCAGTGGACCTACCTGGCGACGCCAATGGCGACGGGACACGAAGCTCGAGTGCAGACGAGTTTGTCGAGCTTATCAACAACACAGGCGGCACCTACGACATTTCGGGCTGGACATTGTCCGACGCCTCAGGGCTGCGTCACACCTTCCCGGCCGATACTGTTTTGACTGACGGCTGTGGTGTCCTGGTCTTTGGCGGCGGCACGCCGACCGGCGATTTCGGCCGGATGCCAGTGCAAACAGCCAGCGTCGGCTTTCTGGGCCTGAATAACACCGGCGACACGTTGACACTCGATAGCGGCATCGGCGCTGCTGCGGTGGCAACCTACGGTAGTGAGGGTGGCGACAATCAGTCACTGACCCTGGATCCCGATGTCACCGGCGTCTTGCCCTACGTCAAGCACTCGTTGGCAACCGGATCGGGCGGAACGCTTTACTCTCCGGGAACCCGGATCGACGGTTCACAATTCGCAGGCTGTCCTCAGCTGCGCGAGATCTTTGAGATCCAGGGTGATGGACTGGTCAGTCCGGTCGTGGGTCAGAGTGTGTTCACCCAAGACAATGTTGTTTCGTGTCTGGCCACCGACGGTTTCTTTATCCAGACGCCGGTCGAACGTGACGACGCTGATATCGATACCTCGAACGGAATCTTCGTGTTCACCGGCGCCGCGCCGACAGTCGCAGTCGGCGATCTGGTCAATGTCGAGGGTGAGATCCAGGAGTTCTTCGGTCTGACAGAGATCAGCCCAGCGTCGAGCATTACGGTGACCGGCACCGGAGCGGTGCCACCAGCCGTCGTTTTCAATGCGGATGTGCCATCGCCCGATCCGGCGACGCCGAGTTGCTCGATCGAGTATGAATGTTACGAGGGCATGCTGGTTGAGGTTTCCGAGGGCATCGTCGCGGCGTCCAATCAGGAATTCGGCTCGGATCCATTTGCCGAGATTCATGTCACCGCGGGGTCGGTACGACCCTTCCGCGAGCCGGGCATCGAGGACCCGGGTCTGCCCGGTCTGCCTGTGTGGGACGGCAATCCCGAGGTGTTCGAACTCGACCCCGACAAACTTGGGCTACCTACATTGAACATCCCGGCACGCTCGACCTTCAGCGCGAAGGGCGTGATCGGTTTCGAGTTCAACCACTACGAGTTGTGGCCCAATGAACTAGAGGTGGATTTTGCGCCGCTGCCGATACCGGTGCGGCCAAGCGGGACGTTTGAGACGACCGTGGGTTCACTCAATCTGTTCCGCCTTTTCGCGGGCGATACTTTGCGGCTGAGCAAGCAATCGGCCTACATCCGCGATGTCTTGCGCTCGCCCGACATATTGGCGGTGCAGGAAGTCGACACGCTCGCCGTCTTGCAGGCTCTGGCCGATCAGATCTTCGCCGACAGCGCCGGCGCGGTCGATTACACGCCCCTGTTGGTGGAAGGAAACGATATCGGTGGCATCGACGTTGGTTTCCTGGTGCGTCAGAACATCCAGGTCGACGCCGTGACCCAGCTCGGGGCGGACGAATTGTTCACCTTCGACGATCCGGACTCATTGTTGCACGACCGGCCGCCGTTGTTGCTGGAAGCGACCTGCGACGAGACCTTCCCCATCTCGGTGATGGTGCTACACATGCGCTCGCTAGGTGGCATCGACAATCCGGACGGGCGCACCCGACAAAAACGTTTCGAGCAGGCCGAGTCGGTCGCGCAAATGGTGCAAGGCATCCAGAGTGCAAACCCGGACGTTAACCTTGTCGTTATCGGTGACTTCAATGCCTTCGAGTTTACCGATGGTCACGTCGATCTTGCCGGTATCATCAAGGGAGACTTCGATCCCGACGACAGCCTGGCTTGCGATCTCCCCAACGTTTGCACAGACCTGGTGGAGCCAAACCTGACCGATCAGGTCCTCGGCTTGCCCGCGGAGGAACGCTATTCGTTCATCTTCCGCGACAGCTTCAATCCCGACGGCTCGCGTGGTGACGCACAGGTGCTCGACCATGCCATGACGTCATCGGCTCTGGATCCCCTGGTTCAGGGTTTCGAGTACGGTCGTGGCAATGCCGACGCTGCCGAAGAGTTGGTAGAAGACAACGGCACGCTCGACCAGCTGTTGCTGCGCGCCTCGGACCACGACGGCCTGGTGCTGTACATCTTCAAAGACGAAGACGGTGATACCGTTCCGGATGCGCAGGACTTCTGTCCGAGCACCGTCATACCCGAGACTGTACCCACCGACGGTCTCCGAAGAAATCGTTGGGCGCTCATGGACGACGATACGGTATTCGATACGACGGCGGGTATGGGGCCCCCACTTAGCTTCGATGTTCAGGATACCGGTGGTTGTTCCTGTGAACAGATCATTGATAAACTGAATTTGGGCCGGGGACAAACCCGGTTTGGCTGCAGCACCAGCAACATGTTGACGTGGACCGCGCAGGTCGCTAACTGATTCGATGTGCCGGGCACGACTGTGACTAACAGTCGTGTCCGGTCTCGCAAGTCACCGAAACATTCGCGAGTCAGGCCGTTTCCAGAACGACTTCTTCGGGTCCCTGAACGTAATAGCCCTGGATGAACTCGACACCGAGCTGCCACAACACAGCCATGGTGTTGGCGTCTTCGACGCGCTCAGCAATCGTTTCCATATTTTTCGATTTGGCCGACTCGATGTAGAGACGCACGCGCCGCTGAATTTCCCTGTTGCGCACTAGCCCTTCCATCAGCGAGCCGTCGACTTTGATGAAGTTCGAGGGCAGGTGCTCCAGAACCTGCAAGGGTCTATGACCGGTGCCAAAGTGTTCAATCGCGAATCCGCAACCAAAAGCTTTGACCTGATGTGCCAACTCTTTGGCCTCCTTCAGGTGTTCCTCTGCGTTTTGCTCAGTGATTTGAAAGACCAGTTGTGAAGGAGGGACTTTGTGCGCTTTGAGTTGTGTGCCAATCCACGGAACCAATGTGCGGTCAGGAATTGATTCTTCCGACAGACGGATGAATAACTGCGTGGGGCGATCCTTTACACAAAACTCAATCGCATTGGCAATGACCCATCTGTCGATGTTTTTCATCAGCCCGTTTTCTTGCGCGACAGGCAAAAAATCTGCCGGCAAAATTTCTTTACCGTCTTCCGTCACCATACGAATCAGCACATCAAACATTCGCCGACTCTTGCCCATCATGCTTGCAACCGGCTGGAAAACTAGACGGAAACCGTTTTTCATCAGCGACTGCTTGATCACTTCGACCGCAATGGCTGGTACACCGCTATCAACCGAACCGTCTTTTTCAGTTACGGCGACTTTGTCGCCACCATCATCGCGTCCGTTTCTGAACGCAAGTTGTGCTTTGTGCATCAGAGAATTTACATCATCGACATGGCGATCGAGTTGCGCCAAACCTACTGTGCAGCTCATCGGGATCGATTTGTCACCGGCCTCGAACACGTGTCTGCGTATGGAACGTAATAGTTCCTCCGCCCAGGCATTGACGTCGCGCATCGTGCCACGTGTCAATAACACCATGAAGACATCGCCGCCGAACTGACCATATAGGTCATTGGGTTTCACCGAGTCGCGCAACAGCTGCGCCATGTCCAACATCAGCTGGTCACTGACATTTGGATCCAGCAGATCACGGGTTTCGTCCATGTCGTCCGGTCTCATATAAGCAAGAATAGTGACACCGGGCGCAGCAGGGCCGCGCATTGTCTCTTCAAGTTTGTCGACAAAGTGCTGACGCAGAAAAAGTCCGGTAACGGGATGGCGGTGATCGGCAAGAGCCGGCGTCACTACTGTAGGCGTTTCCGGTTCAATGCTGATGCGCAAACACGGTTCACCGTCGTCCTGAACGCTGTCTATGGACGCCTGAACAGACAGGCTACTGCCATCGCTGCTCTCGACACCGATCTCAATCTTGTGCCCGGCCCACTTGCCCTGGTTGCAAGCGACCAAAGCGCCCTTGATCGCGGGGCGGCTTTCCTGGGCGAATACATCGAGGATTGGTGTCCCGATTAGGTCGTTTGCGTCGGCATAGCCGAACTGCTCCAGCCAAGCGCGATTCAAGTTGGTGATTATGCCTTCGCTGACAAAGATGATGGCGTCGGCGGCCTCATCGATCAGGTTTGCAAGCTGGTCCTGCAAGGCCTTGTTTTCGACACGCGAAGTCTTCAGTTTCCGCAGCGTCCAATACGCACTCAGTTCACGCACGGCAACCGAGCTTAGACGCACCGGTTCTTTCAGTGTTACGAGATCCTGCGCACCGTCGACCAAAGCACGGGCAATCGCTCTTTCGCCGGCTTCGCCGTCCAGCGCCAGTAGCGGGAGGCCGGGCGCCAGCCGGTCCCGTACATCGGCTGCGTATTCAAGTCTTTCCAGATCGCCGTCCAGTGCAACAAAAAGCAATTGAGCGCGTCCGGCAGACAGGACGTCCGGCAATGAGCGAGGATCTTGTACCCATTGACAATGTGCAGCTCGACCGGCATTGCGGAGGGAGCGGCTGATGGCTTCGACATCGTCCTCACGTTGGGTTACGACGATAACCGAAATCCCGGTTTGCTCGCTCAAAGTCTGTCCTCCTGGCTCTGCGTGGCGGCAACATGATAGCGCGTTCCCCGCCACAAAATGAGTAACGCGTCATGTTTTTCATTTGTTGGCACGTCTGTGGCCCCTTTCACCGAGTGCACTCGTTTGCCGTAGGACCGTAGCCGGTTGGAGCCAGACCTGGTGGCAAAAGCCGCCGGCGGACGTCATATTCACTGTCCAGTCGTTCAAAGCATCGACCAAATCCGTTACAGCTTAAGCATCAGCGGGTATCATGTGCGACCTCGGCCCTCCGAATCTTTTTCCGAGCTTACATGGCAAGTTACAGCACAAATGAATTCCGTTCCGGTCTCAAGGTCATGCTTGACAATGACCCCCACGCGATCATTGAGAACGAATTTGTAAAACCTGGAAAAGGACAGGCGTTCAACCGCGTCAAGCTGAAAAATCTCAGGACCGGTCGTGTAATTGACAAGACATTCAAATCCGGTGAATCCATAGAGGCTGCCGATGTGATCGACACTGAAATGCAGTATCTTTACTCTGATGGCGAGTTTTTCCATTTCATGACACCGGATACGTTTGAGCAGTACGCTGCAGAGCCTGTAATCATTGGTGATGCGGGACAGTGGCTGAAGGAACAGGACATCTGCCTGGTAACACTGTGGAACAATTCTCCTCTGGTAGTGGCCCCACCGAACTTTGTCGAACTAAAGATTGTCCAGACTGATCCTGGGCTGCGTGGCGACACGGCGCAGGGCGGGGTCAAGCCTGCTACGCTCGAAACAGGCGCGGTCGTGCGTGTCCCACTGTTTGTCGAAGAGGGAGAGGTGATCAAGGTCGACACCCGCACCGGCGAATACGTTTCGCGCGCACGCGACTAATAAAATGGAATGGCGACCCACGGCCGGGTTGGATGTACTCGCGACGCGTGCGCACCTGCTCGAGCTTACACGAGATTTTTTTTCAGCCGGCGGGGTGATGGAGGTGCAGACGCCAGCCTTGGTGAGCAGTTCCTGCCCTGACCCGAATATTCCCAGCATCGTTGCCACACCGCACGGCGGCCGCACAATGTTTTTGCACACGTCACCGGAACATGCAATGAAACGAATGTTGTGTGCCGGTAGCGGTGATATTTATCAGATTGCACCAGTATTTCGCGATGGAGAGGCAGGAAGGCACCACAATCCAGAATTCACTCTGATCGAGTGGTATCGCACGGGCTACGATCGTCAGGCAATGGCAGCGGAGACGGTTGTATTGATCAAAACACTCCTGCAGCGCGAAGCTGTGGTCGAGCAAATCACTTATGCCGATGCTTTTCTGCGTCATGCGGATATTGACCCGCACTCAGCCACTGTTGATGACCTGGCCGCCGCATGTGGACGAAACGACATTGCACGGCCTGAGTCTGTGCCTGCCACGCGTGATGCGTGGCTTGATTTGCTACTGACATCCGTTGTGGTACCCGCTTTCAACGCAGACAAGATCTATGTCCTGTATGACTACCCGGCGTCACAGGCGGCCCTGGCGCGCGTGCGCGACACGACGCCAGCAGTGGCGGAGCGATTCGAAGTTTTTTATGGTGGTCTGGAACTGGCCAACGGCTTTCATGAATTGAGTGATGCAACAGAGCAGAGGAAGCGCTTTTTGTCTGAACAGGCCCGCTATGCGATAACTGGCCGAACGACACCACCGGTAGATGAACGATTGTTACAAGCATTGGAGCACGGATTGCCTGACTGTGCCGGCGTCGCGCTCGGTTTCGATCGTGTTGTCATGCTGGCGGCGGGTCGCAATAGTCTGTCTGAAGTACTGGCCTTTCCATATGATCGGGCGTGAAAGATGACGGATGATTTTTACGATAGCTTAGCTAGCGAAGCGCGTGCCTTGCTGGAGGGCGAGTCCGATGCGATCGCAAATGCCGCCAATCTCAGCGCCTTGTTGTATCAGCGTCTGCCGGAAATAAACTGGGCAGGGTTCTATTTTTTGCGTGACGGCGAACTTGTCGTTGGCCCCTTCAATGGAAAACCGGCATGTACGCGTATCACGTTGGGTCAGGGAGTTTGTGGTACCGCGATTGCGACGCGGCAAACACAGCGCGTGGCCGACGTGCATAAAATCGATAACCATATAGTCTGCGACGCCGATTCCAGATCCGAGATTGTCGTGCCACTGTTTACGGAGACCCAAGATTTGGGCGTGCTCGATATAGACAGTCCCCTGACAAACCGTTTCGACGCGATGGATCAGAACGGTCTGGAACGCATCGCCGCGATCTACCTAGACGCATACACTAGGCGCGGGCAATAGTCTCGCCGATCATTATCGTGGAAGCGGGATGCAGGTGATGTGCGAGTTGCGGTCCATCATTCGAAAATAGGACAATCGCTGTAGAGCCCAGATTGAAACGCGCCAGTTCCTGGCTGCGCTGGAAGGAAATGGACGGATTGTAGGTCCACTGCCGCAATTTTTTTCCCCCCGGTGCGACGACACCCTCGTGCACGGTTTCGATGCTGCCAACATTCATCGCCCCAACCATTACAAGGGCTATCGGACCGTGGTCACTATCAAAATGAAAAACGACCCGTTCGTTACGGGCAAACAAATGGCTGACAGCACGCGTTGTGCGAGGGCTCACGCTGAACAAGCGGCCGGGGATGTAGGTCATTCGGCTTAGGCGCGCGGTCAGCGGCATGTGTATCCGATGGTAGTTATGTGGTGCCAGGTAGATTGTCACGAAGCGACCATGCTCATACGCACCGGGGAATTCACTGGCATCGCCAAATAGTTCTGCAACCGTAAACCGGCGATCCTTTGCCTGCACCAGCAAGCTTGAGTCGATCTCGCCAACTTGCGAAATAGTGCCATCGACCGGCGATACAATACTCCGCGGGTCGCTCGGTGCGGGACGGGCGTCGGGGCGTAGCGCTCGCGTAAACAGTGCGTTGAAACTGGGATAGGCATCGGGATCGTTGTGTTCGGCTTCAGTGAGGTCGATTTTGTACAACCGCACAAAGGAATGGATCAACAGCTTTCGCACCGGCAAGAGACGCGTCCTCGCAAGCCGACCGACCAGCCGGGAAATCGAATGCTGTGGCAGCAGACTTTGTACGCCAGCAAGAAGATTCTCCATCACGGCGCCTGATCGCTAACAACTGCACTGGCCGGTACTCGTGTTTGGTCTGCGAGTTGCAATGTGATGGTTGTATTGTCGCCTCGGGCAACAGCTTGCTTTGGTTTGGTCATCATCAGGTGCAGGCCACCCGGTTGGAACACGAGCCGTTCGCCGGCTGCAATCGAAAGTGAACGCAGGCGGATCATTTCCGAGATTCCATCGACGACTCGCGATTCGTGGATTGTGACTTGCTCAAAGGCTTCTGAGGTGGCGCCGACGAGGGTGATCGTTTCAGCCGTTTTGTTGTGTAGGGTCAGATAAGCCGCGGTCATGCTCATGCCAGGTGGTGGCGTTCGAATCCAGGCGTTGTCGATCGTTACCGCTGGCTTTGTACATGACGCAAGCAGTCCGGTGGACACAAGAGCAATGATCAAACTTGCCGATGCTTTCATCGCGTGAGCAACCGATAGTCCGCCGCAATACTCGCCATGTCATGTGGCGCCGAAAACAATGCAACCTGATTTGCGGCCGGATCTACCAGAAATAAAGCAGCAGTATGGGAGATCGTGTAGTCGGCATCCTTGGTTATGCGTTGGTAGGCAACTCCCAGGCCCGCGGCAAATAGTGCAATCTCGTCGGCACTACCGGTAATGCCAGAGAAGTGCGGCCCAAAATGCGACAGGTAGTCCTCTAACACCTGTGGCGTATCGCGTTCAGGGTCCACAGTGACCAGCCAGATACGGGGTTGCCGTGCCGCGGACAGGTCGTCGAGTAATTCACTGAGCTGGCCAAGTTCATACAGCGTGGTCGGACAAATATCAGGGCAGTGCGTAAAGCCAAAAAACAGGATGTCCCAGCCGTCAAGAAAGCGTGCGCGCGCAAGTCTCGTGCTGTGCTCATCGCTGAGAGTCACGTCCGGCAGCGCGCGCGGTGTGTTGAAGACCGTTGCCGTGCTGACTGAATCGGGTTGCTTGCGCAACATGCCAGCAGCGATGCCGACAGCAAATGCAGCGAGACCGGCCAGGACGATTGGGATGACTGATCGTTTCATGGGGGGATTATCCTACTATCTGTCGCGGTGCAGCAGTGGGCGTTATATCATTGCCAGCGAATTTGAGTGGATCTGAGGATTTGGAACATCTGACGGACAATTTGCAAACTGTCGGCGATCTGGTGCGCTGGGGTGCCAGCTGTCTCAAGGCGGCTGGTCTGCACTTTGGGCATGGCACTGACAACGCTGCGGACGAATCGCGGGTGCTCGTGTTTCACGCCTTGTCGCTGGATTTTCAGGTACCCGAGTATTTCTATGATTCCCGCGTGACTTCGCAGGAGCGCAACGCGGTTATTAAATTGATCGAGCGCCGCATCGATGAGGGTAGGCCGGCAGCGTATCTTACCGGCGAGGCCTGGTTTGCCGGAATGCGGTTTGAGGTGACTCCGCATGTGCTCGTTCCGCGTTCGCCGATCGCGGAGATGATATTAAATGGTTTCGAACCGTGGTGTCGAACCGAAAATATCAAGACTGTTTTGGATCTGGGGACCGGTAGCGGTTGCATTGCGATTGCAATTGCGGCACACATGGGTGCGGAGGTAGACGCCGTCGACATTTCTCCGCCAGCAGTCCGCGCTGCCCACCGCAATGTAAAGCTGCATGGGCTGGAAGATTTGGTACACGTCTCTGAATCTGATCTTTACCGATCATTGCCGGACAAAAAATATGATCTGATCGTCAGTAACCCGCCATACGTCAGTGCGACCTCGATGCAACGGTTACCGGATGAGTACAAACACGAACCCGAAATTGCCTTGGCCGCCGACGAGGATGGTTTATCGGTAATCCATAGAATTCTGCGTCGTGCCGCCGATTATCTGCAGCCCGCCGGTGTGTTGGTTGTGGAAGCAGGCGAGGCGGCGGGTGCGTTGGTGGCTAGCTATCCCGATGTGCCGTTCGACTGGGTGGAGTTCGAGCACGGTGGCGATGGTGTCTTTGTGTTGAGTTCGGTTGACCTGGCACGCAGTCGCGACCTGATCGCAGCAAGGTGCGCCTAGATGTCTGGTAATACGCAAGGCAGGCTTTTTGCATTGACAACGTTCGGCGAAAGTCACGGCCCGGCCCTGGGCTGTATCGTCGACGGCTGCCCGCCGGGCCTGGCACTTTGCGAGGACGACCTGCAGCGGGATGTCGAGCGGCGACGCACGGGCAAATCACGTCATACCAGTCAGCGGCGCGAACCCGACGAGATCACGATATTGTCCGGTGTCTTTGAAGGGCGCACGACAGGGGCACCGATAGGCTTGCTGGTCAAAAATGTGGATCAAAAGCCAAAGGACTACAGTAAGATTGCCAATCAGTTTCGTCCTGGTCACGCCGACTACACCTATCAGCAAAAATACGGTTTTCGTGACTACCGCGGTGGTGGTCGTTCGTCTGCGCGCGAAACTGTGATGCGAGTTGCTGCCGGGGCGATTGCCCGAAAATATTTGAGCGAGACTTATGCAATTCAGATACAGGGGTACCTCGCCCAGATCGGCGAGCTCAAATTGGACGCGGTAGATCTGAACACCGTCGATGACAATCCGTTTTTTTGTGCGGACCCAACCCGAGTAGCCGAATTGGAAAACTTTATGGACAAGTTGCGCAAGTCGGGCGACTCGATCGGTGCGCGCGTGAATGTTATCGCAAGGGGCGTTCCGCCAGGTCTCGGTGAGCCGGTCTTCAACAAACTCGATGCAGACATCGCTCAGGCCATGATGGGAATCAATGCCGTCAAGGCGGTGGAGATAGGCGCGGGCTTCAGTTGCGTTGAACAAAAAGGCTCTGAGCATCGCGATGAGATTCGTCCGGACGGTTTTGCGAGCAATCACGCTGGTGGCACGCTCGGTGGGATTTCCAGCGGTCAGGACATTCTGGTCAGTATGGCGCTTAAACCGACTTCCAGTTTGCGTCTTCCATGCGATAGCGTGGATGTGCTGGGGCAGCCAGTTTCGGTAGTAACCCATGGCAGACACGATCCCTGTGTCGGGCTGCGGGCCACGCCTATCGCGGAGGCCATGCTGGCCCTGGTCCTGATGGACCACAGTTTGCGCCATCGAGCCCAGAATATGGGCGTAAAAAGCCCTACACCGGTTATTCCGGCTGGCTCCGGGCCATATTAAGTTCAATTTTGTGACGAAGGTGGCAGTCTGAAGCTGGCGCGATGAAAGAGAATAATGTACTCGCAGTGGCAGGCGCCACCGGGCTGGTCGGCGAAAGCATGCTGGACCTGCTGGCCCAAAGGCGTTTTCCGGCGGTCAGCGTGCATGCGTTGGCGAGCGCACGGTCGGTGGGCCGGCGCGTCAGCTACGGCAATAGCATGTTGGTTGTGCAGAACCTGGCGACGTTCGACTTCTCGCAAGTGGACATCGCGTTGTTCTCCGCAGGCGCCTCGGTTTCCGAGGAGCATGCGACCCGGGCCGCCGCGGAGGGATGTGTCGTGATAGACAACACATCCTGCTTTCGATACGACGACGATGTTCCGTTGGTAGTACCGGAAGTCAATATTGAGGCAATCGAGCAGTATAGGCAGCGAAACATAATCGCGAATCCGAATTGCTCCACGATTCAGTTACTAGTGGCACTGAAACCGATTTACGACAAGGCAGGTATCGAGCGAATTAACGTGGCAACGTATCAGGCAGTATCGGGAGCAGGGCGCAGCGCCATTGAGCAGCTGGCTGGCCAAACTGCCCGTTTGATGAATGGCCAACCGCTGGACGACGAAGAAGCGCAGATCGCATTCAACGTACGACCGCACATTGATAACTTTCTTGACAATGGATACACGCGCGAAGAAATGAAGATCGTTTGGGAGACACACAAGATTCTCGACGATGAGACCGTGGCTGTGAATCCAACTGCTGTGCGCGTACCGGTTTTCTTTGGTCATTCGGAAGCAGTGCACATTGAGACCCGACGCAAGTTGAGTGCGGATGAGGCGCGCGAGCTGTTGGCTCGTGCGCCGGGCGTCACATTGGTTGACCGTCGGGCGCCCGGTGGATATCCGATGGCCGCCACAGACGGCGTGGGCACGGATTCGGTCTACGTTGGCCGGATACGAGAGGATATCTCGCACGAGCGCGGCCTGAACCTGTGGGTGGTCTCCGATAATGTGCGCAAGGGTGCTGCGTTAAACAGTGTGCAGATTGCTGAAATCTTGGTAAAAGATCACATATAAGTTATATTTAGGCGGCGAATGTAAAGAAACATATGAGCTTTACGCGCGATATTTTTGTCTGTCTTCGCAAGGTTCGGCATCTTGTGTTAATCCCGGCTGTCCGAGGAGTGTCTGTGAGAGTGCGCCCCGCGGTTGTAATAATGTTGTTATTCGGTCTCGGCCCGTCACTGGCACATGCGCTGGCGTTGGGCGAGATTCATTTGAATTCAGGACTGAATGAACCGCTGGATGCGGAGATCGAAGTCATCAATGCAACGCCGGAAGAGTTAGAAAATCTCACCGCAAGCGTCGCATCGCGCGAGACTTTCGAGCGCTACGGACTGGACCGACCTGATTTTGTTTCTGGGCTAAGGTTCCAGGTAGCCCAATCAGGCTCGAGAAATGTGTTGCTTGTTGGGTCAACCAGACCAATTTCCGAGCCGTTTGTTACGTTTCTGGTTGAGGCACAATGGCGGCGCGGCACACTGTTGCGCGAGTACACGGTACTTCTAGATCCGCCCGTTTTTCTGCCGACGCCACAACGCGCAGCACCAGCACCGGTGATTGCGCCACGCAGCGTGCCCAGTCAGACGCAGCCTTCGAGCGGTCAGATCGCCCGGGACCCGGCACCTCGACGCACAACACGGCGTTATGCCGGAACGCCGTCGTACGGCGCCAACTACGGTCCGATACAACGCAACGAGACCCTTTGGAGCATTGCAGAACGTTTGCGAACCGACAGATCGATCACAATGAATCAAATGATGATTGCGATTTATCAGGCGAACCAGAGCGAGTTCCTCGGCAACATCAATCTGATGAAAGAAGGATCGGTTTTGCGAATCCCGGATCGGGCAACGATCGAAGCTGTCGCGCAGCCGGAAGCATATGCGTTGGCCGTGGCCCACAATCAGGCGTGGCGCGCAGGCACGCCCAGACAGGTCGCCAGCGCGGGATCTGCACCATCAAGAATTAGCAGTACACCCGAAACCGCTCGTCTGCGTCTGGTGGAACCGGACGAAGCGACGCAAGGCACAGCGGCCGATGCGCGGAGTGGTGCTGAGGTGAGCGATGCGGCGACGCGCGAAACGCTTGCGCGCAACGAAGCCGACATTGCAAGACTCTCGGATGAAAACCAACAGCTACGTGCCGATCTCGATGAGATTCGTCGACTGCTTAATGTTCGCGACAGCGAGCTAGCGCAAATGCAGCAACAGCTCGGGACCGAGGCTCCAGTAACCGCTCCGACAGTTTCACCAGCTGTTACCGAGACTGTGCCGGACACAACCGCTGCGGAAACCGTAGCGGATGAAACCGGTCTAACGAGCGAGAGGGGTGTTGCGGCAACCGATGTTGAGCCGGCTGATGTAACGGCGGATACGGACACCGGAGTGGAGACCGAGACAGTCACTGCGACGACAACTGAACCCACTGTCACCACCGAACCGACCGCCACAACCGAACCGACTGCCACGACCGAAACCACCATACCGGTAGTCAAACCGCCGGTATCGCGTCCGCTGCCCGATGAGCCAGGAATTGTCGCCAAAGCGGTCGATCTGGTTAAAGGTGCATTCACGAACTTATGGGTGTTGCTGGGCCTGGGCGCTATCGCCCTGGGTGCATTTGGAATGATGGCGCTGCGTGGGCGCGCTGAAGAAGGGCACGATGCCATCGATGCCCTCACGCGTGAGGCCAGAGAGAGCGCCCCCGACACGACGATTTTGCCGAAATTTGAAATGCCGGCTGAAGCACCAGTTGCACCCTCCGCCGCACCACCACCCGTGCCGGCTGCCGCTGCACCGGAATCTGTTGACGATGTCGAGTTCTTTGAGGACAGCGGGACGTTCAAGCCCGTTGATTTCGAAGCGCAGGCCTCAGTTGACGCGGAATCCGGGGAATATCCTTTTGAAGACACGATCGGTGGCGAGCTCAAACTTGATCAGTCCGACCCGCTGGCCGAGGCCGATTTCCACATGGCTTATGGTCTGTACGACCAGGCCTCAGATCTGGTCAAAAAAGCGGTTGCGCGCGAACCCACTCGGATAGATTTGCGGATGAAGTTGCTGGAGATTTTCTTTGTCTGGGGCAATGAGGGTGAGTTCCGTTCCACCGCACAGGACTTGCGCGACAACATGCCTGACGAAGTCGCGGCGGAGTGGGACAAAATCGCAATTATGGGCAAGCAGATTTGCCCGAATGATGACCTCTTTGCTGGCGATGCAGGCATGGGCGCCAGCGCTGATATCGATCTTGAGTTTGAACCGAGCGGCCATCAGGCGGTCGTCGACCTCGACACCGGTGGTGACGCAGGTGAACTCGTGGAGGCCGGTGTCGACCTTGATATCGGCGGTGCGCTGGGTGCCGATTCGGGTGTCGCCGGCGCATTCGATACGCTAAATGCGGACATGATGGATTTCGACATCGGCGAGGAAGCCGGGCCGGTCAACGAAGACGATGATACGCGTCCCGAACCCGTCGAGCAGATAAAAGACCAGATTCGCGCGAGGCTTAGCAGTACCGACACGGATGAAACGGCAGAGATGGATCTAAGCGATCTTGGCGTGGATCTCGATCTGGCCGGTTCACCTACGGATTCCACAGATTCGGGTGAGGATACGGCAGAGGCGGATTTTGGCGATATATTTGAAGCGCCAGAGGCAGAGGCCGACGCCGACGCGCCAGTAGCAGACGTCGATTCGACCAGCGAACTACCGGTCGCAGCGACAGAATTGACAGCCGGTGGCAGCGGACTCGATCTGGATATTGGCGATATATTTGGCGATTTGGACAGCGAGGATGACGAGGAAACGGCGCGAGACCTTGCAGCGCTTGAGGAGTCGATGGAACAGACTGGCTCGCCGGTCGACGATACCGTCGATACAGGTCATTTCTCAGCAGAAGTTGAGACCCTGCACGGTGATGCGCTCGATGTCGATATCGGCGCATTTAACGATGACGCTGTCGGCGAGACGCGTTTGATCGCACCGGGCAACGACGAATCTGAAATCGCAGATGACTTCTCCTCTGAAATATTTGGTGACACTGACGATGCGACGCAGTTGATTGGTCCCCAGGAGTCCACCGGCTCACATCGTGAGGATACATTCTCCGCCACTGTGTTTGGTGAGGATGAAACCGTGCAGGTACCGTCATCCGGTGTAGCTGACAATGGTCTGGATCTGGATATCGGTGAGGCACTGCCAGACGCCAGTGGCGATGCAACGACTGCCAAAGTAGCAACAGCTGAGCTGGCGTTACCTAGTTCCGATGATGAGC
The DNA here is from genome assembly GCA_029862165.1 of Gammaproteobacteria bacterium. Classification (GTDB taxonomy): domain Bacteria; phylum Pseudomonadota; class Gammaproteobacteria; order Steroidobacterales; family JABDKV01; genus JABDJB01. The sequence goes on from JAOTXU010000001.1 coordinate 73,910, forward strand.
TCACCGAGGTTGGGACCAAGTTGGATTTGGCGCGGGCCTACGTGGACATGGGCGATCCTGATGGAGCACGGGGAATCCTCGAAGAAGTAATGGCAGAGGGAAACGAAGGCCAACAGGCTGACGCCCGCGAGATGCTATCCAACTTGGGCTGATGCCCACACCGCCACCGGCGCCACCACTCGATCCGTTATCATCTGCGTATGCGTTGCGCTCTGGTCATTGAATACGACGGTAGTGGATTTAACGGCTGGCAACATCAGCCTGCGGCCGCCAATGTACAGGATTGCGTGGAGCAGGCGCTCAGTCGCGTTGCCGATCATGACGTAAAAACTGTCTGTGCGGGCCGCACCGACTCAGGTGTGCATGCTTTGGCGCAAGTTGTGCATTTCGATACGGTTGTCGAGCGACCGGCGCATTCGTGGCGGCTCGGCGCGAATACCCATTTGCCACCGTCGATTAGCGTGGTTTGGGCCGGCGCGGTTGCCGATGATTTCAATGCCCGATTCAGTGCCCGCGAACGAACCTATCGTTACCTGATTCTCAATCGCTCTTCCCGCGCCGCCGTCGAGCAAACGCGCGCTTGGTCATACCCGCAGTGTCTGGATGTTCGGCGTATGCGCGAAGCCGCACCCCTGTTTCTCGGTAAGCATGATTTTTCGGCGTTCAGGGCTGCCGGCTGTCAGGCAAGAACGACCCAGCGCACGGTATCGCAGCTGGAAGTCGATGCGCATGGCGATCATGTTGTTATTCAAGTCGCCGCCAACGCCTTTTTGCAGAATATGGTGCGAATTATTACTGGCGTCCTCGTTACCATCGGCACCGGCGACCGTGAAACGCACTGGGTGGACGAATTGTTGAATCACGGCGATCGCACTCAAGGTGGTGTAACAGTTCCGGCATGCGGTTTGAGTCTGGTGCGGGTGCGCTACCCTGAGGAGTACGGTATTCCTATGCCAGTCAGCTCTTTTATGTAACTTGGGCCGGACTGGTATGATGGCGGTGACGTTCACGATGGAGCGGGCATTGTCATTGCATAGTGTGGTATCGCCAGAACCCCAAGTCACGGGATTCCTGCCGTGAGCTGGTTGGGCAAGCTGATGCCGTCGCGCATCAAGACCCAGAATCATCGCCGTTCTGTCCCCGAAGGATTGTGGGAGAAGTGTCAGGCTTGCGAGGCTGTTTTGTACCGGGCCGAGTTGCAGCGCAATCTGAATGTTTGCCCCAAGTGCACTTTCCACATGCGAATTGGTGCACGTCAGCGGCTCGACTTCTTTCTCGATGGTAAGCCTCGTGTAGAAATTGCCGCAGAGTTGGAGTCAAAAGATCCACTTAGATTTCGCGATAGCCGTAGATACAAGGAACGGCTCAATCAGGCGCAAAGAGACACCGGTGAGAAAGACGCTTTGGTCGTAATCGAGGGTTGTCTGCTTGGCCGGCCCGTCGTGGTCTGTGCCTTTGAGTTCAACTTTATGGCTGGTTCAATGGGTTCTGTTGTAGGCGAGAAGTTTGCCCGCGCCGGAAAACGATGTTTGCAACAACGCGTTCCGCTGGTATGTTTTTCCGCCAGCGGCGGTGCGCGCATGCAGGAGGCGTTATTGTCGCTGCTGCAGATGGCGAAGACCGCGGCCGTACTCCAGCGCATGCGCCAGGCCAGGATTCCGTTTATTTCCGTGTTAACCGATCCGACCACTGGTGGCGTTTCCGCGAGCATGGCGATGCTGGGCGATATTAATATAGCTGAACCCAAGGCGCTGATCGGATTCGCCGGACCACGAGTTATTCAGCAGACTGTTGGCGAGACTCTGCCCGCTGGCTTTCAGCGCAGTGAATTTCTCCTGCAACATGGTGCGTTGGACATGATTCTGGATCGACGTGAGATGCGTGACAGTATTTACGAGCTGCTCGACAAGCTATTTCCAGGGCAGACCCCTGCAGACGAGGCGGCGTCGATTCGAACAAAACCCGAGTTTGAGCCTGTGTCCGAGTTTGAGGCTGAATGAACTCAGCGCTTCCGGACACTCTCCGTGCCTGGCTTGAGCGTATTGAGCAACAGCACCCTACAGAGATAGACCTTAGTCTGGATCGCGTGCGACGGGTGCATGGCAGACTGGGTTTGCGACCTGATGCGGGAACATCAATCGTTGTTGCCGGAACCAATGGCAAGGGCTCGTGTGCTGCCTATCTCGAATCGATCTTCGAAGCAACCGGCATTCGGACCGGTGTCTATACTTCACCGCATCTCCGCCAATTTCATGAACGCATTCGCGTAAACGGTGCCTCGGTTGGTGATCTTGATATCGTAGCCGCGTTCCACCGCGTCGAATCAGCGCGTATGGATGTCACGCTCACGTATTTCGAATACGCGACGCTGGCCGCGTTGTGTATATTTCGCGATAGAGACGTCGATCTGTGCATTCTGGAAGTAGGTATGGGCGGGCGTCTTGATGCTGTTAATGTCGTCGATGGGGCCGTGTCGGTGATTAGCTCGATTGGGCTGGATCATCAGGGTTGGCTCGGTGAGGATCGTAATGCGATTGCCTTTGAAAAAGCTGGCGTATTTCGTCGTGATCAGCCTGCCGTGATTGGTGAACGCGACCCGCCTGAATCGATTGCACAGGTCGCGGCACAAACTGGCGCGCGACTTTTGCAGATTGGCCTTGATTTCGATTGTGAACGCGGGGCCAGGAACTGGTCCTGGCACGGCTGCGTCAACAATTTCGAAGGGTTGCCATTGCCGCAATTTGGTGGCCGTGAGCAATTGATCAATGCGTCCTGCGCTCTCGCGGCCGTCGAGCAGCTGGCAGTCAGATTTCGCTCCGATGCCTCGCATGTCGCCAGGGGTCTGAGCGCCGCACGATTGCCGGGCCGGTTTCAGCGCATCGAACGAGAGCAAAGCTGGATACTTGATGTCGCTCATAACGGGGAAGCAGCGGTGGTTCTGGCTGATGCCCTGAGTGGTTTTTCCGGTCGCACCGTGGCAGTGATCGGCATGATGCAGGCTAAGCCTGTCGAAGCAGTCGCCACAGCCCTTGATACGCAAATAGATGAGTGGATCGCGGTCAGTGACGGTCACCCCCGATCCTTGCCAGTTGCGGAACTCGCCCAGCGGCTGCAAGGCTGCGTAGGGTCGCCCGTTCGCAGCGCAGCCTCAGTCGATGCCGGTCTTGCGGCGGCGGCTGAACGCGCAGGAAAAACAGACCGAATACTGGTCGCAGGCTCATTTCACGTGGTCGGACCTGCACTGGACTATTTATCCCAACATGGTTAAGTCACCCCGAGTTAAACTGCCCATCTCGGCATTTAACTGGAGTAACACTTGAAGGAAAGATTGCTCGGCGCGGCAGTACTAATCGTTGCCGCCGTGATTCTTATTCCGGTTGTGCTCGATGGACCCCGATCGCCAGACACCGAGTCGCGGCAGTTGACGCTGCCGGCGCCAGATGCCGACAAAGATAGCCGGGTGAGGTCCGATTCGACAAGAACGCACACCGTTGAAATTGGTGATAAACAGCAATCGCGACCACAGGAGGACCGTCGTGTGAACACATTGGCGGTGGTTGGCGAGGAAGATTCCCCGCCGTCTCCCGTGCCACCGGTCCAACGTTCCGAGCTTCAAACAGCATCATCGGGTGATAGCTGGGCCGTGCAGGTGGGTAGCTTTAGCAGTGAATCAAACGCCCGGCGACTGGTAGAGCATCTAAAGGAATCCGAATACACGGCTTTTGTCGTCAGAAATGTCGTGAACGGGCGGCTCCTGTTTCGTGTCAGGGTCGGGCCGGAGCCGGATCGGGGCCGAGCCGAGGCGCTAGCAGAGCGTTTGCGCTCAGATCGGCAGCAGACACAATTGGTCAGTCATCCCTGATAAACTGCCGGCGCGTATTCACCTGGTTGGTCAAACGAAATGCACATGATTGACATTCTCATAGTGGGCGTAATCGCGATATCGGCTCTTATCGGTTTGTTCAGGGGGTTTTTCCCAGAGTTATTGTCCCTGTTGACATGGGTAGTAGCGGTTTGGAGTGGCTGGAATTTTTCCGAATTGGTCGAACCGTATATCACGGGCAAGTTAAACTCGCCGTTTCTCGAATTGTGGGTTTCACGTGGCATGATCTTTGTGGCGGTGTTGCTTATAGGCGGTTTGATTGGGCAACTCGTCGCATTGGCGATACGACAAACCGGGTTGTCGGGTACTGATCGCTCATTGGGTTTGTTATTTGGATTGGTGCGAGGCGTCGTAATATTTGGCGTTGCGGTGCTCTTTGCGGGCACGCTTAATTTGTCGAATGAGCCTTGGTGGCAAGAGTCGCGTGCAATTCCCTATGGTGTGCAGGTGGCAGACTGGATTCACAGCATGTTGCCGGAACAGCTGGCACAGCACTTGCCAAACGAATCAGCCGCTCCGGCGGTAGAACCAGCAGACCCGTCCCCCGAGCAACTCTGAGCAGGTACTGATATGTGTGGCATCGTTGGACTGGTCGGCCGTAGCCCGGTAAACCAGGCGATCTACGACGCGTTGACGGTTTTGCAGCATCGTGGCCAGGATGCTGCAGGAATCTGCACCGCAGATGGCAGTTATTTGCACACCCGCCGCGCCAACGGTCTCGTGCGGGATGTGTTTCAGACGCGGCACATGGTCGAGTTGGCCGGTAATATGGGCATAGGACATGTGCGCTACCCAACCGCCGGTGACTCCAGTTCTTCTGAATCACAACCATTCTACGTGAACTCACCATTCGGAATTTGTCTCGGTCACAATGGCAATCTGACCAATGCCGCCGAGCTTGCGCAGACGCTGGCGCGCACCGATTTGCGCCATCTGAATACCGGATCGGATTCCGAAGTATTGCTTAATGTGTTGGCACATGAGCTGCAGGGTCGTTGCAATGGTCCAATGCGTCCTCAGGATCTGTTTTATGCCGTGCGCAAGCTGCATGAGCGTTGCCGGGGCGGCTATGCCGTCGTTGCGATGGTGCTGGGCGCGGGTGTTGTGGCTTTTCGCGACCCAAACGGCATCAGACCGCTGGTAATCGGTCGACGGGAAACCGTGAATGGCACCGAGTATATGGTTGCATCGGAAAGTGTTGCTCTGGACGCACTCCGATTTGAGCTGATGAGAGACCTGCGGCCAGGCGAGGCCGTTTTGATTGACTCCGCGGGCCAGTTGCATACAGCCGATTGTGCAAACTCGGTAAAACATACGCCGTGCATATTCGAGTACGTTTATTTCGCCCGACCGGATTCCATTATCGAAAACATTTCCGTCTATAAGGCGCGCTTGCGGATGGGCGAGAAGTTGGCGCAACAAATACTGCGCGATTGGCCCGATCATGATATTGATGTAGTTGTTCCAGTTCCAGACACGAGCCGCACAGCAGCAGTGACGGTGGCACACATGCTCGGTGTCAAGAACCGCGAAGGATTTATAAAAAATCGATATATCGGGCGCACATTTATCATGCCGTGGCAACAGGAGCGGCAAAAATCAGTGCGTCAGAAACTCAACGCCATCGATCTGGAATTCCGCGATAAAAACGTGCTACTCGTGGACGATTCAATCGTTCGTGGCACAACGTCCAAGCAAATTATTGAAATGGCACGCGAGGCTGGAGCAAAGAAAGTCTACTTTGCTTCTGCGGCTCCGCCGGTGCGCTTTCCCAACGTGTATGGCATAGATATGCCGTCCGCCTCTGAACTAATCGCGCACGGGCGAACCAACGTACAGGTCGCAGAATTAATTGGCGCAGATAGGCTTATTTACCAGGAGCTTTCTGACTTGATCGATGCGGTGTATTACGAGAGCGCCAGTATCAAGGCGTTTGATACCTCGTGTTTCTCAGGTGAGTATGTCGCCGGCGATGTAAACGATGCCTACCTGGCTCGGCTGGAGCAGGAACGGTCCGACGGCGCTAAAGTCGAGCGCGAAACGCGCCGCGCAGAAACCGCAGGCGCGGGTCGCGGGTACTGATTGACAATGAATGCCGGGCACCTCGCCCGATTACGACGTGATGCCCTGGCAATTTACGAGGCGGGTGTTGCGGCGGTGAATGGCCACAAGTGTGTGCTAAACGCTTGCGCCGAGTTGGACCACGGTTCTGTGGCCGCCGTGTCGATCGGAAAAGCGGCCGGTTCAATGCTTGCCGGTGCGCAGGAGGCGTTTGGCGAGCGTTTGACACGCGGCCTGTTGATCAGTACCGATGAGTATCTCGACGAACGGCCATCGGCACACGTTGAAACGGTGTTGTCGTCTCACCCTTTGCCAGACGAGTCCAGTCTGCGTGCCGGCACAAGACTAATCGACTTTCTCGCCACAGTCCCCCATGACCACGCACTGCTTTTTCTGATCTCCGGTGGCACCTCAGCAATGGTTGAATCCCTACCGGCCGGTGTTGGCTATAAGGACCTCACACGACTCAATCGTTGGCTACTCGGTAGTGGATTGGCGATAAACGAAGTGAACGTAGTGCGCAGTGCTGTTTCGGCAATCAAGGGCGGTCGTTTGCGACGGTTTTTGCCCGCGTCGGTGCCATGTTATTTGTTAGCAATGTCGGATGTGCCGGATGATCGCCCCGAAACGATCGGTTCCGGCTTGTTACATCCTCAGCGTAAGGGGCTGCCGACTGAATTGCCGGACTGGGTTAGCGCGCTGTGTCAATCGCCGGCGCCTGAGCCAGCTGCTGCAATCCCAACCCGGATCGTGGCCACACCACTGGATGCTTTGCGGGCGGCGTCGGCCAAAGCCGGTTTGCTAGGTTACCCGGTTTTCGCCATGCAGCGTGATTTATACGGCGAAGTCGAAGCAGTTGCCCGCCGGTTATGCCTGAATGAGGGTCCGGGCGTGAGTCTGCATGCCGGCGAGACAACCGTGCGTTTGCCAGTGACACCGGGCAGAGGAGGGCGTTGTCAGCATCTGGCATTGATAATCGCGCGAGCCATCGCTAATCGCGCCAATCAGGTTTATCTGTGTGCTGGCACGGATGGATGTGACGGTATGGGCGCTGCTGGTGCAATCGTAGACGGTGAGACGTTGTCGCGTGCCGAGGCCAGTGGTCTGGACGCAATCGAGGCGCTCAACCAGGCTGATTCGGGCCAATTTCTCGATTCTGCGGGTGTGCTTCTGCCGGTAAGAAAAACTGGCACCAATGTGACAGATCTTGTAGTTAGAATAATGGAATCCGAGCGTGACACGGACCATTGCACCGATGCGTCAGCTCTTCATAATGGTGGGTATTCCAGATCGCAAATGAGTTTCTCGACGATGACTGAGTTTTCCGGTGGTGATGATCCGATCCTAAAGGCGCTTTTGCCTGGCTATCTCGCGCGGCGGCGAGAGGAATTGGCGACATTAAACGTTGCGCTGGAGCGCGGGGATTTTGCAACCCTGCGGACGATTGGGCACAACCTCCTGGGTTCCGGAGGTGCCTACGGTTTGGCAAAGGTCTCAGAATTTGGGCGCGCGCTTGAAACTGCAGCTATCGCCGATGATGCTGACGCTATCAGGGCAACTATTCAGCAAATGCAGGCGTTTCTGGAAGAACTTTCGATCTAGCAGAGTCGGCTACAATCACAGCGCGGCCGCATCGTGAAAGAAAATGATGTCTCCAACCATTCTGATCATCGACGATCACTCCGAGTTCAGGGAGTTGCTCACTCATCACATTGCGTCTGAGTGGCCGCACTCGCGGGTAATAAATCATGATCACAATGTCATGCCGGTCATTGAGGACATACGTGACGACACAGACGTTATATTACTGGATTACCGGTTAGGCGATCAGAATGGATTGGACTGGTTGCGGGCCATGCGAGCGGTGCCACAGTGTCCACCGATTATTTTTCTTACTGCGGCAGGCGACGAATTGCTCGCCGTCAAAGCCATCAAAGCCGGCGCGCACGACTATCTTCCCAAAAATCGGCTTACCAACGAAATGCTTATCAACTCTGTGCGCGATGCTGTGCGCTCGCGTAGCCCGCTGTCGCGTGCGGCCGGCAGCATCCCGAAGAAAACCCAGCTGACAGCGGTCTCGACTGATGTGTTACATATCCGAGGCTATGACATACGCAACGAGATCTCACAGCGTGGCCCAGCATCAATATATCTGGCCGAATACGAGGACATGGACGTTGCGTTAAAAGTGTTGCGTAACGTAGCCGACATCGATGCTGACAAACTGGACCGATTCCTGCAGGAGTGCGAGGTCGTAAGTAAACTCCGTCATCCAAATATTGTGCGTATCTACGATCACGGCGTAGCAGATGACGTGGTGTATATTGCCATGGAGTATTATCCACGCGGTGATCTAAAGGCGCGTCTCCGCAAAGGCATGTCGCCCGAGCTGGCACTGGATTGCGTTCGTCAGATCGCGGTTGCACTTGAGGCTATCCACAACCTCGGCATACTTCACCGCGACCTCAAGCCCGCCAATGTCATGGTACGTGACGATCATTCTTTAGCTTTGATTGACTTTGGCCACGCCAAACAAATGTGGCTAGAGGCGGAACTGACTGACACGGGCGAGATATTTGGTACGCCGTATTACATGAGTCCGGAGCAGGGTCAGGGTGAGCCGATCGATGCACGTAGCGATATCTATAGCCTGGGCGTAATGTTTGTCGAGCTGCTCACGGGGCGGAAACCCTACACAGCCGCCTCGCCAATGGCGGTATTGTATAAACACTCTCATGCTGCGGTGCCGCAGTTGCCGCGGGAGCTGCTAAGGTATCAGCCGCTGGTGGCTCGAATGATGGCTAAAGCCCCGGCTGAGCGGTATCAGTCGGCCGCGAAAGTCCTTGAAAAACTTGACGCAACGTTAAGCATTGTTAACAATTTGACGGCTTAGGCGTTGGTGTGGCGTCCTAATCATATTTCGTGGTTGAACAACGGAAGGCACAGTGCGAATAGCATTACTGGAAGACGATAAGGAACAAGCCGAATTGGTGCTGCGATGGCTTACTGAAGCAAAACATAATTGCTCACATTTTGACAATGGCCGCGATTTTCTCCGCAACGCACTACGCGAGAGTTATGACTTGCTCATGTTGGACTGGATGTTGCCAGAGATGAATGGACTTGAAGTGCTGCGCAAGATTCGCCAAAGCGGCAAGAATTTTACGCCGGTAATATTTATTACGGCTCGTGACGACGAGACCGATATTGTTCGTGCTTTGGAAGCTGGCGCGGATGACTATATGTCCAAACCCATTCGCTACAAGGAACTCGTTGCTCGAGTTGCGGCGCTGGCGCGACGTGCTTCTGGTGGCCGGGAGCCGGATGAAATGCCGGACTGCTCGCCATATCAGTTTGATCTGAAACGCAAGACTGTGGGTTTGGCTGGCGACGAGATCGAACTTACCCACCGAGAATTCGATCTTGCGCTTTTCATGTTCAAAAACAGCGGTCGCGTCGTATCGCGCAGCCATATACTCGAGTCCATCTGGGGTATGCACGGAGCGGACCTCAATACCCGTACAGTTGATACGCATATCAGTCGCCTGCGAAAAAAATTACAGTTAAATGAAACCAACGGCTGGCAGTTGTCCGCGATATACCAACACGGTTATCGTCTTGAACGTTTGGGTGAGGAGCCAGCCTAGCCAAACCCGTTGCCGGATTGAGGGCAGACCCAATGTCAGAGAAAGACGAACACGCGATGAGCGGCACACACGGAGTCGACGAATCAGAGCAAAACGTCGACAAGATCCGCGAGATCCTTTTTGGGGGTCAAATGCGGGACTACCAGCATCGTTTTGATGCATTGGAATCCACGATATCCACAGCCAACGAGCATTTGCGTAATGATCTTAGCAACAGGATAGAGAGTCTCGAGGGATTTGTTCGTCGCGAGATGGAGCTGCTGGGCGAACGCTTGATGAACGAGCGTCGCGAACGTAGCGAGGAGCGTGACACCAGTGCGGCTGAAAACCAGGAGATACGCCGCCGTCTTGAAGATTCTCTTTCCCGCCTGGATGAGCAAACAGCACAAGAGGCGCGAGCAATCAGGGGCGCATTGCAGGCGAAAAGTCTTGAACTAATAAATGTGATCCAGCAGAGCCGCGATGATTTTAATTCCATGCTCAGTCGTCAGGCCAATCAGCTCGAAGAGCGTAAAGTGGGCCGTGAAGATCTGGCGGCCCTGTTGTCTGAAGTCGCAATGCGTCTAAATCGCGAGTTGGATATTCCGTCAGACTGATATCGCGTCTACTACAACTCGTTGGCCGCCATGCAGGACGTGAGAAACAGCGTTGAACGATATCGATAAAATCAAGGACCTGCTTTTCGGCCACGAAAAGAAGGCGCTCGACGCCATTACCCGCCGTCTCGAAATTCCGGAGAGCAGAACGGCGGACATCTCCGATGTGCTGCCTGAGTCGGTATTGCGTAGCCATGCCGACAAGCGGTTGGCACCGGCGTTGCAGGAACCAGTAGAACAATGTCTCAAGGAATCGATACGTCGGGATCCGGAAGACTTTGCTGACGCCCTGTTTCCGGTAATCGGACCTGCGATCCGCAAGTCGATTTCCGAGGCGCTGCGTTCGATGGTGCAGTCACTCAATCAAACGATTGAAAACAGTATGTCATTGCGAACCCGGTATCAGGCGTGGCGTGCCGGTGTGCCTTTGGGGCAATTCATACTTCAGCGCAACATTCTGTATCGGGTCGAAGAGGTATTTTTGATTAAACGAGAAGATGGCCTGTTAGTTGAACATCTGCAGCATGACGATGTGGTTAGCACAGATTCCGATGCCGTTTCGGCCATGTTCACGGCAATTCAGGACTTTATTCACGACTCTTTCTCACAGGGAGAAAATGAAACGCTCACTACCGCCGTGATGGGCGAGCTGGCACTTTGGGCCGTGCATGGTCCGAAGGCTATTTTGGTGTGTGTTATCCGCGGCGTGGCACAGGCCAGTCTGCGCACGCAGTTGCGAGAGATTCTTGAACAGATTCACCTGCGCCACGGCGAAGCTGTGGCGAGCTTCGACGGCGGCACCCGGCTGTCTGGTGTCACCATGGAGCTTGATAAGTGTCTGACGCTTGAGCGACGAAAGGACACGATTGCAACTGAAGCGGCGCGTCGAAAATTGCCCCTTCCAGCGTTGTTATTGCTCGCTGCAATCGTGTTGTTGGCCGGTTGGGTTATATTTTCGCGCTATATGGATGCACGACAACTGGCGAGTTTCCGTGACGCGCTAGATGCAACACCCGGCATCGTGGTAAATGATATTCAACGTAAGGGCGGCAAGATTGTCGTTCGCGGGCTGCGCGACCCATTATCTGGAGCTCCGTCCGACATTGCTCCCGGTTCACAAATCGAACCGGCAGAACTCAGACTGGAGCTTGCGCCCTATCAGTCCCTAGATACCGCGATAGTTGAACGCCGTGCCCGGCGCATACTGCAACCACCGCCGGGCGTGGGCTTGCACCTTGAAGGCAATCGATTGCGGCTCAGTGGCAGCGCACCAATGAAATGGAAACAAAGAGTGCAGACACTGGCGGTTGCCTTACCCGGTGTGGATTTTGTTGATACCAGTCGAATGTCGATGAGCGATATGGAGGTTTTTGACGCCGCGATGTCCGAGTTGCAACCGCCGGACAGCGTCGTGCTTGAGGTCCAAGACGGAGTGCTGAGCGCTTCTGGCTTCGCACCGCAATCCTGGCTGCTGGAATCAAACCGCCGGATTCCGTCGATAGTCGGTTTGCGCTCAGGTGATTTGCTCGGAATAGCGGTGGAAGAACGCATGCGAATTGCCGAACTGTTGTCGGTCGTCGACGGTACTCAGATTTTCTTTGCCGGCAACGATATTCTGCTGGCCGGTGAGGACGTGGTTCTGGATCAGCTCACGACAAAGATTCGGCAGATATCCAGTCTGGCCGCGCGGCTTAGTTCGACCCCCCAAATCCGCATTCGCGGTTACTCCGATGGAACCGGCGCAGCAGAGCTGAATCGGGTCGTAGAACTGGCTCGAGCCGATCGCGTCGCACAATGGCTGGTTGATGCCGGTGTATCACCTGCCGCTATTCAGACGCAGGCAACAGGTTCAGCCGCTACAGGATCCGGTGTTGATCCCGCTTTGCGCAGAGTGGAAATCACGATCGGCGTGATCGAAGTTCGGTAGGCCATGGACGTCATTACGCGAAAAATATGCATTATCGGCGATTTTGCCGTCGGTAAGACGAGTACCGTGGCACGTTTTGTACACAACGTCTTTTCTGACAAATACCTGACCACCGTCGGCGTAAAGATCGACACGCGCAAGCTCACCACGACAGGTGGCGTGGAAATGAAAATGGTGATCTGGGATATTGCCGGTACGGATCGTTTTTCGGCGGTAGAGTTTTCTTATTTGCGAGGTGCCAGCGGCTATCTGGTTGTTGCGGACGGAAGCCGTACGCACACGTTGGACGTGGCTGACCGACTAGTCGCCGAGGCACGCGAACGTTATGGTCACGTGCCCCAAGTGTATCTGCTAAACAAGTCGGACCTAGAAGACGAGTGGGAAATTTCTGACGAGCGGCGAGCGAAACTGCAAAGTAGCGGCGAAGATGTTTTTATAACCAGCGCTAAGACTGGCAGAAACGTTGATGAGGCGATGCACGCATTGGCCGAGATGTTGGACCGGTAGGTGGGTTAGCAATATCAGGATGCTGCCTACTGTCGTCAGTGACTATTTCGATCGGCTTGATTCAAAACGGATTAGACCATTCGTGCTGCAATTGGACGCCGGGTTCCGGCTGCAGGAAAGCTGGGGCGACGCAACTGCTCTGGGCTTGTCACCCCCCGCAAAAGGCTCCGACGTCCGTGAAGCCTGGTCATTCTTGGTCGGTTTGCATCTCACGCAACCCGACATGCTCACAAATATTGATTTGGGCAACGGACACATTGTCACTTTGCATGTGCTGCCCGAAACAGACAACAGTTTTTATCTGGCAATTACTAAGGCGAGTGAACAAACCGAACATTACAAAGAACGGCAGCAGCAGGCCAACGAGGCGCGACTGCTGTATCAAAAACAAAAAAAACTGGTCGATCGCCTTGTTGCCACTACAGCGGAGTTGGAAATACGCCGACACGAAGCCGAAGAGGCTATGCGGGACAAAAGCCAGTTTTTGGCAAGCATGTCACACGAGTTTCGCACACCGCTGACATCGGTTATTGGTTATGCCGAATGGTTGAGTAATGCCGTGGCAGAAAATGAACCAGCGCAACGTCAGGCCCGTGCCATAGTTCGCGCGGGACAGCATATGGTTTCGCTGGTCGACAATATTCTGGAGCAGGCACGGTTGGAGCATACTGAAGCGATTGTGCATGAGGACCACGTGGATTTGCGCCAGCTGGCCGAGGACATGTCCGCGATCATGGCGCCGCTCGCCGCCGAAAAAGGTCTGGCGTTCGCAGCCTTTCTGGATCCACAGCAGTTACAACCGGTCGTACTGGATGAAATGCGCGTCCGACAGATCATGATTAATCTGCTCGGTAACGCCGTAAAATTTACGCAGGAGGGATTTGTTCAACTTACTTTGAGCTGGACTGGCGAGCAGTTACATGTGGAAATTGCCGATAGCGGCCCCGGCATTGCCGAAGAGGATCGCAGCCGGATTTTCTCGGCCTTTGAAAGACTGGAGGGCGCTCACAAGCGCGCAGGAGCCGGTCTGGGACTGCACATTACGCTGCAGTTGGTAAAGCTACTCGGTGGCTCTATCGGACTGGATTCAAAACCTGGCGAGGGCAGTCGCTTTCATATTCGTCTGCCAGCACCGCTTGCTGTAGAAGAGGATATTGATCCCGATAGCACGACAAGTGGTGGCCGTCTGTTAATTGCCGAAGATGATCCCGATATCGTTCAGTTAATGGAATTGTTTTTGACTCGCGCCGGTTACAGCCTCGAATTTGCGCTAAACGGACGTGAGGCGATTGAGCGGGTACGGGACACCCAACCCGATCTGGTCATCCTGGATCTCAATATGCCGGTGATGGATGGCATTAGTGCCGCACGCAAACTGCGTGACAGCGGGCACGAGGGTCCGATCATCGCGTTAACGGGTGCGACACTCGATGAGGAACGCATACGCGCCATTGAGGCCGGTTTTGATGGTTTTGTCGCCAAACCCATACGAATGCCCGAGCTGATCGCCACTGTGCGCACATTGATCACATGAGTGAAGTTCCGACGGGAGTTGGTGCATTCCTGAAGTCGGCTACGCCCCCTGCATGGCTTGAGGCTGCGATTGGCCGTTTGCCGGAGTTGTTGCTGGACCATGCAAACTGCGAGAAGAAGGCCGCATCCTCGGCCCTCAGTATCGTTTTCCGCTATCCGCAATACACTAAGCTGGTTGCGCGCATGTCGCGTCTGGCACGTGAAGAGCTGCGACACTTTGAGCAGGTATCAAAGCTGCTGAGCCAACGTGGCGTGGCGTACGCAGTAGTGCCGCCGTCGGCCTATGCCGGTAGTCTGCGTTCCGCTAGCCGGGGCAGCGAGCCAGGTCGTCTGGTCGACACGCTTATTATTGGTGCTCTGATCGAGGCACGCAGTTGTGAGCGTTTCGCTTTACTGGTGCCCCGTTTGCCTGACGACATTGCCGGCTTTTACCGCAGCCTGCTCGATTCTGAGAAGCGTCATTTCGAAGTTTATTTGGACCTTGCGCGTGATCACGGCAAAGATATCGAAGAACGTGTTGAAGAGCTTGCCACGCTTGAGGCCGATCTCGTCACCAAGCCGGACCAGATCTTTGCATTTCACAGCGGCATACCCATCGGACGGGCTACCATCGCGGATTGTTCGTCGAGGCAAACGATGTGACTGCGGGTCGCGTCAACATCAAGGACTGCAAGATTGCTTTTTTCTCGGAATTGGCACGTGGCAAAGACGTGCTCGACATGGGGGTTTTGCAGCATGAAATGGAGAAAGTAGATAATCCGAATTGGCTCCACAGAGCGGTTGTCGATGCCAGCAAAAGCTGCGTGGGACTCGATATCGACCAACCGGGTGTTAAGGCACTACGTGATAAAGGATTTGAGGTCGTTTGCGCCGATGCGCAGAATTTCGATTTAGGCCGGTCTTTCGATGTCGTAGCCGCTGGCGACCTAATCGAGCACCTGGATAATGTTGGCGGCTTTCTCGATTGTGTGCGCAAGCACGTCAGACCGGGGGGCGTGTTCGCGCTCTCCACACCGAATCCCTTCTGGTGGAAAACTTTTGTGCATGTGCTGTTAACCGGTCGCGCCGTCGTTCATGAACAACATACAGAATGGCTATGCCCGCAGACGGCTGAGCAAATTCTGAACCGACACGGGTTTCGCGTTAGCCAAATCGAATTTGGCAGCGTTTACAGCATGAATACGATTATCCAGAGAATCACCTGGCTACTTGATCATGTCATTCCATTGCCCCGGCGACTTCGACTCAACACGATTATGCTGACGGCGGCGCCAGTCGATAAGACAAATCATTGAAGTTCGCAGCGTCGAGACTCATCGTTTTGATACTGCCTTAGAAGTCGTCCTGGTTTCTGCGGGCGCGGTGACGACCAGCTTTTTGATCAGCGTTCTGAACGAAATCTCGTCGAATGCCGGCAGCGAACAACGGCTTTCGGTGCAGACATAGGCAGCACTGCGATCGAGGCGGGGATAACCCACATCTGGATTCGGCATCGGACCCTCGCTGCGGTCCCACCACTCGACACGGCGGTACCAGCCGCGTTGTTCCAGCGCGACCTGGTAAAGACTGGCCGCCTGCGGGTCAGACTTGCTGCCGACGACCGTGAAATGCACCGGGTCGGTGGCCAGCTCACGCTCGGCGAGCAATATACCGCTTTCGTTAATACGCGCGAGGGCAATTTTTTCAGTGGCCAGGTAACGCATGGCATGTTCTGCCACCGCACGATATGCGGTGTCGCCGGTCAGATGTGACAACAGGTTGGCCAGACGCGCAATGTGTACATTTTCCATGGTATCGGGCAGCGGGCCGACCGGTCCGACGACCGGGACGGCGCTAAGGAAGCCGGCACCGGTCTGACGTAATTGTGCGTCAATGAAACCGGCGGTCTCCTGCGCCAACGTCAGCCACGAACGGTCACCAGTCGCCCGGTACAATTCTGCCGCACCCAAGGCCATGTGCAGACTATCTTTTAGAAACGGCCCACCGATGTCGGTGGCGTCGTGGCTAAAACCGCCGTCGGGCAGGGCGCGGTTGGTCTTGACCCACTTGGCCGCGGCAAGTGCAGCATCCAGGAATCGATCATTGGCTGTGGCTTGTGCCAGTAATGCCAACGCCTCTATTGCCATGCCGTTTTCGGCCGCGTAAGAATTCTTGTCGATACGCGGAATACCTTTGGCGCGGCGTGCCGCAGCATCAAGCTTAAAGTAGTCGTCGGCGTGTACACCCTGGATTAGATCGGCATCCTGGCTGGTGTAAAACGCTCCACTGGGTGCCCGCAAAAACTCCAGCAGGTAGTTGCTAATCGTCTCAGCCGCACGTCGATAGCGCTTTTCTCCAAATCGCAAATACGCCAGCGTATAAAGACGTATGTAACCGGCTTGGGTCGACATGATCTTTTCATAGTGCGGGTGCTGCCAGTCGCCGTTCGTCGAGTATTGGTAGGCACCGCCAAATGCCGGGTCTATGAGTGCGAGAGCCGCATCCAATGTTTGTAGTGCGCGTCTGGTCTCCACAGCATCGCCATATGAACTGAGCAGTAACGCGTATTCGACGGTTTCCTCGTCGAGGAACTTTTTGTCGATGTCCAGACCGCCCAGCACAGAGTCATAACGCAAGCGGTGGCGACGCAGCAATTCTTTGCGCAACCGCTCGTCAAGCAATGGTGATGTCGCAAACGTTGTTGGCGGCGGTTTACGAGTGCGGGCGACTGACGCCGGGTCGGTTACGACGTCTTTGAGCAGTTGCAGCATGCGTTGCGGCGGTATGTAACCCGCGCGCAGCACAAGTTCTTTGCCTTGCGGCGAGAAAATAATCGTCGCCGGCCAGCCGTAATCGCGATAGCGACCGGCTAGGTCCGGGCGGGCGTCATGATCGACTTTGACGGTAATAAAATTGTCTGCGAGATACGCGGCCACAGCGGGATCAGCGTAGGTCTTTGCGTCCATGACATGACACCAGTGACACCAGACCGCTTCCAGATCGAGCAGGACCGGACGGTCGAGTGCACGGGCTTGTTCGAAGAGCCCCTCATTCCAGTCCCGCCAGGCTATAGTTGACGTATCCGCGCCGTCGGCACGCATTGCGCTGATGAGAGAAAAGATTGCTAAGACAACAGCGAGTCGCATCGAGTGCATCCGGCTCATACCAGGGCTGATGCTACATCAGACTATCAACAAATGGGTTAGTTGCCAGCGAGATTGCCACGAGGCTAGCCAGGCAAACTATAATCGGCGCTAGATTATCTCGATTCGTGTCTACCTTGCTGGTTTGGAGAGTCATTATGAGTTCCCCGCAAGAAAACTTTCCCTATCCGTTGCTGGAGGATCCGGAGGAACTTGCCGGCTACCGTCAATGGACTGATGAAGTTTATCGGGATTTTATACGGTTGCAGCGTGGCGAAATGACAAATAAGGCGTTTCGCGAGCGCTATCTTTATCACCGTGCGATTCTGGTTCTCGATCTGACGGGTTTCACCCAACATTGCATGGATGGCCAGATCGCCAGTTTGTTGCGTATTTTTGATGCGCAGAAAGTGTGTCTGCCCGTATTGCGGGAACATCAGGCTTGCATGATTCGTACCTTTGCCGACAACATTGTAGCGTTGTTTGAAGAACCAACACCTGCATTGGACTCAGCGTTGGAAATCCACCACAGGGTTAGCGTATTTGCCGAGTCCGGACTCGCTGGGATGAGCCCGGCGGAGTGCTGTATCGGTATTGGTTATGGTGAGGCTTTTGCCATCGGTGTGAATCTCGCGATGGGTGACGAAATGAATCGTGCGGCGAAGCTTGGCGAGGACTTTGCGCGCGGCCAGGAGACGTTGATTACGGAACGAATGCACGCGGCGGTCAACCATCGGGAAGATGTGCGCTTTGTCGAGCAACATGTCGATGATCGTTTGTTTCCGTACTATCGTGTAGTCGGTGAGCAATAAACTGGGTTATTCGCCCGACTGGCGGCGCTGGTACCCAGGCTATAGGTCAATCTGACGCTGGTCGTTTGGAGACTACTGCAGCACCGGGGATACATTCAATGTATAGGTTATTTGCACTAAGCCTTCTGTCAATCGGGCTGGCGTCATGCACGACGCCGTTGTCTGTGCCCGACCTTCAAGTCTCGACGACGACAGCTGCGGTTGCGATGCCCGATAGATTCGCAGCTGATGCCGCCGAAGACATTCTTCAGTCGGGCGGTAACGCGATCGATGCGGCGATTGCCAGTGCACTGGTACTCGCCGTCACCTATCCGGAGGCCGGCAATATCGGTGGTGGCGGGTTCATGCTGATCTACGCTGACGGCAAACCGGCTTTTCTCGATTATCGGGAGACCGCGCCCGGCATGGCAACGCGTGATATGTATCTCGACAAGGACGGCGACGTCATTGCAGATTTGAGTCTTGTCGGACACCTCGCAGCTGGAGTGCCCGGCACAGTTGCCGGTCTATGGGACGCGCACCGGCGCCATGGCACCCGTCCCTGGGCCGAGCTGGTCGCGCCGGCACTGCGGCTGGCGCGCGATGGCTTCGTTATGCCCGGGCATCTGGCTGAACGCATTGACCGACTCGAGAACTACTTCAAAGGGCGTGGCAATTTCTCCGTCTACTTTGGCGGGGCACAGCCCGGTCAGGTGTTTAAACAACCGGAACTTGCTGCAACATTGGAACGCATCGCGCGACAGGGTCGCGATGGGTTCTATCGTGGCACAACGGCCGAACTGATCGCCGCGGACATGTCACGTGGTGATGGGCTGATCAGTACGGATGATCTGGCCGCTTACAGGCCAGTTTGGCGCGAACCATTGGCAGCACAATGGCGCGACTACAGACTGATTTCAGCACCGCCACCGAGTATGGGTGGATTTGCGGTTATCCAGTTGTTGAAGATGAAGGATTATCTGGCCAACGCGTTCGACGGGGTCGCGCACAACTCTCCGCAATACCTGCACCTTGTAGCCGAAATCGAGAAACGCGTGTTCGCCGATCGTGCTGAGTATTTCGGCGATCCCGATTTCGTTGATGTGCCCGTTGCGCGCCTCATCGATGACACTTATGTTCGCACGCGCGCCGATGCCGTCGACGTCGACTCGATCTCGAGTGTCGCCAGCGTACCACCCGGTCTGGAAGAAGGGCACGACACGACTCATTTCTCGGTAGTCGATCGATGGGGCAACGCAGTTTCGAATACTTATACTCTGAATACCTGGTTTGGAAGCGGAGTAGTGGTCGAGGGTGCCGGATTTCTGCTCAATAACGAAATGGACGATTTTAGTGCCAAGCCCGGTGCGCCGAATTTCTATGGTGTCGTAGGTCAGTCGGCCAATGCGATCGAGCCGCGGAAACGCATGCTATCGTCGATGTCGCCAACGATTCTGTTGCGAGACGACAAAGTGAGCATGGTGGTCGGCACGCCTGGTGGGTCAACGATATTCACTTCGGTATTCCAGGCGGTTGTCAATATTCTGGATTTCGGCATGACACCTCAGCAGGCGGTCGCTGCCACACGCTTTCATCATCAGTTGCTGCCGCCCGATCTGATCACGTTCAGTCCGGGCGTGCCCTTGGCCGCCGAGACCATCCGGGTACTCGGCAAGCGTGGATATCGCGTCGAGCCCCATCCGTGGGTGTTCGGTGACCTGCAAGTCATCTGGTACGACGACGAGACGGCTCTGACGGGCTCCGATCCGCGTGGTCGCGGCGCCTCACGACCAATACGCACCCATTCTGACCATCAGCCGGTGCCTCTGACAAAATTGCTCAACTAGCATTACTCGCTGCCTAATGGCTAGCGAGGAAGGGCTTCGAGCCGCGGCCCATTCTGATCCCAGGTTACGATGCTGCCCTGATCGTACCAGTCGCCCAAAACAATTCGCTTGGCAGGTTTGCCGTCCAGCAGGAATTCATGGACGGCAGGCCGATGGGTGTGGCCGTGTAGCAAAGTTGCGACACCATGTTTTTGCAGCACCTCTACTACGGCCTGTTGACTTACATCCATAATGGTTTCAGGGACTTCCGCGTTGTGGGCGATACTGCGTCGGCGTGCTTCAGCGGCTGTTGCGAGTCGCTTTTCGAGCGGCAGCGCCAGAAATTGATGCTGCCAGTCCGCATCACGCACCATTTTGCGGAAGGCCTGGTATTCGAGATCGTCTGTGCAGAGACTGTCACCATGCATTAATAAAACTTGTTGACCGTGAATCTCGATTACCACTTCATCTTCTAACAAACCCAGGCCCGCGTTTGCCGCAAAGTCGTTGCCAACCAGAAAATCGCGATTTCCGCACATGAAATAGCAGGGTGTTCCGCCGCCGCTTAGTTTTCTCAGGGCGTCGGCAACGCGATATTTTTCGGGTTGCGGGTCGTCGTCGCCAACCCACGATTCAAACAGATCGCCGAGTATATAGACGACGTCGGCGGCCGGCGCCGTGTGCTCCAGAAATGCCAGGAACTGTTTGCCGATTTCGGGCCGTTTCGCGTCCAGATGGAGATCGGAAACGAAAATTACGCTCATTGACTCGCCGGGGGTGTTTCCTTGATCAGGCGGGCTGATTCAATCGTTACCACAGTCTCAGGAAAATCGCTCCGGAAGGGTTTCCTGGCAGTCGTCGGAATGGCGGCAATCTTGTCCAGGGTATCCATGCCGTCGGTGACCTGGCCGAAGACGCAGTAGCCCCAGCGCGACGAAGTCGGGTCGAGATTACGATTGCTGGCCAGATTGATGTAGAACTGCGCCGTACCGGTGTGTGGAGCGCCCATGCGGGCCATAGCTATTGTGCCACGCACATTACTCAGACCGTTACCGGATTCATTGGGAATTGGGTCTCGGGTCTCTTTCTCTTGCAGATTCTCGTCAAACCCACCGGCCTGAGCGACAAAGCCTGAGATTACCCGGTGGAAAACCGTGCCGTCGTAGAACCCGTCCTGGACGTATTTGACGAAGTTTTGCACCGAGATCGGCGCCCGCCGGCCATCCAGTTCAACAACAAAAGTACCCTGGCTAGTCTTGATTTCGACTTGCGGGAACATTGGAAGCTTGCCGTCCTCCGCCAGCGCTGCGTTACTCATTATGGCGCCGAGCACCAGTGTTACGATAGTTTTCATCCGTCCTCCAAGCAGTGAATCATAAAGCCTTCGACCCTGCCTTCATAGCCGTAGGCTGGTCTTTTGGCTAATCTAATCAAATGGCCAAGCCAACGAGAACCCGATTCGCCCCCAGTCCGACAGGTTTCCTGCACTTAGGCAATGTGCGTACAGCGTTGTTCAATTATCTGATGGCCCGTAACACTGGTGGACAATTTGTCATTCGCTCCGAAGATACTGATCGGGATCGCAGTCGGGAAGAGTACTTGAGTGCTGCGCTGACCGATCTGCAATGGCTCGGGCTGGACTGGGATGCCGGACCGGATAACAGCGATGCGCACGGGCCCTACCGCCAGTCCCGGCGTGATGCGATCTATGACGACTATTTCTCGAGTCTGGAGAAGGATCAGCGAGCCTATCCCTGTTTCTGCACACAGGCCGAGTTGTCAGTTGCCCGCAAAACTCAACTTGCCGCGGGTCGCGCACCACGTTATCCCGGCACGTGCCGGGAAATGAGTCAGGCAGAACAGCGCCGACGAGTTCTCGATGGTGCCCGGCCGACATTGCGTTTTCGAGTCGACAATGGTGCCGATGTTGTCTTTGATGATCTGGTACGCGGGGAACAGCGCATGCTGCGGGAGGAGATTGGCGATTTTATTATTCGACGCTCCGACGGCACGCCGTCTTTTTTCTTTAGCAACGCCGTGGACGATTCCCTCATGGAAATCACCGACGTCCTGCGTGGCGAGGATCACCTGACCAACACACCGCGGCAGTTATTATTGCTCGAAGCGTTGCGATTGGCGCCTCCACGCTACGGCCACATATCGCTGGTTATTGCAGACGACGGCTCGCCGTTATCCAAACGTCACGGCAGTATTGGTGTGCGCGACATGGCCGAGCAGGGCTATTTTGCCGGGGCGCTGTGCAATCACCTCGCGCGTCTGGGCCACAAGTTTGAGAACGACGACTACATGCCTGTATCCGGGCTGGCAGCGGGTTTTGCGGCTACGCGGCTGGGCCGGGCGCCGTCCCGTCATGATCCCATTCAGTTGCAGCACTGGCAGCGCGAGGCGCTTCATCGCCAGCCTGACGATGAATTATGGGACTGGATGAAGGGTGCCCGCAGCCGTGACGGTCGTTTGCTGGCCGACCGACCCGGTGCAAATAGTGGCGGCTTCGTACAACTGGTCAAAGACAACATCGAGATGCCGCAGGATGCAGCGCACTGGGCCGATCTGTTGTTGGATACGCCACCGCGGTTCGAAGACGGCGCACGTGCGGTACTGGCACTGGTCGACGCGGCTTTTGTGCGCGCGGCGCTGGAATCGTTGCAGACGCCCCCGGTGGATTTTGCAGCATGGGTGGAGACCGTCAAGCAGCTCAGCGGCGTGGCCGGCAAGGCATTGTTTATGCCCCTGCGTGCCGCATTGACCGGCGACACGCATGGCCCGGAACTGGCTCGTGTATTCGACTTCCTGGGTATCCAGGGCGTGCGGGCCAGACTGGAGGCCGCAATCGAACACTGCAAACCAGATGACGGGTCCGGCCGCTAAAGCTACCATCCGCTGTCATGCTGCAGATTTACAATAGTTTCCTGCGAGCCAAGCAAGTCTTTGTGCCCCTGACCGAGGGCAAGATTAATATGTACGTGTGCGGGATCACCGTGTACGACTACCTGCACCTCGGTCACGCTCGCATGATGATCGTTTTCGATATCATCACGCGTCACTTGCGCGCGGCAGGCTTTGACCTGCGGTATGTGCGCAATATCACCGATATCGATGACAAGATTATCCGCCGCGCTGCAGAGAACGGTGAAGACTTCCGCTCATTGACCAAACGGTTTATCGACGCGATGAATGAAGACTGTGCGGCGTTGAACGTGTTGCCGCCCGATGACGAGCCTCGCGCTACAGATTACATCGATCAAATCATCGTGATGATTGAGAAACTGGTCGACAACGGTTACGCGTATCGGGCCGACAACGGCGATGTTTACTATGCGGTCAAGCAATTCGAGCCTTATGGACGACTGTCCGATCAGGATCCGGCCGACTTGCGTTCTGGTTCACGCGTCGAAATAGATGAGGCCAAGCGCGATCCATTGGATTTTGTATTGTGGAAAGCGGCCAAGGAAGGCGAGCCCAGTTGGCAGTCACCATGGGGTGACGGCAGACCCGGCTGGCACATCGAGTGTTCGGCGATGTCGACCGAATTGTTGGGGACGCATTTCGATATCCACGGCGGTGGCATGGATCTCAAGTTCCCGCATCATGAGAACGAAATAGCGCAGTCCTGCGGTTCCACCGGCGATGACTTCGTCAACGTTTGGATCCACAACGGTTTCGTACAGATAGACGACGAAAAGATGTCCAAGTCGCTGGGTAATTTTTTCACCGTCCGCGATATTCTCAAGTACTTTCATCCGGAAGAAGTGCGTTATTTTATTGTTGCCGGACACTATCGAAGTCCGCTGAATTATTCGGATCAGGAGCTGAAATCGTCGCGGGCAGCTTTGGGCAGGCTCTACACGGCATTGCGTGATCAGGATATCGTGAGCCCGTCCGCCGATGAGACTTATACAGAGCGTTTCGTAGCGGCTATGGACGACGACTTCAACACACCCGAGGCCTTGGCCGTATTGTTCGATCTTAGCCGCGCCGTCAACCGGGCACGTGACGATGATGAAACAACACTTGCCGCCTCCCTGGCGGCTTTATTGAAACAACTCGGTGATCGGTTGGGTTTGTTGCAATTGAATCCGGATGATTACCTGAAATCAGCCCGGCCCGACGCAAAAACGCACGGTCTGAGCGATAAGCAAATCGAAGAGGCCATTGCACAACGCAATCTTGCCCGCGATGAAAAACGCTGGGACGACGCCGATAGATTACGCAAGGAACTGGCCGATGCCGGAGTGATACTGGAAGACAGCGCCGGCACCACCACCTGGCGCCGCGAGTGAAAAAGGGGTCAGAGTACATTTCTCTGCCGACGGACACCTTTCGTCTTGCATGCTGTCGGAGAAATGTACTCTGACCCCTTTTCACATCTCGGCAGCGCGCAGCGTGTTTTCCAGCAGCATGGCTACCGTCATCGGGCCGACACCACCGGGCACTGGTGTGATGTAACCAGCGCGTTCAACTGCGGAGTCGAATTGCACGTCGCCGACAAGTTTGCCGTCGGGCATGCGGTTGATGCCGACATCAATCACAATCGCACCACGCTTGATCCACTCGCCAGGAATCAGCCCGGGTTTGCCAGCAGCAACGATCAGGATATCCGCACGCTCGACTTCCGCACGCATATCTTCGGTAAATCGATGACAAACGGTGACGGTCGCTCCGGCGATCAACAATTCCAATGCGGTCGGGCGCCCCACGATATTGGATGCCCCGATCATGACTGTCTTGCCTTGTTTGTACACTGCGCCGACTTCGTCCAGCAAACGCATCACTCCGCGTGCCGTGCACGGCCGCAGACCGGGTCTGCGTTGTGCGAGCAGACCGACATTGCACGGGTGGAAACCATCCACATCCTTTGCCGGTGAGATAGCTTCGATAATGATGTTATCGTCGATTTGTTGCGGTAGCGGCAATTGCACGAGGATACCGTCGATTACGTCGTCGTTGTTGAGTTGGTCGATCAGCGCCAGCAAGTCACCCTGGCTGGTTGAGTCATCAAGATGATGGACGCGAGATTCGAATCCCACCTCTGCGCATGCATTGATTTTGTTGCGCACATAGATCTTAGAGGCGGGATCTTCCCCCAGCAGCACCACAGCCAGCCCGGGTCTGCGCGCGCCGTCAGCCACTCTCTGTTTGACCCGCTCCCGCAGTTTGAGGCGGATTCCAGCGGCGATTGCTTTGCCATCGATTATTTTGGCGGTCATCAAGGCTCCCGGGAAAATCGAACCGGATTTTCGCATGCGTGTCTCTGGATAAACAGGGCCGGCAAATTGACGGCTTTATGAGGCCGGTCGTATGATGCGCCATCCTGCAAAGGGTTGTCGGTCACGCCATCAGCGGGCACGGCGGGGCATAGCGCAGCCTGGTAGCGCGTCTGCTTTGGGAGCAGAAGGTCGGGGGTTCGAATCCCTCTGCCCCGACCAAGATTTTTCGACCCGCACGGGACGAGGTGCGTGGCGCCCGTAGCTCAACCGGATAGAGCATCGGCCTTCTAAGCCGAGGGTTGCAGGTTCGAGTCCTGCCGGGCGCGCCAATTCCCGGTGGGCAAGAGTTTTATGGTGGGCGTAGCTCAGTTGGTAGAGCCCCGGATTGTGATTCCGGTGGTCGTGGGTTCGAGCCCCATCGTCCACCCCATCTTTTTATGCGAGCTGCTGAAGGAACAATAGCGTTTGGATGAGTACTGGGGGCCGTTAGCTCAATTAGGTAGAGCAGTGGACTCTTACGAAGTGTGAGCCCCGGCAGCGCGAGCTGCCGGTGTGCACCGGGTGAATTGCGGGAAATCTAAGGGCTGCAGAGCCTACGGCGATCCGCAGCCAAGCCCCAGGGATGGGGAAGGTTCAGAGACTAGCGGAGCAGGAGCGCAAACCGCCCAGAGCGCCCGGCGCCCCACGGGGGTGATGAGATAGTCCGGTTCTGCCGGAAACGGCAGAGTAGCTGAATCCATTGGTTGGGGGTTCGATTCCCTCACGGCCCACCAACTCATTCAAACTTAGAACTGAATCGCCGTTATAATTTCCGCTTGAACGCGAAAGTGGCGGAATTGGTAGACGCGCTGGATTTAGGATCCAGTGGGGTAACCCGTGAGAGTTCGAGTCTCTCCTTTCGCACCATTTTTATGGCCCGCTAACTATCGGGATTCATGGCACAAGAGAAAATACCAATGCAGGTTTCAGTGGAAAGCCTGAGCGGACTACAGCGCCGGATGACGGTGCAGGTCCCCTCGGAACGGATAGAGAGCGAAGTCGAGCAGCGTTTGCGGAAAGTTGGCAAGACTGCCAAGTTGAAAGGCTTTCGCCCCGGCAAGGTACCCTTCAAGGTGGTGCAGCAGCGCTATGGTGGCGAAGTCCGGCGCGAAGTGCTCAATGACTTGATGCAATCCAGCTATGCACAGGCAGTAGCACAGGAAAAACTGCAGCCAGCCGGTGGGCCGAACATCAAGGCTTCGAGCGCGACGCAAGGAGCCGATTTCGAATACGTGGCCACGTTCGAGGTTTACCCTGAGGTCGAGCTCAAGAAAGTTGACGGTTTCAAGATCGAGCGCAAGATTGCATCGATCGGTGAGAGTGACATTGATCGCGTACTGGGGAACCTTCGCGAGCAGCGCGTGCATTGGCACGTAGTCGATCGCCCATCGAAAGTTGGGGACAAAGTCACCATTGATTATCGCGCTACCATTGACGGCGAAGGCTTCGAGGGAAATGAAGCCACCGATGTAGAAGCGGTGCCGGGTAGTGGCCAGATGCCGGCGGATCTCGAGAACTGTCTGGTTGGTGTGACTGCCGAACAGCAGATCGAGCAAAGCGTCAGTTTTCCCGCCGATCACCCGGTCGATAGGTTGGCCGGTCGTCAGGCAGACTTTGTCATCACGGCAAAACAGGTCGCGGAAAAGCACCTGCCGGAAATCGACGACGAATTTTGCAAATCATTTGGCGTCGACGGTGGCGTAGCCGAGCTACGTGATGGTATTCGTGAGAATATGAGTAAAGAGCTGGACGATGCCATAAGAAGCGGCATGCGCGAGCAGATTCTGAATGCGCTGATAGAAAAGAATCCGGTGGAGTTGCCGTTAACCCTGGTGGATCAGGAGGTTGATTACCTGCGTGGCGATGCAGCCCGGCGTATGGGCATTAGCGATCCCGAGAAAATGCCGGCAGCCGAGCAGTTTCTCGAGCCGGCACGACGTCGCGTAGCATTGGGCCTGCTGGTTGCCAAGCTGGTCGAGACGGCCGATCTGCAGGCAGATCAGAATAGTACTGATGCCAGACTGCAGGCGATGGCGAGTCAGTATGGCGAGCCCGAACAGATCATGCAGGTTTATCGTAAGGACCCGCGCCTGATGAGTCAGATCGAGATGGCGGTGGTCGAAGAAAAAGCGGTGGACTGGCTAATAGATAAAGCAAAGATCAAGGAGATCAAGACTACTTTCAAAGAAGTCATGAATCTCGGTGCCTAGGTTTTTTTGGATAGGGGACAGCGATGAGTTCAGACAACCGGCTAGTTACGCCCAAGGCACTGAATCTTGTGCCGATGGTGATCGAACAAACCGCTCGGGGCGAGCGGTCTTACGATATTTACTCTCGTTTGCTGAAAGAGCGAGTCGTATTTGTCGTCGGTCAGGTCGAGGATCATATGGCCAACCTCGTTGTGGCACAGCTTTTGTTTCTGGAGTCGGAGAACCCCGACAAAGACATCCATATCTATATCAACTCTCCGGGTGGTTCGGTGACGGCCGGTCTGTCGATCTACGACACGATGCAGTTCATCCAGTCCGATACGTCGACAATTTGTCTGGGGCAGGCAGCCAGTATGGGGGCCGTCCTGCTGGCCGGTGGCACCAAGGGCAAACGTCATTGTCTACCGCACTCAAGAATGATGATTCATCAACCGATGGGCGGATTTCAGGGTCAGGCGTCAGACATGGAAATTCATGCTCGGGAAGTGCTACAGGTCCGCGAGAGACTCAACTGGATTCTGGCGAATCACACGGGTCAAAGCGTCGATACCATCCAGGACGATACCGACCGGGATCGCTTCATGGATGGAGAAGAAGCCAAAACTTACGGTCTGATAGATACAGTACTCAAGAGTCGCGATGAGATGCTTGTGGAGGACGATAAATAAATCGCATTGATATCATATAGTTACCAAAGACCGTCTCGGAGTTGTGAACCCAATTCCTTTGCCTGGCGCACGGAAGGTGCTATATCATGCCTGCGATTCCTGATTTTTCCCTGAGTCATTGAATCCAGAGGGAATTAAATGCCTGACGACACGCGAAAAGGCGACGACGGCAAGCTGCTTTACTGCTCATTCTGCGGTAAGAGTCAGCATGAAGTACGTAAGCTGATCGCAGGACCGTCTGTATTCGTTTGTGACGAATGCGTCGAGCTTTGCAACGACATTATCCGTGAAGAGCTGGACGAGCGAACCGATAGCGCGCGCGACACGCTGCCGACACCACGTGAAATAGATTCTGTGTTGCACGAGTACGTAATCGGGCAGGAACGTGCCAAGAAAGTTCTCTCAGTTGCCGTCTACAATCATTACAAACGACTCGACAATCACGGTGCAGACGCCCGTGGCGATGAGATCGAGTTGTCCAAGAGCAACATCCTGCTTATCGGGCCGACAGGTTGCGGCAAGACCTTACTTGCGGAAACTTTGGCCCGGCTGCTCAATGTGCCATTCACCATTGCCGATGCCACGACGCTGACCGAGGCAGGGTATGTCGGTGAGGACGTCGAAAACATTATTCAGAAACTACTGCAAAAATGTGACTACGATGTCGAGAAGGCACAAACCGGCATCGTATATATCGACGAGATTGACAAGATCTCACGCAAGTCCGATAACCCGAGCATTACACGAGATGTGTCGGGTGAAGGTGTGCAGCAGGCGTTGCTGAAGCTCATTGAAGGCACCGTTGCATCGGTGCCGCCACAGGGTGGCCGCAAGCATCCACAGCAGGAATTTCTGCAGGTTGATACATCAAATATCCTGTTTATTTGCGGTGGCGCATTTGCGGGCCTTGAAAAGATCATACTGAATCGCTCCAAGAAGAGCGGAATAGGTTTTGTTGCCGACCTCAAGGCAGCTGAAGAGGAAACGCGAGTCGGCGAACTGCTGGCGGACGTAGAACCGGAGGACCTGATCAAGTTCGGTCTGATCCCCGAGTTTGTCGGCCGCCTGCCGGTTGTAGCCACACTGGAAGAACTCGATGAGGAAGCGTTGGTAACCATCCTGGTCGAGCCGAAGAATGCGTTGACCAAGCAATACCGGAAGTTGTTTGAAATGGAGGGAGTGGAGCTGGAATTCCGCGAGGACGCATTGCGTGCTGTCGCAAGCAAGGCCATGCAGCGCAAGACAGGTGCGCGTGGACTAAGGACAATCCTGGAAAATGTCCTCCTCGATACAATGTATGACCTGCCTACGCTGGAAGGTGCGGCGAAGGTGGTGATAGACGAGGGTGCCGTTACCGGCGAAACCCCGCCGTACGTCATATATGAATCCGATGACAGCTCCGCTTTGGCCGGCGAGACCCGGCGCCGTCCGAGTTCCGCCATTTAGTCACTGCGGGGCTTGAAAGAGGCGATTTCTGCCCCAAGATTCTTAACCCTCGATTAATTTTATTAGGTTCCCACTGGCGCCAGAGAGGTAAACCGAGTGTCAGAAGTAGAAAAGTCGATCGATCTGCCCGATACCGAAATGCCGGTGTTGCCACTGCGTGATGTGGTGGTTTTTCCACACATGGTCATTCCTTTGTTTGTCGGGCGCGAAAAATCAATCGAAGCGCTGGATGAGGCAATGGATATTGGCAAGCAGATCGTGCTCGTGGCCCAGGCTCAGGCCGACGTAGATGATCCCGGCATCGATGATGTGTACCGCGTCGGCACTATCGCGAATATCCTGCAGCTGCTGAAGCTACCTGACGGCACGGTCAAGGTGCTGGTCGAAGGGCGGGAGCGCGCAACACTTGATAATTTGCACATCGATCGCTATTTCGCATCACGGGTTACACCGCTCACTGAAGATGAAACGTATGACGAACGAGAGATGGAAGTCCTGTCGCGTTCGGTCGTCTCACAGTTCGAACAATACGTGAAGTTAAACAAGAAAGTTCCGCCTGAGATTCTGACTTCACTGGCGGGTATCGACGAACCCGGTCGTCTGGCCGACACTATTGCGGCGCACATGTCGCTAAAACTTGATCTGAAGCAAAAAGTGCTTGAGATTCAGGATGTGCACGCCCGCCTGGAACACGTGATGAATCTCATCGAAGGTGAGATCGAAGTTCTGCAGATCGAAAAGAGAATACGCGGTCGCGTGAAGCAGCAGATGGAGAAGAGCCAGCGCGAGTACTATCTTAACGAGCAGATGAAAGCGATCCAGAAAGAGCTGGGCGACATGGAAGACGCGCCCAACGAACTGGCTGAGCTTGAAGGACGCATAGAAAACGCAGGAATGAGCAAGGAGGCGAAGGAAAAAGCCACCTCCGAGCTGAATAAACTCAAACTGATGTCGCCTATGTCTGCCGAGGCGACTGTTGTACGCAACTACATCGACTGGTTGCTAAAGGCGCCCTGGAAGAAACGCGCGAAAGTGCTGCGGGATCTGGAAAAAGCAGAAGTGATTCTGGAAGAGGATCACTACGGCCTCGAGAAAGTCAAAGAACGGATTCTTGAGTACCTTGCGGTTCAACAGCGTGTGAAGAAGCTGCGTGGTCCAATACTTTGCCTGGTAGGGCCGCCAGGTGTTGGCAAAACTTCACTTGGCCAGAGCATTGCCCGGGCCACGAATCGTGCGTTTGCGCGCATGTCCCTGGGTGGCGTGCGTGACGAAGCTGAGATTCGCGGTCACCGGCGCACTTACATCGGTTCGATGCCCGGAAAGATTGTACAGAATCTTGCCAAGGTTGGCGTGCGAAACCCGTTATTCCTACTGGACGAAATCGACAAGATGTCCATGGATTTCCGCGGTGACCCGTCGTCGGCACTACTTGAAGTTCTGGATCCGGAGCAAAACTCGACGTTTGCAGACCATTACCTCGAAGTGGAATTCGATTTGTCGGACATCATGTTCGTATGTACCGCCAACAGCCTGAATATTCCAGCACCATTGTTGGACCGTATGGAAGTTATCCGTCTGCCCGGTTATACGGAAGACGAAAAGATGAACATCGCCAAGCGCTACCTCATTCCCAAACAAATGAAGTTAAACGGGCTTCGTGAGGACGAATTGCACATCGCTGATGCCGCGATACGCGATGTCGTCCGGTTCTACACGCGCGAGGCAGGCGTCCGTAATCTCGAACGTGAAATATCGAAGGTGTGCCGCAAAGTCGTCAAGAAGCTGCTACTGAAGCACGATCAGAAGACGACACGTATCACCACCCGCAGCCTGGCCACCTATTTGGGTGTGCGTCGATTCCGCTATGGGCTTGCCGAGGAGAATAATCAGATCGGCCAGGTCACCGGTCTTGCATGGACCGAGGTGGGCGGTGAATTACTAACCATCGAAGCCGCAATTGTTCCCGGCAAAGGCAAGTTGATTCACACCGGCCAGCTGGGTGAGGTGATGCAGGAATCAATTCATGCGGCGATGACGGTTGTGCGTAGCCGGGCAAGCGTGCTTGGCATTGAAGAAGACTTCCATCAAAAAATGGATGTGCATATTCATGTTCCTGAGGGTGCAACACCCAAAGATGGCCCGAGCGCAGGCGTGGGCATGTGTACTTCACTGGTGTCGGCACTAACGAAGGTACCGGTGCGCGCGGACGTAGCAATGACTGGCGAAATTACTCTGCGTGGCGAAGTCCTGCCGATCGGTGGATTGAAGGAGAAATTGTTGGCAGCGCATCGCGGTGGTATCAGGACCGTGCTTATACCGGCCGAGAATGAAAAGGACCTTGCGGATATTCCGAAAAACATCAAGGACAAGCTCACAATCAAATGTGTCAAATGGATTGACCAGGTGCTTGAGCTGGCCTTACAACACCCGCCTGTAGTGTCGAAGAGCTCAAAAGGCGGCAAAAAGGCTTCCCGCAAGCGTGAACCTGCAAGCAACGAAACTGTGCGGCCACACTAGTCGCCGAGCCGTGTATACGGTTGCAAGTCTGGCCCGTTCGCGGGCCTTTCTTTATTTAGCGTTGGCAAACTGAATGGTCTCGCAGTGAGCCTGTTTTCCCGAATCGCAGACAATGAGAACAAGGACTCTTGGGCGTCCGAGTTGCGTCGCAGACGCATGGCATTTTTCTCAAATCTGCTACAAACTCTGCCACGGCCCGTCAAAATTCTCGATGTCGGCGGGACCGAGACTTATTGGGAAATACTGGAAATGGCCGGAAACCCGGAATTTCAGATCACGCTGTTGAATCTCAAAGAGGTTGACGTTCATTTCCCAAACCTAAGTAGCGTAGTGGGCGATGCTACCGCGATGGGTGAGTTTGGCGATCAGTCATTCGATGTTGTCTATTCGAATTCAGTTATTGAGCACGTAGGCAATCTGGATCGGCAGCGCAAGATGGCAAATGAAATTATGCGCATCGGCAAGAACTTCTTTGTTCAAACGCCCAACCTTTATTTTCCAATCGAACCGCATTTTGTTTTTCCCTGCTTTCAGTTTTTGCCCGTATCTGTTCGGGTATTTCTCCTGCAACGATTCAAACTGGGTTGGATACCCAAAACACCGGACAAAAAGAAAGCTGAAGAGTTGGTGCGCGAAGTGCGGTTGATGACCAGGAAGGAGCTCTTGCAAGTGTTTCCCGGCAGGAGCCTGGAGGCCGAGAAGTTCATGGGAATGGTTAAATCATGGATGGTCTACAGTGGTTTCGAAGCGCAGTAAGCTGCCGTCTCACCGGCACGAGACGTGGGCCACCAATAGTATCGTGAACGAGTCATAATGCGGGCAGTGGCCGCCGCTTTCGGTGCTGGCAAAGGCACAAAGGATGCCGTAAACTAGCGCGCCCTCAGCCCGGGGGCTAGAGGGTGCTTAGCTCAGCTGGGAGAGCGTCGCCTTTACACGGCGAAGGTCGGGGGTTCGATCCCCTCAGCACCCACCAAGACGCGTGGAGTGGTAGTTCAGCTGGTTAGAATACCGGCCTGTCACGCCGGGGGTCGCGGGTTCGAGTCCCGTCCACTCCGCCATTACTGCGAAGGGCGCCGGTTTGGCGCCCTTCAATTTTGACGATCAGACACAGGGCTTATCTCATGCTGCAGTCAATACGTGACAATCTGAACGGGTGGGTAGCCGGGCTGCTGTTTATCGTTATCGGATTGGCTTTCGCCCTCTGGGGCGTTCCCAATACGATCACGGGCAGCGCTGCGGCCGCGGAAGTCAACGGCGAGGAAATACCGCTCGATGAAATTCGTAGAGCCTACCGCAACCAGCTGCTCCAATTTCAGCAATATTCCGATATCTCGCCGGAACAGGAAAAAGTGATCCAGACACAGGTGCTGCAAGGCCTCGTGATTGACGAGGTACTGTCCCAGCATACTCGTGAATCTGGCTATCACATCGGCAATGAAGCTCTTGTGGGACATATCCGCAACATGCAGGAATTCCAGGATCAGGGCCAGTTTTCGCTTGAGCTTTTTCATAGCCGTCTTGCACCACAAGGATTTTCGCCACAATATTTTGAAGCGCAGGTTCGCCGCGCGTTGCGGATCTCGCAGCTGCGTAGAGGGATTATTGACACGTCTTTCATCACGCAGGCGGAACTCGCGCAGCGTGCGCGCCTTGAACGTGAACAACGCAGCGCGGAATGGTTTCAGTTGCCTGTTAATATTGATTCCGAGACCCTGGTTATCAGTGACGAAGATATTGAGGCTCACTACACGGCCAATTCAGATCAATTCATGCAACCTGAGAGCGTTGACCTGGCCTACGTAGCGCTGAATCTGAGTGATTTGGCCGCCGCCACGACCGTGACTGAGGCGGATCTCAACGACTACTACACAAGAGAGGTGGCACAGGGGCGCTTTCAGGCGCCTGAAGAACGCCAGGCCAGCCACATACTCATTGCAGTCGATACCGACACAGACGACGCCGCCGCCAATGAGCAGGCGCAGGCCCTGATAGATCGGCTGCGGGGCGGTGCGGACTTTGCCGCGCTTGCTGGTGAGTTTTCAGACGATCCCGGGTCGGGCCCCGAGGGTGGTGATCTGGGCTGGGCGCAGCGCACCGCTTACGTCGGTGCATTTGCCGATGCGTTGTTTTCAATGGAGGCAGACGAGTTGCGCGGTCCGATCAGAACACAGTTCGGATATCACATCATCAGGATGGAAGGGCAACGCGGTGGTGTTCCTAAGCTATTTGAAGAAGTCAGTACCGAGCTGCGGGAAGAGCTCAGCCGTAATCTTGCCGAGGATGAATTCTATGATATCTCAGAGCAGATGGCTGATCTGGGATTTGAAAACCCGGATACTCTCGATCCGATCGCTGAAGAGCTGAGTCTGGAAATAGTCAGAATGAATGGGGTCGCCCGCACCGGCGGTGAAGGCCTAGTGGCTACGCCGGCGGTAATTGATGCGGCATTCAGCGAGCGGGTGCTGCAACAAGGCGAGAACAGCGACACGATAGATGTCGGCACCGATAGTCGCGTCATTCTTCGGGTTGAAAAACACAGTCCGGCGACAGTCCGGCCGTTGGCGGAAGTCGTGGATAACATTCGCACGATCCTGCGGACTGACGCAGCCCAGGAGCTCGTCTTTGAAACGGGCAAGACTTTGATTGAACGAATACGTGGTGGCGAGGCTATAACGGATCTGGCCGGCGAATTCGAAGCCGAACACCACGCGCAGGAGGCCTACCGTCGCACCGCCGCACTGCCGCCATTATTGCGTGATGCATTGTTTCAGGCCCGCAAACCCGATCCTGGGGCAAAAACCGTTGACGGTGTGGTACTGGCTGACGGCAGTTATGCCGTGTTTGCGCTGGCTGAAGTGACGCCTGGTGACACCGCCAACCTGGGTGCTCCGGATACGGTAGCCAGTCAACAGGGGATCGGCGACCTGACCGCCTATGTCTTGCAGCTCAGGGACGACGCATCAGTAACCTTGCGTCCGGAGTTGCTACAGCAATAAGTTCTTGATTATTCAGTTGCGTGCGTACGCAGCTGACCCTCGCTGCTGGCGACGACCGTCGCAACAGTGAGGTCGCCGGTAACGTTGACCACGGTCCGGCACATATCAAGAATCCGGTCGATGCCGAGGATCAACGCGATTCCGGCAGCGGGAACGTTGATCGACTCCAAAATGATAACCAGCATTACGATGCCCGCGCTGGGCACCGCGGCGGTGCCAATCGATGCGAGCATCGCTGTCAACACGATCGTTACTTGCGCAGTAAGATCCAGATCGAGCCCAATTGTCTGGGCAATAAATACGGCTGCAACAGCCTGGTAGAGCCCTGTACCATCCATATTTATTGTGGCGCCTAACGGCAGCACAAATGAGGATACTTCTTCGGAAACGCCGAGTTTCTTTTCTGCCACATCCATCGTCACCGGCAATGTAGCCCCACTGGATGAGGTTGAGAAAGCCACTAGTTGTGCCGGGCTGATCACTCCGAAAAAATCTCCCAGCCGTTTGGGTGTGAAAAAGGTAATCAGCGTCGCATAAGTGATAAATACATGAGCGGTTAGACCGGCGATTACGACGGCACCGTATAACCCGAGAGCGCGCAGTAGTTCGATGATCTGCTTCGGATCGTCGCCAGCTATGTCGCTAATCGTCGATGCGAGCAAACAAAAAACGCCGAACGGTGCGACCCGCATGATGATCTCGACCATCTGGATGACAAGCTCGCTCAGAGAATCAAAGAAACTGATCAATGGTTGCGCTTTTTCGCGTGGGATCATCAGCAGTGCAATACCGGCGAATAGTGCAAAGAAAACGACTTGCAGCATGCTGCGGTTGTTTGAGACCGATGCAAAGACATTGCTCGGTACCATGTCTACCAGTGGTTGTAATGGACCACGTTCGCGCGCCGCGTCGGCCATGTCCTGCCGGCTTGCGGCGTCCTGCTGGTATGTGGCGATCAGCCGTTCGCGCATTTCCTCCGGAACTGCGGATCCGGGATTCACGACGTTGACCAACAACAGCCCGATCACCAATGACACCAGTGTGGTACCCAGATAGATCATGATGGTCCGGCCACCGATGCGGGACAATCTGCGTGTGTCCGCCAGCGAGGCGACACCGGTGATGAGTGACGCCAGAACCAGAGGTACTGCGATCAGCGTAAGCAGGTTGATAAAAATCTTGCCCCACGGTGCGATCCAGTCGCTGGTGAACTCTCCCCAGCCTGATATGGCCGCGAAGATTCCAAAGATCAGGCCCAATACGAGACCGACGAGAATCTGCCAGTGGAGTTTGCGGTACCACGGTAGGGTCATTGCATAGTCCTGTTGATTTCTTGCGTCAATCGAGACTCATTCCGACAGTGCTGTAGCCGGCGTCGACGTACAGTACTTCCCCGGTTATGCCGGCGGCAAGGTCTGAGCAAAGAAAGGCTGCGGCGTTGCCCACATCATCGATGCCAACGTTCCGTTTGAGAGGCGACATTTTTGCAGCATGACTCAGCATGCCACGGAAACCGCTGATCCCCGCGGCCGCCAGCGTCTTGATCGGGCCGGCAGAGATGGCGTTAACCCGGGTTCCGGCCGGACCGAGATCCGATGCCAGAAAACGCACCATGGCTTCCAGGCTCGCCTTGGCCGGTCCCATCACGTTGTAATTCGGGATCGCCCTGATCGCGCCCAGATAGCTAAGCGTCAGCAGCGCCGCGTCTCGATTGTCCATCATGGGGCGTGCCGCCTTTGCTAGCGCAGCAAAGCTGTAGGCGCTGATGTCGTGAGCAATCTGGAAACCCTCGCGGGTAATACTTTCGGTGAAGCCACCGCCGAGTTGGTCACGTGGCGCGTAGCCGACGGAATGGACCAAAATATCCAGCCCATCCCAGTGGCTTGCCAACGTTGCAAAACAGGCGTCAATTTCGGAGTCGCTGGCAACATCCAGCGGGATGTTGATATTCGATCCGACATCGGCGCCCAGTCGTTCGACTCTTTTTTGGAGTTTCTCCGTCTGGTAGCTCAGGGCGATTTCCGCACCTTCGCGATGCATGGCTTTTGCTATGCCCCATGCAATAGACCGTTCGCTAGCCAGCCCGACAATCAGAACGCGTTTGTTACTCAGAAATCCCACTAGCCACCGGATTGCTTGCGCACATCGACATACATGACGAGTCTTTGACCAGGATAAAGATATTTTTGTGCCGTCAGCGATCGATTCCAGCGGCGCAGTTGCGATACGCTGACCCTGAACTTTGACGATATCCTGGAAAGCGAATCGCCTTTGCGAACGGTATAGTTAATTCGACGTTGAGTTGATGGCGCATTAGTGGCAACAACGGAGCCGGCGTTTACGCCGCGAATGACCAGTACGCGGCCAACACGTAACGAGTCGCGCGGTGCCATTCCGTTCCATTTTGCCAGCTCACGTACAGAAACGCCGAAGCGGCGAGCAATCTCCCACAGCGAATCACCCGCCACAACGGTATAGCGCAGCGTATCAGCAGTGGCTGCCAGTTTATTGGCCAAACGTCCATCGGCACTCAGCCGGTAAGAGTCCAGTGTCTGGCTCGCCGTCGGGATCATCAGATACCGACCGGCACGAATTGACGAACCACGTATCCCATTGGCCTGACGTAGTGCCGTAACGGTTAGCTTTTTAGCTGTTGCGATTTCGCTCAGCGTGTCGCCCTCGCGAATCAGGTAACGTGTCCACCTTACCCGTTGATCATTCGGGAGTTGCGTGAGCTGCTGACTAAACAGTTCTGCGCTGGCCACAGGAACGAGCAGGCGATGCGGGCCGTCCGGACTGGTGGCCCAACGATTAAATCCCGGATTAAGTCGATAGATTTCGTCTATGTCGATTGCGGCCATGTCCGCCGCGAGGGCGAGATCAATCTGTCCGCCAGTTTCGACCACGGCAAAATAAATCTCATCGGGGACTATCGGCAATACGATCCCAAAATCCCACGGTGACGCCACCAAATGGCTTAGCGCCAGCAGACGCGGCACATAGGCTTCGGTTTCGCGTGGCAGACGGAGTTCCCAGAAACTGGCGCCGGCACCTGCGCGTTTTATAGCACGACGCACCTTGCCTTCGCCGGAGTTGTACGCGGCAATTGCCAGCAGCCAGTCGCCGTCAAAAATTCGATGTAGGCGCTGGAGGTAATCAAGCGCGGCCCGCGTCGATTCGATTATGTCGCGACGACCGTCGTACCACCAGTTTTGCACGAGCCCAAAGCGACGCCCGGTCGCCGGAATAAACTGCCACATGCCGGCTGCCTGTCCGTGCGAGTACGCAAACGGATCGAACGCGCTCTCAACAACGGGTAACAAGGCCAGCTCCAACGGCAGCCCACGTTGTTCGATCTGTGCCACGATGTACGGCAGATACGGTTGTGCGCGTTTGAATACGCGATCCAGATAATCGGGATTGCGCACATACCAATCAAACTGTTGGACGACCGCGCGTGTGTCACGATAAGGCAGCCTGAACCCGGACGGCAAGCGGGCCAGCACATCGACGGTTTGCTCAAAAAGTGGTGCGTCACCGCCAACGGTGATCGTGCTTTCCGGTTCGGCGGTCGCATCGCTGTGATTCACATCCGCCATAGTGGTCAAGGTGACGGTCGCCAGTAACACACACGCCACATAGCAAGTGCCACGTAAACTGAGCCGAATCGTCTGGAATGGCGCTTTGAGCATCGGCATATCGTACCGGAAGCGCCGCCCTGCAGTAAGCATGGCGTACGAACACAGGTTTTTTGCGGTATATTTAGCGTCCATGGGCTATGACGTGACACCGGCTTGGCTACAGGGACCGTTGGGTCAAGCTGTGCTCGCCAGTGAGACTGATACCGTTCAGCAGGCGCTGGCGCAAATGTTTGGTGTGCATTTCCTCCAACTTGGCTGTTGGGGCGCGCCGGATCAGTTTCTCCAATACGCGCAGACCCGCCACCGATCTCTGGTCGATAATCAGCCCGGTCTGGGCGTAGGCGCGCTGAGCCGGTCATCTCGGTTGGCTATTGCTTCGGATTCAATCGATGTTCTCTTGCTGCCGCATACTTTGGAGATGGATCCGGAACCGCACCAGGTTTTGCGAGAAGTGGATCGCGTATTGGTTGGTGAGGGGCACCTGCTTGTATTGGGATTTAACCCATTGAGTGCCTGGGGACTACGGCATGCCGTTTCGCGTGGCAAATTCCCGCATGGCGCGACTAGAGTCATACCTGAAAAACGGATGCGGGACTGGTTGTCGTTGTTGGGTATGGAAGTCAGCCAATCCTTGCGTTGTGTGCATGCGCTACCGGTCGATCGGGAATCTGTACAACGGCGTCTCGTTGGCCTGGCACAGACCGGCGCAAAATTTTGGCCGCGCCTGGCCGGCGTTTACATACTGGTAGCACAAAAACGTGTGTACTCTGCGACGCCAATACGGCCACAGTGGCATCGAAAATCCCGCGTCGTTGCCGGCGGTTTGGTTAAGCCGACCACTCGATCGGCTGCATGAAGGAAGTCGAGATTCACACCGACGGCGCCTGCCGTGGCAATCCTGGTCCCGGTGGTTGGGGCGCGATTCTGAGTGCGGGCGATACGCAAAAAGAACTGTCTGGTGTCGAATCGCCGACTACCAATAATCGGATGGAACTGACCGCTGCCATTCGAGCACTCGAGGCCCTAAAGCGGCCAACCCATGTGACGCTCTACACCGATTCCACCTATCTCCTGCGTGGCGTTACCGAATGGATGGAGGGCTGGAAGAAACGTAATTGGCGGACTTCGTCCCGCAAGCCGGTCAAGAACCGTGATTTGTGGGAGCGTCTGTCAGCGGTAATTGAACAGCACGATATTGAGTGGGTGTGGGTGAAAGGACACAGCGGTCATCCCGGTAATGAACGCGCGGATTTACTGGCGAACATGGCCATGGATCGCATGCTCGAGTCTTGAGTATCATTAGAAAATGAGACAAATCATCCTTGACACAGAGACGACCGGACTCAAAGTGGAGGAGGGCCATAGAATAATCGAGATCGGTTGCATCGAGCTGGTCAACCGTCGGCACACCGGCAATCATTATCACCAGTACGTCAGTCCCGAACGCGAAATAGAGGCTGCCGCCGGCAAGGTGCACGGTATTACGTCTGAGTTCTTGTCTACCCAGCCGTTGTTTCAGAATATTGCAGAAGAATTTCTTGCTTTTGTGGCCGGTGCCGAGTTGGTCATACACAACGCCGATTTCGATATATCCTTTCTCGACTACGAGCTTTCATTAGCTGCGAAAACGTTGGGCATGATAGGCGATCACTGTCAGGTGCTCGATACGCTGCAAATGGCGCGTCGTATGCATCCGGGACAAAGAAACAGCCTCGATGCCCTATGCCGGCGTTACGGGGTACTGACCAGCGGGCGTGAACTGCATGGCGCGTTGCTGGATGCCCGGCTGCTTTCTGAAGTCTATCTGGCAATGACCGGTGGTCAGGCGATGCTGTCATTGAGCGACGATGACTGCAGCGATACAGCTACCGCACCGGCCAGGCGAATTGATCGGGCAGGAGTAGACTTAACGGTGCTACGATGTACCGCCGAAGAACTGGCCGCGCACCAGGCGCGTCTGGCACGGATCGACGAGGCGAGTCACGACGGGTGTGTATGGAGCCGTCTAGCAAACGATGATTCCTAGACCAGGCATCATCGGCTCATTGAATTCCAACTCTCCCCAAAAGCTCCAGGGATCTTAATGGCACGTACTATCACACAGGCATTTACACGGAATTTTCTTGGCCAGTCTCCGGATTGGTACAAGCTGGCGATCATTGGCTTTCTATTGTTCAATCCAATAGTCGTTTTAGTTGCGGGGAAAACCATAGCCGGCTGGTTGCTGGTACTTGAATTCATTTTCACCCTGGCTATGGCATTGAAATGTTATCCGCTGGCTCCGGGTGGTCTACTCGCAATAGAGGCGATATTGCTGGGGCTGACCACTCCAGACCATGTGTATGAAGAATCACTGCACCAGTTTCCGGTGATCATGCTGTTGATATTCATGGTTGCGGGTATTTTCTTTCTCAAAGAGCTGTTGCTGTTTACGTTTACGAAGATTGTTCTGGGCATACGTTCGAAAGTACTACTGTCACTATTGTTTTGTGCGGTAGCGGCCGTATTGTCGGCATTCCTCGATGCACTGACTGTAACCGCTGTGATTATTACGGTCGGCGGCGGTTTTTACTCCGTTTATCACAAAGTCGCATCAGGTAAACAGTTTCATCACGACGATCATGATCAGGCCGATGATGAACTTGTGCACGAAGAGCATCGAACTGATCTGGCGCGCTTTCGGGCTTTTCTCCGACAACTCATGATGCATGGCGCCGTGGGGACGGCGTTGGGTGGTGTTACCACGATAGTCGGTGAACCGCAGAATTTGCTGATTGGTAAAACCGTGGGTTGGGAATTTGTCGAATTTTTTCTACGGATGGCGCCGGTATCGATCCCGGTCTTTTTTACCGGACTGGCAACCTGTGCGTTGGTCGAGCAGCTACGCATTTTGGGCTACGGCGCAACGCTACCTGATTCTGTGCGGGATGTATTGACCGCCTACGACGAGGAACAAAAAAGCAAGCGAGGTCTGCGTGAAAGGGCAATACTGATCGCCCAGGGTTTTGTTGTCGTGGTGCTGGTGCTGTCTCTGGGCTTTCACGTAGCAGAAATCGGTATCGTCGGTCTCATGGTTATCGTGTTGGCAACTTCACTGACAGGCGTAATCGAAGAGAGCCGCATTGCCCACGCCTTTGAGGAGGCCCTGCCGTTTACAGCTCTCTTGGTAGTATTTTTTGCGATCGTCGCAGTAATCAATGACCAACAGCTTTTCCACCCGGTAATTGAATGGGTGCTTAGTCTGGAAGGCAAGACACAATTGTCTATGTTTTTTGTGGCCAATGGCGTCTTGTCAATGGTCAGCGATAATGTTTTTGTTGCATCGGTTTATATACGGTCAGTGCAGGACGCTTTTAACAGTGGGGCGATCTCACGCGAAAGTTTTGAGTTACTTGCAATTGCAATCAATACCGGAACCAATATTCCGAGTGTTGCAACTCCGAATGGACAAGCGGCGTTCCTGTTCCTGCTAACCTCGGCGCTGGCGCCGTTGATCCGTTTGTCCTACAGTCGCATGGTGTTGTTGGCACTGCCGTATACCGTGACTATGAGCACGGTCGGTTTGCTGGCCGTAATATATATACTGTAGTTTGGCAAACGTGTTGCAAGGTGATTGAGTGAGGGTTCTGGTAACGGGCGCCGCCGGTTTCATCGGTATGTTCGTCGCCGAGCGACTGCTCGCTCGAGGTGACCAGGTTGCCGGACTGGACAATCTCAATGACTATTACGATGTGTCGCTCAAACAGGCACGTCTTGCCAGGCTCGAGGCTCTCTCGGGATTTGAGTTCATACTTGCCGACATCGCCGACCGCGATGCGATGGCCACAGTATTTAATCAACAATACGACACGGTTATCCATCTGGCGGCACAGGCTGGTGTCCGTTATTCAATCGATCATCCGCAGGTTTACATCGACAGCAATCTGACTGGTTTTGCCAACGTATTGGAAGGCTGCCGTCAGACTGGTGTCCAGCACCTGGTTTATGCATCGTCCAGCTCGGTCTACGGTGCCAACAAACATATGCCATTTTCAGTGCACGACAATGTTGATCATCCGTTGTCGTTGTACGCGGCGTCGAAAAAGGCCAATGAACTGATGGCGCATTGCTATTCGAGCTTGTACGACATGCCGGTTACCGGTCTGCGCTTTTTCACCGTTTATGGCCCATGGGGCCGACCGGATATGGCGTTATTCAAGTTCACCCACAACATACTCGCGGGTAAACCGATCGATGTATTCAATTATGGGAAGCATCGCCGCGATTTCACATACATTGACGACATTGTCGATGGGGTTGTGCAAGTGACGGATATCGCGGCAACGCCCGATAAGAATTGGTCGGCGATTAGTCCGGATCCCGGAACCAGTTTTGCGCCGTATCGGCTG
Organism: Gammaproteobacteria bacterium; assembly: GCA_029862165.1. Taxonomy (GTDB): domain Bacteria; phylum Pseudomonadota; class Gammaproteobacteria; order Steroidobacterales; family JABDKV01; genus JABDJB01. Next base: position 116,936 of record JAOTXU010000001.1, read on the forward strand.
TATAACATCGGCAACAACCGGCCGGTGGAGCTGTTGCGCTACATTGAAGTACTGGAGGACTGTCTGGGGCAAAAGGCGACAAAGAACCTGTTGCCAATACAACCCGGGGATGTGCCGGATACCTACGCCGATGTAGATGATCTCGCACGCGATGTGGGATACCGGCCCTCGACCCCTATTGAGACGGGCATAGCCCGTTTCGTGGCCTGGTACCAGGACTACTACAAGACCACCTGAGCATTGTTGCGTCGAATTTGCGCGTGTAACATGCCTCCCGCAGGATTTCTGCTCACAGAAAGACCGGGATTTTCAGAGCCTAATGAAAAGATGTGCCAGCAGCTTTTTGCTTTCGCTGTCTACGGCTCTGGTCGTCGGCCACAACGGTCCGGCGGCGGCGGGCCCATGGATTGATCCAGGCGATGTCGTCCTGCGAAACGATATTCAGTTGCTGGCCGATGCAGGACTCATAAGAGCGCCCGTCACGACCTGGCCACTGTCGTGGGGCGATATTGTGCAGGATATCGCGAACAATTCTGGTATGAGTCTGGGTCCGGGCGAGAAGCAGGCGTTGTTGCGGTTGCGCAGAGCAGAACAAATCGCGACAAAGACCGAACAGATCAAATTGCGAGCGAGCGCATCGCTCTCGAGCGAACCACGGACCTTACGCACCTTTCGGGGCACACCACGTGAATCGGCGGAAGTAAGTGTGAATGCGGCGTGGACGGGTTTGCGCTTTACTTATCGCTTGCAAGTCACCGGCGTGGCAGATCCCGAGGACGACCGATCCGCACGGGCCGATGGTTCCTACTTCGGTGTGGTACTCGGGAACTACATGTTGTCGTTTGGCCAGATGGATCGCTGGTGGGGTCCGGGCTGGGAAGGCAGCTTGATACTCTCGACCAATGCGCGGCCCATACCGGCAATCGCCTTGCGCCGAAACTTTTCCGAGCCATTTAAGACAAAGTGGTTGCGGTGGATGGGTCCGTGGACCACGAGCTTGGTATGGGGCCAACTCGAGGGTGGCCGTAGCGTGCCAAATGCCCGGTTTTTTGGCGCGAGGCTCAATTTCCGACCCACCGTCAACCTGGAAATCGGGTTGGCACGCACGGCACAATGGTGCGGGTCCGGTCGACCCTGCGGTCTGGACACCTTTACGGATCTCTTGCTGGGACAGGACAATCTCGGCGAAAACACGGTCTTGTCCGACGAACCGGGCAACCAGCTGGCCGGGGTGGACTGGCGCTGGCGTGTGCCGGTGAGATGGCCGGTGGCCTGGTACGGGCAGGTCATTGGCGAGGATGAAGCAGGCAACCTTCCCTCGCGTATGATCGGGCAGCTCGGGGTAGAAACGTGGGCTTACAATCGACGTTTCGCGGGCGTAATGCGTGGTCATCTGGAGTTCGCGGATACGGCGGCAGAATTCTACAAGGATCAGGTTCGATATGATTTCGCTTATAGGCACAACATATATCTCGACGGCTATCGTTACCGCGACCGCAGCATCGGTCATGCGATGGACAATGATGGCCGCATGATCAGTGCCGGAGTAACGCTGGACACAGATAGCGGTGATCAATGGCGCGGTTTGTTCAGAATAGTGGATTTGAATCGTGGTGGTACTGAAGTAAATCCCGTGGCTGCGTCGAGCCTGGATCTTATGAATCTCGAGCTCGGCTACACTCGTGTGTTAGTCGGTGGCGAGCTGGATATCGGCATAGGTGTCGATCGAGTGGAAGATTGGATGACGACAAAAGACGAAACGGAATTTCGTGCACACATCACCTGGCAGAGCGACCTTTAATATGTATCGATCAATACTGATTAGTTGCATTCTGTTTTTGGCGGCATTTGGCGTGCATGCACAGACTCCGGAACAAGTGGAGATGCTTGAAGCAATGTCGCCAGAACAGCGAGAGCAAGTATTAGAGCAATTGACGGAGCAAGGCGTAAGTCGATCCGGACAGAAAGGCCCGGAATTTCCACCGCTGGTGATGGATCGCTCGTTGAGGTCATTAGCAGACGACGGCTCAATGGAGGAGGAAGAGCCGCGCATCGCGGCCGACAGCACTATCGTGGTCTCGGTCAAACTCGCGCAAAACCTCAGCGCGCGCCAGCGCGAGGAAATAAAAAAGGATTTGCCGCCACGATTGGCCGCCTTGTTGGGCTCGTCAGTTTTTGAGCTGAATCGATCAGGTGTGCTGGTAATCGATGATTACTATTCGATACCCCTATCTGGATTGTTGGCCGAGGAAGCCGCCGTCCGGATCAAGGCCGAACCCGACTTCAGGCGGTTTGAAATCGAAGTGAGCCTGCTTCCGTTGGACCCAACCGGCGTTGCAGCTTTGCCCCGTTTTGGTTATGAGCTTTTTGCCGGTGTGCCGACCACATTTGCGCCGGCCACCGATATTCCGGTACCGACCGATTACGTTATCGGTCCCGGTGACACCGTAATCGTTCAATTATTTGGCAACCAGAATGAGCGCTACGAGTTGGCAGTTACGCGTGAGGGTAACCTGCAGATACCCGAGATCGGACCAGTGTCGGTCAAAGGTCTGACGTTTGCCGATATGCGTGTTGAGCTGCAGACGAGAATTCAGGAGCAAATGATTGGCGTCGAGTCCAGCATCGCGCTTGGCGAGTTGCGATCGATCCGGGTCTTTGTGTTGGGTGATGCCGAGCAGCCAGGTTCGTACACCGTCAGCGGCTTATCAACGATTACTAATGCACTTTTTGTCAGTGGCGGTATCAAAGCGCAGGGTTCATTACGACGCATACAATTAAAAAGAAACGGACGGACGATCCAGACGCTGGATCTTTATCGTCTGTTGCTAGATGGCGATACGCGGGCCGACGTCCGGTTACAGCCTGGCGACGCGATTTTTGTTCCACCAGTCGGCAAAACTACAAGCGTTGGCGGCGAAGTTTTGCGGCCCGCGACCTACGAGATACGAAATGAGAAGACCGTCAGGGAGTTGATCGAACTGGCCGGCGGCCTGTTGCCATCAGCTTTTCCCTATTCGGCACGTCTTGACCGAATCGGCGCCGATGCGCGTCGCGCGGTGCTGGATATCGATTTGAGCACGGCTTCCGGGTCCAGCGCGGCGATCAGAGACGGCGATGTGTTGTGGGTTGAGCCGGTACTCGCCGAGATAGGTGACGGCGTGGTCGTAAGCGGTCATGTACACCGTCCAGGCGGTCGGCAGTTTTCGCCAGGCATGCGCTTGTCCGAACTGATCCGCGATAGCGACGAATTACGACCGCGCGCCGATCTGCGATATGTCCTGATTCGTCGCGAGACCGGACCGTCGAGAACGGTGGAAGTCTTTTCAGCGGATCTAAGCCAGGCATGGGCACATCGGGGGAGTTCCGACGATCCTGCATTGCAATCGCGTGATCGCGTCATGGTATTTAGCATCGATCCTGATCGCGCCGATCGCGTGGCGCCGTTACTTGAGGAGCTGCGTTTGCAATCGCGCAGCGGTGAACCATCTATGGAGGTTGCTGTTGGCGGGCGTATCAATGGTGAGGGTAGCTATCCGTTGGAAGGGGGTATGCGGGTCAGTGACCTGATTCGGGCCGGCGGTGGTCTGCAGGAGGCAGCCTATACGTTGGAGGCTGAGCTGACGCGTTATGACGTGACATTGAGTGCGTCACGGCAGACGGAGTTGATCAGTGTCGATCTGGACGCCGTTTTGGCGGGCAATCCAGCTGCAGATTTGCTCTTGCAGCCGTATGACAATCTTATCGTCAAGGAAATTCCTCAGTGGCAGGTACAGGAAAGTGTCGATATCGAAGGGGAGGTTCGTTTCCCAGGCACCTACAATTTGCAACGCGGTGAAACACTTAGTTCCGTATTGGAGCGGGCCGGTGGACTGACAGACCTTGCCTTTCCTGCTGGTAGTGTATTCGTGCGTGTCGATCTTTTGCGCAGAGAGCAAGAACAGATAGAAAATCTTGCTGCCAGGTTGGAGGCGGATATCGTCGCGTACTCGCTGCAATCACTGCAAACCGACGCTAATGCCACACAGGCATTGAGTATCGGCCAGTCCCTTTTGCAGCAATTGCGCGAAACGCGCGCAACCGGTCGCATGGTCATTGACGTCGATAAAGTGCTTGCGAACCGGGGCGACGCGGTACAGGACGTAGTGTTGCGTGACGGAGATCGCTTGCTGATTCCCAAGCAGAATCAGGAAGTCACAGTACTAGGCGAAGTGCAGTACGCTACATCACATATTTTCGAACCCGGTCTTGCACGGGACGATTATATTAGCCGCAGTGGTGGTTTGACGGACAAGGCAGACAAGAAGCGAATTTATGTTGTCCGGGCCAATGGCGCAGTGTTGGCCGGTGGTGAGCGTTCCCGGTGGTTCCAGCGGGCAAATTCGGCGGAGATTCGCCCCGGCGATACCATCGTTGCACCATTGGACGCTGATCGAATGAGCACCCTCGCACTGTGGACAAACGTTTCGCAAATCGTTTACCAGCTTGGGCTGGCAGCAGCCAGTGCCAACGCCATCGGCGTATTCTGATAACAAGGGATCTCACATGAACATCACCATATTCGGGACGGGATACGTCGGTCTGGTTACCGGCGCGTGTTTAGCGGAAACCGGTAACAACGTTCTATGCATCGATATCGATGCCGAAAAAATTGCCCTGCTAAATGGTGGTCAGGTGCCCATCCACGAACCAGGATTAGCAGAGCTTGTACATCGCAATGCCGAATCCGGCCGCTTAAGTTTTAGTTCAGATGCTGCCGCCGGTGTCGATCATGGTTTGTTTCAGTTTATTGCCGTCGGCACGCCACCGGACGAGGATGGCTCAGCGGATCTGCAACACGTGCTGGCTGTTGCGCGAACGATCGGCGAGCACATGAGCGAATATCGCATCATTGTTGACAAGTCGACGGTCCCGGTAGGCACAGCAGACAAGGTCAACAGTGAAGTAACCAAGGTTTTGGCTGAGCGTGGGCGGGAAATCGATTTCGATGTGGTTTCCAATCCGGAGTTTCTCAGGGAAGGCGCCGCCATTGGCGATTTTATGAAACCGGACCGTATAGTTATTGGAACAGACAACCCGCGTACGACGGAATTGTTGCGGATGCTTTACGATCCTTTTACGCGGAACCACGATCGCCTCCTTTCTATGGATGTGCGTTCAGCAGAACTGACCAAGTACGCCGCAAACGCAATGCTGGCAACGCGCATTAGTTTTATGAATGAGTTGGCAAATCTTGCCGAGCTGGTTGGGGCTGATATTGAAAACGTGCGCATCGGTATTGGTTCGGACCCGCGCATTGGTTACAACTACATTTACCCTGGTTGTGGTTATGGCGGCTCGTGTTTTCCCAAAGATGTGAAAGCGCTTATACATGCGGCCAGTGACGTCGGCTATGACGCCAGCATCCTGAAGTCAGTAGAGGCAGTAAACGACCAACAGAAGACGGTGCTGCACCGAAAATTAAGCGATTACTTTGACGGCAAGTTGAAAGACAAGACTATCGCCGTATGGGGTCTTGCGTTCAAAGCCAATACCGACGACATGCGCGAGGCGACCAGCCGGGTGTTGTTGGAATCATTATGGCGTGACGGCGCAGTTGTGCAGGCCTATGACCCGGTGGCGATGGAGCAGGCCGGAAAGATTTATGGGAATCGCGCCGATTTACGGTTTTGCGACTCGGCCGAGGAAGCTGCGGATCAGGCGGATGCACTTGTCATCGTGACGGAGTGGTCTGAGTTTCGCAGTCCTAATTTCGCCCGTCTCAAGGAATTGTTGCGTGGCAAGGTTATTGTTGACGGCAGAAATCTTTATGATCCGAATTTTGTTCGTCAACAAGGCTTTCAGTACTTGTCCATTGGACGCGCTGCCTGAGCCCGGTCTGCGCGCATGAGTAAGGGAAATAGCAGACTGACTATATTGCCCGTGGTTTTGTCCGGTGGATCCGGCACGCGACTTTGGCCACTGTCACGCGAGCTTTATCCGAAGCAGCTACTGCCGCTGGTTGGCGAACATACGATGCTCCAGGAAACCATCCTGCGTCTGGAGGGTCTGGATGAGCTGGCGGCGCCACTGGTAGTCTGCAATAACGAGCATCGCTTCATGGTCGCCGAACAGTTGCGACAGATAGATGTTGAAGCAGGGGCAATTCTGCTCGAGCCTGTTGCGCGCAATACCGCACCGGCCGTCGCAATTGCTGCACTAGCGGCTGCAGATCATGTGCGTGGCGTTGACTCAATAGGTGATCCTCTATTGTTGGTATTGCCTGCCGATCACGTGATTGGCGATGTGGAAAAACTACTCGACACTATTAACACTGCCGCGGCGGTGGCCGGCGATGGGAAATTGTTGACCTTTGGCGTGCAACCAACCCGACCCGAGACAGGTTATGGCTACATACGTGCAGGTTCCCCACTTGAAGGTTTTAACAATGCGTTTGGGGTCGCAGAGTTCGTAGAAAAACCGGATCTGCAGACTGCTAAGCAGTATCTTGCTGCGGGCGATTTCTACTGGAACAGTGGAATGTTCCTTTTTTGCGCGTCACGTTATCTTGCCGAGCTGCAACGTGTGCAACCCGATATGTTGGCGGCATGCAGGCGGGCATATGATGGGGCAAGAACGGACCTGGACTTTCTGCGTCTGGATCGTGAGGGTTTTGAGGCCAGCCCAAGCGATTCCATTGATTATGCCGTGATGGAAAAAACCGCCGACGCAGCAGTGGTACCTTTGGATGCAGGGTGGAACGATGTCGGCAACTGGTCGGCTTTGTATGATGCAAAAGAGCCTGATGAATACGGCAATGTAGTGACTGGCGATGTCAGTTGTTACGAGACACAAAATTGCTATATTTATGCCGGACATCGTTTGGTAACGACACTGGGTGTGCAGGATCACATTGTCGTTGAAACCGCGGATGCAATACTGATCGCGCCACGTGACAAGGTCCAGGAAGTGAAGAAATTAGTCGATCAATTGCGGGGCGAACACCGCAGGGAAATTCGTCTGCACCGAGAAGTATTCGGACCATGGGGTTCGGCAGATGCGATCGGTCGTGGCGAGCGTTATCAGGTCAATCGTTTGTTAATTAAACCCGGTGGTTCTCAGTCGTTACAAATGCACCAGCGGCGGGCCGAGCATTGGGTGGTCGTGCGGGGCAAGGCAGAGATTCGCTGCGACACTGAGGTATTCGAGTTAATGGAGAACCAATCTACCTACATTCCTGTTGGAACACCGCACCGTATTCACAATCCCGGCGCCACACCACTGGAAATAATCGAAATCCAGTCCGGTAGTCATATTGACGAAAGCGATATCGTGCGACTCGAAGATACCTATGGACGTGCCGGAGAGGATCAGAAATGAGCGACGAGTTGACATGTTTTATGGCGTATGACGTTCGTGGTCAGATCCCCAACCAGCTCAACGAAGACATTGTCTACCGGATTGGACGAGCTTTTGTGGAATTTCTTACACCAAAGCGCGTCATCATCGGTCGCGATGTGCGTGAATCAAGTCAATTGTTTAGCCAGGCATTAACACGGGGATTGACCGACGGGGGAGCTGATGTATACGACATTGGCCTGTGTGGCACCGAGGAAGTCTATTTCGCTACCTTTCATGAAGGCATGGATGGCGGGATCATGGTTACCGCCAGTCACAACCCGCGAGACTATAACGGGTTGAAGTTTGTTCGTGAGGAAAGCCGGCCCATCAGTGCCGACACAGGTCTGAAAGACATACGCGCCATAGCCGAAGCTGGAAATTTCAGTACATCGTCAGGCACCGGTGTGCGGCATGATCTCAATACGGACGCGTCGTACATTGAGCATTTGTGGCGTTACGTGGACAGAAGCCGATTACCGCCGCTGCGGATAGTTGTTAATGCGGGTAACGGCGGTGCCGGTAAGATAATCGATTTGCTCGAGCCGCATTTGCCCTTTGACTTCATTAAAGTACATCATGAGGCAGACGGCTCATTTCCGAACGGCATTCCCAATCCGTTACTGCTGGAAAATCGCAGCGCTACAAGTGAGGCAGTCGTCGATGCCGGCGCCGATCTGGGCGTGGCCTGGGATGGGGATTACGATCGTTGCTTCTTGTTCGACGAAAGGGGCCAGTTCGTTGAGGGTTATTACATAGTTGGCCTGCTTGCGGCGAGCTTTTTATCCGATCCCTCAAACCACGGCAGCGCTGTTGTCCATGATCCCCGGTTGGTATGGAATACGATCGATATCGTAGAGAAACTAGGTGGTCAACCCGTGCAGAGCAAGTCCGGCCATGCCTTTATCAAGGATAAAATGCGTGAAGTAAACGCGGTTTATGGCGGTGAAATGAGCGCTCATCACTACTTCCGCGACTTCGCCTATTGTGACAGCGGCATGATTCCTTGGCTGTTGATTTCGCAATTGATGGGAAAGGAGGGGCAGCCGTTGTCTGCAATGGTGGCCGATCGCATCGCCAGGTATCCGACCAGTGGCGAGATCAATCGAAAGCTGGATGACCCGAAGGCGACCATCGCACGTGTACGCCGGGACTACCTGCCCCAGGCGCTAAAGGAGGATTTGACGGACGGGATCAGCTTGGAGTTTACTGAATGGCGCTTCAATCTGAGGGCGTCGAATACCGAACCCCTGGTCAGGCTCAATGTAGAGAGTCGGGGCGATATGGCCCTGATGGAGGCCAAAACAGCCGAATTGCTGGCCTTGATGGAATCTGTCTGAGGGGCACTGGGCGGTGGAGACCCGTGGCTCATAACGGTAGAATCGCGGCACTTTTAGGCCAAAAACGATAGCACAGTGAATGCCATATCTGATGCCAAGCTGAAGCGCCACGGTTCGAGTCTGTTCGAGTACTCGACGGCCGTGCGTGTGCTGTACGCAGTAACTGATTTAGCTGCGGTCACATTGGCCGCGGTGGTTAGCTACTTTCTCGTGTTTGGTTACCAAGGCGTACCCACCAGTTATCAGGTCGGCGTTTTGGTCGGTGTGTTACTGACCAACATCATTTATTCGCAGGCGGGCGCATACGATTCGTGGCGTGGTCGTAGTCTCTTCGATCAATTGCGGACTCTTCTCATCGGTTGGTTCAGTGTCATGGCGCTAATGATACTGCTGGCGTTTCTCCTGGATGCCGGAGAACAATTCTCCAGGCTCTGGTTGTTGTATTGGGCTGTGGGTGGTCTGGGGATGTTGTTGTTGTCGCGTTTGGGCGCGACGCTTGCGGTGCGTGAGGCACGGGCACGAGGATGGAACCATAAACGCATTGTGGTCGTCGGCGCCGGAGAGTGGGGCAGCGAGGTTATGCGACGTATTCGCGAGGCGGCGAACTGGATCGGCATAGACATATTGTGCGCGCTTGACAATGATGCCGCATTGCATGGCCAGGCTGTGCACGGTGTTAGCGTGCTGGGTGGCTATGACAAGTTGCCCGCTTTGCTGGAAAGAAAAATATTCGATGAAGTGTGGATTTGCTTGCCCCTCAGCGGACGACGTACAGCGACTGTCGACGATATAGAACACATACGTTATTTACTGCGTCACAGTACAGTTGAGCAAAGATTGATACCGGACATGGCCGAGGCAAGACTCATTAACAAGCCGGCAACAGAAATCATGGGACTGCCAGTCATTACGCTGAACAGTTCTCCGATGCGCGGCATCAATCGACTGATAAAAGAATTCGTCGACAGGCTAGTCGCCGTCGTGATGCTCCTGGTGTTGAGCCCTTTGCTGGCAGCGATCGCCGTTGCAATTCGAATTGACTCAAAAGGCCCGATAATTTTCAAGCAAATGCGTCATGGCTGGGATGGCAAAGCAATCCGTGTCTATAAATTTCGTACGATGCGCGTACACGAAGAACGGAGTGATACGTTCATTCAGGCAGTACGCGGCGATGATCGTATAACTGGTGTGGGCGCATTTTTGCGGCGTACCAGCCTTGATGAGCTGCCCCAGCTATATAACGTGTTTCAGGGCAAGATGTCTCTGGTCGGGCCGAGGCCGCATCCTATCCAGCTCAATCACTATTTCATGGATCAGATTGATTCCTACATGCAACGGCACAAGGTCAAACCCGGTATCACCGGTTGGGCGCAGGTCAATGGACTGCGCGGGCCTACCGACACATTAGAAAAGATGCAGCTGCGGGTCGAATACGATCTCCATTACATTGAAAACTGGTCGTTATGGTTCGACTTTCGAATCTTGTTAATGACGTTCTACAACGGCTTTGTCCACGAGAATGCCCATTAGGCGTCTCGCAATCGGCCCAAAGCGGCCAGGCGAAAAAAAGATGAATGACTTGATTCGAAAACGGGTCCTGGTGACCGGTGGGGCTGGGTTTCTGGGCTCCTTTCTTTGTGAGCGATTGTTGAAGGAAGGTCATGAAGTAATCTGCGTCGATAATTTTTTCACCGGGCGCAAAAAGAACATTCTTCATTTGCTTGACGATCCTTATTTCGAGATAGTCCGTCATGACATTACTTTTCCGTTGTATGTTGAGGTGCAGGAAATCTATAATCTCGCGTGCCCGGCGTCACCGATTCATTATCAGCTTGATCCGGTGCAAACAACAAAAACCAATGTGCATGGCGCGATCAACATGTTGGGATTGGCAAAAAGACTGAATGCAAAAATATTTCAGGCCTCCACAAGCGAAGTCTATGGCGACCCGGAAGTTCACCCTCAGTCTGAAGACTATTGGGGGCACGTCAATCCCGTAGGTCATCGTTCTTGCTATGACGAGGGTAAGCGTTGCGCCGAAACTCTGTTTTTTGACTATAATCGTCAACATCGTCTCAGGATAAAGGTGGGACGTATATTCAACACGTATGGCCCCCGTATGCACCCTGACGATGGTCGCGTGGTATCCAATTTTATCTGTCAGGCGTTGAGAAACGAGGATCTATCGATCTTTGGCGATGGCACGCAGACGCGTTCATTTTGCTATGTCGACGATCTTATTGACGCGTTTGTGCGGCTGATGGAAATCACGGAAGACGATTTCACCGGCCCAGTCAATTTGGGTAATTCAAGTGAGTTTTCGATCCGTGAGCTCGCCGAGACGGTAATCGAATTAACGGGATCGAAAGCAAAAGTGGTTTATCAACCGCTACCCAGTGACGATCCGCGACGGCGGCGCCCTGACATCTCTTTAGCCCGGGATGCCCTGGGTTGGGAGCCGCGTACGCCTCTGAAAGATGGCCTCATCCAGACGATTACGTATTTTGATGAATTGATGAAAGAGTGGTCTGCGAGCTGAAAAATGGTGGGCGATACTGGGATTGAACCAGTGACCCCTGCCGTGTGAAGGCAGTGCTCTCCCGCTGAGCTAATCGCCCATCGCCAGGCCCGCAACAGAGACTAGAATTCTATGTGCCGGCTCATCGCCGCGTCAAACACCCGGACCCTGACCAGATTGTGATAGCTTCGGGGCCGGCCCAACCAGCAGCCGGACCCATTTAATAGTGGAAGTTAGTTTATGACGGTAAGAACCCGTTTTGCGCCCAGCCCGACCGGTTATTTGCATATCGGTGGAGCACGTACGGCGTTGTTCTGTTGGCTTTATACGCGTCGTATGGGCGGGACTTTCATATTGCGCATTGAAGACACTGACCGCGAGCGATCCACCGATGCATCTGTGCAGGTCATCCACGATGCGATGGCATGGCTGGGGCTTGGCGCCGATGAAGGCCCGTATTACCAGACTGAGCGCTTCGATCGTTACAACGCGGTCATTGATGAATTACTGGCCAATGGAAAAGCTTATCGTTGTAACTGCAGTCGTGAGCGTCTGGATGAACTCAGGCAGCAACAACAGGCCGCCGGTCTGAAACCGCGTTACGACGGAAAATGCAGAAACGCTCGGGTCGAAGATTGCAATTGCGTCATTCGTTTCAGCAATCCGCTGGACGGGCAGGTTGTCTTTGATGACCTGGTACACGGCCGGACGGTGTTCGATAACGCCGAGCTGGACGACCTGATTATCCGACGCTCGGATGGCAGCCCAACCTACAATCTGTCAGTGGTTGTCGACGATATGGACATGAAAGTGACACATGTCATCCGTGGCGATGATCATCTGAACAATACGCCCCGACAAGTCAACATTTATCAGGCACTGAATGCACCGGTCCCGGCGTTTGCGCACTTGCCAATGATACTGGGTGCCGACGGCGCACGTTTGTCCAAGCGGCACGGCTCAGTCAGCGTGCTGGAGTATAGGGATGAGGGGTTTCTGCCTGAGGCTTTGTTGAATTACCTGGTTAGACTGGGTTGGTCATGCGGTGATCAGGAGATTTTTTCGCTTAATGAGATGATCAATCTGTTTGATCTGTCTGACGTTAATAAGGCGGCGTCAAAGTTCAATCCGGAAAAGTTGTTGTGGCTGAATCAGCATTACATCATGGGGGGCGATCCCGCACGTCTGGCAGAACTATTACGATCGTATTTGCAAAAGCTTGGTATCGACCCCGGCGACGAGCCGTCGCTCAGCGACGTCGTCCGTGCGCAGCAGGAGCGTTCGAAGACGATGGTAGAAATGGCCATGGCCAGCGAATTCTTTTATCGCGATATTCATGAGTACAACGAAAAGGCTGCAAAGAAACATCTAAAAGCTGCGGCTGCCGAGCCGCTTAGGCGTGTGCGCACTGAGTTGGCCGATCTGGATGCCTGGCAGACAGCTAATATTCACGAGGCGGTCAATCGGGTTGCGGAGCAGCTCGGCCTCAAGTTGGGCAAAGTAGCGCAGCCGGTCCGGGTGGCGGTTTCAGGCGGCCCGATTTCGCCGCCTATCGACACGACGCTGCACCTGCTGGGCCGCCAGCGTACGCTGGCCCGTCTGGATCAGGCGATCTCATTCATTGCGGAAAGGGCGGACTAGCGTTCCGTTGACAGCGCGCAGCGCGCTGGCGTAGATTGCGCGCTGCGTGGGGCTATAGCTCAGCTGGGAGAGCGCTTGCATGGCATGCAAGAGGTCGTCGGTTCGATCCCGTCTAGCTCCACCAAAGTTTCTCGCGCGTCCCCATCGTCTAGTGGCCTAGGACTCCGCCCTTTCACGGCGGCAACAGGGGTTCGAACCCCCTTGGGGACGCCATTCTTCTGGTCACGGCTCTGGCCGCGATTTTCTGGCGAGCTTAGAAGACGGCATTTGTTTGCGGCTCCGGCGGAGGAACCGCAGTCGCTGCAAACAAACGACCGTCTTCTTTCTCGCCGTCTTCATGCCTGGCCACGCACCCAGTGATGCAGAATGCGCGCTTTCCTGCGTCGATCAGGTTGTCGCAGCGTGATGTTGGTCGCGTCGGCCTTAGCCGATCCGAGGCAGCCCCCTTGGGGACGCCATTCTTCTGGTCACGGCTCTGGCCGCGATTTTCTGGCGAGCTTAGAAGACGGCATTTGTTTGCGGCTCCGGCGGAGGAACCGCAGTCGCTGCAAACAAACGACCGTCTTCTTTCTCGCCGTCTTCATGCCTGGCCACGCACCCAGTGATGCAGAATGCGCGCTTTCCTGCGTCGATCAGGTTGTCGCAGCGTGATGTTGGTCGCGTCGGCCTTAGCCGATCCGAGGCAGCCCCCTTGGGGACGTCATTTCTTCTGTCTTGCCGCGCAGTTCTTCGGCAAACGAGACCTGAACCGTCAAGTTTTCTGGCAACCAGCCGACATCTGGTCCGATGGAAAGCTTTTCTCCCGGGCCGGATCAGATCCCGTCCGGCGATCTGATATGAAAAAATATCGTCGACGCGCACACGAGCTGCTCAATCTCACTATTCCCGGCGATCGACATCGGGTCATTTTCGATGTTTTGCTGGTAACGCTGATAGCCACGAACGTATTGGCGGTCATGCTGGAGTCGATGGATTCTCTTTACGAGAACTACCGCGAGTTCTTTTTCGCATTCGAAGTGTTCTCTGTCGTTGTTTTTACTTGTGAGTACCTGACACGGCTGTGGGTTGCGCCGGAGCGCAGGCGGCTACAGGCTCAAGGATTGGGCCCTCTGCGCAGTCGCTTTGCATGGGCCAGGTCGCCATCGGCGGTTGTCGACTTTATGGCGTTTGCACCCTTCTACATGATCCAGTGGGGACTCTTTGGAGGTCTGGATCTGCGTTTCCTACGCGCGTTGCGCCTGCTGCGCATGTTCAAACTCACACGTTATTCGCACACCATGACACTGCTGCTGGTCGTATTACGCGACAACGCACGCACATTGGGTGCGGTACTGGTTGTGATGCTGATCGTCATGACGCTCGCAGCCTGTGGCATGTATCTATTCGAACATGAGGCCCAGCCGCTGGCCTTTGCGCATATTCCCGCGGCGATGTGGTGGGCCTTTTCCACGCTGACAACGGTCGGCTATGGCGATGTCACACCGATTACCGCTGGGGGCAAAATGTTTGGTGCCTCTATTACCGTGATGGGTGTGGGTATGGTTGCATTACCGGCAGGTATTCTTGCGTCAGCGTTCTCCGAGCAGATTCGGTTGCGGGAAGATCTTTATCGGCAAGTGGTGGATCGCGCGCTGGCTGATGGCGATATAACGCGCGAAGAAGAAAGTGAGTTGGAAGAAACTCGGCTAAACCTGGGGCTGAGCCAGGATCGCGCGAAATACATACTTACCGGCGAACGGCAACAACTGCGCGGCGGACCGGTGCCGACATGTCCGCACTGTGGCGGTATGCTGCATCATGTGGAGGCGTCGATGGAATTCGCGGACTGATTAACCCCGGAGCATCGAGCGGATCTGGTCGACTTCTGCGTTGGCATCGACCAGTGCCTGCAAACTCATTTGCTCAGTGAGAAGTCCAACCGGCAGTTTCTTGTACGCAGGTATTTCGTTAATTAGCGGGCAATTCTCTGATCGTTTCTTGCCCGAATATGAATGCAGTCTCGCCAAGGTCACAATGTCAGCCAAGTCAGGTTTATCCGATTGGTCACGCATCCAGTCATGACGTGCTTTCACAACGTCGATGTAACGCTGATCGAATTCCCAGCTTTCCAGCAGCATCTGCCCAACACGTGGTGCCCACTCTTCCAGGCCGTCGTGTAATTTGTCCGGTGCCGGGAAATCCTCTCCATAATCGGCCAACGCGCCGAGCAAGACGACCATGCCGACATCTTGTAACAGCCCTGCCAGCAGGGCGTCGTCGGGATCGAAACCGGCACAGAATGTAGCCAGTACAGCAGTGAGGGCAGACAATTCGCAACTGTCTTCCCAGATTTCCCGAAAAAGCCGATTCAGCCCCTGGCTGTAGCTGTGAAACAGGTTTTGTAGTGCGAATGTGGTGGCAAAACTTCGCGCTCCGGGCACACCGATACGATGCACGGCAGCACGCACATTGGTGACCGGGACACGGCTCATGTAGAGCGGGCTGTTGGCCATTCGAATGAGGTGTGCGGACAAAGCCGCGTCGCTTTTGATGACTTTACCGATCGAATCGAAGGTGCAGTTGGGATCTCTTGCGGCCTTCTGCACACGCATTGCAATGTCGGGCAGGCTGGGCAGGCTCAGTTCCTGCGAGCAAAAGTTCTGATAGATGTCCTCGAAGACGTCTGTCACGACCATGATGATCACTCCGCGAGGCCACCGGCGAATGCGGGGGCTACTCAGACTGTATCGGTCGATCGCGGATTGGCTTTAGGCCTGGGCTGTAGGCGACCGGCTTTCTATTCGTCGTCCGAGTCTATATGATCGCGCTTGAAATCGGCCCTGCTGACCTTCTTCCGGCAAACCAGAGGATCCGAATTGGCTAACCTGTTGGCAAATATGTTTGGCTCGTCGCCGGTTCAACCGCTCGAAAAGCATGTCGATATTGCCTATCGCTGCACAAAGGAACTGGTAGCGTTTTTCGAAGCAGTCATTGCCGGTGACTGGAACAAAGCTGCAGAATTTCGCAACGCGATCGACGCCTACGAGCACGAGGCTGACGACCTGAAGAAAGAGATTCGGCTGCACCTGCCCAAGAGTCTATTCATGCCCGTGCCGCGAGAGGACCTACTTGAACTACTACTGGTTCAGGACAAAATGGCCAACCGGACCAAGGACGTTTCGGGGCTTGTCATGGGCCGCAAGTTACAAATCCCCGCGCCGATCGCCCAAGATTTCCTGGCCTTCGTGCGCCGTAACGTCGATGCGGCAAAAAAGGCGAGAAAAAGTGTTCGCGAATTGGACGAGTTGTTTACAACAGGGTTTCGAGGTGCGGAAGCAGCTCTTGTCGAATCCTTGATCGAAGAGTTGGATAATATCGAGACCGATACCGATAACCTGCAGGCCAAATTGCGAGGACAGCTTTTCGAGATCGAGGCAACACTCGATCCAGTCTCGATCATATTCCTCTACCGAGTTATCGAGTTAACAGGCGAAATTGCCGACATGGCTGAACGGGTCGGTCGACGCCTCGAGCTCTTATTGTCCCATTAGTAGCGTTAAGCGTCTCAAAACAAAAATGCCTTGCCTCAGGCGCGAATTTAGTTGATGGAAGCACAATATATTTATATTGGTCTGGCGGCGGTATTCGGCATCTTCATGGCTTGGGGAATCGGTGCCAACGATGTCGCCAATGCAATGGCGACGTCGGTCGGTTCCAAGGCGCTGACTATCAGGCAGGCGATCCTTGTGGCGGCGGTTTTTGAATTTCTGGGTGCAGTTCTCGCTGGCGGCGCGGTTACGACCACGATTCGCAAGGGCATCGTCGATGCGACCCTGTTGAGTGACACACCGGAATTGTTGATATACGGCATGCTGGCTGCGTTGCTCGCTGCCGGTACGTGGCTGTTTATCGCATCCCGCAATGGCTGGCCAGTGTCAACAACACATTCAATCGTTGGTGCGATCGTCGGTTTCGCTGCCGTCGGCATTGGAATCGACGCGGTGCAATGGAACAAAGTTGTCGAAATCGTAATGAGTTGGGTCGGGTCGCCATTGCTTGCAGGCGTTATTGCATATCTGATCTTTACCAGCGTGCAGAGACTGATTCTGAGGCATGACGATCCGCTGGCCCAGGCGAAACGCTACGTTCCCGTGTATATGTTTCTCGCGGCTTTCACGATGACACTCGTGACGATTCTCAAGGGATTGAAGCACGTTGGCCTGAACATCAGCTTGACCGGCAGCTACATACTTGCCATGGCAATAGCGCTTGTTGTTGCACTAATAGGCGCTTTCGTAATTCGGCGGATACAGCCTGATAAGAAGCTCGACAGGAAACAGCATTTCTATACAGTCGAACGCGTATTTGCGGTCTTGATGGTCGTCACGGCTTGTTCGATGGCATTCGCGCATGGATCAAACGATGTGGCTAATGCTATTGGGCCACTCGCGGCCGTTGTAAGTGTTGCGCACACCGGCGTTATCGGAGCAGAGTCGGCTCTGCCGATCTGGGTCCTTGTACTGGGTGGGGCTGGCATAGTTATCGGACTGGCAACCTATGGCCGACATGTCATCGCAACAGTCGGTCACAAGATAACTCAGCTCACGCCCAGCCGCGGGTTTGCTGCAGAGCTGGCGGCCGCGACCACGATCGTTATCGCCTCGGGTACCGGAATTCCGATCTCGACCACACATACACTGGTCGGTGCTGTATTGGGTGTCGGACTCGCGCGTGGCATAGAGGCGATCGATCTCCGCGTCGTTAGCCGGGTTTTTATATCTTGGGTCGTCACGATTCCGGCTGGCGCGCTGTTGGCTATTCTCTTCTTCACTATTTTCAAGGCGGTCTTGCCTTAGTCAGTGCTCGGCACACCACGCAAGGATCGAAGATCTCATCGATGATTTGCGACGTAGCTACACGATTTGTATCTTGACACACTCCGTGCAGCAGGGCGTGCGTGTGTCGCAACGCACCGCCTATTTTCGTTTGGGCCGACTGGTCGAGGTGGGTCCGACTGACCGGATCTTCACCACTCCGCGGCAAAACTGATGGAAAACCACATCATCGGCCGCGTCAGTTGATGCAACTTCCGTCCATCTGCAGCGGTCCAATACCTGCGGAACGCCCTGCTGGGGCCGGCATCTGGTGTCCGGAGTAGGGCGCAATCGGATAAAATGAAAGCCGTTGCTGGCTTAGACCTTGGAGTTCAAACATGAATCGGGGAAATCGCTACATCCGGACGACGCTGCTCATTGGCATACTCACCGGCCTGACTGGTTGTGGCACCAACCCGGCTACGGGTGGAAAGGACATCATGGTCATGTCCGAAGAGAAAGAGGTGGCAATCGGTCGTCAGTATCATCAACTCGTAATGCGCGAATACAGTGTCTATCAGGACAAGGACCTGCAGAGCTATGTGCAGGCCATCGGTGAGCGCCTAGGGGCGAATAGTCATCGTCCCGAGCTGACCTATCATTTCACACTGCTCGACAGTGAAGAGATAAATGCCTTTGCACTTCCCGGGGGCTACATTTACATTACTCGCGGAATCATGGCCTATATGAATACCGAGGCCGAGCTGGCGGCGGTTCTAGGCCACGAAATCGGACACGTAACCGCGCGTCACGCCGCTCGTAAACACAGCCGTAGCTTGCTTGGCGGCGTCCTGTCTACGGTGGCCGCTGTCGCGACCGGCAGCCAGGCGGTCGGCTCATTGACCAATCTGGTCGGTGGGGCGTTGATTAGCGGGTATGGCAGAAACCTGGAGCTGGAGGCCGATGGTCTGGGCGCAGAATATTTGTCGCGGGCCGGCTACAAACCCGAGGCAATGATTGATGTCGTCAGACAACTCAAGGCGCAGGAGTCATTCGAGGTCGAGCGTGCTAAAGAAGAAAATCGTGAGCCACGCGTCTATCACGGCTTGTTCTCGAGCCATCCCGACAATGACACACGGTTGCGCGAAGTCATAGCGTCGGCAGAAAGCGTTGAGACGGCCGGCACTTACGAGTCGGATCCGGCAACGTATATGAATCTCATGGACGGCGTGACATTCGGCAAGAGCAAAGTGGAGGGATTTGGCGGTACCGGCGAGGTCTATCACGGCGGGATGGGCATCGCGTTGACCTTTCCCCGTGGTTGGAAGGTCGATGAGAAATCCATGCGTTTGCAGGCTTCCTCACCGGAAGGTGATGCTGTTCTTGTGGTTACGCGTCGCAAACTTGATCGGGCCATGACACCGCAGGAAGTCATGCGTAGCAAGCTAAAGCTTACTGATCTTCACGAAGGGCGTTCGATTCAGCCCGACGGCCTTGCGGGATACACTGCGATCGCGCCGAAAGCGAATTCTCCGTTTGGCGAACGCCCCGTTCGTTATGGCGTCGTAGTCCATAATAACTATTCGTACATCTTCGCCGGCGCATCTCAGCGCTCCAGCATCAATATTCCTGGTGACTGGCGCTATGTCGGTGCGATTAACAGCATGCGTATCCTGGAGGGGCTGGAGCGGCGTCGCGTGGCGCGTCAGAACTTGCGCGTCGTGGAAAGCGACGAAAACACGACTTTTGCCACCCTGGCGGAAATGACGCCGCTGGGGCGGTATGCTGAGCAGGAGCTGCGGCTGATAAACGGCCTGTATCCCGACGGAGAACTCGAACCCGGCCAGCTCATTAAAACGGTGCAATAAAGACTTTCGGAAGAATCGCAAGACATGCGCTCATCATTGCTACTGGTTACGTTACTCATTGCGGGACTCTCTGAGTTCGCGTACGTACAGGAGGTAGACGACAGCGCTGCCGCCGATACCGCACCATCCAAGGATGATGTGCAGCCGCAAAGCGAAAATACGAGCAATGGCGAGGATCTGGCTACCCTGAAAGCGTCAATAGCCCAACTTAGACAGCGTGGCAAAGTTGCCGAAGCCTTGCCATTGGCCAAGAGAGTCGCAACGCTGGTGGAAGAACAGCATGGCGCGACTTTAAGACTTGGCCCGCCGCTGATTACCGTGATCGAATTGCAACTTGAACTGCCGGACAACCCGGCAGCAGAGCAGACGCTGGGTCGCCTGATCCGGATTATCGAATCACAGGACAGTGTGTTTTCACTCGATTTGGTTGACCCGCTCACCGTCCTGGCCGAACTGTATTCCTCAGCCAGTCGCAAGGATGAGGCAATCACGGCATTGCGACGTGCCCGCCATATTTCGCATCGCAACCTGGGGATACTCAACCTGGAGCAGATAGAGCTGGCGGATCAACTGGCCATGAATTACTACGAGATGGGAAGTATTAAGGAAGCGAATCGGGAGAATCGTTTTGCTTTTAGGGTCAACATACACGAATACGGTGCCGATTCGGCAGAACTGGTACCGGCTATAAACAAGCTTGCCAGCTGGTACGAGCTGATAGGTGAGTTTGGAATCGCGCGTCAACACTACAAGAAATCAGTCGATCTGATTGAAAAGGACTATGGCGAGAATGACCTGCGTCTAGTCGCGCAGCTACAAAATATTGCCGGCACCTATCGCAAGCAGAATATTCTCAAGGGTGAGGGCAAAGATGCGCTCTTTAGAGCGGTTCAAATACAGCAACAGCACCCGGAGGCTGACGTGGTTTCCCGTGCGCGCGCACTCACGGATATTGGAGACTGGTTCATGCTCACATCGCGGCGACGTGACGCGATAGACTTGTACGCACAGGCCTGGAATCTACTGACCGCTGACGGCGCCAGTCCGGAGAAGGGCGACGTTATTTTTGGCCGGCCCAAGCGATTGCGGTTTAACCCACCACTACCTAATCCGCTGGCCCTGGGAGGCGTTTCAGAAATCCATGTCGACGTGGAGTTTTCGGTTACGCCCGAAGGCTCCGTCACAAACCTCTCAGTCAAAGACGCATCCGCCCACTGGCGCGTTCAAAACGAAGTGCGGCTGGCCATGCGTAATGCACGTTACCGGCCACAGTTTGCAGACGGTAGGCCGACGACTGCGGATATGACTTTTCGGTGGACCTTTCGTGTGCCGGAGAACGCAAGCGCGCCGGAGTAGTTACATTTTCTAAGCCGAATTCAATCGAGCGGATCTGCCACCAGAAATTCGCGCAGTTGTTTTGCCAGACCGCCACACGCCGCGTTTTTTGTTCTCGCAATGATTGGTATAGGAACGATTACAGCCGGTAAATAGGAGGTGCCGACAGCGTCCGCACTGATTGTGCCGACATGCTCGACGCTTTTTAAGTCCCAGATTGCGGCTTCGTACGAAGAATCGTTTTCCCACCACTGAAATCCAAAGCAACCGGCGCCACCGGCCCCTACGGTGCAAGAAAGATTGCCGCCACCGTCAACGGTTTGCGTCGTCCCGTCGACCCAAACCAGGTAACGGACACCGGTTTCGGTAATCCGTTCAGGTACACCGGGGCGAGCGAGCAGTACGCGCAACGCATCGGCATGGGTTGGGGCATGCGATGGTTCAAACCAGGGAAATAGCTGGTCCATAAATTCTCTTTCGCCGCGCAGATTGATACCGCCTTTCAATTCATCACCCAGGCACTGCAGGAAACCGTCCTCGGTCTGGTAATCAACATTTTGCCGTTGCGTGAGGATAACTACCGCCTCACCCTTGCTTATGCCAGTGGCGGTGTGCCGTGCTTCCTCGATGCGCGCCGTGACACAGGCGCTCAGCGTTGTTACCACAAAGCACAGCACCGTTACCCGAAGGAATCTATTGGTTGTCATTACTTTCAGCATTGATTTGCTCACCGTTGATTAGGGCAAGAATTTCCGGTTGGGTGGGCAAGGAGACTATAGCGCCCGCGGCGGCGTCTCGCATCGCCAGATCCGTGGCATTTTGCAGCGGGCCTGTTTTGCCTCTGCCGGCATTAAATATTCCGCTCCTGCTCTGGCCATAGGCATTGATCGGCCAGTCGGCCAGTTCGGTTCCGGCTGTGTCGTAGAGAATCAGGCGATATCGGATTGACACGGCGTAAAAACGGGAACCGAGTTCGTTTGGTGTCAGGAATGCATATTCTTCCAAAATCGGTTGAATGATAGCCTGGATATCATCCGGGCCGTTTTCAATATCGTCAACTCTGGTCGTCCTGCTGAACATGGCGCCAAAGAGACGGTCAAATAATCGCGTGTTGTTTTGGCCAAGCTCTATCGTCCAACTGCTGCCGTCAGACACTGTCTCGTTGTACGTAAAATTGCGCAGGTCGTCGTCGTAGTACACGCCGATAGAGATTGGTAGATTCTCGATGAGCGGTGTCGGAAATTCCATATTCATCGCTGGTACAGTTGTACCGCAACCGCTCGACACGACTGCGCAAAACGCCACCAGTTTCACAGCAAGGATTCTGATCATCGGATAATTATGACGGTTTTTTGCGTCTCCCTGACGAGCCCGGCTTTTGCCACGCCATGTCATGTGGAACACACAGCGCGGCAAGAGTTCCGGAATCTTCCAATAATCAGGTACATGCGAGGCGTAAACCACGCTTTTTGGGTTCTGCTCAGGGCCCTCCGGGGGTCCGGATTGTTGTAAGCTAGTGCCTCCTAGCCGCAATCATGCTGAACCCTGATTGAATCCGGTCGTCTAACTTTTTGCCCGTGCAATCACCCAAAACCGACGTGGTGACCCCAATGTACAAATCTGCCCGCCTGAATGTCGTAATCCTGGCCGTGGCCTTGCCGTTAGTACTCAGTGCTTGTACGACCGGGGGTTCAATTGGCCGACCCGGTGGGGAAGGCGGGGAACAAGGTAGTACGCCGTCAACGTCAGGGGGTTCGTCCAGTCCTTCCTCAAATCCCGCCGGCACACCTAATACTTCAGACAGTGGCTCGAACCAACCCAGTCAAACCGGTTCGCAAAGCGGTGTTCCGGGCTCCAGCGACGGTTCGCGTAGCGGCCAACGGGATGGCACACAAACAGACGGCGCGGAAGGAACGTCCGATGTTCGGGTTGCCACTGCTGACCAATCCCGTACAGGCAGCAGTTCGTCCGGTGCTTCGGAAAGTGACGTCGGTGGTGCGGAAGGTACGATCAGCGACGAACCTGAAGTTGGCGTCGCCGAAGCACTGGAAGGCGCCAATGCCGCAGTAGATGCTGCGGCCGAGGCTGTGAGCGAAGCTGAGGCAACAATCGCCCGGGCCCGTGAAATCGAATCGGACTCAGCGGGTAGCGGTGACGAGGATTCTTTTGATCCATGGATGAAACCGAGTGCTAGCGAAGAAAGCCCGACCGAGGAGTCTGGTGACGGTGGTAGTCAGGCCGCACAAAGCAGTGAGCCCGCATCGACCGGTGGCGATAACGACGAAGACGAAGAAAATTTCGATCCGTTTGCGAACTATGGCGATGAGACCAGCGCGTCCGGAAAGTCCGGTGGCAAGGCCTCCAGCGCTTCGCTGCAAATTGCAGATGATTCGGTCGCTGTTGCACGTGCAGCGCTCAATCGCGCACGCCGGGCGCTGATTACTGCTGCAGGTGCCAGTACTGGGGATACCGACGCCGATGCCGAAGCCGTGCAGCTTGCGGCTGCCCGTGCAGCGATGGAAGCTGCGGCAGAGGCCGTAATTGCCTCGGCTATTGCAGTCATGGCAGCGTCTGATGTATTTGACCCACAGGACGTCGATCCAAATGATGCTGCAGCGGCTGAGGAAGCGCTGGCCGAGGGCATTGCCACGGTCGTGAGTGTAATGCAACGCGACATGCGCAATGCCGGTGAGGCACTGGAGGCCACCGGGGAATTGCTGGCGGCCGCGGGAGCGCTGATGGGCATGCTGGGGACAACCGATCAGAAGGACGACGGCGATGGCTCGGAGAGCGCCGAAGAACGGGTTGCCAACCTGGAGGCAGAACTGGATCGCTCGTTGACTGTTTTCGACGACCGCATGCAGGTTGAGGGCAGCACTGTCGCAACGGGCGTGAGTAGCGAGGATAGTGAACTTGCGGGCGTTACCGAAGGATCGGGTGTAACGGATCCGAGAGGCAATCCGAACGGCGGCGGCGGCGCGCGGCGTGAGAATGTGGAATGGAATAATCCGCGCTATCAGCCACCTGCCAGTACCGCGAAAAACGATTCAGAATTTGAGGATCTGTCGGACGACACTGTTGGTCGGCCGCAGGATGACGATATCGTGGCCAGACAGCTGCGGGAAGCGGCGATGGCAGAAAGCGATCCGGAGTTGCGTGAAGCACTTTGGCAGGAATACAGGAACTACAAAGAAAGCCTGGAAACCGGAGAGGCTGAAGCAAATTAATGAACAAAACGTGGCTGATATTAGCACCCGTAATTCTACTTAGTGCTTGCGTTTCGAAGCAGGTGATCACAATCAATGCCACGCCCGCGCTGGCGGCTGTGGCTGATGTTGCGGAAGACTTGCTGCTGGATGTTGGGATTACGGTATTCGACCCGAACGTGCCAGAAGATGTCGTCGAACAAAATGAGATGCAGCTCGTGGCTGGCGTGCGCAACGCGGAGGCGCGCTATATGCCATATGTCTTGCGGGATACTTTGCAAGACACAGGGCACTGGGGTGCGGTCCGGGTCGTGCCACGGGGATCGGAAACGGTCGATCTGATAGTCACGGCGCGCCTTATGACGTCGGACGGCGAAAGGCTATCGCTCGTTGCGCGAGCTTATGATTCCACCGGCCGAGTCTGGTTAGACGACGAAAAATATGCCGATGTCGCGGGCAAGCTGAATTATCGCGAAGACCTGACCACATCGCGACAGGATCCTTTTCAAGATCTCTATAACCAAATCGCAAACGATTTGCTCGAATTTCGAGAGGCGATGTCACCGAAAGACCTCAGCCGAGTTCGACAGGTCTCACAAATAAAGTTTGCTGCCGATCTTTCGCCTGAAGCTTTTGGCGACTATCTGGTAGAAAATAACGGTCGGACTGCACTGCAGCGGCTGCCCGCGCTGGACGATCCCATGCTGTTACGCGCTGAGAAGATTCGCGAACGTGACTATGTGTTCATCGATACGCTGGATCAGCATTACGGCTCGTTTCACAATCAAGTCCGGCCTGCCTATAACGACTGGCGACGTTTCAACTATGAAGAAGTCGTACGGTTGCGTTATTTAGAACGCGAAATTCGGCGACGGACGATCACGGGTGCGGCCCTCATCGTTGGCGGTCTCGCGGTAAGTGCTAATTCAGATGACCCTTACACTGAGTACGGTGGTTTGGTCGCGACAGTAGGCGGGATCTATTCGATTTATAATGGAATCAAGCTACGCCCAAAACTGTTGGTGCACGCTGAGACCATGCGCGAGCTTGGTGATTCTTTCGAGTTGGAAGTGCGTCCGGCGGTGCTGGAAGTGGAAGGCAAGACGATTACGCTAAGCGGCTCTGTCGATTCGCAATTTGAGCAATGGCGCGAACTGTTGCGGGAGATTTACGTTACCGAGACGGGATTGCCGGACGTGAAAGCTGCAGATAAACCGGACTTGCCGGGCGGCTGATGGAACGGTTGCGAGCGGGTTTACAGCTAGCCGGTCGTTACTCACTCGAAAAACCTCTACGCAGTGGCGGTAACGCCGACTTATGGCGAGCGCTGGACGAGCAGACTGGCGTCTCTGTCGCACTGAAGTTCAGTCGCACAGGTTCCACTGCAACGCTGACCACAGAATTCAAGAATTTACAACGCCTCTCCCACCCGGCCATAGTTGGGGCCCATCGGTTGGCGACACACGACGGCGTGCCTTTTATCGTGATGGATCTGATTGATGGCCCCGAGCTGAGTCAGTACATGGGGGCCGACCACCGCCAGTGGTTGCCGATATTTCGGCCGGTAGTGGATGCGGTGGCCTATGCTCACAGCCGCGGTGTGGTGCATGGCGATCTAAAACCGGAGAACATGCTCGTCGCCGCCGACGGTAGTGTGCGTTTGATCGATTTTAGTGGCGGGCCCGGACGCACCGTGGCCGACGACATTCGCGCCCTCGGCGCAGTACTGTGCGAGCTGGCAACGGGTCTGCCGGAGTTGGGGCAGAGCGCGAGAGTGCCACCGGCACTGGCAGAACTGATTGTCGGGCTACGCGACGGTTCAGAGGAATTGCAGGGTGTGGTCAGCAGAATCGACGCGTTGTTAAATGACGATATGACATCTGATAAAACCGAACAATTCGAGCGCATCGCGCCAGTCGCGCGACGGGTGAGCGCCCCGACCGAACAACAGGTTGAGACGCAAAAGCGCACGTCGGCCGGGTGGTGGGTGGCCGGGGCGGTGCTGGTACTACTTGCCGTCGGCTCAACACTTCTCTTCCTGCCACGCTTCTTGGCGCAGTCCACAGCCGATATCGCGACCGCTACAGATACAGTTGCAGAGGCGCAAGCGCGACTGGACAACCAGGCGGCAGTGGCCAACCAGGAACGCGCAGCGGTATATGAAAAATGGTTGTTGCTGGAGGCTATGAATGTCTCAAGTTGGGCACAGCTACGCGCGCAGCGTGCATTGGAGTTGTTGCAGGAAGGCGAGCAGCTAATAAGCAAACTGGATCATTTGGCCGCGATACGACTATTAGAAGAAAGCGACCAGCTCTTCGGTGCGCTGCTGGAACAATCAGCGGGAATTGCGGCGGACCATCGCGCGGCTGGTTGGCAGGCCTTTAACAGCGGTAACGGAGAAAAAGCGGGGGAGCACTTTCGTATCGTGTTGGCGATTGAGCCGAACGACGACGAGGTACGCGATGCGCTGTTACGCACAGGCTCTCTCGATCGGGTTACTGCATTAACCCGCCAGGCGCGCGAACGTGAAAGCGCCGGTGACCTGGACGGTGCACTGGCGGCAATGAACGATGCATATAGAATCGATCCTGGCAATACAGACGTCGAGCGGGAAACACACCGCTTGAAGTCCACCCTGGCAGCAAGGGGGTTTCAAGCAACCATGTCGCAGGTGTATGCGGCACTTGCGTCGAAAAACTATCCTGCAGCCCGCAAGGCGCTCCAGCGCGCCAGCGGCTTACGTCCGGCCGCGCCGGAAGTGCGTGATGCACAAACCCAGCTCGAGCTGGCCGAACGCGACGTGATGATTACCAGTCTGTTGGCACGGGCAAACGAGGCAGAGACAGTACAGGACTGGGAAACAGCGATAGGACTGTATAGTGAACTGCTGGAAATCGATTCGGCGCTGGTATTGGCACAACAGGGTCGCGATCGCGCCCGGCGTCTGGCGTCACTGACTACTCGCACCGAAGCCTTGCTGGCGGCGCCGGAATTTTCAAAGGACGATGTGCGGCGTCGTGCTGAGACGCTGCTGCAACAAATCGACAGCGTCGAGGCGCACGCACCGGAACTACGATCGCTTGCAGTCAGGCTGGGTGAAGCCCTGAGTTTGTCCAGATTGCCAGTCAAAGTACGGTTTGAATCGGACAATCTCACGGAGATTCAGGTGTATCGTGTCGGGCGTCTCGGTTTGTTCGATACGCGTGAGATTGAATTGATGCCAGGGCAATACACCGTGGTTGGCACGCGTGCGGGTTATCGCGATGTCCGCGCCAAGTTGATCGTTGAGGCCGGCAAAGAGCCTACACCCATGATGATTCGTTGCGAGGAGCAGATTTGACCAAGTCCATCCATGTTCACGACGATCACGGCGAACGCATATTTCTTCCGGGAGATTTCCCACTGGAAATAGGCGGCGATGAAGCCGATGTGCGCATGATCGGTGTCAACGGCAAATCGCTTGCCCAGGTCGGGCTGGAGGCTGATACGCCCTATTTGCATCCGGGGACCGAACCGGTGCGGGTAAACGGCACATTGAAGACCTCGGCCTGCTGGTTGAGCGATGGTGACATCATCACCTTTGGCGATGGTCATGTGATTTACCGCCAGCGCGGCGAGCAGATGTTTGTGCATGCGCGTTCACGCGTGGCCAAGGCGACACCGCCTCCGGCGGACGCCGACGGCGACGCGGCCCACGAGATCATTGAACCCATAGCCTTTCAGCCGAAGCGGGGCAACGTGATCTCGGTTCATCGAGGAACCAGAATCCTCCAGGTCGCGGTCATTGCAATATTTGCGCTACTCGCTGCAGCCACGTGGTTCATGTTCACGGCCCGTTCGGTCAACTTGATCATAGAACCCGAACCTCCACGTATCGCATTATCGGGCGCATTGCTTACACCCCGGGTTGGTGGCCGCTATCTCTTGCGACCCGGCACCTATCAGGTCAGGGCGGACTTGATGGGCTATCTACCGTTGGATTCTGAAATCAAAGTTGGCGGCTCAAGCAATCAGCAGTTCGTCCTGCAGATGGAGAAACTTCCCGGTCTGATATCCGTTTCGGCAACTGATTTGCCGGGGGCAGAAGTGCTGATAGATGGTACACAGGTCGGGGTTACGCCGC
This sequence comes from Gammaproteobacteria bacterium, assembly GCA_029862165.1. Taxonomy (GTDB): domain Bacteria; phylum Pseudomonadota; class Gammaproteobacteria; order Steroidobacterales; family JABDKV01; genus JABDJB01. The sequence continues at coordinate 145,137 of JAOTXU010000001.1, forward strand.
TTACGGATTTTGCAGTTCCCGCGGGCCTGCATCGTCTGGTAGTGCGGGCAAAGAAACACTTGTCGCATGAACAAGAGATTGAAGTCGAGGGTTTACATGTACAGCAGTCGATTGCTGTATCGCTGCAACCGAATTGGGCGCCGGTCAGCTTTAGTAGCAAACCACCGGGTGCGATCGTGGCCATCGATGGCGAAAGCGTTGGCGAGACGCCGCTTTCTGCGGAGGTCGAGGCCGGCGACCGTGAGCTGAAGATTTCGCTGGCTGGTTACAAGCAGAACTTGCAGTTGATCAGCATCAGCGCGGGTGTGCCGCTGACTGTGCCGGAGCAAACACTGGTCGAAGCCGACGGGAAGCTGATCGTTAAGACCAGTCCCGCAGACGTCAGTGTCACGGTTGATGGCCAGTTTCGTGGCCGTAGTCCACTGGAACTTAGTATCAGGCCGGGCAAGAAACATCGCGTCAGCTTTACAAAGCCCGGCTATGAATCGGCAAACCGCACTGTCGAGCTCACGCCCGATCAGCGCGCACCGCTGTCAGTAAGTCTGACGCCGATAGTCGGTTCGTTGCGTATTGTGACAAGCCCGGCGGATGCAGAACTGATCGTAGACGGTCGTTTGCGTGGGGCCGCAGACCAAGTGTTATCGCTCAACGTCCGGCCGCACACGATCGAAATTCGTAAGGCCGGATACGCGTCGCACGTGGAAACGGTTACCCCAAGACGTGGTCTTGAACAGCGCATAACGGTCGTGCTCAAGACTGTTGCTGAGGCTGCATTAGCAGAGCTGCCAACGTCAATTCCGTCAGCCGCGGGATCGTTGCGGCTAATTCGTGGTGGCACGCTGCGGATGGGCTCAGTGCGGCGGGAACAGGGCAGGCGCAGCAATGAGGTACGGCGCGATGTTGAGTTGACTCGTGAGTTCTATATCGGAGAGACGGAAGTATCGAATGCTGCGTTTCGCGAGTTTCTGGCCACGCACAGCTCAGGTTTTGTGGGCGGCGTTAGTCTGGACGGAGACGATCAGCCAGTAGTACGGGTAAGCTGGCAACAGGCAGCACGATTCTGTAATTGGCTCAGCGATCGTGACGGTCTGGCCAATGCCTATGTTGACAGGGAAGGCCGCCTGGTAGCAGTACGACCGATGAACACAGGCTATCGTTTGCCGTCGGAAGCCGAATGGGCCTGGGTCGCACGTTTTGCTGCGAGTGCCCAGCCACGCAAGTTCATTTGGGGATCGGCGGTGCCACCACCGGCCGGTGCCGGTAACTTCGCTGACCATGCGGCCGGAAGCCTGGTGGCGCAAAGACTGGACAATTACGACGATGCGCATTCGGTCACCGCGCCGGTGGGCAGTTTTCCGGCCAACCCGCTGGGTTTGAGTGAACTGGCCGGCAATGTTACGGAGTGGACGCACGATTACTACGAAATCGCGGCGGTGGATCCTTTCCTGTCCCTGGTCGATCCACTGGGCCCGGAATTTGGCGATCAGCACGTCATTCGCGGCGCCAGCTGGATGAAGGGTACGATTGGAGAACTACGCAGCGCTTTTCGCGATCATGGTGCTCAGGGGCGGCCGGATCTGGGTTTTCGCGTCGCACGTTACGCACGATGAGTTGAATGACTTGCGAGAATTGGAGTCCTAACACTAGCAGCCGGGGTTCCGGTAACGAGGAGTAAACGATGCGATCTATCGCTTTTTTGATTTTGACCGGCATGCTTACGATCGGTCTGTTGGCAACCGCCCAGGAAGACACCGCAACAGAGGCTGAGGAGCCTGAGGCCCGTCCGGGTAGTTTTGTGCCAAGTGAGGATGTGGAAGCCGACACCGCGGTCGCCTTCCCGACGGACATCTGAGATGGCAGCACTCGAAGGCATTAGACGCCACAATATCCCGTTCGAATTCCTGTTTCAGGTTTTCGCCCTCGTTATTTCCGTCATCGTCATACATGGAATGTATGTTTCTGTCGTCAGACCACGTGCGGCAGAAGTTCTTGCCGAGCAGCGAGCACAACTGGCCATAGACAGGGATTACGTACCAGAGCGATCAATTTACGTGCTTATTCGCGATTTTGAACAGGAAACCTGTTTTATCCTGATGTTTTGGGCCATGGCGATCATGGGCTACAAAGCGGTGGAAGGCGTGAACGAGCGCAAGATGTTGCTGCGAGATTTGATACCGGTGAACGTTGGAATGAGCATACTGCCGGAAGACACTCGTCAGTTTTCCCGACCCGTGCAGGCATTGTCCGAGCAGGAACGAGACTACCTGCTGCCAAAAGCACTACTGACCGCGCTGCATCGTTTTCGATCGACACGCAACATCCAGGACGTGTCAACGTCGGTACGCACAGTATGTGAATCGGCGTCCGAGCGGCTGGATTCCGAGTTATCCATGGTTCGCTACATCGCATGGGCAATTCCGTCAATTGGTTTTATAGGCACGGTGCGAGGTATCGGTGAAGCGCTCAGTCAGGCGCATCAGGCCGTGGAAGGAGACATATCAGGGGTCACTGAGAGTCTGGGTGTTGCCTTCAATTCAACATTCGTCGCCTTGTTATTGAGCATTGTTTTGATGTTTCTCTTGCATCAGCTCCAATTGCGTCAGGAGCGGTTAGTTCTGGAGGCACAAGATTATTGTGACGAGCGCCTGGTGCAACACTTACAGGTTCGATAGATGAAAACGCTCGTATTAGAAGTCAACGATGCTGGTCTGCGGGCGCGCGACGAAAGTGGGGAATTAAGCGACAGCCCGGGCTGTGCACTGGTCGATGGATCGGTGATCGTCGGCGTTGAAGCACGTGCGCAGGCACGCTTACAACCCGGCCGCGTGTTTAGTGACTTTTGGGGCGATCTGAGTCTTGAGGCGTTGCCAGCTGGTGCCGTGGGAGCCGCAACATTCGCCGATCTGGCCTATCACCATCTAAAAAGCGTTTGGTCAGGGCTCGAAGACAAGTTTGGTCAAGTGATACTGGCAATGCCCGGCAGTTACACACGCGAGCAACTCAGTCTATTACTGGGCATCGCACGTGAATGCGGAATTCCGGTTGCCGGCTTGGTTGATGTTGCCGTGGTCTCTGCTGAACGTCCGGCGCCAGGGCGACAGATGATGCACCTTGATCTGATGTCGCGCCGTGCGGTGTTGACGGAACTGGGCCAGGGAAAGCGGCTGCGACGTACACGGGTGTCGAGCATCGAAGACGCAGGTCTGGCGGATTTTTACGATGTCTGGGCTAATGTCATTGCTGACGCATTTGTTCGTAATACGCGTTTTGATCCGATGCACTCGGCGCAGTCTGAGCAACAACTATACGATCAGCTACCAGACTGGGTCAGTGAAATCAGTCACGCCGGGCGGGCAGAGTTGAGTTTGCAAAGTGGAAGTGGCGAATTGCCTTTGGTTGTGAGCTCGGAAACCCTGGCGGTTGCTGCACAACCGTTGTATCGGAAGATTACCCGCCACATCGCTGCATCGAGCCGACCGGGTGAGGCTCTGACGCTATTGGCTACCGACCGGCTGCATGCTTTCCCAGGTCTGCACGAGGCGCTGGCTGACAACTTGCCTCAGTGTGATGTGGTCGAGCTTGCGTCCGGTGCGGCGGCGCTAGGGGCGTTGCGACACCAGGACGAGATACTGTCGAGTGGTGAATCTGTGGCGTTTGTAACGAGCGTAAGCTGGCATCGTGCGGCACAGCCACTGTCACCACCACAGGACGAACGACCTGCGAGGACCGATTTGCCGACCCATGTGCTTTATCGGGGCAGGGGATGGGTCATCGGCAGCGATCCCTTGCATCTCGGTTCTCACCCGCATGAGCGCGAGCACTCGATCGTTCTGACGGGTGATTTATCCGGTATCTCGCGGGATCATTGTCAGATTGCTCAGCGTGATGGTGCAGTGATCATTGAGGACCACAGTCGCTATGGAACTTTCCTCAATGACCGGCGGATTGAGGGTGAGGCCCGGGCGCATTACGGTGATGTTTTGCGTTTGGGTGGATCAGAGCAGGTAGCGCAGCTCATTACTGTGTCGAAGAGCAATGGCGCGTAAACAGCGACGATTCACCGTATTTAGTCTGTCATTTTTGGACATCATGTCATGTGGTTTCGGCGCGACAGTTCTGGTGTTCATGCTGATCCATCACTCAACAGTAGAGCGCGCCGACGAAATCAATAAAGAGTTACTAATCGAGGTGGACTCTCTAACCCGAGAAATCACGTCGACAGAGATCGCTATAAGCAATGCCAGCACCGAAATCGAAAAATCTGACAACGCCCTGGTCCAGCTCAAAGCCCGTACTGCGCAGGCGACCGAAGAGTTAGCCAGGGCGCGAGACGAGCTTGCCAATCGGAACGAAATGACCATGGCGCAACGAGAACACCTGAGTAAGCTCATGGCAGATGTTCAGGCACTGGAGGAGCAGACCAAGCGTCTTGAAGGTGAAGTTGAGGAGCGTCGTCTCACAACTGCCGACGGTCTCAGTTTTGTCGGTGAGGGTGATCGTCAGTACCTCACAGGGTTGAAACTTGGTGGACGCCGCTTACTCATCATTCTGGATGCATCCGCAAGCATGCTCGACACGACCCTGGTCAATATTATTCGTACGCGTAATATGCCGCTGGAAAGAAAACTCCAAGCCGACAAATGGGTGCGTTCATTACGGACTGTCGAATGGATTTTGACCCGATTGCCTGAAACTACTGAATTTCAGGTTTTCATATTTAACGAAACGGCGCGTCCCCTTATCTCGGGGACCGAGAATGAGTGGTTTGCATCAGACGACCAGAAAGCAGTGGGCCGGGCAGCGGCTGCGCTGAGACTTGTCGACCCGGGCAAGGGGACCAGTCTGTATCAGGCGTTTAATGTCGTAGGCCAGTTAGACCCGATGCCCGACAATGTTGTTTTGATCACGGATGGCCTGCCCACGGTTGGGGACGCACCACCAAAACGCCGCACGATTTCATCGCGCAATCGAATACGCCTGTTCCAGCGCTCGCTGCAAGTGTTGCCATCGGGTATACCGGTGAACACTATTCTTTTTCCGATTGAAGGTGATCCGGCGGCCTCCAGTCAGTTCTGGCGCCTGGCGATGGCGACCGGTGGTTCGCTGATGAGTCCATCCCGGGACTGGCCGTGAGTACGGTTAACTAATGGTTAAGCGTCGCGAAATGCAGCCTTTTGGTCTGTCCTTTTTGGACGCCATCGCTTGTGGATTTGGTGCGATCTTGCTTTTGCTGGTAATAACCAAGGTGACCCAGCCGATCGTGCTGCAACAGAGTACCGATGCGTTGCGAACGCAGGTCATTGAATTAGGTGAGCGCGTCGTAGCCTTACGCAGCCAGCTGCAGGTCGTGCAGACCGAGCGAGAGGATCGACGAGATCAGATTTCACGCCGAGAGGGGCAGCTCGCCAAATTGACCAACAGACTCGAGATGATGCGCGGGGAATTCAATGTATCTGACAAGGACTCGACCGTCACCAATATTTTGGAGAAGCGTCTGGAGTTCGCACGTACGGAATTAACCCGTGACATTGATGAAATGATGGTTTATGACGCGGCTCCGACCAGCATCATCGGTGGCATCCCGGCTGACAGCGAGTACATAATTTTTGTCATCGATACATCGGGCAGCATGGTGCAGTTCGCGTGGCCACTAGTATTGAGCAAGGTAACCGAGACACTGGCAGTTTATCCTGACGTCAAGGGTATTCAGGTAATGAATGACAACGGGCAGTACATGTTTCCGCGTTATCGCGGACAATGGATTCCGGATTCGCGCGCACGACGCAAAGCGATAGTCAATACCTTGCGTACGTGGACGCCGTTCAGTAATTCCAGCCCGGTAGAAGGCATCACCCGCGCGATTTCGTCTTTCTATTCAGAGGACAAGAAAATCAGTATCTACGTTTTTGGTGACGAGTTTACTGGTGGTTCTATCCAACCGGTACTGGACGCGGTTGACAAGGTTAACCGGTTCGGATCGGACGGTAACCGGCTCGTGCGAATTCATGCGGTCGGTTTTCCTGTGATGCTGGAGCAGGATCCGCGTCTGCATGTTACTGGTGAACGTTTTGCTACGCTCATGCGTCTGATGTGCGATGCACACGGCGGTACTTTTATCGGATTGAACAGAACACACTAGGCGATTGGGCTTTTGACTCGATCAAAAAGTTTTATTTGCCCGCGACTCGTATCATCCCAGCTAAAGCGTTTTGAATAACTCAATGTATCGGCGGGCAGCGGATAATTATCAAATAACTGCCTGACCCCGGACACTATGGATGCCGCTGAACGGTCCTGCATTAGAACGCCTGCCGCCGGATCTGCAACGACCTCTGGTGTGCCCCACAGTGGAGTAGCAACAACGGGTGTACCGCAGGCCAGCGATTCTAGTAATACATTAGCCATGCCCTCGCGACTGGACGCGAGGATCAGCGCATTGGCGGCCGAATAATAGGCTGGTAGCTGGTCCTGTGGAATTCTGCCGGCAAAATGAACCCGCTCAGCAACCTCGAGACGGGATGCCAGCGCTTCAAGTGCACCACGCTGCGGGCCGTCACCGACGATTACGAGCCGCACACCGGGCAGTTCTGACAGGGCCTCGATGATCAGGTGATGACCCTTGCGTTCAATCAGTAATCCGACTGACAGCAGCGTATTCGCCTCCATACCTGTCTGCGCACGTGCCTGTGTTTCCGGCACTGGACTGAACAGATCGAAATCAACACCGTTACGCAACACTGTGATCTTGCTGCCGTCGACGCCCATCTCGACTAGCGTGTCCTTGAGAGCTGAGCAAACCGTAATGATTCCGGCGGCACGTTCGGCGGCCCAGAGTATGCGTCGTCTGGGTCGGGCGTATTCGGGTATCAGATTGATATCGGTACCGCGTGCAGTGATGAATACCGGCAGACCCATCCGCTCACCGAGCATTGCCGCAGCTACACCATCCGGATAGAAGTAATGCGCATCAAGCAACCGGATGGCCGGATCGTTATTGAGTACTTCGGCCACCGCCCGTCGTGAAAATCGCTCCAGCAGCGCCGGAGCCAGATTCATGCCGATTTTGGGTATCACGGGATAACGCGGATGCAGTACGTGGATACCGTGCCGGGTCTCCTCGTGTGGTGCGGCGGCAAAGCCTGCATATTCGCCGAATAGAGGATTCCTGGATGGAAACCAGGGTACGGGTGCGACCACGGTCGAGGCCACCTCACCGGTGCCAAGCAGCTGGCGCAGACGATGCTCGACGAACGGGCCGTGACCCGGCCTGGCGGCATTGGGGTAGAGCGTGCTGAAAGTCAGTATCCGGATCACTGGTTCGCAATCGTCGCATACAGTTTCACGGGCAGCCAGCCGCAGAGTCACGTAAACTTCTGCCGATGGGAACCGGCTTGCTAAAACGCAGACAAAAATTAGGTAAATACCGGATTGAGAAACGGCTGGCCGTCACAAATTTCGCATCCGTCTACGAAGCCTACGACACGATTCTGGGAGTTCGCGTAGCGCTTAAGATTCCGCACAAACCACAGCTGGGCGAGAAATTCCCGGAGGAATTCAGAAAAGAAGGCAGGGTGGCGGCCAAGCTGGATCATCCGCATATCTTGCCGATCAAGGATGCGGGGATTATTGATGGTCACTTTGTTATCGTCAGCCCGCTGGGCGTTGGCACGCTGGCGGACCGCATAGGCTACCGGCTTGCTACGGACAAAATTCTGGATCTATGCGCACAGATGCTGGAAGCGGTAGCGCATGCGCACGGGTTGCGGGTAATTCACTGCGATATCAAGCCAGAGAATTTTATTCTCTTTCCGGATAACGAGCTGCGGTTGGCAGACTTTGGTATTGCAAAAATTGCATTGCGCACCGTAAAGGCGTCGGGTTCGGGTACCTTGGGTTATCTGGCGCCGGAGCAGGCAATGGGCCGTCCTGGTTATCGCTCCGATGTGTTCTCGTTGGGATTGATAATTTACCGGATGCTCGCCGGCAAGCTACCCGAGTGGCCATTCACATGGCCGGGACCCGGCTACGACAAACTGCGTCAGCGAGTGCCGGCCGAATTTGTTGCTTTTGTCAGGAAATCCGTCGATGTCACCCCGTCACGGCGGTTCGCCAACGCCGCCACGATGTTGGCTGAATTTGAGCGGATCTTGCCGCGCACACAGGCATGGCTGCGAAAGTCGCGTCGGCGCCGTACGCGTGAGACCAACGGTCCGTCATGGCATGAGGTGCGATGGCGGCAATTCAGACGACGCTATGGAAAACAACTCGAGACACGTTTCAACTGTCGCAAGTGTCACGGCCCAGTTGCTGAGTCGATGCAGGCTTGTCCCTGGTGTGGCTCGGCCGGCCGATTCCTGGACGGTCAAACGACGTTTCCGGCTGAGTGTCCGCGTTGTCAGCGTGGCAGCAAACTGGACTGGCACTATTGTCCGTGGTGCTACGGGCCGAAATTTGAAGACGCAACTGAAAGAGAGTACGCCGACAAGCGTTATAGCGCACGCTGTGCCAACCCGCGGTGCGCACGCAAGCAACTAATGCCTCATATGCGTTATTGCCCCTGGTGTCGTACCAAGGTCAGGAAACGCTGGAAGCTGGCTGACGGCTCACCCTGTGATCGTTGCGGGAATGGTGTTCTGCCGGAATTCTGGGGATGGTGTCCCTGGTGTGCGGGTCATCTGGAGAGCTGACGCGCGCATGCCAAATACGCTCAATCAACCGCTTATCGTTGCTGAATGTGTGGAGAGTGAACCCGTGCACGTGAGCGTCGCCGGTGGCGAAGCGGTAATTTGTTCCTTCCGGTCGCCCGACAAGGATAGTCCAAATGAAGATGCCGCGGTGATTGTGCCACTCAACAGTAAGACGGCGATATTGGCAGTCGCCGATGGCGTTGGGGGTTCGCGGATGGCGCACACTGCTTCGGCGGAGGCGGTAAAGGCACTGAGCCGGATTTACGAACAGGCAAAAAAAGGTGAGCCGCATTCGCGGGCGGCCATAGTCAACGCAATAGAGCGTGCGAATGAATCAGTACGCGACAGCGGTAACGGCGCAGCAACAACACTTGCTGTAGTCGAAATCGATGACTATTACGTGCGCCCCATCCATATTGGCGATTCTGCAGTACTGGTTTTGGGTCAACGTAGACGTGTGCGCATGCAAACCGTTGCCCATTCGCCCATTGGCTATGCCATAGAAGCTGGTGTAATGGATGAGGGAGAGGCAATGCATCACGAAGACCGTCATCTTGTTTCCAACGTCATTGGAGCTGACGATATGCGCATCGAGATCGGGCATCGCCTGCGGTTGGCCCGGCGCGATACTGTGGTTCTGGTAACCGATGGCGTGCTCGATAATCTTCATCTGGACGAACTGATTGATTTTGTCCGTGTCGGATCATTGGAAGTGGCGGCGGAACGCGTGATGACTGCGGTGCAACAACGTATGATCAAACCTGAGGACAATGCGCCCAGCAAACCAGACGATACAACCATGATTCTCTATCGACGCAGCCAGTAGGCAAAATACGCGTGTTAGAGTCCGGTGCAATGCGGTGCCGGATTGCACAGAAAGGCGGGAAAAATGACATCAACATTGAAAATTCTGGGCGCACTCGCGCTCATTTGTATCGCGATGGCAGGCTGTGGCGATGGGGGAGGCAGTCGTGATCCTGCCGCATCCAATCAAAAGGTCTACCGGCATTCGATGGATCAGGCGCCGGTCAGCGTTGATCCCACACAGGCGGCGACGGTCTACTCCAACTTTGTTGTGCTTAACGTTTACGACACGCTGTATGCTTACAAATATCTCGCGCGGCCCTACGAATTGACGACCAATCTCGCCACGGGATTTCCAAAAATTTCTGACGATGGTCTGAGCTATGTGATCTCATTAAAACCGGGCGTGCATTTTATCGATGACCCTAGTTTTCCCGATGGCATAGGCCGTGAAGTAGTCGCGTCCGATTTTGTTTATTCGCTGAAACGGCATTTTGATGCAACAACCCTGTCGCAGGCCGCCTGGGTGTGGCAGGGACGCATCGTCGGTTTGGACGAGTGGAAGGAAGCCGGCAGCGACTACGACAGCGAGATCAGCGGGCTGCGGGCACTCGACGCACACACCATACAGATCACGCTGTCCAAGCCGTATCCTCAGCTCGTGCACACGTTGACGATGGGTTTTTCGGCCCTGGTGCCGCGCGAGGCGGTCGAACATTATGGGCGTGAGTTTTCCATACACCCGGTGGGGTCTGGTCCTTTCAAGATGGAACGCTTTGACACCGCTCGCGCCACGTTGATCAGGAATCCGCGTTTTCGCGCCGAGTCGGTTGATTTGGCCGCGTTGGGTTTTGATCCGGCATTGCATGCGGGTTTGGGCTTGGAGGCTATAGAAGGGCGTACGCCACCTTTCGTGGACCGCGTGGATGTTAATTTTGTCACCGAGGATGCAGCACGCTGGAATTCTTTCTCAAAGGGCAGCGAGATACAGTTCGCAAAAATCCCTACTGAGCAATTCGACACCGTATTGTCTTCCAAAACACCGCCGACGCTAAAAAAAGAACTTGAGAATCGCTACAACATGGTCGATTTTGTCGAACCGGGTGTCATATTCAACACTTTCAATATGGATTTCGACGAGTTCGGATATCATCCCGATCCGGCACAGGCTGAGCGCAACACGGCATTGCGTTGTGCTGTAATCAAGGCTTTCGACTGGGAGCAGCGTAGCGAACGATTCTATAACGGCATTGCCAAGATATATCCCGGAATTATCCCGCCTGCGGTGCCGGAAATGGATTCCGGCATGTCGCGTGACAGCGTTACCCGCGACGTGGAAGGCGCAAAGCAACTTCTGGCCGACCATGGCTGGAATGCCGATAATCTGCCTGAACTGGTATATGGTGTGGCCGCTTCGGTAAAACAACGGCAACTATTCGAGCAGTTTCGTGGTTTTCTTACTGAGATTGGTTATCCGTCCGAAAAAATAGTACTCGAACAGTTTGCTACGTTTGGCGATATCAGCAAGGCGTGGAAACAAAGCAAGTTACCGTTTGTTTCCAAGGGCTGGAATCTGGATTATCCGGACGCCGAAAACGTGCTGCAGCTGTTCTATGGTCCCAATGGATCACCCGGCTCCAACGATGCGAATTTTGCAGATCCGGAGTACGACCGGCTTTACGAACAGTCGGCAGTCATGCAGGAAGGACCTGAGCGCACGGCGATTTACCGGCGCATGAACGAGATACTGGTTGACAGTTGCGTCGCCATCATGGGGCTTTCACGAACTAATCTGCTCATGTGGCACGAGAACGTCATCGGCTATCCGGACAGAAATATTGTTGGTGGCTTCTGGTTGCGCTACGTAGATTTGCGCGAAGAGTAAGGCACAGCCTTAGTGGACCTGCTTCAGTTTGCTATTCGAAAGCTGATCAGCGGTATCCCGCTGGTACTTGGCGTAACGTTTATCAGCTTTGTGCTGATGGTCTATTTTGGGCCGGACAAGACCTATGAATTGCTTGGCAAGAACCCCACCGCTCAGCAGATAGAAGAAGTTCGCCACCAGCTCGGATACGATCGGCCATTCTTGAGCCGTTACAGCGACTACTTGCGTGAGTTGTCCACGCTGGATTTTGGTCATTCTGATTCGACCGGCGAACGCGTCATCGGGCTCCTGGGCAGAACGATTCCAGTGTCTCTCGCATTGACGACGCCCGGTTTTGTGTTAGGGAATCTGCTCGGCGTCCTCCTGGCGTTGATTGCGGCGTACCACCGTGGCGGCTGGATCGACAAGTTTATTATGGGCGGGGCGGTTGTTGGCATGAGCGTCAGTTTTCTTATCGCCATCGTTGGTTTTCAGCTCATATTCTCGTCCAGTTACGGGCTAAACATGTTTCCCGTCCGTGGCTGGGACGTCTATTCCCTGACCGACTATCTGCGCTATATCACGGTGCCTACAATGGCAACGGTATTCGTGGCGCTGGGCTACAACACCCGGTTTTATCGCGCTGTGATCGTCGAGGAAATGACGCGTGATCACGTGCGTACGGCCCGGGCATTTGGCACACGACCGTGGAAATTACTTTACAAGAACATACTCAAAAACAGCCTGATTCCGATCATCACGCGCATTATGTTTTCCATCCCATTAGTCATTATCAGCGGTAGCCTGCTAATTGAGAGTTATTTTGGCATCCCCGGTGTCGGCAAGGTAACCTATGATGCGATCACCACCGGTGATCAGCCGGTGTTAAAGGCTGTGGTGGGTCTCACCGCAGTATTGTTCGTACTCACGTTGTTATTGACCGATATTCTTTACAAGATGGTCGATCCTCGGGTGTCGCTGAAATGAGTGGCGCCGTCGAAATCGCCGCAACTACCGAACGACGCAGTCGAGGTTCCCTTTGGTCCAAGGCTGTTTACAAGCTGTCACGTGATCGTTTCGGGATGGTCGGGCTGGCGGTCGTGGGTATCTACCTGATCGTCGCCCTGGGTGTCTGGTTTGGCGTCTGGGGACAAGGCTGGAGTGACGTAACCGGTCCAATGTGGGCAGCGCCGTCCGACGAATACCGTTTTGGTACCAATGTCATTGGTCAGGATATTTTCGAGCGGGCAATTTACAGCACCAAGGTTGCATTCGAAGTTGGCTTGGTCGTTGCTGTGCTGTCAACGGTCATCGGCGCAATTCTGGGCGCGCTGGCAGGCTATTTCAGTGGCACTTGGATTGACGAAATTGTCTTGTGGCTGAAAGGCGTGCTCGATTCGATTCCGTTCTATCTTTTTGTGGCTGCGCTGGCTTTTGCGTTACAGGGTTTTGCCTATTCAATGCATGTTGCAATGATTGCAACTTTCTGGACAACTACTGGACGTCTCGTCCGTGGCGAAGTGATCAAGTTGCGGGGCTTTGAGTTTGTGGAAGCGGCCCGCGCACTGGGTGTCCCGGAGTTAACAATAATATTTCGGCACATTATTCCCAACACGTTCCACATACTCCTCGTGCAGGCAACGATTGTCTTTGTTGCCGCTATCAAGTCCGAGGTCATACTCAGCTTTCTGGGACTGGGTGTGAAAGACGGCGTGAGCTGGGGTCTGATGATTGCCGAATCCACGCAAGAAGTGTTGGCGGGACAGTTTAATAATTTCATCTGGGCATCTGTCTTCCTGTTTGGCCTGGTGATGGCGTTTAATTTGTTTTCAGATGCGCTCCAGGATGCGCTGGATCCGAGATCGGTGACGTGAGACCGGAGCCACTTCTATCGGTGCGCAATCTCAGTATCGAGTTCAACACTGAGCGTGGTGTTGTGCGTGCCGTGGACGACGTAAGCTTCGACGTCGCTCCAGGCGAAACATTGGGCGTAGTTGGAGAATCCGGTTGCGGCAAGACGGTTACGGCATTGGCGCTAATGCGTCTAATTCCGTCGCCGCCCGGCCGCGTTGTGTCCGGTTCTATACGTCTGGCAGGACGCGACATACTCGCTATGTCGGAAAAGGATATGCGCGACATACGCGGCAGTGAGGTCTCGATGATCTTCCAGGAGCCGATGACCGCTTTAAATCCGGTCTTTACGATCGGCAATCAGATGATCGATGTCATTCGCCGTCACGAAGCTCTGGACCGGAAATCTGCGAAACAACGCGCATTGGAAATGCTCGAGCGAGTCGGGATCCCGATTCCCGACAAACGCATATCGGAATACCCGCATGAGTTGTCCGGTGGTATGCGTCAGCGTGTCATGATTGCCATGGCACTGTCCTGTGGCCCAAAGTTGTTGATTGCCGACGAACCAACGACCGCACTCGATGTGACTACACAGGCGCAGGTCATGGAGCAAATCGTCAAACTGCAAGAAGATTTTGGCATGGCGGTCATGTTGATCACACATGATCTCGGCGTGATCGCCGAAAGCTGCCGGCGGGCGCTGGTGATGTACTGTGGCCAAATGATTGAGGACGCTGCGATCGAACAGTTGTTCGCCCAGCCACAACATCCGTACACGCAAGGCCTGCTGCGTTCGATACCCAGGATACGCGAGCAGAAACTCGAATCGCTGCCAGTCATCGAGGGAACCGTGCCGGATCTGTTGCATTTGCCGGCGGGCTGTCGCTTTGCCGACCGGTGTCCGCGAGCCACGACAGACTGTCACGAATCACAACCGCCACTGGTCGCCAGAGAGCAGGCGCGCGTCGCCTGTTTTCATCCGGGTCTGCAAGATCATGCCTGACGACAAATTGCTGCAGGTTCGTGATCTCAAGAAATACTTTCCGGTGCGGGGTGGCTTACTACGCCGTGTAGTCGCGCATTTAAAGGCGGTCGACGGTGTGAGCTTTGACGTCGCGGCTGGTGAAACCTTTGGGCTGGTGGGCGAATCGGGTTGTGGCAAATCTACGTTGGGTCGCGCGGTCCTGCGACTGCATGAGCCAACATCTGGTGAGGTGGTGCTCGATGGGACTGATATCGCTGTGTTGCCGAAGTCAGAACTCATTGCCTGGCGTCGACGCATGCAGATTATTTTCCAGGATCCATATGCCTCACTCAGTCCGCGGCGTACCGTGCGGCAGACGATCCGCGAGGCATTGGATATACACGAGATAGGCGACGGCGCCGGGCGGGATGCTGAAGTACAGCGGTTGCTGGAAGTTGTCGGGCTGCATTCACATGTTCTGGACCGCTACCCGCATGAGTTTTCCGGCGGGCAGCGGCAGCGTGTCGGTATTGCACGCGCGCTCGCTCTGAAACCGGATTTTATCGTGGCGGACGAACCCGTCTCGGCGCTGGACGTATCGGTCCAGTCGCAGGCGCTAAATCTGCTTTCTGAGCTACAGCGCGATCACGGCATCGCTTTTCTTTTTATTTCACACGATCTGGCCGTCGTTCAGCACATCAGCGATCATGTCGGCGTGATGTATCTTGGAAAAATCGTCGAAACGGCAACCGCCGTAGATATTTATCGCGAACCCAGGCACCCCTACACCAGGGCTTTGATGTCGGCGATACCCATACCCGATCCGAGGACTCGACGGGAGCGCATCGTATTACCAGGTGATGTTCCGTCGCCAATTTCGCCGCCATCGGGTTGTCCATTTCATCCGCGGTGTCCCGAAGCTATGCCAATTTGCTCCCAAGAGCTGCCGCCGACGGTCAATGTCGGCACCCACACCCCGCACGAAGTCACCTGCCATCTGTATGCGGATTCCACGCGGGTGTAACAATTCATGACGCACCGCCTGGCGTTTGTCGGTCTTGGCGTCATGGGATATCCCATGGCCGGACATCTGGCCGCAGCCGGTCACGAAGTGATCGTGTTCAACCGTACACCCGCGAAGGCTGATCGTTGGGTCAGGCGATACGGTGGGCAAGCCGCAGCCACGTCGGCAGCTGCCGCCACCGGGGCCGATTATGTGTTTTGTTGTGTCGGTAATGACGACGACCTGAGAGATGCTCTGAGCGGGCCTGGTGGCGTTTTTGAAACGATACGTAGTGGCACGGTGTTGGTGGACCATACGACGGTGTCTGCGACAGTGACGCGGCAGCTGGCTGCAAACGCCGCCGAACGTGGTGTCTCATACATAGATGCACCGGTGTCAGGCGGGCAAGCCGGAGCCGAAAACGGCACGTTATCGATCATGGCGGGGGGCGAACCTGACGTGTTTGAACGGCTGAAGCCCCTACTTGATTGCTATTCGGGCTACGCACGTTTGTTGGGGCCCGCAGGTTCCGGACAGATGGCCAAAATGGTCAACCAGATTTGCATTGCCGGTCTGGTGCAGGCGCTGTCTGAAGGCTTGCACTTTGCACAATGTGCCAGCATGGATGTAGACGCGGTCGTCGATGTGATCTCACGAGGTGCGGCCCAGTCGTGGCAGATGGAAAATCGCAGCCAAACCATGATCGAGAACAAATTCGATTTTGGTTTTGCGATTGACTGGATGCGCAAAGACCTCGGTATCGCGCTGGCCGAAGCGCGGCAAAATGGCGCACAGCTGCCGGTGACGGCAATTGTGGACAAGTTCTATGCCGAACTGCAGTCGGCTGGTGCAGGTCGCTGGGACACCTCTGCGCTAATTTCGCGTCTGAACAAATAGACGCGGTTCCCGCCATAGCGGGGCAATGGCTTTCGTGAGGCCCAAACGCCGTGCTATTGGCCAGGCTGAGAGTTTTTTTCAGCGCCGGGCATCAGCACTAACTTCAGAAAAACCCTTTTAAATTCAGCGATCTACACCGTATGGTTCCCCGGGCCAACATTTTTGACAGAACCGTCACAGTTGTTCGCTTTACTGCTCTTTTTAAGGTGGCGATTCGATGATTCAATCCAGTCACGCGTTGCCTGACCCGGAGGACATGATGCCAACAGCACTGAAATCCGTAGAAGAATCGGTAGTCGGTTCCGAGTTGCTGGACTGGCTCGCCGAGAGCCCCATATTTGAAGGACTCGGGCAAACAGCCTTAAGGGCATTCGCGCATGGCTGCGAGCTGCGCAGCTTCGATGCGTTGGACGAAGCTATCGTAGAGGGCGAGCTCCCGGCCGCCTTGAATATCGTTATCTCAGGTCGATTCATTGTTCTGCTGCCCAGTGAAAGGCTTACGCGACTGGGCGACAACGCCATGTTGTCTCTGGACAGTTATATCGTCGGCGACAGTTTTGGCGAAGCTGCTTTGATCGAAGACAACGAGTTGCCCGCGTCGGCATCTGTTGTTGCAACAGAGGCGGCGCAGGTTCTCTCAATTTCACGAGATACGTTCGAACGTGTCACGACTGCCGATGGACGCATTGGCAGCGTGGTCTATCGCAACCTATTTGGACTTCAGACGCGTCGACTAAGTTCTTTGTGTGCCTAACTGGAGGGTCGTTTGCCGCGTTGGACAACTGCGGTTAGCGTCGGAAATTCTTCGCTGTCGTCCTTGCTGAGCTTGTCGGCACGCATCCTTACAATCGTTTCACGTTGTGCCTCAAATTTCTCGCTCAGCGATTCGTGCTTTGAGTTCAAAGCAGCGTGTTTATCCACCCAGTCGGCAGCAAACATCTCCAATTCATCTATGCGCTCCGTCTTCTCCGAGAGATCTTTTTTCAGCCTGGTTATTTGCTCACGGTTTTTCTCAAGCGCTATCTCCGCCAGATCTGCACTTCGGACAGCACCTTGTGTTTTTTCGAGTTCAGTTCGCATTGCTTTGATATCGATTTGATATTCATTCAGCTGGTGTTCCATAGCCTCCCGATCTTCTGCGAAGTGTTCGTTGCGCGACAGCGTTTCCTGAGCTTCGTCGAACTCGCTGCGTAACCCGTCCATTTTCGACTTCACGGCGTTTACCGCCGCTGGCCAGCCGGGTATTGAGACTTTATCCTCGGCGAGAGCAGAAAATTCCTCCAACAGAGAGTTGATTGTCTGCTCACGTTCCCGCAGCTCTCCACGCAGTGTGGTAATTGTAGAATCCCAGGTGGCCAGTTTTTCCTCGGCTAACTTCAATTCCTCAAGGTCCAGCTCAAGGTCTTTCCTGGCTGTCGCCTCCCTGTCGAGCTGTGCATCTTTTTCGCGCAGACTCGATTCCATGCCGGTCATTTTTGCGCGCCAGTCTGCCAGCTCCCGCTCCAGGCCGTGTTTTTCTTCCTCGCTGGATCGGGTTTTGCGCTGTAGCAGATCGATCTCGTTTTCCCGCGCCAACAGAGAATCTTCCAATGGCGGAATACGAGCACGCCATTCGTCGCGCTCTGTGCGCACCGCCGCTAACTCGTCGCCAAGCGTTTCGATATCCTGTTCGTGTTTGCCAGCCAGTTGCCTGAATTCGCGCAAGTCATCGACGTCGTTTTTCAATTCATGGGCTAGGGTGGACTGTCTGTCCAGTTCGTTTTCAAGTTCCGCAATCGTCTCATGCTGATCAACAACCTGTTGTTTCGTATCGCCTAAATGTGCCGTGTCTGCCCGCAGCGTATCGATGACGCTATCGCGCGCGCGCAGATCCGATTTATAAGTATCCAGTGTGGATTCCCACGCGCGCATTTTTTCCTTTTGATCTTCAATGTCGCCGAGGCCGGTTTCGAGGTTGATGATTTGTTGTTGGTCAGCCTCGATCTCGCGCCGTAGCTCCTCTACCAGACTGTCGCGCTCAGTCTGTTTTTCGTCTACCAATCCTAGTTGGCGTATACGCTCGCCAATTTCAGCCTCCAGTTCGTCGATTTGCCTTTCTTGTTTCCTTTTCTCAGCTTCAAATTCACTTTGTCGCGTGTCCAGACGTGTTTGCAGCACAGTAACGGTATCTTTCAGTCCGTTCCGTTCGATGCTGAGGCTGTCCACACGCTCGCGTTTTTCATTCAGCTCTTCCTCTAGCTGATCGATGGTCTCCGCGCGCGTTTCGATGTCTTTTTCCAGCGACGTCACTGAATCCTGCCAATTCGCAAGCTCCGTCTTGCGGCTGGATAGATCGCTACTCGCCTCTTCCAGCTCGGTATTTCGCGATGCGAGCTGTTTGGTCAGCGTCTCGATTTTTTCCTGCAGGCCGGTACATTGACCGTCCAATCCGTCCCGGTCAGTCTGCAGCTTGGTCAGCTCTATCTTGCGGTCTGCCAGATCTTCGCGAAGTTGCTCCAGCTCCTCATTTTGAGATGTCAGCTGTTTCGTCAGCGATTCAATCTCGTCCTGCCGGCCGGAACTTTGGCCTTCAAGTGTCTCCCGGTCGCTGTTCAGGTCGGTCAGCTCTCGGCTGCGGTCCGCTAGATCACCGCGCAGTTGCTCCAGCTCGGCATTTTGAGATGTAAGCTGTTTCGTAAGCGATGCAACCTCGTCCTGCTGGCTGGAACTTTGGCCTTCAAGCTTCTCCCGGTCGCTGTTCAGGTCGGTCAGCTCTCGGCTGCGGTCCGCTAGATCACCGCGCAGTTGCTCCAGCTCGGCATTTTGAGATGTAAGCTGTTTCGTAAGCGATGCAACCTCGTCCTGCTGGCTGGAACTTTGGCCTTCAAGCTTCTCCCGGTCGCTCTTCAGGCTGGTCAGCGCCAATTTGCGGTCGTCTAGTACTCGGCGTAGTTCTTCGAGCTCGGTATCTTGAGATGTTACCTGTCTAGTCAGCGTCTCGATTTCTTCCTGCATGCCCGATTGCTTTTCTTCGATGCTATCGCGCCGACTGCGTGAAGCGGACAGTTCGTCCTGCAAGGCGGTGTTCTCGCCACGCCGTGCCGACAGGTCTTGCTCCAGTTGCTTGATATCGCGAGCCTGCTCGCTGATACGCCGCTCCAATGGTTGATCACGGTGACCCAGCTCAGCAATTTCGCTTTCCAGCGCCTCCAGCCGGGCGATTTTTTCTTGTAACTCCACACTCTGCGTGGCGATGCGCGCATCCCTTGCTGCCAGATCGTCTGTGACTGCACTTATCGTCTGTTCGTACTGTTCGAGCTGTTGTTGCAACGGCGCGTTCAGTTCCGCCGCTGCCGAAACCGCGCGTCTTTCAATGCCCTTTTCCAGGTCATAAATGGCATCACTACGCTCGTCGAGCTCCGCGCGCAGTTGTGCAATCTGACCACTATCTCCTGCCGATGCCTCGACGCCACGCACCTTGCGCCTGCTTCCGGCCAAACCCAGAAATAAACCGATCAAACTGGCTGCACCGAGATAGGCCAGGTACCGCGATCGCGTTGTATCCAATCGCGTCAACGGGGCCAATCGGGAGCGTGCGCCAAACACGAGCTGATTCAGTTTATTATCGGCAACCGGCTGGCCACGTTGCGGCGGCGCATGCGCGAGGCGCGGGGATAGCTTGAGCTGCAGTGTGCTGTCGATGCCCGGCTCAGGCGCAGATACCGGCGTTGCCGTAGAGCCGATATCACGCAGAAAGAACGCAGCGAGAATGACCAACGCGGCGAGGCTGGCAAAGCCCGCGAGGAGTCGTTTCATGCGCTGCCCCGAGTGAGATGAGATACGTTGATTATGGCAAAGAATTCAATCTCGAAATATGCTTCAGCGCACATCCGGCGGACATTTTAGCCCTATTTGACGCCGGACTGGCGATCCCGGATTATCCGCTCGTCATGCAAGCTTACCCAATGGCGTTGATCAGGCGGTCGGGAATTCTTGTCCTATTGCTGGTCGCTATCTCTGCCACCCCGGTGCAGGCCGACACGCTGCTGTTGCCCGACGATTTGGCATTGCGTAGCGATATTCAGCTTTTGTCGGATGCGGGCTTGCTGAGTCAGCCGCTTACTGGCTGGCCCTTGTCGGCGCACGCGCTGAAAGAGGAGATGCAGACGGTCAACGTCCCGGCACAATACCGGTCGCATATCCGCGCTGCCTGGTATCGTGTCATGAACCGGTTACAGGCAAAACCACGCTACTCTTTGCGTTTGTTCGCGATCGATGACCCCGTCGCCATGAGGCGCTACAGCGACACTCCGCGTGGCAGCGGAGCGCGCGCCACGTATCACATGCACGGTAAATCGCTGTCTCTGCGTTTGAGTGCAACTCTTCAGGAGCGCACTAGCGACCGACGTTCGGCGCGTGCCGACGGTTCGTATGCTGGTTTTCGTTTGGGCAAATGGCAGTTGTCCGCGGGTCAGATTCCCCGGTGGTGGGGACCCAGTTATGAATCGAGTCTGATTCTATCCACCAACGCCCGGCCGGTCCCGGCTGTTGCACTCGATACCATAAAGCCAATCCGGTTTCGGTCACGGTGGCTCAGCTGGCTTGGCGGAATGAACTGGAGTCTATTTGCCGGCAAACTCGAGGGTGGACGTTTTGTCGCCGACGCCAATTTATTGGGTGCACGATTGAGTTTGCGTCCGACACACAAACTGGAGATTGGTTTTTCACGAACCGCACAGTGGGGTGGAGAGGGTCGTCCAGAGGACCTTGATAGTTTCATCAACTTGATTTTAGGGCGCGATAATCGGGGCGGTGCAGGGATTACTCTTGACAACGAGCCCGGTAATCAGCTCGGTGGCGTAGATCTGCGCTGGCTGTCGCCTCTTGGTGACGCGCCTTATGCTCTATATTCGCAGTTTATTGGTGAAGACGAAGCCGGCGGACTGCCGTCGCGCCTGATTGGGCTGGCTGGCGGTGAATACTGGGGCGGGTTCCGGGGTGGCAGTTTCCGAATCTATGGTGAGGTTGCTAACACGACGATTGAATTTTACAAATCCATGTCACGTGACAATTTGGCTTACGAGCATGGGATTTATCAGGACGGATATCGGTATCGTGGCCGAGCAATCGGACACGCGATGGACAACGACGGGCTGATGCTCTCATTGGGAACGTTATGGAACACAACGGGACGTACCTGGGAGGGTTTAATTCGTCGGGTCGATGTCAATACTGATGGCGCGTCCCCCGGGAATCGGCACACCGTTTCGCCGACCGGACAGGACCGCTGGGAACTCTGGCTGGCTTCTGGCATGCCTGCGGTTGCTGGCGTCTTGCAGTTGGGTCTTGGCGTGCAATATGTCAATCCCACCGACACCGCGACGAAAATTGACCTCAGCGTGTATGCAAGCTGGGAGCGAACCTGGGGGTGGGGCGCTCAGTGAGTGATACCCAAAAGCATTCAGGACATTCCGTTGTTGTGCCGCAACAATTGGTGACTTGTCAGCGTCAGAAAACTTTACGGTTTTTGCTATAGAGCAAAAACGCGGACTCTAAAATGTTATGAATAACAAGTAGTTACAAAACTGGTACGCTTCTTGCTTCTATTTAGGCAACCAATTTAAGGTTTATGGGCACAACTATGAATAAGAACATATATGGAACAGTCGTTGTCTTGCTCGCGAGTTTGCTGGCAGTGTCGGCCAACGCCACACCGATCAGCACGAACAGTACACAGCTGAAGCCTTTTGATGAAGTCCGGGTCCCGGTTGTTATCGAGGATTCAACGCTGCTGAAAATCTTCAGAGGGGCGGGTGCTCCGTTGCTTGATCTTTCGTCAGCTGATTCCGCGGCGACTCGTATTAAGCCTACCCTGGTGACTCAGGCGATGAGTCCGCCGTCTGGTACTACGGCAAGAGCTCCTTCATCCGGGGCGCAGGCCCTTGTGGTTGTCGTTTCTGAGCCTTCGCTGCTGTTATTGATTGGATTCGGTCTGTTGCTCGCGGGAGTGTCGCGTCGTAACGCCTGATACACAGAAGTCTGCTAAGAAAACCCCGCTTTTAGGCGGGGTTTTTTTTTGTCTGGTATCGGGCACCGCGCGTCTCGATTAGGATAGAACGCCTATGAACGAGACCCAGCCACAAGCCGATCGCTTGTTGCACCTGGCGACCAATGCCTCGGTGGCAACGGCCGTTTTGTTGATAATCGTCAAACTGGGTGCATGGGGTTTGAGTGGCGCTGTGAGCATACTCGCCTCATTGGTTGATTCTATGATGGACGCACTGGCCTCCATTATTAATCTTATCGCTGTACGCTTTGCGCTCACTCCTGCAGACGACGAGCACCGCTTCGGCCACGGTAAGGCGGAATCGCTGGCGGCGTTAGGGCAAGCCACTTTTATTGCTGGTTCGGCGGTTTTTCTCGTCTTGCACGCCATTGAGCGACTGCTGCATCCAGCGCCGCTGGAACATATAGGCATCGGAATTGCGGTGATCTCGTTTGCAACTGTCGTTACGGTCATCCTGCTTGGAATTCAGCGCTATGTGATTCGGCAGACGCAGTCGACAGCAATCCGGGCTGATTCTCTGCACTACACCAGCGACGTGTTGGTCAATCTGAGTGTTATTGCCGCACTGGTGCTGAGTGGGCTGGGATGGACCCGGATCGACGCCATAATGGGGATCGCAATTGCCGGGTACGTTTCATACAGCGCCTGGCAGATTGGATGGGACGCAGTACAGATGCTCATGGACCGAGAGCTGCCGGCCGACGTGCAGGGACGATTGCGCGAAATCGCAAACCAGAATTCACAAGTCCATGGTGTGCACGAAATGCGCACACGCCAATCGGGCCGGGACTATTTTATCCAGATGCACCTCGAATTCGATGCTGATATGCCTTTGAGTGAAGCACATGGGATTGGAGATGCTGTGGAGGCCTCGATACGTGCCGAATTTCCCAACGCAGATGTCCTGATCCATCACGACCCGGTCAGCGCGGAATCCCAGGCATGAAGCCCGCAATGCTGTTTATTCTACTGATATCCGCGACGGCTTTTGCCGACGTAAAGACTTTGGGCAATTTAGCGAGCCCCATGTTGACCGAGACCAGCGGTATTGCTGTCTCCAAACGTTACCCGCAGTTGATCTGGGGAATAAACGATGGGGGAAACCCTGCGTTGCTGCACGCATTTTCTCTGGATGGGTCAGATCAGGGTAGTGTTGCGATCAGCCGGGGCCCAAACTTCGATTGGGAAGATCTCGCATCCTTTGTCGTGGATGGCACACCGTATTTGTTGATTGCCGATACCGGAGATAATATCGGTACGCGCCGGACCAGTTGGCTGCTCATTGTCATCGAACCGCAGCGCGGTGAGGATGGACTATTTGCTCGAGAAGTCGAGCTGGCCACGCGGTTGCCGTTTCAATACGAGGATGGCCCGCGCGACTGCGAGGCGGTTGCAGTCGATGTCGCCAGTGATCGCATCCTCCTGGTCAGCAAGCGGGACGCGGTCGTTTATGAGCTTCCGCTCACGCTGGTTAAGGGGGTCCGACGACCGCTAATAGCAAAAAAGATTGCAAGTATTGCTTCATTACCCCGGCCGACAGTTGGCGAACTTCTGGAATCACCTCTGTTGGGTCTATGGCGCCATCAGCCCACTGCAATCGATATCGCTGACGATGGTAGTTTTATTGCAATGATGACCTATCAACACGTGTATTTGTTCAAACACGCCGTCGGTCAGGATTGGGGTGAGAGCCTCCGCGCCTTGCCGCAAGTATTGTCCCTGCCGGCTTTGTCGCAGACCGAATCGGTGACATTTGTCGAGGACCGGCTGATCGCCGTGGCGGAGGGCCGATCCGCTCCGATTATCAGCATCGGTCCGATCTCGCATTGAGCCTGTGGCTCAATGTGACCGATTTCACATAATCCAGACCACGAAATCACCTACACTCCGCAGACGCGGTCATGATCTGGCATGGAGTACCATGCCCGGTCAGCGGTATGTGCGGCCTGCGCGGGCGCACGGTGTTGATGCGATTGTAGCGGCAGTCGGGAGCCCTGGTGTCTTGAGAATATTCAAACAATATATTCAGTTGCCCGTCTTGTTACTCGGAGCGGCCGAGGGGCTACTGCTGATTGCCGCGATTTACTTCGGCGCCTGGGTGCGTTTCTCGGGGAACGTCGAAATCGTCGGTGCGATCTATACGACACCGCTTGCGTTCGCCGTGGTTGTTATGGTTTGCATGGTAGCGATGGGTCTCTACCAAACAGGCGCCTATCCGCAGAAACTCAGCATGCTAATCCGCATAGGGGCCAGCTTCATGCTGGCTACGGTTCTGATCGCCTTGATGTTTTATATCATCCCCGATTTGTATCTCGGACGCGGCTCGATGGCTATTTCTCTAGCGACAGGGTTCGTCTCTCTGTCGGGTTTGCGGCTGATGCTCTATGCCGTGGTTGGTGAGAATTTCTTCAGACCCCGTGTGCTCGTGTACGGTGCCGGCGAAAAAGCGGCCAACCTGATTAATGTCACAGGCAGTTCCGATCAACGGCATTCAAATGTTATCGGTTTTGTGCGGTCGACGGGTGATATCAGTACCCATATTGACGACAGCGATATCGTAGATTATCCCGTCAGGCTCGTTGATTACGCAGTCGACAACAGAATCGACGAAATTGTCGTTGCTATAGATGATCGCAGAAAGGGTTTGCCGGTTCAGGAATTACTGGACTGTAGACTCAATGGATTACGCGTTACCGACGCGCTAACCTATTTTGAGCGTGAGACTGGCAAAGTAAAGTTGGATTTGCTGTATCCCAGTTGGATGATTTTTTCGGAAGGCTTTGCTCGAAATTCGTTGCAAGCGGCGGTTGGCCGCACGTTCGATATAACGGCTAGTATTATTCTCTTGCTTGTGACCTGGCCGATCATGCTGCTGGTTGCTTTAGCGATCCTGCTCGATGATGGGTTGCCCGTCTTGTATCGACAGTCACGGGTGGGGTTCCGGGGTGATTTATTTGATGTAAACAAATTCCGAAGTATGCAGATTGATGCTGAGAAAGACGGTGTGGCTCAATGGGCGGCACGCGACGATGCCCGCGTCACACGAGTCGGGAGAATTATCCGCAAGTTTCGGCTGGACGAGTTGCCTCAAATTATCAACGTGTTGCGTGGTGACATGAGTTTCGTTGGACCACGGCCGGAACGACCGGATTTTGTCGACCAGCTGAGTCAACGAATTCCCTACTATCGAGAGCGTCATTGCGTCAAACCCGGTATTACCGGCTGGGCGCAACTCAAGTATGAGTATGGGGCGTCACAACAGGATGCGCTGGAAAAACTGCAGTACGATCTGTACTACGTAAAAAACCACTCGTTTTTGCTCGATCTCATGATTCTGCTGCAAACCGCGGAAGTTGTGTTGTGGCGTACGGGCGCCAGGTAATGCTTCAAGTGTGCCGGAGTTTCCTTAGTGGTGAATAGTGTAGGCCTGATCAGTTACGTCTCGGGCGGAATTGCGTTTGCGCTGTTGGGTATAGCGCTTCTGACAGTTTGGCGTGGCCGGCTCGGGCCGCTACTATTAATTGCAGTTGCAGTCACCGTGGTTTGGTGTCTCGTGCTAGCAATCAATGCCAGCATCGCGACGGTTCCAGCGATACTGCTGTTTTTGATCGAATTGGCTCGTGACGCCTTTTGGTTGATTTTCCTGATTAGCCTGATCCTCAGTCGCAATGAGTCGGCGTTCGCTTCACGTTTGCGTTTGTCAGTTCATGGCCTATGGATCGCGCTGCTGTTGATCGGATCTGGAACCATGCTTTTTGGCAGCGGTGATGCAGTTGGTGCAGTTTTTGTCTTTGGTTTTTTCGTGATGGCGTTAAGTGGCCTGGTGGTGACGGAACAGGTTTATCGCAACACGGTGGTAGCAGAGCGTTGGTCAGTCAAATTTCTCTGCCTGGCTTTGGCAGGGTTATTTGCTTTCGATTTGATCTTCTATGCAAAGGGGATAATGTACCGTGGACTGGATCACGAACTCTGGAATGCTCGCGGGTTTATCCACGCCTTGATTGCGCCGCTGATTGCGCTGTCGGCCTCCAGAAGCGCGAAATGGTCGGCCGGTCTTTTTGTGTCACGTCAGATCGCTTTTTATACGACCAGCTTGTTCGGCGCCGGTCTTTACCTGTTGGCAATGTCCGCCGGCGGTTATTACGTCAGGATCCGGGGTGGTGACTGGGGAACTGTCGCTCAGGCGACCGTCGTGTTTGGCGGAATGCTGCTTCTACTGGTCATTTTATTTTCGGGCCAGATTCGCGCCCGGATCAGGGTTTTTCTCAACAAGCATTTTTTTCGCTACAAGTACGACTACCGCGAGGAATGGTTGCGGCTGACACGGCTGTTGTCGTCGGATGTCTCCGATATGCCGCTGCGAGACCGCGCCATCATGAGTGTTGCAAATCCTGTCGAAAGCCCCGGAGGCGCACTATGGCTGGCTTCTGACGGTGGCACTTTTGATTTGCTGTCTCGGTGGAATATGCAGGTGCCCGGAGCTGTAGCCGAAAGTCTGGACGGCGATCTCGCCGTATTTCTGTCCGAACGCAGCTGGGTGATAGATATTGGCGAGTATCGTAAGGATCCCGGGCTCTATGGCAATCTGAAAATTCCGCAATGGCTGGACACAATGAATGACGCATGGTTGGTGGTGCCGCTGATTCGAGACGATGTGTTATCCGGTTTTATCGTGCTCGCCCAGCCACGTGCGCCGCAAACACTCACGTGGGAAGATCTCGATTTGCTTAAGACGGTAGGGCGCCAGGTTGCCGGTTATCTTGAGCAGGATCGGGCCGCAAGAATGCTGGCCGAAGCAAGTCAATTTCAGGCCTTCAATCGTTTTACTGCTTTTATCATGCACGATCTGAAAAACCTGATCGCGCAGCAAAGTCTGGTGGTCAAAAATGCTGCGCGACATAAGCACAATCCAGAATTTATCGATGATGCCATATCGACAGTGGATAATTCAGTGCGACGTATGAGTCGCTTACTGGAGCAGTTACGCCAGGGCGAGGCACCCGAACTGACGCGGCGACTAAGAGTTGAAGAGACGTGTGAGGAGGTTGCGACACAATGCACACCACGTAGTCCCGACGTAGATGTCACTATTGATGAGGCCGGCATGGAGATTGAAGCCAGTCGCGACGGGCTTGTGTCCGTTCTTGGCCACGTTGTGCGCAACGGGCAGGATGCCGCGGGACCGAATGGTCGCGTTGGCATCAGAATCTGTCGCAGAGATGATAACGCAGTAATCGAAGTAATGGATAACGGACCCGGCATGAACGAGCAATTCATACGCGAGCGCCTGTTCCAGCCGTTCGAGTCAACCAAGGGAAGTAAGGGAATGGGAATTGGCGCGTACCAGGCACGAGAATTTGTGTCGGCATTGGGCGGAAGGGTCGAGGTAGAAAGCACCGTGGGACGGGGAACGGTATTCAGGCTGGTTTTTCCCTTGGTGGATTCACTTGGCCATGAAGTTATGCAAAAAACGGGAGCAGTGTAGTGAGCGAAGACAAGAAAGCGCTACTGATAGTCGAGGATGACACAGGTCTGCAGAGCCAGCTCAAGTGGTGTTTTGAAGGTTATAATGTTCTCATCGCCGAAGATCGCGAATCGGCGATTGCGGAGTTGCGTCGCAACGAACCCAAGGTGGTACTGCAGGATCTGGGTTTGCCGCCTGATCCTGAGGGAGTCAGCGAGGGGATGGCCACCCTGCAACAGATGCTGTCCATTACCCCTGATATCAAAGTCATAGTCGTAACGGGTAACGCCGATACTGATAACGCAGTTCGGGCCGTCGGTCATGGCGCTTACGACTTTTATCAAAAGCCGCTTGATACGGAAGTTCTGCAACTCATCGTTCAGCGTGCGTTTAGCATGTGGGAACTTGAGGAAGAGAATCGGTTATTGCTGGCACGCAATGCTTCTTCGCCGTTGGAGGGTTTCATTGCCACCAGCGATAAGGTTATACAAGTCTGCCGATTGATCGAAAAAGTTGCGCCGACGACTGCGACTACGTTGCTATTGGGCGAAAGTGGAACGGGCAAGGAGTTGCTGGCTCGTGCCCTACACAATCTCAGTCCGCGTGCCTCGGAGGCTTTTGTCGCAATCAACTGTGCGGCAATCCCTGAGAATCTATTGGAAAGCGAACTATTCGGCTACGAGAAGGGCTCTTTTACGGGGGCTGCCAAAACTACGCCTGGCAAGATCGAGTTTGCTAATGACGGCACACTATTTCTCGACGAGATTGGCGACATGCCGTTGGCCCTGCAGGCAAAGCTATTGCGATTCCTGCAGGAAAGAACGGTGGAACGGGTCGGCGGTCGAAAAGAGATCCCGGTGGATGTGCGTGTAGTTTGCGCGACCAATCAGGATTTAAAGGTGGCAATAGCGGATAACCGTTTTCGCGAAGATCTCTATTATCGGATCAGCGAGGTTACCGCAGCGATCCCGCCCTTGCGGGACCGTCCCGGTGATGCGGTTGTGATGGCCCGTGCTTTTCTCCAGGAAAATGCTGCCAAGCAGAGCAGTCCATTACGGAACTTCACGCAAGGCGCTTTACAGGCTATTGAGACACACGAATGGCCAGGAAATGTGCGTGAATTGGAGAACAAGGTCAAGTCAGCGGTAATTATGGCTGAAGGCAAGCAGGTTACAGCAGCGGACCTCGGTCTGGACGTTGCCGGAACTGGCTCCTACCCAATGAATCTGCGCGCCGTTCGGCTTGAGGCCGAGCGACGAGCGCTGACACAGGTGCTGACGATCACTGACGGAAATATTTCAAAGGCTGCCGAGTTGCTCGGTATCACGCGGCCGACGTTTTACAATCTGATGCAGAAACACGATATTACCGAAACTGCTTGATCCAAGCTGCAACTTGCGAAGACATGACTAGACGACATGGGATTGCGTAATGAATAGCATCAAACTCGTCCGTATGACGGCTTCAGTAGTGTTACTTGCCGGTTTGGGCGCGTGCAACGCTGGTGTTGATGACGCTACACGTATCGAGCGTGCGGAGCAGGCGATGGCCCGGAATGAATACCGTGCAGCCGGTATCGAGCTAAAGAATGTTCTGCGTTCGGACCCCGCCAATATCAGAGCTCGCGTGTTATTAGGCAGAGTCGCGCTTGAAGCAGGCGATCCGGCCACGGCCGCCAAGGAATTGCAGCGAGCCCGTGAGTTAGGTGCCGAAAGCAGCGACTATGTAGTACCGCTGGCACGCGCGATGTTAGCGATTGATCAGCCTGATGATGTGTTTACTCTTCAGGCGGAAGGCCTCGACAATCCCTCGGACCAGGCGGATCTTAACGCAGTGTACGGCAACGCACATCTGCAAAAGGGAGACATTACACAAGCAGAAAGCAGTTTCCAGGCGGCGCTTGCGTTACAAACGGACCACCCTGATGCACTGGTCGGTATGGCACGCGTGTATCTGGACAACGGAGACTCAAAGGCAGCTGAGAATTCTCTGCGTCGCGTGATTGCACAACACGGTGATGCGCACGCGGCGTACGCTGCCCTGGGCCGATTGCAAATGAACAGTGCTGACTACGTTGACGCTGAATCGAGCTTCAGAGAAGCGATACAAATCTCCAGCACTCCAGCCTTGCGACGCGAGCGCCTGACCTATCTGGGGGGTCTGGTCGACGTGCTGTTGGCGCAGAAAAAACCCGGTATGGCTCAGGATGTGGCAACAGAAATGCTGAATATCGCACCGGACCATCCGCTCTCGCTATATCAGGCGGGACGCGCCGACTTTGAGGCAGGCGAGCTGGATAATGCGATTGAAAAGGCCCAGCGCGTGATTACCGCATTTCCTGACTATCAACCGGCACGGCTACTTCTGGCGGCTGCCGCGATGTCCCAGGAAAATTATGCTCTGGCAGAAGTGCATCTGCGTTCGGTAGTCAGTGCCGATCCCGGAAACGAGCAGGCGCGCAGACTATTGGCACAAACGCAATTGAGTCTGGGAAGTCCAGACGAGGCTTTCAACGTGCTGGAACCGTTGGTACAGGGTAGTTCTGCCGATCCACAAATACTGGCAATGGCCGGTACAGCAGGTGTCCGTAGTGGTCAGACCGAAAAGGGTCTGGAATTTCTTTCGCGGGGCATTGCCGCCGGAGGTGAGGATCCGGTTGTGCAAATGCAAGTGGCAACGAGCTTTATTGCTGCCGGGCAGATCGACCAAGCAATTGCCCTGCTGGAAGAAATGCCGGATAAGCCAGGGCCGCAGCGCGACTACCTTTTGATCCTGGCACGTCTGCGCGGTGGAGATGTTGAGGGCGCCCGAGCCGATGCTGCTGCTGTCCTGGCGCGAAATCCAGATAATGGAGTGGGTCACAGGCTCATGGGTAGTTTTCACATGGCGGTGAGCGAAAACGCCCTTGCACGCGATCAGTTTGAGGCGGCCGCTAAGCTCGACCCCGATGACGTGGGTGCGGTGATTAATCTCGCACGGCTGGATACCATCGATGGTGACCTGGCGGGTGCCGAAAAACGTTACGACGCTTTGTTGTCCCGATCACCAGGTGATCTGATTGCCTTGCTTGGCTTGTCGCAACTTGCCGAGAAGCGCGGCGATCAGGACCGGGCGGTGGAAATCCTGGAGACAGCGCGCGACGCTAATCCTGAAGCAGTGCAGCCGGCGTTGTTGTTGGCGCATTTTTATTTGCGCACAAACCGTCCGGAGCTGGCCGAACAACGCGCAGACCAGGCCCTAGCTATCGCGCCCAATAGTGTTGACGCGCTCAATATGGTCGGGCTGTTGCAGCTTCAAACGAACCGACATAGCGAAGCGTTGGGTACATTCGAGCGTACGCTCCAGCACGGCCCCAATTCTGTGGATACGCACTTCTATCTCGCTCAAGCGCGGCTAAAGCTCGGCATGAACGAGGCTGCACGGAGGTCATTGGATAAGGTGTTGGAGCTCAACCCCAGGCACCTGGGCGCAAAGATTGCTGTGACACGAATGGAGGGTCTGGCAGGAAACTACTCCGCAGCACTCAAGTTAGTGGAGAGTTTGAAGGGCGAATACCCAGACCGACCTGAGGCCGACGTAGTAGCAGGCGATATTCATATCATGCGTGGTCACTACAACGACGCTATCGCCGCGTATGACAAGGCAGCACAATTGTTACCAACCGAAGCAATTACAATCAAGCGTTATCAAGCGCGCAACCGCGCCGGCCACGCCGATTCCCATCTGGTCCTGGAAGAATGGTTGTCTAAAGATTCTGACAATTTGCACATAAGGGTCGAGTTGGCCCAAGCCTACGAGGGCAATGGGCTCACGGAGAAGGCAGTTGTCGAATACGGGCGCGTTTTGGAGCAGGACAAGGATAATGTCGTTGCGTTAAACAATCTGGCCTGGCTTTACGCTGAGGCAGGTGGTGCCGACAACCTGAGGCAGGGAATTGATATTGCGAAACGTGCGCACGAATTGATGCCTGGCGTCGGGCAGGTAACCGATACCTACGGCTGGTTGTTGTTAAAGCAAGGCGAAGTCAGCGAAGCAACCACTTGGCTGCGGCAAGCGGCAAATCAGGCTCCCGACGATCCAGACATCCGATACCACCTCGCGGTAGCCTTGCAGCGTAATGGGGCTTCAGGTGAAGCAAAGGATTTGCTGGATGCCATATTGACTGACGGCGGTGGCTTCAGTAGTCGTGACGATGCCAAAGCACTATTGGAGGAGCTGGGGCAGCAGGATCGGTAATGCTATTGACGTCCGGCACTCGCCAACATCTTCTTCACGCTTTCATCTTCTGGATGAGACGTCAGCCATTGTTGCAACAATCGTACGGGTTTCGGCGAGCCGGCTTCTCTTGCTGCGATAAAACCTTTTAATGCAAGCACTGGATCGTCCGATAAGGCCATAGCCGTCTGATAGGCTGAGAGTGCTTCTCCGAAACGTCGCTCGGCCATGTGCAAATCACCCGCAGCGGTATACCCATGTGGCAAATTTTCAGCGACTGATTGCAGATGACTCGCCAGGCTTAGTGCTTGAGATCGATGATTGCTATGGGCCAGTTCCAGTATCAGCGCCACTGCTTTCGGTAGCAGCGTCGTGTCCAAGTTAACGGCCTTGCCAAGAAAGTCACGGGCGCTATCTAAGTCATCGCGTCCTACCGCAGCGCGCGCCAGCCCAAGATAGGCCTGACCGGATTCCGGTGATGCACGCAAGGCTTCCTGCAGCGTTGCAACGGCTTGTTCAGCTTGTCCTAACGCCATCTTCTCAGCTGCCAATGCTACCAGCGCATCGGCCTGGTGCGGACGGATTTGTACTGCCTCAACCGCAATGTTGTGCGCCCGCTCGTGATCGTCGCGTTCATTGTAGTAACGCACCAGCAGCAACCTGGGCTCTACCGAGTCTGGATTGCGGTTGCGCGCCATCTCCAGCCATTCAATCGCCCGCACCGGATCGCCGCGGTTTTCCGCGAGCTCAGCCAATGCAAGCATGGCGTGCAGATTGGCCGGCACGGCCTGGCGCAGCTGCTTTGCATACTGTAACGCGCGTTCACTCTCTGTCTTACGCATCAGCAACACCAAACCCAGCAGCGATCGTGCCCGTTGCATTTCCTGCGTATCTGGTAGGGCGGTGAGGCTCTGTTCGGCCTTGTCGGTTTGTCCGGATCCGATTTGTGCCACAATCAGACTGATACGTATGTCGTGATTATCGGGCGCATTTCTGATGGCCTTTTCCAGATAATCTGCTGCTGATTCAGCATCGCCACTATGCAGACTGGCCTTGCCTAACAGAGCAAGGAATTGTGCATCGTCAGGTGTATGTTTGACGACCGGCAGCAGCGTAGCAAGTGCGCCGGTAGGATTTCCCAACCGCAATTGCGCGCGCGCCAGTAGACGCCTCATTTCAATGTCGTCCGGAGCCTGTTTCAGATAGTTTCTGAGTAGCAGCTCCACATTGCTGTAGTTTCCAATCTCGTATTCGCTTGCCGCTAGCAACTGCTGCGACGGCCGATGCCGCGGCACAGACAGCCTGACTTCTCGCAGAAATTCTGTGGCGAGACGATATTCTCCAGCGTCGTAGGCGAACAGTGCACGCAGATAAAGTGGCAGTGGGTGCCAGGGATAGGCGTCGAGCAGGTCTTTGGCGTTACCGAGCGCCTTGCCCGTTTCGCCCCTTCGCCATTGTGATTCTGCGAGCCCAACCCGCGCGAGCAATAACTCACCAGGCGTCTGTCGTACCGCTGTCGCCTCCACCGCGCTGATAAAAGCGCGCTCCGCGTCGTCGTAACGCTCTTGCTGGTGACGTAGGGCGCCGAGCGCCCGAAAGGATGCGACTGAAAAAGGATCAAGCTCCAACGCGGCGTTGATCAGACGTTCCGCCTCATCGAGCTGGTCGCGAATCATCGCGGTCCGCGCGAGCCCGGTCAATCCGATAGCGGCGGAAGACTTCGTTTCGCTGGCTTTGCGGAATGCGTCTTCGGCTTCGTCGAGTCGCCCCAATCCCAGCAATGCGTCACCGCGGAGCACCTCGACCGCACCCCTCGAGTCCGCGGGGATAGTGCTGGTCTGGAATTCCTGCAGCAGCCTTTCAAGTTCACCTTGCGCGAGTAGGGCTTGCCCCAATGTCTCCATGACAACCGGGTCGGTGGCACCGAGCTGCTTAGCACGTGTCAGGTATTGTACGGCCTGGGCCGACTGTCCGACGTCGACAGACAAGCGACCTAACTCCGCGAGTGTTGCCGGGTGATCCGGGTCCGTTTGGAGTATGTTCTTCAGCTCCAGGATAGCGGTGATAGGTTCGCCGCGGCCCTCGTTTTCCAAAGCAATTTGCAGACGCGTTTCGGTATCCACTGACGGCGAGCATGCCGTTAACGAAAGGACGAGCGTCAATACAATGAGCTGGAGTCTCGTGACAATGGCTTGGAACATAGGGGCCTGGTATGCGGTCTTAGCTGAGAGGGCACATTACTATAGACAGGTCGCCGACATCCGGCCAATTTGACGGAATATGAAGCTTACAACGAGATCTGATACCGCGACGGCCTCTGGCTGGTGTGCTAGAGTTTTCAACCGGCTGGCGCTGTGCTGCAGTAAAATCAATGTTGATGCCCCCTAAATTGACCCTTTTTGTTATCGTTGTGTCGGTGCTTTTGATGTCCGGCTGCGCTCCGACCGCTGGAGTTGTAGTTGATAATGGCGTAACCGAGGTACCGGCGGTCGCCTCTGACGAATCGGCCGCCGAACCCGCACCGGCTCCGGGCGAACACTATCTAATCGGTCCTGGGGACCAACTGGAGATTTTTGTTTGGCGACACGCCGACGTGTCAGCTGCATTGCCGGTCCGGCCTGACGGTAAAATTTCCACTCCGCTGGTAGAAGACATGCAGGCGGCCGGCAAGACGCCCTCCGAGCTGGCTCGCGATGTCGAGGCGGTCCTGGCCGAATACATCAAGAGTCCCGTAGTCACAGTCATAGTGACAGGCTTCGTGGGTGACTTGAGCGAACAGGTGCGTGTTGTAGGTCAGGCCATGCAACCCCGATCACTGAGTTACAGACAACATCTGACTTTGCTGGACGTCTTGATTGAGGTTGGCGGGCTGACCGATTTGGCGGCTGGCCGCCGCGCCAAAATCATTCGACGGCAGGGGGCTGAGATGATTGAGATCAATGTGCGGCCAGATATACTGCTGGACAAGGGCGACCTTCGGGCCAATGTGAAGATGATGCCCGGTGATGTTTTGATCATTCCGGAAGCCCGTTTCTAGCCAACATTCCCTCTTTATGACAAATCTGTGAACTGGGTCACTCTGGTGCCTCAAGGGAAACGGAGAACATCATGTTTGGGGGTGTATAATTCAAACACTTAGCGATGCACGACCTCATACAACAAACATTTAGTCATGCCCGCGGGATGTGGCGATTCCGGTGGCGGGCGCTCGTGGTGTCATGGCTGGCCTGTGTAATCGGCTGGGCGGTGGTCTACAGCCTGCCAAACGTCTACGAGGCGACCACGCGTGTTTTCGTGGACACCGATTCGGTCCTGCGTCCTTTGCTGCGCGGTCTGACTACCGAATCGAATGTCATGAATCAGGTCAATATGATGACCCGCGCATTGCTCAGCCGACCGCATCTGGAGGAGGTTGCGCGTGAGACAGATCTGGACTTGCGCGCCGACACACCACGTGAGATGGAAGGTCTGATCGACAAACTCCAAACCAGCATCCAGATTAGGCAGTCCCGCGATCGACTCTACACAATTTCATTCCGCGATCGCGACCCGCGAACGGCGCACGCTGTCGTACAGACACTGTTGTCTAATTTTGTTGGCGATACACTGCAGGGAAATCGCAGTGACTCACAGGTCGCTATGCGATTCTTAAATGAACAAATTGCTGAACATGAGCTCCGACTGGTCGATGCGGAAGAGCGCTTGGCGGAGTTCAAGAAAGAGAACGTCGGCGTTATGCCTAACACGACCGGAGATTACTATGCCAGGTTGCAGGCTTCGACTGCCACGTTGCAAGAACTCGAGGCGCAGCTGGGATTGGCGCAACGCACTCGACTGGAGTTATTGCATCAGCTTGAGACCGAAGAACCGGTGCTGCGCGTAGATAGCGTCACCAGCGAGTATGATCTGCGGATCGCGGCAGCGGAAAATAATCTGCGTGATCTGAGTTTGCAGTACACGGACCGCCATCCGGATGTTATTGCACTCCAAGACACTCTTGAGCGGTTGAAGGAGCAACGTGACGACGCTGTTGCGAGGGGTACGGCAGGTGGAACTACCGACCCGGCGGATCTCAATCCGGTGTATCAGAGCATGAAGATCGAACTGAATACTACGGAGGTCGAAGTAGCCCAGCTGCGGGCAAAAATCGAGCAGCAGAGGCAAACCGTGCTGGGCTTGCAACGGTCGGTCGATACGATACCCGGAGTAGAGGCCGAATTGACAAAACTCAATCGCGACTACGAGGTGACCAAAGCACGCTACGAAGCATTGCTGGACCGTTTCGAATCAGCACGGTTGACGGAAAATGCGGAGCAGAGCAGTGAGGACGTCAAGTTTAGGGTGATCGATCCGCCCACGATCCCGCTGGACCCGATCGGACCGAATCGAATTCTATTTCTGTGGGTAGCGTTGGTGTTTGGCTTGGCCGGTGGGGGTCTGTTCGCTTATTCAATGAACCAGATTGATCCGGTTTTTGGCGGCCTGGCCAGCCTGGCGCCAAAAACCGGTGTCAGTGTGCTCGGCACAATTAGCGTCATACTGACGCCCGGTCAGAAATTTGCTCGCCGCCTGCAAATGGGTGTGTTCATGCTGGGTTTGACGTTATTGCTCAGCGCGTTTGTCGCAGCAATAATGCTGCGTGCCCCAGCGGTCTTGCTGGCATCTAAAATCGTCGCCAGGATATCAGCATGAGCATTGTCGAAAAGGCGGTAGACAAACACCGGAAGTTAGACAAGCTCACACCGATCAAGGATAAACGGGTGATAAACGACGCCCGCATCGGAGGCGGTCCCCATATCCCAACCGGTGCTGGGCAGGTCGATATCGAACTCAATCACGAGCAATTGGCCAAGGAAGGTCTTACGCCATACGGCGAGACTGCAGACAAAATAGTCGACGAATTTCGGCGTATTAAACGCCCGTTGTTAAGTGCTGCTTTTGAAGAGCATCAAGAGGGGGCAGAGCGCGAGAATCTTGTAATGATAGCAAGCGCACTGCCAGCCGAAGGTAAGACATTCACCGCCATGAATCTTGCAATGTGTATCGCGCTGGAGCGTGATCGCACTGTTCTACTAGTTGACGCCGATGTCGCAAAGCCACACGTCAGTCGCATACTCAACGTGCACAACGAACCTGGCCTGATGGACTTGCTGCAGGATCATACAATCGACATCGGCGACGTGCTGCTGCAGACCGACATGCCGTCACTGAAGATTATCCCTGCCGGACAACGCCATCGTCACGCCGCCGAAATGTTATCGAGTCAGCGGATGGAGGCAATTGCCGAGGAATTGGCGACACGTTATTCCGATCGCATAATTCTTTTTGATACCTCCCCTATCCTGCAAACCAGCGAGGCTCAGTCGCTTGCAACACTGATGGGGCAGTTGGTACTGGTTGTGCACGCGGGCCAGACGCCACAACGCGCAGTAAACAGGACTTTGGAATTATTAGGAGACAGGAAAATCGATATCGTTCTGAATAAGTGCCGTGCGCCTGCCAGTTCGCCATACTATGGGGGCTATTATGGGCAGAATTAGAGGCATTGCGTTTGTCACCGGCATCCTGTGCTGTTCTACAGTCTTAGCTGTGGAATGGGAGGTCGAGCCTTCGATTATCGTGGCAGAAACCTACACCGACAATTTGGAACTGGATACGGACGCCCTGAAAGATGATGAGTTCGTCACCGAGATAAAACCGGAACTGAAATTAACCGCAGTCGGCAAGCGATTCGATATCGAATTTGACTATCGCTTGCAGGGACTGATTTTTTCCAGACGTGATGACCTGGATGAAGTTCTAAACTACTCTCGCACCCGAGGCACAGCGCAACTGATCGGAGATTCTGTGTTTATAGATTTTTCAGGATCTCTCGGGCAGCAAATTGTCAATCCAGAGGGTCGTATTGGTATTAGCGGTATTACGCCGGGTCAAAATCGGAACGAAGTCGGTTACTTCCGTGTCAATCCATACTTTCAGCGGCAGCTTGGCAGGAACAGCAACATTGTAGTCGGCTATCAATACGGATTGGTGGAGTACGACGACGTATCATTGGTCGACAGCGAGAGCAATGGTCTGAGTGCGAGCATTTCCGGAACGCCACCGAGCTCGTCCTGGTCCTGGCGCATTGATGCCGACAGTTCGCGCATAGACTACGATTCTGGAGCCAGAGTTGATTTGCAGCGAATCGGTGGCGAGTTTTCGTGGTCGTTAGGCAAAACAGCGATATTCGTCGGTGGTGGAGACGAAGACAACGAATTCAATCAAATCCTTGGTGCCAGCAAAATTGACGGGGCTTTTTGGAACGTTGGCTTGCGCGGTGATTTGGATCGTCTGACGACCTTTAGTATTTCTGTCGGCGAACAGCATT
This sequence comes from Gammaproteobacteria bacterium, assembly GCA_029862165.1. Classification (GTDB taxonomy): domain Bacteria; phylum Pseudomonadota; class Gammaproteobacteria; order Steroidobacterales; family JABDKV01; genus JABDJB01. Next base: position 183,305 of record JAOTXU010000001.1, read on the forward strand.
TTGGGGATTCATATAGCTTCAGCCTGAAGCGTGCAGCGGGCCTGCTGCAAACAGATATTTCCTATCTGGAAGAAACGACGACCATTGGACAACAGCAGCAAGGCTATGAGGCGCTGTTCAAGTTTTTGAGCAATATTACCGGTGTCGAGTTACCTACGCCCGGCGCCGAAGTGTACGTACGCAAGCGCTTATCAACGGTAGCAACACTCGAGCTGGCGCGCAGCCGATATCGCTTCAACGCCTATTCTGAAGATCGTGATTATCTAACGACAGCGCTCGGAGATTCGGATGGCATCTTTGGTGTGGCGTTATCATGGACCTGGACGGCGCTGCCTCGGACTGAGTTTAGTGTTGATGCCGGCTGGCAACGATTTGATCTTCGATCCGGCTCAAACGACCCCGAAGATGTGCGCCTGCAGTTTCGTCTGCAACGGGAAATCAAGAACGGCTTCTTTGTTAACGCGCGTGTGTGGCAGAACAGCCGATTTTCGACCGCCGAGTCGCAGGAATATACCGAGAATACTATTAGTGTCGGCGTAGGCAAAAGGTTCTGAAATGTATTTGGAAGCTTATAAATTCAGTGCGAGACCCTTTCAACTTACACCGGATCTGCGATTTCTGTTTCCGAGTCGTAGTCATAAGCGTGCCCTAAGTTATCTGCGTTTTGGCCTGGAACAGGCCGAAGGCTTCGTTGTCATTACGGGCCACATCGGTACCGGTAAGACGATGCTGATTCAAACCTTATTGGCCGAGATGGCGGATCAGGAAATGGCTACGGCACGAATCGCGGCTGCAAATCTGAATGAGGACAATGTTCTGTCTGCGGTTGCGGCAGCACTCAATCTCCCCTACGAGGGCAAGAGCAAGGTCTCCATAATGACAAATCTGGAGAAGTCATTGCGTCATGCGCATGATCGGGTATCCGGCGTAATGTTGATTGTGGATGAGGCACAGACTCTATCACCCGAAGCGCTGGAAGAGTTGCGCATACTGTCAAACCTTGATACACGGGGTCGCGCGCTGATGCAGATCTTTCTGGTCGGGCAATCAGAACTGCGTGTTACGTTGCAGGCCAGGCGCATGGAGCAGTTGAGGCAGCGTATTGTCGCCTCCTATCACCTCGAGCCGTTGTCACCGGAAGAGACCAAGCGCTATATCGGTTTTAGATTGGTTGCCGTTGGCTGGAACGGCGATCCGTCTTTTTCTTCCGAAGTCTACGAGTACATCTATGAAGCGAGCGGTGGGATACCCCGCAAAGTCAATATTGTCATGGATCGCCTGTTATTGTTCGGCTACCTGGAAGAAATACGCGATTTTGATGTCGAACACATTGAAGAAGTCATTAGAGAGATGAGTCAGGAAATGTCAGGCGATCTGGTGACGCCCGCACCAGAGACAGCTGTTGAGACGGAAGGACAGCCACGCAGCAAATCAGAGCTTGAAGAACGGCTGCGCGTACTGGAATCCAAGTTGGAAGACCTCGTCGGTGCCGCTGGTACCGGTTGAGATTACATTTGGGTATTGTCTGCGATGCCGGCACCGGACCCCATTCCCTCGCACGAGCGTTTTAGCTCATCCGCACCCGTCAACGCCATGACGGTGGACGTAGAGGACTATTTTCAAGTTTCCGCATTCGAAGAGCAGGTCGGTCCTGAGCGTTGGCAAGAATGGCCACTGCGAGTATCGCAAAATACCAATCGCCTGTTACAGTTATTCGCCGAGTACGATACTAAAGCCACATTTTTTATGTTGGGCTGGGTAGCGGAAAAAGAACCGCAACTCGTGCGCAGAATTGTCGATGCGGGTCACGAACTGGCCAGTCATGGGTGGTCGCATCGTCGTGTCACAAGTCAGAATAGTGAGGAGTTCAGGGCAGATGTCAGACGGACACGCCGATTGCTGGAGGATATTTCCGGTTCTGTCGTGCGTGGATATCGTGCCGCTAGCTATTCAGTCTCAATTGACACACTTTGGGCACTACAGGTCCTGGCGGAAGAAGGTTATCGCTACTCGTCCAGTATCTGTCCAATTCGTCATGATCATTATGGAATTCCGGGATTTCCGAGGTTCGCTTTTCGACTTGCTGAGGACGGCATATTGGAGGTGCCGGTTACCACGATTGCTATTGGGCAGAAAAATATACCCTGTGGTGGTGGTGGCTGGTTCAGGCTGGCACCTTATTGTTTTTCCAGGTGGGCATTGCGTCGGATCAATCGTGTCGAACACCAGCCCGCCGTCTTCTATTTGCACCCCTGGGAGATCGACACTGATCAGCCAAGGGTGCCCGGTATCTCAGCACGTGCACGGTTCCGCCATTACCTGAACCTGCGACATACCGAATCGAGGCTCAAGTCTTTGTTGCAGGATTTCGACTGGGACAGAATGGATAACATATTTGCCAAAACTAGTGATGAGTCCGGTGACCTCCGCCGTGCTTGAGTCGCCGTCAGCCGGAGTGGCTGCGGTGACCGTGAGAGTCTGTGACGACACAGATGAACTGGCGTGGGAGCGTTTTGTCGTCAATAGCGCTCAAGCCAGTTTTTTCCATCGTTATGGCTGGAGGCGCGTTATCACTCGTGCGTTTGGTCATCGTGCTCATTACCTGATCGCCGAACGCGGCGGTACGATTTGTGGTGTGCTACCGCTGTTTCATGTTCGCAGTCTGTTATTCGGCAAGGCACTCATCTCGGTTCCCTTTTGCGTATACGGTGGTGTTGCCAGCGCGGATCCGGAAGCGGTGACCCATCTGATCGACCGGGCGATGCAGCTGGCCGGCGATCTTTCAGTTGATTATCTGGAGCTACGCAACGAGACGCCCCAAAACCCATGCTGGCCGACAAAAGATTTGTATGTCACGTTCAAGAAAGAAATTTCCAGCGTTGACGAAGAAAATCTTAGTGCGGTTCCACGCAAACAACGCGCGATGATTCGCAAAGGAATCAAGGCCGGCCTTGACTGCCACGTCGACGACGATATCGACGTGTTGTACGACATGTACTCGCAAAGTGTCCGCAATCTTGGGACGCCGGTCTTTTCCAAACGGTACCTGGAGCTCCTGAAAGCGGAGTTCGGCGATGATTGTGAAGTCACCATTGTCAGCAGCGATTCGAGGCCGGTTGCAGGCGTGATGAGTTTCTACTTCCGCGACCACGTGCTCCCTTACTATGGCGGTGGTACGAGCGAGGCGCGTGTGCTTTGTGCCAATGATTTTCTGTATTGGCAGGTAATGTGTCAGGCGGCGCAACGCAGCGTGCGGGTTTTCGACTATGGCCGCAGCAAAGTGGACACGGGCTCCTATCGATTCAAAAAACACTGGGGTTTCAGTCCAGAGCCGCTGTATTACGAATACGGCCTTGTGCGTGCGACGGCCATGCCGAATCTAAGTCCGACTAACCCCAAGTACCGTCTGTTCATCAATCTTTGGAAACGGATGCCGTTGCCACTGTCTCGACTGATCGGGCCATTTATTTCGCGCAACCTCGGATGAGTGACGTACTACTGCTCACGCATCGAATCCCGTGGCCGCCAAACAAGGGCGATAAGATTCGTTCCTATCATATTTTTCGTCACCTGGCTGAACAGTACCGGTTGCACCTAGGCACTTTTATTGACTCGGCCGATGATTGGCGCCACTTGCCTGAGCTTGAGAAACGATGTGAAAGTATTTGCGTCAGACCGGCCGGGTATCTACGCACCGTTTTACGCGGTCTACAGGCAATAGCCACTGGCCGCTCGGTAACCATGTCTTATTATGGCGATCGCAAGTTGTCCAGATGGGTATCCGATCTAAACCAGCGCTGCCGTGTTGGCTCGGTTCTCGTATTTTCCACTGGGATGGCGCCATATGTTGCCGCGTTACCACAGTCTGCGCGTACGGTGTTGGACATGGTGGATGTCGATTCCGAAAAATGGCGGGAATATACAAGGTTGAACGTCTGGCCACGAAGTTGGTTATACGACCGAGAGGCGCGCTTGCTCAGCGAGGCAGAAACCGCTCAAATCTCAAACTTCGATTACACATTGTTGATTTCGGAAGATGAGGCCGAATTGTTGCGAAAACGAAGTGGCAATCAGAGTCAAAAGATCCAGGTCATGCCAAATGGTGTCGACAGCGATTATTTTTCGACGCGGGCCGAATATAGCAATCCCTATTCGAATGACACGACAGTGATCGTTTTTACTGGGGCGATGGACTATTGGGCTAACATGGAGGGTGTAACTTGGTTTGCCCGCTCAGTCCTGCCGATGATCCGGAAACAGGTCGCCAAAGCACAGTTTTTCATAGTGGGGTCAAATCCCGGCTCTGACGTGCGTGCCCTGGCTGAGTTACCGGGCGTAGTCGTAACCGGGCGAGTTCCCGATGTGCGCCCTTATCTTGCGCACGCGCACATCACGGTGGCGCCCCTGCGTGTAGCCCGTGGATTGCAGAACAAGGTGCTGGAGGCGATGGCAATGGACAAGCCGGTCGTGGCAACCAGCGCGGCTATGCGTGGAATCGATTATCGAGGACCGGGCATCGGTATTGCCGACACACCTGAGCAGTTTGCCGATTTGGTTCTGCGCCAGCTGACTGCGACAGTGGTCCTTGCCAATCGCGACCATGTTGTAGACCATTTTTCATGGCACGCCGCACTGACCCACCTGGATCGCGTTCTGGCGGGCGAAAAGGACACTGCAGAGGTAGCGCGTGTCTGAGTCCCATGCATCGGTGCTAAAAACGAATATCCGGGAGCTAAGACGTCCGACGATCCTTTTGATCGCCTTTGCATTTGTGGTCACAGTCACAGTGTATTGGAGCACCTTCCGGGCGATGGCGGATATCTGGCTACGCTCCGATACATTTGCTCACGGTTTGATAGTCGGGCCGATATTCTTGTATCTGCTTTTTCGCGGGCGGCACGAGCTGGGGTCGATCAATCCGCAGCCCTTTTGGCCGGGGCTTGCGTTTCTGCTTTTCTTCAATATAGCCTGGGTTACCGGGCGATACCTGGGCGTTAATGCGCTGGAACAATTTGCCGCTGTAGCACTCATACCATCGGCGGTTTTGACGGTGGCCGGTCCAAGAGTAGTTCGCGCAAGCGCATTCCCGTTGTTGTTTTTATTTTTTGCCGTTCCGTTCGGCGAATTTCTGATTCCGCATTTAATGGAAGTTACCGCCGATCTCACCACATTGCTACTGGGGATCAGCGGTTTCCCAGTTTACCGTGAAGGGTTGTTTATCGCCGTTCCCGGTGGCGACTTCGAAATTGCCAAAGCCTGCAGTGGAATCCGCTATCTAATCGCCTCCGTCGTTCTGGGTACGATCTTCGCATATCTTACATTTGGAACATGGCGTAAGCGATTGATATTCATTGTAGTGTCTATAATAGTGCCGATTTTCGCCAATGGTATCCGCGCGTACATGATTGTTGTTTTGGCCTCTCTTAGCGGCATGAAACTCGCGGTGGGCATTGATCATTTCATCTATGGATGGGTGTTCTTTGGCATCGTCATGTTTGTGCTCTTCGCCATTGGCGTACGGTTTCGTGACGAAGCACTTGAGCAGACATCTCAGTCGTCTTCGCCGGTGATGGCGGCAACGGTGCATTTCCGGCCGTATATCGTAGCCATGATCGCAACTCTGGCGGTAATGCTGGTGGGTCCGTCATTGCTTGGGGTTGCCCGCGCGCGGGCCAACAGCAGCGTTATTGCGCAATTGCCGGCATTACCCGGTATGTGGGCAGTAACCTCATTTGATTCGGCGTGGCAGCCGTTTTTCCAACCGAGCGACCAGAGTCTGCGACGGGCGATAACTGACGGCAAACTTACGATTTACGAATTTGTTGACGTCTACGATGCATCAGATGGGGGTGTCGATGCAGCAAGCAGCAGCAACAGGCTGGTTGATAATGAGGCGTGGCACGTTGAACAGACAATAGAGCGTACAGACAAGAACATGCGCGTGGTGTTACTTCGCTCGGGTCAGAAGCGCATGTACGTGGCAAGCTGGTATCAGAACGGCGATAAGCGCAATGCTTCGGCTAATCAGGCCAAACTTGCCGAAGCGTGGGATTCGCTAATTCACGGCGGCAGCCTTTCTGCCATCGTCGTTTACGCCGTCGATGGTGCTGACGAGACAAATTTGAGTTTGCTGTTGCGGTTTCTTGACCGCTATCAGCCGGAATTGACGAACTGCCTGTCAAATCCAGATCAGCGTACAAGCTGCGACGGCTAGAACCGGAATCAGAACCAGATGTGCGGAATAGCTGGAATTGTAGACTTAGCAGGCAAACGGCCTATCGACCGGGCGTTGCTCGAGCGTATGTGCAATGCGATTGCGCATCGTGGTCCGGACGACGGTGACTATCACGTCGCCGATGGCGTGGGGCTGGGGCACCGACGCCTTTCAATTATCGATCTGGCCGGTGGCAAACAACCTATGTACAACGAGGACGGCAGTGTAGTCGTGACCTTTAACGGCGAGATATACAACTACCAGATGCTACGTGACGAGCTGATCGATACGGGACACAGTTTCCAAACCCAGTCAGATACCGAGGTGCTGGTTCATGGTTGGGAGGAATGGCAGCAAGACAGTGTGACGCGATTAAACGGGATGTTTGCCTACGCACTCTGGGACGATGAAAAACAACATCTGTTCCTGGCGCGTGACCGTTTGGGCATCAAACCGCTTTACTATGCGCGCTTGCCTTCCGGGTTCCTGATTTTCGCATCCGAGCTCAAGGCTTTGCTCGTGCATCCGGAGCTGAACCGTGAGCTGGATCCGTGTGCCATTGAGGAATACATGGCGTTGGGTTATGTGCCCGAGCCACGGACGATTCTAAATTCCGTGACCAAACTTGAGCCGGGTCATACCTTGTTGTTGCCCCGTGGCAACTGCGAACGTGCGCAGCCCCGACAATATTGGGATATTCCTTGTATGGCGAATGAGCAGGCCAGCGAAGATGAGCTGGTCGCCAAGTTGTTAAGCCATTTGTCTGATTCAGTGCAGCGGCGGATGATTGCCGATGTGCCGTTGGGCGCCTTCTTGTCCGGCGGCGTCGACTCGAGTGCAGTTGTCTCCGCGATGGCTGGGTTGTCATCCGGCCCGGTATTGACGTGCTCAATGTCTTTTGCCGAAGACAGCCACGACGAGTCGCAATACGCGGCGCGCGTGGCCAGGCAATATTGTACGGATCACTCGAGTCAGGAGGTTGCATCTGCGGACTTCGATCTCATAGACACGCTTGCCACCGTATATGACGAGCCTTTTGCTGACAGTTCCGCCATACCGACCTACCGCGTATGTGAAATAGCGCGGAGGCGGGTCAAGGTTGCGTTGTCAGGTGACGGGGCTGATGAATCATTTGGCGGCTATCGGCGTTATCGATTGCATTGTAACGAGGAGCGGGCTCGCGCGATGTTGCCACTAGGTGTGCGCCGATCCGTGTTTGGCCCTATGGGTCGTCTCTATCCAAAACTGGACTGGGGGCCACGATTTTTGCGGGCAAAAACGACTTTGAGCGCGCTGGCCATGGACCCGGTTGAAGCTTATCTAGATAGCGTGTCACGTTGCAGTACCATAATGCGCAACAGCCTCTACACGAAGGAATTCAAAACCGGATTGCAGGGACATGCGGCACTGGATTATTTCAGACGACATGCTAAAAATTCTCCTGTGGCTGACGGTCTTGCGCTGATTCAGTATCTCGACTTCAAAACCTGGTTGCCGGGGGATATTCTGACCAAAGTAGATCGTGCCAGCATGGCGCACGGATTGGAGGTCCGAGTGCCGTTTTTGGACCACGAGTATGTAGAGTGGGCTTGTGGTCTGGGCGATCGATACAAAATTCGGAACGGAACCGGAAAGTATCTGCTGAAGCGTGCACTTGAGAGTCGTCTCGACAAGGATATCTTGTATCGTCAGAAAATGGGTTTTTCGGTGCCGCTGGCCGACTGGTTACGTGGTCCGGCACGCGGCAAGATGCGTGAGAGGCTGGGCCAGGAGCGGCTGGGGAGACTGGGCGTGTTTGATATGACGCGGGTCGGGAAATTGCGGGCACAGCATGAACGCGGGGAAAGCGATCACGCCACGACTTTGTGGTCATTGCTGATGTTCGAAACCACCGTAAGCCGTATCCTTGATATGGCCTAAGACCTTAACAGGTGCGCATTCTATATCATCACAGGACGGCGTCACGGGATGGTCAGGCAGTCCACATCGACGAACTGATCAATGCGTTTGAACGGCGCGGTCATGAACTTAGAATCGTTGGGCCTGCGGCGGGCGAGGCCATGGGGTTTGGTGAAGAGAACCGGTTGATCTCGTTGCTGAAGCGTAGTCTGCCAGGGGTGATCTACGAATTGCTCGAGCTGGGCTATTCATTGCTTACCGCAATACGTTTGCGACGGGAATACAGGAAATTCGAACCCGACGTTTTTTATGAGCGCTATAATTTATTCTCGCCGGCTGGCGCCTGGTTGCGTAAACGACACCGGATTCCATACCTGCTCGAAGTCAATGCACCGCTGGCGGAAGAGCGGCAGAAATACGGTGATCTGAAATTGCAACGCCTTGCTCAATGGTCACAGCGTTATGCCTGGCAAAATGCCGACCGGGTATTGCCGGTGACACGGGTGCTTGCGGATCATCTAATTGCGTCCGACGTGTCAGATAAACGCATCGTAGTGATTAGGAACGGTATCAATCGGTCCCGATTCAACGCTCAAGGCTGCAACATTGAACGCCGCAGAGAGCTGGGGCTGACTGATATACTGGTGCTCGGTTTTACGGGTTTTGTGCGTGAGTGGCACGGTCTTGACGAGGTCATCCGTGCGTTGCCATCTTTGGGGCGTAGCGATGTGCATTTGTTGATTGTGGGCGATGGACCGGGTCGCGCTCCATTGGAGTCGCTTGCGACCGAACTTGGACTCAGCAGCCGGGTCCATTTTACTGGTTTGGTTGAACGGCACGAGATCGCAGATTACGTAGCTTGTTTCGATATCGCCCTGCAGCCGTCAGTCACACCCTACGCATCCCCGCTCAAAATATTCGAGTATATGGTATTGGGTAAAGCGATCGTCGCGCCGCAGACACCGAACATTCAGGAGATTTTAGTCGATGGGGAATCCGCGAGACTATTTGATCCGGCGGTGACGGGCTCCCTGCGTGACGCGATCAAAGATCTTTGCGATGACCCCGCGTTGAGGCAGCGGCTTGCTGACGGTGCGCGATCGCAGATTGACACGCAACAGCTCACCTGGGATGACAATGCCCGGCGCATTGAAGAACTGACCCTAGACGTAATAGCGGAGTTAGCTTGAGCGGCGAAGACAACAGCAGTCTGGTCGAGGTGATAGGGACGCTGACCCGAATCCTGCAGCTCGACGAACGGATGGCACTTGGCGCCGATACGCGGTTGCTCGGTGGAATTCCTGAATTCGACTCACTGGCGGTTGCTTCTGTAGTGATTGGCCTCGAGGAACGCTTTGGTTTGGAATTCGATGACGAAGACATCAGTGCCGAACTGTTTGAAACATTCGGTACGCTGGCCGCGTTTGTCGATCGGAGCAGACAAAGCAGCGCCGTCCGCTCAGACGGGCCGCATCCTTATTTCTTGACTACAAGTTCAGGGAACTTGTACGTAATACGTCACGATGCACCTGGAGATCGGTCACGATGTGTGGTTTTCGTTGCCCCCTTCGCCGAGGAAATGAATCGCGTACGTGAAATATTGACGTCGACAGCTCAGGAATTGAATACCGCCGGATTGTCCTGTTGTTCGTTCGATTTTCATGGTACTGGTGACAGCGACGGTGAATTTTCGGACGCGCGATGGAGTGGCTGGTTATCCGATCTGCATGAGGTTGTAAAGAGCCTGCAAAGCCAGGGTTTTCAGACTATCGATCTGATTGGCGTGCGCCTCGGCGGGCTGCTGGCTGCCGAATACATTGAAACCGGTGCGACAAAGATAGGCCGAGTGGTTGTGTGGGATCCGGTGTTTGACAGCAATAAGTATTTGGATCAATTCCTGCGGACACGCAGCATGGCAGCGATGATGGCCGGGAAGACAGAGAGCGTTAAAGACCTGCGCACCCGACTGTTGGCAGGCAATAGTGTCGAGGTGGCTGGCTACGAACTGCATCCGGAGCTTGCATCGAGTCTCGCTGCACGGGGGCCTGAAAAGCGCTTCGCGCCCGGTAATACCGCCATGTATTGGATTAGCCGCGACGAGGCAGTACAGGCACACGATCGGGCACTACGCATGGGATGCCAGCTGATTCGTACCCTGAGACCTGCATACGAGCCGTATTGGGCCAGTGCCGAAACGACGCGGGCACCTGCATTGACACAGGCAACCGTTGACTGTCTGACCGGGCCGGTCCGATGAGTGTGACCCGGGCGGTGGTTTTTGAGAGTGAAGGCACACCTTTGGTTGGCATTGTCGACATTCCGGCACAACCGCGGCAAACGGGCCTTTTGGTCGTTACCGGTGGCCCGCAATATCGGGTTGGCAGTCACCGCCTGTTCACTTTGTTGTGCAGGAATGCTGCCACACATCAGTTTGCCAGCATGCATTTTGATTTCCGGGGTAGCGGCGATAGCATCGGTAAACGCCTTTCTTTTGAATCATTAGCCCCTGATATCGACGCGGCAATTACCAAGCTTTTGGATGTCGTGCCACAACTGCGTCAGATCGTCATACTGGGGTTGTGTGATGGCGCGTCGGCAGCATTGATGTATGCTCATCGTGATTCACGGGTAGCCGGCGTTATTATGCTCAATCCGTGGGTGCACACGGAAGGTTCGATGGAGCACGCGCGCGTGCGTTGGTATTATCCAGCTCGTCTGATCAGCAGCGGGTTCTGGAAGCGGTTGCTCAGAGGTAAGGTGAATATTCTCAAGTCTCTCAGGTCGTTGCAGCAGCATTTGGGGGCAACTTATACAGCCGAAGCCGGCTTCCTGCAGAGTATGCTATTTGGCGCACGTCAGTTTGATGGCCGGGTGCTGGTATTGCTAAGTGGGCAGGATATGACCGCCCAGGAATATCGGGTCTTGTTGAACAGCTCTGACGACTGGCGTTTACAAATGACTCAGGACAGTGTGCAGCAACACGTGCTAAAGGAAGCGAATCATACTTTTGCTAGCGCAGAATGGCGTGAAGCAGTCTTCGGGCACTGTGTCAGTTTTCTAAAAGAACAAGACGACGACTAAACCAATAACTCGGCAGGGTGCGGATGACTCAGAAAGCCCAATGGGCTTGCGCTGCGGCCGTAGGCACCGGACTGAAACACGGCGATTAGATCACCGGGGGCTGCGACCGACATCCTCATGTTGTCGGCCAGCAGGTCCAGGGGAGTGCATAATGGCCCAACCACGGAAGCTTTTTCGCTCTGCTTTGAACCAATTTTGTTGGCCACTAGTACAGGGTAGTTCTTGCGTATTACCTGTCCGAAATTTCCCGATGCTGCCAGATGATGATGCAGACCGCCGTCTGTGATCAGAAAGACCTTGCCACGAGAAATTTTTCGATCAATGACACGGCATACATAGACTCCGGCTTCTGCGACCAAATAGCGGCCGAGCTCCAGCGCTACACTGGCGTTTGGCATGGCAGCGTTTATCTGTGGCAATAGCTTTGCCAGGTTTTTACCGATAACACCAACGTCAAGATCTGCCTCGTCATCAAAATAGGGCACGCCCAGGCCGCCGCCGATGTTTAATAACTGCACTGGCGACGGTGCGTGAACCGCCAGCTCAGCGGCCAGTTTCACCGTGAGTTCCTGGGCCTCACAAATTGCCCTGACGTTGAGGTTTTGCGAGCCAGTGAAGATATGAAAGCCGATGAATTCGATATCGAGGTGCTTCATTCGGTCCAGCAGCGCGGGCACATTTTCGGAATCGATTCCAAACTGCTGAGGTCCACCGCCCATTTTCATACCTGACGCACGCAACTGAAACGGTGGATTGACCCTAATTGCCACCCGCGGCTTGATTCCCTCTTGTCTGCCGAGTTGAATCAGGACATCAAGTTCCCGTTCTGACTCGATGTTTACGGTGATACGGGCCCGCAGCGCGTCTGCCAGCTCGTCGTTGCGTTTGCCCGGTCCGGCAAAACTCACGCGTCCGGCGTCAATTCCGGCCCGCATCAGCAAGTCCAATTCGCCGGCAGACGCAACGTCCAGCCCGTCAACCAGATTAGAAATGTGATCGAGCAGTTGCGGCATCGGATTGGCCTTCACCGCGTAATGGATACGACATGCGTCGGGAAGTTGCTTTCGCAACGACACGATACGTTTCGTGATCACAGCGCGATCGTAGATATAGACTGGCGTTTGTCCGACTTGTGCCACTAAATCCGTTACCGGTTGCGATCCGAGGTACAGGCACTGATCGCGCACCTCGAAGTGCGTGATTGGAGCGTGTGACTGGAAGCGAATCGTGGTCATGCCGTCGTGCCTGCAAAAAAATCCTTGAGTTCTGAGGCCAATAACTGCCGATCAATCTTGTCATTGACCGTGCGCGGTAGTTGGGTGCGCCAATCAACATGAGCGGGAATCATATAGTTTGGCATCTGACTGCGACAGTAATCGAGCACACCCTTGCTGTCACCACTACCGGATGGAGACACTGCAGCCACGACTATGGCCTGGCCTAGTTCATGATGTGGTATGCCCACGGCAGCCGCGACCGAGACCAAACCGGAGTCGTACAGTACTTCCTCGATTTCGGTTGGGCTGACGCGATAGCCCGAAGTTTTTATCATGTCGTCAGAACGGCCGACAAAATACAGGAATCCTTCTTCATCGGCACGGACGGTATCACCTGACCAAACGGCGATTTCCGTCGTGCTAGCGCCCGGCGCAGGCCTGAATCGTTTGGCCGTGTTCTCCGGGTCATTCCAATAACCCAGGGCGACAAACGGCCCGGAGTGGACCAGTTCGCCAGGCTCGTTGGCTCCACACGGACTGCCGTCTGCATGTACGATCATGACCTTTGCATTCGGCACAGCCTTGCCAATCGATGTCGGCCGCCGATCAATTTCTGTGGGATCGAGGTAGGTGGAGCGAAAAGCCTCGGTCAGACCGTACATCAAGTACACATCAGTCTTTGGCAGTTTTTTTCGCAGTGCGCCAAGTGCGGTCTGTGGCAAGCTGCCACCGGAGTTGGTGATGTATCTGAGGTGGTTAGTGATGTCCACCGGCCATTGCTGACGAGACAGTTGCAGCCAGACCGTTGGCACACAAGCCAATCCGGTAATCCGCTCGTTCTTGACGGCGCGAACGACGTCGCGTGGCAACAGGTATTCAAACAACACCACGCACGCACCGACCAAGAACGCGGTACTAAGCTGGCTGAATCCGTAGTCAAAGCTAAACGGCAGCACCGTCAACAACCGGTCGCCGGCGTCGTTTTGCAGATATTGGCTGACACTTTCCGCACCGGTCACAAGATTGCAGTGCGACAGCATCACGCCTTTGGGTTTGCCGGTGCTGCCAGACGTGTAGAACAGGGCGGCCAGGTCGGATTCGTCAGACCGCCGCTGATTAGCGCTTGCCGCCAATAGCTCTTCCCATCGCAGCGAGCCTGCGAGACTGGAGCTATCCTCGTCACCGTCCAGTACGACTGTTTGCAGCCCGTTATGTTTTGCGCACATTGCTCGTAAGCTCTGTGCGCGGTCCGCTGTAGTAATCAGAATTTTGGCAGCGCAATCGTCCAGAATGTGTTCGACTTGTGCGGCTTTGAGTTGAGAATTGATCGGGACGAAAACGGCGCCGGCCATAGACGTGGCGAAATATGCGATCACCGCCTCAGGCTGTTTAGGCAGATAGATTGCCACCCGATCACCACGTTGAACCCCACATTCAAGCAAGCCGCCACTGACACTCGATACCTGCGCGGCGAGTTCGGCATAAGTGATGTCTTTCAGGCGATGCCGCAATGCCGGTGAGGCGGGGTCGCGATTCGCGGTGAAAAGAATCAATTCATGTAGAAGTTTCATCGCTTCAATATTGCATTGGCCGGGCAACCCAAGGACACAGCAGATGTGCCTTGCTCAACGACGATCCGCGAGTTTTTGTTCCCAGGCCAGGGAGGTGCTGACAATGGCGTCCAGATCGTCGTAGCGGGGTTCCCAGGCAAATAGTGAGCGTAATTTTTGTGCATCGGCAACCAGTGAGGGCGGGTCACCGGCGCGCCGGGCTTCCTCTACGATATTCAGCGGTTTGCCGGCAGCTTTTTCAACTGCCTCAAGTACTGCACGTACGCTGTAACCATGCCCGTAGCCACAATTGAGTGTTATAGATGGTCCGTTGTCACGCAAGTATGCCAGCGCCAGCAAATGCGCGTCGGCCAGGTCTTCAACGTGGATATAGTCACGCACGCCCGTACCATCCGGCGTTGGATAATCGGTTCCAAAAATCGCGACCCGGTCACGCAGGCCGATGGCAGCCTCGCACGCAACTTTCGTTAGCAGTGTCGCTTTGGCAGTGGATTGTCCGATACGCCCTTGCGGGTCTGAGCCTGCTACATTAAAGTAACGCAAAGTAACGTGGCGCAAGCCGGTGGTGGCCGCCAAATCACGTAGCATCCACTCACTCATCAATTTTGACAATCCATAGGGATTGATTGGCGACGTGGGAGCTGCTTCACTTATTGCAACATCACTGTCGGGAATTCCGTACACGGCAGCAGTCGATGAAAAGACAAAATTGTTTACACTATGTTTTGCGCAGACTTGCAGCAAATTTCTGGTTTTACAGGTATTGTTTGCGTAATACTTTAGTGGGTCTGCAACCGACTCGGGCACAATAGTGTGCGCCGCGAAATGCAAAACCGATTCAATATCGAATCGTCCAAAAATCTGGTCTAATAATTCGCTGTCCCCGCAGTCACCACGGATGAGCTCACCAGACAGCACGGCATCGGCGAACCCTGTGCACAGGTTGTCCAGTACAATGACATGTGCACCGGCATCGCCCAATTGTCGTACAACATGGCTGCCGATGTATCCGGCGCCACCCGTGACCAGGACAGTTTTGGTCATAACCCTCCTCCCATGCGGTTGCATGTTAGCAGTAGTCAGGGAGCGGGCCACACGACTGATTCACGCTTTGGCTCCCGATGTGACATATGTCCGTGTTCGAGCAGAGCAGGCAGGGGAAAATGCCGGAATTCGGGCCCGTTTGGCCCGCGTTCAGGTTACACCGGTTAGAATGTTCATGAGATAGGAAAGGACCCAATGAATAGACAAAATTTGACAACTTGCCGTCTTGCTGTGCTGGTGGCCGCTGGCCTGCTTGCCGTCGCCTGTGGTGGTGGCGGCGGTGGTGGCGGCAGCAACGACACTGACGGTGACGGTGTCGTCAACACGTCCGATAATTGCCCGACTATCTCAAACCTGGCCCAGACGGATACAGATAGCGATGGCAGCGGTGATGCCTGCGATGCTGACGATGACAACGATGGCGTGGCAGACACAACTGACAATTGCCCTCTGCTAAGCAACGTTACACAAACCGACAACGATAACGATGCTATCGGTGATGCGTGTGATGCGGACGACGATAATGACAATGTGGGCGACGGTGCCGATAACTGTCCGCTGATTGCAAATACAAATCAACTTGATACTGATGCCGACAACGCCGGTGATGTTTGCGACGACGACGACGATGGCGACGGCGTCGACGACCTTGCGGATAATTGCCCGTTAGTGGCTAACTTGGATCAGACCGACACTGACGGCGATGGTTTTGGCGATGCCTGCGATCCAGACACCAATATTGCGGTTTCTGGTACGGTCACTTTCGATAGAGTGCCACACAACCCGGCCACGAATGGTCTGGATTATGGGTCCATCACATCGAATCCGGTGCGCAATGCCGTTGTCGAGCTGATTACCGGCGGATCGGTCATTGCGACCGTGGAAACGGACAGCCTGGGCAACTATACCGTTCAGGCGCCGATCAACAGCGACGTTATCGTCAGGGTTCGCGTTGAGACGGTGCGTGTGGGTCTGCCGGGCTGGAACGTGCGCGTGGTTGACAATACGCAGATGGACGCACTGTATGTGCTTCAATCGGCCAGTTTCAATACAGGCGTAGCTGATGTTGTACAAGACCTGCATGCTTCGTCGGGCTGGGACGGCAGCAGCTATGCCGCCGAGCGGAAAGCCGGCCCGTTTGCAGCCCTGGATGCTATTACTGATTCCATACAGAACCTGTTGCTGGTCGATCCGGATGCTCAATTTCCGGATCTCGTGCTGAAATGGAGTCCAGACAATCGAGCGGTGTCCGGTGATGAAAGTATCGGTGAGATAGGCAATACTTTTTTCCGCCGTGATGGCACCACGCGGGAGATCTTGCTGTTGGGTAACGAAGACACGGACACGGATGAATACGACAGGCATGTCGTTATTCACGAGTGGGGGCACTATTTCGAGGATGTCTTCTCGCGCGCCGACACGATAGGGGGCGGCCATTCCAGTGGCGATCGATTGGATCCGCGTGTGGCGTACAGCGAAGGGTGGGGCTACACCTACGCCGGCATCACGACTGGCGACCCGGTGACCCGCGATGCACTCGGTATCGGGCAGGCGAGCGGATTCCAGATTGACGTGGAGGACAACAGTAATCTGAATCCAGGCTGGTTTAGCGAAGGTTCGGTGCAAAGCATTATTTACGACTTAATCGACGCGACCGACGATGGCGTCGACACCGTGTCGCTGGGTTTTGGTCCCGTTTATGATTTGTTGTCCGGGGACCTGGCCAATTCAGTTCCGCCAATTACCATTTTCAGCTTTGTAGCTCTGTTCAAGCAGCAGAATCCCGGCGAGACTGCCGTTATCGATGCCATCGTGAGTGGACAGGGCATCGACAGTATCGGTATCGATGAATTTGCGACCGGCGAGACCCACGATGAGGGTCGTGGCAGCGATGTGCTACCGGTGTACGGGGCCGTCACCGTCGATGGTGGTGCGACCACGGTTTGTACGCTGGCGGGAGAAGGGCCTGGGGATTTTGGCACTTTCAACAAGTTGTCCGTCCGGCGTTTTCTGCGTCTGGACATTGCCACGGCCGGCAACTACCGCTTTACAGCCACCGGGGTTGTCGACGGAGACCCGGATATCGTTTTACACAGTGGTGGATTCCTTACTGCATTTGAGCTGATCGGACCGACTGAAACCGGAGACATATTCTTGTCTGCCGGTAGCTTTGTGGTCGAGGTCTACGAGTTTAGTAATCTCACAGATACACCGCTCGGTAACACCTGCATCAATCTTAGTGTGCAGAGTCTGTGATTGGAGAAGTTATGATGAAAGTAATGATTAGTTCTGTATTGATTGCAAGTCTTGCCTTGCTGACCGGTACGCTGGCAGGCCAGGCAGGCCAGGCAGGCCAGGCAGGCCAGGCAGGTACGGCAACAGATTTTGCCACCGAGCAGATATTGACGAGCCCTGGCAAGGCATCGGCTGCCGTGGCGATAACGCATCGTTTTGACGGCACACCTGCCGTGGGCGAGCCATTGACTCTTGAGCTCCTGTTTTCGAGCAGACAACACAAGACAATGCAGTTGGAGATAAGCGGTGATGCTGCCCTTGCCGTCGAACCGGTTCATCGCCGCGTGATTGACCGCGGTCAGGGCGTGCTGGTCAATCTACTGCCACAGTCGGAAGGCCGCTTTTATGTCAACGTGATCGCCACGGTCGGTAGCGGGAAACGGGCCCACGCGAAAGTGGTTTCCATACCAGTGCAAGTCGGTAAGGGATCAATTCAGACCACGGCCCGCAAGGCTACGGTAACACCGGATGGTGAACTGCTGATTCGCATGCAGGCTGACTGACAGCCAGATCGTATGGTGAGAAAACCGGGGTCCGACCCCGGTTTTTTTATACCCAGCCAAAACTGTGACCTGCGTCACACTCTGAACTCCACGACGACTGCGTTGTTGTGACTGACCGCTCAGCAGTCGAAAAGACACCGCCCTATGCTTGGCTCTGGCCAGCATGGAAAGCTGGAAGATCGAGTCACTTTGCGCTTCAGGAGCGGTAAATCATGAAAGTCGAACAATCTATATTTGACACGGACGGTGGCTGGCGGACTCTGCCCGATTCCGACGCGGTAAACGAGCCCCAATTGGTGCTGCATTTTGGCGCAAAGGAATTGCTTGCAACACCTTACTACTACGATATCCTGCGAAACAGCTACCCGAAAGCGCATATCGTCGGCTGCAGTACGGCGGGCGAGATCATCGACAGGGATGTACACGACAACACTGCTGTGGCCTGTGCGGTCGAATTCGACAGCACGCGCGTCAGAGTTTCGTCACGTCGCATGGAACAAGTTGTCGATTCCTTTTACGCCGGCGTAGAACTTGGTTCAGAGCTGGCCGAAGAGGACCTGCGTTGCGTGATGGTGATTTCCGACGGGATCCAGGTAAACGGCAGTGAGTTGGTGCGAGGTTTGACCAGTGCAGTGGGCGGTGACATACCGGTAACCGGCGGACTGGCCGGCGATGCCGATCGTTTTGAAAGTACCTTAGTGAGCTGTAACGCACCGGCAGAGGCCGGATGTGTTGCGGCAATTGGTTTGTATGGCAGTTCTGTTTCAGTTGGACATGGTTCAGTAGGCGGTTGGGATGCATTTGGTCCCGAGCGCACCATCACGAAATCCGAGGGTAATGTGCTGTTCGAGTTGGATGGCAAGCCTGCGCTTGATCTATACAAACGCTACCTGGGCGACGAGGCGGCCAACTTGCCTGGCAGTGCTTTGCTATTTCCGCTCATGGTGCGGGCAGAAAACTCGGACGAAATTGGTCTGGTCCGCACAGTTCTCGGTATAGACGAGGCCCAAAAATCCATGACGTTCGCTGGCGACCTGCCACAGGGTCATAAGGCGCAACTGATGCGGGCCAATTTCGAGCGCCTGATCGATGGCGCGGGCGAAGCGGCGCGCATCGCCGGCGCACGGGGTTTGACCGGCAGAAAACTCGCAGTATTGATTAGCTGCGTCGGTCGCAAGATGGTTCTGGGACAGCGTACTTCAGAAGAGGTTGAAGCGGTTGCGGAGTTACTGGGACAACAGGTTTGCCAGTTTGGATACTATTCCTACGGCGAAATTTCACCGCATGTGCGATTAGGTAGTTGCGAATTGCACAATCAGACGATGACTATTACCGTTCTCGCCGAAGACGCCGACTAACAGGGCGATCTAGAAGCATGAATGAGGTCCTGGCTCGCCAGCTGCGAAAAGCGGCACAAGGAAGCCATGACGGGCAGCCTAGCCTGGCCGAACTTTGCGAGCTAGTTTCCGAACATTACCAATCCATAGAACGAGAACGCCAGCTGACCGATCGTGCTTTGCGTTTGATGTCCGATGAACTTCAGGACCTCAACCGGCGGACTCTTGAGCAGGGAGAAGGCCGTGTACGTGCAATCATGGAGAATATTGCCGATGCACTGTTCTCGGTAGATGAAACCGGTGTGATCGAACACTGCAATCGGGCCGCGGAATCGCTGTTTGGACATCCTGTCGAACGCCTGATAGGCAGAACGATCGATGTGATCATTCCGTCAGCGTCGACCGGCAACATTACTGAATTTCTTGAGCGACAAGTAGACAGAACCGGTAGCAAAAATCCTGTCCTTGATTTGCTTGCACGACGTTGTGACGGTCAGATGTTTCCTATCGATGCCAGCGTGAGCGAAACGCTGCTTGATGACCGCAGACTGTTCATGCTCAGCATTCGCGATGTTACGACACGCAGGAACAAGGAAGACGCGCTGCGCGAAAGCGAGGCTCGCTATCGAATGCTCGTGGAACATGCGCCCGAGGCAATCATAGTCATGGACGCGGATACGCGAACGATCATTGATGTCAACGAAAATGCAATCCGGCTATTTGGATTTGATCGTAAGATCCTGATCGGTCTGTCATACAATGCACTCAGCCCGGAATCACAGATTGATGGCAGTGCGTCAGAGCTTGCCGCACTGAGTTATCTTGCACGAACGATTTCAGGTGACACACCTACCTTCGAATGGCAGTGCCATGATGCCGACGGAAATCAATTTCCTGCGCAGATCAGTTATGTGCGATTTCCCAGTGCGCGCCAGAATCTCGTGCGCGCCAGCATCACCGACATCTCGCAAAGAAAGCAAAACGAGCAGAGATTGCTGGTCAACTCAGAATTTGAGCGTTTCCTGAGTGATCTTTGTGCCAATCTTATCGACGCAAGCCCGGATGATATCGCCCCATCAATAGCTGGCGCGCTGCAACGTATTTGTGAATTCCGCGACGTTGAACGCGGCAGCGTTTACCAGTTTTCCACCAATTCCGCTGATCGTCCGGATCTTGTTCAATGTACGCATCAATGGGACAGTCTAGCGTCTGACTTACGGTCAGAGACGCTACTCCTGGATACCGAGTTGCCCTGGCTTGCCGCAAATATCCGGCAGGTCCGAGTATTTCACGTTGCCGACACGGCATCACTGCCACCGGAAGCATGGCGCGAACGCAAGCGTTGTCAGCAAAACGGCATTGGTTCCCTGGCCGTGGTCCCCATGTTGGCCGACAACAAGTTGGTCGGATTCTTGTTGTTTGAATCTGCCCGTAGCGGAGAAACCTGGCCGCAGGCAGTACTCGACCGTCTTCGGCTGGTAGGTGACATTTTTGTTTCGCAACTGCAACAGGGTCGGGCGGCTGCGCGGCAGGGACGGCTAATGGCAGTCCTCGAAGCTACGCCGGATCTGGTGTTCATGAGCGATCGTACCGGAGCGATCCTGTATGTGAATCAAAGTGGGAGGAAACAACTGGGTCTAGCCCCGGGTGACGACTTATCCGACAAGAGTCTGGCCGATTTTTGTTCCGATGCCGATGCAGAGTTCTACCGCCAGAATGGCTTGCAAAAAGCCGTACAGGACGGCGCGTGGAAAAGCACGCTTTTGTTGATCAACGGGAAGGGAGAAAGTTTTCCCGTGTCCCAGATCACTATCGCCCATCGTCAGAATCAGGGCACAGTCGAATATTTCTCTACGGTGGCGCGCGATATCTCTCTACAGCAATCCGCTGCGATGGAATTGCGTAATAAGGAAGAGCAGTTGCGGCTCGCGTTGGCAGCAGCGCGTATGGGCACGTGGGTTTGGCACATCGAGTCGAACACAGTGGAATGGTCCGAGCGCGTTGCCAGATTATTTGGCATACGCCCGGAAGAATTTCTGGGTACTTTTGACGCTTACTTCAGCTATGTGCATGCAAATGACCGGGAACCGGTTGAGCAGGCTATTGCCCGTGCACTGGCAGGTGGTGAGGAACACTACGCCGTTGAGCATCGTATTGTCCTTCCCGACGGCAGTGTGCGTTGGGTCGAGGCCAAGGGAAAAATCCATCGGGAAGGAAACGGCCGGCCGGTGAAAATGATGGGGACGGTCGCTGATGTGTCGACTCGAAAACATGCCGAACTTGCGTTGTTCCAGGAAAAAGAACGTGCCCAGGTAACTTTGCAATCCATTGGCGATGCTGTGATCACGACTGACGAGCACGGTCTCGTGGAATACCTCAATCCGGTGTCCGAGCAGAGGCTGGGCAAGTCGTCTGACGCCGTAAAGGGCAAGCTGGTCGATGATCTTTTGTCGTTGATCTGCGATGACAGCGGGAAACGCATCGAAAATCCCGTTATGCGGTGTCTGCGCGAGGGACGGACTATTGAGGGCAAAACCGGCACGATATTGCGTAGCGGTTCCGGCGAGGAATTTGCCATACAGTTCTCGGCAGCTCCAATACGTAGTCGGGATGGCCACATCATTGGCGCAGTGATGGTGTATCACGATGTCAGCCAGGAGCGGAGTCTGTACCAGCGTTTGTCCTACCAGGCGTCGCACGATGCGCTGACCGGGCTGGTCAATCGACGGGAGCTGGAGAATCGATTGACACATGCTATCCAGGGTGCCTGGGAAAACGACGAACTAGAGCACTGCCTGCTCTATATGGATCTGGATCAGTTCAAAGTGGTCAATGACACTTGCGGTCATAACGCCGGGGATGAGTTGCTCAAAAGGGTTACTGCGTTGCTCAAAGACCAGATTCGTTCCACCGACTGTCTCGCGCGGCTGGGTGGCGACGAGTTTTGTCTGTTGTTGACCGATTGCCCGCAACACCGTGCAGAAAAGATTGCCGAAAAGATACGCATTACGATAAACGAGTTCCGTTTCATATGGCAGGATCGGACGTTTGGTGTCAGTGCCAGTATCGGACTGGTGGGTATTGATGCGAAGAGCGAGAGCGTTGCGAGTATTCTGAGTGCGGCTGATGTCGCTTGTTATGCATCGAAAGATGCGGGCCGTAACCGGCTGAGCGTCTACAGTGCCGAATCGGCGCCGTCTCAACACAAGCAAATGCAGTGGGTGTCGCGCATCATGCAGGCCTGCGAAGATGACCGGCTCGTGCTCTTTTACCATCCTATTATCTCGATGGACGATACCGATCAGCGACGGCACTTTGAGTTGTTGCTGCGTATGCGCGATCCTTACGGCAAACTCGTGCCACCGAATTCATTTATTCCGGCCGCCGAACGATACAATCTAATGCCGGTAATTGATCGCTGGGTTGTTCGTCATGCATTGAAAAACCTGGTTCAGAACTCGAAGTTGTCGCCAGGGAATGACTACACCCTGTCGATCAATCTCTCTGGCTCCTCGCTAAGCGATCCACACTTCCTGAGCATGCTGAGAAGCGAACTGGAAAACCATCAGTACGAGGAAGACGCGATCTGTTTTGAGATTACAGAGACTGCGGCAATCTCCAATCTGGATGAAGTCGTGCACTTCATGCATGAAATCCGCAAGCTTGGATGCCAGTTTTCCCTGGACGATTTTGGCAGCGGTTTGTCATCATTTGCATATCTGAAGGATCTTCCGGTCGACTTTCTGAAGATCGACCGACATTTCGTCAAAAATATCGCCAACGACGTCGTGGATCACAGCATGGTGGCCGCCATTAACCAGGTCGGTCATGTTATGGGTCTAAGGACTATTGCCGAGGGGGTTGAGAACGACGCCGTTCTGGAAAAAATCAAAGCAGCCGGTGTCGATTATGCTCAGGGGTTCTTGTTCGGAGAACCCGAGGAAGCCGACGGGCGCGAAGTGTTCGCACCGCTACATACGGCTACCATAATAGAGTTCAATAAAGCCGAGGCGAGCTAAGGTTTAGCGATGTGTGCGCCGATGTGTAGCAGCGTTGGGCGATCGAGAATCAGAGGAGGACTCTACCCGGGTCGCTGGTGCAATCGTTGGTTGTGACGACCCCGGTCGCGGGCGAGAAACTACGACAGGCGCCGATCGACGCTGGCGCGAGGGATAACTGGCATTGAAAAAATAAAGCTGGTCAAGGGAAGCCTGGCCCTCGGCACGAACTATGCGTTCGATGCCTTCCGGATCGAGCAGAATCACGACATGGTCATCGAACCCGTTGGGAGCCACAGCATCGACGATCCGCACCGGCGCGGTATTGCGGATGTCCGGCATATAAAAAGTATCGGCCGGTGGGGTATGAGCGCAGGCGGCGAGCCCGAAGGCAACTGCAGCCAGCAGTATTCGAGCAGAAGACATGGAGAACGTGTTGGCTACCTCTAAAGAATCCCGCCTAATAACTGCGTAGGCCAGCAAAACGTGTCTGAATCGGACCCATTTACCGCCTGCGCCTACCCTCTGACTACTCTACTAGGGTCCGGTTCACTCGGCCAGCATGGGCAAATATAAAGTATTCCTTATGGTCGATTCTGGTTCCTATGCCTGTCTCTAAAGCCTTTTGAAACAATAAGATACAGAACTATACAATAATGATTTCAGAGTGTGTCGCGGGCTATATCCGGCAGGGAAACGGCCCCGAATGCTGATTTCCATTAATTGGGAGATTCTTCCCAGCGCTGCTGGGCGCGGTCCTATCTCGGGAAATGCCGCATCTCAGCGGTTTAGGTCGAACAGATCTCGAGCCTGGCCAGCGGCTTGAGCGCGGGAGATGACAATCGTCACAGGTCGCGCGGTGCGGTTTGAACACAAATGCGCGAAATATGGCACCTGTGGTGTCGGTCGCCCCCGGGACGATTTCGGCCGCGGACTGTCGTCTTTAGCGTAGCGGACTTGATAGGTGGGTGCTGTAGAACGTGCGTTCAAACAAACGCGCTCGATCACGCCGCGGTCCAGGCCGCCGGCACGTCGGTTCTGGGATGGGGGTGAAAATGATCGCCGAACGTGTACAGCGTGAGCAGACCCTGTGCCGCCTTGAATCAATGAGGATCGATTTCGCCTAGGGATACACTTCTCGCGACTGCAGGCGGCGCGCGACCGTCGCCTTCTGATACACCTGGCGGCAAGCAGTGACGAGAGCGTCATACCAGTCTGATCCGCGGTTGCAATCGCATCGAAATTCCCCGATTCTGGCGCTCAGACTTAAATTGCGGAGATCCTCGGTGGCGCTTAAAGAGCCTCCATTTACAGTTGGTATCGAAGAGGAGTATTTGCTCGTCGATTTGCAGACTCGTGATCTGGCAAACGATCCCCCCGACGAGCTAATGCAAGAGTGTGAGCAGATTCTGGCCGCTCAGGTCACGCCCGAGTTTCTGAGAGCACAGATCGAAATTGGCACGCGCGTGTGTCGCAATATTGGCGAGGCAAGAACAGACCTGACCCGCTTGCGCCGAACGATCGTAGACGTTGCTAAAAAACACGGACTCGCACCGATTGCTGCGTCCACGCATCCCTTTGCGCGCTGGGATAGGCAAAAATATACCGACAAAGATCGTTATCATACTCTGGCGCGCGACATGCAGGCATCGGCACGTCGTCTGTTGATCTGCGGTATGCACGTACACATGGGAATCGACAACGATGACCTGCGGGTCGATTTGCTTGATCAACTCGCCTATTTCCTGCCGCATTTACTGGCATTGAGTTGCTCGTCTCCCTTCTGGGCAGGGGAAAATACCGGTTTGCAGTCATACCGCCTGACGGTCTTCGATGGGTTGCCGCGTACGCGGCTGCCAGCCTATTTCACCAGCTATGCTGAGTTTCAGCGGCACGTGCAGATTCTTATCGATGCGGGGCTGGTAGAAGATGCCTCGAAGATCTGGTGGGATCTGCGACCGAGTAGCCGTTATCCAACGCTGGAAATGAGAATCACCGATGTCTGCACGCGGGTAGACGATTCGATTACCGTTGCAGCGCTAACACTGTGTCTTGCGAGAATGTTATACCGCCTGCGCACCCGAAATCTTCGCTGGCGGGTATACAAGAAGATGTTGTTGCAAGAAAATCGCTGGCGCGCAATGCGCTACGGTTGCGATGCGGGATTGGTCGATTTTGGCAAGCGGAGCATAGTACCCTACGACGAACTGTTGGAGGAGTTACTCGAGATGACACGAGAAGATGCTGAATTCTTTAATTGTGTCGACGCAGTAAATGGTGCGCGTGACATCGTCAAGCGTGGCAACAGTGCTCACCGGCAGGTCGCGGTCTATGACAAAGCCATCGCAGCCGGCCGGTCCCGCGAAGATTCACTAAAAGATGTAGTTGATCATCTGATCGACGAAACCAGCTACGGCCTGTGATCCGCGGGCAACAGGGTCAGGCGGGTGACCCCGTGCGTCGGGCTATGCGTGGCGGGCCTGACCATCGTCTTTGCATTGCGCCAATGATGGAATGGACTGATCGCCATTGTCGCTATCTGCTGCGACTGATCGCCCCCCACGCGCTGCTGTATACCGAAATGATTGTGGCCGCCGCCATTGAGCACGGAAATGCCGATCGTTTGCTGGAATTTCACGAGAATGAGCACCCTGTGGCACTGCAGGTCGGTGGTAGTGATCCGACCCAGCTTGCTTACGCGGCGCTTGCGGGTGCCAGGGCCGGCTATGACGAGATCAACCTGAATGTCGGATGTCCCAGCGGGCGGGTGCAAGCGGGGCGTTTCGGCGTTTGCCTCATGCGCGAGCCAGGGCTGGTTGCCGCATGCGTTGCCGCCATGCGCAATTCTGTTGATTTGCCTGTGACAATCAAGACACGTATTGGCGTGGACAACGACGACAGTTTTGGCTTTTTGCTGGATTTTGCCTCAACCGTTGCTGACGCCGGTTGCGATCGTTTGATCGTGCACGCGCGCAAGGCCTGGCTAAAGGGTCTCAGCCCGAAGGAAAATAGAGACGTTCCGCCGCTTGACTATGATATCGTGCTGCGGCTTAGAGACCATTTGCCGGCGCTTCCGATTGTGGTTAACGGCGGAATCGACGATGCGACGGTATTCGCTACTCGATTAAAACAATTTAGCGGTGTCATGGTTGGGCGCGCTGCCTACCAGAGACCCATGGTTTTGCGTGAGTTGGAGCAGGTCCTGTATCCGGAGACTCAGTTGGGCACGCGCCAGCAAATCGTAGAAGCTTACCTGCCGTACATTGAGAGCCAGTTGGCACGCGGTGTGCGCTTGCACAGCATGACCCGGCACATGCTCGGATTGTTTCAGAGTCGTCCTGGGGCCCGATATTGGCGGAGACAACTCGGCCAGATCGCAAGCCGACCCGATGCGGGTATAGACGTTATCAAATCCACCCTGGCAGATGTTGCCACTGCGGCATGAGGAAAAAATGGCCAAGAAAGACAAACGCAAACACAAAAAACAGAAACGGAAAGCAAGCAAGGAAGGGTTTACGGCAAAAACAGCAGACAAGCATGTGCTTTACGAGTTGTCTGTCCAGAATGTAGAAGACGAGATCAAGTTTCTCGATGAAGCTTATCGGGATTTACGTAATCGGCCTGCCAAGTCGCTACGCGAGGATTTTGCCGGGACAAGCGCGGCTGCGTGCGAATGGGTCCGGACCGGCGAAAACCGTCAGGCGTGGGCGGTTGACATAGACGCTGATGTACTGAGCTGGGGACGGGCACGACATGTCAGCAAGCTCAGTGCAGAGCAGCAGCAGAGAATTGAGCTGGTTGAAGGTGATGTACTTGAGGTCAATACGCCACCGGTAGATATGATCATCGCTTTCAATTTCAGTTATTTTATTTTTAAATCACGGGACACACTCAGGGCATACTTTGAAAGAGCGCGACAAAGTATTAAGCCGGACGGTGTTCTTATGCTTGATTGCTTCGGCGGCTCCGAAGCCTACGAAGAGTGTGAGGAAGACACGGATCTGGACGACTTTAGCTATGTCTGGGACCAGGATTCATTTGATCCGATAAGTTCCAATATCCAATGCTATATTCATTTTGATTTTCCAGACGGCTCGAAGATACGGAAGGCATTCGAATACGACTGGCGTCTCTGGACATTGGCGGAAATTCGCGAATTGCTGCAGGAAGCGGGCTTCAAGAAGTCCACTGTTTACTGGGAGGGTTTTGACGAAGATGGGGAGGGCAATGACGATTACAAGCCTGTGGAACGTGGTGATGCCGATCCGGCCTGGATTGCCTATGTCGTGGCAGAGCGTTGATGCGGCAGTCGGCTTTAGTCCCGCGCGCTTTTCGTTATAATAGTTGCATCTGAGTTTGTTTTTCGGCGATGGCAGATCAGACTGAACTGGCAATACTCTTTGCCGACGTAGTCGGCAGCACCAAGCTCTACGAGCTCATGGGCGATATGAAGGCGCGCGAGACCGTTGCTCGTTGCCTCGATGCCATGACGCGCGCGACCGAAAGGCACAACGGTAGCGTAATCAAGACTATGGGGGACGAGGTGATGGCCACTTTCCCCGGGGTTAATGACGCCGTTGAAGCTGCAGCTCAGATGCAAAAGTTTATTAGTGACGAGGTGGATGCCGAAGATGTCCCGGTAGCGATTCGAGTCGGATTTCATTTTGGCCCCGTGATGGAAGAGGCCGGCGACATATTCGGTGGCGCCGTGCATATTGCTAACCGCATGAGCAATCAGGCGAAAGCCGCACAGATAGTAACCAGCGGTTCCAGTGTTTCCCTGATGTCGCCAGACTGGCAGGCATCAACCCGGCAGATTGATCTTGCGCCTTTGCGCGGCACATCGGACGAGATTGCTTTGTACGAAGTACTCTGGCAGCAGGGCGACAACACGCGCATGTTGCCGACGATCGATTGGGCTGAGAATACTGGCGTGCGCACACAACGCCTGCGCTTGCGTTATCGCGGTCAGGAGATTGTCGTCAGCGAGCAAAAACCCAATGTGTCCATCGGTCGGTCGGAGGATAGTGACCTGGTGGTGAAAGACACGCTGATTTCCAGGCTGCATGCCCGTATTGAATTCACACGGGGCAAATTTATTCTGGTTGACGAAAGCACAAACGGCACGTGTGTGCTGTTATCCAGTGGAGAAGAGCATTTTGTGCGCCGTGACAGCGTACAAATAAAGGGCGAGGGGGCGATCGGACTCGGTCGCGTACCACAAGCCGACTCGCCGCAGGCTATTCACTTTATCTACGAAGAATAACTGATCGGTCAGCTCAGTTCGGCGGTGATTCTGGCATATTCTGCCCGTAGTTCCGGTGGCAGGCGATCCCCATAACTGTCCAGATATTCACCGACACTGCGAAGCTCATCTCGCCACGCTGCCGGATTAACGCTCAACAACGCATCCATATCGGATTGCGACACATCCAATCCGCTCAGATTCAGCGCATCGCTCGTTGGCAAATCGCCAATTGCTGTGTGTGTGGCTTCTCCGGTACCTTCACAACGATCGAGTATCCAGCGTAATACACGAAGGTTGTCACCAAAACCGGGCCACAGGAAACGTCCATCCCCGTCGCGACGGAACCAGTTGACATGAAACATATGCGGCGGGTTTTTCAGTTTCGCTCCAACCTGCAACCAGTGGGCCCAATAGTCGGCAAAGTTGTACCCACAAAACGGTTTCATCGCCATTGGGTCGCGTCTTACCACGCCAACGTGGCCGGCTGCCGCCGCCGTCGTTTCAGAGGCGACGCTTGCACCCATCAGGACGCCGTGTTTCCAGTCGCGTGCCTGATAGACGAGCGGCGCAAGTTCTCGCCGCCGCCCGCCAAAGACGATTGCCGAAATCGGCACACCCCGTGGGTCGTCGGCTAGCGGCGAGTAATCGGCATTTTGTCGCGCCGAAACCGTGAACCGGGAATTGGGGTGCGCGGCAGGACCATTGCTCGCATCGAATGGCCGGCCCTGCCAATCGAGGGCCGGAGCACTTTCATCGCGACCCTCCCACCAGGGTTCATTGTCTGCTGTCACGCCTACGTTGGTGAAGATTGTGTCGTGATGGATCATGTCGAATGCATTGCAATTCGTATCGCGCCCGGTGCCGGGTACGACGCCAAAGAATCCGGATTCCGGGTTGATTGCATACAGACGCCCATCGTCGCCAGGGTGCAACCAGGCTATGTCGTCGCCGACAGTCCAGATTTTCCACTCCGCCAGCGATTTCGGTGGTACCAGCATCGCCAGATTTGTTTTGCCGCATGCAGAAGGGAAGGCTGCGGCGATATATCGGGTACGACCGGTCGGATCCTGTAAACCGACAATCAGCATGTGCTCGGCCAACCAGCCCTCCTGTCTTGCCTGATTGCTGGCGATACGTAATGCATGGCATTTTTTCCCCAGCAACGCATTGCCACCATAGCCCGAGCCTATGCTCTTAATGGATAATTCTTGAGGGAAATGCATGATGTAACGCTTTTCCGGGTCCAGTTCGCCGGTTGAATGCAATCCCTTAACAAAACTGTTTTCACGTTCGATGCGTTTAAGGGCGGCGCTGCCCATACGTGTCATGATCCGCATGTTAGCCACCACATAAGGGCTGTCAGTAATTTCGACGCCACAACGCGAATACGCTGAGTCTATCGGTCCCATGCAGTAGGGGACGACGTACAAGGTCCGCCCTTTCATACAGCCAGCGAATAATCCGTCAACCAGCCGGTGTGCTTCATCTGGGGCCATCCAGTTGTTATTGGGTCCGGCATCGTTTTCGTTTTCTGTGCAGATAAACGTCAGATGCTCGACTCGTGCGACATCATTGGTCGCAGAGCGATGTAAATAGCAATTGGGCCAACGCTTTTGATCCAGGGTGTGTAGGGTTCCGTCGGCGAGCATCTCTGATACCAGCGCACGGTTTTCGGCGGCCGAGCCATCGCACCAATGAATCCGTTCGGGCCGTGTATGACTGGCAACGTCATCTACCCATTGCTTCAGTGCCTGATTGCCTGTAGTCATTATTTGTCTCGATGCTGGCTGCTGTGGGCGCATTATACGAGGTCGCGGGCAAAAAAAAGCCCCAGCGCTAGCGCTGGGGCTTTACAGAGAATCAGGGCGTAGCGCGTGGCGCTAGCACTGGTTCTTGTTCAGGCTACGTCTTCGACGGCCTCCGCCACTTTGTCGGTGACTTCGTCTACCGACTCCTTGATAGAGTCGCCAACCGTCGATTCGCCCCTCAGGTCGGTTAGGGTTTCGCGAAAGAGTTGACCGAGATCTTCGCGAGTGTCGCTCAGAATCTCAACGGTCTTGCGAATGTCGTCGACGATGCGATCCCGCGTCTCGGGCAGCAGCTTTATCTGGCCATCGATCAGATCGCGAAAGCTGTCCGATTTTGCAGCAGTCTTTAGGCGCAGTGCGGCACCTTCAACGCTGCTCTCAATAAAGCGCGCCTGCTGACGCACCATTCGTGCTGTGCTCTCGTGCGAAATGCCGTTGAGTTTCAGCGTTTTTTCAGTTGCGACATCCAGCGGTCCCTTGCGATCCGACACCCAGCTTGCGCCGTTGTCGAGGCCCTGCCGGACCCGGCTCGAAATTCTTCCACCTACGTTGTTTTCTTGCATGATCCACTCCTCTTGTGCAGTGCAATAAAATCTATGGGCATCGTAATGCCGCATTGCACCATTGTCAACAACCGGCCAGGGTGCAGCCGGTCTATAACGTGACCCAAATCACACTATTTTTCGGATTTACCATAACTATCATAAGCTTATGTGGAATCTGTGATCACAATCACGTCGGTTTTTTGACGTTCTCCGTACAATTTTTTGCATGTCGATGGCGCCTCCGGGCATTCATGGAAATAGAAAATAAGCCATCGCAAGGGATTGTTTTTTCAGGCAACGCGCATCTGCGTACCCGCCCATCGCCATAACGTGTTTCCAGACCGCGGGGTCAGGAATCGATTTTGATTGGAGCGGATTGCGTGCGAAAAGTCACGGCATTACTCATTTTGTCTCTTGCCAGCCTGGTATGGATCCCGGCTGCCTTTGCTGTGGGGACGGTCGCGGGAACCGATATCGATAACACCGCCGAGGTGTCGTTCGAAGTATCCGGATCAAGCCTGAGTGAGACATCCAATACGCTGACGCTGACTGTTGCCGAAATTCTGGACGTAAACGTGACGCTGCAGAGCGCCGCGAAACCTGTCTCACCAGGTGATGCTGCTGAAGAGTTGCTGTTTAGGCTAACCAACACCGGTAATGGCTCTGAGGCGTTTTCGCTCGTCCTGGACAATGCGCTGGGGGGTGATGATTTCGATCCGCTTCCAGCCGCGCCCACATCAATCTATTTCGATACTGACGCCAGTGGTGATTTGTCACCGGGCGATACGGCGTACACGTCGGGCGTCAACGATCCAGTGTTGGCTCCAGATGCGTCCGTTGATGTTTTTATTGTTAACGATATCCCAGGCACGACCAGTGACGGCGACATTGGCTTTAGTGTATTGGGTGCCACGGCGGTCACAGGCAGCGGTGCGCCGGGCACAGTGTTCGCGGGTGATGGTGACGGTGGTGTCGACGCCATCGCGGGCAATTCCGGCGCAGACGATGACGACACCGGTCAATACAACGTTAACGACATTCGACTTGCACTTGTCAAGTCAGCCACGGTGTCAGATCAATTCGGTGGTACCCAACCGATCCCGGGAGCTGAAATAACGTACACGATAGCCGTTTCACCCACGGGTGGCGGCACAGCTGTTAACACCGTCTTCAGTGACCAGATTCCGGCCTTTACTACCTACGTTCCGGGCACGATCACATTTAACGGGTCCGGTATGAGCGACGCACCTGACGCCGACGCAGGGCAATTCGTCGTCAGTGCCGGTAACCCTACGATCACGGTCGCCATTGGCGATCTGACCGCTGCCAGCGGCATACAAACCATAGTTTTCACGGTCGTCATTGACTGACCGGTGAGGAGGAAAGCGAAATGAAAAACCTATTTATGACAATGATCATTTTTTTACCGGCTTTGACCTTCGCGGAGGGCGCTGTGCAGTTGCAGACATCGGCACAGAAGGAAGAAGTCGTATTGAACGAAAAGGGTGAGACGGAGAGCCGTCTTGTTCCTGTAACGACCGTGGTGCCCGGTGATCAGGTGATCTACACGATCACGTTCAGCAACAAGGGCGATACCGAGGCGGAAGCGGTAACGATTACCGATCCGGTGCCGGAACAGATGCGGTATGTCGACGGATCCGCGTTCGGTGGTGGCACGGACATCCTGTTTTCAGTCGATGGTGGTAAAAGCTTTGGCGCGCCAGACACCTTGATTGTCGTTGACGCGGTCGGGGGCGAACGTCCGGCACGCGCCGAGGATTACACACACATTCGTTGGACGATGCGTAGCCCGCTGCCACCCGGCAAGCAGGGTCACGCACGTTTCAAGGCAGAGTTGCGTTGATTGATATTTTTATCTCGCGGCAGCCGCGAGGGTTTTGGAGACTAATGACATGAGTAAAGTTGCCCAACCGATCAGAATTTCACCGGTGATAGCCGGATTTCTGACCCTGGCCTTTATGCAACCCAGTATGGCGGCTGGCACAGATCCTGGCGGCACACGCGCAGGGACCTCCGTATTGAACCAGGCGCAGGTCCAGTACCAGGTCAATAGTGTTGCCCAAACGCCTGTTCTGAGTGACAACGACTCAGATGCGACCAACGGTATCAACCCCACGGAATTTGTGGTTGATCGCAAGCTCGACTTGCTGGTCGCCGAGCGCAGTCTCGATTACAACAGTGCATCGACCGCTGTTGTCGTGCCTGGGCAAACCGGGGCCGTGTTGGCCTGGACGGTGACCAATGAAGGCAACGAGACACAGGATTTTCTGGTCAGCGCATTCGCCACCGGTTTTGACCCATTTGGTGGTACTGACAACTTCGATGCCACGGCTCCGGCTATATTCGTCGACGTCAACGGCAACGATCTGTATGATCCGCTTGTCGATGTGGCGACCCACGTTGACGAACTGGATATCAACCAGTCTGTCACCGTGTTTTTGGTTGCAAATATCCCGGCGGCGAGAGCCGACGGTGATATCGCAGCGTATGTGCTGCAGGCGCAAGTAGCGGAAGGTGGTGCCGCTGGCGCTGCTGGGGCAGCAATCGCTACAGATGATCGGGCTATTGCCGATACTACGTTGGGTGTAGAAGATGTTTTTGCCGACGGTGAAAACACCAACTACGCCGGCGATGGCGTCTTGGACGGCATTCACTCTTCCGAGGATGCCTTTGAGGTTAAATCGGCCGTTTTGTCTGTTTTGAAAAGTTCGTCGATCATCAGTGATCCGTTCACCTGTCCGGGCGGTGTTTGCCCGGTTGGTGCGATACCAAAGGCAATACCTGGTGCCGTTGTTGAATATGTTGTGACCTTAACAAACGCGGCCGGCGGTTCAGCGGCAACAAATATAGTGATTTCTGACGATTTGAGCAGTGAGATGGGTGGTGCTACACCAAGCTTGGCTTTTGTTTCGGATCAATACGGCGCAGCTGGCGACATACGTCTGGTCTACACGCCGGCGGTTGGCGTACCGGTCACAGCTGATCTGACTGAGGAGATCGATGGTGATGACGGGCAGTTTATTGCTAACGTGTTAAACGTCATCAACGTAACACTTAATGCCGGTGATCGAGCGGACGTGAGCTTCAGAGTGGAAATTCAGTAAGGGAGGACTGAGTGCGCAATGACTCCGCGCTCCTATAGATTAGGGAGAATTGGACGGGAAGAGCATGCAGCGAAAGAGCAGTTTCTGATCCCGCCATCGCCTCCCCGCTTCGACGCGCGTCAGTTGCTGACGCGCGTTGTTGCGTTGTTGGCGGGCTGCACGATCCCGTTTCTTGCGTGGGCGGCGACACCGCCGGGCTCGGTAATTCCCAATATTGCATCTGTTTCCTACAGTGATCTGAGTGGGATCAATCACGACGTACCCAGCAATTCTGTCGCGATTGTCAGTAAGATCGCTCGCACACCCGCCACGATCGATTTTATACGCGTTACGCCAGGATCCGCCGATTTTGTGGCTCCTACCGGGCCGGCAAGCTGCGACAGCGGCGCCGGTTTTGTACCGTTGCCGCCTCCCGTACTGACGGATGGGAGCGCGCTAGATGTAAGCGACTCGCAGCAACTTAGTCGTACCCAGTTTTTTCATACCGGTGAGGCCTTCTTTATCCAGGTGGCCGATCTTGATCAGAATCTGGATGCTGCCGTGATGGAAACAGTTAACGTCCGGGTCGAAGTATCAGCCTCCGGCGACGTGGAATTAATTCAATTAACCGAAGTGTCGCCAGACAGCGGCGAGTTCGTCGGCTACGTGCCCAGCGCGCCGATGCCGGCGGCATTAAACGACTGCAAACTGCAGGTGGCAGTCGGTTACGAAGTCAATGTGCTTTATACCGATCCCGCCGATCCCCTGGACCAGACTTCCGACAGCGCACTGGTTGATCCGCTTGGCATAGTATTTGACTCGCAAACCGGTCTGCCGGTTGACAATGCAGTAATCCGACTGATTGACGAAAGTACCGGAATGCTGGCGTTCGTACTCGGCGACGATGGTGTCAGTGCCTTTCCCGCTGAACTGGTGAGCGGAGGCGTTGCGACTGACAGTGGCGGTGCCGATTACGATTTTGCGCCGGGCATGTATCGCTACCCGTTAATCAATCCGGGTCTTTATCGTCTTGAAGTGACACCACCCGGAGGCTATCTCGGGCCGTCTACCTCGGCGATCATCGATCTACAGGCGCTACCGGGCGCGCCGTTCAATTTGGGGCCGGGATCGTTTGGCGGTCCTTTCATGGTCAATCCCGGGCCGGCTCTCATGATCGATATTCCACTCGATCCCGTCGTCACTGCATTGTTTCTGCAAAAGAGCACTACGACCGCAGTGGCGTCAATCGGTGACTTCGTCAAATACACGTTAACGGTGGAAAATGCAGACGCGATGCTTGCCGTCAGCAATGTCGTTATTGCGGACGAATTACCGGTCGGTATGCGACTGGTACCGGGTTCTGTGCGCCGGGACGACACGCCGGCCGCCGATCCGGTTGCGACTACGGATCAGCGCAGGCTAGATTTCGATATTGGCATCCTGGCGCCAGGGGCACGTGCGAAGATCGACTACGTAGTCGAGATTGCCGCCGGCAGCCGTGGGCCGGAGGCGATCAACACCGCGATTGCGCGAGCGGCGGGCGGTAGCGAATCCAATACTGCCACCGCAACTGTGCGCTTGGCCGAGGCCTTGTTCCGTACCCGCAGCACGCTGGTCGGCCGCGTTATTTCTGGTAGCTGCGACGACGATGTGGCGAACGACGCTGATGGTGTCGCCGGTGTGCGTATCTACCTGGAAGACGGTCGCTACGCCGTTACCGATGAAGGCGGTCGTTATCACTTCGAAGGTCTACAACCGGGCACCCATGTGGTGCAGCTTGACGTTGACACCGTGCCCACAGCATTCGAAATCGTACCGTGTGAACGCAATGCGCGTTTCGCCGGCCGCTCGTACTCGCAGTTTGTCAGTTTGCGACCGGGCGGGCTGTGGCGCGCCGATTATCATTTGCGTGAATTGCCCGCACCGACAGGGGAGGTTTCGCTAACGCTGTTTTCCCAAAAAGCGGCCCAGGATGTGGTTTATACCCTGGTCGCAAGTGGCAATGGTGTGCCGGTCAATAATGTCAAAGCCATGGTGATGATGCCCGATGACCTCGTGTATGCACCGGGCAGTGCAAGCTTGGATGGCGAGCGTATCGAAGACCCCACTATTACCGGCGGTTTGCTCGTCTACCCATTGGCCGATGCTGGTGGTGCTCCATGGCAGCGTGAGTTGCGATTCAGAGCACTGCCGGGCACAACGGCCGGCGAGCATGTCACGAAAGCACTGATCAGTTTCGACAGTGCAGCGGCTGCGAGACAACGCACGCCGTTGGCCGACAATACATTGCTGCGCGAACCGCCCAAGACTGAACGTGTCGATTTCGTCTTCACAACAAACTTCGACACTCGCAAGGCGCAACTAAAGGCGCGTGACCGTGCACAAATCGCTGAGGTCCTGACCGGTTGGGCAGAAGCGGGTGAAATACATGTAGTGATTTCCGGTCATACTGACTCAATTCGTATCGCGCCGCAGAATCGCCACGAATTTGCCGACAACTATGTACTGTCACGTGCGCGTGCCGGGTCTGCAGCTGAGTTTGTGCAGACGTTGCTGTCGCTGACGCCTGAGCAAATGAGCATCGAGGGCAAAGGACCGGACAATCCGGTAGCGAGCAATGCAACTTCGTCCGGTCGGGCAAAAAACCGCCGGGTTGAGATTCAGGTCTGGGGCAAGATGCCGGTTGCACCGGGTGCTTTACGACTGGGCAAACGCGAAAGTGGTTTGCAGAGCCTTGCGGTTGCTTCCGCACGGGCCGAGACGCTATCCCAAATACCACTCGAGGTAGCCGACCCACCGACAGAGTTTTCCGATCCGGACTGGATTAACCGATTGGCGCCCGGTGTTGAATTGTTGTTTCCCAAACCGGGGTATAACCCGCCGATACCCTCGTTGCGGATTGCTTTAAAGCATTCGCCCAGACAACGGGTGGAACTGGCACTCAACGGTGAGCCAATCAGTGGTCTGAGTTTTGATGGGACCGATACCAACGGTAGCAAAACAGTTTCCTTAAGCCGTTGGCGTGGCATCGATCTACACGAAAATGACAATGAGCTACTGGTAGTAGTACGCAATGCAGACGGTTCGGTCGATCGACAATTCGAACGCACAGTACATCTGTCTGGCGGTCCGGTGCGCGCTGAAATCGATCGCGATGCATCGTCATTACTTGCCGACGGTCGTACGCGTCCGGTTCTGGCAATTCGACTGTATGACCGCTGGGGCCATCCTGCGAGACCGGAATCGATTGGTCGTTATCGTATTGATGCGCCATACCGGTCGTGGTTCGAAGTCGAATCGCTGCGTGAGAACCAGTTGTTGGCTCTGGGCAGTCGTGAACCGGTTTATCGTGTTGGCGCCGACGGTATCGCCCGCATTGAACTGGATGCGACGTCCCGTAGTGGCGAAGTCGTGATTCACATGGAATATCCCGACGATCGGGAAGAAGAGCTACGGGCCTGGCTGCAACCGGCGGCACGCGACTGGATACTCGTTGGCTTTGCAGAGGGTACAGCCGGGTACAGTACGCTCAACGACAACGTGCAGAGTGCACAGGACGCGGGCCTGGAAGAGGATTTCTATAGCGATGGCAAAATCGCCTTTTTTGCCAAGGGCCGCATTAAGGGTGGGTACTTGTTAACACTGGCCTATGACTCCGATCGCGATGAGCAAGACGCCCGGGAGCGACTGCATGGCACAATTGATCCGGATCGTTACTACACACTTTATGGTGACGCCACCGATCAGCAATTTGATGCCGCGACGCAGGATGAAATCTATCTGAAGATCGAGCGTCGTCAGTTTTACGCGATGTTCGGCGATTTCGATACCGGTATGAGGGTTACCGAGTTGTCACGCTATGACCGCAGCTTTAATGGTCTGCATAGCGAGTACCAGGGAGAGCGTTTTGGCTATACCGCCTTCGCTGCCCGTACCGATAACGCCTTTGTGAAGGACGAGATGCCAGGTGATGGTACTTCTGGACTTTATCAGCTCTCGCGTCAGCCGATTGTTATTAACAGCGAAAAAATAACTATCGAGACCCGGGATCGTTTCCGCTCAGAGGAAATTCTAAGTTCCCGGTCACTGGCGCGGCATCTCGATTACGATATCGACTATCTTGCCGGCACGGTGTTTTTCAAAGAACCGGTTCGCCATCGCGACGACAACTTTAATCCGATATTTATCGTTGTTGATTTCGAGAGCCGCGATCCGGTGGACCGATCAACGACCGCTGGCGGTCGTGTCTCAGCGCTTCTGGCCGACGGGCGGATCGAACTGGGCGCCACAGCGATCGATGAAGGTGTTAGCGGTGCCGACGGCGATTTGCTGGGTGTGGATCTGAAAGTGCAGATCAACGAGAGCACAGAGTTACGGGCAGAGTTTGCAAATACGGATACTCGTCAGGGCGGGATCGCGGTAGAAGGCGACGCAGCTATCGCCGAGTTGCGTCACACCTCCGGTGGTGTCGAAGGAAAAATCTACTACCGCGAACTCGACACTGGCTTTGGTCTCGGTCAGCAGCGTGCTTCCGAAACCGGAATGCGCAAGATGGGATTTGATGGTCGTTTGCGATTTAGCAAAAATATGAGCTTCAATAGCGCCGCCTACCGCCAGGACAACCTGGTAACGGATAATCGGCGCGAGGTCCTGGAGGGTGAACTGCGTTGGCAGGGTGGTGCTACCACCGCTGGTGTGGGTTATCGCGATGCCAGCGACGAAACAGCCGCTGGCGTGACGACGCAATCGGAACAGTTGTTCCTCAATGGTAGCGTTAAGGGGCTGGACAATCGGGTGACGTTGCGCGGTTCGCTGGATACCGATATTGGTGACGATGCCAACATTGCCTATCCGACACGCACCATCCTGGGGCTGGATTACAAGATCAACAATGACCTCATATTCTACAGCGAGTATGAGGAAGCTGACGGCAGAGACATTGATACGCAGATGAGCCGTATGGGCGTGCGCGTTACACCCTGGAATCGCGCGCAGTTGAATTCCAGCATTAGTCAGCAGATGACTGAATATGGCCCACGCGCGTTTGCCAATCTCGGTTTGGTGCAAGGCTGGCAGGTCAACGAACGTTGGGCAATGGATTTCGGCGTAGATCATTCCAATACTTTGTCCGGGCCCGGCGCACAACCGTTTAATCCGGATGCCGGTTTGCCATCGGGCAATCTCAATCCCGATTTCACATCGATGTACCTCGGCACCTTGTACGGTACCGACGACTGGACAGTTAATACGCGCACCGAGTGGCGAAACAGCGACACCGAACGTCGCGCTGGCGTTTTTGGTGGCTTTTATAGGGAAGCGCGCGAGGGCCGGGCCTTCTCTGCGGCCTTGCAGTTTTTTAATACGCAACGCAACGTCGGCGCCGACCTGAATAACGCCGATATACGATTGAGCTGGGCCTACCGGCCGTCTGAAGCGCGCTGGATTTTCCTCGACCGGCTGGATCTCGAGTATGAGGACATCAAAGCACAAAACACTTCGTCAGAAACTTGGCGTGTCGTCAACAATCTTCATGCCAACTGGATGATTAATCGTAGTAATCAGTTGAGTCTGCAATATGGCGTTAAATTTGTACGTGCCGATATCGATAACACGAATTACAATGGTTTCACAGATTTGCTAGGTGTGGACTGGCGTCGCGATTTCGCGTCACGTTGGGACGCTGGCGTGCAGGGCTCGCTATTGCATTCATGGAATTCTGATGTGATCGATTACAGTATCGGTGCAGATATCGGTTATTCCTTTGCCCGTAATGTCTGGCTAAGTCTGGGCTACAATTTCGCGGGATTCGATGACGAAGACTTTTCCGATGCGCGCTATACAGCCCAGGGCCCCTACATTCGATTCCGGATCAAAGCCGACCAGGACAACCTCACAGACCGGGATTTCTGGGCTCGGCGCGAAACGACAGACTAGATCGGCACCAAGAGACTTAAGCCGGGGCCGACAAAAGAAGCTCATGTCCTTGACTTGAAAAGAGAATAGCGGTCTTATTCCGGAACCACACCAGCGTTTTCAATTCGCTCATGCTCGCAAAGCTACGTAAGAATCGACAACGAAACATGCCGCAACTGCTCGCGGTACTGGCTGTGGTGTGGCTCAACATGGCCCTGAACCCATGTGCCATGGCACTGGGCGAGACAGAGGAACACGATTGTCCGCACTGTCCACCGGTGCACCATTGTGACGAGCAGGTCAACAAGCGTTGCACCTATGTCGATACCGTCGATTCCGACGGTCGCAATCATAACGGGCACGTACCCGATTTTTCCGACCCGGCGTATGTTCTGATCGTCGTGCCGATAGCCCCGGACATGTCATTTGCACTGTCGCTTAGGCCCGATGTTCTACACGCTACCGGTCCACCCGCTCCGCCGCTTTACCAGACCCACTGCACGTACCTGATCTAGTCCTCGTTTCAACCGTTTTCTGTTTCGGTTTGTTACGAGGAGATCTCCCATGTTTATTGCGCGTTGTGGCGCGACTGTTTTTGTTGTTAAACAATTTATTGTTTGCGTGCCGATTTATTTCTTAGTCGCGGCATCGGCCGGTGCTGCTGGTCCATTAACTCTGTCCGAAGCCGAGGCCCTGGCTTTACACGATGAGCCCGGTCAGGCGCGCCTGCAGGCACAATCTGATGCCGTCGCCGAAAAAGCCGTGGCTGGCGGTCAGTTGGCCGATCCGCGAATGCGGGCCGGTCTGATGAACTTGCCGATCGAATCCGGCGGTTTTACGACTGAGGGCATGAGCCAGGTACAGTTTGGCGTGCGTCAGGCATTTCCGCCCGGCCGTACGCTGCAGTGGCGCACTGCCCAACTCGAGCGCAAGGCGCAGGCGTTGGCTTTGCTGTCCAACAGCCGCAAACGCGATGTGATCGCGGCGGTGCGTCACGCCTGGCTGGGCGTTTACTACTGGACCCATGCCCGGGAGATCGTCAGCGCCAACCGGCCCTTGTTTTCCGACCTGGTCGACGTAACACGCGCGTTGTACACAGTCGGCCGCAGGAACCAGCAGGATCTGATGCAAGCCGAGTTGGAACGCAGTCGTATTGACGATCGCTTGCTGATGATCGATCAGTCGATCGGTGAGGCGCGTAGCGAGCTGGCCCGGTGGATTGGTTCGGACCCTGCGCAACGGGCTGTCGGCCCAGCGTTGCCGGAATGGGATGACGCACCCGGCTTGGTGGAGTTGCAGCATAATCTGCAGAGTTTTCCTGCGTTGACTGCAGCAACGCAGGAGGTCGCTGCAGGCGAAGCTGGTATCAATCTGGCTGAACAGCGCTACAAACCGGGTTGGGCACTCGATGTGGGTTATGGCTATCGCGATGGCCGTTTGCCCGGTGGTGGGTCGCGATCCGATTTCCTGTCAGTGATGGTTTCCGTGGATTTGCCGGTATTTCGCAACAAACGTCAGGACCGGATCCTCGCCGCCGCGCAGAGTGAGCGTCGTGCTTCGTTGCACGCAAAAACCGAATTGCATCGCGTATTACTACAACAATTGCAATCTGCGTATCGGCGTTGGACCGACACCGGCGCGCGTCTCGAACTCTACGAACAGACCATGCTCGCGCAGGCAGCGGGCCAGTCAAGAGCTGCGTTGAAGGCCTATCAAAGTGATGCAGCAACATTTAGCGATGTCATGCGGGCGCTGACCGGTGAACTTGAGGTCAGACTCGATCATCACCGGCTGCAGGTCGATCGTGATCGAAACTATGTGGCATTGGCCAAATTGGGGGGGTTGTTATGAAGCCGTTGATGTTAATTACAACGATTCTTGTCACCGCCATTATCGGTGTGCTGGCAGGGCATTGGTTATGGCCCGACGATAAACCAACAGACTCCATTTCGGCTGACGACAAAAGAGAAATTCTCTACTGGGTGGCCCCGATGGACTCGAATTTCCGGCGTGATGCACCCGGAAAATCGCCTATGGGTATGGATCTCGTTCCAGTCTACGCAAGTAGTGCGCCGGCGGGCGCAGGCGTCGTTGAAATCGCGCCGCATATCGTCAATAACCTTGGTGTGCGCACCACTGCTGTGGCGTACGGTGCATTGAGCCAAAAGATTGCTGCTGTGGGATACATCCGCCCCGATGAAAATAGTGTGCAACATGTCCATACCCGCGTCGACGGTTGGATTGAAGAGTTGCAGATAGACATAGGCGAACGCGTAAAAAAAGGGCAGGTACTGTTCAGGCTTTATGCACCGACATTGATTGCGGCCCAGGAGGAATACCTGGCCGCTGTACGCAGTGGTAACCGGACGCTGATCAATGCGTCGCGGGATCGGCTTGAATCCCTGGGTCTAGGCAAGTCGCAACTCGACTCGTTACGCAAAAGCGGTCGTGCGGTGGAGCGCATGCCGGTGTACGCCAGCCGCGACGGTATCGTGGATGAGCTGAATGCCCGGTCCGGAATGTATGTGCAGCCGTCAACGACAGTCATCAGTACTTATTCGTTGGATAGCGTCTGGCTCGTCGCCGAGTTTTTTGAACGCGATAGCACCTGGTTGGTGG
Source organism: Gammaproteobacteria bacterium (assembly GCA_029862165.1). Lineage (GTDB taxonomy): Bacteria > Pseudomonadota > Gammaproteobacteria > Steroidobacterales > JABDKV01 > JABDJB01. The sequence goes on from JAOTXU010000001.1 coordinate 225,701, forward strand.
ACAACGCAGATGCGGAAATAAAAATAGATGCTTTGCCGGGACGCACCTGGTCCGGTGTCATTGACTACGTTTATCCCAGTGTGGATCCGGTGATGCGCACACTCAAGGCCAGAATCATCCTGGATAATCCGGATGGACTGCTGCGGCCTAATATGCACGCGATAGTGTCGATCCTCGGCAGCTCCCTGCCGCAGGTGATCCACATTCCCACCGAAGCGTTGATACGTGGTGCCCGACAGGACCGTGTCGTCGTTGCTTTAGAAGAGGGGCGGTATCAGTCACGAGTGGTCGAAACCGGCATGACAACGCGTGATCGGGTGCAGATCCGTACCGGTCTGGAGCCTGACGACCGGGTCGTCGTGTCCGGCCAGTTTTTGATCGATTCGGAATCCAACATCGAAACGGATCTGGCGCGTGTCGAGGGCAGGGGGCGGCAATGATTGCAGCCATCATCCGCTGGTCCATTGAAAACCGCGTGCTTGTGCTTGTCGTTACGGCTGTGCTGGTAGCTTTGGGTGTATATGCATTGCGGGCAACACCCGTGGACGCTATTCCGGATTTGTCCGATGTGCAGGTGATTATCAAAACGCGTTTTCCCGGCCAGGCACCACAAATTGTCGAAGACCAGGTGACCTATCCCCTGACCACGGCAATGTTGTCGGTCCCAGGGGCCGTTACGGTTCGGGGCTACTCATTTTTTGGCGATTCGTATGTCTATGTGATTTTTGAAGATGGTACCGATCTTTATTGGGCGCGGTCCCGGGTACTGGAATACCTCAGTCAGGTAGCAACCGATTTGCCGCCGGGCGCGAGACCGGCCCTGGGTCCCGATGCAACAGGGGTGGGGTGGATCTATGAATACGCACTGGTGGATCGCAGCGGTACGCATGATCTGGCACAACTGCGTTCCCTGCAGGATTGGTTTCTTAAGTTCGAATTACAGGCTGTACCCGGTGTGGCAGAAGTCGCCACCGTCGGTGGCATGGTGCGTCAGTACCAGGTGGTTATCGACCCCGATCGGCTGAGCGCCTATGGCAAGACGCTCGTGGATCTTAAGCGTGCAATACAAAGTGCCAACCAGGAATCCGGCGGCTCAGTCATCGAAATGGCCGAAGCCGAATACATGGTTCGTGCAACGGGTTATCTGAGCGGTATCGATGATATCGCTAGCATACCGCTGGGTGTGGACAACAACGGCATCGCGTTGCAGCTTTCCGATCTGGCCGATATCCGGGTCGGTCCGCAAATGCGACGCGGTATTGCTGAGCTGGACGGAGAGGGCGAAGTTGTCGGCGGCATTGTGGTCATGCGTTGGGGCGAGAATGCTTTAGGCACCATCGATGCGGTCCGGCTTCGGCTCAATGAGCTGAAAAAGAGTTTGCCCGCCGGGGTAGAGATCGTAACGGTCTATGACCGCTCGGACCTGATCGACCGGGCTGTTAAAAATCTGCGGCAAAAGCTACTGGAAGAATTCCTGATTGTGATTCTGGTGTGCGCGGTGTTTTTGTTTCATCTGCGTTCTTCGGCGATCATTTTGCTGAGTTTGCCGGTCGGCATACTCGTTGCCTTCATCGTCATGAGATTGCAGGGTATCAACGCCAACATCATGTCTCTCGGTGGAATTGCCATAGCCATCGGTGCAATGGTGGACGCCGCTATCGTCATGATCGAAAACCTGCACAAGCATATCGAGCGTGAGCCGTTGAATGACGAGAATCGTTGGGCCGTCGTATCGAAGGCGGCGGCAGAAGTGGGGCCACCGTTGTTCTTCTCTTTGCTGATTATCACACTGAGTTTTATGCCGGTTTTTGCATTACAAGCACAGGAAGGCAGGCTGTTCGCGCCCCTGGCTTTTACAAAAAGTTATGCGATGGCAGCATCGGCCGGACTTTCCATTACGCTGGTTCCGGTGCTAATGGGTTATTTTATTCGCGGCCAGGTCACGCCCGAGCAGCGCAATCCGCTAAACCGATTGTTGATCGCTGTCTACAGGCCGGTGATCGATACGGTAATCCGCTTGCCAAAAACCGCACTGACGCTGGCGGCAGTAGTACTGGTCGTCGGTTTGTGGCCGATTAGTCAACTGGGTTCTGAATTTATGCCGCCACTGGACGAGGGCGATCTGTTCTACATGCCGACAACGCACCCGGGTATTTCTATCGGCAAGGCACGGGAGTTGTTGCAACAGACCGACAAAATCATTCGCACGGTTCCTGAAGTCGAGCACGTCTTTGGCAAAATCGGTCGGGCCGAAACAGCGACTGATCCGGCGCCGCTGACGATGATCGAGACCCTGGTCAAACTGAAACCTAAAGCACTTTGGCGGCCCGGCATGACCAGCCACAAATTGCGTGAGGAATTCGACCGCCTATTGCAGATTCCAGGCCTGACCAACGCCTGGGTCATGCCGATCAAGACCCGTATCGACATGTTGGCGACCGGGATCAAGACACCCCTAGGGATCAAGGTGGCCGGACCGGATCTTGCGGTGATACAAAAAATTGGCTTGCGGGTGGAGCAGGTATTGGCAGGCGTACCCGGTACGGCATCGGTTTATGCGGAACGTGCCGCCGGTGGCCGCTATATTGATGTCGATATCCAGCGCGATCAGGCGTCACGTTTCGGTTTGAACATCGATGATATCCACGAAGTGATACGAGTCGCCGTGGGCGGTATAGCCATCACTGAGACAGTCGAGGGTTTGCAGCGTTACCCGGTTAATATCCGTTACCCACAAAAATATCGGGACTCCCTGGAAACGCTGAAACGCCTGCCCATTGTTACGCCACAAGGGGCGCGGATTGTATTGGCCGATGTTGCACGGGTATTTGTCGCCGATGGACCGCCCGTCATCAAGAGCGAAAATGCACGGCCCAACGGGTGGATCTACGTCGATATTCAGGACCGGGATTTGGGAAGCTACGTAGCCGATGCGCAAGAAGCCGTAGGCGAACAGGTGACGCTCCCGACCGGTTATTCACTCTCTTGGTCGGGTCAATACGAGTATCTGTTGCGGGCACAACAACGTCTGGCGCTGGTCGGTCCGGTGACGTTAGCCATAATTGTGTTGCTGTTATTCATCAATTTTCGGCACTTTGCTGAAGTCGTTATCATTCTGGGAACGCTGCCGATGGCCCTGGTCGGCGGCGTCTGGTTGTTGTACTTGCTGGATTACGATTTATCGGTTGCCGTGGGCGTTGGTTTTATCGCGCTCGCCGGTGTTGCGGTCGAAATCGGTGTCGTGATGCTGGTCTATCTAAATCTCGCGCTTGCCGATGAAAAGACAAAAGCAAGCGATGCAGGTCGACCGCTTTCTGTGGCTGATGTCAGGCAGGCGGTGATAAGCGGGGCATTGTTACGCGTTCGCCCGATCATGATGACCGTCGCGGCAATCATTGCCGGATTGCTGCCGATCATGTTGACCGAAGGCACCGGATCGGAAGTTATGCGTCGTATCGCCGCGCCAATGGTCGGTGGCATGCTAAGCGCCACGGTCCTGACCCTGATCGTCATACCGGCGTTATTCCTGCTTTGGCGCAGCCGGACGGTTATCAGGCTGAGCGGTCACTCCGGCATGTAAGAACTCAAGGTGTTAACCGCTAATATTCGTGCACGCATTGCTCAGGTTTCGTGAACACGCAAAACGACATCAGGCGGACCGCTGTTTACTGGATAACGGCCGACTTACAGATGGGCATTACGGCATCAGAATAAGCGTTGTCATTGGTAACGACACTAGGCCATGGATGGCGCATGGATTATGTCAAACCCGATGCATTAACGGTACTGCCTGAATCGGGCCATTGGCTTGCTATAAGGGATTGCCCCGATGGTGGGCAAGGCTGTTTTGGCGTATACAAATAATAAAGCGTAAGAAGTCAGGTCAACAATGAGCAGGACGAATGCCAGCACATTTGAGTTCGATGGCATTCGGCTTTGCGCTCAGCTCTTCCCGGGGTCGTTGTTGCGGACGGTGTTGACCGTTGTCGTACACAAAACTGCCAGGGGGAGATGACCATGAGCCGATCAGTATTTTTTGTTTCCTACCTCGCCGTCGTGATGGTCTTGGTGATGTTCGCTCCGGATGCAGCGGCATTCCCAAAGTATTCACAAGACAGAGATGCGACAAACTGCCGACTCTGTCACGGCGATTTTCGCGCGGACAACTACCTGTCAAATAGCGATAGGAAAGACTGGGGTAATCTCCATAACCTCCATCGCAACGTTATACTCGGCGAGAGCGACCCCGATGTCAGTCGTTGCGATACCTGTCACTTCGGGATTGATCCTAATACCGGCCGCACTCCAAGGTTTCCGGTCTTCATGTCCCAATCCAATGGGGGACTGGGTGACGGTATCAGCTGCCTGGGCTGTCATGGTCGGGCGGAAGACGCGGGCAACGATGGCATTTCTGGCGGACTTGCAGCGGGTCTGCGGCAGCACCACACCAATGCTGGCGTAAACCAGTGTATGGTGTGTCACAGTGACGCGGTTCCCGCGAACTACACCCCGGTCGGTGAGAACGTACAGCCTCCATACTATTTCACGCCGGATGATGTCTTCTTATTCAAGCCGACCGATGCCTGCAGTTCGTTCGGGGAAGAAAACTACGCCGGTATTTGGGCAGGTCTCGATAACGATGGTGACGGCGTCTACGACGTACTCGATGCTGATTGCACAGCACCTTTCGGTAAGATATCGGTCTGTCATGTACCGCCGGACAACCCTGGTAACCTGAAAACGATCACCGTAAACGCAGCGTCCCTGGTGACGCATGTGGGCCACGGAGATGAACCGGGCGAGTGCGAAGATCCCTTCGATAGCGCCGACACGGTTCTGGGTGGGCGCATGTACGACAAGTTCTGGTCGGAGGCTGGCTCGGAACCCGTAGCAGACCATCCACTGTGGGCCACGCGGCCCGACCTGACATCGAATCCGCGCACGGGTCCCGATACCTGGCGTTGCAAGGAATGCCACGGCTGGGATTACAAAGGCGTGAACGGTGCCTACGCTTCGGGTAGCCACCGCACTGGATTCCCAGGTATTTTCGGCACTGCGCTCACGTTCCAGGAGATTGTCGAGCTGCTCGCTGATCCCACCGGGCACGATTACCGTTCACAGGGGCTGACATATTTCGATCTCTGGGATCTGACCAAGTTCGTCGTCGTGGGACAGGTCGATACGGCGACGATCCTCGCGGGCGATCAGTTCACGGGTGACGCCGGCGTGGGGCAGGGCTGGTATGAAGGCGGCGTCGGGGGCGAAGATCAGGGTTGCGCCGTCTGTCATGGCGCAGACGGCATGACGCCACCCCTGGGCCATCCGGAATTCGACGAGTTCCCGCAAGTGCTGGCCAGGGGCAACCCGTGGGAGTTCCAGCACAAGGTACGTTACGGCCACCCGGGCACCGAGATGCCAGGCATCGCGGTCTCCGGTGGCACGAGCGAGCAGGCGAACGACATCGGCGCTTACTCGCAGCAAGACCTGCCGTAAAACTACCCGTTGTGATCAAAACCCCGCCCTCAGTGGCGGGGTTTTCTCGAACCTCAAAAACCGGGTCGAACTGTCTGGTGATCGCCGACGGGGGCCCACCCGCACATAGCGTAGCGCTGCCGGTCTTTCCCATTGTAATACAGTGGGTTACGCAGTATTTAGCAAGTTTAAACTGCGAAATTGTGAACCCGGTTGTGTTTGGTCCGGCAAATCACCGGAAAATGAGACTCCTATAGCAAGGACCAGCAACCGGCTTGACCGGTGCTAACGCAGGGATCGCGTACTGGGTAGTGTCACAAAGACGCGTGACACACAAACGTCCGCTGACGGGGTCCAAGTTTGATAGCTCGTTTTCAAATACCGATTGCTCTTCTTGGCGGCCTGGTGCAACAGGGTGTGCCGCAGCGATTCGTTGCCGTATTGCTGGGGTGCCTGATGGCCGGTCTGGTATGGGCGGCCTGTAACTGTGGGTTTTCCGACGGCCGGCTTACTCTGCAAACGATCAATGTCGATGGGAACATGGCGGACTGGGGTCCGGTCTTGGCCGATCCTGACAACAACGTTTGCGACGGGCCGATCAATAGCCTGATTGACCGCGATGCGCCGGTGCAAAGTAATGGCCGGGATCTTGTGCACTTCGCCTTTACCTGGGATGCGACGAATCTCTATCTCTTTACCGAACGAATCGGGTCGGCGAACAACGTTCAGCGCTTTGTCTACTATGCCGACACCGATAACGACGGATTGATGGAAACAACTGAGCCCGTCGTGGGTGTGAACTGGAACGGCAATACCGGGTTGATCGAGGTCTATATTTTCAAATACAAATCGGTCGCGCCCGGGGGAGACCCCATGACCGATGGGATGGGTTTTGCTGATGGCTATACATTACCGGGCTCATTCATCAATGTGCCTCAACAAAATAGCCCTAGCCGGTCAGGATTTTGGGGCGCAGCCAATGGCCTGAATTTTGAGTTCCACGTGTCGTGGGCAGAATTGGGTGTTCCGGCCGGTTCTGCGATTACGTTTCACGTATCCAGCGCGAATGCCTATTTCGGTTCGGCCAACTACGCCTCACAAATCGATGACAACTTGAGTGGCTGTGGTGGCGGGCTCGGTGGTACGCAGTTTGCGGCCTTAAGTTTCTGGCCGGATCATGCGCTCAGCGGGCGTCACGGCGAAACGGTCATCGCACCGCACACCATCAGCAACGATGGCAATGGCAACGACACGTTTGAAATCAGCTATGCAATAGCAGGCGATCACACACCCGCCGTCACAATGTATCTCGATGTTGACGGCAGCGGCGACCTGAGTGCCGGCGATACGGTTCTGACTGACACCGACGGTGACGGCTCGCCGGATATCGGGCAGCTCGCACCGGGCCAGACGGCCACAATTCTGATGGCGTACCAGATTGCGTCGAACACCACATACGATCCGAGTGGTACTGCCACGATTACCGTCACCGCGACCTCCAGTGCCAACGGTTTCGTTAATGCTGTGGTTGTCGATACCGTCGATGTCATACTCGACGTTGAGTTGAGTATCCGAAAAATTTCCCAAATCCAGTCGGACCCGGTCAACTTGCTGGTCAATCCCAAGGCCATTCCACAGGCCGTCGTCGATTACATTATTACAACTACCAACCTGGGTGGCGGTGTCGTCGATGCCGACAGCGTCGTTATGCTTGATACGGTCCCCGCAGGCACGGCACTTTATGTTGGCGATTACGGCGTTGCCGGCAGCGGCCCGGTTGAATTCACAGATGGAACGCCGTCCGGTGGTATGACCTACACTTATGTGTCACTCGGCGACGTTGGAGATGACCTTGCGTTTTCAGATGACGGAGGCGTTACATTCACCTACACGCCCGTACCCGACGCCGACGGGTTCGACAGCAATGTTACCCATCTGATGGTGACGCCCAAAGGCACCATGCCGGGAGCATCGGCCGCCGGCAATCCCAGTTTTGAATTGAAGTTTCGCGTCAGAGTCCTCTGACGCTAAGGGTAGTTCGACCGCTACACAACATTCGCTTCTCGTTCGAGAGTAGACCCTGGTCTTTGAGCGATGAGACACCATCTGGCGGATATTACCGACTATCACCGTTAGACCCTGCAATGTCGTCGATGCTATGGTGCGGCGATGACAGATTACGCACAGTTTTTCGGCGCAGACAGCCCACTTGCGGAGTATGTCGCAGGCTTTGCGCCGCGTTCGCAGCAGCAACAAATGGCCGACGCGGTAGGCGAGGCGCTCGATGGGTCGCAGATTCTTGTCGTTGAGGCGGGGACGGGTATCGGCAAGACATTTGCGTACCTGGTGCCGGCATTGCTCAGCGGGCGGCGTGTAATTATTTCTACCGGTACACGAAATCTGCAGGATCAGCTGTTCAAACGCGACCTGCCCACGATTACCCAGGCCATCGGACGGCCCGTACGGGTTGCGTTACTCAAGGGGCGCTCTAATTATCTTTGTCGCCATCGTCTGTCTCTGGCAGCAGAAGAAGGTCGTGGCAGTGAATGGTTGCGTGCAATCCGGCACTGGGCTTCTTACACATCGGCCGGCGACAAGGCCGAGTTACGGGAGATTCCGGAAGATGCACCGATATGGCCGGCAGTTACATCCACAATCGACAATTGTCTGGGCAGTGAGTGCCCTCAATACGATGAGTGCCATGTCGTGCAGGCACGGCGCGCCGCTCAGGATGCCGATATCGTTATCGTCAATCATCATTTGCTGTTGGCCGATTTTGCACTGAAAGAGGAGGGCTTTGGCGAACTGTTGCCGGGAGCCGATGCGTGCATCATCGATGAAGCACACCAGATACCGGAAGTAGCGGCCAACTTTTTTGGCGTCTCAGTTAGCGCGAGGCAGGTCAGCAATCTGGTGCGTGATACCGTCGCGGAGTTGGTCAATGCCGGTCAGTCAGAGGCCGAGTGGCGCAAACCCGGTGATGAACTCGATCGTACGTTAAGCGAATTGACCCTTGCACTCGCCGGTACTTCGGGACGGCAAAACTGGGATGACTCGGTGGGGGACAAATCGAGGCAGGCCCTGGATGCAGTCAGGGAATCACTGACTGCATTCGATGAGGCCCTGGGTCCGTTGGCCGGACACAGTAGCGGTCTGGATAGCTGCGGCGAACGAGCCGGGGCAATCATCGCCCGACTGGACCAGATTTGCGGTGACACCGAAGCTTCGATTGAGGGCTTGCGTTGGGTTGATGTGCAGCGGCGTGGCTTTAGTTTGAATCTCACGCCATTTGACGTGGCGGAAAGACTGGCAGAGCTAATCAGCCGTCATGCCGGGAGTTGGGTTTTCACTTCTGCAACTTTGGCAGTCGGGGAAGATTTCTCGCATTTTCTCAGCCGTACCGGCATCAATGATGCGCTGACCCTCAGATTAGATAGTCCTTTTGATTTCGAGCGTAACACCCTGTTATTTTTGCCAAATAAATTGCCACTTCCGGCGGCACCGGACTACACGCGCTGTGTCTGTGAAGCCGTCCGCCCGCTGATTGAGGCGGCCGGTGGCGGGGTCTTCCTCTTATTTACCAGCTACCGCGCGCTACACGAGGCGGCGGAATTGTTTGCGGAGAACGGCGAATTGTCCTTACCGAATCCGCTGTTTGTTCAGGGTGAGGCACCACGTGAGGCCTTGCTCAACCAGTTTCGTGAGCACGGTCACGCGGTGTTGCTGGGTACCGCCAGTTTTTGGGAAGGCGTCGATGTCCGCGGTGAGGCGTTGCGTCTAGTCATCATAGACAAGCTGCCTTTTGCTTCACCCGGCGATCCCGTCATGCAAGCCCGACTCGAGGCAATACGCCGCGCCGGCGGCAATCCGTTTAATGAATATCAATTGCCTCAGGCCGTGCTGAGTCTGAAACAGGGTGTGGGCCGCCTGATCCGCGATCACGACGATTTTGGTATCGCTGTGTTGTGTGATCCACGCATTCGTACGCGCAACTACGGCCGCGTGTTTTTACGCAGCCTGCCGCCGATGCCGATTACAGATTCCATACACGACGCCTGTGATTTTTTCGATAATCGCCAGGCCTTCGAACTGACCGCACCGGCATGAGATTTCTTGCGATCGATACTGCAACCGAGGCTTGTTCGGTAGCACTCTATCTGGATGGGGCCATAACAGAGCACTTTGAGATCGCGCCACGCGAGCATGCTTCCCTGGTCTTGCCAATGGCGGACAGGCTGCTGTCTGCGGCCGGGTTGACCGCCGCAGAGCTCGATGCGATCGCTTTTGGTCGTGGTCCGGGCGCTTTCACTGGTGTCCGCATTGCCGCCGGTGTTGTGCAGGGCATTGCCTACGCCGCCGATTTGCCGGTTGTGGCGGTGTCGGATTTGGCCGCAGTCGCCCTTGCGGCCGCCCGCAGCCACGGCGCTAAACGAATATTGGTGTGCTTCGATGCCCGCATGCGCGAGGTCTATTGGGGTATTTACGAAAGTTGCGACGCTAAGAACACGGTAATACTGCAAGACGTCGAGCGTCTCAGCGCGCCTGAGCAGGTACAAACCGCTGGTAACATCTATGCCGCGGGTTCCGGTTGGTCGGTCTATCCGCAGTTGACGCAGCGTTTCGCCACGCAATTGGTCGGCACCGATCCTGAGCTGTTGCCGCATGCGGCCGATATTGCGCGATTGGCCGCGCCACAAATCGAGGCAGGTAACACGGTGCCCGCCGAGCTGGCATTACCAGTCTATCTGCGTGACGAAGTTGCGTGGAAAAAAACCTGAGGCGTCGGGTTATTATGGTTTCGCGATTGTTTTGGGAAGGAGCCAGGCAATGAGCTTTCCGCTTTCAGTCAGACAGATCAATTTCGCCGGAGCTGCGTCTTGTGCGGGCATGATGGGCTTTGCGTTGTACTCGCAGTATGTCGCAGAGCTGAATCCGTGTCCGCTTTGTGTTTTTCAACGCATCGCTGTCATCGCGCTGGGCGTAATATTTCTGGTCGCCTTCATACACAATTCCCAAACCTGGGGACGCTATGTATACGCGTTACTATTTATAGTTGCCGCCGGCGTTGGCATAGGGGTAGCCGGTCGCCACGCCTGGTTGCAGAGTCTGCCACCGGATCAGGTGCCCGCCTGCGGACCCGATCTGGCGTATCTGCTCGATTCCTTCCCATTAGGCGAAGCGCTCAAAAAAGTTTTTACCGGTTCCGGGGAATGTGCGGAAATCGTCTGGCAGTTCATGGGACTGAGCATGCCGATGTGGGTATTGATTTGTTGCGTCATTCTGGGTGTGACCGGAGTCGTGAACAGCATGCGTCGGCAACCTGATCGATTGTGAGCGAGTACAGTCTGACGCCGTGATCAGCGTACTGCCGGACACGATCGCGATTCGTCCCTATTCGGTTGCGGATGCCAGTGATGTCTATGCGGCTGTCACCGAATCGATCGGCGAGATGAGTCCGTGGATGCCCTGGTGCCACTCGGGTTATTCCCTGCACGATGCAATCAATTGGCTGATGGAGCAGGACGAGCAGCGCGCACGTGGTCTTGCGCACGAGTTTGCGATAGTGGATTCAGAAGGCCGCTACCTCGGTGGCTGCGGCGTCAATCAGATCAGACGCGAGTACCGGCTTGCCAATCTGGGGTATTGGGTGCGCTCCAGTGCGGCGGGGCAGGGTGTGGCAAGCCGGGCCGTTAAATTGTTGGCGCAATGGGCGATGGTCAATACCGATCTGATCCGGGTGGAATTAGTAATCGCCGTCGCCAATGCCGCAAGTCGGCGAGTTGCTGAAAAAGCCGGGGCAACGTCTGAAGGCATGCAACGCAACAGGTTGTGGCTCGATGGCACGGCACATGACGCGATGATGTATTCGATCGTACGCGATGATCTGCCAGAAACTGATATTTAGCGAAATCAAGTCTAGATTATGACTCAAGGAGAGTTGCAATGTTCAGAGGCACTCAGGGAAATGGACGGCTCGTCTTCATGTTGATGCCGCTGCTTGGCAGCACTCTTTCCTGTGCCGCAATCGATGGCCCGGGCGGCGCAACGGCGGACGGAAGCCGGTACGCCGGGTTACTGCAACTGTTCGAGGATTGGCGCAAGTTCGAGCGGCCACCAATGTTGAACGGGGCGCCGGACTACACAGCCGCTAGGTTGACACGGGCACATAGCGAACTGGCGACCTACCAGGCCCGGCTCAATGCAATCGATCCCGGCGGCTGGTCACTCGAGCAGCAAGTGGACTGGCATCTCGTGCGGGCCGAGATAAATGGTTTTGATTTTAATTATCGCGTCCTCAGACCTTGGGAAAGGGACCCGGGGTTTTATCAATCGGTCTGGACGTTCGAGAGTGACACACCGGCGCACGAGGGCCCGACCCATCACGCGATACTAGAGTGGTGGACTTATTCTGTTCCGCTGTCGGCAACGGAAGAAAAACGCCTGATCGACGAACTGCGTACGATCCCGCCGCTACTCGAGCAGGCTCGTACCAATCTCACCGGTAACGCACGCGACCTGTGGGTTGGTGGTATCCGGACGATCCGGAATCAACGGCGCGATCTCGACAGTATTGCAGAATCGGTGGGCGACGACGCGCCCCGTGGGCTGCGCGATGCGCTGCGGGCGGCACAACAAGCCACCTCTGATCTGGCTGGCTGGCTGGAAGCGGAGGCGCCCCAAAAAACCGGGCCGTCGGGTATCGGTGAAGAGAACTACACCTGGCATCTGCAAAACGTCCATTACGTCCCTATGACCTGGGGGGACGAGGTCAGATTGCTAAAACGGGAACTGGATCGTGCCTGGGCTTCGCTACGGCTGGAAGAGCATCGTAACCGCAATGTGCCACCTTTGGTGTCGATAGAAAGCGAGGAAGAATACGACCGCCGTGCCAATGAAACGGTGACCGATTACATACGCTGGCTGGATGAAGAAGACATTCTGCCGGTGCCGGACTACTACGATCAGGCGCTACGCGAACGCGTCGGAGAGTTTGTTCCCAAAGAATCGAGGAATTTTTTCTGGACGGCCGTGCATTTCGCGCCGACCACGTTGTGGACGCATTTCTATCACTACTTCGATCTGGCGACGATAAAAGAGCGCCCACACCCAAGTCAGGTGAGACGTGGTCCTTTGCTCTATAACATCTGGGACAGTCGTGCGGAGGGTATGGCAACTGGTGTGGAAGAGATGATGATGCACGCCGGTCTCTACGACGATAATCCACATGCGCGGGAAATCGCCTGGGTGATGCTGGCTCAGCGTGCGGCCCGCGGTCTGGGTTCGCTTTACGCTCACGCCAACATGATGACCATGCAGGAAGCGGCTGAATTTCATGTCAAATGGACGCCACGGGGCTGGATGCGGCGTGACGAGCTGCTTGCTTTCGAACAGCATTTGTATCTGCGCCAACCCGGCTATGGCACCAGCTATGTAACGGGTAAATACCTGATCGAACAGTTAATGGCGGAACGTTCAAAGCAGACAGGCGATGCCGATTTTCGGCTGTCGGGTTTCTATGACGAAGTTAATGCGGCGGGCGTGATACCGGTATCGCTGATCCGTTGGCAACTGACGGGTCAGGACGACGCAATCCGGATGATTATGCAGGGGCACTAACGTGGAGGATGATGCGTATAGCGAAAACAGTGGTTTTATGCTATTACCACGGGCATTCTTTGACATAATCAAGGGGGCTAGTGGTGAAAAACTTTGTATCGATCATCGGGGGATTGTCGGTCGCTCTGGTAGCGAATGTGTTGATCGCCCCCTTTCAAATCAGTTATGGCGAGGAGGCGCGGGATACTGAGGAAGTCCTGGTAACCGGGTCTCGTATTCGCAGGAACCCATTAAACGAAGTTGCGCCGATTATGGATATCGGCGAACTCCAGTTGGATCGCAGTGGTCTGACCAATCTCGGTGACACCCTGCAGGACTTACCGATTACCGGGTCATCGATCAATTCTCAGTTCAATGTACCGGGTAACTCCGGCTTCCCACAGGACGGTTCCGGTATCGGTGCCGGTGCAACGCAGGTGTCGCTACGCAATGTCGGTGCGAAGCGCACGCTGATTCTGGTTGACGGCAAGCGCTGGATCGCCGGTGCCTCGGCTTCCGGTGTGCCAAGTGCGGTCGATCTGAACACGATTCCCGATAACGTTATCGAGCGGATCGAGATACTACAGGATGGTGCCTCGGCTATTTACGGTTCCGATGCGATCGGTGGTGTGGTCAATATAATCACCAAGGACGATTTCGAGGGATTCAAGGTCGAGACCCAAACGGGTCAGTATCTTTCGGACAACGATGGCGAGTCGACAGTGGTTTCGGCAATGTGGGGTGGCGGCAACGACAGGACACACCTGGTTATTAGCGGTAGCTACTCCGATGAGCGGGGGGTGGAGACCGCTAACCGGTCGCGCTCGGCTTTTCCGAATCCGGATGCAACGAGCTGCGACGTCTCGGACACGTTTTGTTCCTCATTCACTCCGCAGGGGCGGTTTGTTATGGCCTCGGGATTTGGCCTGTACCGGGACGGCGTGCTCGACCCGACGTGTACGGTGGATGATTCAGACTGCAGCAGTTTGAGCCTCACGCTCAACGACGGGGTGCTCAATGACGGCATGAGCAACGTTCCGGTGTTCGACCCGATGAATCCTTTTGCGGACGATTTTCATGCTTTTAGTAATGCCGATCGCTTCAACTACAACGGACCGGGTTTCAATTTTCTGCGTACGCCCAACGAGCGCGTCAACTTTTACGGTAGCGTACGGCATGAGATCAGCGACACCATCACGCTGGTTGCCAAAGCCTCGCATACCAATCGATCATCGGAGACCAAGGCGGCACCGGAACCGCTGTGCTTTGGCGTAATCTGCGGCACGACCATCACAAGGGACTTTGTGGTTTCTGCCCTGAATCCCTTCAATCCCTTTGACGTCGATTTATCGGTCGCCGATAACACAATGGTGTTCTTCGGTCGCCGACCGCTGGAATCGGGGGGCCGGTTGTTCTTCCAGGATGTGAATACGTATTTTGCCAGCGCCGGACTGGAAGGCGAATGGAATGTCGGAGATCGTACCTATTTCTGGGATCTGACCGGCAGTTATGGCGACAACCGTGGTTTCCAGGAGAAACGCAATTCGCATAATGCGGCCCGTCTGCAGGTTGCGATGGGCGATCCGGCCGTTTGCGCGGCCACGCCGGGTTGCGTGCCGTTCAATTACTTTGGCGGTCAGGGACCTGACGGTTCGGGTTCATTTACCCAGGAAATGCTCGATTACGTGACTTACACGCAGCGTGATTTCAGTGAGCAGACGTTGAAGGACTTTGCCTTCAATATTACCGGTGGTCTGGCCGATCTTGCGGCCGGCCCCTTGTCGTTTGCAGCAGGTCTGGAGTTTCGCGATCACGAAGGCTCGTTCCGCCCCGATCCGATTGCCGCCAGTGGCGAAACAGCGGGCATACCGTCGGGGGGCACCGCAGGTGGCTTTGACGTCACCGAATACTACGCTGAGGTGAATATTCCGATCGTCGAAGGTGCTTCGGCAGCCGATTATCTGGAAGCAAGCCTGGCTGTGCGCAGTTCGGATTACAGCAACTTTGGTTCCGAAGGTACTTACAAGGCCAACGTGCTGTATCGTCCGGTCAGCAACTTTTCGTTACGTGGTTCGGTGTCGACCGGTCTGCGGGCTCCGGGCATCGGTGAGCTGTTCGGCGGCGCGGCACGCGAAGATTTCGGTCACGTGGATCCGTGCTCCGACGTTCTGGCAATCGCCGGTGCGGATAATGGTGGACGGGACGATCCACAGCCGCAGAACATAATCGACAACTGCGCTGCACTGGGTGTGCCGACTACTTTTGTGCAGCTCAATCCGCAGCTTTCCGCGGTTTCGGCTGGCAATTCGGCTCTGCAGCCGGAAACCTCGGACGCATTTGGCTTTGGGCTTGTGTACAGCGCCGATTGGGTCGACAACGTTGACTGGATCGAGGGTTTTACCGCGTCAGTCGATTACTATGATCTGGAAATCGACGATGCCGTCCAGGGTCGAGATCCCGGTGATGTAGTCGATGCGTGCGTGGAAACACTGGATCCGTTTTTTTGTGATCTTACGCCGCGGGCCCCCGGTTCCGGTGCGCTGGACACGGTGGAAAATACACTGCAGAACATCGGCAAGATCGAGGCCTCCGGTTACGACGTAATGCTCGAGTATCGCAGCCCGGATACCCGGTTGGGCGAATTTGGGGTCAGATTCAATGCAACTCATCTGAACGACTACATTGAAAAGACATTCAACCCGGATGGATCGCTGTCAGAGAACGATCGCACTGGCTCCCACACAGATGAGACGTTCCAACGTGCCTTTCCCGACTGGCGCGCCACCACGAATGTCGATTGGACCTATGGCCGCTGGAACGGCAACCTGGCATTTCGTTGGACCGACGAAATGACCATCGACACACAGGGTTTGGCGACATCGTCAGGAAAGCTCGACTCGGAGACCTTCACCGACCTGCAGTTTTCCTATACGCCGGACATGCTCAATGAATCTCTGACCTTGACCTTCGGTGTCAACAATCTGTTCGATACCGACCCGCCGGTGTGTTTTCCCTGTGGCGTGATCGGCGTGAGCACGGTCGTACACGATTTGCCCGGACGGGTGGGCTACATCAAAGCGGCCTATCGCGGTAATTGAAACAGGGGATAGTCCAGCGGACTGTTTGTTGTCACTGTGCTTCGAAGCGGCCCCGGAAACGGGGCCGCTTTTTTTTGGCCCTAAGCTTGTTTTTGCGGGGCGCAATATAGGGAGGATATTTGACCTGAAAGCCCTGAAACAGCTAATATTCAAGTCTGTTCGCCACATGCGCAAGAATTACAAGGTCGAATAACGACCGGGGCAGGCACCGCGATGTTAAGAGAAATAAAGGCTGTTCATCAGTCCGAGACCGATCGGAAAAAACGCTGGTTCTCAGATCTGGATTTTGATCTGATCGTATGGCAAAAACGCAATGGCACCGTAAGTCGTTTTGAGTTGTCGTTTGACAAGGGCATGGACGAACACGCCCTTACCTGGAAGGAAGGAAGCGGTCTCAAACACTATTGTGTTGATGATGGCGAAAATCGGCCCATGCGACACAAGATGTCACCACTACTCGGCGCAAACGGTCCTGTCGACTACACAGTGATAGAACGGAATTTTGGCGAAGTTGCTACCGGCATGGATGTGGGCATTGCCGATTTTATTAAGACCCAGCTGATTCTGGGCGACAAAAAAAGTAAGAACTAGAGTATCCGTTCCAGGATACCCTGATAGATCGAAACGAGTTTTTCGAGGTCGGCTACGCTGACGTGTTCATCGACTTTGTGAATACTCGCGTTAATCGGGCCGAGTTCAACGACCTCGGCACCGGTCGTTGCGATAAAGCGACCGTCACTGGTGCCGCCCCCCGTAGAAAGCACCGTGTCATGGCCACACAGCTCCTGGATGCTTGAGCGTACGGCGTCGACCAATTTGCCCTGCGTACTCAGAAAAGGCTCTCCACCGACGCGCCACTCGATGTTGTAGTCCAGATCGTGGCGATCGATGACGGCATGAACACGTTCTTTTAGCTCAGCGACGGTCACGCTGGTTGAAAAACGGAAATTAAACTGGGCATCCAATACGCCGGGGATCACATTGTCGGCCCCCGTTCCCGCCTGCAGATTGGATATCTGCAGAGTGGTCGGCGGGAAGTGATCATTACCCTCATCCCAGGTTTCCGCGCATAGGTCCGTAATCGCCGGCGCGACACTGTGGATGGGGTTATCTGCCCGGTCTGGATAAGCAACGTGCCCCTGCACGCCCAGTACCCGAAGGTGCCCGTGTAAGGACCCGCGCCGGCCGACACGCACCGTGTCCCCCAGTTGGCTGGCACTACCGGGTTCACCAACCAGGCAGTACTGGATTTGTGTGCCGCGTTGTTTCAATGTGTCCACGACACGTTTCGTGCCATCGACGGCATCACCTTCTTCATCACTGGTTATCAGGAAAGCCAGTGACCCGGCGTGTCCCGGTTTGGCCCGGACAAATCCTTCCGTGGCGAGGAGCATGGCGGCGATAGAGCCCTTCATGTCAGCGCTGCCGCGACCATAAAGATGATCGTCGCGAATGACCGGTTCGAAGGGGTCACTTTGCCAGTTTTCCAACGGACCGGTAGGCACTACGTCGGTATGACCGGCAAAACAGAAAATCGGATCGACGTTGCCACGACGCGCCCACAAATTGCTGACCTCACCAAATGGCATGTCCTCAATAATGAAACCCAGGGCGTCGAGCCGATCGGCGATCAATTGTTGGCAACCGTCGTCGTCCGGTGTAATCGATCGGCGCCGGATCAGTTCGCCGGCCAGCTCAACGACATCGCTCATCAGATTGCTCATTACGGAAAAGACTCATTGAATCGAGCGCAGCAGTTCATTCAAGCTGACCTTGGCGCGGGTTTTCGCATCGACGCGCTTGACGATAACGGCGCAGGCCAGGCTGTAGCGACCGTTGTCGGCCGGTAAGGAGCCCGGTACCACGACTGCACCGGCAGGTACGCGACCGTAACTGACGTCGTCGCGTTCCCGATCATAGATGCGGGTACTCTGACCGATGAACACGCCCATTGAGATAACCGCGCCGCGTTCGACGACCACGCCTTCCACAACTTCCGAACGTGCGCCAATAAAGCAACCATCTTCGATAATTGTGGGATTGGCCTGCAAGGGTTCCAGTACGCCGCCGATACCGGCGCCACCGGACAGATGTACGTTCTTGCCGATTTGTGCACATGAGCCCACCGTGGCCCACGTATCGATCATGCTGCCGCTATCCACATAGGCGCCAACGTTTACGTAGCTGGGCATCAGCACGACATCCGGTGCAATGTACGCACCACGGCGCACGACGGCCGGTGGCACTATCCGTGAGCCACCCAACCGGAACTCGCCATCGTCGTATCCGCTGTACTTTAACGGCACCTTGTCGTAGTAGCGGGTGAAACCGCCGTCCATGGTCTGATTGGGTCTCAGGCGGAACGATAGCAACACCGCCTTTTTGAGCCATTCGTTAACCTGCCAGCCGTCGGCGCTGGCCTCGGCGACACGCAGTTCGCCACGATCCAGCCGATTCAGCGTTTCCTCAACGGCATCGAATAACTCCGTTGGTGCTGAATCGGGTGTCAGGTCACCACGATCATTCCATGCAGAATCAATCAGTTGTTTGATATTACTCACGTTGACTCACAAGCTTTGCACAAACTGTACGATACGTTCGGCCGCTTCGGCGCATTCGGATACATCAGCGACCAGCGAAATCCGCACCATGTTCTTGCCGGGATTTCCGCTCACCGTATCACGCGCCAGGTAGCTACCGGGCAGGACCGTAATATTGTGCTCGCTATACAGCCGTGCCGTGAAGCTTTCGTCGTCTATCGGCGTCGCGCCCCACAAATAGAACGCAGCCGTGGGCATGTCCAGCTGCAGGGCTTTGGCGATCCGTTGCCCCGTTGTCGCAAATTTCTCGCGATAGAGGCTGCGGTTCGCGATCACATGCGCATCGTCGTTCCAGGCCGACACACTGGCAAGCTGATGGTGCACCGGCATGGCGCAGCCGTGATAACTGCGATAGAGACGGAATTTCTTGATGATCTCAGGATCGCCGGCAACAAAGCCGGAACGCATGCCTGGAACGTTCGAGCGTTTTGATAGCGAATGAAACACCGCACATTTCTCAAATTGCGTGCGGCCACTTTGCTGGCAGGCTTGCAACAAACCGGGTGGTGGATTTTTCTCGTCCAGATAAATTTCTGCGTAGCATTCGTCGGCGGCGATAATGAAATCGTATCGGTCCGCAATGTCGAGCAGTCTATGCAGATAGTTAAGGTCCATTACGGCGCCAGTCGGATTTCCTGGCGAGCATGTGTACAACAGTTGGCAGCGTTTCCATGCCGTCTCCGGCACAGCGTCGAGATCGGGGAGAAAATTATTCTCAGCCAGAGTATTTAGGTAGATCGGTTCGGCGCCCGCCATCAGCGCGCCACCTTCATAGATTTGGTAGAAAGGGTTGGGCATCAGTACCGCGGCATCGCGACCGCGATCGACCACGGCCTGGGCGAAAGCGAACAGGCCTTCACGGGTGCCAGATAGCGGCAACACCATCGTGTCAGGGTCAACCGAAGCAACGTTTAGCCCAAAGCGACGTTCCAGCCAGCGGCAGCAGGCTTCACGCAATTGTGCAATACCACCAGCCTGTGGATAGCTGCCGAGGTCGCGGCTGGCTTTGGCAAGTGCATCGAGCACGAGTTGGGGTGCGGCATGCCGCGGTTCGCCGATCGCCAGACTAATATGCTGCACATCTGCCGGTGGTTGCAGTCTTGCCTTTAGTTGATCCAGCCGAGTAAACGGATAGCTAAACAGTTTACCGAGGTCAGGATTCATGGCGTATCGAGAGTCGCTAGTAATTCCGAGTGCAGAAAGTCGCATTGTCCACGATCGAGTGGTTCGCCGTTTGCATTGGTGATATAGAAAACATCTTCCGCGCGCTCGCCGATGGTTGTGATCTTCGCAGTCTCAATCACGATATTCTGTGTCATAAAAGCATGTCCAATCTGAGAAAGCAGCCCCGGGCGGTCTCCCGCCGTAAGTTCCATGATTGTGCGCCTGTTGTAGGTGTCTTCATTGAATTCGATCAGTGTAGGCGTGGAGAACATTCGTACCTGCCGTGAGGCTCGTCGGGTAACATCTGGTCGCTCTCCATCAGTGCGACTCAATGCCCGGCTGATACCGCCAGCTATCTCATCGGCACGTTCCGAATCGGCAATTATCTCGCCGCTCGTTTCGGTGACACGAAAGGTTTCGACGCTCACACCGTCGCGGGTTCTGCTGATGCGGGCGTCGAGAATATTAAAACCCAACTGATCCAGCACTGCTGTGGTCAGTGCAAAAGTGTGTTTGTGTTTCGGCGAATACACAAAAATGCTGGTCCCGCCCCGAGTTCCCGCCAGATCAACGGCTACCAAAGGTGTGTTCATTTCTGTCGGATGATCGGCCAACAGCCGCGTATGCCAGGCGATTTCTTCCGGTGAATGCCGCAGGAAGTAGCCGTCGGGGAAACGATCCCAGACCTTGTGCATGGCATTGTCGCCCACATTACTGCTGGCCAGCAGATGGGCGGTGTCAGACTGTGTTTCGCGAATCAGGGTTTCCTTGTCGAGTGGATTGCCCAGGCCGCGCCGCAGAGCCCCGCGGGTTAGTAGGAACAATTCTTCAAACAAAGAGGATTTCCACGATGTCCACAATTTGGGATTTGTACCGGCAACATCGGCCACAGTCAGTACATAGAGAAACTCAAGATGGTATTCGTCGCCAACCAATGTGGCGAAGTCATGGATTACCTGCGGATCATCGATGTCTTTTTTTTGTGCCGTTACAGACAAGATCAGATGATTTCGCACCAGCCAGGCGACCAGCCGCGCCTCGTATTCGCTGAGTCCGTGGTCCAGGCAAAAACGCTCTGCGTCGGCGGCGCCCAGTTTGGAATGATCGCCGCCCCGGCCCTTGGCGATGTCGTGGAACAATGCTGCCAGATAGGCTAATTCCGGCTTTGCAAGACCCTGCATAATTTGGGCGCACTGCGGGTAAATCGGATCGGGCGGGTTTAGCACGAAGCCACGCAGATTACGCACAACAAACAAGGTGTGCGCGTCGACGGTATAGGTGTGGAACAGATCGTATTGCATGCGGCCTACGATTTGCCCGAATTCAGGCAAGTAGCGGCCCAGCACGCCGTAGTCATTCATTCTTTGTAGGCCGTGCGCTACAAATCGCTGGTTGCGCAGGATGTTCATAAACATCGCACGGTGGCGGGGCTCGCTGCGGTAGGCATCATCAATATGATGCAGTGACAATCGTAGTTGCCGTATTGTGCTTGCGCCAACGCCTTGCAACGTGGGGTTTAGCTGCAGTAGTAAAAAGACTTCCAGCAACGCAGAAGGGTCGGTTTCGAACACATCGGCGCCGGAGATCGCCAGGTAGCCGTTGTGAACATGAAACCGTTCATTCAGCGGCGTTGCGGGTGCTTGCGGGTCCATCAGGATAGCTTCGCGAAATAGTTGCAACAGCATCTCATTGAGCAGACCCAGTTCCATAACGGTGCGGTAGTAGCGTTGCATCAGCTGTTCAACCGCGAGATTGTGTTTTGTGTCAGCGTAACCGAACATCTCCGCAATTCGTGCCTGGTGATCGAACAGCAATCGGTCCTCACGACGCCCGGTTAATATGTGCAGGGCAAAACGCAGTTTCCACAAGAACTGACGACCAGCTCGCAGGCGTTGGTATTCCTGTTCTGAGAGAAAGCCCAGCTCGACCAGTTCTTTTGAGGTTTCAACGCCGAAATGACGTTTCGCTACCCAGCCGATCATTTGAATGTCACGCAAACCGCCCGGGCTGCCTTTTACGTTAGGTTCAAGCTTGTACGGCGTGTCGTCATAACGTTTGTGACGTGCAATTTGTTCGCCTAATTTTGCCTCGAAAAACTCTTGTGAGGGCCACACCTGATCAGGGCCGACAGCTTTTCTCATCCGGGAAAAATTTTCATTCTTTTCTAGCAGACAGCGGGATTCCATCAAGGAAGTCGCAACGCTAATGTTTGCCGCGCTCTCGTGTACGCAATCTGCAATCGTGCGGACACTGTGGCCAATTTCGAGTCCGATGTCCCACAAGAACGTCAGAAATTGTTCTATGCCGGCGTGCCACCTGTTGTCATGCGAGTCCGGCAGCAGAATCATGATATCGATATCGGAACCCGGGTGGAGTTCGCCGCGACCATAACCACCGACGGCTACCAGCTCGATGTCATCAGCTTGTGGTCCGGCGCGTTGCCAGGCATGAATGAGTACTGCGTCGATGAGTCGGGCACGGTCCGTGACCAGGGATTCGATCTTCTCACCATCGTGAAAGCGGTTTTTTAGCGCCTGGTCCCCATCGGCAATGGTGTCGCGAAAAGTCTGTAACAGTTCGGGCTGTGTTTCCGCTCCGGTCTGCGCGAGATTTTGCAGGTGTAGGTCGGCTATAGTCTTGCCGGGATCGCTCACTCAGATCTCTCGGCTGGCGCCCAGTGTCAATACCTCGTAACCCGTCTCGGTCACTAATATTGTGTGTTCCCATTGGGCCGACAAAGAGTGATCTTTGGTAACGACCGTCCAGCCGTCTTTTAACAGCTTTGTGTGATAACTGCCCGCGTTGACCATCGGTTCGATTGTAAACGTCATTCCCGGTTCGAGTTCCATGCCGGTGCCTGGGTCGCCATAGTGCAGCACTTTGGGTTCTTCGTGGAATACTTTACCGATTCCGTGACCGCAATAGTCGCGCACTACCGAACAACCCTCCGATTCGACAAATGATTGGATGGCGTGCCCGATATCACCCAGTCTGGTACCAGGCCGCACCATTTCAATGCCACGGCGCATGGCTTTATAGGCAACGCTGCACACACGTTGCGCGCGTACAGACGGTGTACCGACCAGAAACATGCGGCTGGTGTCGCCGTGCCAGCCATCTTTTATGACTGTCACGTCGATATTGGCGATATCGCCCTTCTTGAGTTTCTTCGGTCCGGGTATGCCGTGACACACGACATGGTTGACTGAAGTGCAGACCGACTTGGGAAAGCCCTTGTAGTTCAATGGGGCCGGAATGGCCTGTTGCACGCCCGTAATATGCCGATGACAGATCGCGTCCAGTTCCTCGGTCGTCACACCGGCCTGAACGTGCTCGCCGATCATATCCAGGACCTCGGCCGCCAGGCGGCCAGCCACCCGCATTTTCTCCTGCTCGTCCGGTTTTTTGAGGGTTACATTCACGGCTAAAATTGCTTCCTAGGGCCTGGGTGCCCGGGAATTGTCGGGGCCACGCGGGCCGGACGCAACCGGGGCAGGCCACAAATTGTTGCCAGGGAGCCTTTGTGGTATAAATCGCGCGCTTTTTCAGTAATTTAAACCACACATGTGTCGACACATGCGACTGGGTGCCCCTCGTCAATGCGGGGGGTTGTCGTATGGGACACATGGAGGCCCAACCCTGGAGACAACATGTATAACGTATCGATGCGGCAGATGCTCGAGGCCGGTGTTCACTTCGGCCATCAAACCCGCTACTGGAGTCCGAAGATGGCACCTTACATCTTCGGCGAACGCAACAAAATTCACATCATCAATCTTGAGCGTACATTACCCATGTACGTTGAGGCCACCAATTTCGTAAAACGTGTCGTCGCCAATGGCGGCAACGTGTTATTCGTCGGCACTAAGCGCTCGGCACGACAGGCTACCCGTGACGAAGCGAGCAAGTGCGGCATGCCGCATGTTAGTCATCGCTGGCTTGGCGGGATGCTGACGAATTTCAAAACTATCAAGCAGTCGATCAAGAGACTCAAAGAACTCGAGACGATGGCCGAAGACGGTAGCTTTGAGAAAGTCACGAAAAAAGAAGCACTCGGTCTCAGTCGTGAACTGGAGAAACTGGAGCGCAGTCTGGGCGGGATCAAGGACATGGCGTCCCTGCCCGATGTTGTTTTCGTTGTTGACGTCGGGCATGAAAAAATTGCTGTTCATGAGGCGCGCAAGCTGGGGATACCCGTCGTCGCTGTTGTGGACACCAACTGCTCGCCGGATGAAGTGGACTACATAATTCCCGGAAATGATGACGCGATGCGAGCCATACAGCTCTACGCGCAGGGCGTTGCCGAAGCCGTCCTCGATGGCAAGGCTTCCGTACCTGAGGTTGTTGCCGGCGACGACGAATTCGTTGAGTTGGATGACGAAGGCAAGCCGAAGAAAAAGAAAAAGACGGCCAAGAAACCGGCACGCAAGAAAACCGCCCGCAAGGCCACGACACGCAAGAAAGCACCGGTGAAGATTTCAACCAAAAAAGCGGCAAAAGTTGAAGTTGCGGCAGAGGAACCGGAAGCTCCTGCCGCTGACACGGATAAGGCTGCCGAGTCCTGATCACACTCAGCAGAGATCGTTGACATGAACGGCTTAGCACAGGAGACATAGATGGCAATTACAGCAGCATTGGTCAAAGAGCTGCGAGAGCGCACCGGGGCCGGAATGATGGACTGCAAGAAGGCGCTGACCGAGACCAAGGGTGATATCGAAGCAGCCGTGGACCTGATGCGCAAGACCGGCGCGGCCAAGGCTGACAAGAAGGCCAGCCGCGTTGCTGCTGAGGGTGCGATAGTTATCGCGCAGGACGATCGACATGCTGCGATAGTTGAAGTTAACTGTGAGACCGATTTTGTTTCAGGTGGCGATGAGTTCAAAAACTTTGCTGCTGCGATTGCAAACATCGTGCTGACGGCGAAACCTGCCGGCGTGGACGAACTTGGCGCCTGCCGTATGGGTGCGAAAAGCGTCGATGAGGCTCGACGCGAGCTGGTCACAAAGATCGGGGAGAATATCCAAGTCAGGCGTTTTGGCGTTTTGGAAAGTGACGGGTCGCTGGGCGACTACGTACACACCAACAACAAAATCGGGGTGATTGTGGGGATCGACGGCGGTGACAAATTGCTGGCTCGCGACATCGCAATGCATATCGCCTGGAGCAACCCGGCGTATCTGCGACCCGAAGACGTGCCGACGGAACAGGTGAATAAGGAGAAGGATATTCTGGTTGAGCAAGCACGCGGCGAGGGCAAACCGGAGCCGATTATAGAGAAGATGGTCGCCGGCCGGATGCGTAAGTACCTCGATGAAATTTCGTTGCTCGGGCAGCAGTTTGTCAAGGAACCCAAGACGACGGTCGGAAAGCTGCTGCAGGGTGCGGACGCCAGTGTGAGTTCCTATCTGCGTCTCGAAGTGGGCGAAGGCATCGAAAGGAAAACTGAGGACTTTGCAGACGAGGTTATGAAACAGGTGCGGGGCGACTGACGATGATTGGCGGTCCAAGAAAACGCCGGCCGAGCTCATGACAGACAAGGCGCTGGTGCACCAGAGAGTGATGCTCAAACTTAGTGGCGAAGCACTATTGGGCGACGAAGACTACGGTATAGATTCCGCCGTTCTGAGACGAATCGCAACGGAAATTCGTGACGTTGTGGAACTTGGCGTTCAAGTGGGTGTCGTTATCGGTGGCGGTAATATTTTCCGTGGTGCAGGGCTTGCCAGGGCCGGCATGGACCGTGTTACCGGCGACCATATGGGAATGCTGGCCACAGTTATCAATGCCCTGGCGATGCAGGATGCTCTAGAGCATCTCAAATTGCATGCGCGAGTCATGTCAGCTGTGCGTATTAACGAGGTTTGTGAAGACTATATTCGCCGACGTGCGATCCGCCATTTGGAGAAGGGTCGCGTAATCATTTTTGCCGCTGGCACTGGCAATCCCTTTTTTACCACCGACACTGCCGCGGCGCTGCGCGCGATAGAGGTGGGTGCCGGCATACTTTTGAAGGCAACCAAGGTGGACGGCGTGTATTCGGCGGATCCTGAGACCGCGCCTGATGCTGTGCATTTTGCACGGATTGGTTATGACCAGGTTTTGAACGAAAAGCTAATGGTCATGGATGCCACAGCAGTTGTGATGTGCAGGGACAATGGTTTGCCGCTGCGGGTATTTAATCTCAGCGACAAAGGCGCGTTTGAACGTATCGTGCGGGGCGAGCTCGTCGGTACGTTAGTAAGTAGTGACGATCGGGTGGTGACCAATGATTGAAGACATTTTGCAAGACGCTTCTGAGCGAATGGATAAGAGCATCGAAGCCCTGGGACGTGAGTTCAAGAAACTACGTACCGGGCGCGCACATACAAACCTCCTTGATCATATAACTGTTGATTACTATGGTTCTGAGGTACCGCTGTCGCAGGTAGCCAATATTGCCGTTGAGGATTCACGAACCTTGACCGTATCGCCGTGGGAAAAAACCATGGTGCAGGTCATTGAAAAAGCCATCATGACTTCCGATTTGGACCTGACCCCGGCTACCTCCGGCACGGTTATTAGAGTGCCGTTACCGGCACTGACCGAGGAGCGGCGCAAGGACTTGATCAAGGTGGTCAGAGCAGAAGCGGAGCAGGGGAGGGTAAGCGTGCGAAACAGTCGCCGTGACGCGTTGCATCACCTGAAAGACTTACTCAAGGACAAGGATATCAGTGAAGACGATGAGCGCAGAGCACACGATGAGGTGCAGACGCTGACGGATCAGCACGTAGCCAAGGTCGATGAAGCGCTGGCCCAGAAAGAAAAAGAACTCATGGAATTCTGAGTGAGCAGCCGCCTTATAAAGCTGCGCGATGAATTCTGATAATCAATCCATAGCTTATCCGCGTCACATTTCGATTGTGATGGACGGTAATGGCCGATGGGCACGCCAACGTGGTTTACCCAGGAACGCGGGGCATCGAGCCGGTGTACGCGCGGCGCGCAAGGTCGTCGAGGCCTGCGGTGAGCGCGACATCGAGATACTCACTCTTTTTGCTTTTAGCAGCGAGAACTGGAGTCGGCCGGAGACCGAAGTCACCCTGTTGATGCGCCTGTTCGTTGAATCATTGCAGCGCGAGGTTCAGGATCTGCATAAGAATAAGGTGCGTCTCAGGTTTCTGGGTGATAGGACATCCTTGCCGATCGCCTTGATTCGGCAAATGGAATCGAGTGAGCGGCTGACCGCATCGAATGAGGGCCTCAAGTTAAACGTTGCCGTCTCTTATGGTGGTCGTTGGGACCTTGTAGAGGCGGCCCGCCTTCTCGCCACTCGTGTGGCAAAGGGTGAATTGCAACCTGAGCAAATCGACGAGGCACTATTTAGCGCAGAACTCTCCCTCGCCGGTGTCGCAGATCCAGACCTTTTCATACGCACTGGCGGCGAGAAGCGGGTCAGCAATTTTCTGCTCTGGAATCTCGCTTACTCAGAATTCCTTTTTTCGGACGCGTTGTGGCCGGATTTCGATAGTGTACTCCTGGATCAGGCGATTGATGATTTTACTCAGCGCCGGAGAAGATTCGGACGCACGACAGAGCAACTAAGTGCCGGTTGAGGGCGTAAGACAGCGACTGATTACGGCTTTGTTGGCGGTAATACCGCTGATTGGCGTAGTTTTTCTGCTGCCGCGTACCTACGGCGCAGTGCTGCTTGCGTTGATGGCGCTTGGCGGGGCATGGGAATGGGCGGGATTTTTTCAAACCGTTAGCAATGCGCGTCGGGCCGCTTATGTTGTGTTAATCGGAATTGGGCTGGGTGTTGTCTGGGTTACGGCGTTCGATTTTGTCTTACCTGTATCGTGGGTAGCGATGGGATGGTGGTTAATCGCATTCATATGGTTGTTGCGATTTCCCACACCAGTTCCGACATGGCTCGTCCTGATCGGTGGCATGTTTGTGCTGATCCCTGGCTGGCTGGCGCTGGCCGCACTGCACATCGTCAGGGGGCCGCAATGGCTGGCGTTCTTTTTCGTGCTCATTGCCGCCGCCGATTCTGGCGCCTATTTCGCCGGCAAGGGAATTGGCCAGACCCGACTGGCGCCAAACGTCAGCCCGGGCAAGACCTGGGAGGGGGCCGGCGGAGGTCTCGTATTCGGGTCGGGAATTGCGGCACTCGGCGCCGTATGGTTCGGAGTGCCCCTGGTTTTTTTGGTTTCGTTGAGTTTGGCGGTTTGTCTATTGTCGATTGTGGGGGATCTCACGATCAGCATGTTCAAACGTAACGCAGGATTGAAGGACAGCGGAGGCCTTTTTCCGGGTCATGGCGGCGTGCTGGATCGGATCGACAGTATTTCAGCCGGCGCCCCATTATTTGTGATTGGTTTGGGCTGGTCCCAACACATCACGTAACATTTAACTGTTCCAGAGGGAACCTTGCAGGCGTTAGAGTAGTCTTTTCACAAGGGCGCCTGGGAAAAAAATCGACACATGAGCAATATCATCATATTGGTTCTGGCATTCATCGTTGCGATCAGCGTACTGGTTGCTGTGCATGAATTTGGCCATTTTTGGGTCGCCCGGCGTCTGGGGATCAGAGTCTTGCGCTTTTCCATCGGCTTCGGCAAGCCCATATGGCGCAAGGTCAGTGCTAAGGATCAGACCGAGTATGTGATTTCTGCTTTGCCATTGGGGGGCTATGTCAAGATGCTCGACGAGCGCGACTGCGTCGTGGCACCCGAAGACAAGCAGAGCGCATTTAACAACAAACCGATCGCGACACGGCTGGCCGTTCTGGCCGCAGGTCCGCTATTTAATTTTCTGTTTGCCATTGTGATTTACTGGATTACTTTCATGATTGGCGTGACTGAGCTGCGGCCGGTGATCGGCGAGATTAAAGCTGACAGTTATGCCGCCGCCGCTGGCCTGCGAGCTGGAGATGAAATAGTAGCGGTTGGCGAAAAGAAGATACGTTCATGGCAGGAAGCGACGCTGGCAATCATCGATGACATGGTTGACGACGGCCAGATCACTTTGGCATGGCGCGAGGAAAGTGGTAGTGAGCGCGAAGCCATACTGGATGTCGGCGACGAGAAACGGCGGCTGACAGAACCTGGGCAGTTGTTCGACGGCTTGGGTATAAGTGTTATGCCCGCAAATGTTCCACCCCGAATTGCGCGAGTCGTCGCAGGTGGTGCCGCCGACAGGGCGGGAGTGCAGGCAGACGATCTAATTGTGTCGATTGACGACCAAAACTTAGAAAACTGGAGTGCCCTGTATGACTTCGTAAGAGCGAATCCAGGACTGGATACTCAAGTTAGACTTCTGCGTGAAAAAGTCCAGGTGGATTTGCCCCTATCGATAAGCGAGACTCAAGATGAGGGACAGACCGTTGGCGTTATTGGTGTGGCGGCAGCGGACCCCAGAGTTGCATTGCAAAAACAGCTGCGTTATGGGCCCATAGACGCGATGGGCAAAGCAGTGGCGTTTACTGGCGAAATGACGGTATTTACGCTGCGTATGTTATGGCGCATGTTGACGGGAGATTTTTCTGTACGCAATCTGAGCGGGCCAATCACGATCGCAGAATATGCGGGGACCACGGCACAAATGGGGTTCGATGTATTTATCAAGTTTCTTGCGATCGTATCGATCAGTTTGGGAATCCTGAATTTGCTGCCGGTGCCGATACTCGATGGCGGTCAAATGGTATTTCAGGTGGCAGAGGCACTGAAAGGCAGTCCATTATCGCCGGAGACCGAATTACGCGGCCAACAGGTAGGTATATTTCTTTTATTGATGCTGATGAGCCTGGCTTTTTATAACGATATTCTTCGTCTGGTAGGGTAATACTGATGTTGAAGCGACTGGTACCGGTCATCTGTATGTTAATCGCTGCGAATGCAAACGCCGCGGGCGATGACTTTGTAGTTGAAGATATCCGTATTGATGGGCTCGGGCGCATTTCTGAAGGGACTATTTTCAATTATCTGCCGGTAAACGTCGGCGATAGTCTGGATAGTCAGCGCATCACAGAGGCGTTTCGCGCTATATACGGCACTGGATTTTTCGATGATCTCGAATTTCGACGCGATGGCAACACGTTGATAATCAAGGTCTCGGAAAGACCATCCATTGCGAGCTTTACTATCGATGGAAACAAAGATCTTAAGACGGAAGACCTGGAAAGCAATCTTGCAAACGTCGGACTGAAGCGAGGCGGAAGTTTCGACCGGTCAGTCCTGGATAACGTAAAGCAGGTGCTGACGCAGGAATACTTCAATCGTGGCAAATACGGCGCCAGTATCGAAACCTCCGTGACCGAGATCGACAACAATCAGGTTCGTATCGCAGTGGACATTACCGAGGGTAAGCGTGCGCGAGTCAGACAGATCAACATAGTCGGCAACAAGATCTTTAGCGAAAAGGAATTGCTCAATCAGTTCACCATGAAGACGCCCAATTTTCAGGCACTATGGAAAAAGAACGACCGATATGCACGCGAAGTGCTCAGTGGCGATCTGGAAACGTTGACCTCGCACTATATGGATCGGGGTTACGCAAATTTCAATATCGACTCCACGCAGGTTGCGATTACACCGGACAAGAAAGACATCTACGTGACCATCAATTTGTCGGAAGGCGAGCCGTACACCATCGCAGATGTTTCGATGAGTGGTGATACGATTATTCCGGCCGAACAGTTAAAACGGTTGGTCTTGCTCAAACCCGGGCAGACATTCTCCCGCAAATTACTTACCGACACGACAGAGCTGATGACGTTTCGACTGGCTCGGGATGGCTATTCCCGCGCGGCCATCAATCCTATTCCCGACATAGACGAAGAGGCGCGTACTGTCTCGATCGATTTTCGCGTGGATCCCGGAGAACGGGTGTATGTACGACGGATACAATTCAACGGGACCGAAAACGTGGACGATGAAGTCCTGCGACGCGAGATGCGTCAGTTTGAAGGTGCAGCCCTGTCCAATGTTGCGGTAGATCGCTCAGAGCAACGCCTTCGCAGGCTGCCTTTCATAGAAGACGTTTCGTTTGAAACAGTGCCGGTGCCCGGCAGCCCGGACCTGGTCGACATCGAGTTTGATATTGAAGAGGGACTACCCGGCCAATTTGGCGGTGGTCTGGGATACTCCGGATCGCAGGGAGTGTTGCTGAATGGCAATTTCACGCACACAAATTTTCTGGGATCCGGCGAACGGGTTTCTGCTAACGTCAGTACGGGGCGGTTTCAAACTATCTACAGCCTTGCACACAGCGACGGTTACCGGACACCAAATGGAATTGGTCGCAACGTATCGCTGGCGTACTCCGACCTAAGTGCGTTTACTACCGCTACGTCGGATTTTTCCATTGAATCTCTTATCGGGTCCGTCGAATACAGTTGGCCGGTTTCAGAGTACTCACGTATTCAGGTGGGGGCTTCATATCTCGATAGCCAGCAGATCACTACATTATTCAGCTCGGATCAGAACAGGGCATTTGTTGCAAACAACGGTAATCCCTTCTCAGTCATTTCTGAAGGCGCGGTTTGTGGTGCCGGATTCAATGATATCTGCGGTACTCAATTCAAGGCCTACGAGTTGTTTGGCGGGTGGGTCAGGGATACCCGCGATCGGGTGATTTTTCCCACCCGTGGCACCCGACATGCCTTCACTGTCGGTACCACTTTGCCAGGCAGCGAAGTTGAGTATTACACCGCTCGTTACCAGATATCCAAGTTGTGGAATATATTCGGCGATTTTACGCTGGCATGGAAGGCGGAATTGGCCTTTGGCGAATCATTGGGCAAGTCCACCGATCTCCCTCCCTCAAAGTTATTTTTTGCCGGTGGCGCCGAAACTGTTCGTGGGTTCGATAACAGCCGGTTGGGGCCCTTAGACTCGCAAGGTAACCCGAATGGTGGCAATTTGAAGACCATAAGCCAGCTGGAGCTTCTGCTCCCCACGCCCGAAAAGCTGCGCAGTAGCACGCGTTTTAGCTTGTTCTGGGATGTCGGTAATGTATTCTATACAGGCGGAAACGACATCGGGTTCACCGACTGCCTGTCTGCCCGAGGTTTTTTCTGCTCACCTCGAGCGGTTGACTATGGCTTCGATGCCGATGCCCTGAGACAATCCGTAGGCGTAGCTGCTCAATGGTTGGCACCGCTTGGGACATTTCGGTTCAGTTATGCGTTTCCAATCAGGGAATTTACTGGTTCGGACAGACTGCCTTCAGATGAAGTTGAACGGTTTCAGTTTTCAGTCGGCTCGACATTTTGAGCGGTTTTGCTTAGAGAGATTTGGCCTCAGAGAGATTTAGTATGTATAGATCGACCACATTATTTATCATCGCGCTACTTCTACTTAGCGCAGGACTCGTTCAGGCAGCGGACCTGAATATTGGGGTCGTCAACATTGCACGGTTGCTGGACGAAGCACCACAAGCAAAATCGGCGATGAAGGCGTTACAGGATGAATTCGCCCCACGTCAGCGCA
This sequence comes from Gammaproteobacteria bacterium, assembly GCA_029862165.1. GTDB lineage: Bacteria > Pseudomonadota > Gammaproteobacteria > Steroidobacterales > JABDKV01 > JABDJB01. The sequence continues at coordinate 258,101 of JAOTXU010000001.1, forward strand.
GCCTCGAATCGGAGCAACAAGGCTTGCGTGATCGAGAAGAAAAGCTCGGCCGCGATTCCGCGGTAATGGGCGAGACCGAACGGCGAGATGCTGAGCGGGATTTGCGCGAAAAAGCCCGCGATCTGGCGCGCAAACAAAACGAGTACCTGGAAGACTTGAACTTGCGTCGCAACGAAGAACTCAATCGCCTGCAACGCGCACTGCTGGAAGAGGTGCAAACATTTGCACGTCAGCAGAAATACGACCTGATTGTCGGTGACGGCGTGTTGTTTGCCAGCGGTAGCGTGGACGTGACAGCACAGGTGCTCGCAGGACTTGAGCGCAGTTTCCAGGCCGCCAATTAATCCGTTAGCCGCGCGACAGCTCTATGAGTCTAACTGTCGCGGAGATTTCAGTTCGCTATGGGTGTCGCGTACAGGGCGATCCGGATACCGTAGTCGAACGTGTTGCGACACTGGAAAACGCGGCACCTGGCTGTATTAGTTTTCTCGCCAACCCACGCTATCGGCGCCAGCTAGGCGAGACCCAAGCGTCGGCCGTAATCCTGGCGGCCGCTGACGCCAACGACTGTCCTGTTACGGCTTTGATAAACGACAATCCCTATGCGGTGTATGCAAGAGTCGCAGCCGAGCTATCACCGCCATTAGTCGTTGAACCAGGGTCGCACTCCAGTGCACAGATTCATGCAGAGGCCACTGTTCCCTCATCCTGTCAAGTCGGCCCGGGGGCTGTAGTCGAACGCGGCGCATTACTGGGTGAAAATGTGTCAATCGGCCCCGGTGCAGTCGTAGGAGCCAATACTTCGATAGGCAACGACACCCGGGTACTCGCCAATGTGACGCTTTGTCATGACGTCAAATTGGGCGAACGTTGCCTGATTCATCCGGGCACCGTGATCGGTTCGGATGGCTTTGGCATAGCCCAAGTATCGGAAGAATGGATCAAGGTTCCACAACTCGGTAGTGTACGTATTGGTAACGATGTAGAGGTAGGGGCCTGCACGAGTATTGATAGGGGTGCGATCGAAGACACAGTCATTGAAAACGGGGTCAAGCTTGATAATCAGATTCAGGTCGCGCACAACGTACGCATCGGTGCGCATACGGTCATAGCGGCGTGCGTGGGAATTTCGGGAAGTACGACGATTGGCCGCAGATGTATGATTGCCGGCGCGGTAGGCTTTGTCGGCCACCTGAACATCGCCGATGATGTTGTTATTACCGGTCAGACGATGGTGAATCGCTCCATAGACGAGGCGGGTGTGTACTCCAGTGCGCTACCAATGGACGATGCGAGACGTTGGCGGCGCAACAGCGCACGCTTCAGGCAGCTGGATGAAATTGCAAAGCGCCTGAAGAAACTTGAAAAAAAGGTGGGCGATAAGGAATGAGTGAAATTATGCAAATGGACATACACGCGATCATGCGATTGCTGCCGCATCGCTACCCATTTTTGCTCATCGACCGGGTTACCGAATGTGTGCCGGGCGAGTACCTGACCGGAATAAAAAACGTTACAGCTAACGAGTCGTTTTTTCAGGGGCACTTTCCACAGCGGCCTGTTATGCCTGGCGTCATCATACTCGAGGCAATGGCCCAGGCCACAGGCCTGCTAGCCTTCGCAACTGCCGGCACACCGGAAGACGACACGCTCTATTATCTGGTCGGAATCGATAAGGCGCGGTTTCGCCGGCCGGTAGAACCCGGTGATCAGTTGGTGCTCAAGGCTTCATTGTCTGGTACCCGCCGTAATATCTGGATGTTTTCTGCTACTGCGGAAGTTGATGGTAAAGCAGTATCGAGTGCCGAAATGAAATGCGCGCCCAGGAGTAGCGACCGTTGATCGATCAGCGCGCGGTCGTCTCCGTCAAGGCAGACGTTGCACTCGGCGTAGAGATTGGTCCCTTCAGCATCATCGGCCCGGATGTACAAATCGCTGAGGGCACACGAATCGGCCCGCATGTTGTCATCAACGGGGCCACGTCGATTGGCCGTGACAATCGAATTTTTCAGTTCTGCTCTATTGGCGACGAACCGCAAGACAAGAAATATGCCGGCGAAGCGACCCGGCTGGAGATTGGTGACCGCAATACGATTCGTGAATGCTGCACGATAAACCGGGGCACGACACAAGATCGCGGCGTCACTACTATAGGCGACGATAACTGGATAATGGCCTACGTTCATGTGGCGCATGATTGTGTTATCGGCAACAACATCGTCATGGCCAACGCCACAACCTTGGCAGGCCATGTGCAAGTGGACGACTGGGTGATACTCGGCGGCTTCACGAAGGTCCATCAGAACTGCCGCATTGGTGCGCATAGCTTTACCGCCATGGATTGCGCCCTCAGCCGGGATCTACCGCCGTACGTAACAGCTGCGGGCCATCTTGCTGTGCCCAAGGGCGTGAATACTGAGGGTCTCAAGCGACGCGGTTTTTCGGCCGAACAAATCAGCCGCATACGTGACGCATATAAGACACTTTACCGCTCGGATCTCCGACTTGCGGAAGCGATCGAAGCATTGCGCAAGCCCGCTTCTACGCACGACGAGATTAAGATGCTCGTAGACTTCCTAGATACGAGCGAACGCAGCATTATCCGTTGACTAACAAACGGGCTGCGGTGAGGCCATAGGTAAGACAGAACAGGAACCACGTACATGAGTGCTGACGCGCTGCGTATCGCACTGGTAGCTGGCGAATCCTCGGGGGACGAACTCGGTGCGGGGCTGATCACGGCACTGCGTGAAAAGGTAGGCGGCGACATCACATTTGCCGGTGTCGCCGGACCAGCCATGCGTCATGCGGGTTGTGAGTCATGGTTTGATTGCGGCGAGCTGGCGGTCATGGGACTCGTCGAAATGGCTAAACACCTGCCCCGGCTGCTTATGCTGCGACGACGCCTTTATAAACGCCTGTTGGCGTTTCGACCTGATATTTTTGTCGGCATCGACGCGCCGGATTTCAATTTGGGATTGGAGCGCCGACTAAAAAACCAGGGGATTGCCACGGTGCATTACGTGAGTCCATCAGTATGGGCGTGGCGACCTCAACGTGCGGCGCAAATGGCGGCATCGGCCGATTGCGTCTTGTGTTTGTTACCCTTCGAACCCGCCTTTTATGAGAAGTACGATGTGCCGGCAGAATTTGTCGGCCATCCGCTCGCGGACCGTATTCCAATGCGCACTGATGGGCCCGCCGCCCGGGCTTCAATGAGTTTGCCACTGGATGCGCAAATCGTCGCACTAATGCCTGGCAGCCGCGCCGGGGAGTTGGGTCGGCTCGGCAAAGACTTTGCAGGTGCGGCCCGATTATTGGCAGAACAACGACCGACGATACAGTTTGTTGCACCGATGGCAAGTTCCGCACTGCGGGAAATTTTTGCGGCACAGTTGGCCGCTGAAGCGCCAAATGCGCCAGTGACCCTGCTCGATAATCAGGCGCAACAGTCGATTGCGGCTGCGGACGCGGTGCTGGTTGCGTCGGGGACCGCAACATTGGAAGCTTTGCTCCTGAAAAGACCAATGGTGGTTGCCTACAGACTGGCGCATGCCACACGAATCGTTCTGGAAAAACTCGATTTGTTGAATATCGATCGTTTCGCATTACCGAATTTGCTGGCGGGGAAAGACCTGGTTCCGGAGGTCTTGCAGGACGACTTGCAGCCGACACGGCTGGCACACGAGATATCCCGCTTGTTGGATACGACCGACAACAGTGCCTGGGTGGCGGAGTGTGATGCGATCCACTCCACCCTGCGTCGCGATGCCAATGTACGCGCCGCCGATGCAGTAATTCAACGGTGTAACAGAAACGCATGACAGCTCACTACGCATTACTCGTTGCAGGCGTCGATGAAGCAGGTCGCGGCCCGCTGGCAGGACCGGTAACGGCAGCAGCGGTCGTACTGAATCCGCAAAGACGGGTCAATGGATTGCGCGATTCCAAGCAACTTCGTCCTCGGCGTCGGGAAATCCTCGCGCAGCGGATACGTGGGCGTGCGCTGGCTTGGTCGATTGCGTGGGCTGATCCACATGAAATCGACACGTTGAATATATTCCAGGCTTCACTGCTGGCAATGCGCAGAGCCATGCAAGGACTTCGTCTAGACCCGGCAAGGGTTGAGATCGATGGCCGTCACACGGTATTGCCAGCCGACTGGTGTTGCGACGTGGAGGCGGTGGTCCGTGGCGACCAGCGCCGCCGGGCCATAAGTGCGGCATCAATACTGGCCAAAGTTCATCGCGATAGCGTGATGGAGGGTCTACACGAGATTTATCCGCAATACGGGTTTGATCAGCATAAAGGATATGCAACTCCTGCGCACTTGCGCGCGTTGCAGTGTCACGGCCCCAGCGCGGTACACCGCAGGTCCTTTGCTCCGGTCAGACTGGCACTGGGAAAAAGCTCGTGAGCAGCGCGCCGACATTCGTACATTTGCGCCTTCACTCGGAGTATTCGCTCGTTGATAGCACCGTGCGTGTCAAACCGCTGATGGATGCAGTCGCGCAGGCAGAAATGCCAGCAGTTGGACTTACCGATGAAACTAATCTGTTCGCCATGGTCAAGTTCTACCGTGCCGCTGAGGCGCGCGGTATCAAACCGATTATCGGTGTTGATTTATGGCTGAAACAAGCAGGCGAACGCGAACCGGCACGGTTTACGCTGTTATGCCAGGATCGAAATGGTTTTGCGAATCTCAGCCGTCTACTGACCCGGGCCTACCTTGAAGGCGATGGAAAAAACACGGCAACGATCAGACGCTCATGGCTGGCTGCAGACACAGACGGCCTCATTGCTTTGTCGGGCGGTCGCGTAGGCGACGTCGGTGTCGCATTGTTGGGCCGGCACGATCAATTGGCTCAAGAGCGCCTGAGTTGGTGGCAGCAACACTTTCCGCAGCGCTACTACCTGGAGCTGCAACGCACCGGCAGACCGAATGAGGCGGAGTACAATGTGTTCGCCGTGGAATTGGCCGCCAGAAACAATGTTCCCGTCGTGGCGACTAACGATGTGTGTTTTATTCGGTCAGAGGAATTCGAATCACACGAGGCGCGTGTCTGCATACATCAGGGCTATACATTGGCCGATTCGAGCCGACCCCACGCCCATACTGAGCAGCAATACCTGCGTACCCCGGAGGAAATGGCTGAACTGTTTGCGGAATTACCGGAAGCACTGGCCAACAGTGTAGAAATCGCGCGCCGCTGCAATCTCGAAATAGAGTTCGGGAATAGCGTGTTGCCAGATTTTCCGGTCCCCGATGGGGCAACTGTCGATGCCTACTTGCAGGAGCAAGCCCAGATCGGACTCAGTAAGAGATTAGAGAAGGGCCACGACAGTCGTTTTGTGCGTGGCGATTATGAGACGCGGTTGACCCGGGAATTGGATGTAATTTCCGGTATGGGATTCCCCGGGTATTTTCTAATTGTTGCAGATTTTATTAGTTGGGCCCGTAAGAATGAGATTCCGGTGGGTCCGGGACGCGGATCGGGTTCAGGCTCTCTCGTTGCATGGGCATTGGGCATTACGGATCTGGATCCACTGGAACACGATCTGCTATTTGAAAGATTTCTGAATCCCGAGCGCGTATCGATGCCTGATTTCGATATCGACTTCTGTATGGAAGGACGCGATCGGGTAATCGACTATGTCTCCAGCCGTTATGGTCACGACCGAGTCTCTCAGATTATTACCTTTGGCAGCATGGCGGCCCGTGCGGTCGTGCGCGATGTCGGCCGAGTGCTGGGTCATCCGTATGGTTTCGTCGATCGAATCGCAAAACTCATCCCCTTTGAAGTCGGTATGACACTGGATAAGGCGCTGGCGGCCGACGACGAACTCAAGCGACTCTATGGAGAAGAGGAAGAAATTCGTGCGCTAATCGACCTGGCCAGGTCCCTCGAGGGCCTGGCACGTAATGCCGGCAAGCACGCCGGCGGCGTGGTCATCGCGCCTTCGCCATTAACCGATTACACGCCGCTGTACAGTGAGGGTGGCGTCGAAGCCGTGACACAATTTGACAAGGACGATGTTGAGACTATCGGGCTGGTCAAATTTGACTTTCTGGGTCTGCGCACGCTGACCATCATTGATTGGGCTGTGAGGACAGTGAATCGCGAGCGGGCGACAGCCGGCGAAACGCCACTGGTGATGGATGCAATGCGCATGGACGATGCCGCGACCTACGCATTGCTCAAGACCAGTGCGACTACGGCAATATTCCAGCTCGAATCGCGTGGCATGAAGGATTTGATCAAACGGCTGCAGCCGGATTGTTTTGAAGACATTGTCGCGTTGGTGGCTTTATTCCGGCCCGGTCCTCTGCAGTCTGGGATGGTTGATGACTTTGTTCAGCGCAAACACGGACACGCCGTCATTCGTTATCCGCACCCGCAACTCGAGACGATCCTTCGGCCGACCTATGGTGTCATTCTGTATCAGGAACAAGTGATGCAGATCGCGCAGGAATTGTCCGGTTACTCCCTCGGCGGGGCTGACCTGCTGCGACGCGCGATGGGCAAAAAGAAGCCAGAAGAAATGGCGCGTCAACGATCGGTCTTTCTGGATGGAGCAGCAGAACGAGGTGTCGATCGATCAGTGGCGACCGGAATTTTTGATCTGATCGAGAAATTCGCCGGTTACGGATTCAATCGTTCTCATTCCGCCGGCTACGCCGTGTTGTCTTATCAGACTGCGTGGCTGAAAGCACACTATCCGGCTGCTTTCATGGCGGCAGTCTTGTCGGCTGATATGGATAACACTGACAAAATCGTAACTTTGATAGATGAGTGCCACAACATCGGCCTGCAAGTGTTGATACCGGATGTAAATCGTTCCGGCTATATGTTCGATATCGCCGGTGATCAAGCGATACGCTACGGTCTCGGTGCGATCAAAGGTGTAGGGCGTGCTGCGGTCGAAGGCATCATCGCTGAGCGGGAAGAAAACGGTCAGTTTGCCGATCTACATGACTTCTGCGGCCGCATCGACATGCAACGGGTCAACAAGCGAGTACTCGAGGCCTTGTTACGGGCCGGTGCCCTTGATTGCCTTGGCTCCAATCGTGCAACGCTCATGAGCGTCTTGCCCAGGGCGGTACAAATCGCGGATCAGACGGCCCGTGCGAACGACGCCGGTCAGGTCGATCTGTTTGGTGTCGGACCCCAGACCGCCGGTGTTACCATAAATGGCGCTGATGCCATGCCGGAATTGCCAGAATGGACGGATGCAGAGCGTCTGGCAGCGGAACGCGATACCTTAGGCTTGTTTCTCACCGGTCACCCGGTCGATGAGTTTGCGGCCGAGCTGTCCTCACTGTCTACAGCTACGATCGCCGAGCTGATGGCCGAGGCTCCACCAACCGAAACTTCATGGCGGGGATCAAAGCGTAACGTGACCGCAGCCGGTTTGGTGCTGGAAATCCGACGTCGCGGTTCACGGATTATCGCTGTGCTTGACGACAAGACAGCGCGCATCGAAGTTGTATTTTACGACGAGGTATTTCAGAAACTTCGTGATGTCATCGTTCGAGACGCAGTGTTGATTATTGACGGTGCGATGCGATATGACGATTTTACCAACGCTTGGTGTCTCATCGGAAAGCAGGCCATGGATTTAGACGACGCTCGGCAACAATTTGCTAAACGTCTGGTGATCAAGTGGGAAGGCCGGCCCGATAACAAGGAATTCGCGAATGAGTTGCGGGAGGCACTGCAACCCTACCGACAGGGCCAATGTGGGGTCAGTGTGCACTATCGCAGCGGTGGTGCTGTTGCGCGATTGCAATTGGGTGATGAATGGAGTGTCAGACCCTGCCCGGAATTGCTGCGCCGCCTGCAGGCGCTAGCCGGCAGCAACCAGGTACAAATGGTGTACCCGCATCGTATGGATATCACCGGTTGAATGCGCTGCGCCAATCGCGCATAGTCGATCGGCGTGAACCTAGATTTTCTTGATTTCGAACAACCTATTGCGGATCTCGAAGCAAAGATCGACGAGTTGCATCTGGTAGGTGATGATCCCGATTTCAATATCAGGGACGAAATCACTCATCTTAGAGAAAAAAGTAGCGCACTGACCGAGTCAATTTTCTCGCGCCTGACGCCTTGGCAAATGACCCAACTGGCCCGACATCCGCAAAGACCATACACGATGGACTATGTGCGCCGCATTTTTGAAGATTTTCAGGAACTGCATGGTGACCGCGTCTATATGGACGACCCGGCAATCGTTACTGGAATCGCACGATTGCGAGGACAGCCTGTTGCGTTAATTGGTCACCAGAAGGGGCGCGACACAGCACAAAAAGTGCGGCGCAATTTTGGGATGCCAAAGCCGGAGGGCTTTCGCAAGGCGTTACGAATCATGAAACTGGCGGAACGTTTTGGGTTGCCGTTGCTGACTTTTATTGATACGCCAGGTGCTTATCCCGGTGTCGGTGCCGAAGAGCGTGGCCAAAGTGAAGCGATCGCGCGCTGTCTGGCCGTCATGTCGGGGTTACGCTGCCCGATAATCTGCACAGTAATCGGCGAGGGTGGATCCGGTGGTGCACTTGCAATCGGTGTCGGCGATTTTGTCTGTATGTTGCAGTATTCCATTTATGCCGTGATCTCGCCTGAAGGCTGCGCTTCGATCCTGTGGAAAAGTGCAGACAAGGCGGCCGAGGCAGCCGAGGCGATGCGTATCACGGCGGACAATCTGTATGAACAGGGTCTGGTAGACGAGATCATCAAAGAACCGCTGGGTGGTGCCCATCGCAACCCGGATGTGATGGCCGCGACAATACAGGAGAGTTTGGTTCGACACCTTCTCGAGTTGAGTGCCCGACCGGTAGACGATCTGGTCGAAGCGCGATATCTCAAGCTCGGATCGTATGGCGTGTACAAGGACGCCTGATATCGGCGAGCCATTGTGCTATTGCAACCCGAAAATATCCTCACTTGCCTGGATCGACACCAGCAATTAGCGGGCCCGCGCCGCTACGTCGTGGCCTTTAGTGGCGGTCTTGATAGCACAGTGCTGTTGGATCTCACTCGACGCGCGTTGCCACGCCAGCGGGGTGCTGATTTGTTGGCCGTACATGTCGATCACAATTTGCAAGCCGCATCGACGGCTTGGGCAAAACAGTGTGAGGAAACTGCTACGCTTTTCGGTGTAGCTTACGAATCCTGCCAGGTTCAAATTGAGACGCGGCAGGGCGAGAGTCCTGAGGCCGCCGCCAGAAATGCCCGCTATGCAGCGCTTTGCCAATACATCGGGCCGGGTGACGTATTGATGACCGGGCATCATCGCGATGATCAGCTCGAAACCGTGTTACTGCAACTTATGCGCGGTGCAGGCGTAGCCGGGTTGGCGGGAATGGCGGAGTGTAGTCGTTACCAGACAGGATGGCGTTTGCGGCCGTTGCTGTCCGTCGACCGTGTGTCGTTGCTGGCCTACGCAGAACAATCTCAACTGCAATGGATCGATGATCCGACAAACACCGATTCACGCTACGACCGCAATTTTTTGAGACATGAAGTGGTACCTTTGCTTGGCCAGCGTTGGCCCGGCGTGGCGGCCGCCGTTGCGCGCTCGGCACGACACAGTGCCGCCGCAGTCCGTCTGCTGCGCGAGCTCGGTAGCTCGGATGCCAGCTTTGCCACGGCGAATGCCGACGCGCTTGATCTTAAACGGCTGGGGACGTTATCGGTCGAGCGTCAACAAAACGCATTGCGGTATTGGCTATTGAGCCAAAGCCTGTCTATTCCAACAACGGCCCATTTGCAGCAGATCGATCAATTGATACACGCGACGAGCGCAGCTGGTTGTGTCAGTTGGTCTGGCGGCGAAGTGAGACGTTATCGCAACCAGATTTATGCGATGCAGTCCTTGCCGGCACAACCTGCAGCCGATTTTCATTGTGCGGTTTCGCCCGATAGCGTTGTGACATTGCCTGCTGGACTGGGGCAAGTGCGCTGCGCAACTGTCGCGGACGGATTGGATCCGCAGCGTTATGGTGACAAATTGTCATTACGGTTTCGCGCAGGTGGCGAAAAGTTACGGCCTGCCGGTAGCGCACACCGGCGCGAACTGCGCAATTTGTTCCAGGAGGCGGGGATTGTGCCGTGGATGCGCGATAGAATCCCATTGCTCTACGCTGGGGACAGGTTGGCCGCGGTCGCGGGCCTGTGGGTTGAACAGGACCTGGCCGCCGGCCAGGGTGCCGGGGGTCTTGGGTTAATATGGGAAGACCACCCACCGCTGTACTGAGCGTGCCGCTTCTGGTAGTTTTTCCCCTGCAGATAAGGCAAATGGCAACATTGTCAGAGGTAAAGAAATAGCTTGGCTTTGACTTCGAGCCAGTGCAATGAATTGTTTTGGCCAGTGACTACAGTCACCGGTAAGGCTTCCCACCCCGACGATTTTCTTTTCCGGTCGATTCAAACGAGACATTTAACATGACCCGCTATGTATTTATCACCGGCGGAGTCGTTTCCTCCCTGGGTAAAGGAATTTCAGCCGCGTCGTTGGGCGCGATACTTGAGGCACGTGGTCTCAAGATCAGCATGATCAAGCTCGACCCGTACCTTAACGTCGATCCGGGAACAATGAGTCCGTTTCAGCATGGCGAAGTCTTTGTAACCGCCGACGGCACCGAAAGCGATCTGGATCTGGGTCACTACGAGCGTTTTGTGCGTACCACGACCGGCCACAACAGCAATTTCACTACGGGGCGGATTTATGAGAGCGTTATTCGCAAGGAACGACGCGGTGACTACCTGGGTGCTACGGTTCAGGTGATTCCGCACATTACCGACGAGATCATCGACAGTATCCGGCTCGGCGCCGGAGATGCCGATGTTTGCATGGTTGAGATTGGCGGCACGGTTGGCGACATTGAATCGCTGCCGTTTCTCGAGGCGATCAGACAGTTCGGTGTTGAGTCCGAGCCGGGACAAGTTGTTTACATGCACCTGACACTGGTGCCCTACATTGCGACTTCGCGTGAAATGAAAACAAAGCCAACCCAGCACTCAGTAAAGGAACTGAGATCGATTGGCATACAACCAGATGTTTTATTGTGTCGGGTAGACCGGCCGTTGCCACGTGAAGAGCGCCGCAAAATAGCTTTGTTTACCAATGTTGCGGAAGGTGCGGTCATCCCTGCGGTGGACGCCGACGATATCTACAAGATACCGATGTTGCTCCACGAAGAGGGCCTGGATGACATCGTGCTGGAAAAGATGCAGCTTGATCTGCCGCCAGCAGATTTGTCTGAATGGATAGGCGTTGTTGAGGCGAAACAAAATACATCTGCCGAAGTAAACATCGCAATGGTCGGTAAGTACGTCCATTTCAGAGATTCTTATATCTCGTTGAGCGAGGCATTAACACACGCGGGCGTGCATACGAGTACCAAGGTCAATATCCATTACGTCGAATCACAGCAAATTGAAGAAAACGGTACCGATTCGCTTGCGGGAATGGATGCAATACTCGTACCCGGTGGGTTTGGTGAGCGCGGTGTAGAAGGCAAGATTAGGGCCGCACAATACGCCCGAGAGAGACGCATACCCTATCTAGGGATTTGTCTTGGCTTGCAGGTCGCCGTCATCGAATACGCGCGCAACGTGGCGGGTCTGAAGGGGGCACAAAGCACCGAGTTTGATCGTGATACGCCGCACCCGGTAATAGCGCTGATCACCGAGTGGCAGGATCACGAGGGCCAGATAGAACGACGTAGCGCAGCCTCGGAGCTGGGTGGCACGATGCGTTTGGGCGAACAGACCTGTGTTTTAGTTTCAGGCACCCGCGCTGCCGGTTTGTATGAGAGTGATAGTGTGATGGAAAGACATCGCCATCGATATGAATTCAACAACACCTATCGTGAGCGTCTAACCGAGGCAGGCATGGTCTTGTCCGGGTTGTCAGTTGATGATCTCGTCGAAATAGTGGAGATTGACGATCATCCATGGTTTCTTGCCTGTCAGTTCCATCCGGAATTCACTTCAAGCCCGCGCGACGGACATCCGCTTTTTTCCGGTTTCGTCGATGCCGCCCGCCGCTATCGTGCAGAGCAGCTGCCGCAGCGCGCACGCGCCTGATCGCCGATGAAACTCTGCGGATTCAACGTAGGGCTGAACAGCCCGCTTTTTCTCATCGCCGGCCCCTGTGTGATCGAAAGTGAACAGCTCGCGATAGACACTGCAGGCACGCTCAAGGACATCACCGGGCGACTCGGCGTGCCATTCATATTCAAATCCTCTTTTGATAAGGCCAATCGCACGTCGATCTCCAGCTTTCGTGGTCCCGGTATCGAAGAGGGCTTGAGAATACTGGCGGCAGTACGCGATCAGCTCGACGTGCCGGTGTTAACCGATGTGCACGATGACACACCGCTATCAGAAGTGGCTTGCGTTGTGGACGTCATGCAGACGCCGGCTTTTCTTTGTCGCCAAACAAACTTTATTTTGGCGGTTGCAAGCCACGGAAAGGCCGTCAACATAAAAAAAGGGCAGTTTCTGTCTCCCCATGAAATGATCAATGTTGTGGCCAAGGCTCGTAGCACGGGAAACAAGCAAATCATGGTGTGCGAGCGCGGCTACTCGTTTGGTTACAACAATCTGGTGTCCGACATGCGTTCGCTGGCGATCATGCGTGACACCGGATGCCCGGTTGTATTTGATGCGACACATTCTGTGCAATTGCCCGGCGGACAAGGCGGCGCATCGGGCGGGCAGCGCGAATTTATTCCCGTACTGGCACGGGCGGCGGTGGCGGCTGGTGTTTCGGGGATCTTTGCCGAAACACATCCGGACCCGTCACGGGCACTCAGCGACGGACCCAACGCCTGGCCACTGAAGCACATGGAATCGTTATTGAATACCTTGGTGCAGATCGATCGGGTGGTAAAATCGAGTGAGTTGGCTGAAAACAGTCTCGGCAATCAGCACTGAACAGGTGAGCGCGCTTTGAGCCACATAACAATAGTCACCGGTAGAGAGATTCTTGACTCCCGCGGCAATCCGACGGTGGAAGCCGATGTAACGCTTGATTCCGGTATCACCGGACGGGCCGCCGTGCCTTCGGGCGCATCGACCGGTGCGCGCGAGGCGGTCGAGTTGCGCGATGGCGATGCAGGCCGCTATTTGGGCAAGGGCGTTCTAAAAGCCGTCGCCCACGTTAACGGCGAATTGCGCGAGGCAGTTGTCGGTCTCGCGGCGGGTGATCAGCGTGAACTGGATCAGACAATGATCGATCTAGACGGCACCGACAACAAATCCCGTCTAGGGGCGAATGCCATTCTGGCCGTATCGCTGGCGGCCGCCCGTGCCGCCGCAATCGATTCCGGGCGGGAACTCTACGAGCATATTGCTTCACTCAGCGAGAACAAGACCGCAAGCGCTATGCCCGTGCCAATGATGAATATAATCAATGGTGGGGCGCATGCTGACAACAGTATCGATATTCAGGAATTCATGATCGTGCCGCTGGGTGCGCCCAGTTTTCGCGAAGCATTACGCTACGGCGCGGAGATTTTTCATGCACTGAAGAAAGTGTTGCATGAAAAGGGCATGGCGACATCGGTGGGTGACGAAGGTGGCTTTGCGCCTAATCTGGCATCCAACGAAGCAGCGCTGCAAACCATCATGATTGCTATTGAACAAGCGGGCTATAAACCCGGTGTGGAAATAAGTCTGGCGCTGGACGTCGCCGCATCTGAATTTGGCGAAAACGGCAAGTACCGGCTCGCGTCAGAAGATAAGGATTTTGATGCGGTAGGTTTTAGTCAGTATCTGGCGGACCTGGTGGATCGTTACCCGATCGTGTCGATTGAGGATGGCATGGGTGAAGATGATTGGCCCGGGTGGGCGGTGCATACAGATGCCTTGGGGAAACGCGTACAACTCGTTGGTGACGACTTGTTTGTGACCAACACGGAGATATTCAAAAAAGGTATTGATGAAGGTATCGGCAACGCGATACTCATCAAGCCCAATCAGATAGGAACGTTGACAGAGACTCTTGCGGCCATCGCGATGGCTGAACAGGCCGGTTATGCGGCAGTAATTTCGCATCGTTCCGGTGAGACGGCCGATAGCACTATTGCCGACATCGCGGTGGCAACCACAGCGACACAGATCAAGACCGGTTCGCTGTCGCGTTCAGATCGCCTGGCAAAATATAATCAGCTTGTTCGTATTGAGGAGCGACTCGGTGAGGCGGCAAGCTATTATGGGCGTTCTGCATTGCGAGTGTCAGGTTAAGCGCAGGATTGTCGGGTCATGCGGATCATGCTAACGATCTTATCGATTACCCTGTTGGCGCTAATGTATCGCTTCTGGCTTTCTGACGATGGAATACGCGAAGTCTGGCGTTTGGAGCAGGCTGTTGCGGAACAGCAGGCACAGAACGAACAGTTGCGGCGGCGTAATAGTGAGCTGGAAGCAGAAGTCGCAGACCTAAAAGGCGGTAGCGACGCGATCGAGGAGCGAGCACGTGCTGAACTAGGCATGACGCGGGAAAACGAGACGTTTTACAACGTAGTCGAAAACGAAGACGTACCGGAATGACTTTGCCGCAGGTCTGCGGCACGCCCAAAGCCAGCGGAACCATACGCACGCGTCCCGAAGACTTTTATGTGAACGAAGTTCTCAGCTTCGAACCGGATGGAGCAGGTGAGCACCTGTTCGTAAATATTGAGAAGACCGGGGCGAATACGGCGTGGGTGGCGTCACGACTGGGGCGTTTTGCCGGGGCACTGCCACGTGATGTCAGCTACGCGGGGCGCAAAGACCGCCACGCGGTAACGCGGCAATGGTTCTCCATTCGTTTGCCGGGTCGCAGCGATCCGGTATGGGCCGATTGTAATATCGAAGGTGTACGGATTCTTGGCAGCGTCCGGCACGGTCGCAAGTTGCGCCGAGGGGCGTTGGCACGTAACCAATTTATCATTGTCGTTCGCGATCTGCAGGGCGCCGGAACGGACCTGGAGCAGTCTCTGGTTCGCGTACGCGAGCAGGGCGTACCCAACTTTTTTGGACCGCAACGTTTCGGCAATGATAGATCCAACTTGGAGATGGCACGTGGATGGTTTTCCGGAAAAATCCGGCTGAAGAATAACAAGCGATCGATGGCCTTGTCGGCGGCCCGATCTGAAATATTCAACGCGGTGCTGGCACGCCGCCTGCGCGATGGTAGCTGGGTGCGTTGTCTCCGCGGTGAGGCGCTCAATCCTGCCGGTCGCGGTGGGTTTTTTGTATGTGATGATCCCGACGCGGACATTATTGGCCGCCTCGCAACAGGCCAATTGCATATTACCGGCCCATTGTGGGGCGGCGGTGACAAAATCGTGCGTCATGAGGTGGCACAGCTCGAAGCAGCGGTTGCCGTTGAACATGCGGAGTTGGCGCAAGGTCTGGTCGCGTCGCGGCTCACCCAGGAGAGACGGGCGTTGCGGGTAATTCCACTGAACATGTCCTGGGAGCTGTCTGATGAAACGCTCACCCTGCGTTTTGACTTGCCCAAGGGTGCCTACGCTACGAGTGTTCTGGCAGCGGTGATTACGACGAAAGATCAGATGGCCGGGGCAGGCCGTTGACGGGTCTAGCGCAACAAAACGTAGAGTGCCCCGCTGCCTCCATCCGAGCGGTGCGCGGTCGTGTAAGCCAGTACCGCGTCACGCCGGCGCAACCACCGATATACCCTGGGCTTGAGCACGGGCCCATCGCGACCCGAGCGGGTACCCTTGCCGTGCACGATGCGGACACAGCGGTAATCCTGGTTGCGGCATTCGGCTATGAAGTCGTCAACTGCGTGTTTTGCCTGAGAGACGTTCAGGCCGTGCAAATCGAGTTCTGCATTAATGCTGTATTTGCCACGGCGCAACTTTCTCAGTACCGAGCGCGTGACGCCGGGTCGACAGAAAGAGACCTCTGCCTCGGCATCGATGCCCGGTTCTCCGGTGAGGCTGTCACGCAGCACCTGTTCTTTCTCGTCGCGCGCGAACCGGGCGTCAGGTTTTGGCCGGGGGCGGGCCAGTGGTGCCCGATCGGTGGAGAGCTTACGCACCCCGGACATTTGTTCGCGAAAAAAACGCTCGTCATCCGGATCATCGGTCATGCTAGGTCTCCGTCGCAGCGCCTCGCGGCAGGTACAATACTGTTAGTGCCACGTTCGATCGGGAATGTCCAGTGAACATATTACTGAGTAACGATGACGGATATCACGCCAAGGGATTGGCGGCGTTATCATCGGCACTGGCCGAGCTGGCAGATATCACAGTTGTCGCGCCTGATCGCAACCGCAGCGGAGCCAGCAATTCGCTAACCCTCGATTCGCCATTGCGCATACGCAAATCAAGCCCGGGTGTTTATTGTGTCAATGGCACTCCGACTGATTGTGTCCATGTGGCCATTACGGGTTTTTTAGACGCAGATCCCGACATGGTAATCTCGGGAATAAATCACGGCGCCAATCTTGGCGATGATGTGCTCTATTCCGGGACCGTAGCCGCGGCAATGGAGGGGCGCTTTCTCGGCCTGCCGGCGATTGCCATTTCCCTCGTTTCGATGCGTAGTGCCAACATGCCCTCGGCGGCCAGAGTAGCCGGCGATCTCGTCAAGTTGTTGTTCAAATCGCCGTTGCCCAAAGACACGATACTCAACGTCAATGTCCCGGATCGACCATATGAGCAGCTTGCCGGTCTTCGGGCGACCCGGCTCGGGTATCGGCATCGTGCCGAACCGGTCGTGCAATCGACTGATCCACGTGGTTCGACGATTTATTGGGTGGGGCCTGCCGGACCGGAGCAGGACAGTGGTCCCGGCACTGATTTTGATGCCATCGCCGAAGGCTACGTGTCCGTCACACCGATGCAAATAGACCTGACCGCGCACCGGGAGATTCATGACATAGCGCAATGGTTGCGGGACGGATCGTGAACCACCGCGGCATCGGCATGACGTCTGCCAGGACCCGCGAGCGACTTGTGCAACGTTTGCAGAACCACGGCATTGCGGATGAAACCGTACTCGACCGCATTCGCAACGTGCCTAGACATTTGTTCGTGGATGAAGCGCTGGCAAGCCGGGCCTACGAAGACAATGCGTTGCCGATCGGGCAGGGACAGACGATTTCGCAACCCTTTATTGTGGCGCGAATGACCGAGGCGTTAATGGCCGGGGGTCCGTTGGACAAGGTGCTCGAAATCGGTACCGGTTGCGGTTATCAAACCGCTGTGCTCAGTCCGCTGGTCGGGACCATTTACAGTATTGAGCGGGTCGGTGCGTTGTTACGCAAGACACGGAAATTGCTGGGCGAACTGGGGATTCACAATGTTCGCTTTCGCCATGGTGATGGTTGGAAGGGGTGGCCTGCCAAAGCACCTTTTGACGGCATAATTGTCAGCGCTGCGCCGCGCGAGACACCCGAGGAACTGCTGCAGCAACTCGCCGAAGGTGGCCGGTTGGTGATTCCCATCGGACCCAGTGGATATCAAACCCTTATGGCCTATACGCGCCATGGCGACAATTTCGAGGAGCGTGAGCTTGGCGGTGTCAGCTTCGTGCCGTTATTGCAGGGCGTTAACTGATGCGTATGCGGACGCACTGAATGCAAATATTTACCGGTTTGTATGATCGGGTGCTGTCGTGGTCAGGTCACCGGTACGCGCGCTGGTATCTGGGCGGACTGAGCTTCGCCGAGTCCTCGTTTTTCCCAATTCCGCCGGACGTCATGCTGGCTCCGATGGTGCTCGCCGCGCCGCGGCAGGGACTGTCACTGGCAGCGTTGACGACCGTGACTTCCGTGCTAGGTGGTATTGCCGGCTGGACTATAGGTTATGTCGGTTTCGAAGCGGTTCAGGGTCTGCTGGAAACGGCTGGATACATGGATGATTACGCCCGGGTTAACGACTGGTTCGGTCGGTGGGGGTTTTGGGCGGTGCTGATAGCCGGATTTTCGCCGGTTCCGTACAAGGTGTTCACGATAGCCGCCGGTTCCCTGGCAATGCCGCTGCCTTTGTTCGTGGTGGCGTCGGTAATCGGTCGAGGGGCGAGGTTTTTTCTCGTCGCGTTGCTCATTATGGCGGGCGGTGAGCAGGCTGCGCAAAGATTGCGGGCGCATGTCGAAATACTCGGCTGGGTAATGATTGTTGCCGCAATCATTGTGTATTTGTGGCTGCGTTAAGCAAAACCGTCGTTTTTTTCGCTTTGTTGTCTTTGGCCCTGGCCGGATGTGGCGGCAAGGCACTTCGTTGGGAACCGAGAGTGCACGTCGTGCGCGCCGGCGAATCGTTGCAGGCGATTGCGTTTCGTTACGGCGTAGACGCGCAGGAACTGGCCGCATGGAATCGCATCGACAACGCGGATCTCATATTCGCCGGACAGACGCTGCGGCTAACGCCAGCGCCGGGCCATAAGCCACAGCCGCAGGCGCCAGCAAGCAACGGGGGCGCGACGCCGGTGGCGGTCCGGCCGTCTGCTCCCGCGCCGGAGTGGACCTGGCCGGCTGAGGGCGCGCTGCTTGCGCGGTTTGGCGATGCAACATCAATTGGCCAAGGTATTGATATCGGCGGAAATAGAGGAAATCCAGTGCGGGCTTCCGCAGGCGGGCAGGTCGTCTATAGCGGGAGTGGACTTTTGGGGTACGGAAAACTTATCATTTTGAAACATAATGATTCATACCTGAGTGCCTACGGGCACAACAACAGGCTGCTGGTTGGCGAAGGGGAATCCGTCGCAGCCGGTCAACGAATTGGAGAAATGGGGGTTGGACCCGGGGACCGCGCCATATTGCACTTTGAAATCCGGATAAAGGGAAAACCGGTAGATCCGCTGCAATACCTTCCGTCGCGTTAGTCTGGTTCGACACTGGTTCCATTGGAAGGGTGCCGAAGATGACAGCTAAGAACGGGGCTGCGCTTGATGTCGAGCCGGTTGTGCCTGCCGGCGAAAAAAGAAGAAAATCCTTTGACAGACGTGTGCATGATGCAACGCGCTTGTATCTGGGCGAAATTGGATTTTCCCCGCTGCTCACAGCCAACGAAGAGGTTTACTACGCGAGACGGGTTCAGCGTGGCGATGAAGCTGCGCGCAGACGCATGATCGAAAGCAATCTGCGTCTGGTCGTAAAAATTGCCCGTCGCTACATGAATCGCGGCCTCCCATTGCTGGATCTGATCGAGGAGGGCAATCTCGGACTGCTCCATGCGGTCAAGAAGTTTGATCCGGAGCGGGGTTTTCGTTTCTCGACCTACGCCACCTGGTGGATCCGGCAAACCATTGAACGGGGCATTATGAACCAGACCCGGACCATTCGGTTGCCGATCCATGTCATCAAGGAGATCAACAAGTATTTGAGATCGGCCAGGAAACTGGCACAGGCCCTTGATCGTGAACCAGACTTCGATGAGATTGCTGACGACATGGGCTGTTCAGTCGAAAATGTTCGACGCCTGTTCGGGCTTAATGAACGCACGACTTCGGCACATGTGCCGGTCGGTCGCGATGGTGATCGCACAGTGCTCGATTGCATCCCTGACGCCGAATGTGCCGATCCAGAACACGAGGCGCAGAATGACAAGATCAATGAAGTTCTTGAGACATGGCTTGAGCGGTTGAGTGAAAAACAGCGCGCAGTAGTCGAGAGACGATTCGGTTTGCACGGTTATGAAAAGCTGACGCTTGAGCAGGTTGGCGCCGAAATCGGCGTCACCCGTGAGCGCGTACGCCAGATTCAGATGGACGCGCTAAGCCGGCTGCGAGGTTTCATGGAGAGCCAGGGCCTGGATAACGAAACGATATTCGATTAAGCGGCCACTCACTTGAGTAGGGCAACTGCCAGGGAGCGGCCCTCGTGGGCAAGTACGTTATACGTGCGGCAGGCCGCCGCAGTATCCATGACTTCGAATCCGATCCCCAGGCTGTTGACCGCTTTGGTCACATCCGGCGACGGAAAACTCAATGTGCCACCAGATCCCAGGATAATTAGCTCCGGTTGCAGTTCCATAACCGGCTGCAGATCATCGGACGACAATTGTGCAATGCCGTTAGAAGTCCAGTTCTCAATAAGCGTCGATGGGGTGATCACACAGGGCGGCATAAACACTCTGTCGGCCACACGAATGCCTGCGACGCCAAAAGCGCTGATGATGTTTATGCTTTCGCTGATGTCGCGGTGAAACTGCACAATCAATCCGTCTGTGTGTCGACCTGTCCGCCCAGTATTTGCAAAACCACGCGTCGGTTTTTGCTCCGACTTTCTTCGGACTCATTGCTGGCCACAGGGCGGCTTTCGCCATAGCCCCGGGCGATGATTCGCTCCGGTTCAATGCCGGCACCTACCAGATAAAGGCGCACCGCCTCGGCTCGCTGACGGGAGAGACGTCGATTGTGTTCGGCGGAACCCTGGTTGTCAGTGTGACCGGCGACTTCGGCTTCCAGGTCGACGTAGTCGCGCAGAATACTTGCCGCGTTGTCGAGGGCTGCGTGAGATGATTCCAACAGCCGGGCAGAATTGACTTCGAAGTTGACACCGAGCAGGGGGATTTCCCGGCCGATGGGGCAACCCCACGCATCGACAGAGTGTGCTGGTCGGTGCGGACAATTGTCACGGTAGTCGGGCACCCCGTCGCTATCGGTGTCATGCGCACAGCCACGCATAGTAACCGGTGCGCCAGGCTCCGACTCCGTGCACTGGTCGATCGCATCGACGACGCCGTCCTTATCCGCATCACACGCGGCACCACAGTCAGCAATTGCCATGGTTGCCGGGCTGGTGAGCAAAAATGCCAATATCAACGCTGTGCCAAACCGCATGCGAAAGGTATATCACAGCCAGGCCGGGCGAAGCCATCGACGGCGGCATGCTGCGTTGCTAACATCCGCGGCTGTTACTTGAGGGGATTCTAATTGGAAACCGGACAGCTGCGTACGCGTATTGCCGAACTGGAGAGCCGGAACGAGGCTCTGAGGGGGTATCTTTGACTACGCGCAAAAGAAGGAAAGACTAAGCGCGGTTACGCACGCACTCGAAGACCCGGCTGTCTGGGAGGATCAACAGAATGCACAGTCCCTCGGCCGTGAACGTGCCCGGCTTGAGGCGGCAGTCAACGAACTCGATGCATTGGCCACAGGGGTCAGTGAGGCGGCCGACTTGTTCGAGCTGGCCTTGGCCGAAGAAGACACCGACACCCTGCTGGAAATAGACAAGGATCTGACCGCGCTTACGGCCACTGTTGAAGATATGGAATTTCGTCGCATGTTTTCTGGCGAACTGGATCAAGCGAACGCCTTTATTTCCATTCAGGCGGGTTCCGGCGGTACCGAAGCACAGGACTGGGCCGAAATGCTGTTACGCATGTATCTGAAATGGTGCGAGTCACGATCTTTCAAGACAGAGATTATAGAAATTTCCGCCGGTGAGGTTGCTGGCATCAAAAGCGCGACTGTGCAGGTAATCGGTGACTATGCATTCGGCTGGCTGCGGACGGAAAGCGGGATACACAGGCTGGTTCGAAAGTCTCCCTTTGACTCCGGCAATAGACGGCATACCTCTTTTGCATCTGTCGGTCTGACGCCGGAGATTGATGACAACATCGAGATTGAGATTAATCCGGCTGATCTGCGTATCGATGTTTATCGTGCCAGCGGTGCCGGTGGTCAACACGTTAACACCACCGAGTCGGCGGTGCGGATTACTCACGAGCCGACAGGAATAGTTGTGCAATGTCAGAATGACCGGTCGCAACATCGTAATCGCGACACAGCGATGAAACAGCTACGCGCGCGTATGTATCAACGTGAACTGGATCTGCGTCGCGAGCAGGCGCAGGAAGCGGAAAAAGGAAAGTCCGATATAGGCTGGGGCAATCAGATTCGTTCCTATGTTCTGGATCAATCACGAATAAAAGATCTGAGGACCGGCGTCGAGGTGGGTAATACTCAAGGTGTGCTCGACGGCGATCTCGACCAATTTATCGAAGCCAGCCTCAAGCAGGGGCTCTAGAGGATCGGATGGCCGACTCAGAAGAACACAGGTTAATTGCGGAACGCAGACGCAAACTGGACGAGCTGCGCGATCGCGGTAACGCTTATCCTAACGATGTACAGCCAAGCGATCAGGCTGCGGATTTACATGCGCGCTACGGTGAGCAGGACGCGCAGACGCTGGCCGCGAGCGGGGACCACGTCAGTGTTGCTGGCCGGATGATGGCGAAGCGTGTGATGGGTCGCAGCAGTTTCGCAGTGATAGAAGACGTGTCGGGGCGAATCCAGCTCTTCGTGGAGCGCGACACATTAGCCGAGGGCGTATATCAGTCCTTCAAAAGTTGGGATGTCGGTGACATCGTTGCCGCCGAAGGGGGTATGTACCGCACCAACAAGGGCGAACTCAGTATTCGTGTCGACCAGCTTCGATTGGTCACCAAATCGTTGCGGCCCCTGCCGGACAAATTCCACGGCCTGAGCGATCAGGAGTTACGTTACCGGCAACGCTACGTCGATCTGATCATGAATGACGACTCACGGCAGGTGTTTCGCTCTCGCTCGGCGTTGGTCAGTTTTGCCCGTGCGCATCTCGAGGCGCAGGGTTTTCTCGAAGTTGAAACGCCGATGATGCAGCCGGTCCCGGGTGGGGCAGTTGCGCGCCCATTTACCACCCATCACAACACACTTGATATGCAACTTTATCTGCGCATTGCGCCAGAACTCTATCTCAAGCGCCTGATCGTCGGAGGCTTGCATAAAGTTTACGAAATCAATCGCAGCTTCAGGAACGAAGGTATCTCTACTCAACACAACCCGGAATTTACGATGCTGGAGTTGTACTGGGCGTTTGCCGACTACAAAGACATTATGACCTTGACTGAAGACTTGATTCGTGGTGCTTCGCAAGCGCTGCATGGGACGGCGCGCATCAGCTACCAAGGGCAGGAACTGGATCTGGAACAAGACTTCCAGCGTATAAGTCTCGAGGAGTCCATCACGCATTTCAATCCAGCGATCGATCCCGGGCGTTTACGCGATTCGGATTATCTGCGCCAACAACTGGATGAACGCGAAACTCGCTATGAAGACAATTATGGTGCCGGAAAATTGTTGACCGAGTTGTTTGAAAAGTCTGTCGAGGAAAAACTTCTGCAGCCCACTTTTATCGTGTCCTATCCGACTGAAGTATCACCGTTGTCGCGGCAAAACGATGCTGATCCGTTCGTTACCGACAGATTCGAATTGTTTATCGGGGGGCGGGAAATTGCCAACGGCTTTTCCGAGCTCAACGACCCGGAAGAGCAGGCGCAGCGTTTTCGTGCACAGGCCGAACTCAAGGCCGACGGTGACGATGAAGCGATGTTTTTTGATGCGGATTACATCCGCGCGCTCGAATACGGCATGCCGCCTGCTGGAGGACTGGGAGTAGGCATCGATCGGCTCGTGATGTTGTTGACCGACAGTGCGTCGATACGGGACGTTCTTTTGTTTCCATTATTGCGCCCGGAATAAAGATTACGCGTGTTTTGCCCCTGCTCCTGTCCCCATCCCCTTTTGGGGAGGGTTCCTCCCGCGCCAGACCTAACGACAGCGCTGCAAAACTGACCGCCATCGACCGGAGGGGGACGGGTTAATCTCGCGCCGGGGCCAACAGGTACGGTAGCGAAGCCGGTTCCAGGGTGACGCCGTCTTGGGCCACCAGCGTTATGGGATTCTCAATGTTGGTCACAACCAAAGATTCGCTGCCAGACTCGCTGGCTGCGGAGCGCACCACCTGTCCGGCTCGACGACCGTCGTTATTGCGCAGGTCTTCACCGGCCACCCGCGCCGGGCCGGCGGACACATAGCGTTGCATGCGGCGTTTGACCCGTCCCAGGTGATGGCTACGCGCAATGATCTCCTGCCCGGGGTAACACCCCTTGGTGAAACTAATCCCGCCAATGAGGTCCAGATTGAGCATCTGCCCCGTAAACATGCCGCTGCTGGCTGGATAGACTTCTGGTAGTCCCGCGCGAATATCACCCAGCTCCCATTCGGCTTCAGTCAATTTGCGTATGCCTTCATCGTGGTGCCTTGCTACGCGGGTTGCGAGCTCGCTGGCCGGGGCATATACCTCGTAGCGGCCATCATCGCCACTTAGGACACCGGCTGCGGCGAGCTGGTCGCTGATATCCAATAGATCGACCCTGGATCTGAAAATGTAGCGCTTGAGACCGCTTATGACGCTGTCGATCAACGCCGACGGCAACACCATCCAGAAGCCGCTCTGTTTGCGGACGACCTTGATACAGCATATAACCCGGCCTTTTGGGTCATGCCAGCCGGTTAGTACGGTCTGCTCTCCGTCCAGCGCGGCGATATCCGCCGAAAACTGGGATTGCAGGAAGGCACCGGCATCGACACCGCTGGCCCGGACAAAGCCATAACGCGAAATCAGCCCTGTGGCACGGGTCTCATTGTCCAAGTGTGTCTGTCCTTCTCGGGTGATTGGCTATTGTAACCACAGTGCCGCGAAAGGGCGTGCGCACAGGTCGGCGCGCTGGCCTATACTTGCGGCGGGATAGGGGGAATCAGGGTCATGAGCCAAGTAGATCAGCCAGAGAAAAGCTCTGAGCGTCAGCTCGAGGAGCAACCGCAGCAACCCGAAGACGATGCGCCGAGGGAAGTCGGTGGCCGGTCGGGACCGGATCCTACCCGATACGGAGATTGGGAAAAAAATGGCCGCTGCATTGATTTCTAAAAACCCACAAATTTCTATACGCGTTTGGAGATTGCCGCATGCCTGATGCCAATCGTCCGCTATCACCACATCTGCAGATTTATCGTTGGCAGATCACCATGATCCTGTCTATCGTCCATCGTACCTCTGGCGTGGCTCTGTCGGTGGGTTTGTTGTTGCTGGTGCTGTGGCTGATCACCGCTGCAACCGGGCCTGAGTCTTATACGCGATTGCGCGAGTTGCTGGCGTCTCCGCTGGGCGTTGTGGTTTTGGCGGGTTTCATATTTGCGTTGTCCTTTCACCTGTGCAACGGCATCCGTCATTTGTTCTGGGACATCGGCAAGGGATTTGAAATACCGCAATACCACGCGTCTGGATGGGCGGTGATAATCGTGAGTCTACTGCTGACTGCCACAGTGCTCGCGATCGGTAGCGGAGTCCTGGCATGAGCCGGCGTACGTCACTCGGGGCGGCTCTGGGGCTGGGTTCAGCCAAAGAGGGAGCTAGTCACTGGTGGGCGGAACGAATCAGTGCCGTGGCGCTCATTCCGCTGGGCTTGTGGTTGCTTTTTTCCATGGCAATTCTGGTTGGATCGAACAACGCGGATTTTCTGGGCGCAGTGGACTGGATAGCGGTGCCATTTAATGCCGTTATGTTGATTCTGTTCATCGCGACCGTTAGCTATCATTCCGCATTGGGTGTGCAGGTAGTGATCGAGGACTATGTGCAGGGCAGCCTGAAGGTGGTTTCCTTGGTGCTGCAAAAGTTTGCCCACGTCGCGGCCGCTGCGGCGGGCATTTTTTCCGTCCTCAAAATCGCATTGGGATCCTAGCTCATGACTTCAACCTACGAGTTTATTGATCACACTTATGACGTCGTGGTAGTCGGTGCGGGCGGGGCCGGTTTACGCGCCACCCTTGGATTGGCCGAGGCCGGTTTGGAAACGGCGTGTATTACCAAGGTTTTCCCCACGCGCAGTCACACGGTTGCGGCGCAGGGCGGGATCAGCGCGGCGCTGGGAAACATGGGTGAAGATGACTGGCGCTGGCACATGTATGACACGATCAAGGGCTCGGACTGGCTCGGCGACCAGGATGCCATCGAGTACATGTGCAAGGAAGCCGCGGATGCCGTGATCGAACTGGAGCATTACGGTGTTCCGTTTTCCCGTACCGACGACGGACGTATTTACCAGCGCCCATTTGGTGGTATGAGCACGCATTACGGTAAGGGTACGGCACAACGCACCTGTGCGGCGGCCGACCGGACCGGTCACGCGATGCTGCATAGCCTCTATCAACAGTCGTTGCGATATAACGCAACTTTCATGATCGAGTATTTCGCGATCGATCTAATCATGGAAAATGGCGCGTGTCGTGGTGTTATCGCCCTGGACCTTGCCGAGGGTACGTTGCATCGCTTCCGCGCGCATAATGTCATTTTGGCCACCGGCGGATATGGGCGTGCATATTTTTCATGCACTTCGGCGCATACCTGTACCGGTGACGGTAACGCAATGGTCTTGCGCGCCGGTTTGCCATTGCAGGACATGGAATTCGTGCAGTTTCACCCGACCGGCATTTACGGTGCGGGTTGCCTTATTACAGAGGGCAGTCGTGGGGAGGGCGGTTATCTCACGAACTCGGAGAATGAGCGCTTTATGGAGCGATATGCGCCGAATGCCAAGGACCTTGCATCACGTGACGTCGTCAGTCGTTCGATGACGATGGAAATACGCGATGGCAGAGGGATTGGCCAAGACAAGGATCATTTGCATCTGAACCTGCAGCATCTGGGCAGCGCAGTCATCGAGGAGCAACTGCCCGGTATCGCGGAGACCGCGCGTATTTTTGCTGGTGTCGATGTGACACGCGAACCCATACCCGTGCTGCCTACGGTGCACTACAACATGGGTGGTGTGCCGACCAACTATCACGGCGAGGCGCTGACTCACGGCGAAAAACTGGTACCGGGTTTGATGGCCGTGGGCGAGGCGGCTTGTGTGTCCGTGCATGGCGCAAACCGGCTAGGCTCCAATTCACTGCTCGATCTCGTGGTTTTTGGTCGCGCGGCGGCGCAACGTTGCGCCGACACCATGCAAGCGGGCGCCAAGCATTCCGCTTTGCCCAAGGACGCCGGTGATCAGACGCTCACACGTCTGGACAAGTTGCGACATGCAAAAGGCAGCAGGGCGACGGCCGCTATCCGTCTGGAAATGCAGAAGTGTATGCAAAGCCATGCGGCGGTGTTTCGCACCGGTGACGTGTTGCGTGAGGGTATCGAACAACTGAAAGTTATCCATCAGTCTTTTGCTGATGTCTCGGTCGCGGACAGATCGCTGATCTGGAATACCGATCTGATTGAAACGATGGAATTGGAGAATTTGCTGGACCAGGCGGTGGCTACCATCTGTGCGGCGGAGAATCGTCTGGAAAGCCGTGGCGCGCAAGCGCGCGAAGACTATCCCGACCGTGACGACGAAAACTGGCTCAAACACGCACTGGTGTGGGTGCAAGATGGAAACGTTAGCTTTGACTACCGGCCGGTGCAACTTTCCACGTTGACAGACGAAGTCGAATCCGTGCCACCAAAAGCCCGCGTGTACTAAACAGGAGATACCCCATGGCTGAATTCAGGTTGCCGGCCAATTCGCGTATTAGCAAAGGCAAGCAGCACAAAGCGGCGGGCGCTTCCCGTGTACGCAACTTTTCGGTCTATCGCTTCGATCCTGACAGTCAGGAAAAACCACGTATGGATTCCTACGAGGTTGATGTCGATAAATGTGGACCAATGGTTCTGGACGCCCTTATCAAGATCAAGAATGAGACGGATCCGACACTGACTTTTCGACGCTCCTGTCGTGAAGGCATCTGTGGCTCTTGCGCGATGAATATAGACGGTGTCAACACGCTGGCATGCACCCTTGCGATAGACGAAGTGAAAGGCAACGTGAAAGTCTATCCGTTGCCACACATGAGGGTCGTCAAGGATCTCGTGCCCGATATGACCCGGTTTTATGCACAGTACGCATCCGTGCAACCATGGCTGCAAACCCGGACGCCGGCACCGACCGGTCGCGAGCGACTACAGACCAAAGAAGATCAGCTGAAAATTGACGAACCCTCGGCCTGCATACTGTGTGCCTGCTGTTCGACGAGCTGTCCCAGTTACTGGTGGAACAGTGATCGCTATCTGGGTCCGGCCGTTTTGTTGCAGGCCTATCGATGGTTGGTTGATACGCGTGACGAGGCAGCCGGCGAGCGTCTTGATCAGCTCGAAGATCCATTCCGGTTGTATCGCTGTCACACGATCATGAATTGCACCAATACTTGCCCTAAGGGTTTGAATCCTGCTAAAGCGATAGCCGAAACCAAGAAGTTGCTAATGGAACGGCGACATTAATTCTGTGCAGGAAATCGGCCGTTTGCGTTGGCGTTGCAGACGCGGCATGCGGGAACTGGATTTGTTGGTGGGGGGATGGTTGGAAAACTACTACGCTTCCGCATCCAGCGAGCTACAGGCGGGTTTCCGGCAACTGCTCGAAAGTCCGGATCCCGAGTTGTACGCCTGGCTTACCGGTCGGTATCGGCCGCAAGACCCGGTCCTGGCCCGGTTGGTCGATGTCATCAGAGCGACCTGAGTATTTTCGCCTGCGGCCCTCGAAGCGGTTAATGATAGCCGCCGTTGCCGGTCATGCACTGGCCCTGATCGGATTGGGATTTTGGCCCGACGCTGCGCTGGCTTCAATGCTCACGGCCGTTGCGATAAGTCTTAGCCTGTTTCAGGTGCTGGGCCGGCCGTGTCCGCTGGGGCTGCGCCGGATCCGGGGTGGCCTTTGGGAGCTGCGCTGCTCCGATGGCAGCGTTTGTACGGGCCGCCTGACGGGTGGGCGGGTTTTGCCCGGTGTGATCTCCATCACGTTCTCAGGCGGGTCTGGTGGCTCGCTGGTGCTGTTCCCCGATGCTTTTTGTGACCTGGATCACAAGCGCCTGCGGCGGCTGCTGCGACATCGTGGCTGACTTGTGGCGTGATAGAATCGCCGCCGGTGCGCCGGGGCTTGGAACCCGGCGAATTTGTTTGTGTTTCGCGAACTTTCCGCGGGACCAAGGGTCTACCAAACAGGCTTTAGGCGTAGCCGGGGCCGTAAGGGGTTTGCCCGGATGGGCAACAAGGCTAGTGACCAGTTACTTGTAGAACGGGTCCAGCAAGGTGACAAATCGGCTTTCGATGTGTTGGTGCTCAAGTATCAACATAAGATCGTAAAACTGGTAATGCGTTACGTGCGGGACCCATCTGAAGCACTGGATGTATCGCAGGAAGCTTTTTTGAAAGCATACCGGGCGCTGCCCGGGTTTCGCGGTGATAGCGCGTTTTACACATGGCTTTACAGGATCGCCATAAACACCGCCAAGAATTATCTGGTGGCGGCCAAACGCCGGCCACTGGAGTACGACCTGGATCCACAGGATCCGGAACAATACGATACTCAGGCGCGACTAAAGGATATCGAGACGCCGGAAGGACTGGCTCTGAGTAATGAAATACGGCGTACAGTGAATCGGGCCATAGAGCATTTGCCTGACGATCTGCGAACGGCGATTATATTGCGCGAGCTCGAAGGCATGAGCTATGAAGAAATCGCCCAGACAATGGAATGCCCCGTGGGTACGGTGAGGTCCCGTATCTTTCGTGCACGCGAGGCAATTGATAAACGCTTGCGTCCTTTGCTCGACTAATAAAGCAGTGATATGAGTGATGAACTAAATAGCCAACTGTCCGCATTTGTGGACGATGAGCTTGCCCCGGAAGAATCCGAACTTCTGGTGCGACGCTTGTGCCGCGACGCGGAACTACGTCATACCGCCGCTTCGTATGCCGTTATCGGCGATGTCCTACGGGATGAGCTGCCTGTTACCGCGCCGCCTGATTTTTCTGCTCGCATCATGATGGCGGTCGAGGGCCAGACTGTTCCGCCAATGGATGTCCCGACGGTTGCCAGGAGCCGTTCGATGCGTCATTGGGGAATTGCGGCTGCTGCCTCTGTCGTGCTTGCCGCGATCGCACTGATGACCTTGCCAGAGCGTGTCGTCGATGAGCTTCCACCAGTCGCAAACAGTGTCGAAACAACGACGGGTCCGCTGGTTGCGACGGCGCCAACGACCACGCCAGACACAACGCTGGGCATCTTAGCGAGCGAGGACAACTTCCAGTCGATCAGATTCGACGTGCCGATGACTGTGCCCGTTAATCGTCAGAGCGCCGAAAACCAGGCCAGGCTGAATAATTTATTGTTGCGACATTTGAATACGACCGGTACCGCCAGACAGGGACTGCTTACTTATCGCAATGTTGGTTTTGTGACCCAGCCGGAGTCGGAACGTTAATGTATTTACTGATTAGCCAGGTTTGTCTGTTGAGCATCATGGCCGCGAGCGGACCGGGTGCGGCAGACGTGGATGCCCGCGTTTGGTTACAAAAGATGGGCATTGCGGTTGAGAACATTAATTACGAAGGTACTTTCGTACACCTAATCAATGGTGAGACTGCCGAGACGCTGCGGATTATCCACAAAGTTTCAGACGGAAAGATTGCTGAACGTCTGATTTCGCTGGATGGCAGCGGCCGGGAGATCATCCGCAATGACGATGAAGTACGCTGCATACTGCAGGACCACAAGTCTGTAGTGGTCGAAAAACGCGCATCAAGCCCGCTGTTGTCTTCGTTGCCGGAGTATCAGAACGAGTTGGATGATCTTTATCGTTTCAAGGTCGTCGGGCGTGATCGTGTCGCGAGGCGCGACACACGCGTCATCGAAGTTCGTCCGCGGGATGAATATCGTTATGGCCACAGGCTGTGGCTGGACACAGAGACCGCGATGCCCTTGCGTTCGGCGCTGATCAATAACAGCGGTGCCGTCGTCGAACAGGTCCTGTTTACGTCTATTCGTATCGGTGAGGAAATATCGGATGATGCCCTGCAGCCCCGACTGTCTGCTGAAGGCTATAGTTGGACTACTGTAGAGGATCAGGGCAGTGACACGGAAAATGTTGAATCGAATTGGCAGGCCGAAGAACTGCCGCGTGGATTCAAGTTAACGGTGGCGCGGACGCATGGCGGCACCGAGAAAAAGCCTGATCAGTATGTCTATACGGACGGGCTAGCATCGGTATCGGTCTTTGTGGAACAACCTCAGGCGGATGCCAAACCGATGAGCGGCCTATCCACCATTGGATCGGCGAATGCCTACGCCACGATGATTGGTGGTTATCAGGTCACTGCCGTCGGCGAAGTTCCGCCATCGACGGTGGAGATGATCGGCGCGTCGCTCAAACGTAAAAAATAAGACTCGCAACTAACCTTGATTCATGAAACCGGTCAAATCGTCACCGTATCTGACGGAGACGTTTGGGTGGAATGTGCAAGCCGCAGCAGTTGCCAGCGGTGCGCGGAAGGTCGCGGCTGTGGTGGAGCGATTATGGCTAGGGTCCTCGGTGAACGCCGACACCGCCTGAGGGTCGTTTGTGATGGTGAAGTGCACGTAGGCGACCGAGTGAAGATTTCACTTGATGAGTCCGTTATTGTGCGTGGTGCTTTGCTGGCATATCTGTTGCCGCTTGCGGGTTTGCTGTTAGGTGCGGTTGGTGGCCAGTTCGCGGGCGGCGAAGCCGGGGCTTTCGCGGGCGGCGCGGCCGGATTCATTTTGGCCTGGGCACTGGCACGACTATTGGCAAGCCACTACTTTGCCGATCTGCAACCGACCGCCCGGTTGCAATGAGCACTGCCAGACGGCTCAGCATTTACCATCGTCCCGGTTGTCATCTCTGTGATGAGATGCTCGAGGCGGTTGAGCGCTTGTGCCGCGGGCACGGTGTCATCGTCGATATGGTTGATGTCGACACCGATCCGGCGCTCAAGGCGCAATACGGTTACGATATCCCTGTTCTTGCTGCTGATGGCCTGGAAATCTGTCGTCATCGGCTCAACTCTGATCAGCTGCGCGAATGGCTATTGCGGGTTGAGAACTGATCGCGGTCCGCGTGCCGACTGACGCGTATATAATGAGCGGATTTTATGGTCGGCCGACGCTTTGTTCGGTGCCACACGGACCCTTATGGAACACATTCGAAATTTTTCGATTATCGCGCATATAGACCATGGCAAGTCCACGCTGGCTGATCGTTTCATACAACTGTGTGGCGGTCTCAGCGAGCGCGAGATGGCAGAACAGGTACTCGATAGCATGGATCTGGAGCGCGAGCGTGGCATTACCATAAAGGCCCAAAGCGTGTCGCTGGACTATCAGGCCAGTGACGGCAAAAGCTATCAACTCAATTTTATCGACACGCCCGGGCATGTCGATTTTTCCTATGAAGTTTCCCGTTCACTGGCAGCTTGCGAGGGTGCGTTGTTATTGGTTGATGCCGCCCAGGGCGTCGAGGCGCAGACCGTCGCAAACTGCTACACAGCTATCGAGCAAGGCCTGGACGTGATGCCAGTGTTGAACAAGATCGACCTGCCGTCAGCGGAACCCGAAAATGTCTGCAAGGAAATGGAGGAGATTATTGGCATCGACGCGACAGATGCACTTGCCGTCAGTGCAAAAACCGGTGACGGTGTAGTTGAACTGTTGGATGCGATCACTCAAAAAATACCGCCACCCACAGGGGATTTGGATAAGGAACTGCAGGCGTTGATTATCGATTCATGGTTCGATAACTACGTTGGCGTCGTAACACTGGTGCGGGTGATGAATGGAGTCCTGACGAAGGGTGACAAGGTTCTGGTAATGTCGACTGGCCGGTCGCACCTGGTCGACCGGGTTGGCATATTTGCACCCAAGATGGTCGACAAGCAGGCACTGAATGCCGGCGAGGTCGGCTTTGTCATTTCGACTATTAAGGAAATCGACGGGGCACCCGTCGGCGATACGCTCACTCATGAGAAAAGACCCTGCGCCGAAGCATTGGCGGGTTTTCAACAGGCTCAGTCACGGGTATTTGCCGGTCTATATCCAGTCAACAGCGACGATTTCGAAGCCTTTCGCGAGGCGCTGCATAAATTGAGACTCAATGACGCTGCGCTACATTTCGAGCCCGAGTCATCGGCCGCATTGGGGCTGGGTTTCCGATGTGGCTTTCTGGGAATGTTACACATGGAAATTGTGCAAGAGCGATTGGAGCGCGAGTATTCAACAGAACTGATCACGACGGCCCCCACGGTTGTGTATGAGGTATTGCTGGCCGATGGCAAGACCCTCCAAATCGATAATCCTTCTGAATTGCCGGTGGGCACAGAGATCACCGAAATGCGTGAACCTATCATTGCCGCACACATATTGGTGCCCCACGAGCATGTTGGTAGCGTTATTGGCCTGTGTGTGGAAAAACGCGGTATTCAAAAACGGATGCAATACCTCGGTCACCAGGTATCCATAGAATATGAGCTGCCCATGGCCGAGGTGGTGCTGGATTTCTTTGATCGGTTAAAATCCGTAAGTCGTGGTTTCGCATCATTTGACTACCAATTTCTCCGGTTTGAACCGGCAGCTCTGGTTCGCCTGGACATACTGGTCAACCGCGAAAAGGTCGATGCATTGTCAGTGATCGTGCATCGGGAGAATGCTCGTTTTCGGGGCCGGGAAGTCGTCGAACGGCTGCGCGAACTGATACCGCGGCAGATGTTTGATGTTGCCATACAGGCCGCGATTGGATCACAGGTTATTTCCCGCAGCACGGTTAAAGCACTACGCAAGAATGTGACGGCAAAGTGCTATGGCGGTGATGTAAGCCGTAAGCGTAAACTGCTTGAAAAGCAAAAGGCCGGAAAACGCCGGATGAAGCAGGTGGGCTCGGTGGAGATTCCACAGGAGGCTTTTCTGGCGGTATTGCGGGCCGGAAAGAAATAGCTAATACTCAATAAGTTACTGACGGTTTGTAAACATGCCCATAGATTTGATTCTGGTTAGTCTGTCAGCGCTTACAGGCGCCATTTGGGGAATGGATCGGTTGTTCCTGAGCCCCCGCCGGCCCGCAGCGGCCGATGGCGAGCCGGCGGATGAACCCGTCGTAGTCGAATACGCCAGGACTTTCTTCCCGATCGTCATCATCGTGCTGATTATCAGGTCTTTTATGTTCGAACCTTTCAGAATTCCATCGGATTCGATGATGCCGACACTTCTAGACGGCGATTTCATTTTCGTGAACAAGTTCACATATGGTTTGAGGCTGCCGGTTATTAATACACGTGTATTGGAACTTGGTACGCCGGAGCGTGGTGACGTAGTGGTTTTTCGTCTGCCAGCCAACCCGAACACCAATTTCATCAAGCGCGTCATAGGACTGCCGGGAGATCAGGTTGAATACCGTAAAAAGCAGCTTTACGTCAATGGCACTCTGATGGCGAACGAAGTAAACGGTGCCTATGAAGGACCCGGTTGGAATATTCCGTCAGGCCGCAGCCGGCCACGCCTAGCCCGCGAGGAGCTGGGGAGCGTCAGTCATGATATTTTGTTGTCACCCGTACGCAATGGGAAGGAAGGAGTCTTTATAGTTCCTGACGGCCACTATTTCATGATGGGTGATAATCGCGATAACAGTCATGACAGCCGGTACCCTGGTGTTGGCTTTGTACCGGAGAGCAATCTTGTGGGTAAGGCGGTCCGTATCTGGATGAACTGGAATCTACCCCACGCTACGCCGATCTGGAACCGGGTTGGCGATCAGATCACGTAAACGGGAGTCTGCAAATGCGTAACAAACAACGTGGCGTGACATTGATTGGATGGTTGGTCATTCTTGCCATCATCGGTGTTTTTGCGCTGGCAACAATGCGGCTGGTGCCGGTGTACCTGGAAAGTATGAAGGTGTCAGCAGTGATGCGCAGCACCAAGGCCGAGCACGACGGCAATCGGTCAACCGTGGCAAAAATCAGAAAATCCATTCAAACGCGTTTTAGCGTTGAAGGTATCAACATTATCAAGCACCGTGAGGTCAAAATAACACCGGCCGCAAACGGTGCTTACCTGATGCAGGCAACATACAAGCATGAGACGCCTTTTATCGGTAATCTGGGTTTGATCGTGTCGGTCGATCATAGGTTAGAGATCGCTCGTTGAAGCCGCTGACGCAGCTTTTTATGCGTCTGGGCTACGAATTTTCAGATTCCGAACTCGCCCGTGTCGCGCTGACACATCGTAGCGCGGGCGGATTCAACAACGAAAGGTTGGAATTCCTCGGCGACGCCATGCTCGATTTGGTTATCGCCGAATACCTGTTTCAATTCAGACCCCAAGCCAGCGAAGGCGACCTGAGCCGGCTTCGCGCAAGCCTGGTAAAACGCGAGACTCTGGCCAGTATCGCGGCTGAACTGGAGCTGGGAGACTATCTCAAGCTCGGCAGCGGCGAATTGCGGACCGGTGGCTTTAATCGCAGCTCTATACTTGCTGATGCACTGGAGGCTCTGCTGGCTGCAATCTATCTTGAGGGCGGATACCAAGCTGCGCGCGATGTCGTATTGGCGTTGTATGCAGACAGATTAGAAAATCTTCCAGAATCGGCTGCACTCCGCGATCCTAAGACGCAATTGCAGGAATGGTTACAGGCTCGCGGTATTGATCGGCCAGCGTACAGCGTTGAGTCGGTCTCTGGATTAGCGCATGAACAGCAGTTTAAGGTTATATGCACTGTCGCTACGTTGGAAATCAGCTGCGAAGGTCACGGCACGAGTCGTCGCCGGGCCGAGCAAGATGCAGCAGAGGCGGCACTGAGCCGCATCGGTAATGAGCAACCCCAAGTCTGACTATCGATGTGGGTTCGTAAGCCTTGCCGGGCGCAGCAATGTTGGCAAGTCGACACTGCTCAACGCCATGGTTGGCGAAAAGCTCAGCATAGTCACGCACAAGACCCAGACCACGAGATTTCGACAAACCGGCATCAAGACAAGTGATACGGCACAAATCATTTTTATTGACACCCCAGGTTTGCACCGCGCAGGTGGTCGCGGGCTGAATCGCGCCATGAATCGCACAGCGTTACGCACGCTGAGTGAGGGCGATCTGGTGTTGTTTGTGGTCGAGTCTTTTCGCTGGACGGCCGAAGACGAAGATTTATTGGCCCATTTGCGAGAGTCGGACGTACCCGTCATCGTAGCCGCTAACAAGATTGACCTGGTGAAGCCCAGAGAAGAGCTACTCCCGCAAATCAAAGCTCTGGCGGCGAGGATGGATTTCCGCGAAATTGTCCCGGTGTCAGCAACTCGCCAGACCAACCTCCCTGAGCTCGAAAAAGTATTGATCAAGTGGTTGCCCAAGAGTCCACCGATGTATCCGGAGGACCAGCGCACGGATCGCGATGCACAGTTCCTGGCATCTGAATTCATCCGGGAACAGATGCTGTTGCGGCTTCAACAGGAGCTACCCTATGGTTTGCAAGTGGGTATCGAGCGTTTTGACGACGAGGCAAAGATCCTGCACATAGGCGCAGTGCTCTGGGTGGACCGCGCGGCGCACAAGTCCATCGTGATCGGCCGCGGCGGCAGCATGCTCAAAGGGATTGGCAGCGCCGCTCGTGCCGTCCTGGAAGAGCACTTTGGCAAGCAGGTGAATCTAAAGTTGTGGGTTAAAGTTCGCCCGAGTTGGTCGGATAATTCGGCAGACCTACAGCGTTTTGGTTACGATAGCTGACCATGCAACGTCAGCGCATCGTTTTGCAACCAGCATTTCTTCTGCATCAGTCGCCTTATCGCGACACCAGCAGCTTGTTGGAACTCATTTCCCGCGATCACGGTCGCGTGGGGTTAATCGCACGTGGTGCCCGACGCCCCAAGGCCAGCCTGCGGGCAGTACTTCAACCCTTTCAACCACTGCTCGTTTCCTGGATATCGCGGGGCGACCTGGGCACATTGACGGGTGCCGAGATCGTACCTTCCGCAATAACGCTGCCGCCACCCAGTGTCTACAGTGGTTATTACATGAACGAACTGCTCGTCCGTCTCACGCGGCGACATGACGCCCATCCGCGCTTATTTACCCAGTACGCGGATGCACTTGAGGGTCTGGGCGACGAACATAGTGATACTCGAGTGCTGCGGTTGTTTGAAAAAAACCTGCTCGAGGAGCTGGGTTATGGATTGGACCTGACCCAAACAGTGACTGGCACGGCAGTTAGCGAAGACGACACGTTGTATGAATACAAGCTGGAACATGGCGTAATCCATGCCGAATCGGGTTGTTCGGAAGCGATGGTGTTTAGCGGGCGCTCATTATTGTCGCTGGCTGATGAACGTCTGGATGACGAGACAGCGATACAGGACGCCAGACGACTGCTGCGTGCGGTGCTTGAGCTCTATCTGGGTTCGCGCCCGCTGGAAGTGCGCCGTGTTGCGCGTGCGATGCGACGGGCCTTGCGTTGATCTACGGCGTTGGAACAGACGTAGTGCGTATTGATCGAGTGCAATCGGTGTACGACCGATTTGGTGATCGCTTTGTGACTCGGCTGTTGCTAGCGGAAGAAAAATTCGAATTCGATGCCACGCAGCGCCAGATTCGGTTTCTGGCTATGCGTTTTGCTGCCAAGGAGGCGATCGTAAAAGCGCTGGGAACCGGTTTTAGTCATGGCATGTGGATACGGGATATCGGTGTCAAACACAATGACTGGGGCCGGCCGGAAATAATTTACTCGCACCGAGGTCTGGTTACGTGTAAAAAACTCGGTGCCGGTAGGGGCCATGTCTCGCTGACCGATGAAGCCGGGCTGGCAGTCGCTTTTGCAGTTGTTGAATGTGCCTGAGTCAGTTTGCGGCAAGTGACGCGAGCGCCTGGTCTATTTGTCGCCGCAGATCTCGTGTCAGTCGATCAATTCCATCCAGTTGATGTTGTCTTATCAGTCCCTCGATCGAGGCCGCTGTGGCACGCAGCTGTTCGAATCCGCACAAAGCGGCGGCACCATTAATCTTATGCGCCGCGTCCAGTGCAACGTTCATGTCGCCGCGGCCAATTGCTGCCAATAACTCGTTCGCGCGTTGCGGAAGTTCAGCGTTAAGCTCCATGCGCATTTCGCCATCGATGAACGACAGCGCTTTGGATGTTTCCGGCTCCGTTTGGCCCTGATAAGTTGTAATGTATTGCAACAGGACGGTCGGTCGAATGGGTTTCAGCAGACAATCTGTCATCCCTGAGTTGAGCGCACGACAGCACTCCTCTGGCGCCGCTGTTAATCCGATGATTGGTGGCAGTTGATTGCCGGAATCTGTCAGCGATTGCATCGCTTCGATACCGTCACAATGCGGCATCCTCACATCCATCAGCACCAGGTCATAGTGTTGATCTGCGATCATTTGGCAGGCAATCCGACCATCGCCGCACACATCCACCGTGGCGCCATGCCTGCTCAGGAGCATTTGCAGGTAATCACGACCGAATTGATTGTCATCGGCGACCAGCAAATGCAAACCTGCCAGTGCTTGGGGTATAGCGGACACCGGCTCACGATTACCTCCGTTGACGACGCTGTGCCGTTGCACGAGCATGGCGATTTTGCGGCTAACTGACTCAGCCGCGCTGTGTGCCGGGATGGCGTCGCCACCCACCGCATCGGCCACCTGCCGCAGTACATCGCCCGAGCCGCTGCTGGCCAGGCACAGTACCGGCAGCGCACCGCGCGCTGGTTGCCAGTCCTGTGCAAGTTGCTGCAGGTCGTTCAGGTCTTGAGTACCGACAACACATATCGCGATGTCATCCCGACATTTATTCATGCTGATTGCGTGCGCCAGTTGTCTGATGTTGGGCACTATTCTGGTTATCGCGCCGTCCTGGCGTAAGGCTGCGGAGAGCCAGCTCGCCTGTTCTGCGTCAGCGCAGGCAATTACGATGTTACGTTGGGCAAGGAGATTGGCGCTGTCATCAGTCTGGAACGATTCCCCCATCATTTCCAGCGGAATCCGCACACAGAATGTGCTACCCACTCCCGGCGTGCTATGCACTGCAATGCTACCGCCCATCGTTTCACTCAGCGATCGTGAAATTACCAGACCGAGTCCAGTGCCACTAATGTCGCCTTGCGGTGCTGCGGGCCGTGAGAATGGTTCAAACAACCGATCAAGATCACCGTCGGCGATGCCTATACCCGTATCGCTGATACGCAGCACCAGTTCATAGCGCCGGTCATCGAATGGGTGTGCGGTAACGCGTAGTCGTACGTGACCGGTTTTCGTGAATTTGATGGCGTTGCCGAGCAGGTTCACGAGAATTTGTCGAATTCGTAACGGGTCGCCGAGAAAATTGACCGGCACGTCATGATCGATAATCCGAATAAAGTCCAGACCTCTGCTGTAGGCAGACGGTGCCAGCATCTGGCTTACGCTATCCACACAGTCATGGATAGAAAAAGGCTGATTGTTAATTTCGAGTTTGCCGGCCTCCATACGCGACAAATTGAGTATGTCGTCCATGATGTCGAGCAAGCCCTGGGCGGCCCGCTCGATCTGCATAAGGAAGGTCTGTTGGGTGTCGTTTAGGGATGTTTCACGCAGCAAATCTACGTAGCCGAGAACTGCATGCATCGGTGTGCGCAATTCGTGCGAAATATTCGCAAGTAAGCCCGACCGAGCCGGATCTGCGTCTGGGTCGATCCTGGGAGGCTTCGCCCTGTGTGCCGCTTCCTGGCCTGATTTTGCAGTCTTGCCGCTCATAATGAACCTATGTTGCGCTTATGCTGCCGCGGGCGTCAAAGGTATTGGCCCCTGTAGAATGCCAGTCATGGACTTAGCACAAGCAAAAACACAGGTTCGGCGCTTACGGCGCGGCGATCAGCTGACTGTCGAAATCGACGCGCTGACTCATGAGGGGCGCGGTGTGGCGCGCATCGATGGGAAAGTGCTGTTTGTAGCGGACGCGTTGCCCGGTGAGACAGTGACCGCGACTGTGGTAAAAACGCGGCGGCGACACGATGAGGCGCGTACCGAAGAGATCCACAAGACCTCGTCGCAGCGGGTTACTCCACGTTGCCAGTGGTTTGGAAACTGTGGTGGTTGCTCTATGCAGCATCTGGACGCCGACGCGCAACTGGCAGCCAAACAGGACTGGTTGCTGGAGGCATTACAACGCATAGGCAAAGTGGTGCCAAAACAGATCCTGGCGCCACTAAAGGGACCGGTGTGGAGCTACCGGCGCAAAGGCCGTTTGGGTGTTAAACACGTGGAGCGCAAAGGACGGGTGCTGGTCGGTTTTCGCGAACGCTACAAGCCGTTCATTACAGATATGCAAGGTTGCGAAGTGCTCGACGCACGCCTGGCCTGTTTAATTGAACCGCTGCAAAAAATGATTGCTGAACTGAGCATTTCCAGACGACTGCCACAGATTGAACTGGCCGCAGGGGAAGACAAGGTTGTCTTGGTGGCGCGCGTCCTGGATGAGCCCACGCAGCCGGATTTGCGGCGCCTGGCGGAATTTGCAAGCAGTCATGACTTAATTTTTTGTTTACAACGCGGGGGTCCTGACAGCATCACCACGTTGGAAGGCGCAGATGCGCCTTCGTTGTACCAGAGCTTGCCGGAATTTGACCTCAAAATGGCTTTCAAGCCTACCGATTTCGTGCAGGTTAACGCTGACATTAACCGGGCGATGATTTCCCAGCTAGTCACCAGCCTGGCGCCGTCGAAAAACGATAGTGTTTTGGACCTTTATTGCGGATTGGGGAATTTCAGTCTGCCACTGGCTCGTCACGCGGGTAACGTCATCGGTATTGAAGGTGCCGCGGCACTGGTTCGACGAGCACGTGACAATGCACGGCTAAACGGGCTCGAAAACGTCGAATTTCACGCGGCCGATCTCGACGATGAGCCCGCCGCATTGCCGATTCTAAAGGAGCGCTACGATCTGATGCTCCTTGACCCGCCACGCAGTGGCGCGGCCGCGATTTGCGAGATGGCCGACAGTCTGGGAGTTCGCCGTATCGCCTATGTATCCTGTCACCCAGCCACGCTGGCCAGGGACGCAGAAATCCTGACCCGAAATGGGCCGTTTGTCTTGCGTGCTGCCGGCGTGATGGATATGTTTCCCCATACGGCACACGTGGAATCACTGGCCCTGTTTGAGCGGGATGTATGACAAAGGCGAGAATACAAATCAGTCTGGAAGATCAGCGTCTCTATCATTTAAGCGACGGAGAACTGATCAAGGTCTATCCTGTATCTACTGCGCGCAATGGACCCGGTGAACTCAACGGCAGCGAATGCACACCGGCAGGGCGGCACATAGTTCGTGCGCGTATCGGTGACGATCAACCCGCCGGCACCGTGTTTGTTGCACGCAGACCGACCGGCGAGATCTTTCATTCCCGGATGTTGCACGAGTTTCCCGAGCGCGACTGGATTCTGACCCGGATACTGTGGCTAAGCGGAACAGAAGTTGGTGTCAACCGGCTCGGACCGGTCGATACAATGCGCCGCTACATCTATATCCACGGCACACCCGATGAGATCCCGATGGGCGTGGCGGCATCGCATGGCTGTGTGCGCATGCGTAGCGACGACATTATGGAACTGTACGAGCATATTCCCGTCGGTACCGAGGTCACGATCGTGGAAGGGCCTGCCGGCCTGTGACGCCTACAATTACACTACGATGACACTAGGCCCGCTCATGATCGACGTGGCGGGTCTCGCGCTGACCGCCGCCGATGAAGAACTGTTGCGACATCACGCTATAGGCGGTGTGATCTTATTTCAGCGAAATTTTGAGTCGGTTGAGCAATTGTGCGCGCTGGCAGCAGAAATTCACGCGATCCGCAAACCACCATTGCTCATTGCAGTCGACCAGGAGGGCGGTCGTGTGCAACGTTTCGCTGCACCACTGACGCGTCTGCCAGCGGCAGCGCTGATCGGTCATCGCTACGATACCGACCACGCGGAGTCAATTCAGCTCGCACGAGCGTGCGGATGGTTGATGGCGGCGGAGCTGGTTGCCTGCGGCGTCGACTTGTCCTTTGCCCCGGTGGTCGACATCGATCATCGGCTCTGTTCGGTGATTGGTGATCGGGCGTTTCACCGCAATCCCCATGTAGTGGCGGAGCTGAGCAGTGAATTTATGTCTGGCATGCACGCGGCGGGTATGGCGGCGACGGCGAAACACTTTCCTGGACATGGTGGCGTCGCTGCAGATTCGCACCTGACGCTGCCGGTCGATCACCGTGAATATGTCGATGTCGTCGATGACCTGACACCCTATGAGTTGTTGATCGCCAACGGACTCGATGCGGTCATGATGGCACTGGTGTCCTATCCGGCCGTCGATGAGCGTCCGGCGTCATTCTCCGAACCCTGGATTCGCGATGAACTGCGCGGTCAGCTAGGTTTTCGTGGCGCAGTGTTTTCGGATGATCTATCCATGGCCGGCGCAGCGGGTATGGGAGACATGATCGATCGCGTGAAATCGGCGCTTGCCGCAGGCTGTGACATTGTATTGATCTGTAATGATCGTGACACTGTGGTGTCGATGATCGACCGCGTTGACCGCTATAACGATCCGGCCAGCCAGGCACGTCTGGCCAGTCTGCACCGGCGGCACAGTTTGTCGTGGGAAAAACTCCAGTACTCCGCACAATGGCAAAAGGCCCACGCGCTGGTCGAAAAAAGTCTCGATCAACCACCACTGGAGCTGGACGGCTAGACCAGTTGAGACGAAAAGCAATCCATGGTGGCCTTTGCAGTAGACTTGCCGGTGCTGATCCCGCCTGTGAGGAGATTCCGGCTTGCAGCGTTCTATTCTCCTTTTTCTGGATGGCGCTATAAACCTGATTCTCGGCGTCCTGCTGATGATGTTTCCGAGGCAATTGGTTTCTGCGCTCGGCATTCCTGCGATGCAGGAAACGTTTTACCCGACAATCCTCGGCGCAGTATTGTTCGGAATCGGCATAGCGTTAATCGTTGAAATTCGAAGCAAAGGGCTTGGGCTGGGATTAATTGGTGCCGTCGCCATCAATATCTGCGGGGGCGTGGTACTTGCCAGCTGGTTGTTATTCGGGGACCTCTCAACGTCTACCCAGGGAAATGCTCTGTTATGGGTTTTGGTTATTATTCTCGTCGGCATTAGTGTGATTGAGCTTTTATCTACACTGAGAAAAGGCGTCGAATAAATATACCGAAACCTGGTTCGATTCCGTGGAGAGGATGAAAGAATCTGTGTTATTCGGCGCGGCTGACCAGGGCGATAACACCGAATTGGGGATGATCGAAATAATGGATCTCGCCGCTGCGCATGCGTCGTGCCTGATCCAGCGTGTAGCTGACACCGGTACCCGGGTCCATTTGTAAATCCAGTTCCAGACGCAAAAAGCGCTCGACTGATAAACGCGCGCTACCCGACGCGTACGCGCCACGGCGATTGCCGGCCAATGACACCGCCGGCGCTTCCACGCGGCCAAATGCCGGCTGTCGCCAACCGTAATGCAGGACGGGTGACCAGTCGCGGGAGCTCAGCAGCGTTTTACTGATCGAGCCGAGCCGCAGCTGGTCCGATGTGAGAGGTGTGAATCGTCTGCGCCGGATGCGTGGTTTGTCGGGGTCTTCCTCCTCCACACGATCGATTTGTGGCTCGGAATCGTCTGGCGCCAAATGTCGAAACACGATCATCTCGACATCGAATTGGACTGGTTCCTCGTCCTCGGCCGTAACGGAGAAACTCAGGAAGACGAGTAGGGCGGTG
Organism: Gammaproteobacteria bacterium; assembly: GCA_029862165.1. Taxonomy (GTDB): domain Bacteria; phylum Pseudomonadota; class Gammaproteobacteria; order Steroidobacterales; family JABDKV01; genus JABDJB01. Next base: position 301,494 of record JAOTXU010000001.1, read on the forward strand.
CTGAGCCAGTGGCGCGCTTTCATCGGCCTAGTGTAAACGATCGGCAGTCGTTCGGGGCGCTTCGGACCTCACGGTCATTTGACCCAGCAGTTGTTGCACAAATTCGGCACGTTTGTCGAAGTCAGGTAGTGGTAGTGAAAACCGCAGTTTCGTCGGTCCGTCCAATCGATAGCGTTCAGACTCGTTCTGTACCAACTGGATCAGGGAATGCGGATCTACGGTGGTGCGTGAACCAAACTCCACATGACCACCCACGTCACCGGCCACAAGGCGATCTACACCCAGCGGTGCGGCGGCGAGCTTTAGTTTTGCGATTGTGAACAAATACTTGGCCTGTTCTGGGAGCAGGCCGAAACGGTCAATCATTTCCACCTGCAATTCGCGCAACGCATCGCTCGAGTCCGCACTGGCGATACGCTTGTACAAAACCAGACGCATATGTACATCCGGTAAATAGTCTTCCGGCAACAATGCTGGTGTGTGCAGGTCGACCTCGGGCCCACGATGCAGGGGTTCGAGCAAGTCAGGGTCTGCGCCACTTTTCATCGCCCGTACGGCGCGTTCCAGCAACTGGATATACATCGAAAAACCGATCGCATGAATCTGCCCGCTTTGTTCGTCCCCGAGGAGTTCGCCGGCGCCACGTATTTCCAGATCGTGTGTGGCCAGGGCGAATCCGGCACCGAGGTCTACGGTGGATTCAACCGCCTCCAGGCGTTTGATAGCATCGCCTGTCATCGATTGTCGCGGCGGTGCGATCAGATAGGCATAGGCACGATGATGCGAGCGGCCGACACGGCCACGCAGCTGATGTAGCTGCGCCAGGCCCAGCTTGTCCGCCCGATCGATAATAATTGTGTTGGCCGTCGGTATGTCCAGCCCGCTCTCGATGATCGTGGTGCACACCAGCATGTTGAAACGACGATGATAGAAATCGAGCATGACTTGTTCGAGTTCTTTCTCGCGCATTTGTCCGTGGGCAACTCTTAGTTCTGCTTCGGGAACGAGTTTTGCGATGCGTTCAGCGATACGATCAATACTCTGTACCCGGTTGTGCACCACAAATACCTGACCACCCCGCCGGACTTCCCGCAAACACGCCTCGCGCAGTGTCGCGTCACTCCACTCGCTCACAAATGTTTGTACAGCCAGGCGCTCGGATGGTGGCGTCGTAATTAACGACAGGTCTCGTACGCCACCCATAGCCATGTTGAGCGTACGCGGGATCGGCGTGGCTGTAAGGGTCAGCACATCGACTTCGGTGCGCAACTCTTTCAGCTTTTCCTTGTGCCGCACGCCGAAACGATGTTCCTCGTCAATGACAACCAGACCCAGGTCGCGAAACGTAACCCGGCGTTGCAGGAGTTTGTGGGTACCGATAACAATATCGACCGTACCATCGGCAAGAGCGGCTACGATTGCAGCACTTTCGCTGGCGGTCTTAAATCGAGACAGCATCTCCACTCGAACCGGCCAATCGGCAAAACGGTCCCGAAAAGTCTGCAGATGTTGCTGTGCCAGCAGGGTAGTGGGCACCAACACCGCCGCCTGGGCACCGCCTAGAACGGCATAAAACGCTGCACGCAATGCCACTTCGGTTTTGCCAAAACCCACGTCGCCACAAATGACACGATCCATGGGTTTTTCCGAGCGCAGGTCTGTGATGACCTGGTCGATGGCGACGGCCTGGTCTTGTGTTTCCTCAAATGGAAAGTCCTGAACAAATGCCCGGTATTCCATCTCATCCAGATTAAATGCGCGCCCAACCCGGGCCGCGCGCCGGGCGTAAACATCGAGCAACTCGGCAGCAGCATCGCGTATTTTTTCTGCGGCACGTTTTCTGGCACGTTGCCACTGATCGCTGCCGAGTTTGTGCAAAGGGGCGGACTCTGGTGCCGCTCCGGTGTACCGGCTGATCAGTTCCAGCGCGTATACCGGAACATACAGTACGTCGCCTTCCGCATACTCGAGCGTCAGAAATTCGTTGCTCGCTCCAGCGACCTCCAGTGTCTGCAGACCGACAAAACGACCGACACCATATTTTTCATGCACGACCGGTGCACCCGCACGCAGATCAGTGAGATCGCGAATAATCGCCTGTGGATCCCGTGACGGTCGCCGACGTTGTACGGCTCGCGCGGAGGTGCCATAGAGTTGCTCGCCAACTATGAGCGCAATTGACGGCTGGCTTAGTAAGAGGCCCCTCTCGAGTTCCGCCACCAGGATGGCTGTCGTGCTGTCACTGGTCAGGAATTCAGTCCAGTTGGCGACACGTGCCGGTTTGATGCCACGCTCGCCCAGCAGCTCAAGGGTCGTTTCGCGGTGACCGGCTGATTCGGCAACAAACAGGATGCGACCGGCAAAATCGTGGGCAAACGTTTGCAATGCTGCTGAGGGTTGCTCGGCGCGCGCTTTTATCTCCAGTGATGGTGGTGCCTGACTGTCAAAGTTTGTGCCGTCAATTTGCTTGACGGCCGTCAGGAACAGCCGTGAAGAGTTGTCCAGTCTATTCCGGACCGATGCAAGGTCTTTGAATGCCTGAGCCGGTGCAAGAATGGGACGTTCAACATCGTGAGCGCGTTGCTCATAGCGTTGTTCTGTCTCAGCGGTGTATGCCTCCAGGGCTTCGTTGACGTCCTCGTCGAATACTACCGCCGTGTGAGACGGCAAATAGTCCAGCAGGCATGCGGTTTGTTCAAAAAACAACGGCAGGTAGTACTCCAGGCCACCGGGAGTGATTCCCTCCGAGACGTCACGATAAATACGGGTAGTCATCGGATCGCCTTCAAATTGTTTTCGGAAGCGTTGTCGAAACGCCTTGATGGCTTCCTCATCCATCGGGTATTCACGCGCCGGCAAAATGCGCAGCGATGTATGGCGTTCTCCCGACAACTGCGTTGCAGGATCGAAGGTTCGGATACTGTCGATCTCATCGTCAAACAGATCGATGCGCACCGGGGTGTCCGCACCCATTGGAAAAAGATCAAACAGGGACCCGCGGACCGCGAACTCGCCGTGTTCCATCACTTGGCCCACGTGGCGATAGCCGGCAACGTCGAGTTGTCGCTGCCATTGCGTCAGGTCCAGCCGTTGGCCGACATCGCACATCAGGGTGCCGCCACTCACATAGCTCACCGGTGGCAGGTGCTGCAGCAGTGATGCGGCCGTAGTGGTAATCAGGCCGCTTTCGAGGCCAGGCAGCTGTGCCAGCGTGGCCAGCCGGCGCGAGACGATGTCGGGGTGGGGCGAGAAAATATCGTAAGGCAGGGTTTCCAGGTCCGGGAAGTCATGGACCGCTATCCGGTCGGCGGCGAAAAAGGTCAGTTCGGACCGGAGTCGCTCCACCTGACGGGCGCTGTGGGCTACCACCAGGACCGGTGCCTGGTGTTGCAGAGCGGCTTCGACCACCGCCAGAGAGCCGGCACAGCCATACAGGCCGCCCCAGCGGACCAGGCCATCATCTGGCAACACGGCCAGACGGGCCGGAAAACAGTGTTCCGGTCTCATCGTGTATCTATGAGGGTCCTAAACAGGCTCAGTTTAGCGGGCGCTTGGACACCGAGTGGATCACGCGCTTGTATTCGAAATAGACGATGAATTGCTGATATTCCCATCGGGTAATCGGGGGGTCACCCACCGGCGAGCGCTTGCCGGCCGGGGCGCCATAGGTCGACTCGACCAATTCCATAGTCATCCCGCGCGTGGGCATTGGCCGATCGTAGTCGCGTATCTGGGTTTCGGTCAGCAGATTCTGACCGATAGCCGAGACTGCGGCGACAAACAGAAAAATTAGTCCGATGGTTGCAACGGGCTTTTTCAGCATTCCACGCGGTTCTCAAATCTGGGGGAGGTCTGAATATATCAATCATTCTGCTCAACTCAATGGGTTTTCCGGCCTTTCGGATGCGGGGTTTTTCTCATAATTTCGATCAGCTTGCCATTTCAGTGAGCTGATCCTAAAAGAGAAACAAGCTATATTGTGGCTGAACGCCGGGAACACCAGGCCCCCGATTTGGGTCGAATTAACCGATCTCGTCCGCCGGCCGGGGCGCCCCGGCCCAACCTTGCTGTGCTTTAATCCGCCGATGTTTCGACCGCTGGAAGTCTTTGTAGGTCTGCGATATTTGCGAGCCAAGCGGCAGAATCACTATATCTCGTTCATCTCCGCCATTTCACTGCTGGGAATTGCTGTCGGTGTGGCTTCACTGATCGTCGTAATCTCGGTAATGAATGGATTTGGCAACGAGCTGCGATCCCGCTTACTTAGCCTGACCGCACACATCACTATTAGCGCTGAGCAGGGCAACTTGTCAGATCCGGGGCCGGCAGCCCGCATCGCGCGAGCCCATCCGCTGGTCAGCGATGCCGGTGTTTTTGTGGAAGGTCAGGGTCTGCTGGTCAACGGCGTCAATCTCAGCGGCGTCATGATTCGGGGCCTGGATCCGGCCCGTGGCGGGATGGAACTCGGCGGCGCTGTCACACCTGAGGTACTGGCCACTCTCGAACCCGGCGCCAATCGGATGATCATGGGTGCGGAGCTGGCCCGAAGCACCAACGTCATAACCGGCGACGAGATTAGCGTGATGATTCCGCGCGGTTCGAATACCGGCCAGGTCTCGGCGCTCATGCGACGCTTTAGTCTGGCGGGGGTATTCGAGATCGGCATAGCCGAGCACGATAGCTCCAGCGCGTTGGTCCATATTGCCGATGCTGCCGCCATGATGGGTCTGGCCCCGGGCAGCGTCAATGGCGTGCGGGTTTCGGTAGACGATATTTTTCGGGCCCACGAGGTGGCCACAGACCTGAGCGCGCAGCTGGGACCCGAATTCCGGGTCAGTGACTGGACACAGGAGCAATCGAGTTATTTTCGTGCCATAAAGATAGAAAAGGCGATGATGTTTGTCATTCTGTTATTAATTGTCGCCGTTGCAGCTTTCAACATCGTCGCGACGCTGGTAATGGTGGTTGGTGACAAGAGAACCGATATCGCTATTTTGCGAACAATCGGTATGCGCCCCGGTGGTGTGATGCGCATTTTTATGGTGCAGGGCACGTTGATTGGTTTGATCGGCACATTGCTGGGCCTGGTGTTGGGCGTTTTGCTGGCAATGAACGTGGAGACCCTGGTACCACGCATCGAACAAGCTTTGAGCGTCAATCTGTTGCCGAAGGACCTGTATTACATCACTGCCGTGCCGTCGGATTTGCGCTGGCCCGAAGTGGGTCTGATATTGCTTGCGGCCTTTGCGTTGTCCGTCATATCAACGATCTACCCGGCACGACGTGCCGCGGCAACGCATCCGGCCGAAGCGCTGCGGTACGAATGATGGGCAGATTTTACGAGTGGCTTGTTGGCCTCAGGTATGTACGACCCAAAACCCGTACTGGTTTTGTGTCTTTCATTTCCGCCATTTCAATGCTGGGGATCACTATCGGCGTGGCAGTGTTAATTATCGTTTTGTCGGTCATGAACGGTTTCGAACAGGAGCTGCGGGAGCGAATCCTGGCGCTGGCCTCTCACGCCACGATTACAGGCTTTGACGATACGTTGCCGCACTGGCGCACCGTGCAGGAACATGCATTGGAAAACGACGGCGTAGTTGCCGTGGCGCCGTTTATCGAAGGGGAGGGCATGTTGATCAACGGCGAGCACCTCAGTGGTGTATTGGTACGTGGTATGGATCCCGAGGCAGAGCGCGACGTGTCGGCACTGGGCCGGCTGATGACGGCCGGCAGTCCGGATGATCTAGAACAAGGTGCCTATGGCATTGTGATCGGCGCGCCGCTGGCCAAGGCATTGAATCTATCGCTCGGCGACCAGACAATTTTGCTTATTTCGAAAGCGAAAGTAACACCCGCCGGAATCCTGCCCCGGATGAAGCGTTTCACCGTCGTCGGCATCTTCGAGGCCGGCATGCATGAGTTTGACCGTGGTCTGGCCTTCGTCCATATCAAAGATGCCGCAAAGTTATATCGTTTGGGCGATTCGGTCAGTGGCGTTCGCTTGCGTCTCGGAGATATGTTCGACGCGCCCCGTATCGTTACGACTATAGCCCGCGAAGTAGGCGGCGGCGTTTATGTCAGTGACTGGACCCGCAAACACTCTAATTTCTTTCGTTCTATACAACTGACCAAGACTGTCATGTTTGTCATTTTGCTGTTGGTCGTCGGTGTGGCTGCTTTCAATATCGTCTCGACCCTGGTCATGGTCGTCAAAGACAAACAAGGCGATATTGCGATCCTGCGCACCCTGGGCGCGTCGCCAAGCAGTGTTATGGGTGTATTCATGATTCAGGGGACACTGATTGGCGCGATGGGTACACTGGGTGGGGTGTTGCTCGGTATCGTCGGCGCACTCAATGTTGAAGCCATAGTGCGCTGGCTGGAACGGATACTTCGTATGGAACTGGTTTCCCCGGAAGTTTATTTTTTGAGCGATCTGCCCGCACGCGTGCTGCCGGGCGACGTCACCAAGATCGCGTTGACGGCTTTTTTGCTCGCCCTGTTGTCCACTATATTCCCGGCCTGGCGGGCAGCGCGTACACGCCCGGCGGAGGCGCTGCGGCATGAATGATGCGAACAAGGACGCGGTCGTGCTCAGTTGCGTCGATATAGCCCGCAGTTACCCACAAGCCAGTGGCGACTTATCGGTGTTACGCGATGTGCAGTTGGAAGTGTTGCGTGGCGAAAGACTCTCGATTATTGGGGCCTCCGGTAGTGGCAAAACTACGTTGTTGCAGATCATGGGTGGGCTCGACGAGCCGACTTCTGGACAGGTGTTGATAAACGGTCAGGATCTTAGTCATCTCGCCGACGCGGAACGCGGGCTGATGCGCAACGAGCTCATTGGTTTCGTTTATCAGTTCCATCACCTGCTGCCTGAGTTCACGGCATTGGAAAATGTTGCCATGCCACTGCTAATCCGCCGTTCCGATGTTGCCAAGTCGATGGAGGAGGCTGGCGAATTGCTGGGGCGTGTCGGTCTGGGCGAGAGACTGGGCCACAAGCCAGCCCAGTTGTCCGGTGGCGAACGTCAAAGGGCTGCGGTTGCCCGCGCACTGATCACCCGACCGGCCCTGGTCTTGGCCGACGAGCCAACCGGCAACCTGGACGGGCGTACCGGGGCACGCGTTTTCGAAACCATGCTCGATCTCAATCGGGAGCTGGGAACCAGCCTGGTAGTCGTGACACACGACATGCGTATCGCCAGAAAAATGGATCGCGTACTGAATCTGGAAGACGGCGTACTCAGACCCGCTGTCGTTACACATCCCGACTAGAATTCAGACGAAATAGACAACAATCGCACTGGCCGGGGCTCCAGGCCACGCGCATAGTAATGTCGTGAATCCGCCGTTAGTGGCCGTGTCGTTGTTGTCGGGCACCTCGTTACTGTTTCTGCTGCCGCGTCTGCCACCGGTGCCGCTCCTGCTAGCGATATTGCTGGTCTTGGCGTTGTTGTACGTGAAGTGGCGATTCGTCTGGGTGGGCTGTGTGGTGGCCGCTCTCGCCGGTTTCGCCTGGGCTGCGTTTATCGCGCATCTGCTGCTAAGTGATCAGGTACCACTCAAGGCGGGGCGCATTGATTCCCGTATTGATGCCACTGTAATTGGCATCGTTCGCCAGAAAGGATCGACCTTGATCCTCCAGGCTGAAACGCGACTCGTTGTCGACCAACAACCCGTTCGCGTTGATCTGCGCTGGTATGAGTTTCCAGCAAACCGGCAGCCCCCGATTCCGGGAGAAACCTGGCGGTTGAATGTCAGGCTGCGCGCGCCGCGTGGGTCAGCCAATCCCGGTGGGCGCTACTGGGAGGATCATGCCTTTCGTCACGGCGTCGCTGCCTCCGGATATGTCCGCAGTGGTAAGAATGAGTATTTGTCGACCAGCGTTGGGCGCGCTGCGATTACACGACTGCGTAATCGTTTGTCACGCGAGATCGGTGGCGCCCTGGCACAACGGCTAACCGGACCATTAGTCGTCGCGCTGGCGGTCGGTGATCGACAGCATCTGTCAGACGAGCATTGGCAGGTGTTGCGCAAGACGGGTTTGAGTCATCTCGTGGCCATCAGCGGTTTGCATATTGGTATCGTCGCCGGGCTTGCTTATGCACTCGGTGCGGCTTTGGGCGGATTGCGCGATCGCGGTGTCGTTGCAGCCTGCCTATGTTCAGCGGCGCTGGCGACTGGTTATGCCGCGCTCGCGGGATTCACTATTCCGACGCGGCGTGCGCTGATCGTCGTGTTTATTTTGCTAGCCGCGCGCCTTTCCAAACGTCAACTCAGACCAGGCCATGCATTGTCTCTCGCGTTAATACTTGTCGTCTTGCAAGACCCGATGACCCCGCTCGACGCCGGGTTCTGGCTATCGTTTGCAGCGGTGGCGGTCATTTTGTATGTCAGCGTGGGGCAACTTAGCCGCGGTGGGCTACACGATCTCTGGCGCCTGCAATTGGCCATTCTATTTGGACTAAGCCCGCTGATGATAATTTTGTTTGGCCAGCTATCGTTGGCTGCCCCGGCGGTAAACATATTGGTGTTACCGCTATTTAGTTTCCTGTTCGTGCCGGCCGTGCTCATCGGTGTAGTTACCTGGTTGTTTCACGGTGCAACCGGCCTGTGGATTTTTCATACAGTTGCGGCGCTCATGGACACAGTGTGGCCGTGGCTGGTGCGAATCTCGGAAGTCGACGTGTTGACACGTCAATTCTCGACGCCGGGGCTTGCAGCAATTTTACTGGCGGTTTTCGGCGCGTTTTGGTGTCTCGCGCCGCGCGGCTGGCCGGCACGCTGGTTGGGATTGATTTGTCTGGTCCCGGCATTGTGGTACAGGCCACCAGCCCCGTCGCCGGGCAGCTTTGAATTGACCGTGTTGGATGTGGGGCAGGGTCTGGCGGTGGTCGTACGGACCAACCGGCATCGTCTTGTTTTCGATACCGGTCCGAAATGGCGTAGTGGTAATGACGCGGCGGGCAGAATTGTAATTCCCTACCTGAACAGTACTGGTGCCGGTAGCATTGACAGACTGGTCATAAGTCATGGTGATACCGATCATGCCGGTGGATTGCGTACGTTGATGTTGCACTACACGGAGGTGCCCGTTCTGGCCGGCGACATTGATGGCGTGAATCCATGCCTGCGCGGTCAACGCTGGTTTTGGGACGGTGTCGGTTTTGAAATACTGCACCCGCCTGCGGGCGAGCGATGGACAGGAAACAGCGCAAGCTGCGTCCTGCGCATCACAAATGGCCGACACTGCGCGTTGCTGACCGGGGATATCGAGGCTGACGCGGAACAGGTACTGGTGCGCACTCATCCATCGGGGCTTGAGTGCGATCTGGTGCTCGCACCTCACCACGGCAGCGAAACTTCGTCGACTCAGCGATTCGTCACAGCAGTGCGGCCACGTTATGTGTTCGTATCGGCCAGTCACACGAATCCATGGGGTTTTCCGCGACCCGCTGTAGTGAGTCGTTGGCACCGCTCCGGTGCCCATGTCCTTAACACAGCGACCAGCGGCGCGATTTCCGCGCACATAGCGGCTGGTGGCGGAATATCGATTACGACGCAACGGTGTCAGCGGCAGCGATTTTGGCGCCAAGGTGGGTTGTGCGATGAATTGTCGGAATCCGGGACGGCTTTCGGTACGCGCGGCAGGTGAAGTACTATGGGCCCGCCTTTGGGCCCATTGTTGACACCGGTCTGTCTGCCAGAAGGGGTTTTATGTTTGAGATAGTCAGAGCGGGTGGCTGGCTGATGTTGCCTATCGTGCTGTGTTCCATCACAGCCGGGGCGATCATCATCGAGCGTCTATGGACCCTGCGTTATAAGCGCGTCGTGCCGGCCGATCTGGCCGCCAAAGTCTGGTATTGGGTTGAGCAGGAGCAACTGGACGAACGTCATATTCACGCGTTGCGTGACAGTTCGCCACTGGGCCGGATTCTGTCTGCGGGGCTTAGCTCCAGGGATTCTGATCGCGATGTGATGAAGGAGAAGATCGAGGATACGGGGCGCCATGTTGTGCACGAACTCGAACGATTCCTGAACCCGCTCGGGACGATCGCTGCAATCTCGCCGCTGTTGGGTTTGTTGGGCACAGTCATCGGCATGGTCAAGGTCTTTAGCGCGATTCAGACGCATGGCGTTGGCAATCCTACGGTACTGGCCGGTGGAATCTCCGAAGCATTGATCACCACCGCCGCGGGTCTGTCAGTGGCGATTCCTTCCTTGATGGCTTACCGCTATCTGCGTGGACGTGTGGATTCGCTGGTTGTACAAATGGAACAGGAGGCGATCAAGCTGGTTGAGACCATACACGGCGGCGAGCGACGCGCACAGGATCGAAACAGTTGAATCTACGCGCGCGCTTACCTGAAGAACCTGAAATCAATCTGACGTCGCTGATTGATGTGGTTTTGTTGTTGCTGGTGTTTTTTATGGTGTCCACCAGTTTCACACGCGAGTCCGAACTAAAAATCGAGCTGCCACAAACCGCCGAGGCAGCGGCGCCGGAGCAAGCCGTCGACGAGCCCATGGAAATCACAGTGACCTCGCAGGGTGGTTATCTGCTGCAACACAGGGAACTCATCAATAACCAGCCCGCGACGCTACGACGTGCGATCATCCGTCTTTATGGCGATGATCGTGATCGGCCTGTTACGATCAGGGCTGATGCGAGGGCGTCTCATCAGGCAGTTGTCACGGCCATGGATGTGGTTGGGCGATTGGGTTTTGTGCGTATCAATATCGCAACCGTAAACGAAGGGCCGGCGAACTAGCACGGCATCGACAACGCGTTTGCCGTCGATCGGAGAAGCTTCATTGGAAAGTCTGCTGAGATTGTCGTGCGGCACCGTATAGAAGATTATTGTGGCTTCCTTGTATAAATCCGACGCCGGGCATATCTATCGGCGATTGCTTGGTTACGCCAAACCCTACTGGCCGTCGTACACCGCAGCCATCGTTGCGATGGTCATTTACGCGGCCACCGATACAGGCTTTGCGGCGCTGATGCGACCGTTGCTGGATGGCAGTTTCATCGAAAAAGATCCCGCAACGATACGTTTAGTGCCCATCGTGATGGTACTGCTCTTCTTACTACGCGGTAGCGCCGGTTTTGTATCGACGTACTGGCTCAACCACGTCGGTCGTAATGTCATTAAGACACTACGCGCACAGGTCTTTGAGAAATTTCTCTTGTTACCAACCGCGGTGCATGATCAAAGCTCGACCGGTGTGATGCTGTCGAAACTCACTTATAACATCGAACAGGTTGCCGAAAGCACCACCAGTGCCGTTACGGTCATAATTCGGGACACGCTTACTATTGCCGGACTGATCGGTTGGATGTTTTATCTCAACGTGCGGTTGGCTTTGTTCATATTTGTGGTCGGACCGCTCATTGGCTGGCTTATGCGCTATGTCAGCATCCGGTTTCGCCGGTATAGCACCCGGTTGCAGGATTCGATGGGCGACGTCACGCGCGTTGCCGAAGAAGTGCTGTCGGGCCATCGGGTGATCAAGGTCTTTAATGGACAGGAATATGAGGAACGGCAGTTCGAGCAGGTTAACGAAAAGAATCGTCGAATGTTCATGAGATTGGTCGCAGTGCGAGCGATCAGCATTCCACTGATTCAGATGATCGCCGCATTCGGTATGGGGGGAATAATCTATCTCGCTACACAGCCTGAGATGCTGGAGAAACTCACAGTTGGTACCTTCATCTCGTTTTTTACGGCGATGCTGATGCTCATGGGGCCGTTGAAAAGGATCACAAACGTAAACGCTACCTTGCAGAAGGGCATTGCCGCAGGAACCAGTATTTTTGAAGTGTTGGACGAACCCAGTGAGCCGACCGGAGGCATTCGCACACTGGATCGGGCGCGCGGCAATATCGATTTCGAGGCCGTGGAATTTTCCTATGACATAGATAAGGATATCGTTCTGCAGGATCTGAGTTTTAGTGTCAGTTCCGGAGAAACCGTCGCATTCGTTGGCCGTTCCGGGAGCGGAAAATCAACGCTGATTAGCTTGCTACCGCGTTTTTACGATGTGTCATCGGGCCGCATTCTGATAGACGGTCATGATATTCGTGAGTATGGGGTGACCGACTTACGGCAGCAGATCGCGCTGGTCGGCCAGGATGTAACCCTGTTTAACGACACGATCGCTCGAAATATCGCTTATGGCGCACTTGAACAATCGTCGCCTGACGATATCCGGGCCGCCGCCCGGGCCGCCTACGTCACAGAATTTACAGACCGGCTTCCTGAGGGTCTCGATACCTTGGTAGGCGATCGTGGTGTGCTGTTGTCCGGCGGGCAACGGCAACGCGTGGCGATAGCCCGCGCGTTGCTTAAGAATGCACCGGTCCTGATACTGGACGAGGCTACGTCTGCACTGGATACCGAGTCAGAACGCCACATACGTCATGCGTTGGCGACTCTGATGAAAGACCGCACCACGCTGGTTATAGCCCATCGCTTATCTACCGTAGAAAATGCAGATCGCATTATCGTGCTGGCCGAAGGGCGCATTGTTGAAACTGGCAACCACGCTTCATTGATCGAGCAGAGCGGTCACTATGCGAGTCTTTATCGCATGCAGTTTCACGATGAGCCTGTGATGTGAAGTTGGAGCGCTGGCTGCTCGAAGTCTGGTATGGCAGTCGCAATCGCGGCTGGTGGTTGGCGCCGGCAGGTTGGCTAGTACGTGGCGTCAGCGCGATACGTCGATTTTTGTATCGGCACGGCTGGCTCAGTCGCGTCGCAGCAGGCGTTCCAGTCATCGTTATCGGCAACATCACGGCCGGTGGTACGGGAAAAACGCCGCTTGTCATTTGGCTGGTGCAAAAGCTGAGCGATGCTGGATTGCGCGTCGGTGTGTTACTGCGTGGTTACCGGGGAATCTCAGGTACGTGGCCCGTTGTTGTGACACGCGATACCGATCCGGTACTCGCCGGTGACGAGGCGGTATTGATTGCCGATCGTACGGATGCGCGCGTGGTAGCCGACCCGGACCGGGTGGCCGGTGGGCGGCGGTTGGTGGCCGAAGGCGTGCAGGTAATTGTGAGCGACGACGGCTTACAACATTACCGGCTTGCACGGGATGCCGAAATTGCCGTTGTCGATGGGGCGCGAGGGATTGGTAATGGCCGTTTTATTCCAGCAGGCCCGTTGCGGGACACACCCAGGCGACTACAGACCGTCACTGCATTAGTTGTCAATGGCGAGACCGATGCAACCTGGCCGGATTCGTTTACGATGCAAGTCACCGGCGATCTGGCGGTTTCTCTAAATAGGGGTGCAACCCGGCCGTTGTCCGGATTGGCCGGGCAGCATGTACATGCCGTGGCGGGCATCGGTAATCCGCAACGCTTTTTCAGTTTGCTTGAGGGCTACAAGATCGACATTTATCGGCACGTTTTTTCTGACCATGCGCGCTACCAGGCCAGCGACCTGCAATTCGATGACAATCTGCCGATCCTGATGACGGAGAAAGATGCGGTAAAATGCGCTGCTTTCGCTACCGAGCAGATGTGGTGTGTGCCCGTCAATGTACAATTTTCCGCGGCCGATACCACGCGTCTGAGCGATCTGATTTTCACGGCCGCAGGACTAACTGGCGGGACGAGCAATGACTGACTTCAAAGCTGTAATACCGGCACGTTATGACTCAGTGCGTCTACCGGGCAAACCATTACGGCAACTGGCCGGGCGGACCATGCTCGAGCACGTGTGGCGTATCGCGTCAAAAAGCGGAGCTGCGGAAGTACTGATAGCGACGGATGATCAGAGAATCCATGACGCGGCTGGAGCGATCGGTGCCACGGCGATCATGACGGCACGCTCACATGCTTCCGGATCCGATCGCATTTCAGAAGTTGCGGAACAAAGAAACTGGTCACCTGACACGGTCGTGGTCAACGTACAGTGTGATGAGCCGTTGCTGCCGCCGTTGTTGATCGAGCAGGTGGCCGAGACATTGAGTGCGAGTGGTGACATTGCCACGTTGGCAACACCGATGGAGTCTGATGCTCACTTTCACGATCCCAACATCGTCAAAGTGGTTATAGACGAGACGGGCAGGGCATTGTATTTCAGCCGGGCGCCGGTGCCCTATCATCGTGCAGACCCGTCGCGGCCACACGGCATGCTGCGCCATGTGGGCATTTATGCGTATCGTGTGAGCGCGCTACGCAGGCTTTGCGCGCTGGCACGGTGTGAGTTGGAACGCACCGAACGCCTGGAGCAGCTAAGGGCCCTGTGGGCGGGTATGCGTATCGATGTCGCAATAGCTGATGCGCAGCCCGGTCCCGGTGTGGATACCGAGCAGGATCTGGCCGTCGTAGAAAAATTGATGCAGCAAAGGATCTAGAATGTTCCTGAGAAACCGCGCCGATTCAATCCAAAGAAAAAACCCCGCCGAAGCGGGGTTTTTAAAATTACTCGATCAGGCTTACCAGCGGTTGCCACCGCCACCGCCACCGCCACCACCACCACGTGGTTGTCTTGGTTTGGCTTCGTTAACCTTGATCTGACGGTTTTCCATTGTCGTCCCGTTCAGCTCCTGAATCGCTTTCTGAGCCTCGCTGTCACTGGACATTTCGACAAACCCAAAACCCTTGCTTTGGCCGGTGTCGCGATCAGTGATCATATTGGCCGAATCAACGGTGCCACACTGACTGAATGTCTCGCGTAGTGATTCTTCGGTGACTGAATACGGCAAATTGCCGACGTAAAGTTTCCTGCCCATGATACCTCCTAAAGGTTGGCAGCGCTTAAGAGGATGTAGACACTATGCCCGCAGACTCGATAAAAGCGATACTAAGGAGGCGCGATTATATATTGTTTATTTGGGATTAAAAACCATTGTTCTGCCCCGCCGGTGGCCTGTGGTAACGTTGTCACACAGTCTTTCGCAGAGAATCGGCCTGCATAGCCAGACTCTGACTGCAGAATTCAGTGAATATCCAGTGACCAAAAAAAAAGATGCAGCATCCATACTATTCGTATGTATGGGCAATATCTGCCGTTCGCCGCTGGCTGAGGGTGTATTTCGACACATGACGGCGCAGAGCGACGATCTCAAAATAGAATTGCAAATCGATTCAGCCGGCACTCACGCCTATCACACGGGTGAGCCACCGGATACGCGCGCTGTCGCAGCGGCGAAACGACGTGGTATTGATATTTCCATGTTGCGGGCTCGTGCCATATCTGAAGCTGATTTTGCCAACTACGACATCATCATTGCGATGGATCGTGAAAACCATGCGTTGCTTAAGCGGCGATTCAATCCGCGTGCCAGACACGTACGTTTGTTCATGAGTTACGCCGGTGAGCGCAATGGCGACGTGCCGGATCCGTATTACGGCGGGCAGTTGGGATTTGAGCACGCGCTCGACCTGATTGAACGCGGTGCACAGGGCTTGCTGAAGGAGCTACGCAGGCGGCTTTAGCTCACTCGTCGCGTCGCGGGCCCGGACGCGTATCACCGGACGACCACACCGTGTATGTCGAACTGCTTTGGGCCGCAGCAGTCGGTTTGTCACCTTGTGGTTTCGGTGCTTCGGCCTGCTGACGCGGTGTTTCGGCAGCCGGCTCTGACTGGCGGTTTTGCTGGCGCGATGACTCGCTCGACCCGTCACTGGCACTTTTCTGTTGCGGCGCCGGCTGCGCCTGCTTCGTCTCCGGCTGTGTATTGGTGCCCGGATTATTCTCGCCACTGGCCTGATTGCGATTCGCGGCTGAGCGACGACCGCCACGGCGGCGTCGACCGCCACGTGTGCGGCGGCTTTGTTTCTGTACTTGTTCCTGCGCTTCTGCCTGGCCTTGGCCTTGAGACTGATCGGTGTTGCGTTCCTGGGTCTGACTTACTTTCTGGCTCTGATCGGCGTTGCTTTTCCGTGGACGGCGACGCGGCTTGGCAGTTTTCTTTTTTGGCTGCTGACGTCCACCGGTATTGTCACGACGCTGTTGTTGTTGCTGTCGCGGCTGCTGAGAACGCGGGCGATTTCGGCTTCGCCCGCCCGACCGGCGCTGGTTTTGCGTACTTTGTTGCGGGCTGCGTCGGGCAACTGACCCTTGTGCGGCGGCCACCTCGCCCTTGCCAAACAGGGCACGCCACATGCGCACAAACAAACCTGGTTTCACCGGCTCGGCACTTGCCGCACGGGCCGGACGCGGAGTCGGAGCCGGTGCAGGAACGTCGGGTACCACGACTTTCACCGCGGGTTGTTCGGGTTGTGATTCGCGGCGTACGGTCGGAGTGTCTGCGGTTTCTTCCTCAATTGACGGCATGAGGTAACTGGCTGCGGTGTTCTCCGGCAGACGCGCTTCGTCGTCACGGACGCGTCGAATCGTGTAATTCGGCGTTTCCAGACTTGGATCCGGGACTATGACAACCCGTATGCCACAGCGGTGCTCAATTGTATTGACCCACTCGCGTTTTTCGTTGAGCAGATACGTGCTGACATCGACAGGCAGTTGCGCAATGATGCGGGCGGTGCGTTCCTTGCGACCTTCTTCGCCGATCAAACGCAATATTGCTAACGAAAGGGATTCGACATCGCGGACAGTGCCCTGACCGTTGCAGCGCGGGCACACCGCTCCGCTGGACTCACCCAGTGAGGGGCGCAGGCGTTGGCGCGACATTTCCAGTAACCCAAAACGCGAGATACGACCGATTTGTACACGCGCCCGATCCTGTTTGACAGCATCACGCAACCGATTTTCAACGTCGCGCTGATTCCGTGTTTGCGACATATCGATAAAATCGATCACGATTAGCCCGCCGATATCCCGCAAACGGAGCTGGCGTGCAATTTCATCGGCCGCCTCAAGATTGGTATTTGTGGCGGTTTGCTCGATGTCGCCACCCTTTGTCGCGCGGGCGGAGTTAATGTCGATGGAAACAAGTGCTTCGGTCGGGTCGATGACTACACTGCCGCCGGCGGGCAGGCGCACGGCATGTGCAAATGCCGATTCAATCTGGCTCTCAATCTGGAAACGGGTGAACAGAGGCACCGGGTCTTCGTACAACTTCAGCTTGTGTACGTTATGCGGCATCACGGTTTGCATGAAATCGCGCGCCTCTGCATAGACTGACTTGTCGTCAATCTGAATCTCGCCCACGTCTGTGTCGAGATGATCTCGCATAGCACGAATAATCGCGTTGCTTTCCTGGTAAATGAGAAACGGCGCGGGTCGGTCTGCGGCGCTGGATATCGCGTTCCATATGTTCAGCAGGTAGTCACGATCCCAGCGCAGTTCCTCGACGCTGCGACCGACTCCGGCGGTACGGACAATGACGCCCATGCCATCGGGCAACTCCAGCTCAGAGATGATTTCGCGTAGTTCGTTTCGCTCATCGCCCGCAATGCGTCGCGAGACGCCGCCGGCTCGTGGATTGTTCGGCATCAAAACCAGAAATCGACCGGCCAGACTGATAAAGGTCGTCAATGCCGCGCCTTTGTTTCCGCGCTCCTCCTTGTCGACCTGGACAATCAGCTCCTGGCCTTCAGACAAGACGTCACGAATATTGATCCGGCTGCCCGCTTCGGGCGCTTTGCGGAAATAGCTGCGACCAATTTCTTTCAGTGGCAGAAAACCGTGGCGTTCAGAGCCGAAATCCACAAACGCTGCCTCGAGACTGGGCTCGATTCGGGTTATACGCCCTTTGTAAATATTGGCTTTCTTTTGGCTGCGCGATGGAACCTCGATGTCGAGGTCATACAGTTTCTGGCCGTCTACCATTGCAACACGCAATTCTTCCGCCTGAATTGCGTTGACCAGCATTCTTTTCATGCTGCCCCTTCCTTTTTTAAGGGGCTGGCTGTCCAGGATTGGCCGTCGACCGGCCTGGAGACGATGTCACTCGACCCTGCACACCGCGTAACGCGGTGGAGAGGATACCCTCTGCTTGTCTACTGTGTCGCCGCCTTCGATCTCGACAGGCAGATGACACAGGAAAAAATCCGGAACAGAACAGCCTTCATATCGCCCTGCAAGGGCGGGCTTCAGTTCATACGACCCGCGGCTCTTAGCCGCCAGGGGTCGCGGCGTTGTTTCATATCAGTGGTGGCGGGCGCGCTCCGTGGCGCAAACATCACATCACCAGTGCGCTACTATAACAAAGCCTCTTTGTGGGCTGCAATGCATAAATGCTTGAATCGATGAGTGAATCTCCGCCAGGTGTGGCCCCGGTCCGTGTCCGGGTAGTGGATGTGCCCGAAGACGACGCGGGGCAGCGGATCGACAATTTTCTGCTCAAACGGCTCCGCGGGGTTCCCCGCAGTCGTATTTACCGGATTATCCGTCGCGGCGAGGTGCGGGTTAATGGCGGCAGAATCCAGGCCAGCCACCGCCTGGCGGCCGGTGACAAAGTCCGTATTCCGCCGGTTCGGATCAGCCCAACGTCGGAAGTTCACGTGCCTGCAGCGCTGGCCAGGCAACTTCAGGACGCAGTGATTCACGAGGACGATCGGTTGATTGTCATTGATAAGCCGGCCGGTTTGGCCGTCCATGCGGGTAGCGGTTTGAGTTTTGGCGTTATCGAAGTAATGCGTAAACTAAAACCTGCATGCTCGTCGCTGGAACTCGTTCATCGGCTGGATCGCGATACCAGTGGATGCCTGATGATTTCGAAAGTCCGCGATGAATTGCGCGGCCTGCATAATCTTTTGCGCGAAGGGCATATTGAAAAACGCTATCTGGCATTATTGGCCGGTCGATTAAAGGAAGATCGTGTTGTCTGTGAGGCGCCCCTGCGCGCAGTTCGTCGGGCTGGCCTGCGTCATGTAGAAGTTGATCCCGATGGCCGGCATACGCGGACCGAATTTATTCGTTTGCAGCAGTATCGCTCCGCGACGCTGGTCGAAGTGTTGCTGGCCACAGGCAGAACGCACCAGATTCGGGTGCATGCAGCGCACCTCGGTGTTCCGGTGGCCGGCGACGATCGTTATGGTGCCCGGGCGGCAAACAAACGGTACGCGGCCAAGGGCTTGCGGCGGTTATTCCTGCATGCACATGCGTTACGCTTCGTGCGCCCATCCAATGGTGACGACTTCCACGTCAGCGCGCCGCTGGACGATTCGCTGCGAGACTTTCTCGATCGTTTGTAAGTATCAGGGGATTACAAAACCCGCTCGGCGTAAAGCGGAAGCCAGCCAGATCAGGGGCAAACCCTGCAGTGCCGTGGGGTCATCGGTGTTGATACGCCAGAACAGACTGATGCCCAGACCTTCTGCCTTGAAGGCACCTGCGCAGTCATATGGCTTTTCTAATTCCAGATAGCGCTGGATCTCGTCGTCACGCAACGAACGGAAATGCACCCGAGTGTGATCCAGGTGGTGTTCACTGCTGCCGCGTAGCGGGTCCAGCAAATAGACGGCCGTGTAGAACGAAACGCCCTGATCGGATGATTCCAGTAATTGTCTATGCGCCGCTTCATGATCGCCGGGCTTACCCAGTACAGTATCGCCGCGTGTTGCCACCTGATCGGCGCCAATCACTACAGATTTGCTGTGTTGGGCCGCGATAGTCTGAGCTTTTTCGCGCGCGAGACGCATGGCGAGGTGGTCAGGCGCCTCGCCGGCTTGGCGTGTTTCAATGGTGCCCGGGGCGACACTGCTGAAATCGACAGACAGACGGGCCAGCAACTCCCGCCGATACTTGGACGCTGAGGCGAGAATGAGCGGTGCTTGGTTCGGTGCTACAGGCATTTTTTCCTTGTCAATCAATTGGTTGAAGGTTGTTTTTAACTTTGACACTGCGTAACATCCCAACTATTATAGCGCGCTTATGTCTGCGATCTGGCTACAAAAAACGAGCATCGACCGATTGGGCGGTGCCGGCGTTGCGATTGACACCGAGGTATCGATCAGCGAGCTTCCCAGGGTTGCTGCGGCCGTCCTGCATGACACCAGGCCCATCAGGTTGCGGATCCGCGCGCAAGAAAGCGACCGAGGCATCGTCCTGATTGATGGTGATCTCCAGGCAATGTTGGTGCTGACTTGTCAGCGCTGTCTGGATGAGATGTCTGTCGGAATCGATAGCAGTCTGCGTCTGGCTCTGTTGAGCCAGCCGATTGAGGAAGATTTGATTCCCGCAGGCTACGAGCCTCTAGTCATTCCTGCTGGCAAAGTCCGGTTAGCGGACCTGGTTGAGGATGAAATCTTGCTCGAGCTGCCGATTGCGCCACGGCATGCGGATCAGGACTGCGGTCCTTTGAAAGAAAACGTGAAGGCGCTGAAAGGATCGGCGTCGAAGACAGAAACAACAACCCCGTTTGCCGGTCTCGCTGACATGATGCGGGACGCGAATTGATTAATTTTTTCGGAGTATAACAATGGCAGTTCAAAAGAGCAGAAAGACGCCGTCGAGACGAGGCATGCGTCGCTCACACGATGCGGTGAGCAAGCCCGCGATTTCGATCGATCCGACGACTGGCGAGACACATCGTCGTCATCACGTTACCCCTGATGGTTACTACCGCGGGCGAAAAGTGATCGACACGGTTGAGGAGACCGAAGACTAGGATTCTCATGACGGTTCGCAGCCCGCGTCCCGTAGTCATAGCCGTGGACGCAATGAGTGGCGACCGCGGCCCTGATGTTGTCATTAAAGCTGCGTGCGGCACGCTAGAATGCAACCCGACTGCACAGATAATACTGGCTGGTCGCGAGGACGTGCTGGCCGAGTGCTTGCGCGCGGAAGAATCTGAGGCAAGCGATCGGATAACAATCGAGCACGCATCCGAGGTAGTTACCATGGATGACCAGCCGCGAGATGCACTGCGCAAGAAAAAAGATTCGTCAATGCGTCGTGCCCTGGAGCTAGTCAGAGACAAGCGGGCCGACGCGTGTGTCAGTGCCGGAAATACAGGCGCACTGGTTGCAAAATCACGATTCATCCTGAAAAGGATGCCTGGCGTGGACAGACCGGCAATTGTGTCGACCATACCGTCCCGGGGTGGCCACACCTGTATGTTGGATCTGGGCGCGAACACGGACTGTACGCCAGCGCAGTTGGTGCAATTTGCAGTGATGGGTTCGGTAATTGCCGAGGATATCTTTGAACTGCCCGAACCACGGGTCGGGTTGTTGAATATCGGCGAGGAGACCATAAAAGGAACTGATGCGATCCGCGAAGCCGGCGAGTTACTCGGCGACACCAGCCTCAACTACATCGGTTATGTTGAAGGGCATGATATTTTTTCTGGCCGGGTCGACGTGGTGGTTAGTGATGGATTCACCGGAAATATTGCATTAAAGACCATTGAAGGTGCCTACGGCGAGATACTCAATGTGTTGCGCGAGGAATTCACACGCGGTCCCGCACGTCGGGCAATGGCGTTGGCCAGTAAACCAATTATCAATTCGCTGCGCGCCAGGCTCGATCCGCGCCGGTACAATGGTGCCAGTCTGGTTGGTCTGCGTGGTATTGTGATCAAGAGCCACGGCAACGCCGATGAACTAGCGCTGAAAAATGCACTCGATCTGGCGGTGCTGGAATCCGAAAAAGGTGTACCCAGCCAAATCGGCGAGCGACTGGCCACATTGCGAGCCGAGCTAGAGGCCTCATAAATGTATTCAAAGATTGCCGGGACCGGGCGCTGCTTGCCGAAGAAGGTGCTTAGCAACGCCGATCTGGAAAAAATTGTCGATACTACTGATGAGTGGATTAAATCACGCACCGGTATCGAACGCCGGCATGTCGTGTCAGATGGGGAAACGACCGGCACACTGAGCGAGCATGCAGCACGTCAGGCCATGGAGGCTGCGGCAGTCGGGCCTGCGGATATTGATTTAATTGTGATCGGCACAACAACGCCGGACCAGGTTTTCCCAAACATGGGCTGCCTGCTGCAGGCCCGATTGGATATACACGGCTGCCCGGCATTTAGCATCGAAGCGGCATGCACCGGGTTTATCTATGCGTTGAGTATTGCCGATCAGTTCGTGCGTGACGGCAAGGCTAAATGTGCGCTGGTTGTCGGCGCGGAAACCCTGACCAATATTATTGACTGGTCGGACAGGGCGACGTGTGTCCTGTTTGGCGATGGCGCTGGTGCTGTGGTGCTACAGGCATCCGATGAGCCGGGCATTATGTCAACTCATTTGCACGCCGATGGCAGATACAAGGATCTGCTTTATTTTCCTTCTGGAGTCGGTCAGGGGCTGGACAGTATCCGCGAGGGCCAAAATGCCGTAAGGATGAAGGGTAACGAGGTGTTCAAGGTTGCCGTCAACACGCTGGGCGCCATTGTTGAAGAAACTCTCTCGGCCAACAAGATGACGCGTGCCGACCTGGACTGGTTAATCCCGCATCAGGCTAATATCCGGATAATCAAAGCCACCGCACGCAAGCTGGGCATGTCGATGGACCAGGTCATACTCACGGTCAAAGACCACGGTAATACCTCAACGGCATCCGTGCCGATGGCACTGGACGTGGCCGTGCGTGACGGCCAGATTAAACGAGGTGATGTTTTGTTGCTCGAAGCCTTTGGTGGCGGCTTTACCTGGGGCTCGGCTTTGGTTCGGTACTGATCAGCCCTTAATTAGATTTTGCCAGACGGCGTCCGTACGCCAGCTACCGGTCGGATTCTGATCCTGTTCATCCGGCTGGGTTTCCGCATCCTTGATGTGCTTCTGCCACACCTTGTAAGGGTGCCAGTCACGCACACTATCGTTAGCGGTCTGGTCAATCTTTCTGTGCTTGTCAGTCATATGTCTGTCCCCCGTTTGATCCTTTACGAGCTCGATCAGTCTAGAGCCGTCAGTTCCCTGATACTGTGACGCCGGTCACATTATACACACTTTTGCTGCGTTGCAACAACGCAAACAATCGTGGTAAGCGCCGTAATAGCGTGACACAGTTCTCTTTTTACAAGTCGCGGCCAACAACCTGTGTCCAGCCTGGTAGATCTAAGTCATCGCATCGTTAGCGGGCAGGAAACTTATCCTGGATTGCCCACGCCGACCGTCGATACATTTCTTAGTCATCAGGACTCCCAGCAACACTACACCGATGGAACCGAATTTCATATCGGCAGAATTCGCATGGTGATGAATACAGGAACCTATGTTGACGCACCGTTTCACCGGTATCGAACTGGCCCGGATATTTCAAAACTCGATTTGCAGAGTCTCGCCAATCTCGAAGCCGTGTGCATTCACACGGATGACAGGTGCCTGAACAGAGATGCGTTGCAAAGCATCGATGTTTCCGGTAAGGCGGTGCTGGTGGCGACGGGTTGGTCGCGGCTGTGGGGTACTCCGGCATACTTTTCCGGCCACCCATTTCTAAGCGCCGCCGCAGCCGAATATCTCGTTGACCAACGTGTTGCCCACGTCGGTATTGACTCGCTCAACATCGATAGCATCGACGACGGGGAGCGACCGGTGCATAGTATTTTGCTGCAAGCCGGCATACCTATCACCGAACATCTCACTCATCTCGATCAGCTACCGGAATCTGGTTTTCGCTACTTCGCGGTACCGGTTAGAGTTGTGGGCGCGGGATCATTCCCAGTGCGGGCCTTTGCCTTGATTCCCTGACTATGCGCGGGAACATTGTCCCAATGTTACAAAATAAAGGCCGCTTCGTTGCAATTACCGACACCAATATCAAGAATGCACTCCGCTCGCAGAGACGCGGCGGACCGCCCTAGATCGTCAGGTATATGCGCTGAGCAAGATGGTTGCTACCAATCCAAACCCACAGGACCGGGAGCTGGCATGGTGCCGATCCCTGTTGGAAGCTATTACAGCGATTCAGCAACAGCTGCAATCTGGTACGCGGCACAGCGAGAGTATCTCTTGCATCCTCGCTAAGGCACTGGAACTAACCGGTTGTGCAGCAGGCATGTTGGCCAATGTTTCCGGCGAAGAGCCGTGCCGATTGACTGAAACCGTGCCTGAGGCATTGCCGCGCGAGGAGACGCTGGCAGCCTACGATGAATGCGCGCGAGTGGCCTTGCAAAGTGGCCAACATCTCATTTCATCCGACGGCAATATCACCGCGTTGCCATTGCGTATTGGCAACGTGGTCCACGGTGTGCTGGTTCTGTCCGCGCCACCGGTTCCGTGGGCGGACGATTTGATCGTGTCGATGGCGCCGTTTGCCGGCATGGCTGCTGCCGTTCTGCGGCAGTTTCAGGAAGATCTCAGCGCATCACAGGTCGAATTGGTCTTTGACAACCTGGCTGACGGCATACTGACTGCCAACGGTGATGGTCGTATCGAATCGATGAACGCAGCCGCCGAACAGATGTTTGGCTACAACGCTGATGAAGTTGTCGGCAACAGCGTGCGCATGCTGTTGCCCGAACCCTACGCGCGTCGTCATGACGAGTACCTCGCGCGTTATCGGGAAACCGGCGTGGCGACAATCATTGGTTATGGTCGTGAACTTGACGGTCAATGCAAAGACGGTAGTGTTTTTCCGATGGATGTTTCGGTAAGCCAGATTGAGATGCAGGGCCGAGACGTTTTCGTAATGATTACGCGCGACATCACGGAACACAAAGTTCAGCAGCAAATGGTCGAACTCGAACGAGCCAATTCGCAGACGCTGGAGTTGCTGGTCCGTATTGACGCGTTGACCGGAATTGCCAACCGGCGGCACTTTGACGAGGCGCTAACCACCGAAGTCCGGCGTGCGGCGCGTGACCAAGACCCCGTCTCATTGATTTTTTGCGACATTGATTTCTTCAAAGCTTTTAATGATCGCTACGGCCATCTGGCCGGCGACAAGGCGCTCAAATCTGTCGCTCAAGCCATTGAGAGTTGCTTTCAACGCGCCGGCGAACTCGCGGCACGTTATGGTGGGGAGGAATTTGCTGTCGTTATTCCTGGGGCGGATCTGACGGCGGCCGCTAAATTGGCGGAAATGGTCCACGAACGGGTGAGCGAGCTGTCCATTCCTCACGGCACTTCGCGTGTTGCCGATCACATTACGATCAGCGTAGGTGTCGCGAGCGCGGTTCCCGGCCCGCATTTCGACGCGACTCAGCTGGTCGAGGAGGCCGATCGTGCCTTGTATCGCGCCAAGGGCGCCGGTCGTCATCGCGTAGAACTGGCGAAACCTGGCGGGGACCTCTCAAAAGTGGGCGGTATCTGACAAATCAGGCCGATGTCATGAGCGGCTCGTCAGGCATACCATGGTCGGCCTGATGCCCGTCAACAAACTCAACGAAACCACTTTGCAGCATGGCCTGGCTGAACTGTGCCGGCGTGACGCGCCTCTGCGACGCGTAGTACAGGAACGCGGTGCACCGCCGTTCTGGGTGCGCGAACCGGGTTGGCGCACGCTAATCAAGATCATTCTCGAACAACAAGTGTCACTGTCATCCGGGCGTGCGATCTACCGGCGTCTGGCAACAACGGTAAGGCCTCTGACTGCAAGCCGGCTTAGTTCATGTTCTATCGCGCAACTAAGGCGCGCCGGTCTGACCCGGCAAAAGGCGGCTTATTGTCGTGGCCTGGCGGCAGCGGTTGCAGACAACACGCTAAATCTTGCGTCTGTGGCACGGCAGAACGATGAGGTGGCACGCAATTGTTTATGCGAACTTAAGGGCATTGGACCCTGGACAGCCGATGTCTATTTGCTCATGGCTTTGCGACGTCCCGATGTCTGGCCTGCGGGCGATCTTGCATTGATCAGGGCAATCGAAGATCTGTACGACATTGTGGAAGCCGACAAGCAGGAGCGTTTGGTCGAAACCTGGCGCCCGTGGAGAGCGATCGCGGCGCGAGTGCTATGGCATGACTATCTCGCCAGGCGCGGGCGGGATATCTAGCAATACTACGGGATTGCCTGTTCCGTATAAGAGAGGGCGAGTTGACCGTTGAACCGCGGTGAACTGGCACTCGGTGTCGTATCGATATCGGTCAGTGTTTCGGACACAAATAAGCTACGCAGGTCAACGTTGACAGCAAATATGCTAAGTTCTGCGATGTCCGCCGGGTCGTAACTATCCAGTAAGACTTCGCCATCCAGATAGCGTGACCGCGTTGCATCCCTGCAGTCGCCGTAGCGGGCTTCAAAGGCATCGTTATCCCCGATCACGCCCTGTCCCGTACCTGCCGCATCAATAGTCCAGAGCAATCTGGACTGGCCGTCACCTTCATCGGTTGTGTTGTCACAGGTCAGTGCCAGGGTCGTGCCGATATTCATGCCTTCCAACGAAGCTTTGTTCGCTTCGATATCAGCAACGATGTCTTCGGCCAATTGCGTGGCACGTAGTACTACCTCGATCATGTTGTAAGCAGCCGATGCCATGCGCATGTCCAGAGTAGCGTTTGTATCGTCTTCGATGGCGACGAATGTTGACCAGCCAAATGATTCCGGCGCTGCTGCACCGACGGCGACATCGACACCACTGGCGGTTACCGTAACAAGGGTCGTGGTGCCGGAAAACAGACTACTAAACTGGCCGGCTACCGGGTTGTGCCCAAGTCCTACATCGAGTGCGACAGTGACTTCGAACGCGGTTTGTCCGTCTAAGAGTTCATCCATGGTTTTTGGCGTAACTGTCGCGACAAAGCCACTGTTGGTGTCCAGCTCGATTGAATTGCGCTCGAGTGTGAGCCGGTCGCCCTGATTGGCGTTGTAGCTACCACTGAGTGACAAAACTGTCAGTTCAGCGGATCGTGTTTCGAGTTCCCGTGCCAGCGGTGTTGTGAGAGAACTGAGCAGGTAACTAACCGTTACCGGTACGGGTGGCGTCACAGTTTCCTCATCTTGAAAGCTGCTGGCTATAATTGTGATTATTCCCACAGCCCAGATCAGGCCCAGACCGAGTGGCTTCGACACATTCATGTCATGCACCTCGTAATGCGTGTTACTAGGACGGCAATGTAGATTGCAGCGATTATTGAGATCAGATCAGCCGGGTCAAAAGTACTGGCCTGTTGATAGGCCGCCAATGTTTGGGGCACTGGGAATAACGCGTGTTGGGCCAATTCTGCCAGCATTTCGATAGCGCCCCACGTAACAATTACAGCAATCGCCATGGAATGGCGGGTTACCATCAAAGAGCCCAGCAGAGCGAATGCCAGGGTGTGTAACGCCGAAGGCAATTGGCCACCCAGTGGAACAGGGATGGGGCCTGCGGCGTAGTAGACGCTCGCAGGGCGCACGAACAGATAAATGGCACAGCCGACGAGCAGGGCAGTTGCTGCCACAACGTGTGGGTACCAGTGGGACCAACGCTTCATGAGTCGATTATGCGTGGGCCGCCTTCGATCGGCAATGCGCGGCCGGTTCTAGGCTTGTTTCAGGTCGGCGCCTGAATGGCGATGCTTTTCGGTTACATCAACCATGAAGCCACGAAGTTTTTTTGGCTTATCGTGTCGATCACGTACGACATTGACTATGTCGTGTATCCAGCGTGTGCGTCCGTCAGCGGTGATAATGCGATACTCATGGTCGAAATTCTCTAGCCGCCGCGAATTACTGGCCCGGGTTTTCATCGCCTTTTCCCGGTCATCCGGGTGCAGCAGCTGCGGCCAGAAATCCTCGCTATTCCATTCCGTTCGTTGATAGCCGGTGATTTCCTCTGCGTTTGCCCCGACGTATCTAAACTGCTGCGTGCTTGCGTCGGCCTCCCACGGTATCAACCGCAGCACATCGGCAAGTTCCATAAAGCGATCCTCGCTTGCCTGCAGCGCGGCGGCCGCTTGCATGCGGGCCTGTTCGGCGGCCACCCGGTCAGTAACGTCATGCAGAACAATCATACGACCGGGTTGCCCCGAACGTGATACATATTCAGCCGCCGTGATTTCGACAAAACTAGCTTCTTCGTCATGCTGTCCAATCCTAAAATGCCCAACATACGAATCTGTCCCCTGCAGTACGCGATCCAGGCGGATTCGATCCACCGGCATGAAGAAGCCCGCGAAGGCCGTATCCAAGACATCGCGTTCGCGGACGTTGAGAATCTCCGCGCCACGCTTATTGAGTGTTTGTATACGTCCATTGGCGTCCAACGTGAGCATACCGATAGGGGCGTGTTCCAGAACGTTGCCCAGGTAATGCATGGCATCACGATTGGCTTGCCCTGGCTTGCCATTTTTTACTGCAGAAATTGCATCGCGACTATAACTGCAGCGGCGATGTGCCCGATTGACCGCGCGGCCTATAAAAGTTTTCAGTTCAGACAGTTTGTCAATCGGCAGCAAAGTTACGGCGTCACCGAGGAACGGGCTGAACTCAATTTGGCGAAAATAGTCTTCGGCACGCTCAACACTGGACAAGATAATTATCTGAATATTCTTGTCGAGTTTCTGTACATGTTGTGCCACCCGGACAGGATCGGTCAGTGCCGTGCCAAGCACGACTACTTCGCATTCAAGTGTACCCAGGGTCGAGGCGGTCAGCAGGCGCTCCACGCCATCGAGGGCAGATACCTCCAGACGCGGTGCCGACTGACCGGTGATCTTGTCCACAGTCAGCTCATCGACTTCGACAAAAGTTACACGACTGCGTAGGGGATTTTCGCTACTATCTGCCATATGTTGCGGCGCAGTGTACCGGGGGGTCGCTAGTGTGTCACAGCCGCAATTCCAGTGATATGCGTCTGATCACACGTTAACTCCAAGCCAAAACTTCAAACGAGGCCTAGTTGCAGCCAATACATTGAAATAACGACTTATTTGACATAATGGCGTCATCGGAGCCTGAAACCAAAGGTCCTAAGGCCACCAGAAAGTGCTATCGGGGCCCCTGTACCTAGCTGCAGAAATCACAAAAGCCCACTAGGCCCCGGTGCCTGAAAGAAGGATTCGGCCATCACACGGAGGTCGAGAAAGTTAACGATGCCATCGCCGTTCAAGTCCGCGTCGGGATCAGCGGTAAAAAAGACATTTGCCAACTGACGCAGATCGAGAAAGTTAATGAGACCGTCATTGACGAGGTCGGCATCACACAGGTTGCCATAGCCGTCGCCGTTGGTGTCGCGCTGATCGCTGTTACTGACGTTAATACAGCTATCGCAGGCGTCGCCAATGCCATCGGCATCGGCATCTGCCTGGTCTGTATTGTGGACGTCCGGGCATACATCATCACCATCCAGCGCGCCGTCGCCATCGCGGTCGATACCAATGCGATAACCGTCCCCGGGGACAACTGCTGAGAAAGTGAGGTCCTGGCCGGCAACGTTTGCTAACCCTCGCAAAGCTACCTCAGTGAGTAGTGCCTCCGCCGCGCGATCGCTACGGAAGCTGCCGCCGGCCAGACGCTGCCAGCCACGTGCCTCGCCATTGATCACACCCTTGACCACGATATCGGCTTCGGTCACGACGCCACCCAGTACTTTGGAGGTAAATACCATATCGGCACGATCCAGCAGCAGGTCTACTCGATCGTCAATCGCGGCGGGACTGGTGTTGCTCAACGTGATCTGCTGGCCCACGATCGGTGCAAGATCAGTGTCGAACGCCAGCATGAACTGTTCCATGTCCAATCGCTCCTGTTCGCTGACAAAACCCACACCCAGTTGTGAATTGAAAACTGTCGCCTGAAAAAATCGGATCAACGAATCGGTACTGCCATCGTGCAGAAATCCCGTGCCGCGTACCTGGTCGCCCTTATGACCATTGTCGCCGGTGTTAAAAAATTCAACGTCTGGCATGCCGAACATGCCCACTTTCTGGTACATGTTACGTAGATGAGGAATCTTGAGTATCTGCTCTTCGTTCTCGAAACTTGCATGCTTTCCAGTACCAAAGAAACCCAGGCTCGCGTCCAGCCGGTGACAACCCTCGCAGGTGAACCCGTCGCCATTCGGATCACCGGTGAAATCGATCGGTGCCCCATCCATTCTGCGCGGACCGAAAAACAGATCGCGGCCGGCCTGCTGTGCCGCTGTCGGCGTGTTGTTCAGCGGACGGACCGGATTAGGAGGCAGAGTCAATGTGAGGGCGAAATCGGCGAAAGCCCGAATATCAGTCTCACTCAATTGAGTTGTATTACCAACGAGACCGGGAAACGCGACATTGAAGTTGATAAACGACAACACTTCGTCAAAGGCGTCAGTGCCAAAGACACCAACAGCCCGATCGCCACGCCAATGCATGGCGCCCGAGTTGCTCATGCCACGCAGGGTTTGTGTGGTCATCGGGCCTTTCATCGGATGCAGGTCTCTGAAATTGCCAGTGCCGTTAATCGTCGGTGAGGCCTGATTGAAATTGATCACGAGGGTTTCGAGGTTGATCGGCATCGGATTGCTGATTACCTCGCCATCGGGGTCGCCCAGATCCCAGGCCTGACTGTCCATGTCACCAAAGATGTGGCAACTGGCGCATGAGGCCTCGCCATTGGACGAAGTCAGTTGCGCGTCATAAAGAAACGGGCGTCCGGCGGTCACAAAAACCGGCTCCGGATTATTCAGTGAATGATGAGCGGTCTCGGTGCCGGTGCTGAGATCGAATACTGAGATCGCGTTATCAAAACGGGTGGCCACGTACAAACGACCGTTCGCTTCGTCCAGCGCTAAACCCGCCGGGCCACCACCGGTCGTGCTAAGGTAATTTGCGCTGTCGATGGTTGGGTCAAAGCTGTCGTCGTCCAGTGTTGCGGTGTCGAAGACACCGACTTTGCCGGAGCCGAAAGCGGCGACGTAGAGCGTGTTGCCGTCAGAACTGATCACCATATCCATCGGTGTAGCCAGGCTGTGGTCTTTAGTGCCGAGCGGTGCCGGTGTGATGTTGTAATCGATGTGTTTGTTCAAATGCCGCGACGCTACGCCATTGCTGTCGATAAGCGAGATTCTTGCTTCCGAAAGATGGCCCTGCACGGTGTTGCCAGCAAAAATACCCGGACCCTCAAAACGTACCTCGTTGATTGAGTCGGTATTCGACACATAGATTGTCCCGTCAACCGGATTGACGGCCATGTTGAACAGCACGGTGCCGACATGAGGGTGGCTGTCGGTAATACTGAACGTGTCGGCATCGATGGCAAATACATCGAGATCGGGCAGATTGAAGCGGATCCCATTACTCCAGTTCCGGTTCAACTCGTCGCGCCACTCGCCTGTGCCATTGTCGTACTTGACGATGAGACCGACTTCAGGTGCCGCGTCACCGTGGACATTCATTGCCGGCCCCGGGTTGCCACCGGGTAATTCACCACCGGGCAGGCCGTTGGGTGACGTTATGCCATCACCGCTGCAGGCAACCCCGTCGAACCCGTCGCACACGATGTTTTCACTTACGACGGCGGTTTGGTTGCCCGAATGGAACACGGCCGCATAAACAGTGCTGCCATCGGGTGTGGTGGCCAGTGCGCGTGGCGTGTCACCAAACAATTCGATAATTTCCAGTGGCGTGCCACCGAGTGTGGTGCCCAGGGCAGCGGCGTCAAATACCCAGACATCGGCTCGTGGCACACCAGCGGTTGTCAGTTGTGGATCTCCGGCGCCGGTAACCGCCGAAATTGATGCATGCGTGCGATGCTGACCCCGGTGCGCGGTCGTAATGAAGGCATGTTCGTTGCCCCCGGTACCGGCAAAAACGATATCGCGTGGTTCGTCGCCGACTAGAAGCGTGCGGATCACGCGTGGCTCGCCAGTCACCGATACGATGCTGATGCTGTCGGAGAGATGATTGACCACCCACACCTCAGCGTTGTTCCGTGCGACTACGGCCACCGGCTCGAGACCGACTGCGACCGAACTCAAATGCTGCAGACCGTCACTGCGTATCGCAAAGATTTCAAGCGTATTGCCGGGTGTATTGGTGGCAAACAGATGGCCACCGTCTGGCGACTTCGCGAGTGGGCGGACCGAGCCGCTCTCAAACGCGACCTGTGCTGAAGCCGGCGTGGCGGCCAGTAGCGTCAGGAATGCAAGCAAAGTGGACAGGCGCTGTAACATTGGGGCCTCCAGTATCTTATTTGGCCAATGCGCGCTTTTATATTGGTCTGCGTCGGCCGTTTTAATGGCGCCCCGAGAGGCGCTGCTGGCCTGCCATTATACGTTACAGAGGGGGTACTGACGACGAAAAGCTCTGACGTTCCATAATACCCTTCATCCACCGGACAAGGTTTTCATAGCCTGGCACGGCCCGCCCGCCTTCTGGCGTTTTCATGACAAATGCGATAACCGGTGCCAGGTACAAGTCAGCGAGCGTTAGGGCCTCACACGCCAGGTGCCTATTCTCAGCCAGGGCTTTGTCGGCCACCCCGAGTTGATGTTCGAGTCGCGGACGTAAAGCCGCAATTTTTTTTTCGTCCAGCGGGGCCAGACCCAGACGCGGCAAGACGAGTGAACGAATCATCACGTCATAGTAATAGTCCATGACGGTGCTGATCCATTGGTTCATGAGACCGCGTTCGCGTGGGTCCTCAGGGCGTAGCCGCGGGCCCTCGAATACCTGATCGATATACCGCGTAATCGCGCTGCTCTCGCAAAGTATAAAGTCACGGTGACGCAAAATTGGGATGCGTGCAAACGGGTGCAAACTGGTGTGGTCGGTTGAGCCGAACTCAACATCCTTTAGTTCGTAGGGCACACCTTTTTCTGTGCACGCCATCCTGACAGTTCGGACATAAGTGCTCTGCGGGGGGCCATAGATGAAAACGCTCATAATGGTCAGACAGTTGTTTCCAGCTGCTTATTTAACCGCAAAGAATGCTAAATGTCGCTTCGCCTCCATATCTCACCACGACGGTCTCCGGTATGACTGGTCGGGATTGACCGATTTGCATCTGTTTGATGGGGGTCTCGAGGGTTTCGCTCCATGTCGCCCCCCGGTGCGCCGAGAGCCGACACAGGAGACGGAATTCTGGGCGTATGCTGGCTAGATAAGCGGAGCAGGTCGGGAAATATGGAATCCCTGGGCATAGTCAACGCCCAGCGTGCGTAGTGCATCGAGCGTCTCTTCATCCTCGACAAATTCGGCAACGGTCATCTTGCCCATCACGTGACCAATCTCATTGATGGATCGTACGAATGCAAGGTCTATCGGGTCGCGTGTCATGTTTCTTACGAACATGCCATCAATCTTTAAAAAATCCACCGGCAGATTCTTCAAATAGGCAAATGAAGACAGACCGCTACCGAAATCATCCAGCGCAAATCGGCAACCCAGTTTCTTTAGCGACCGGATAAAATGCGTTGCCAGCCCGAGATTGGCAATAACCGCTGTTTCGGTAATCTCAAAACAAATTGACTTTGCAACTGCCGGCGCGTCGTGCAGCTGTGCAACGATGTATTGCAGGAAACCGGCATCGGTAATCGAATGTCCCGACAGATTGATGCAACAGAGCTGGTCATCGGCGAGATGATCCTCATTTGATGTGAGGTATTCGATTACCTTGCCGACGACCCAGGTATCGAGCCGCGTAGACAAATGATAATTCTCGGCGGCGGGCAGAAACAGTTCCGGCGAGATCAGCGTGCCGTCATCGGCCTCCATGCGGAGCAGCACCTCATAATGCTGGCCGGTCGCCGCCGAAGTCAGGCCCTTGATGCGTTGCAGATGAAGCAGAAAACGTTCCTGGTCCAGCGCTGCCTGTATCTGCGTAACCCATTCCATCTCGCCATGGCGGCGTGCGATCTCGCCATCCTCGAGATGATGCAAATAAATCCGGTTCCGACCGAGATCCTTGGCCGTAAAACAGGCGGTATCGGCTGCACTCAAAAGGCGTGCGGCACTCTCGCTGGCATCTGTTACCGAGACCATGCCTATACTCACGCCGATGCTGAAGACCTTGTTTAGCCAGGGAAAACGGAATTTTTCAATGCTGTCCCGCAAGCGATTGGCAAGGAGCCGGGCCTGTGGGACGGTCGCACCGTCGAGCAGTACGGCAAACTCGTCGCCACTCAGTCTGGCGATAGTGTCGCAGTCCCGTACGCAGCCAGGCAGGATGTCGCCCAGTTGACGCAAAAGCTCGTCACCGGCGGCATGACCGCAAGTGTCATTGATGACTTTGAACTGATCCAGATCGATATAGCACAGAACGTGTTCGCCACCGTCTTCTGCAATGCGCTTTAGTGCTGCTTCAAGACGATTTTCAAATTCTACACGATTAATTAACCCGGTCAGCTCATCGTGCGTCGTCTGATAAAGTGCATTTGACACGCTCGCTTGTTCGTCTGCCACCGAAGCCAAGTCATGCATCTTGACCAGCCAGTAAATAATGTTACCTCCGGAGGCAGAGATTGGGTGGGCCTCGACCGAAACGGCGAGGGCCTCTTCGGTGGCACAACGCAACATGCATCGCTCACGGAAAGCCAGCTGCGACTGCATCCGCCGGCGCATGCGATCAACCCAGCCAAACTGACCGCGTTCGCCCACCAGTATCCGTGGTGAGGCACCCAAAGCATGTGTCCGCGGGAAACCGGTCAGGGTTTCGAAGGCTTCGTTGACGTAGACAATCGAGGGATCTGCAAGACCTGATACGGGTGCCATGAGGATCGCCGCATCCCGATTGTGTTCCAGCATGCTCAGGGGAAGATTGAGTGTCGTGTCGTCAGTGATGAGGCCGGAAGCGGTTTGCCATCCGAACGTTGCTTCGGTGATCTCTCCCACACCCATTTGACGCGTCATGCATTACCCCTGCTTTTGGTTTTCTAGATGTGCACAATCACATTAAGCATTTACCATAACTACTTCATGCGATCTCTTACTATGATGCCATAAATTCATGGGCATTTCTTCCCACGACATTTCTTCCCTTGCCGGGGTTGGAGCTCCTTCCCCCTGGGGGAGGCGGGGGCCGAATTACGCGTGATGTTCTCCCTCCCCCCTGCGGGGGGAGGGTTGGGGTGGGGGGCGAATTACGCGTGATGTTCTCCCTCCCCCCTGCGGGGGGAGGGTTGGGGTGGGGGGCGAATTACGCGAAATCGGGGATTGTTTTGACCCCTGATCTGTATATAATCACAGGTCTGGTTTTTTATACAGATGGGTGTCTTTATGCAGGATCTCACACCACGTCAGGCCGAAATACTTGAGTTAATTCAGGCCACTATCGACCAAACGGGTATGCCACCAACACGCGCTGAGATTGCCGGCGAGCTGGGCTTTCGTTCCGCGAATGCCGCTGAAGAGCACCTGAGGGCACTACAGCGCAAGGGTGCCATAGAGCTTCTCCCGGGCGTATCACGCGGCATCCGGATCTGCGACGGAGTCGAACTGGGTGTACCGGTTGTGGGTCGGGTAGCAGCTGGTCAGCCCATGCTGGCTGAGCAGCATGTCGAGGCACACTATCGCCTCGATCCGAACCTGTTTACGCCCAGGCCGCACTATCTGCTACAGGTCAACGGCATGAGTATGCGTGATGCCGGCATTCACGACGGCGATTTGGTTGCGGTGCACCGTACACCGGATGTGCGCAACAGGCAGATTATTGTCGCGCGCCTCGAAGATGAGGTAACGGTCAAGCGCTATCGTCAGAAAGGCCATGAAGTGTGGTTGTTGCCGGAGAACCCGGATTTCGAACCCATCCATGTGGACCTCGAATCGGAGCCCATGGTGATAGAGGGCGTTGTAGTGGGTGTAATTCGACGAGCCTGATTTTGCATTACCGACCGGAATGCGAATGGGCCGTGTTGGCCCTGGGCCAGCTATACGGAACAAGACATCAAAATGCCATCGACGCAGAAAGAACCGTTATATGAATTACTGCACCACCCGCATATCTGGCGGGCTTGTGAACAAGATAACAAAATAAAAGCAATTCCGACTGGCCATAAACAACTGGATTCCTGTTTACCTGGAGGAGGCTGGCCGGTTGACTCCCTGAATGAGGTATTGCTCGATCGCCGTGGTCAGGGGGAATTGCGCCTCCTGCTGCCGTTGCTGGTTAAACTGAGCAGCCTGGATGATGATCGTTGTCTGATCTGGATTGCACCACCCTGGGTGCCGTATGCACCCGCTCTGGCTGCAGCAGGCATCGATTTGACGCGGTTGCTCATCGTGCATACGCAAGTCGAAGAAGAGATTATGTGGGCGACAGAACAGTCGCTGCGCTCAGGTAGTTGTGCAGCAGTATTGTCATGGTCCACACGTGCTACTGCTGCCGGTTTGCGTCGTTTGCAGCTTGCAGCGGCCGAAGGCGGCACCCTGGGGGTGTTGTTTCGTCCAGCCACGACTGTGGCGATTGCATCTCCGGCGGCATTGCGGTTGCTGCTTAATCAGACCGCTGACGGGCTGGTGGTAAAGGTCTTGAAAAGTCGCGGTGGCAAACCTGTAACGGTACGTTTGCCATTAGGTGCTACGCATACGCGCGACGTTGCAAGCCGTTTTAAAACCGACAGCTAGCTTGTGGCAGTACCCAGCACCACGCCGGGGCTTTTTCAGTCGCTGCCTGTACCGGCTGTGTCACCGGCCAGTGAGTCGCTAAACCGGGCTGGTGATCAGTTTCCCCATCTCTGGCTTTGTATAAACCTACCCCGGCTTGCGCTGGAGGTACTGAACGACAAAGCGGTTGCCGGACCATTAGTCGTCGTTGACGGTGAGGGTAGTCACTGTTTGGTCCATGCGGTTAATGAAACGGCCCGTCGGCAGGGGATTCATTGCGGATCGGGGCTCAATGCAGCTTATGCGCTGTGTCCGCACTTACAAATATACCGACGGGATTTACACCGTGAGCATGAGTGCCTGGAAAAACTGGCTTTGTGGGCAACGCGATTCACACCCTGGGTGCATATCGAACGGCCTGCTGCCTTGTTACTCGAAGTTCGGGGCAGTCTGCGATTATTTAATGGTGCGGACCGCCTGTGTGCACAGATCGGCACAAAACTCGAAGCGATGCATCACTGTCGGCAGCTGGCACTGGCCCCCACACCGTTGGCGGCATTGTGGTTGGCGCGGGTGGGTCGGGGCGTGCTGATCATGCAACCACAGGAACTGCCCGGGCAGTTGGGAAAATTGCCGTTGCATTGTCTGGGCTGGCCAGACAAAACCATCGCCTCATTGAAAGGGATGGGCATTTACAGTGTGCGTGATTGTTTGCGTCTGCCGCGTGATGGTTTTGCACGGCGTTTTGGTAAGCGCTATCTGCAACAATTGGACCGCGCGCTGGGTCGTCTGCCTGATCCGCGGCCGTCGTTTGTTGCACCTGACCGGTTCAGGGAAACCATCGAGATGCCGGCCGAAACAGCGAATACCCACCAGCTGTTGATCGCAGCAGAGCGATTGATAGCACAGCTGACTGGTTATCTGATTGCACGGCAGGCCGGCGTACAGAACATCGGATTGCGGCTTTTTCATTCCGAGCAGTCACCTACAGTAATGCGGGTCGGCTTGCTGGAGCAGTGTCAGGACTCCCGGCGTTTATTGTCATTAGCGCGGCTACGTCTTGAGTCCCTTAAGCTACCCGCACCGGTCATCGCATTACAGTTGATGAGCGGCAAAGTGACGCCGCTGGCTGGGCGTGAGCGCCAGTTGTTTGCCTATCAGCCTGGTTTGTCCTGTGATCGGCCTGCTTTGCTGGAAAATCTGCGTACGAAGCTGGGGGTGTCGGCAGTTTTCAGTGTTGCTGGCGTTGCCGATCATCGCCCTGAATCTGCCTGGTGCCGTGTCGAGCCCGATTTGCGTGTATCGAGACACGCCAATCCATCCGTCGCGAAGCGACCCATCTTCGAGGCCGAAGGCCGAGCTCCTGGTTGGAGTGGGGGGCGAAACTTGCGTGATCTGG
This sequence comes from Gammaproteobacteria bacterium, assembly GCA_029862165.1. GTDB lineage: Bacteria > Pseudomonadota > Gammaproteobacteria > Steroidobacterales > JABDKV01 > JABDJB01. The sequence continues at coordinate 339,145 of JAOTXU010000001.1, forward strand.
AGGAGTCGGAAAACAGGAATCTCTGTCCGAGGCCGTTGTGGCTTTTATCGCAACCACAGCGTTTAAGCCAGACCGCAGGTCGACCAGATTACGCCGGGCCGCTGGTATGCGAAACCGGCCCTGAACGTATCGAAACGGGTTGGTGGGACTGCGGCGATATCGTGCGTGACTATTACATCATGCGTGATGTGCAAGGACTGCGATTGTGGGTCTATCGTGAACGGCGCGCACCCTATGACTGGTACCTGCATGGTTACTTCGGCTAACCCAACTGTTCCCCCTCCCCTCCGGGGAGGGGATTTGGGGGAGGGGCGAATCTCGCGTGATTTACCTTCGAGGGTGGGGGGCTACGCAGAACTGCATTGTGTCAGCAGCTTCAGTTTTTTGCGGGGCGCGTCGCAGCCGGAAGAGCTGGTTACACAGGCCACTAAACTGGGTTACCACGCTTTGGCCATTACCGATGAATGTTCGGTGGCCGGTATCGTGCGGGCACACGTCGCAGCACGCGAACTCAATTGCAAGTTAATCATCGGCAGCGAGTTCCATCTACAAGATGGTATGCACCTGGTGTTGTTGGCTACCAGTCGCAAAGGTTACGGTTTGTTGTGCGACCTGATCACGCGCGCACGGCGAGCTGCACCCAAGGGTGAGTACAAACTATGCCGTGGCGATCTGGCTAAAAGTGTGGAAGATTGCCTGGCGATCTGGTTTCCTGGCGATGAACCCGATGTTGAGCAGTGCCACTGGCTCCGCGATATTTTCAGGCCAAACTTGTGGATCGGCGTTGAATTACTGGTCGCCGGAGACGATATATATCGCGCCCGTTTGCTAGAAGAATTGGCTGAGACACTTGGTTTACCACGAGTGGCTTGTGGCGATGTGCACATGCATGTCAGAGGCCGACGCGCATTGCAAGACACACTCACTGCTATTCGTTTGCGCAAAACCATCACCGAAGCTGTGCCCTGGCTTTTCCCAAATGGCGAACGACACCTGCGTCCAATCGAGACACTGCAGCAAGTTTATTCCCGAGCATTGCTCGACCAGAGCTGTCATATAGCCGATCGCTGTCACTTTAGCCTGGAAGAATTGCGTTATGAATACCCACATGAACTGGTACCGCATGATGAAACTGCGACCAGCCATTTGCGCAAACTCACTGAAATCGGCATGCAGAAACGCTGGCCTGGCGGTGTGTCAGAGAAAGTCCGCGTATTAGTCGAGCACGAACTCGAGCTCATCGCCGAGCTGGAGTACGAGCAGTATTTCCTAACGGTCCACGAGATAGTCCAGTTTGCGCGAGACCGCGACATTCTCTGCCAGGGTCGTGGCTCAGCCGCGAACTCAGCTGTTTGTTTCGCTTTGGGCATTACCGAGGTCGATCCAGCTCGCATGTCGATGTTGTTTGAGCGTTTTATTTCCCGTGAACGTAATGAGCCACCTGACATCGATGTGGATTTCGAGCACGAACGGCGCGAGGAAGTCATACAGCATATCTATAGCAAGTACGGGCGCGACCGGGCGGCATTGACAGCTACCGTAATTAGTTATCGGGCACGCAGCGCTGTGCGCGATGTGGGCAAGGCCCTCGGTCTGGATACATTGCAGGTTGATCGTATGGCACGTGCAATGGGTTGGTGGGAAGGTGATGTAAGCGATGAAAGGTTACGTGATGCCGGTTTCGATCCGGCCAGCCCGGTGATTCATCGCATACGCACACTAGCCCGCATCCTGATGGGGTTCCCACGCCATCTGTCACAACACGTAGGCGGTTTTGTCATCTCGCGTGGACCGCTGGCCCAACTGGTACCGGTCGAAAACGCATCTATGCCTGAACGCACTGTGATTCAATGGGATAAAGACGATCTCGATGCACTCGGATTGCTCAAGGTCGATGTGTTGGGGCTAGGCATGCTCAGTGCGATCCGGCGTAGTTTTGAGCTTGTGGAAGACTTTTACGGGCGCAAACTCAGTCTTGCCACAGTGCCCGCCGAAGACTCTGTTGTTTACGACATGATCTGTAAGGGCGACACCATGGGTGTTTTTCAGATTGAGTCGCGGGCGCAGATGGCGATGCTGCCGCGTCTGAAACCCCGTTCTTATTACGACCTGGTAATCGAAGTTGCCATTATCCGACCCGGGCCCATTCAGGGCGATATGGTCCATCCCTATCTGCGACGCAGAAATGGCGAAGAGGAAGTCACTTTCCCCAGTCCGGCAGTACGGGACGTCTTGTCGCGCACCCTGGGTGTGCCAATTTTTCAGGAACAGGTCATGCATCTGGCCATGGTGGCAGCTGGGTTCAGTGCGGGCGAGGCTGATCAACTGCGACGGGCGATGGCTGCATGGAAACGCCGTGGCGGTTTGGGTCCATTCGAGGAACGCTTGATCAGCGGTATGCTGGAGCGGGGATACAGTAAACAATTCGCACAACAAATTTTTCGCCAGATCGAAGGCTTTGGCGAATATGGTTTTCCAGAGTCGCACGCAGCAAGTTTCGCATTATTGGTCTATGTATCGGCCTGGCTCAAATGTCACGAACCGGCTGTTTTCGCCTGTGCGCTGATCAATAGTCAGCCCATGGGCTTTTATGCGCCATCCCAACTCATCCAGGATGCGAAGCGTCATGGTGTCGAAATCCGGCCGGCAGACATAGTTAACAGCCGATGGGACTGTACGCTCGAGCAGGGCGCCGATTCGTTACCTGCACTCAGGCTTGGCTTGCGTCTGGTCAAAGGATTCTCTGCGGCGGGTTGTGCCAGAGTGCTCCGGGCGCGTAACGACAAACGATTTCGGGATGTGCAGGACCTGGCAACACGCGCAGAACTGGACCGGGCTGATCTGGGTGCCATAGCTGCGGCGGGCGCGTTACGTCCGTTGACGGGTAACCGGCACAGAGCACGCTGGGATGTGGCAGGTGTAGAGGCTCCCTTGCCGTTGATGCCACAGATCGAGATTTGCGAAGGCGTACCGATGCTACGTAAGCCTACCGAAGGTGAAGATGTCATTGCCGACTATCAAAGTATGAGGCTCACGCTAGGTCGTCATCCGATGGCGTTGCTGCGTGAAAAATTGTCCAGTCAGAATATTTGTACCGCGGCAGGTTTGTGGGAATTACCTGATGGCACGACTGTCAGCACAGCAGGGCTGGTTATTACACGGCAGCGGCCGGGCACTGCCAAGGGCGTCACTTTTGTAACGCTGGAAGATGAGACCGGGCATGTGAACCTGATCGTTTGGGAGCACCTTGCCGATCGCCAGAGAAAAGTACTGTTGGGCTCACAATTGCTGGGGGTGCAGGGACAGTTGCAAAAACAAGCTGATGTATTGCATGTAGTGGCTCGTTCGTTACGGGATCATAGTTACATGCTGGGATCGTTAGTGGCCCGTTCGCGAGACTTCCATTAGGTAGGCTTGCAACAAAAAAAGGCAGTCATGGACTGCCTTTCCGGTATATTCATGAGACGCCTGATCAGGACCAGTTATCGCCGTCCCAGTCCTCATTCATGTCGTCACTCCACTCATCGTCATAAGCGTCTTCAAGGTCGGCAGCCAGTTTGCGCTCTTCCATCATCATTTCAAACCGACGACGAGCTGAAGCGTTCTTTTCAGCTTCTTTTTTTGTGCGTGCCACTTCCTCTACGCTGCGCACAATCTCATCCGCATCAAACATCGACGTGTCGGTGTAAAGGTCTTCATCATAGTCGGTGTCTTTAGTAGCCATCGCACTCTCCGCTGAAAGCCGCTAAACGGTGCGGCCACGGTCTATTTTTATCGTTCAACCAGTGTTGGCTACTTTGATGGGGTTCACAGTTTTGCAGTCGATACAGTGTGGGCAACGTTATGGTGAATCATAACGATGGCGTTGCACACTTTGAGCATAGCGGAAGTCTGTCAGCCAACCGCCTGGTTGAGTTCGAAAATCGGCATTAGTATCGAAAGCACAATAGCAAGCACGACGGCGCCCATCAGGAGGATCATTGCCGGTTCCAGCAGACTGAGGGTCGTTGCTATCAGGCTGTCCATTTCCCGTTCCTGATTTTTGGCTGAGCGTTCCAGCATCTCTTCCAGTTGACCGCTGACTTCGCCACTGGAAATCAAATGAATGGTCATGGGTGGGAACAACTTGCTGATACCCAGGGATTTGCCTATCGGCGCACCCTCACGCACACGTACGGCAGTGTGATGGACGGCCTCGCGCATGGGTATATTGGTAACCACTCCACCAGCGATACGCAATGCTTCGAGCACCGGAACGCCGCTGCCGGCCAAAATGCTCAAGGTGCTGGTAAAGCGTGCGGTATTCAGACCGCGAGTCAGACGGCCCAGCAACGGCATGCGTAATAATGCGACGTCGTATTTTCGCCTGGGTCCAGGGCGACGAAGCAGGTATCGTATCCCAATAAAAGCCAGGACGAGCAGCCCGATCAGCCATAGCCCGTTTTCCCGCAAAAAGTCGCTGAGACCAATGAGAATACGAGTGGGCAAGGGGAGCTCTTGTTCGACATCTGCAAAAACGGTAACGATTTTGGGCACTACGTAGGTCAGCAGACCTGAAACAATAATCGCTGCCAGAGTCGTTACGATGGCTGGATAGATCATTGCCTGGGATACTTTTTGGCGCAGCAACTGCCGGCTCTCGGTGTAATCTGCCAAACGCTCCAACACACCATCGAGATGACCCGACTGTTCACCTGCCGCTACCGTTGCACGATAGATTTCCGGAAAAGCCTGCGGGAAGTCTGCCAAGCCGGTTTCCAGCGGATGGCCTTCGATAACTCGAGCGCGTACGCCGAGCATAACGCTTTGCAGACGCGGTCGTTCACTTTGTTCGGACACAGCCTGCAGAGCCTCGTCCAAAGGCATCCCTGACTTGACCAGCGTAGCAAGTTGCCGGGTCAGCAGGGCTAGTTCCAGGGGCGATATCGAGCGCCGACGCAGAGAAAAACTACCACGGAACCGCTTCTCGCGTGCCGCCACCTCGGTAACGTTGAGTGGAAGTAATTCACGTTCACGCAGCATCTGCCTTACGTGACGGGCCGTATCGCCTTCTATCAGGCCCTTTTGCTCACGGCCGCCGGTATCTACAGCAACATATTCGAATGCACCCATGGACTAACCGCGTTAGCTCTCGTGTGTCACGCGTAGTACTTCCGGTAGTGTGGTTTCCCCTTCCAACACTTTGCGCCGTCCGTCATATCGAATACTGGGTGTCAGTGTTCGGGCGTACTGCTCCAATTCATGCTCACCAGCGCCATCGTGAATCATCGTCCGTAGCGTATCGTCAACCAGAACGAGTTCATAGATGCCTGTGCGGCCACGGAACCCGGAACGGTTGCAAAGATCACAGCTACTTGCCTGGTAAAGTTGCACGCTAACTTCGTCAACATTAAGCAACGCCCTCTCTTGCTCCGTTGCGGTGTAGGGTTTCTTGCAAGTGGCACACAACACCCGAACTAATCGCTGCGCCACAACGCCTACAACGCTGGACGACAGCAGAAATGGCTCTACACCCATGTCGCGTAAACGTGTTACGGCACCGACAGCGGTATTAGTATGTAGCGTCGACAAAACCAGATGTCCGGTCAGACTTGCTTGCACCGCAATTTCTGCGGTTTCGAGATCTCGTATTTCACCAACCATGACAACATCCGGATCCTGCCGGAGTATCGCTCGCAAACCGCGGGCGAATGTCATTTCCACCTTTGTATTGACCTGAGTCTGGCCGATTCCATCTATGTAGTATTCGATGGGGTCCTCCACTGTGAGGATATTTCTGCCGCGGTCGTTGATGCGTTCCAGTGCTGCGTACAATGTGGTGGTTTTACCCGAGCCGGTTGGGCCGGTCACCAGCATGATGCCGTGTGGCCGATTGATTAGATTAGTGATGCGTTCTTGCGACGCTGAATCCATGCCGAGGGATTGCAAGTCCAGCCGACCAGCCTGTTTGTCCAACAGTCGCAACACAACTCTTTCGCTGCCACGCTCGCCCGACGGGAGTGTGGATACCCGTACGTCCACGGCGCGACCGGCGATACGCAGTGAAATTCTGCCATCCTGTGGTACGCGTTTTTCTGCGATATCAAGTTTTGACATGACTTTGACCCTTGAAACCACCAGGGGCGCCAGTGCGCGGCGTGACTGCAGCACATCACGCAAGACACCATCGACACGAAATCGTATTACCAGCCTGTTTTCATAGGGTTCGATATGAATGTCCGATGCATTCTCTTTAACCGCTTCGGTTAAAACAGCGTTGATCAGACGAATGATCGGCGCGTCGTCGTCGCTCTCGAGCAAGTCGGAAGGCTCCGGCAGGGCCTGTGCGACTTCAAACAAGTCGGTGTTATCGTCGAATCCCTCCATTTGTATCGCACTGTTACCGCCACTTTCGTAGGTGGTCCGCAACTCGTTGTCAAAAGCGTCGCTGTCAACAGCGACGAGCTGTAGTGGGGCGCCTAGAAAGCGTCGGACCTCAGCAAGAATCTGCGGGTCCAGACCCGGCCGATACACGACTTCCGCTTTGCCGTCGTCGAGATAGCCACGCACCAGGATTCCGTGGCGCCGGGCGAATGCAAAAGACAGCGTCGGTTTTCCGGGCTCCTCGTCGGGTGCCTCAGGTACTTCCAGGTGGTCGCTCTCAGGGTCCATCTAATTCTGGTGGTGGTGCTACGAATTCATCGATGGCAGGCATGATGGGACGATCTTCGCGGGGTAATAACGGGATACGTCCATCGTCACCGCGTTGTAAATCGCGTATGTAATCATACTTGGCGTCGGTTTCCCGGTACGCCTGTGCCGCGTCGCGAAGAATCGTCGGGCTGATAAAAACCATCAGGTTTCGTTTCGTTTTGCGTGAGGACCGTGATTTGAACAAATTTCCGAACAATGGGATGCGAGATAGACCCGGGACCCCGCTGTCGCTTTCGAGCAGACTTTCGTCGATCAAACCGCCCAGTACTACTATGCCGCCGTCCTCAACAACCACTTTCTGACGAATGCTGCGTTGGTTGGTTATTAGATCCACTGCCCCTGTAGCGCCCTGTGCCAGATTCGAGACTTCGAGTTCGATGTCCATAATTACGGCATCGCCTTCGTTGATCTGTGGCGTAACCTTGAGTTTCAGACCGACGTCCTCACGCTGAATTGTCTGGAATGGATTAACCGAGCCGGTTACGGTGCCGCCAGTGCTGCTGAAACTGCCAGTCAGGAAGGGCACCTCCTGGCCGACACTCACTTCAGCTTCTTCATTGTCCATGGTTACTATGCTGGGCATGGACAAAATGTTGGTGTTCGCGTCTCCAGCCAGTGCGCGTGCGATGACGGCGAAGTTCGTGCCGCTGTCTTTTAGACGACCGACGCCTACGGTGACGCCGTCCTGCACAAAATCCAGTGATGTGGGGTCGACACCACCGGTTACAGCACCGACGATCTGACCGACATTGGTCGCGCCGCCAAAGTTGGTCAGAGCAGCGCCTGCAGCATCGTCTGATGCGTCTATGGCCCAGGTTACGCCGAGCTCCGCCGACTTGTCCGCGGAAAGATCGACTACTATCGCCTCTACCTGGACCTGTAAACGGCGTATGTCCAGTTTATCGATGACAGAGCGCAGTGATCGCATGACCTTTGGGGGTGCAGTAATCACCAGCGCATTGGTTGGGATGTCAGCCCAGATAACGACACTGTTGGCCACCCCTGTTCCCGCTGCCGCTGGCGCAGTTGATTGCGTTGCTTGTTCTTTGAGTTTTCCGGCAAGTTCTTCGGCATCGGCATAGCGCAAGTAAATTACCTGGGTGTTGCCTCCTTCTTCCAGTGGCGTGTCCAGGTGCGCGATCAGAGTCTTGATTCGCAGTCTGGCAGTTTTGTCCCCGCTTATAAGAATGCTGTTGGTCCGGTCGTCGGAAACGAGCTGTGTCGGCGCACCTCCGGTATCGGTCCGTCCTGCACCCTGAGCCAGCGCAGTCAAAATTCGCACCAGGTCACCGGCACTGGCGTGCTCGAGCCGCATTACCTCAATTTCTTCGTCACCGGATTGATCGATACGACGGACAATTCGCAGCATCCGGTTTACGTTGGCCGCGCGGTCCGAGATGATCAGCATGTTCGATGATGGGTGCGCAGCCAGATGACCATATGGCGGTACCAGGGGGCGCAAAATCGGTACAAGTTGTGCGGCACCGATGTTTTTGACCTCGACGACCTGCGTGACTATTTCATCGGAATTGCCAATGCGTTGTGGCAGGTCGTTTCCGGGTAGTTGACGGGCATTTGTATCCGGTAGAATCTTGACGACGTCGCCTGACGGGATCGCAACGAAACCGTAGACCTGAAGAATGGACAAAAACGTTTTATAAAACGCATCAGGCGACATCGGGGTGGACGAAATAAGCGTCACCTGTGCCTTGACACGCGCGTCGATAATAAAGTTCTTGCCCGTAACTTCGCTGACCGCCTCAATGATTTGACGGATGTCTGCATCCTTATAGTTAGGCGTGATTCGCTCACCCTCGGCCATCACGGACCCCGACCACCAAACTGCCAATGTTGCCAGCGTGACCGCAACTACCACTCGCCTAAATCTGGAAGTGTCCAATGAGTCGTGTTTCATGTTTTGCCTTCTGTCCAAGCGACAGCGCGCGTGGAATGCCAACGGACAGGATACCGGAGCTTCACCGCTGTTGCCCATCCTCGAGGCTCAGTTGCTCGGTGTCGAGCACCAGTACCTCGGGCGTGCCATTGCGTTCCACGGTAACGGTGACTTGATTGGACTCCGCCAAAGACTTGAAAATCTCGGCTCCTCTGGCGGGATCATTGAGCGGGCTGCCATTAATCTCGGTGACTAAATCCCCGGGTTTTAGCCCGAGGGAAACGAACTGTTGACGGCGGCGACCGGGATACACCCGATACCCTAGTTGCTTGCCATTGGAGAAGACTGGCTGTGGTCGTATCAGATCTGTGAGTTTTGCCGGATTGTTTGCGATAGATTGCTGCACACTACGAATCGTATTAGCTCTTGAGGTTGACGGTCGCGAGCTTGCCCTGGTGCGCGATGACGACCGCGTGGTCTCGTATTCCTTGGGTAGGCGCAAAGCCTCAAGTTTGCCATTGTGGTTGAGAATCGCCTGGTCACGTAGCACCGAGTGCAACTTGCGGCCACCGCCAATTGGCTCGCCAATGGAATAAACTTTTTCCTCGCCTTTGTCGTCAGCAATTATCGCTAATGCGACCTGATCGTCGCCGGCCGCAATTGTTCCGCGCAACACAAGATTGAGCTGGGTATCATCCAACTCTGCGAAATCATCCGTTGGTACCGGCGGGACATCCGCATTTCGTGCCCCAAACAGATTCGTTGCGACAATCCTACCGATATCGTATGACTTGATTGTCTGCGCTTGCGTACTGGTCCTGGTCGGCGTGTTAATCAGTGCCGTATTGTCCGCATTGCTGTTTGGAAAAAATAACCAGGTGATGCGCACGAGCTGCCAGGCAATTGCCAACACCAGAATAAATGCGACCCACGGTGGCAGGACTTCGCCGGCCCGGACAAATAATTGTTCTGCAGACAGATTTCTCAGCTCACTGATTCGATTTGACATAAATATTCCGTTGGCCCGATCACAGGCCAGGCAGTGTCACCGACTGGCCTCCGGCGCGGTTGATAATAGGGATGCAAACACAAACCCTCAAGGCTATAGCGTTTTTTTGTGGAGTACCGCACACGGTTGGCCCAGGCCATTCGGCTAGACTGCTTCGGATTTTGGTCATTGTAGCCTGATTTGTACATACGACTTCTCATACGCGTCCTGATCAGTATCGCGGTGCTGACACCTTTTTTGATGTACAACCGCGGCAGTTTGGTCATTCCAGCGCTCGAGCGCATGGAAGCCTTTGCATATGATGCCCGGCTGGTGTTGACCATGCCACAGTCACTGGATGAGCGTATTGTCATTGTCGACATAGATGAGGAGAGCCTCATGGCCGAAGGGCAATGGCCCTGGGGTCGAAACAAGCTTGCGCAACTCCTTAACAACCTCTTTGACAAATATGGCGTCAAGGTGGTCGGATTTGACGCTGTTTTTCCGGAGCCGGACCGTGGCAGTGGTCTGGCGGTATTGGCCAGTCTGGCGGAAGGCTCACTCAGTACTGACACCGAATTTATTGAACAGTTGCCTCAACTTCGTGATTCGCTGGATTGGGACAATATCTTCGCCCACTCCCTGCGTGAGCGCGCCACGATCATGGGGTATGTCTTTCGTGAGAACGACTCAACTGCCTCGATTGGCAAGCTGCCGGCACCAACCGTCGCCGCCGTGAGTCACGGTACCAACGTCGACTTTCGTAAACCCAAGGCCCATACCGGGAACTATGCGGTATTGCAGGAGGCGGCGTTGTCGGGGGGATTTTTCGACAACCCCACGGTTGACGCGGACGGTGTTTACCGCAGGGTTCCTGTATTGCAGTCGTTCCAGGGAGATCTGTACGAATCGCTGGCGCTTGCCGTCACGCGTGCTGCCGCTGGGTGGCCCGACATTGAGTTTGTGTTTCACTCAGGGGCCAATCGTGACAGTCTCAATATGGAATGGCTCAACGTCGGGCCCTATCAGATCCCTGTCGACGGACAAGCAACCGTTTTGGTGCCGTATCGTGGCAGGCAGTACAGCTTTCCATACATCTCTGCAACAAAAGTCCTGAATGGAACTGCCCCGATGTATCCGCTAAAAGGGGCAATAGCGTTGGTCGGTACCAGTGCGCCTGGTCTGTTGGATCTGCGGGTTACTCCAGTCGGCGAAAAATACAATGGCGTGGAAGTACACGCGAATATTGTATCCGGAATTCTGGATGGGCGAGTGAAGCATCATCCGCATTACGTGCAGGGCGTTGAAGCCACATTGCTGCTGATCACAGCGGTCTTGCTCACTTGGGTTATGGCCCGTGCGCAAGTTGTTACGGCGACGCTGTTCACGATGCTGGTGATGGTCTCCCTGGCCGCAGGCAACCTGATGCTGTGGAACAAGGCCAACTTTGTCGTGCCCCTGGCACCGGTCATGACCTTTGCGTTTGCCCTATACCTTTGTCATGTCATCTTCGGTTATCTGATCGAGACACGTGGCAAGCGGCAGCTATCAACTTTGTTTGGACAATACGTACCGCCGGAGCTCGTCGAGGAGATGGGTGACGCAAGAGGCATGTTCGACATGGAAAGTGATAGCCGCGAAATGACTGTGCTGTTTAGTGACATCCGCGGTTTTACGACAATTTCCGAAACCTTGAAGCCCCGCGAGCTTAGTCAGCTCATGAACGAATACCTGACCCCCATGACTCGCGTGATTCATGCCAACCGAGGCACGATCGACAAATATATGGGAGATGCGATCATGGCTTTCTGGGGCGCACCGCTGGAAGATTCACAACACGCTCAGCATGCGCTCGAGGCTTCGCTTCGGATGCAGGAGGACATGACGCGACTGAATACGGAATTCGTGGCGCGTGGGTGGCCGGAGATTCGCATCGGTATAGGACTGAATAGCGGAATGATGCGGGTCGGCAACATGGGCTCTGAGTTTCGCATGGCCTATACCGTCATGGGTGACGCAGTTAATCTCGGATCACGCATTGAGGGACTGACAAAAAAATACGGCATCGGTATCGCTGTCGGTGATGGTACCGTTGCCGCGGTGCCCGATCACATCTTTCTCGAAATAGACCTAGTCCGGGTAAAAGGTAAGGATCGTCCGGTCGCGATCTACGAACCACTAGGTTCAGGCGACAAGGTATCCAATGAACACAAGACGATGGTCAAGCAACATGGCCGGGCATTGAAGCGGTATCGCGCAGGGGATTGGGATAAAGCAGAGCAAACGCTATTTATGTTGCATCAGTCGCATCCTGATCGAAGAATATTTCAAACCTATTTGGACCGCATTGCATACTTCAGAAACAATCCGCCGGACGACGATTGGGACGGCGTATTCACCCACGAAACAAAGTAAATCCTGACCTGGCCTGCTTTTGGCACGAGGTTCGACGTTGGCGCCTATTTGGCATAACATTGTGCGTTATGGTCGATGCCACACGAGTACCATATCAGGATGTTCACCACAAGACTTGTTTCTATTTGCGATTCGCTTTATATCTATAAGTCGGAAACATCGATCGGTGAGATCGGTGCCAAGGCGGCGCAAATGGCCGGGCGAAAAAACCGATTTCGGTTGTCATAATAATATGAGCCCTGCCGATCAGAAGCGAAATAAGCGACTGCCGTGACAGATCAGCGCGAACAAGCAGACCACGGTCTGATAGTAGAAGAAGCGCGACCGCGTCTAAAGCGTCCGCCCCTGTATCGTGTTGTGCTGTTAAACGATGACTACACTCCAATGGAGTTTGTAGTAGACGTATTACAAAACATATTCGGGATGGACCGAATGAAAGCCACCCGGGTAATGCTTGAAGTCCACACGCGTGGAAAAGGTGTTTGTGGTGTTTTCACTTACGAGATTGCGGAGACGAAAGTATCCCAGGTCAACAGTTACTCCAGACAACACCAGCACCCGTTACTGTGTACTATGGAAGAAAGCTGATATAGGTATAACCAGGAAAAAAAAATGCTTAGTACTGAGCTCGAATTTTGTCTGAACGAAGCCTTCCAGAATGCGAGGGAGAAACGTCATGAGTTCATGACCGTCGAGCACTTGCTGTTGGCGCTCGTAGAAGTGCCGCAGGTAGACGATGTATTACGGGCCTGTGGGGCCGACATCGACCGACTGCGCAAGGACCTTGCGGATTTTATCGATGAAACAACGCCACGGTTGGCTGAGGGCGATGAACAGGATGTTCAGCCGACACTCGGGTTCCAGCGTGTATTACAGCGGGCTGTCTTTCATGTTCAGTCCAGTGGCAAGAAAGAAGTTACCGCCACAAATGTGCTGGTTGCAATTTTCGGGGAGAAACAGTCGCATGCCGCGTACTTGCTTAACATGCAGGACATAGTGCGGCTGGACGTCGTTAATTACATCTCGCACGGTTTGTCCAAGGTTAGCGATTCTCACGGGGCAGCGGCACAGGCAGAAGCAACGGAAATTGACAAAGAGGGTGATCCGACTGCATCGAACCCGTTGGAGCAGTATGCGACCAACCTAAATCAGCTCGCAAAGGCAGGCAAGATCGACCCGCTGATCGGGCGAGAGATGGAAATTGAAAGAACGGTCGAGATTCTTTGTCGTCGCCGAAAAAACAATCCGCTTTATGTTGGTGAGGCCGGCGTTGGCAAGACAGCCCTCGCGGAGGGTCTTGCCCGACTGATACATGAGGGTAAAGTGCCCAGTGTTTTGAACGGCAGCGTAATCTATGCCCTCGATATGGGCGCTCTTATCGCGGGTACCAAATATCGCGGTGATTTTGAGAAACGTCTCAAAGGTGTCATTGCAGAGCTACGCAAACACCCCGGAGCTATTCTTTTCATCGATGAGATTCACACTGTCATTGGTGCTGGTGCCGCGTCGGGTGGCGTAATGGACGCATCCAATCTTATAAAACCGGTCCTGGCCAGCGGCGAGCTGCGCTGCATTGGGTCAACCACGTACCAGGAATATCGGGGCATATTCGAACGGGATCGCGCGCTTGCGCGACGCTTCCAGAAAATTGACGTGCCCGAGCCGAGCATTTCCGAGACGATCGATATCCTCAGAGGATTGCGTTCGCGTTTCGAGGCACATCACGGCGTTAGCTATGAGGATGACGCTCTGGTCATCGCGGCCGAGTTGTCGGCACGGCACATCAATGATCGACATTTGCCGGATAAGGCCATTGACGTCATTGACGAGGCCGGTGCCAATCTTCGCTTGCAGCCGGCCGATGACCGGGCAGAGTCGGTTACGACGGCAGATATTGAGGCGATCGTAGCGAAGATGGCGAGGATACCGCCAAAAAGTGTGTCCGCATCTGATCGGGGGCTGCTCAAGAATCTTGAGCGCGATCTGAAACTTGTGATTTATGGCCAGGACAACGCCATCGAAGCGCTGGGTGCAGCCATCAAGATGGCCCGATCCGGTTTGCGGGAAGTGCAAAAGCCTGTTGGTTCCTTCTTGTTCGCGGGTCCAACCGGTGTAGGAAAAACCGAGGTTACTCGGCAGCTCGCTCATGTTCTTGGCATCGAGCTGGTGCGATTCGACATGTCCGAGTACATGGAGCGGCATACTGTGTCACGACTTATTGGTGCACCACCCGGCTATGTCGGCTATGACCAAGGTGGATTGCTAACTGAGGCGATTAGTCGTAATCCGCATTCTGTGCTGCTACTCGATGAAATCGAGAAAGCGCATCCGGAAGTGTTCAATCTGTTGTTGCAGATAATGGATCATGGGACGCTCACAGACAACAACGGACGCAAAGCCAATTTCCGCAACGTTATTCTGGTCATGACCACCAATGCCGGTGCCGATGAAATGAGTCGCCGCTCAATTGGGTTTTCACAGCAGGATCACACTAAAGACGGAGCGGAAGTGCTGCGCCGTCTGTTCACGCCAGAATTTCGTAACCGGCTGGATGCCACAATTCAGTTTGATTCACTGGATCCCGCCACGGTTGCGCGTGTTGTAGACAAGTTGATCGTCGAGTTGGAGAGCCAGTTGGTGGACAAGAATGTCTCCATCGAGCTGGACGACGAAGCACGTGATTGGATTTCGCAGCGTGGTTACGACCCGCAAATGGGTGCGCGGCCAATGGCGCGGGTTATTCAGGAATACATCAAGCGGCCGCTTGCCGAGGAACTGCTATTCGGCAAACTCACCGACGGCGGTCATGTACATATTTCTGTGCATGATGATGAGCTGAAGCTCAAGACTCGCTCATTGCGCGAGGAAGCCCAACCAGTCGACTAAGCAGCATTAACTGCGTGCCGCGAGCATAGAAGCCGGCATTGGTTTGCGGCTCCGACCAAGTCGCCGCAAACAAACGGCCGTCTTCTCTCTCGCCGCAATCTCGTGGTACTCCCCTAGGAGCGACATCCTTGCCGCGATTCTTTTTCTTCCCGGCGGAGGATCAGGGTGGCGGGCAATCTCGCGTAATGCCGAAGCAGCGAGCATAGAAGCCGGCATTGGTTTGCGGCTCCGACCAAGTCGCCGCAAACAAACGGCCGTCTTCTCTCTCGCCGCAATCTCGTGGTATTCCTGTAGGAGCGGCATCCTTGCCGCGATTCTTTTTCTTCCCGGCGGAGGATCAGGGTGGCGGGCAATCTCGCGTAATGCCGAAGCAGCGAGCATAGAAGCCGGCATTGGTTTGCGGCTCCGACCAAGTCGCCGCAAACAAACGGCCGTCTTCTCTCTCGCCGCAATCTCGTGGTATTCCTGTAGGAGCGGCATCCTTGCCGCGATTCTTTTTCTTCCCGGCGGAGGATCAGGGTGGCGG